>NZ_ARVW01000001.1:6555000-7833004 GCF_000384315.1 Amycolatopsis nigrescens CSC17Ta-90 | reverse complement strand
TGCACGAGATCACCACCCGGCTCCAGCTGCGGAACCGGGCGCACGCCGTGGGCTACACCATGCGGCAGGGCTTGATCTGAAGCGCACCCGCGATGCCCGAAACACCCCCGCCGCCTTCCCCCGGCCGTGCCTGCGCGGCCATGGAACGGCGGCCGCGCAACCGAAAGCATGTCGGGAAAGCCCGCAACCGGAGGTGGTCCGTGATCGGTAGCGCGGGTGCGTCGGCACGCACCCGGTTCCTCGTCGCAACCGTGGTACTGGCCGGCCTGCTCGGGGTGCCGGGTGCGACCGGGGCCGCGCAGGCTCCGCCGCAGGCACGGCCGCTGGATACCCCGACCAACCGCATCGCCTATGCGGGCACCCAGCACCGCAGCCTCGGCGCGGTGACCAACCCGGTGCCGGGCAACCCACAGACCAGTGCGCCGCTGCTGGGCGCCGGCCCGACGCATTTCGACCAGCAGGTCTCCGCCCGCGGCGGCCTACTGGTGTTCACCAGCCTGCGGGACGCGCCGGTGCCGCAGGTCTATCTGCGTGACACCACCGGAGCGGTCCGCCGGCTGACCGGCGGGCGCGACGCCGGGCATCCGCAACTTTCTCCCGATCTGAACTGGGTGGTGTTCGACTCCGCCGAGCCGGTGCCGGGCGGTACCGGCAGCCAGCGCGACCTCTGGCTGGCGCGCACCGACGGCAGCGGGATGCGCCGGTTGACCGAGACCCCCGGCGACGAGACCTGGCCGTCGTTCTCCGCCGACGGCAACCGGATCGCCTTCTCCGGCAACGGCGATCCACTGCGCGGGTGGGAGATCTACCAGTTTCCGGTGGCGGGCGGGCCGGTCACCCGGATCACCGACGAGCCGACCGGCGCGGCGGTGCAGCCGGCCTGGAACCCGGTGAACGACCCGGCGCACCGCGACCAGCTCGCCTACACCCTGGACGCCGACGGCAATCTCGGCGACGCAGCAGACCAGACCGTGCGCATCATCGCCGGTGGCGCGAGCCCAGGTGTGCGCGCCACCAACGGCACCCCGCTGTTCGACGGCACCAGGGCGGGCTGGCAGAGCAGGTGGCCGGTCTGGAAACCGGACGGCAACGCGCTGCTCTTCCTCAGCCTCAACGAAGTCTGCGGCTGCCCCGGTGACCCGGAACCCCGCGGCGAGGTCGACCGCGTCTACCGGGTCGACACCGACAAGGGCCTGCCCGCCACGGCCGACCCGCAGTTGCTGCTGGCCGAGAACCGGCTGGTCGACTCGCCAGCCTGGCTGACCGACGGCGGCACCGAGCGGCTGGTGGTCGCCAGAACCACCACGCTCGCCAGGAACATCGCCGGGCTGCAGGACATCCGGCCGGACGGCACGGATCCGCGGGACCTCGGGCTGCCGGTGCTCAACGAGGACCCGGCGGCCGTCACCGACTCCAACCGGCTGTTCGACCCCAGTCCCGGTTTCGACCCGTGGACCCAGCGGCAGAGCTACTCCCCGGACGGACGGCGGATCGCGGTCAGCCGGTTCGAGACCGTGAACGAGCGCCGGGTGCAACGGATCTGGCTGGTCGACTCGGACGGCGGCAACCCGGCGCCGCTGCCGATCGCGGACCGGCAGCCGGGAGACTGGGAGACCGACGCGGCGTGGTCCCCGGACGGCACCATGCTCGCGATCGCCCGCCGCTCCCCCGGTGCGCCCAACCGCGAGGGCGGCCCCAGCCGGATCGTACTGGTCAGGGCGGACACCGGTGCGGTGACCGGGATTCTGCGCAACCCCAACCCGGCCGCGGACGAGGACGACACCCAGCCGGCTTGGTCGCCGGACGGGAAGACGCTCGCCTTCAGCCGCGGCACCGTCGCGGGCGGCCCGGACGGGTCGCCGCGGGACCAGCGCATCTGGACCGCGCGTGCGGCCACCCTGGACCAGCAGCTCGACGTGAGCCGGGCGGTCTGCGGTTTCGCCTGCTCGGTCACCGACGACAGTCCGGCCTTCGCGCCGGACGGCCTCAGCATCGCCTTCAACCGGGAGGGAGACGGCCTGCTGCGGGTATTCCTGAACGGCAACCGCTGCGAAGTTCTGCTGCCCGCCGGCCTGAATTCCTGCGCCGGGGCGCTGACCGCGCCGGCAGGGCCGTTCCAGCCCCGTGACGTCTCGTGGTCACCGGACGGGAACCGGATGGTGCTGACCAGCAGGCGGGCCGCCGATCCAAACGCGCCGGAAGCGCTGTCGATCCTGGACGTGCCGAACAGGACGCTGAGCCCGCTGGGATGGCAGCTGCCCGGACGGCAGAAGGAACCCACGTGGCAGGTCGAGGTCGATCTGGCGATCGCCGCGCCGCCGGTGACCCCGCCCATCGTGACCGGTGCGCAGCAGGTCCAGGTTCCGGTCAACGTCACCAACCTTGGCCCGGCGCCTTCGCCAGGCACTGTGCTGTCCGTGTCGATGACCACCGGGCTGCGGCTGGACAGCCTGCGCTCGTCCAAGGGCCCGTGCGATCCCGGCACGCTCAACTGCGCGATCGGCCTTCTCGAACCGGGCGCCACGGTCCAGGTGGTCGCGGTCTTCACCGGCCTGGTCACCGGGGACCAAACGGTGGGCTGGTCGGTGACGGGTGCGGTGCTGGATCCGCGAACCGGCGACAACTCGGCCACCACCACGGTGCCGGTCGTGGCGCCCCCGCCTCCTCCGCCGCCACAACCCCCGCCACCGCCGCCACCGGCTCCGCAACCTCCCCCACCGCCACCACCACCTGCTCCCGCGGTGGCAAGCCCCGGGATCTCGGTGACCGCGCAACCGAACCCGGCCTACGTCGGCGGGCGCACCGTGGTGGTCTATACCGCGCGGAACCCTGGTACCGCGCCGGCCACCGGGCTCCGGATCGACCTCGGCCTGCCGGCCGGAATTCCGGTCGCCGCGCTGCCACCGGGCTGTTCAGTCACGGCAGGCTGCCCACTGGCCGACCTGCCGCCCGGCGGGACCGCGGTGCTCCAGGTGGTGCTCGCACCGAACGCCCCGCTGGACGCCACGGTGGTAACCACCCTGCGCACCACCGGCACGGACGCGAACGCCGCCGACAACGTGGCCGCCACCCCGTTGCGGGTGCTGCAACCGCGGATCGTCGCGGTGCCGCCGATCGGGAAGCCGGGCTTCGTGACTTCCGTGCGCGGGACCGACTTCCCGCCGGGGACGCCGGTCCGGTTGAGCTGGTCGCCGGGTATCACCGCGGCGGCCGCCCCGACGGTGCCCGCGGCGGACGGCCGGTTCATCGCCCAGCTGCTGATCCTGGCCAAGGACCAGACCGGCCCGCGCACGATCACCGCGGCCGGACTCGGTTTCGGGCCGGTCACCACCGATTTCCTGGTGGTGACCGGGACCTACGGCCCACCGGACCTGGTGACGCGGAGATGACAGCAAGGGAGACACGGTGATCCACGAGGTGGACGAAGCGCTGCGCCTGCTGCTCGCCGAGGAGGGCATCCCGGCCGAAGGGGTCGAGCTCGTCTTCGACGCGCCGTCGAAGGAGTGGACCGCGAAACGCAACGCCCCCACGGTGAGCGTGTTCCTCTACGACCTGCGGGAAGACCTGACGCGACGACGCACCGGCACGCAGGAGGAGCTCGACGACGAGGGCACGGTGGTCGCCCGGCGAACGCCGCCGCACTGGTACCAGCTCTCCTACTTGGTGACGGCGTGGACCAACCGGCCGCAGGACGAGCACCGGCTGCTTTCCGACGTGCTGCGCGGAGTATCCAGGTACGAGGCGCTGACCGGCCCGTTCCTCACCGGGTCGCTGGCCGAGCTCGGCCTTTCGGTGCACTTCGAGTCGGCGGGCCCGGTGACCGAGGGCAGGGCCGGCACCGACATCTGGTCGGCGCTGGGCGGCTGGCTGAAGCCGGCGATCAACCTGCGGGTGATCGCCCCGCTGATCGGTGACCGCGAGACGGCGGGCCCGCCGGTCACCGAAGGCATCGTGGTGCGGACCGGCCCCGACGCGCAAGGCCGCAGGCTCCGCTACGAAGGCCCGACAACTTCGGACGGCGACGGATTCGCGGTCACCCGGTCACGTCCGGAGGCCCGCCGACGCCGGGGCACGCCGAGGTGACCGGGACCCTCCGTCCGGCCGCCACCCCGGCTGGCCTAGCCGCCGAGGACCTCGCTCATCTCTGGGACCGGCTCGGTCTCGTCGAACAGCGGGTGCGCCACGCGGTGGCCACGCGGCGGGCCGTCGACCCGGACCCCGGCAATCCGCACCGCGGGCTCTACCTCACCCCGGAAGCGGTCGAGCGCATCCTGTCCGCACCGGCCGTGCCGCCGCAGGAGACGGCCGAGCCACCGTCCGGGCCGAGACCGGGGTCCGCGCTGGCACGGCTCGCGGAGAACTTCGGCCTGACCGCGCTGGACGTGGAGTTCCTGCTGGTGGCCATGGCACCCGAGCTGGACCGCCGGTTCGAGCAGCTGTACGGGTACCTGAACGACGACCTGACCCAGCGCCGGCCGACCGTCGGGCTGGCCCTGGAGCTGTACGACCTTCCCGCGGCCGGTGCCGCGCGGTTCCGCTTCACCGCGAACGCGCCGCTGGTGGCCGGGGAACTGCTCGAGATCCGGGAGCCGGACCGGCCTTCGCTGTCCCGGTCGCTCCGGGTTCCCGACCGGGTGCTCGCGCACCTGCTCGGCCACGACGAACCCGACCCCCGCCTGGCGGAGATCGCCGGGGTGCCGCCGGAGACGGCCCGAGCGCCGGACGCACTGGCCGCCCGGATCAGCGCGGCGCTCGACGCCGGGATCCGGCTGATCCACCTGGCGCAGGCCGAGGCCGGCTCGGACGGCCTCGCCGCGGATCTGCTCGCCCGCACCGGGCGCACCGCGCTGGCGGTGCGGGCGAAGGCGCTCACCGAAGACCCCGACCCACGATCCGCGCTGGCGGCGCTGGTCCGCGAAGCACGGTTCAGCGAGGGCGGCATTGTGCTCGGGCCGGTGGAGGACCTCGATCCGGGACGGCCCGAGCGGGCCAGGTTGCTGACCCAGCTGACCACGCTCGCCACGGATGTCGCGGTGATCCTGTACGGCACCGGGAACTGGGACCCGGCCTGGACCCACCGGCAGCCGGTATCGATCCGGGTCGAACCGCCGACCGCGGAATCGCGGGCCGGTGACTGGCTGCGCGCGCTGGCGCGGGTGACGGACCGGCCGCCGGAGCCCGCCGTCACCGACCTGCTCGCCACCTACCGGCTCGGCGCCGACCAGGTGCACGCCGCCACTTCGGTCGCGACCCGGCTCGCCCTGCTCGACCAGGAGCCGGTGGGCCTGGCGCAGCTCCGCGCCGGGGTGCGGGCCCAGAACGGCGCCGGGCTGGCCCGGCTCGCCAGGCGGATCACCCCGGCGGTCGGCATGGCCGATCTCGTGCTGCCCGAGCCGAGCCGTCGTCAACTCGCCGAGCTCACCCTGCGCGCCCGGCACCGGGACACCGTGCTCGGCCGGTGGCGGATGCGTCCAGGTGGCGGCCGTGGCCGCGGGGTGATGGCCCTGTTCGCGGGCGAGTCCGGCACCGGCAAGACGATGTCGGCCGAGGTGATCGCGGCCGAGCTGGGCATGGACCTGTACGTGGTGGATCTGTCCACAGTGGTCGACAAGTACGTCGGTGAGACGGAGAAGAACCTGGAGCGGATCTTCACCGAGGCGGTCGGGGTGAACGGGGTGCTGCTGTTCGACGAGGCCGACGCGATCTTCGGCAAGCGTTCGGCAGTGCAGGACGCGCACGACCGCTACGCCAATGTGGAGTCCGCCTATCTGTTGCAGCGCATGGAGTCCTTCGACGGCATCGCGATACTGACCACGAACCTGCGGGCGAACCTCGACGACGCGTTCACCCGGCGGCTCGACGTGATCGCGGACTTCCCGATGCCCGACGCCGCCCAGCGGCTCGCGCTGTGGGATCGCTGCCTCGGCACCGCCATGCCCCGGAACGACGATCTCGACCTCGCCTTCTGCGCCGAGCGCTTCGAGCTCGCGGGCGGCTCGATCCGCGCCTGCGCGGTGACCGCCGCCTACCTGGCCGCGGCCTCGGGTGGCCGGGTCGGCATGGCGGAGGTGGTCACCGCGATCCACCAGGAGTACCGCAAGCTCGGCAGGCTGGTGCTGGACCACGAGTTCGGCCACTGGCTGAGCGAGGCAGCGGAATCGGCGGCGCCGCCGGCATGATCCCGGCGGCGCCGCCGCTGTCCTATTACGACGGTCCTACTGCGACGGTGGCCTGGACCGCACCACCACGTTCCCGGTGGCCTGCCTGGTCTGGTACTTCTTCCGCTGGTGGCCCAGGATGGCATGGACCGCGTCCGCCACGGTGGTCGTCGCGTTCGGCTCCGGCTGCAACTGGGGCGGCGGTTCGGTGGTGCCCTCGGGCAGTTGCGACTGCAGGGTATCCAGGGTCGTGGTCAGCCACCGCGAGTTCCAGGACCAGAAGTCGCCGACGATTTCGACCGCGGCCACCCGCCGCTTGCCCACGGCGGCCTTCAGCAGCGGCACCAGCTCGTTCGAAGCGTGCCTGCCCTCCATCCGGAAGATGCTCAGGTGCGCACCGACCATGCCGCCGGTGCGCAGGTGCACGGTCACCGTCATGCAGCTGTCCACCTCCGGGTAGGTGATCGTGCCGCCCGGTCCGACCTCGGCGAGCTGTCCCTCCGCGATACTCGCCGTCGGGCCGGAACTCGCTTCCGCGGCCGGATTCTCCATGCGCTGCACCATCCCGGCGACCGCGGCGTTGCCGAAGGTCGGCTGCATCGACTGGAGTTCTCCGGCGGAACCCGGGGACCGCTGCCGATCATCGGCCTGCCGGGTCGCGTGGCCGCGCGACGTGCGCTCGGTCTCTTCGAGGTGTTCTTGAGCGTGCATCAATCCTCTTCCGATGAAGTCGGCGGGCTATTGCCACCACGCCCTGATCTGCGGGTGCCGGACCTGCGGCAGCTGGTTGTAGTCCGCGATGTAGTAGACAGGCACGTCGTACCCCCTGGCCCGTTCCCGCACGGCGAGATCGATGACCGGCTTGCAACCACCGCAGGGGCTGTTGTCCGTGAAGAGCTCGATCGGCCGGTAGTCGATCCCCTTCGCCCGCAGGACCCCGAAGATTGCTTCCTCCGCGTGCTGTGCCGACGAAGCGTTGTACAGCGGCAGGGTTTCCTCCCGGTTGGCACCGTTGTCCCAGTACCTAAGCACGGCGTAGTTGGAGTTCCACGGGTCCTTGATGCCCAGCCGCGTCTGCTGGTGCCCGGTGTACACGGCGTTGAGGAACGGGACGGAGTTCCGATCGGCCACGGTGATCTGCTTCGAGGTCACCGTGCCGGGCGGCAGGTCGGTATTGGTGCGGGTGCCGTACATCCGCTGCACCGAAGCGTTGCTGCCGCCGACGGATCGCTGGACCTCGGCGCCGGCCTGTTCGGTGGCTGGCGCCGGTCCGCTCATCACCCTGGCCGCGTTCGCCTCGGCCTCCCGTTCGAACCGGTCGGACGGGTCGGACACCTTCAGCCCGTCCCCGGTGTCGGTGCCGCTGACCGGGCCGGAGCGCTGCTGGATGACGTGCGTCAGCTCGTGCGCCAGGGTGTGCTTGTCGGCGCCACCCTGCCCGAGCACCACGTGGCTGCCCGAGGTGTACGCCCTGGCACCGATCTCGTCGGCCGAGCGCTGCGCCGCGGTGCCGGTGTGCACCCGTACGTCCGAGAAGTCGGAACCGAGCCTGGCCTCCATCTCCTGTCGCACCGGCTCGTCCAGCGGGCGGCCGCCGGTGCCGAGCACGTCCCGCACCGAGGAACGCTGCACCTGCTCGGAGTGACCGCAGGACTCGTCGTGCACGTGCCTGCTCCCGGCCAGCCGCGCCACCGCCGCGTTGCCCGCGGTGCGCTGCAACTCGAGTAGCTCGTCGGCCCGCTGCGGACCTTCTCCGTGATCCTCCGACGGTGCCCGGAAGCTCGTTGTCGCTGGGGAATCGGTCTGCTCTGGGGTCTGGTGATCGCGCATGGGTCCTCTCCGGGATGGACTGCAAACTCACTGATACGGCAGCGCGCAAGCCCGGGTACAGGTGTGCGCGGGCACTTCCGGGGGCAACCGCGCCGCCCAGCGGAACCTTTGCCCGGAAAGGCAGTCACCTTGCCCGTGGCCTAGTCCCGGCAGCCCTGTCCGGCCCACCGCCGACCCGGCCAGGCTGGACGCAGATCACTCGGGCAGACAAAGGAGCGAGCATGCCGTCGTACCTCTCCCCAGGCGTGTACGTGGAGGAGGTCCAGACCGGGGCCCGGCCGATCGAGGGGGTCGGCACCGCCGTGGCCGCCTTTGTCGGGTTCGCCGGTCAGGGCCCGTTCCACCGGCCGACCCTGGTCACCAACTGGAACCAGTACGTGCAGACCTTCGGCGGCTTCGTCGAAGACAGCTACCTCGCGCACGCCGTCTACGGCTACTTCGCCAACGGCGGCGGCACCGCCTACGTGGTGCGGGTCGGCGGCGCGTCCACCGACGGGGTGCTCTCCGGCAAGCAGGTCCGCGGCAGCGCGACCCCGGTGCAGCTCGGCGGGCTCCGGATCACCGCCCTGCCCGCCGCCGAGTCCGACCTGACCGTCGAGGTGACCGACGCCGACGGGGAGAACCCGCCGGAGGACCGCTTCAAGCTGGTGGTGAGCCAGGGCGGCAAGGTCGTCGAAAGCTACGACGTGTCCACCAAGAAGAACGTCAAGGGTTACGTCGTCACCCAGGTCAGCGAACGCTCCAAGCTGATCGAGGTGACCGACCGACAGGGTGCCGCGCTGACCCGCCCGGAACGGCAGACGGTCACCGTGCCCGCCCCGCCGCCCGCCGGCACCACACCGGCCAAAGTGGACGCACAGGAGTACGTTGGCGATCTCGCCGACCGGACCGGTTTCGGCGGCCTGGAGACCATCGACGAGATCACCATGGTCTCGATGCCCGACCTGATGAGCGCCTACCAGCGCGGCATGATCGACGCCGAAGGGGTGCGGACGGTCCAGCTCGCGGCCATCTCGCACTGCGAGCAGATGGGCGACCGGGTGGCCGTGCTCGACGCGCCTCCCGGGCTGAACGCCCAGCGGGTCCGGGCATGGCGGATGGACGAGGCCGGCTACGACTCGCGTTACGCCACCCTGTACTACCCGTGGATCAAGGTGTTCGACCCGGCGTCCGGCCGCAACGAGCTGGTACCGCCGAGCGGGCACGTGGCCGGGGTGTGGGCCCGCAGCGACGGCGAGCGCGGCGTGCACAAGGCACCGGCCAACGAGGTCATCCGCGGCGCGGTGGACCTGGAACTGTCGCTCAGCAAGGGCGAACAGGACCTGCTCAACCCGATCGGCGTGAACTGCATCCGTTCCTTCTCCGGGCGCGGCGTCCGGATCTGGGGCGCCCGCACGCTTTCCTCCGACCCGGCGTGGCGCTACCTGAACGTGCGCCGGCTGTTCAACTACCTGGAGGAGTCGATCCTGATCGGCACCCAGTGGGTGGTCTTCGAGCCGAACGACGACCGGCTGTGGTCCAGCATCCGGCGCAACATCAGCGCCTTCCTGCACGAGGAGTGGCGGCGGGGTTCGCTGTTCGGCCGCACCGCGGACGAGGCGTTCTTCGTCAAGTGCGACCGGGAGAACAACCCGCAGGAGTCCATCGACCTCGGTCAGGTGGTCTGCGAGATCGGCGTGGCCCCGGTGAAGCCCGCGGAGTTCGTCATCTTCCGGCTCTCCCAGTTCTCCGACAGCACCAGCCTGGTCAGCGAGTGACCGGCGCAGTCCCAGGAAGGCGGTAAAAGATCATGGCAGAGGGCGACACGCTTGCCACGCACAGATTCGGTGTCCAGCTCGGCGGGGTCACCGTGGAGTCGATCAAGGAGGTCAGCGGGCTGGTCGTCGAGCAGGACGTGGTGGAGACCCAGCAGGTGACCGACCGGGGCAAGCCGATCAACAAGAAGCAGCCCGGCGGGCACAAGGGCGGCGAGGTGACCATCACCCGCGGGATGGACAAGAGCCCGGAGTTCACCGACTGGATCAACAAGACCCTGCTCAACGGCGACGTCGAGGACGCCCGCCAGAACCTGACCATCGAGGTGCAGGACTCCAAGGGCGAAACGGTCCGGCGCATGCAGCTCTACGACGCCTGGGTGAGCAAGTGGGAAGGCCCCGGCCTGAACGCCACCCAGTCCGCCGGGGCGGACGAGAAGGCCACCATCACCTTCGAGCGAATCGAGGTGGAATGAGGCGGCGGACCGTCACGGTCGGGGATCTGGACGAGCTGGCCGAACAACCGAGGCCCCCCGAAAATCCCGAAACTCCCGGATCGCCCCAACCGGGGACGGGCCCGCGCACCGAGTTCGAGTTCGAGCTGCCGCGCGGCTTCCTGCACTCGGACGGCACGGTGCACCGGCACGGGCGGATGCGGCTGGCCACCGCGCGCGACGAGCTCCGCCCGCAGGTCGACCTGCGGGTCAAGGAGAACCCCGCGTACCTCAGCGTGGTGCTGCTCAGCCAGGTGATCACCGCGCTGGGCACCATTACCGACATCCACCCCGGCCTGGTGGAGCAGATGTACGCCACCGACATCGCCTTCCTGCAGGACTTCTACCGCCGGATCAACAGCGAAGGGCACACCAGGGCCGGCGTCGAGTGCCCGTCCTGCGGGGCGGCTTTCGAGGTGGACCTGGCCGGTGGCCGCCTGGGGGAATCGTGACGTACGCGGCCGAGCGCCTGCATGAGGAGGTCGCGTACGTCGCCTACCACTTCCATTGGCCACGCACGGAGATCCTCGATCTCGAGCACCACGAGCGGCGGCGCTGGGTGCGGGAGATCGCGCGCATCAACGCCCGGGTGAACGAAGGCGGGTGAACCGGTGAAACTGTGGAACAGGCTGCGGCGGCGCACCGTCCAGCGGGCGGCGGCAGGCACGGCGGCGACGGCGGTGCCAGCAGTAACGGCGGGGGCCCCCGCGCGCCACGACGGCTGGCGCCGGGCGGCGCCGATGCCCGCGGTGATCGGGCAGCCGGACACCCGCCTCGGGAATGCGTCGGTGTTCCGGAAAACACTGGCCTCCTGGCGGAACCCTGCGGTCACCACCGGACTCGGCCACAGCACCGCCGCCGACGCACCGTCCGGCTTCGTGCAGGGCGTGCTCCGGCCGGCCGGCGGCACCGGCACCTTCCAGGCGGCGGAAGACCTGCTGCTGGTCGCCCGCAAATCCGGCGCGCTGCCCGCGCCCGCCACGGCGCCGTTGCTGCCCGCTCTCCCGCCGGACCGGCTCAGCGCGGGAGAAAGCACCGGCCGGGACGCCGCCGAAAGCACTGCCGTGGACATCGCAGCCACCGCAGCCACCGCGGCCGTTCCGGATTCCGCCGCGCCGGTCATGCCCGTCGTGCCGTCGAGTCCCCGCCATGCCGAGACCACGGTCAGGAGGACCACGCCAGCGGCCCCGGCGAAACCACCAGCCAACGCACCCATCGTTCAGCGGGCGCCCGCCGCTCCACTCGAAGCACCCGTGACACCTGCGGCGCCGGCCGAACCTGACGAGCCGTTGCCTGCGCCGCGGCCGTCCCCGAAACCGGTCGCCGCTCCCGTTCAGCGGGCACCCGGCACTCCGGTCGAGCGGGCCATCGCGGCACCGGCGACCCCGGCCGACTCCAGCGCGCCCCAGCCGTCTCCCGAACCGGCCGCCACCCCTTTGCACCAGGCGCCCGAAGCCCCGGTCAAGCCGATCATCGCGGCACCCGAAACATCGGCGGCATCCGCATTCTCCGAGACGTCCGCAACGGCACTGCCGCCGGATCCGGCGGAGCCCGGGGTGTCCACGGCATCGTCCCTGCCGTCCCTGGAACCACTCGTCGGACCCGTTGTTCAGCGGGCTCCCGGCATTCCGGTCGAACCGACCAGCACGGCACCGGCAAAGCCCGCCGAAGCCGCACCGAACCCGGCCGAACCCGGTGGGCCGGTGTTCCGTCCGTCCACTTCGGAACCGCCCGCTCCGGCCGCCCGAGGCGCGGAACCTCCGGCTGATCCGCCACTGGCCCAGGTCCAGCGTGCCACCCCGGAACCTTCGGCCCCCGAACCGGCGCCACCGGTCGTCCGGCCGAACACCGCGGCCCGGGACCGGCCCGCACCCACGCTCGGCGCCCCGGCCCCGGTGATCCCGATCCTGCGAGCGGTCCCGGACCCGGCCACACCGCCCGCGGCCCCGGTCCAGCGGAGCAGCCGGAAGCCCACCGGCAGCCCGGAGCCGGCCAACCTCTTCCCGTCGAGCCAGTTGGACGACGTCCCGCTCGGACCGCCGCTGCCTTCCGGTGGTGTGCCGACCCTCGACGAACCGCGGCAGGACCTGCCGGCCACCGTCCGCAAATCGTCCACAAAGGACGAGATGCTGGCCGAATACCAGTCCTACACCACCGATCCGGAGCCTCGGACCGCACCGATCCAACGGGCCGCACAGCCCGTACTCGGTCTCGGCGCCCCGGTCGACTCGATACCGGCCACCGCACGACTGCCGCGACGCGACGCCGCCGCTCCCCCGGCGCGTCGGCCGCAACCCCGGTCCTCCGGTCAGCCCGCCGACCTGCCAATAGCACGCGCCGCGAAAACGGGCACGACCCCGATCGAGGCCGAGTCACCCCCGGCCGCCGTTCCGTTGGTGAGGCGGGAAGCTCCGGTCCACCGCCCCGAAACGGCAACGCCACCCGACACCGCGGCCCCGGTTCAGCGGCTCGCGAGCGTCTCCTCCGCACCGGAACCACCCCTAGTTCCGGTGCGCCCGCTCGTGGCGAACCCGGCCGCCAGTCCACTGAGGACAAAGGCGGACGCACCGGGAACCGCTCGCCATCAAGCCCCTGAACCGGGGTCCGCGGTCCGCCCGGTACCGCTGGTCCGGCCGGTCGCCGGCGAGTTGCCGGTGGCAAGGCGGATGCGGCCGCTGCTCGCCACCCGCCCGCTGCGCGTGGCCATCCCCTCGGCGCCGCCCCTGCCGGTGCCGGCGGGGGCCGAACCGGCGCACAGGTCCACCGCGGTCCCGGCCCGATGGCGCCAGCCGGTGCAGCACACCGTCCCGCCCAGCTCACCGATGCCGGACGCGGTCGCCCCGGTGCAGCGCGCGCGACGTGCCGCCCCCGCCGAGCCACCGGTGGTACGACGGCCGCCGCCGAGCACGCCCAGCCTCCCGGCCACCACCGCACCGGCGTCGCCAGCGGTGCCGACGGTGCAGAGAAATGCGGCCAGTCCGCAGGTGAAACGGGCAGCGGGCGTGCCGCCGGACATCCCCGCGACGGTGAAACCGGTGCAACGCGAGGAAAAGACCACACCAGCCCGCGACGACCAGACCGGTACGGGCGGGCTCGAACTCGACGAGCTCGCCCGCAGGCTGCTCGAGCCGATGAGCCGGCTGCTGCGCACCGAGCTGCGCCGGGACCGCGAACGCGGCAGGCCACCCGACCACCGCCGCTAGCGGGAGGAGAACCGAAATGACCGACCGCATCTTCGCCAGCAGCGTGTTCTTCCGGCTGACCATCGGCGGCGACGACCTCGGCGCGTTCCACACCTGCACCGGACTCGGCGCCCAGGTCGAGATCGAGCAGTTCACCGAGGGCGGCAACAACGGCTTCACCTGGCAGCTGCCCTCCCGGGTCAGCTGGACCAACATCACGCTGACCAGGCCGGTCACCGCGGACACCACCAAGGTGGCCCGCTGGCTGGACCAGATCGTGCGCCGGGTGGAGCGCAAGAACGGGGAGATCGTCGCCCTGCAGCCGAACCTGACGGTGATCGCGCGCTGGCAGGTGCTCGGCATCGTGCCGGTCAGCTGGCAGGGGCCGTCCTTCGACCCGAGCACCGCACAGGCGGCGGTCGAGTCGCTGGAGATCGCGCACGAAGGGCTGCACTGAGATGCCGCCGACGACGGAACGGAGCGGGTCGTGACACAACCCGGCAAGAGCCTGGCCCGCGCCCAGCTGCTGATCATGGAGCCACCGCCCAAGGTCGGCGCGAAGCCCGGTGCGCGCATCGCGCGGGTGCAGTTCCAGTTCAACCCGAACAAGCTGGCGCTGACCAAGAGCACCGAGTGGCGGCGCCAGCCGTCCAGGATGGCCGCCGAGTCGGCGACCCCGGAGTTCGTCGGCAGCGGACCGCGGTCGCTGTCGCTGGAGGTGTTCCTCGATGCGACGGCGGACCACAAGGACTCGGTGGAGAAGAAGGTCGAACAGCTGATGAAGGCCTGCGTCCCCACGCCGAAGAGCCTCCGCGCGAAGAAGCCGGCCAGCCCCTGGGTGCGGTTCGAATGGGGCACCGCCAGGACGACCTCGTTCGACGGGGTGCTGTCCAGCTTCTCGGTGGACTACTCGCTGTTCGATGTGGACGGTATGCCGCTGCGCGCGGTCTGCTCGCTGGCCATCGAAGAGGCTTCCGTGGACGCGCCGGGGCAGAACCCGACCTCCGGTGCCCGCGACGCGACCAGGACGCATCGGGTGGTCGTCGGGGACAGCCTGGCCCAGCTGGCCTGGCGGGAGTACGGCGACGCGACCGCGTGGCGGATCGTGGCCGAGGCCAACGGCATCGACGACCCGCTGGACCTGCCGCCCGGCAGCGAACTGCTCGTCCCGGCCGCCGCACCGGCCGAAGACCTCCTGGAGGCGGCACCGTGGGCAATGTGACCAGCGGACGATCTTTCGCGGCCGACCCGATCGTGGCCGCCCCGGGACCGTTGCCGCCGATCTGGCAGCAGCAACTGGTGCACACCACGGTGGACGAGAACGTCGGGCTGCCCGACGCGGCCACCCTCACCTTCCACGACCCGAAGCACGAACTGCTGGCCGCCACCGGAATCACCATCGGCAGCAAGCTGGAAGTCTCCCTGTCCGTGGTGAACGGCGCGCCGGAACCGCTGTTCACCGGTGAGGTCACCGCGCTGGAGGTCGACTCGGACACCGCCAGCGGCACGTTCACCGTGGTGCGCGCGCTGAGCAAAGCGCACCGGCTATTCCGCAACCGGCGGGTGATCGCCTTCCGGAACATGACCGCGGACGCCATCGTGCGGAAGGTGATCCAGACCGCGGGTCTGGTGCCCGGCCGCATCCAGGCGGAGCGGATCAGCTATCCCCAGCTCAGCCAGGCCGGCGTGACCGACTGGGAGTTCCTGCAGGACCTGGCCCGCCAGCACGGCACCGTGCTGCGGGTGGATCGGCTCGGCAAGGTCGACTTCGTCAAGCCCAAGCCGGCCATGAAGGCTCCCCCGCCGACCACCTCGGCCAAGCAGAACCCGTTCCTGCTGGAGTACGGCCGGAACCTGAAGATCCTGCGCGCCGTGCTCACCGCGGCGGGCCAGGCCGACTCGGTGCAGGTGCGCGGCTGGAACGTGGACACCAAGACCGCGACGGTGGCCAACCAGGCCGCCACCAAGAGCAAGACCGTGCTGCCGGGGCTGACCGGCGCGAAGGTGAACGGGGCGTTCGGCAAGGCGACCGCGCTGGCCACCGACACGCCCTACGGCAACCAGGCCGAAACCACCGCCGCGGCCCGTTCGCTGGCCGAGTCGATCAGCGCCGGACTCGGCGAGATCGAAGCCGTGGTGGACGGCGACCCGCGGCTGCGGGCCGGCACCCCGGTCGCGCTCGGCAACGTCGGCCCCGCCTTCTCCGGCCGCTACACCGCGACCGCCGTGCACCACGTGCTCGACCCGGACGCCGGCTACCGCACCACCGTGCTGGTCAGCGCGAGCCCGGACCGGTCGCTGGGCGGGCTGACCATGCCGGCCGCCAGCACGCCGCGGCTGCCCGGGGTCGCCACCGCGATCGTCACCGACGTGCGGGAAACCGGCGGCGCCCAGCGCGGCTGGGTGAAGCTGAAGTTCCCCTGGCTGGACGCCACCTACCAGACCGACTGGGTGCGCACCGTGCAGTTCGGCGGGCTCGGCGGCGGCGGAGTGTTCAGCCCGGACGTGAACGACGAGGTGCTCGTCGCCTTCGAGCAGGGCCTGCTCGACCGGCCCTACGTGCTCGGCGGGCTGTACAACGGCAAGGACGTGCCCTCCCCGCACAAGCTGCCGCTGGTAGACCGGATGGGCAAGGTCAACCGCCGCTCGTTGGTGTCGCGCAAGGGGCACCGGCTGGAGCTGATCGACGGGACCACCGGGCCGCCGGGGGTCCGGATCGCCAGCGGGAACGACCGGCTGGAGGTCCGGCTGGACGAGACCGGCAACAAGATCGACATCACCGTGTTCGCCCCCGGCGGCAGGCGCGCGCTCAGCTCGCTGAGCCTTACCCCGCAAGGAATCACCATCGACGCCGGCAACGGCACGCTCAACCTGTCCGGCGCCTCGGTGTCCATCGACGCGCGGACCCGGATCGGCATCGACGGCGGCGCGCTGGCCACCCTGCGCGGCCGGATGGTCCGGATCAACTGACCCGGCCGCGAAGAAAGGACCACCGCCATGCCCGCCGCAGCCAGGGTCGGTGACAGCACCTCCCACGTGCCGGTCGCCGCCGCCAACCCGACCGGGGTTCCGGTCGCCCCGCCCACCGGCGTGGTGATGCCCCCGCTCCCGCCGCCGCCCGGTTTCGGCACGGTGCTGATCGGCGGCAGGCCAGCCGCGGTGACCGGCAGCGTGCACCAGTGCACCGTCCCCCAGCACGCGCCGCTCGGCCCGGCGAACCGGGTGATCCGCAGGCCGGGTCCCGGTTCGGTGACCCGGCAGGTGCTCATCCACGGCCTGCCCGCCGCCAGCGTCGGGGACATGACCACCTGCGGCGCGAGCGTCGCGTCCGGCGCACCGAACGTGCAGATCGGCGGCACACCATGAACAGCCCTGGATCAAGCCGCGGCACCCAGCACCCCCACCACGGCGCGCGCACTGGCCGGCAGGCCCCGCTATCGGGGCGGCAGGGCGCCCGCCTCGCCACCGTGACGAGGCAGCGGGAGTCGCGCCCTGTCGACACGATCGCGGATGCGCGCAAACCCGCGGAGGAGACATGAGCGAGCGGTTCATCGGCCGGGGCTGGGCCTTCCCGCTCCGGGTCGGTCCGACCGGCGGCATCGCCATGGTCGAGCAGGAGCGGGAGCTGGCCGAGGCGATCAGGCTGGTGCTGGGCACCGCGCCCGGTGAGCGCCCGATGCGCCCGGAGTTCGGCTGCGGCATCCACGACTACGTGTTCGCCCCGAACGACGGGGCCACCGCGGGCCGGATCGCTTACGAGGTGCGGGCGGCGCTGGATCGCTGGGAGCCCCGCATCGAGGTGTCGGACGTGGTGATCGCCTACGACACCGAACGGGCCGGGGTGCTCTACATCGACGTCCGCTACACCGTGCGCTCCACCAACGACGAGCGCAACCTGGTGTTCCCCTTCTACACGATCCCCTTCGAGGGCACGGCGGAAGACGCCGGGGAAGGAGACGTGGCCTGATGGCGCTGCCCGCGCCCAACCTGGACGACCGCCGATTCCAGCAGTTGGTGGACGAAGCGAAGCGGTACGTCCAGCAGCGCACCCCGGAATGGACCGACCACAACGTCTCCGATCCGGGGGTGACCCTCATCGAGACCTTCGCGCACATGGTCGACCAGCTCGTCTACCGGCTCAACCGGGTGCCGGAGAAGAACTATCTCGCCTTCCTCGACCTGCTCGGGATCCGGCTGTTCCCGCCGGCCGCGGCCAGGGCGGAGGTGCTGTTCTGGCTATCCGCGCCGCAGCCGGACGTGGTACTGCTGCCGGCCGGCACGGAGGTCGCCACCGCCGGCTCCGAGACCGACGAAGCGGTCGTTTTCGCCACCGTGGCACCACTTCCGCTGGTGCCGTGCGAACTGGACCGGCTGCTCACCGTCTCGGCCACCGGCGAGCAGTCCGATCACACCAACGACCTGAACGCGGGCAAGGACGTGCGCTGCTTCCAGGCCGAGCCCGCGCCCGGTGACGTGATGCTGCTCGGCCTGTCGGCAGCGGTGCCGAGGTGCGTGCTGGCGGTGCGGCTGGACAGCCAGGTGGAGGGCATCGGGGTCGATCCCCGGCAGCCACCGCTGGTGTGGGAGGCGTGGGACGGCACGGCCTGGGCCGAATGCGAGACCTACGAGGACACCACCGGCGGGCTGAACCGACCGGGTGACGTGGTGCTGCGGGTACCGGCCGGCCATGTGCCCTCGGTGGTCGCCGGAGTGCGGGCCGGCTGGGTGCGCTGCCGGGTGCTGGCACCGGAGCCGCAGCAACCGTTCTACTCCGAGTCGCCCACGATCCGGGTCGCGGAGGCGGCCACCGTCGGCGGCGTGATGACGGTGGAGCACGCGGAGACCGTGACCGACCTGCCGCTGGGCAGCTCGGCCGGGGTGCCGGGACAGCGGTTCCGGCTGGCCAGGTCGCCGGTGCTGAACCACGGCGAGCCGATCGTGGTGCAGGTGTCCGAAGAGGACGGCTGGCTGGACTGGACCGTGGTGGAGCACTTCGGCCGGTCCGGGCCGCGGGACCGGCACGTGGTGCTGGACGCCACCACCGGTGAGCTCTCCTTTCCGCCCGCGGTGCGGGAAGGGGACGGCACCCTGCGCTCCTACGGCGCGGTGCCGCCGAAGGGCGCGCAGATCAGGGTTCCGCGGTACCGCACCGGCGGCGGTCGCGCCGGCAACGTCGCCCGCGGCACGATCTCGGTGCTGCGCAGCTCGGTGCCCTACGTGGCCAGTGTGGAGAACCGCGAGGCGGCCGAGGGCGGGGTGGACGGCGAGACCGTCGAAGAGGCGAAGGTGCGCGCGCCGAACCAGTTGCGCGTGCAGGAACGGGCGGTCACCGCCGAGGACTACGAGTACCTGGCACGACAGGCCGCGCCGTCCGCGGCCAGGGTGTGCTGCCTGCCCGCCGGTCCCGGTCAGGAGGCTGGCGCGGCCAGGGTGCTGGTGGTGCCCGGCGCGGTCGCCGACGAAGGCGACCGGCTTCGTTTCGAGCAGCTCATCCCATCCGAGGAGCTGCTCGGCTCGATCGCGACCCGGCTGGACGAGCGGCGGCTGATCGGCACCCGGCTGATCGTGGAACCCCCGTTCTACCAAGGGGTCACCGTGGTGGCCAGGCTGGTGGCGAGCGGGCCCGAGGTGGACCGGGACGCGCTGGACGCGCTCTACCGCTACGTCAACCCGCTCTCCGGCGGGCCCGACGGCACCGGGTGGCCGTTCGGCAGGCCGGTCCAGTACGGGGAGATCTTCGCGGTGCTGCAAGAGGTTCCGGGGGTGCGCCTGGTCGAGGAGATCCGGCTGTTCCCGGCCGACCCGATCACCGGCCGCCGCGGCACCGCCGCCGACCGGGTCGACCTGGCCCCGCACGCGCTGGCCTTCTCGCATCAGCACCAGGTGCTGGTGCGTACTCAGGAAGAGAAATGAGCACCGACGACGCACTCCCTACCGCGGAGGAGAAATGAGTAGGGCCGCGCTGCCCGGGCTGCCGAGCCGGTATCCGCTCGGCGAACGGCTGCCCGGCCTGTACGCCGGGGACGACTTCGCCCAGCGGTTCACCTCCGGGCTGGACGTGGTGCTCGCCCCGATTCTGTCTACTTTGGACAACCTGGCCGGCTACCTGGACCCCCGGCTGGCCCCGGAGGACTTCGTCGCCTGGCTCGGCTCCTGGGTGGCCACCGGACTGGACCCCGCCTGGCCGCGGCCGCTGCGCCGGGAGGTGGTGCGCCGGGCGGTCGAGCTGCACCGCTGGCGCGGCACCGGCCGTGGGCTGGTCACGCGGCTGCGGCTGTGCGCGGGAGTGCACGCGCGGGTGCTTGACGGGGCCGGCGCCACCTGGTCCCGCCAGCCCGGTAGCGCCCTGCCCGGCGAGCCGGTGACCGAGGTGGTGGTGCAGGTCTGGCCCGACGGCGGCCCGGTCGACCGGGAGCGGGTCGAGCGGCTGGTCGCCTCGGCCTGCCCGGTGCACATCCGCTGCCGGGTGGAGGTACTGGCGGGACCGCCGGGAGAGAACGGGAGCTAGCGACATGCGATCATGCCCCGCCTGCGGCACTCTCGTCGGCGACACCGACGAGTTCTGCGGCAACTGCGGAACCTATCTCGGCTGGAGCCGGCCGAAAGAGGCCGAACCCGCACCACCGGAACCGGAGGGCGAGCCCGCCCCGGTGCAGCCGGCGAGGCCGGTCGCGCCGCGGCCGGTCCGGACCGCCCCGGTGGCCGCACCCGTGGCAGAGGGGACGCCCTGCAAGGTCTGCGGCACGCCCAATCCGCCGGGGCGGAACTTCTGCCGGCACTGTGCCGCTCCGCTGACCGAGACCGCCGCGGCCGTCGCTCTGCCGTGGTGGAAGCGGCTCCGGCTACCTCGGTGGCGTGGCGGGTCCGGCCGGCTCGGACGCCGCCTGGTGCTGCTCGTCGTGCTGTTCGCGCTGGTGATCGCCGGAATAGCCCTGTACCCGCTGGGGAAGGAGGCGTTCCAGGACATCCTCGACAAGACCTCGAAGGCGACCCCGGTCGGCCCTTCGGCGATGGCGGTCAGCGCCGAGGTACCGGGGCATCCGGCCACCGCCGCGATCGACGGGGTGAGCAACCAGTACTGGGGCGCGCCGGGGCCGGGTGCCTGGATCGAGTTCAGCTTCGACCGCCCGTTCCGGCTGCTGAACGTGGTGGTGCACACCGGGGCGTCGGCGCAGCCGGAGGAGTTCGCCAAGCAGGCCAGGCCCACCGCACTGGATCTGGTGGTCACCAGCTCGGACGGCACGGTCCGCACGGTGCCGGTCCCCCTGCTGGACCAGCCGGGGCCGCAGGAGGTCGACACCGGGATCAGCGACGTGGTGCGGATCCGGGTCGTCGAGGTCGCGGTCGGCGGCACCGGCGCGAACCGGGACGTCGCACTCGGGGAGCTGGAGTTCTTCCAGCGCTCCTGAAACCGGATCGCTCCGGGGAGCTTTCGTCCCCTCGATGCCCTCGATCTGGCCGGGCGCACCTGGTTTGATCGACTGATGCGGCAACGACGTGCCTACCGTTGGGCAGCCCCGGTCGCGCTGTGCGGCGCCCTGTTGATCTTCGTCGCGCTGGTCAGCATCGAGAACACCTACACCTTCGACGGCAAGGATGTCGGCGCCGGCGACACCTGCGTCACCTGGGACGGCCCGCCGGCCCTCGGCGGGCATCAGGTGCTGGAGCAGACCGGCAAGTGCGAGAACGTCGGCACGCTGAAGGACACCCACGCCGTGCTACGGGTTTCGCTGGTCGCCTCGGGAGCGGCCATGATCCTGCTGGCCGTCGCGGGAGCACTCCGGCGCGCCTACGCCTGATCCGTCAGTCCGCTTCGAACACGGTGCGGCCGCCGACGATGGTCAGCTGCGGGCTGAGCCCGGCCAGTTCGTGGTCCGCCGCGGTGGTGGGGTCGCGGTCCAGCACCAGCAGGTCCGCCAGTCGGCCGGGGGTCAGCGCGCCCTTGCGGTGCTCGGCGTGCTCGAAGTACGCCGGGTCGCTGGTCCACAGCCGGATCGCCTGTTCACGGGTGAGCCGCAGTTCGGCCGGCACCTCGGCGAACGAGTTCGGCGCCGCGCCGACGAAGGTGGCAAGGCCGCGCCGCCAGTCCGGGAAGCAGACCGGCGCGTCCGAGCTGTCCGCTACCGGCACCCCCGCGGCCAGCAGCGCACCGGCCGGGAACGCGCGGGCCCACCGGTCCGCGCCGACCGCCGCGGTGATCGTCGCGCCGCTGTAGGACTTCATCAGCGAACTGGTGATCACGCCGATGCGGTGCTCGGCGAGGCGGCGCGGGGTGTCCGGGTCCAGCAGCGTGCCGTGGATCAGGGCGTGCCGGGCCTGCGGCCACGGATCCCGTTGCTGGGCGCGGATGATCCCGTCCACGGCCGCGTCGGCGGCCCGGTCGCCGGTCACGTGGATCTGCACCTGGAGCCGGTGCCGGTGCGCGGTCTCGATCAGGTCGAGCAGTTCGCGGTACCGCTCGTCGTCGTCCGCGCCGGGGGTGACGAGGTGGCCGTAGCCGCCGTTCGGATAGGGCTGGTGCAGCCAGGCCGTGCCGTGGCTGGGCACCCCGTCGGCGAACAGCTTCACCCCGCCGACCCGCAGCCAATCGTCGCCGAGTCCGGTGGCCACCCCGGCGTGGTCGAGCACCGTGGTCAACCGCTCCAGCGAGGTGGACGGGGATGGCCAGTCCCAGTGCAGCAGGGCGTTGACCCGCACCGTGAGCCTGCCCTGCTGGTGCAGCACGATGTAGTCCCGGAGCAGTTCCGGCCACACGATCGGGTCGGTCACGCTGGTGACGCCCATCGTGTTCAGCACCCGCATGCCGTCCACGATCGCGTCCAGCCGCTCCTGCCTGCTCGGCACCGGTGCGTACCGGGTGACCAGGATGCCGGCGGACTCCAGCAGCATGCCGGTCGGTTCGCCGTCGGCGTCGCGCACGATGCTGCCGCCGACCGGGTCCGGGGTGTTCCGGTGGATGCCGGCCACCCGCAACGCGGCGGTGTTCACCAGCACCGAGTGCCGGGACGCGTGATGCAGCACGGCCGGGCGCTCGCCGGTGACCGCGTCGAGCGCCTCGCGGTGCGGGCCGGGGCCGTCCGGGCCGAACTCGGCGATGTTCGCCTCCCGCCAGCCTTCCCCGATCAGCCAGTCCCCGTCCTGGCGGCGCTGCCCTTCGGCGCGCAGCGCTTCGTGCAGTTCCGCCACCGAGCCGACTCCGGTGAGATCGGCGTGGCGCCGGGACTGCCCGAACATGGCCAGGTGCAAGTGCGCGTCGTTGACCCCGGGGAGCACCGCGCGGCCGTCCAGCTCGATCACCCGGGTTTCCGGCCCGGCCAGTGCGGAAACCGCGTCGTCCTCGCCGACTGCGATGATCCGGTCTCCGGCGACCGCCACCGCCGAGGCGATCGTGAACTGCTCGTCAGCCGTCACCACCCGGCCGCCGCGCAGCACCAGGTCCGCTGTCATGCTCACCACCCCGCTTCCAGTACCCGGTCCAACGCCGAAACCAGCTCGTCCGCGTGCGCACTGGTGAACGTCAACGGGGGTTTCAGCTTGAGGATGTTCCAAGCCGGCCCGGTCGGATACACCAGCACACCTTCCTCCTTCAGTCGTTCACAGATGATCAGCGTCTCGGCCGCGGCGGGCTCCTTGGTGGCGCGGTCGAGAACGAACTCGACCCCGCTGTAGAAGCCCTGGCCGCGCACGTCGCCGATCAGCTCGTGCCGGCCGGCCAGTGCGGCGAGCCGGTCACGCAGGTACTGCCCGACGGTCAACGCGTTGTCCTGCAAGCGTTCTTCGTCCAGCACCCGGAGCAGTTCCATGCCGACCGCGCAGGCGACCGGGTTGCCGCCGTAGGTGGAGAAGAACCTGCCGGTGCGGTCGAACGCCTCGGAGATCTCCCTGGTGGTGACCAGTGCCGCCACCGGGAACCCGTTGCCCATCGCCTTGCCCATGGTCACGAAGTCGGGCAGCACGCCCTGGGTCTGGAAGCCCCAGAACGCCTCGCCGAGCCGGCCGAACCCGACCTGCACCTCGTCGGCGATGGTGAACGCCCGGTGCCGGCGTGCTTCGGCGTGGATCGGCGCGAGGTAGCCGGGCGGCAGCACGATCTGTCCCCCACCGGCCAGCAAGCCCTCATACAGGAACGCCGCCGGTGGACGTCCTTCGCCGACGAGCCGGTCGAAGGTGCCGGTGACATGGCGGGCGTACTTCGCGCCGGCCTCCGGGTCGTCGTAGCCGTACTCGCCGCGGTAGCGGTCCGGCACCGGCGTCGGATGTGTGGTGTCCGGCTTGCCGTAGTGCTTGTACCTAGACGGGCTCACGTCGGCCACGGTCGTGGTGTACCCGTGGTAGGCATCGTCGATGATCACCACGTCTTCGCGTCCGCTGAGGTAACGGGCCATCCGCAGCGCGAGGTCGTTGGCCTCGCTGCCGGAGTTGAGGAAGTACACCACGTCCAGGCCGTCCGGCAGGGTCGCGGTCAGCGCCTCGGCGTACTCGGTGAGCACTTCGTAGACGAACCTGCTGTTGGTGTTGAGCCGCCGCAACTGCCTGGTCGCCGCATCGACCAGCCTGGGGTGGCCGTGCCCGAGCAGCGTCACGTTGTTCAGCGCGTCCAGGTAGCCGCGGCCGTTCTCGTCGTAGAACCGGCAGTCCTTGGCGCGCACCATGGTGATCGGCGCGCTGAAGTAGGTCGGGTGGGTGTGCGGCAGGTGTTTCCGCCTGCCCTCCAGGGTGCGGCCGGTGGACGGCTGCCACGCGGTCACGGCGTGCCGCGCGCCGAGCAGCGGGGTGGGGTCGGGCAGCAGAGCCTGCCACACCGGCGCGTCCGCGTGCGGTACCTCGGCGGGGACTTCGCGCCATCCGGACACCGGCACGGTCGCGAGCCGCACCAGCAGCTGCGAGTACTGGCCGAGCGCACCGACCCGTTGCCCCGCAGTCACCTCGTCTCCCAACGAGACCGATGTGGACAGTCCGGTGTAGACAGTCCAGAAGCGGACCCCCTCGGCTGGCTCGTGCCTGAGCAGGAGGTCGACACCTGGCGGGCAGCGCTCGGCCGTGCCCGCCAGCGGCGCCGAGACCTGCACTCCCGGATCGGCGAACAGTTCGACTCCGGTGGAGACCGTGCCGCCACCGGTGAACCTCGGCTCGCCGTAGCGGCCGACGGCCACCGCCGGACGGGTGGCGTGGATCGCCGACGCCGCGGCGGCCCGCAACGCGACCGGGTCACGGGGGTCGGCGTCGTCGAAGACCGCGCTGCTCGCACTGAGGTCGATCGGCTTCAGCTGCCCGTCCAGCACCGGCTCGATCTGGTGGGTGGCGAGCCAGTCGACGGCCTGCACGGGAAGCCCGCAAGCGTGCCGGAGGGTCGCGGCACCGAGCTCGGCCGGGGTCGTGGCCAGCAGCCGCACCAGCTCCGCCGCGGCCGGGGAGCGGTGCCGGGGGTCGCCGTGCTCACCGGCGGCGTCCAGCCGGGCCGCGGTGGCCGCGACCGTGGCCGCCCGTACCGCCAGCATCGGGTACAGCAGGTCCACTTCGGACTCGGTGAGCGGGCAAACCCGGTGGTAGGCGCCGACGAGGGTGGCCGCCACCCGCAGCGGAGCGGACTGGCCGCGCATCACACTGGCGCAGAGGATGGCCAGGTCGGCGATGCGCGCGGTGTACTGGGCGTCGCCGAAGTCGATCACCCCGGCCACTCGCCGCCGCGGCCCCGCACCGACGAGCAGGTTGAACGCGTTGAGGTCGTGGTGCACCACGCCGCGGGGCAGCTCCGGCAGCCTGACCAGCAGCGGCACGAACTCGGCCTCGATCAGGGCGATCGCCGCGCGCAGCTCCGGGTCGACGACGGCGGGCAGCGCTTCGGCGAGCACGGTGGCGGCGTGCGGGAACTCCCAGTAGTGCGGCGCGGGTGGCTCCGGATGCCGCCAGCAGACCGTGGCGGCGGCCAGCTTTCCGGCGGTCTCCCCGATATCGGTCAAAAGTTCCGCCGAGCGCGCACCCGCCTCGGCCAGCGGTGTGCCCGGCAACCAGGTGAGCAGCCGCGCCACCAGGTCCGGCGCACCGGGCACGGCGACCACGCCGTCCTGCCCCGCCAGTGCATCGACCACTCGCGGCACCGGCAGCTCCGGAGCGTGGTCAGCCAGCTGCCGCAGCAACGCGTTCTGGAACCGCACCGCGCCGAGGTCACCGGCCGGGCACACCTTGAGCACGTACTCCGCGCCCGACGTGTCCGTCACCCGCACGTTCTGGTCGGTCTCCCCCGCGAGCGGCCGCAGGCCGCCCGCGGTCAGTCCGAAGTGGACTCGCAGGATCTCGCGCAGCCGGTCGTCGCCGAGCCGGGGCACGCCGGCCGTGATCCGCAGGTAACGCTCATCGGTCATCGACATCAGAACACCACCACCGAACGCAGTGCGGAGCCGTCGCGCAGGGCCGCCAGCGCCTCCGGCAGGTCGGCCAGCCCGATCCGGCCGCTGATCAACCGCTCCAGGTGCAGCTCACCGGCCTGCCACGAACCGATCACCCGTGGATAGTCCCGGCGCACGTCGCTGGAGCCGAACACCGAGCCGACCAGTCGCCGGCCACTGGCGTAGAGCTCGCGCGCGGTGAACGGCACCACCGCGTCGGCCGCCCCGACGCCGACCACCACGGTGGTGCCACCCCTCCGCGTGGCGTCGTAGGCGGACCGGATGGTCTCCGGCACGCCCACCGCCTCGAACGCCACGTCGAAGCCTTCCCCGCCGGTCACCGACGCCACCGCGGCGGCAAGACCGGCGGGCTCCGCGACGTCGGTGGCGCCGAGTTCCGAGGCCAGCTCCCGCTTGGCCGCGACCGGATCGACCGCCAGCACCGCCGAAGCACCGGCGGCGCGGGCGGCCTGCACGATGGCCATCCCGACGCCACCGCAGCCGATCACCACCGCGCTGGAGCCCGGTGCCAGTGCCGCAGTGTTGCGGACCGCGCCGACCCCGGTGGTCACCCCGCAGCTCACCAGCGCGCCGATCTCGAACGGCACCCCGTCCGGCAGCGGCACCAGGTTCTGCCGGGTCACCACGATCTCCTCGGCGAACGCGCCGCACCCCGCCTGCGCGGCCACCGGCGCACCGTCCACCACGAACCGCGGCCGCCGGTAGCCCGGTTCCGCGCTGAAGCCGCACAGTTCCGGCTGCCCGCGCCGGCAGCTCGCGCACTCCCCGCACTGCGGCACCCAGGACACCATCACCCGGTCCCCCACCGCGAAATCGGGCACCTCGGGCCCGGTCTCCAGCACCTCGCCGGCCGCCTCGTGGCCGAGCACCACCGGCGGGGTCAGGCCGAGCCTGCCGGTGGCCGCCGACAGATCGGAGTGGCACACCCCGGCGGCCCGCACCCGGACCCGGACCAGCACGTCCGAAACATCCACAGTGGACACATCGGCCCTGATCGCGATCCCGTCCAGCCCGCTGCGCTGCAACACCGCGGCACGCATAAATTGTCCCCTTCAGCTGGTCTGCCAGGCCGTCCAGGACTGGACCACCTTGCTGTAGTTGGCGGTCCACCAGTCCGCGTTGATGAAGACCTTCTCCTCGGCGCGGTCCTCGCTGAGCACGTCGATCTGCCGCTGCACGTCGTTCAGCTCGGGCCTGGCTTTGGTGCTGGCCGCGCCGGCACCGGACAGCTCGGCGAACCGCGCACCCGGTTCCGGCTGGGAGATGAACCGGATCAGGTCGGTGGCCAGGTCCTTGTTCCTGGTCCCCTTGGGCACCACCAGCACGTCCCAGGTCACCGGCACCTTGGTGGGCACCCGCTTCCACTGGGTGCCGCCGGCCTTCAGCGCCGAGTACGCCCGCGCGCTGACCACCAGCGCCATATCGGCCTGGTTGTCCACCATGGCCTGTTGCTGCTGGCCGTAGGTCTGCGCCAGGGTGAGGTCGTGCCGGATCCGGTCGTGCACCTTCAGCGCGCGGTCGACGTCCAGCGGGTACAGCTTGTCCGGCGGCACACCGTCGGCCAGCAGTGCTGCCTCCAGCTGGCCGATGGCCGGGTCCTTGGCGTACATCACCCGCTTGCCGGGGAACTTCGCCGAGTCGAAGAAGTCCGCCAACGACTTCGGCGGGTTGGCGCCGTAGGTCTTCTCGTTGTACATGAACATCAGCCCGAACAACGCGGCCGGCACCCCGCAGTCCGACAGCGTGCCCGGCGGGAAGCTGTCCTTCAGCTCGCCGACGTCGATCTTCTCCAGCAGCGTGCCGCAGTGCTCGCGCGCCATGAACGCGTCGGTGTCCATGATGTCCCAGGTGACCCGGCCCGCCTCCACCATCGCGCGCAGCTTGGCGTTGTCCGACGGGCCGTCCAGGTTGACCTTGACCCCGGTCTGCTTCTGGTACGGCTCCAGGAAGGCCTTGCGCTGCCCGTCCTGGTAGGCGCCCTTGCCGTAGGACACGAACGTCAGCGACCCGCTGTCCCCGCCGCTGCCGCACGAGGACAGCAGCAGGGCGGCGGCGAGCGCCACCCCGATCCCGGTTCGACGCATGTCTCACACTCCTCCGGTGGCGGCCTGCCGCGGGACGGCGGCCTGGTGTCGCGGGCTCCAGCTGGCCACCACCGACTCCCCCGGCGCGGCGGGCAGCTCGGTGCCGGCCAGCCGCATCACCGAGCCCTCGGTGCCGTCGGCGAACCGCAGCCCGATCCGGTGGTGATTGCCGACGTAGGCGATGTCGGTGATCACGGCCTTGCGGCGCGGGCAGTTGTCCGGCACCGAGCCTGGCTCGGCGTGCACGTCCAGCCGCTCCGGCCGGACCACGATCAGCTCGGCCGCGTCACCGGCGCTGTCGGTCTCGTCGGTGAACACATTGGACTCCCCGAGGAACTGCGCCACGAACAGCGTGCTCGGCCGCTCGTACAGCTCGCTCGGGGTGCCGACCTGCTCCACGTGGCCGTTGTTGAACACCGCGATCCGGTCGGACAGGGTCAGCGCCTCCTCCTGGTCGTGCGTGACGAACAGGAAGGTCATGCCCAGCTCGCGGTGCATCCTGGCGATCTCGCGCCGCAGCTGGTCGCGCAACTTCTTGTCCAGCGCCCCCAGCGGCTCGTCCAGCAGCAGGGCGCGCGGCTCGTACACCACGGCACGGGCGAGCGCCACCCGCTGCTGCTGGCCGCCGGAGAGCTGGCGCGGCAACCGGTCGGCGAAGTCGGCCAACCCGACCAGCTCCAGCGCCTCGCGCACCCTGGTCTGGATGTCCGGTTTGGACACCGAGCGCTGCTCCAGCGCGAAGGCCACGTTCCTGGCCACCGTCAGGTGCGGGAACAACGCGTACTGCTGGAACACCACGCCGAGGTCACGCTTGTGCGGCTTGAGCCGGCTGATGTCCGTCCCGTCGATGCAGATCGAGCCGGCGGACAGCGTGGTGAACCCGGCGATCATGGACAGCGTGGTGGTCTTGCCGGAGCCGGACGGGCCGAGGAAGGTCATGAACTCCCCGGCCGCGATGTCCAGCGAGACGTCGTCGACCGCCGGCCGGTGCATCCCGGGGAACACCTTGGAGACGCCGGAGATCCGGATCCCGTGACTGATGGATGTCGATGTGGTCGAGGGCCTCATGGTTCACTCCGGCGTCGGCGGACGAGTTGGGGCAGCAGCAGGGCCACGGTGGTGATCACCACGATCAGGCTGGACGCCGCGGCGATGGTCGGGTCGATCTCGAGGGTGATCGAGTCGTACATCTGCACGGGCAGCGTGCGGATCTCCGGGGTCTGCAGGAACAGCGCGATCACGACCTCGTCCAGCGAGGTGACGAACGCGAACACGAACCCGGATGCGATGCCGGGCAGCAGCAGCGGCAGCGTGATCCGGCGCAGGATCGTCCAGCCGGACGCACCGAGACTGGCCGCGGCGATCTCCACCGTGCGGTCGTAGCCGGCCAGGCTGGTGGCCACCGAGGTGACCACGAACGGCACCGCCAGCACGGTGTGCGCCAGTACGAAGCCCAACAGCGTGCCGTTGAGGTGCCAGCGCAGGAAGGTGCCGTAGATGGCCACCGCGACCACGATGCCGGGCACGATCATCGGCGCCATCATGGCCGCGCGCAGCGGCTCGCGACCGGGGAACCGGCCCCGGTCCAGCCCGATCGCGGCGGCCACCCCGATCACCGTGGCCAGCACTCCGGTCAGCAGCGCGGCCTGCGCCGAGGTGAGCACCGACGACATCCACTGCGGCGAGGAGAAGAACTCCTCGTACCAGCGCAGCGACCACTCCTGCGGCGGGAACTCGAAGGTCTCGCCGGCACCGAAGCTCATCGGGATGACCACCAGGGTCGGCGCCAGCAGCAGCACCGCCACCGCGGTCACCCACAGCCGCAGGCCCCAGCCGATCGAGCGAGTCCGTTTCGCTTGCACACTAGGCACGGTCCACCGCCTGGTTCAGGGCCGCGGTGGGCTTCGCGATCCGGCTGACCGCGAACAGCACCACGAGGGTGACCACCAGCAGCACCGAGCCCATCGCACCGGCGCCGGGGAAGTCCAGCAGATCGCCGACCCTGGTCTCGATCACCTGCGAGACCAGGGACTGCTGCGGAGTGCCCAGCAGCGCCGGGGTCACGAAGAAGCCCAGTGTCACGATGAACACCAGCGAGAACCCCGACACCACGCCCGGCAGTGACAGCGGCACGTACACCCGCGCGAAGGATTTCAGGCGGTTCGCGCCGAGGCTGGTCGCCGCGTCCATCAGCCGCAGGTCGATGGAGCTGAGGTTGCTGTACAGCGGCAGCACCATGAACGGCAGCATCACCTGGACCATGGCCACGGTGACCCCGGTGACGCTGCCGAGCAGCACCACGCCGTCGATCCCGAGCGACGAGAAGAACCGCTCGAGCAGCCCGCCGCGCTGCTCCAGCAGGTACCAGGCGAAGTTGCGGGCCATCACCGACGTCCAGAACGGCAGCAGAACCAGCACGGTGAGCACCGCACGGGTACGCCGCGACACCCGGGTCATCGCGTAGGCGTACGGGTAAGCGACCACCAGCGCCACCAGCGCCACGATCAGCGCGGTGCGCAGGGTCCGCAACAGCACGGTGGCCGAAACGCCATCGGTGAACAAGGCGATGTAGTTGTCCAGGCCGACGGCCGGTTCGGTGAAGCTGCTCCAGACGATGGTGGCCAGCGGGTAGAAGAAGAACACCAGCAGTGTCGCGACCGCGGGCAGCAGGATCCAGCCCGCCACCCCACGCCGCCTGCGCCGCGGCTCGGTCACCACCGTGGGCTCTCCGGTCGTCATGGTCCGCGTCATCGCCATCACCCGGCCATCCACGAGGTGAACTTCTGGGTCACCGCGTCGAAGTTCCCGGCCCACCACTTGGCGTTGCCCAGCACCACGCTGTGCTTGTGCTCCGGGGAGAACGCGTCGATCCGGCGCTGGAGTTCGTCGAGATTCGGCTTGAGCTGCTCGTTCACCGGCTGCACCGAGGCCAGCTCGGAGAACTTCGCGGACTGCTCCGGCCTGCTGGTGAACGCGATGAACTTCATCGCCAGGTCCCGCTTGGCCGAGCCCTTGGGCACCACCAGGTCGTTCCAGTTCACGATGGTCTTGTCCCACACCGGCTCGAACGGCGCGCCGGCCTTGAGCGACTGGTGCGCCCGCGCCGTGGACACCAGCGCCATGTCCACCTGACCGTCCACCATGGACTGCTGGACCTGCCCGTAGGTCTTGGCGAACGTGGTGAGGCCCTTGATCGGGTCGAGCTTGCGCAGCGCGCGGTCGACGTCGAGCGGGTACAGTCCTTCGGCCGGCACGCCGTCGGCGAGCAACGCGTCCTCCAGCAGGCCGGTCGCCACCTCCGGCGGCACGATCCGCCTGCCGGGGAAGCGCACCGGATCGAAGAAGTCGGCGATCCTGGTGGGCGGGTTCGCGCCGAACTTCCTGGTGTCGTACATGAAGATGATGCTGTAGTAGTACGCCGGCACCCCGCATTCGCTGACCGTCTCCGGTGGGAAGGCGTTGCGGTCCACCACCGAGAAGTCCAGCTTCTCCAGGAACGTGCCGCAGTACTGCTCGGCGGCCGCGGCACTGGTGTCCACCGCGTCCCAGGTGACCTTCCCTGCCTCCACCATGGTGCGCAGCTTGGCCTCGTCCACCGGCCCGTCGTTGCGGAACGCGGTGCCGGTCTCCTTGGTGAACGGTTCCTGCCACGCGGTCTTCTGGTTGTCCTGGAAGGAGCTTCCGGTGGACACGAAGGTGAGCGCCGGTGAACTCGATCCGCTTCCGCAGGCCGTCGCGAGCACGACGACCAAGGCCAGGCTTCCGGTGGTGATACTTCTACGCACGGCGACCTCCGAGGTCGGCCTTGAGAATGGCGACAGTGCTGACAGTGCTTGACAGTTCGAACTACCGGGCGTTAGTCCCCGGCCGCGGCCACGTGCTCGCACACGAGACGCACCAGCGTGTCCGCCTGCTCGTCGGTGATGACCAACGGCGGCGAAATCACGATGTTGCTGCCGGCGGCGCGGACGATCAGCCCGTCCGCCCGCGCGCCGGACTGCACGCTCGCGGCGTCGCGGTCCAGCTCGATCCCGAGCATCAGCCCGGCCCCGCGCACCTCGCGCACGTGGTCCAGCTCGGCCAGCGGCGCCAGCCCGGCCATGATCCTGGCCCCCACCGCGCTGGCCCGCGCCAGCAGTTCTTCCCGCTCCAGGATGTCCAGGTTCGCCAGCGCTACCGCGGCGCCGACCGGATGCCCGTTGTAGGTGAAGCCGTGCGGGAACCACGCGCCGTCCACGAGATCCAGCACCCGGCGGCCGACCAGCACGGCACCCATCGGAATGTAGCCGCTGGTCAACCCCTTGGCCGTGACGATCATGTCCGGCTCGATGCCGTAGTGCTCGGCGGCGAACCAGTGCCCGACTCGGCCGAACGCGGTCACGATCTCGTCCAGGATCAGGAGGATGTCGTTGCGGCGCAGCACTTCCTGCACCCGAGGCCAGTAGTCCGGCGGCGGCGGGACCATGCCGCCGACGCCGAGCACTGGTTCGCCGATGAAGGCCGCGATCCGGTCCGCGCCCAGCTCGGCGATCCGCCGTTCCAGCTCCGCGATCAGCGTGTCGGTGTCGTGGTGCAGCCCGTGCGGTTTGCCGAGGAACTCCACGTCCGGCAGCAGCGGCCCGAAACCCTGCCGGAGCGCGTCGATGCCGGTGGCGGCGAGCGAGGCACCGCCCATGCCGTGATAGCCGGCGGTGCGGGACAGGATCACGGTCCGCTCCGGCCTGCCGGCGTGGTGCTGCGCCAGCCGGGCCAGCTTGATCGCGGTCTCGTTGCCCTCGGAGCCGCCGTTGGTGAAGAACACCTTCTCCAAGCCGGGCGGGGCCAGCCGCAGCAGCCGGTCGGCCAGTGCAATGGACGGCTCGTTGGAATAGTCGCCGAAGGAGGAGTAGAACTCCAGCCGCCGGATCTGCGCGGCCGCGGCCTCCGCGAGCTCCGCCCGCCCGTGCCCGACCGGGCACTGCCACAGCCCGCAGGTACCGTCCAAATAGGACTTTCCTTGCACGTCCCACAGCACGGCGCCCTCGCCGCGGTCGAAGATCACCGGCTCGGCCGGCGCGCCGATCGTGGTGTGCGGGTGGATGATCGCGCGCCTGTCCAGCTCGGCGAGCTGCTCGGCCGACCTCGACCGGTCGTCCAGGATCGTCATCTCGGTCATCCGCACGGCCCTCACAGCTTGATCGCGATCGACTTGGTCTCCAGGAACGCCTCGATGCCCTCGGCACCGCCTTCGCGTTCCTGTCCGCTGTTGCGCATGCCGCCGAAGGGCAGCTCCGGCCGCACCGGGGCCGGGTCGTTCACCCCGATCACCCCGAAGTTCAGCCGGTCCATCACGGTCCACAGCCGATTCAGGTCCCGGCCGAACAGGTAGGCCGCCAAGCCGTAATCGGTGTCGTTGGCCCGGCGCACGACCTCGTCGTCGGTGTCGAAGGAGTAGACCGGCAGTACCGGGCCGAAGGTCTCCTCGCGGGTGATGAGCCGGTCGTCACCGACCCCGGTGAGCACGGTGGGCTCGTAGAACGCGCCCTTCAGCTCGGCCGGTCCGGACCACCGCCTGCCCCCGGTGCGCACCTTCGCCCCACCGGAGACCGCGTCGGCGACCTGGCGTTCCACCTTGTCCAGCCCGGACTGGTCGATCAGCGGGCCGATGCCGGTGCCTTCGGCCGCCCCGTGCCCGACGCGCAGCGCGGCGACCTTCTCCTCGATCAGCGCGAGCAGTTCGTCGTGCACGGACCGGTGCACGTACAGCCGGTTCACCGCGATGCAGCTCTGCCCGGCGTTGAAGAACTTGGCCGCCACCACCCCGGCCGCGGCGGCGGGCAGGTCGGCATCGGCGAACACGATCGCCGGCGAGTGCCCGCCCAGCTCCAGCGACGTGCGCCGCAGGTGGGTGCCGGTGTCGCGCAGCAGCCCGAGGCCGACCTCGGTGGAGCCGGTGAAACTCACCTTGCGCAGCCTCGGGTCCGCCAGCAGCGCACCGGCCACCTCGGCCGGCCGCGAGGTCGTGATCGACTGGAGCACCCCGGCGGGCAGCCCGGTCTCTTGCAGGATGCGCACCAACTCGGTGGCGATCAGCGGGGTCTGCTCGGCCGGCTTGGCGATCAGCGGCGCGCCGGCGGCCAGCGCCAGGCCGATCTTGCGGATCAGCATGCTGGCCGGGAAGTTCCACGGCGAGATCGCCAGTGCGGGGCCGACCGGCGCCTTCAGCACCAGTCCCGGCCCGTTCGGCGAGTCCGGCAGCACCCGGCCGCCGGCCCGGCGGGCCTCCTCGGCGCTCCACTCCAGCATCCGCGCACTGCCGAGCAGTTCGCCCCGCGCCTCACCGAGCGGCTTGCCGTTCTCGCTGGTCAACAGCTCGGTCAGGGCGTCGATCCTGATCCGGATCTCGGCGGCGGCCCGGCGCAGGTAGCCACCGCGCTCCTCGGCGGTCACCGACCGCCACGACTCGGCCACCGCGCAGGCCGCATCCAACGCCGCCAGCGCGTCCCGCGCGCCGCCGTCCGCGGCCCGGCCGACCGGCTCCAAGGTAGCCGGATCCACCACCTCGAAGGCGGTGGCGCCCGAACACCACTGCCCATCGACCAACAACGTTGCCCAGGAGTCCGTCGGCATGCCCAGCCTTTCGTCGATCGCGTGACGTGCGGTCTTAGCGGCTTAGTGTTGGGCGCAGTGTTGTGTTTGTCAACACCCGAGTCGGAAACCACGGCTCCCGGCCGCACCGACAAGTGCGGTCATGATCCGAAATGGACAGAGCAGAGCAGGGCGATGACGACCCCATGGCCAGCCGGAAACCGGTGGCCGGCAAGGATTCTGGGACTCAGCCGTGGTCCGGAACGACCAGTGCCGCCAGCAGCAGGGGAAGCACCTCGGTCAGGTAGTGGCTGTCGGCCGCACTGGGCAGCTCGTCCAGGATCGCCCGTTCCAGCAGGGTCTCGTACAGCTTCACGATCGTGATGACGGCACTGCGCGGATCGACGGTCAGCCGCATGCCCAGCCCGCCGAGCATGTCCAGCAGGATCTCGCCGAGCGCGTCGTGAAACCGGCGCTCGGTGTCCGCGGTGGGCGCCCGCAGCTCCGGCCGGCGCAGTGCCTGTGCGCGGAACTCGGCGTTGAGCAGGTACCAGGTCTCGTCCGCGGTCAGCGACTCCATGAACAGCACGCCCGCCTGCTGCAACACCCGGCTGACCGCGTCCGCGGAAGCCGGATCGACCGCGGCAACGGCCTCGTCCACCGCCACCCGCAGACGGTCGGTGCGCTCCCGCATCCGCACCTCGTACACCGCGAGGAACAGCTCGTCCTTGCTGGCGAAGTTCGAGTAGAAGGCGCCGCGGGTGAAGCCGGCGCGTTCGCAGATCAGCTCGACCGGGGCATCGCGAATGCCCAGTTCGATGAACACGTCGTAGGCCGCCTCGATGACCCGCCGCCGGGTCTCCGCGCGCCGCCGGGTCATCCCCCGCGGCCGCCCCAGGTCCGCGCCAGTGGTCGCCATTTCGCCCACCCTACTGCCCTGCCTCACCCGAACCAGTGACCGGATACACGCTACATCGGATACATCATGCATTACGATACACGATGTATCCGGAGAACTCAGGGAGTCGCCGTGTCGTCGTTCCTCTACCGCTTGGGCCGAGCCGCTGCCCGCGGGCGCGTGCTCGTGCTGGCGATCTGGGTAGTCGTGCTGGCCGCGGCCGGCGGCGCGGCCCTGCTGGTCAACCAGGGCACCGACGACACGTTCGCCATCCCCGGCTCGGAGTCGCAGGACGCGCTGGACCACCTCGGGCGGGTCTTCCCCGAGGTCAGTGGCACGTCGGCCCAGCTGGTGCTCGTAGTCGGGGAAGGCGCGAAGGCCGACACCCCGCAGATCCGGGCCGCGGTCGCGCAGACCGTGACGGAGATCGGAAACCTCGGCCAGGTCGCCACCGTGGTGAACCCGTTCGACGAAAGCGTGCACGGCGCGTTGTCGGATGACGGCCGGGCCGCGTTGATCGCCGTGCCGTTGAAGGTGCAGCTCGCCGAGGTCGATCCGGGCACCAAGACCCAGCTCTCGGCCATCGCCGACGAACTGGCCGCGAAGGCCGGTAGCGGCGCGGAGGTCTACACGGGCGGCGACGCGCTGTCCGACCGCGTGCCCAAGCTCAGCCCCACCGAGGGCATCGGCCTCGCCATCGCCCTGCTGGTGCTGCTGCTGATGTTCCGGTCCCTGATCGCCGCGGTCATGCCGCTGGTCACCGCCGTCCTCGGGGTCGGCGTTGCCTCCGGGCTGACCTTCCTCGCCACCCTGGTCACCCCGATCTCGTCCACCGCGCCGATGCTGGCGGTGATGATCGGGCTCGCGGTCGGCATCGACTACGCGCTGTTCCTGCTCTCACGGCACCGAGACCAGCTCGGCGAAGGGCTGGACGTGGAGGAGTCGATCGCCCGCGCCACCGCCACCGCGGGCTCGGCGGTCATCTTCGCCGGCCTCACCGTCGTCATCGCGCTGCTCGGCCTGTCCGTGGCCGGTATCCCGTTCCTGACCACCATGGGCATCGCCGCCGCGGTCGCGGTCGCGCTCGCGGTCGGCATCGCCGTCACCCTCGTGCCCGCGCTGATGTCCTTCGCCGGCAAGCGGTTACGCCCGCGCACCAGGAAACCGCGGCGCAAGCGGCGCCGCCAGAGCCCGCCGATCGCGCGCTGGTGGGTCCGCACCGCGACCAGGGCGCCGCTGGTCACCGTGCTGGTCGTGGTCGCCGGGCTGGCGGTCTGCGCGATCCCCGCCACCGACCTGAGGCTGGCACTGCCCGACAGCGGCACCGAGGAACACGGCAGCCCCGCCCGCGACACCTACGAGGCCATCAGCGAACATTTCGGCGCCGGCTACAACGGGCCGCTGATCGTCACCGCGGACATCATCACCAGCACCGACCCGATCGGACTGGTGAACCGGATCGCCGGCGAGCTGCGGGAGATCCCCGGCGTCGCCTCGGTACCGCTGGCCACCCCGAACCCCAAGGGCGACACCGGGATCATCCAGGTCATCCCGGCCACCGCACCGGACTCGCCACAGACCGACGAGCTCGTTTCCCGGCTGCGCGGGCAGGAGCAACACTTCCTCGACGCGTACGGCACGCGGACCGCGGTCACCGGCATCACCGCGGTCGGCATCGACGTGTCCGCGCAGCTCGGCGGCGCCCTGCTCCCGTTCGGGATACTGGTCGTCGGGCTCTCGCTGATCCTGCTGGCGATGGTGTTCCGCTCCATCTGGGTGCCGATCAAGGCCACCGTCGGCTATCTGCTCTCGGTGGCCGCCGCCTTCGGCGCGACGTCTTTCGTGTTCGTGCAAGGGCATCTCGCCGAGGCGCTGAACGTGACGCACACCGGCAGCGTGATCAGCTTCCTGCCGATCATCCTGATGGGTGTCCTTTTCGGACTCGCCATGGACTACGAGGTGTTCCTGGTCTCGCGCATCCGTGAAGACTTCGTGCACCACGGCGACCCGCACCACGCCATCGAGTCCGGGTTCGTCTCCGCCTCCCGGGTGGTGGTCGCCGCCGCGGTGATCATGTTCGCGGTCTTCGCGGCGTTTGTCCCGGAAGGCAGCGCCACCATCAAGCCGATCGCGTTCAGCCTCGCGGTCGGGGTGTTCATCGACGCCTTCATCGTCCGGATGACCCTGGTGCCCGCGGTACTGGCCCTGCTTGGCCGCCGCGCCTGGGGCCTGCCCCCGAAACTGGACCGGGTGCTGCCGGTGTTCGATGCCGAAGGCGACGCCCTGGTGCACGAGCTGCGGCTCGCCGACTGGCCGGCACCCGGCAGCGACGAAGCCGTCAGCGCACACGCCGTGCGGCTGGACGACGACCGCGGCCGCCCGGTCTACGCCGGCGTCGACCTCCATCTCCCCCGCGGCGGCGTCCTGGTGCTGCACGGCGCGGGCGCCTGCGGCAAGACCGCCTTGCTGTACACCCTCGCCGGCCGGGTCACCAAGTTCACCGGCGACCTCAAGGTCCTCGGGCGCGTGCTGCCCCAGCACACCCACGCCCTGCGCCGCGACGTCGCCGTCGTCCCCTGCCGCGACACACCGCACGCCGCTCAGCAGATCGCCGCCGCCCTCGACAGCGACGCCGAACTTGTCTTCGTCGACGACGTGGACCTCGTCCTCCGCCCCGACAGCCGCGACCAGTTGCGCGCACTGCTCGCCGAGCGCCGTACCCGCTCGGCTGGGCCCGCGTCGTTCGTGCTGACCTGCCAGGATCCCGAGCGCATCCGGGATCTGGTGCCAGCCGGCGCGACCCGCCGGCACCCCCTCACCGCCCAGCCAGCCGAGGTCTCCTGATGCTCAAGCCCTTCGCCGACTCCGCCCGCGCCATGGCCTCCGGACCGCTGACCTGGCGCACCTGGACCGGCCTGATCGCCGTCCCGCTGATCGTGATGGGCCTGCTCACCTGGGCGTTCTGGACACCGGATAGCAACCACGGCACCGCCGAGGCCGCCGTGGTCAACAACGACGAACCGGTCAAGGTCAACGGCCAGACCATCCCGCTCGGCCGTCAGCTCGCCGGCGACCTCACGCACAGCGAGGATTCCGCCTACACCTGGGTCCTCACCGACGCCGACGACGCCGCCGCGGGCATCGCCGACGGCACCTACGCCGCCACCGTGACCATCCCCCAGGACTTCTCCGCCCGCGCCACCTCGGCCGCCACCGGCGAACCCCTCGATGCACGCCAGGCCCAGCTGCAGGTGCAGACCTCAGCCGCCACCGGGGTCACCGATCCCCGCCTCGCCGATCTGGTCGCCCAAGCCACCCAGCGCACCCTCAACCAGCAGGTCGTGCAGACCTATCTGGACAACATCTACGTCGGCTTCACCACCATCCACGAACAGACCAACCAGGCCGCGGACGGCGCCGCCCAACTCGCCGGCGGCACCGCGGAACTGTCCACCGCGGCTGGCCAACTCGCGGCCGGAGCCGGCCAACTCGCCGACGGAACGGGCCAACTCGCCGAGGGCTCCGGCAAGCTGTCCACCGGGCTCAGCCAGGCCGAACGCGACACCGCGCAACTGCCCGCCCTCACCCACCAGCTGGCCAACGGCGCCGGCCAGGTCGCGGATGGCAACGAGCAACTCGCCGCCATCGTGGTGCCACTGGCCGACCGGATCATCGCCGCGATCGACGCCCTGCCCTCGGCGAAGGACTCCGCCGGGCAGTTCCGCCGCCTCGCCGACGACTGCGCCGCGAAGGGCGGCTCAGACTCCTTCTGCCGCGACCTCCGCCGGGCCGCGGACGTGTTCAGCACCGACGCGCAGAAGTTCGACGACGCGAAGGCGGGCGTCCGCGCCAACGCCGTCAAGGCCCGCGACTCCATCCAGACCCTCGCGTCCGGCGCCCGCCAGGTCGCCGACGGCAACGCCCAGCTCGCCGGCAAGTCCGCCACCCTCACCGAGGGAATCGCGACCGCGGCCGATGGCGCACGTCGGCTCGACGACGGCATCCGGGAGGCCAACACCGGCGCGCGGAAGCTGGCCACCGGATCCGGGCAGCTCGACGAAGGCGTCAAGAAGGTCGACGACGGCGCCCACCAACTCGCCACCGAGCTGGACAAGGGCCGCGATCAAGTGCCCAGCTACACCGACGACGAACGCGCGCACCTCAAGACCGTCGCCGCGGACCCCAGCACCGCGAGCACCGACAGCACCCCGGTCGGGACCCTGGCCGTCACCCTGTTCGCCGCACTGGCCCTGTGGGCGCTGGCGCTGGCCACCTACATCGTCACCAAAGCCGTCCCCGACGCCGTGCTCACCGCCCGCGAGCCGACCTGGCGGATCATCCTCCGCGCTGCCCTTCCCGGCGCGACGGCCGCCGCCATGGCCGCGCTCGCCATCACCGCGATCGCCGTCCCGGTGCTGAAACTGGGCGTCGCGGGCAGTATCGGGTTCCTGTTCATCGCGCTGCTGGCCGCGTCCGCGTTCGTCGCGCTCAACCAGGCCGCCACCGCGATCTTCGGCCGGGCCGGACGGCTCGCGTCACTGGCCGTCCTCGTCCTCGCCGGTGCGACCGGCGTCGTCTCGACGCTGCCGGGCCCGCTGTACACCCTCGCCGGCTACCTCCCCACGCACGGCGCCGTCCTCGCACTCCGCGCCGCGGCCACCGGCGGCGCCGGCCTCACCACCGGCATCGCCCAGCTGGCCGCCTGGCTCCTCGTCGGCGCCCTCACCTCGATCCTGGTCACCGACCGGCGCCGCTACCTGTCCACCAGGATGGTCCGACTGCCCGGCACCCGGCCACTGGTGACGATCTGACCGAAGGCCGTCTCCAAGAGTGTCCGATGTAGACAGCGGCGGCTGGAGATGCATCCAGTACGATGCGAAAGGCGCTCAGCACAGGATCCGGAGTTCTCGGGAAGGTGACCACGAACGCACAGGACGCCCGCACGATGCTCTTCGTCCCCGGCGACCGGCCGGACCGGTTCGCCAAGGCCGCCGGTGCCGGTGCCGATCTGGTGGTGCTGGACCTGGAGGACGCCGTCTCCCCCGGTAGCAAGAGCGAGGCGCGCGAGCACGTGACCGCCTGGCTGGCCGATGGCCACCGATGCGCCGTCCGCGTGAACGCTCCGCGCAGCCCGTGGCACCTCGAGGACCTGGCCGCGCTCGCACCGTACCGCTGCCCGGTGATGCTGCCGAAGGCCGAAGACCCGGCCACGGTACAAGGAGCCAGCGAAGCGTTCCCGGCGCTGATCGCCTTGATCGAAACCGCGAAGGGAGTGCTCGACGCCCCGGCCATCGCCGCCGTGCCGGGCGTCCAGCGCCTCGCCTTCGGCAGCTTCGACCTGGCCGCCGAGCTGGGCGTCAACCCGGCCGACCGGGAGGCGCTGCGGACGGCCCGCGGCGCGCTGGTGCTCGCCTCCGCGGCCGCCGGGCTGCCCGGTCCGGTCGACGGGGTCACCGGCAACCTGCACGACGAGGGCGTGCTCACCGACGATGTCCGCTACGCGCGCCGGCTCGGCTTCACCGGGAAACTGTGCGTGCATCCGAAACAGGTCGCCGCTGCCGCCGACGCGCTGGCCCCCGGTGCGGACGAGATCCGCTGGGCGCGAACGGTCGCCGACGCGGCCGCCGATGGCGGAGCCGTCTCGGTCGGTGGCGACCTGGTCGACAAGCCGGTCCTGGATCGCGCCCTGCGCATCCTCCGGCAGGCAACGAAAGGATCGGGCGATGAAGCTCAATGAGGACGAAACGCAGCTGGTCGCGCTCGTCTCCGAGTTCGTGGACGAACGGGTGCGGCCGCGGGTGCGCGAGTTCGAGGAGGACGACCTCTACCCGGCCGAGTTCATCGACGAGATGAAGAAACTCGGGTTCTTCGGGCTTCTGGTGCCCGCCGAGTACGGCGGTGTCGACGTCAGCACCGCCTGTTTCGCCAGGATCACCGAGGAGCTGGCACGAGGCTGGATGAGCCTGGCCGGTGCGATCGGCGGTCATTCCGTGATCAGCTACCTCCTCCGGACCTTCGGCACGCCGGAACAGCGCGAGCGGTACCTGCCCGCGATGGCCGAAGGGAACATCCGCGCGACGATGGCGCTCACCGAACCCGGCGGTGGCAGCGACCTCCAGGCCATCCGCACCCTGGCCGTCGCCGACGAGGACGGGTGGTCGATCACCGGGTCGAAGACCTGGATCTCGAACGCGGCGCATTCCGGGCTGATCGGCCTGCTGTGCGTCACCGACCGCGAAGCCGAGCCGGCTCACCGCGGGATGAGCGTGCTGCTCGTCGAGCCCGGTGACGGCCTCACCATCTCGAAGAAGCTGCCCAAGCTGGGCTACCGCGGGGTCGAGGCGTGCGAGCTGGTCTTCGAGGACTGCCGGGTCCCGGCGGACGCCGTGCTGGGTGGCGTGCCGAACCAGGGCTGGGCACAGATGATGCGCGGCCTCGAGGTCGGCCGCGTCCAGGTCGCCGCTCGTGCCCTCGGCGTCGGGCAAGCGGCGCTGGACGCCGCGGTGCGCTACGCCCAGGAGCGCGAGTCCTTCGGCAAGCCGATCTGGAAGCACCAGTCCGTCGGCAACCTGCTCGCCGACATGGCCACCAAGATGCGCGCCGCCCGCCTGCTCACCCTCGACGCCGCCGAACGACTCGACGCGGGCGAACGCGCCGACATGGAAGCGGGCATGGCCAAGCTGTTCGCCTCCGAAACCGCCATGCAGGTCGCCCTCGACGCCATCCGCGTGCACGGCGGCTACGGCTACTCCAAGGAATACGACGTCGAACGCTACTTCCGCGACGCGCCGCTGATGATCGTCGGCGAGGGCACCAACGAAATCCAGCGCAACGTCATCGCCGCACAACTCATCGCCCGCAACAGGATCTGAGGAGGTTCGTTGGCGGCCATGGAGAACTGGAAGCCGCACACCGTCACCACGCACGAGTCGATCGACCCCGCTCCGGTCGCCGCGCTGGCCGCGCTGTTCGACAACGGCCTGCCCGCCCCATGCCTCGGCGAGCACCTGCCTCCGCTGTGGCACTGGGTCGCCCTTCCCCGCTGGCCCGTCTCCTCGGAACTGGGCTCCGACGGCCATCCCGCGCTCGGCGACTTCCTGCCACCGATCGCACTCCCCCGCCGGATGTTCGCCGGTGGAGAGGTGGTCTTCCACGGCGCGCCCAAGGTCGGCGACACCGTCCGCCGTGAGTCCACCGTGGAATCCGTGACCGAGAAATCCGGCCGTTCCGGCGAGTTGGTCATCGTCGTCGTGCGCACGCGCCTGTCCAGCGAGAACGGGACACTCCTGCTCGATGAGCGGCAGAACCTCATCTACCGCGAAGCGTCGGCGACCGGCTCACACCCAGCCCCTGAGGACGCGGCAGAACTGCGGCCTGCCGGCAGCCCGTTTCGCCGGTCCCGTGACGGAACATGGGAGTTCCACACCGATCCGACGCTGCTGATGCGCTTCTCAGCCGCCACCGCCAACGCCCACCGGATCCACTACGACTGGCCATACGCCACCCGCGTCGAAGGCTATCCCGGCCTTGTCGTGCACGGACCGCTGATGACCCTCGCCGTTGCCGAAGTCCTCCGCCTGGACCGGCGGCCTGGCCAGGTCGCCCGCCTGAGCCACCGCAACAAGGCCCCACTCTTCTGCGGTGAACCCGCACGACTGACCGGAACCGAACTACTCGGCCCCGACGAACAACCGCGCCTGACCCTGCACCTCGGCCCGCCCGATCAATCATCTCGCGGCTGATAAGGACGTAGCCACCGGGGGGCCTGGTCACCCTGCGACGCACCACCCTCACTGCGGGCATACCGAGCGCCTGTTACTCACGGTGAACCAGAGGCTGCTGAAGCTAGTGAGACACCCTGCCGACCCGGTTGGCACCCCCTCGTAGCCGTCCGTTAGTCTGTCTCCAGCAAGTCCGAGTGGCGGAATGGCAGACGCGCTAGCTTGAGGTGCTAGTGCCCTTAACGGGCGTGGGGGTTCAAGTCCCCCCTCGGACACACGCACTAACCCTACGGGGCGGGCGGATGGTCACATCGACCATCCGCTCTTTTGCGTCGTAGACCATCTCAAGGCCGATCTCCCCGTACAGCTCCTGAAGCCGTGCCGGGCTGGCGTGCTTGAGCTGGTGCCCGGTCACGGAGAGCGAGTCCACCAGAGCCTCAACCTCCGCCCGGCCCAGCGAAGCGCCCGCAGGCATGCGCGCCAGCTCCTCTTCGGCCGCGTCATGTTCCTCCTTCGCCCGGTTGAGCGGCTCGATCAAGGCGCCCGGCTCCGCCCCAGCCTCGATCGCTTGCTGAAGCCGAGTCAGTCGCGTCCTGGCTTGAGTCAGCCGACGTTCGGCGTCCGCGGTTCGCTCGGGATTCACATTCACATCACCGGCCACGCCGAGCATCGCGAGTACTGTGGCGTCCCGCTGATCCGACGAGAACACCCGCCCGATGTAGTCATTGACCGGCTCGATCACCGCGGCTTCGGGCAGATACACGTTCTTCGGGTGGTCGATGAGCGCTGGTGATCCCGGCACGAGCGTCCGCGCGGCACAGCGGTAGTAGATCCGGCTCTCCCGGGGCGTCCCTTCCATCTTGCGCTGGCAATGGCCACACCGAACTCGCCCACGGAACGCATAGGTCCACTTCGTCTGCCTCGGACCGCGCTCCAGCTTCCGACGCGCGGGCAGCCCGCCGGCCGCACGCGAGCGCCGCAGAATCTGGACCTCAGTGAAGTCCTCAACCGAGACGATCGCCGGATGCGCAGGCTTGCGGGACCGCACGATCCGATCTGATCCCGCTCGCCGGAACCTGGTCACATGGCCAGCCGCTACGTCATCCGGGTCGAGAAGCATCTCCTGCCGCGCCCACCTGCCGAAGAATGCGTACCCGGTGTATCGCGGGTTCTCCAGGATCGACCGGGTTGTGCTGCCTTGCCAGCCATCGGCGAGTCGGTGGCGGTTCTGGTCCGGTCGCCGCGCGGACGGACAGGGAATGCCGTCGCGATTGAGCCCATTGGCTATCGCCCGGTCGCCCTTGCCGTTCAGGTACTCCGCGAAGATCCGCCGGACAACAGCCGCGGCTTCCTCTTCAATCGCGAGCACCCGCAACCGGAAGCCTTCGGCAGCCTTACGCGGATTCGGGTGCGGGCCGGCGTCGACAACGACGTATCCGTACGGCGCCCGCCCACCTTGGTGACGTCCCTCGTTGATCACCTGGGCGTCCATCGCCGCGCGGACGCGAGCCTGAACATGCTGACGTTCGGACTCGCTCATCCCGCCCAGCACGCTCATCAGCATCTTGTGCGAGGGATTGCGCGCGTCGAACTTCCCGCCCAGTTCGGGCACCCACAGTTCCACCCCGTAGGCCGCGAACCTCGGCGCGATCAGCGAGAACTGGTTGCCGAACCAGCACCGCGTGCCTTCGCCGACAACCACCGCGTCCCAGTCGCGCCGCGGGTTCTTCAACTCGGCGAGCAGCCGCGCCGCCTCGGTCCGCCGGTCCCAGGGCACGGAACGCGACTGCCCGACATCGAAGTACTCCGCCACGATCCGGCCGCCAAGCGGCTCGACGAACTTACTCGCGTTCCCGACCTGCCATCCTCGCGACGTCTCAGGGTCCTGGTTGTCCTCGGTCGAGCACCGGCCGTAGACCGCCAAGGCCCCGATCCCCTCATCCACTGGATCGGCGACCTCAAGACCCAGGATCTCGTCAAGCGTCGACCACGGATCACTGATGATTTCAGCCGTCACGGTCCACCTCTTTCACCGGCCCATCCAGTACCGGCACCTCGGCAAGCTCGATCAGTATGGCCAGCAACGCACGCGCAACAGCAGGCGTCAGCTCAGGTAATCTCCCAGGTAGAATAACCTTAACCTGCCCTTCTTCCGAGTGAGCCACCCTCACGGCCGGTCATCCTCGACAGTCGGATCCTCGTGGCCCATAGCGCAGTCGACGGCACTCTTGATTTCAGCCGTGAGGTACCCGCGCACCTGCCGCGTTTCGCCGTCGTCTGCTGTCACTCGGTCCCGCGTACGGCGGCATCCCAGCTCGCTCATCTGCTGCGCGAACGTCTTCGGGTCGATCTCCAGTGCGTCCAGGAGTTCGGCGGTCGGCACGAAGTCCCGCCCGTCCGGACTGAGGTCATCGCCGAGATAGTCCACGATCACCGCGAGCGGCTCCGGCAGGCTGCCCGACGGGCGAACCGCGTCAACGGCGCTACCTGCACCGATTGCCTTCGCCGCGGCGGCATGGTCGAGCACGGGTGTTGTGTCCTGCCCGGCTGCGTGCCCTGTCAGCGTCCCGGCCGCTTCGCGGAGCGCTCGGCCCTGCTTGCAGATGGTCTGCCAGTCCTCGTTCGGCATGTAGTAGGTCCGCACGGTCATCGCGAGCACATCGGCACCAGCCGCCGTGTCGCCGTCCGGCCGCAGAATCCCCACGCCCTTGTGCGAGGGCAGCAGCCGGCTGGAGTCGAATCCGCGGGTGTTCATCTGCTCGCCGAGCACGATGTTGGAGTCGCGCCAGTCCATGACCCGTAGCGCGAACCGCGACCCGAGCACGGCACGCAGCCCGGACGGGATCGTTTTCGAGTCCGGCCGCTGCGTCGCGAGCACCAGCACGATCCCGGCCGCCGGTCCCTTCTTCGCCAACCAGGTCAGCAACTCGCCGACGTACTCGCCCGCCGTGAGCTTCTTCCCTTGCACGTCAACGGGTGTCCGGTCTTCGAGCGGCACCTGGACCTCATCGATGAAGATCGCGGTCACCGGCATGTCCAGCGCCTTGTCGCGGGACATCTCCGGGGTGACCTTCGACTCCGGGCAGGTCAGGTCGTCCAGGTCCCGCATCCGCCGGTACCGCCCCTGCACCTCGGCGACCAGTTCAACGAGCCAGTCCACCAGGGCCAGCACGTGTTCGGTTTCGTCGCCGGACATGAACCGGTGTGCGACTTGACCGGCAGCATCCCAATCCTTACCTGCCTTGAAGTCCGCCACGTACAGCCGCACCCACGCATCCAGAATCAATCCGGCCGCCGCGAGCCGCGCGGCGAACGTCTTGCCCTGCCGCGGAATCGCACCCACGAGCAGCGACGTCCATACCAGCGGCAGGTCAATCCGCCGGTCCCGTGCATCCCGTCCGAACGGCACCGGCCGCCGCGAGCCGCGCGGCGAACGTCTTGCCCTGCCGCGGAATCGCACCCACGAGCAGCGACGTCCATACCAGCGGCAGGTCAATCCGCCGGTCCCGTGCATCCCGTCCGAACGGCACCGGCCGCCACGCGTCCCACTTCGACACGCCGAGCAGCGGCGTCCGCAACGGAGGCGAGCTGTACGGGTCCTCGTCGGCGACCCACATGGACACCCGTCCGGCATGTCCGCCGTTGCCGCGCACCCGCTCGACAATGAGCTGGACTTCATCGACAGCGAGCGCCGACGCGAGCGCATCCCGGTTCTTCACGACATCGGCGGCCTTGCGGGTCGCCGGCAAGTCGACGGTGATGGCCCACCCATCGCCGACCCGCGTCGCCCGCTCGACCAGCCGCAGGGATTCATCCTTGCCGATCAGCTTCGCGTCCCGGAACGCGTCGACCAGAACTTGCGGGTCCATCGTCCAGGTGAGCGTCCGCGGCCCGGCGAGCGCCGGCTTCCTTCCTGGACTGCCATCCTTGCGGCGGCCCAGGATCGCCAGTGCCGCCGACGCGGCGGCCCCGGCGATCCACAGTGGATCGGTGCCGTACACGAGATCCACCAGTACGACGACCACGGTCACTACTGCGAACAAGGCACCAGTGATCTTCCAGCGGAACAGGGTGAGCACCCGAATCTCGGTGAACTTGTCCGCCAGCTTCTCCGACTCCTCAGCCGCCGTGCGGTAGTCCTGCACCGTGACCCACCCACGCCACCAGCGGGCGCCGACGACGATCCCGCGCACGACCGCGCCGAGATACCGCAACGGCGACTTCAGCACCCACACCACGGCGTCCTTGACAGCCTGCACCGCCTGCGGCTTGCTCTTGAGCCACAGCGGCACCCGCGGCGAGTGCAACCACCAGAGCGTGAAGCGGTTCCGCCGCGTCCTCCGACGACGCGGTTGTGGCAACGTGTCGTCGACCAGCACGCCGTCCAGCACAGGTTCGGCCTTCATCGGCAAGGCGTCCGACTCAGTCATCCGCCACCTCCGCGAGCAACGCGCGTGCGAGCCGCGGAGACAACCCACGCGAGCACCCGGTGGCCTGCCGCACCCAAGCCGCAGTGATCTCCACTCCCGGCGACCAGCTGGCCCGAGCGTCCGCCAGATAGTCCGCGAACAACTTCCGCCGCCCCGCGTTCACAGACTCCCCGTGAACGTCCCGCCGTTCACCGGCCGCGACCAGCACGGCGTCGGTCAGCTTGTCCCGCAGGTCGGTGATCGCCTCGACCGCGGCGAACACGACCAGCGGCGGCACCGAGTGCAGCACGATCGCGGCCGGCTCGCCCTCGGCATAGGACGCCCAGGTGTTCATGACGTACGTCGCCGCGAGCGTGAACCACTTCGCCCGCCGGACCCACCTGCCGGTCTTGACCTTGTACCGCGCCGTCACCTGCTCGGCGCGCAGGATCGCCAGCAGAACGAGCGACACCGTTGGGTCGAGCGCCCAAGCCGCCAGCCACGGCAGCGACCAGGCACGAGTCCCCGCCGACGCGAACGTCTGGACGTTCGTCATCGTGAACGCCAGCCCGAGCACGATCCCGGACCAGCACATCCAGTCAACCTGCCGACGCACCCGCTCGATCCGCAGCGCCACGACGTCCGGATCGGTCTCGTACGCCCGCACCTCCGCCGCTTCGGCCGCATCTTGCGCGAGCCGTTGAGCCCGGTTCATCGGCGACCACCCCGCTTCGAGGTGTCGACCGTGGTCACGGTCATCGCCCTGGTCAGCGCGTAGGACGCGAACAACGCAGGCAACCCGAGCACCGCGAACAGCAGCCACCGCTCGCCCGGATGTGCGATCACGACCCACTGAACCGCCACGATCAACCCGGCGTTGAACAACACCCGCCCGACCAGCGACACGAGCCGTGCACCGGACCGCGCAGCCTCAGCGGCCGCCTTCGCCCGGCGAGCCCCGGCCCGCCAGACCCAGAACAGCACGAGCAGCGCCCCGACCCCGGCGAGGATCTGCGTAGGAGTCACGCTGATGCCGTTCATAGCGCACCCCGATCGACCCGCTCGCCGCGCCGCAGCCAGTGCGGATAAAGCGCCCGGCGGTCGTCGTCGGTCATCGCGCCCCAGACTCCGACCGTCTCGGCACCGGCCGTGCGCAGCTCCAGCTCCAGGCACTCGTCCTGCACCTGGCAGCCGCCGCACAACAGCTTCGCCAGCTCAGAGTCGGTCCGGGCATCCGGCGGTCCGTCGTCCGGCGACGGCCACATACAGACACCTTCGCTGGTCACGATGTCCGTCAGCACGTCCGTGGGGACCCACCGCAGGCGGTCGAGCCGCCACGCGATGCCGATCAGCCGGAGGTCGTCGGCGTGCATGCCGCACCTCCGTCCTGCTTCGAAGGGCCAAGCCACCGAGCCAGTTCGGGCGACGACACCCGCAGACCGGAGCGGCAACGCGTCGGGCGCAGTTCGCCCGTCCGGATCGCCCGGCTCACCGCGGGACGGGAGACGCCCAGAATCCAGGCGGCTTCTTCAAGGGTGTGAAAGGTGATTTGCGAGTTCATAAGAAAAGACCAATCTGATGATTTCAAGACTATGTTGTTGATTTCAGCGCTACTACGGGCGCGTTTGTCCGACGCGCCGCTGGCAATGCGCTAGGCGACGTGGTGAAAGCTCGACGAACCGCTAATCTCGGCGCTGAGGCGGAGCGCGGAGGAATAGGTGTCGGAAGACTGGGCGGCAGTCGCCAAGGCGATCAACATGCGCGTCAACGAACTCGGCTGGCGACAACGCGAGCTGGCCGAGCGGTCGCACGTGTCCCAGGCGATCGTGCGCGAACTGCAGCACCACACCGTGGAGCGGCGCCGCAGCGCCCGCACCCTCGAAGCGCTGTCGACGACCCTGGGCTGGCACCCGCAACATCTGCTGGCCGTACTGCAAAGCCGCACACCGCCGCACCCGGACGAGCCGGCCGACGACGACCACGAGCTGTGGTCCCGGCTGGACGCGCTCGAACAGCGTCTGGCCGAGATCACCGACCGGCTCGAAGACGTTCAATCGAACCTCGCGACCGTGGTCGAACATGTCCGCTCGAAGCGCTGAGACCGGGCGATTCAGGTTGGTGAACCAGGTGATTTCCATACCTAGGATTCAAGGCCGAATCAGCACCCGATCCCATGCACAACCAGTGCAGGAGCAGCGCACAACCACCGCATATCCGCTGCACATCGGCCTTTCGGAGCCCCGATGAGCCGGACAGGCGAATGGACCGGGCGATCAGCGTCAGCCCTTCAAGCCGCCTTACGGCTGAGCAACGAGAAATTCGCCGAAAAGCTCGGTATCGGTGCGCGCACTGTGGCGTCCTGGCACAAGAAGCCCGATCTCCGGCCACAGTCCGAGATGCAACAGATCCTGGACAGCGCGCTTCAACGCGCTTCCGATGCCGAGCACGCCCGGTTCTCCGAACTCCTCGGCGAGGCCGGCGAGGCCCTGGACACCTCGGAAGCCGACCGCCGCCTTGCCGCGGACCCGCACATCGGCGCGGCACTCGAATGGCTCGACCGTCATGCGCGCTGGTCTCCGGGCACCGGCCGTCGCACCGTCGCGTCTCGGGTCACGACGGTTGACGCCCACGCTCTTCACGACCGCGCAACCCGGCGCGCGTGGGTCAGCCAGCGTGATGTCATGGAGGCACTGACCACCTACTACGGCCGCCGCCTCGACGACCACGGCCTCTACGGAGGGCGCTGCGGCGAGCTTGCCGTGAACACCAGCGTCCTGACCTGCTCGGAGTGGCTCGACCTGGAGTGTGAACTCCGGCCGCAACACGACCGGCTCACCGTCGCGACCCGCGCCCCGGAAGCTGACCTCGAACTCGACGAGCACGCGGCGGACGTGGCCGTTCAGCGGCTGGCCGAGACGCTGTCCATGAACACCCGGCTCGTGAACGGGCCGATCTACCGCCTCATGGGCACGGACATCCGTGAACACCACCTCGGCGGCGCCTTCGGCATCACGCACTTCGTGCACTACGCCCTGACCATGGACCTGCTCGAAGGCGAACTCGTCGACTCCATCGCCAGCGAACTCCTCATCCTCGATCACGACCAGACTGGCGAACTCGTAGTTCCCGCTGACCAGGTTGAACCCGAACCCAGTGCACTCCATCCGCAGCCGGCCCGGTCGCTCTGCCAGCCAGCGCATCGGCGCGGACAGCCTGCTCGGGTGCATCGGGTCGGCCGCACGCTGTCCGCCCGCCGTGTTGTCGACGTCAGCGCGCCCGAACAGCTCCTTCTCCAGTTCGCGTCGCAGTGTTGCCCCGATCCGCGCGTCCGCACGATGGTCCACCAACGGCCGGTGGAACGCTTTGGGAATGACCGCCAACCTGCCCGCCGCGTTAAGCACGCGTCCGGATCGCTCCTGGACGAGCAGCAAGTAGTCCGGTCCGCCGCGGTGCGGGTCGGCAGGCCGCGCGATCGCGGTCAACGCGAGTACTCCGCCCGCGCATAACCGTCCGGCCAGATCGAGCACCGCCGCGAAGTCCGGCAAGTACCTGTCCCGCAACGGCACGTCACCGGGCCGCAAGCACCTCCCGGCCGACAAGCTGTCGTTCAGCTCGCGCTCCAGCAGATCCACGCTCAAGGCGTACTGAACGAACGGAACCAACCCGACCTTGCCCACCACGGCCCCAGGTCCGGCCTCAAGGTCCAAGAGCCGGTAGATCGGCACGTCCGCGATCCGCACTTCATTCGCCGCAGCTTCCGCCAGCCGCCGAACCGCCGCGCTCTCGTCGACGCCGTGGCCCGGCCGTTCGATGTCGGGCAGCAACGCAAGGCGATCGCATTCAGGAGTCAACGGACACGCCAAGTCCGTCCATTCTGGACGAGTCAGGATGCTGGTCCGTACCTCGGCCTGCGCACAGCGAGCCTGGTAGATCGAGTATCCAGGAGGCGGATCACCGTAGTAACCCGCCAACGCTTCGGCAAGGCTCCCTCGACCGATCGACAGTCGGGCGCGCCGCTCCACCGGTCCCCGAGCTTGGACGCGTCCGCGAGTTGTACCCGGACTCCAGCCGACACGCCGATCCAGCCAGTTGAACGCGGGCTCAAGCTCCGACCAGGCTCGTGTCGACGGTCCCGGAGCCGGCCGCACGTCGATGAGCTGCCGCAGCTCGTCCGTCGACCGCCCGAGCACCTTCGCCAGCTTCGGCCACTGGAACGGAAGCGGCGCGTGATCTCCGGCTTCCCAGCGGATCACCGTGGACCGATCGACGCGCATTACCTCCGCGAGCCTCTCTTGAGTCAGTCCGGCCGCCTTACGGGCTGAAACCAGCTCCTTCCGTCGCCGGAAGCTAGTCACCTGACTACCTCGCTCGTGCCGATTGGAACATCAGCCTAGCACCCATACCGGCAGGTAGATGCTTTGAGTGCCACGTCCCTGCGACGAAACTCCGACGTTTCCGCTCTGTGCCTACCGACGCACCCCGGGTTGGATGATTTCAACACCTTCGGCGATCAGAGGAGCGACTGTGACAACCGGCCAGCGCAGCTCACGACTGCCGCGCCCCGTTCGACGGGTCTACGTCCGGTGGTACCGGTGCGTCGTGGATGGGCTTGACCACGCGGTGAGGGACGTGAGTTTCGCTCGTGGTCTGCACGATGGGCAGGGTCGCTATGAGGCGATCTGCGGGCACGTGGTCCTGATCGGTTCCGTCTTGTTGCCGCCGGGCGCGCGGTGCCCGCGCTGTTGCGTCTACCTGCGGGCGCTTGCCTCGTTGCCCACCGTTGAGGCGCGGATGCGCCCCCACCGTCACCGCAGGCCGAGCCGGTTCCGCCGGTTTCTTCAGTCACATAAGCCTCTGGCCGTCCCGCCTCCACGCCTCCCCGTGGCACCCGCCTCCCAGCGGGACGGCCGGACCTCAACACCGATGGTCGCTGGAAGTGGTGCCCAGTGATTGGTCAAGGGTTGTTCATCGCGCGGCCGTTGTCAGGCACGGTCGGTGAGACCCAGCGAGTCGTCCACCTGTTCCCCGTACCGACCGACGAGCCCATTCCCGAGGAGCTGGCCGCGCTCTGCGATGCACGCTTCGGGCGCGGCGACCTCGAAGGGCTCTCGCGAGTCACCGGCGCACCGTGTGAGGTATGCCTGAGCCGCGCCCCGTCGCCAGCCGGCGAACTCCCGACGGCCGCGGACAACGTGGCGGAGCGGCTGACCGCCATCGAGCACTTAGTGGAACGTCTCGCCCAGCAGATCGAAGACGTGAGCGCGAGTATCTCTGTACTAAGACGGCGCCGCCGGTTGACGGATCGCGAACTACTCGATGCGGCCCGCAGGGCGGAAATCCGCCTCCGGCACCTGTACACGGACCTGTTCCATCCCGGCCCCGGACAAGCCGACGAGATGCGCCACCTCGCCGATCGGCTCACGGACCTAGCCCAAGCACTCGTGCTGCGCGCTAGCGAGTGGGACGCATGATCGGCCACGACGCCACCCGCCGCGACCGGCCGAAACAAGTTGATTCGACAGAAATTCTGGGTCTCCATGGATGAAGTGAACCGTATTTCCAACGTGCGGCAGCGTGAACTGGGACGCCTGCTCAAACAACTCCGGCGGGCTGCCGGACTTCATCTCAGCCACATCGGTGAGCTTCTTGGCCAGTCCGAATCGAAGGTGTGCCGGGTGGAATACGGTACCGCCCAAATCTCCGCCGCGGAGGCACTCCTGGTCGCCGGGTACTGCCGGGCCACCGCCCGTCAGATACACGAGGTTCGCAGCTTCTTCACACACCCGGACCTGTGGGTCCGCCGCCACACCGACGGCACGGCGATGGTGAACTCGATGGCCGCGGCGGAACTGGAAGCCCAGTCACTCGTGTGCCACGCGCCCTGGACGGTCCCGGAGTTACTGCAAACCGACACCTACACCAGCACCCTGCTCACCTTCACGGGACACCCCGACGGGGTCAAGGGCCTCAGCCCCTTGCTTGCGGCCAGAAAGAGCAGGAAAAAACGCATGGTCGACTCCTTTCGGGGGACGATGCATTTCTTCATTCATGAGCAGACCCTGACCTCGACGGTGGGGAATCACGACGTGATGCGCGACCAAGTGGCACAGCTACTGAACCCCGACTTCGGACGTCGCCGATGCTTCATCCGCATCGTGGAGAAACGGCACGGCGCGGCTGGGCTGTGGGAGGCCGGCTTCACGCTCCTGGACTACGACAAACACCCGACGGTCGCCCACACCACGGTCCCCAGTGGAGTCGTCTTCGACGAAGACCCCGACAGCCTCGCATCCCTGCAACTGACCGCCAGCATGCTCAAACAGACCGCCCTGTCGGTCGTCGACTCGCACGACTGGCTCACCCGCGCACTCCACACCGTCTAGCCGAGCCGGACCAGCCCCCGCAGCACGGACAAGGCACCTCCGGTGCCGGACGCCCGCCGCGCACACCACGGATCCTGATGAGTACGGCTCCGGTGGTGCCGCGCACGGTGCTCGCGCTGGATCCCAGCCTTCCCGCCGGAGCGATGCAGGGGCCACCGCGACGACACCTCCCTAGACACCGCGCCCGCGATGCCGAAACGTCTTCTGGTGCGCGCAGGCAAGGGCACCTCGACGGTTCCGGTGGTCTCGGTCGCATGGTGCGCGGGCCGCACCAGTGACAGGCGGAGTGGTGCCCGCCGGTATCGCCCGCACCGGGCGCAGTCACCGGGGTGTGACACCTCGTCTGACATGTCTCGAACATGGGCCGCAGAAGGCCGCTCAAGCCTGCTTGTGATAGGTCTCGACCACACCCGTCACAGCTGTCACAAACGACGTTTCCCCAGGTCAACGACTCTTGTGCCCGTCACAGCCAGTGTGACGGCTGTAACGGTCCGCAGAACTGGATGTGACGGCTATCTGACCAGCCTCAACCTGACTTCGCCCGGTAGAACCGATACCCACTCGCCCCATCTACCTGAGCCGGCTCCAGCACCCCGGCCTCCGCATACAGCCGCAACGCCTTCACCATCAGCCCGGTCACCCGAGCGAACCGACCGATCGAGATCAGCGGATCCTCTGCCATGCCCACCACTCTCGGCTCTCCCCTAAGGGCCGAGTCAACTACACGCGCCCAGGTGCCGCGTAGGTCAACACCAGAGGCCCAGCTTGTGCCGTCAACCGGTCGCGCCTCTGAGGAAGGACCACGCCATCCGCGCAGATTTGCGGTGACACCTGGGCAGACTCAGACCTCAAACCCGATCGTTACAATGTTGTGCAAATTGATTGACTACTACAACCGCGACGCGACCGCTGAGGCCAGCTCATCCTTGGACAAGGTCCTTCCAGCAGTCGCAATACCCACGAACGGAGTAGTCGAACTCCATAGCGTGACGGCCGACATGCAAGTAAGTTCGGATCATGGTGACACAGGGCAGCGGCTGGGACTCCTACGAGTGGGAGGATCACTCTCGAACGCTGCTACGTCTCCGCTACGGCGTCGACTTTGTTGCAGTTCCCGACAAGACTGGTGGCGATGGAGGGCTTGATGGCTTCGTGCGCCGTAAGGCCATAGCATGGCAGTTCTATGCACCTGAAAATGAACCCCTCGTACCCAGTAGCCTTCAGGCCCTCGGGTTATCGATCTGTGCTCCGCGACATTGATGAGGTTGCCCGAATCGATGGCGGTGTGGTCGACAACTGCTAGTCTGTCAAGAGACTCTGGCAAGCCTAAGGGGTGGGATGCTGTGAAGCGCGGCATACGCGATGTCGCTGCCGCAACAAGTAGGGTGGCGTCAGGCGAACCGCGCGGCATCTACGACGGGTTCGAAGGATTCCGAACGCCGACGGATGAGGACTACCATTCTCTGCTCACTCAAGGGATGGTCGTGCTCGACACAAATGTCCTGTTGAACCTGTATCGTTACAACGCGCAGACTCGAACCGATCTTGTTGCGGTTCTCACCAAGTTGGGTGATTGTTTGTGGGTTCCTCAGCAGGTCGTGGTCGAGTTTTGGCGTGGCCGGGAATCCGCCTTGCGAGATTTGCAGGAGACCGGCGACAACACTATTGAAGCACTAATCGAGCATCTCCAGCAGTCCAACAATGTTTTGCGCTCTTGGGGTAACCGGGTCGCCCTGGCGGCGGAGCGTCGCGACGAGTTGCAGCGCCACCTCGATCTAGCGTTCAGTGTCGTCACTGAAGCAATTAAGAGATTCATCGTCGAAGGGGCTCTAGAGCAAGCCCTGGACACAAACACCGACCCCATTCTTCAGGCTCTGGAACCAGTGCTCAATGGTCGGGTGGGTAGTCCGATGAGTGCTGAAACCCGCGCGGAGGCAATCAAAGAGGCCTTACGTCGGATCCAAGCGGACGAACCTCCTGGATTCAAAGACAAGAACAAGGTAGACGAGTTGGCTGCTGGCGACTACCTAGTCTGGAAACAGGTCCTGGATGAAGCAGGCCAACGCAATCGTGATGTCCTACTTGTCACTGGCGATGTCAAGGACGATTGGTGGCGCAGGGATCGCGGTCAGACGAGAGGACCCCGTCCCGAACTTGCGGAGGAACTACGCCGACATGCAGGTGTCCGGTTGTTCATGCTACGGCCTGAGAGCTTACTCATGCGCGCCCGCGACGTACTTCGCGTTGATATTCAAGAGGAGTCCGTTCACGACGCTGAGCGCGTTGACCGGGCGCGTTCAAGTAGTCTATCGACACCAGTTGATCCTTCAGAGGTCCTGACCCAATCTTCCGAGCCGCTGCCTTATACATACGAGAATGTTAGTGGAGCACCTCGATCCTCTGGTGTTCACCTCGTATTCGAGGGAGATATAATCATCTACGTAGGATCGACGGGAAATCTGCGGACACGTCTACGGCAGCATCTCGCTGGCCCCCGAGGTTCATCGGTGCTGCACGACCGGGTCGGTCGACTGCTGGACACACCTGAAAATGTCGCTCAAGCTACAGACATCGCCGATTGGCTCGGAAATTGTAGTGTACGTTGGTACGAAACGGACGATCCTGCAAGTGTGAAGGGAGTACTGCTCGTAGCCAAAAACCCTCGCTTTAATCGCTGAGCAACTCTGGTCTCCCTGGTGGCCGTCGCGGTGTCCAGTTAGACAACAGGTGAGCCCCAGCGGTGTCGTGCTGCGTCTCGCTGTCGTCCCCGTTCATCGCGCAGATTCGCGTTGGTCGTGCTGACATGACCAAGCTTGGAGTGTGCAGCCAGGCGGTGGGCACAATGCTGTGCTCCGAACTGGTCTCGGCTTTTCATTGCCGTTGCCAAACTGCCGTGTACCTTCGGCGGTTGTGAGGGTGCATTGTACGCTCAGCGCGGACTGGCTCGGAGGTCGGCATATTAAGGCTGTGGGGGCCGTGCCAGTGGCTTGTAGAATCAGGGAATGCCGCATTTTGCATTCGACACGCCCGAACCCACGTCGGCGTCATGCTCACATCGGGCGGGGTAGTCGGCAAACAGCCGCCGCGCAGGTCGTTCACGGGTAGACGGCTGCAGTTCATGCACGTTGGTGGCATTCCCGTGTGTACGCTGAGCGGCGTCGGCGAGCTTGGTCGCGCAGGTCGGTGACGACCTCGGCCGCGAGGAACACGACTATCGACGGCACCGAGTGCGGAACCGCCCCAGTCGGCGGTCCGGCCGCGCCAGACTGTATGTGAACTGGCACAGTAGCGAGGTTGACGACCGCGACCATGCAGTGGCCGATGAGGAGTTCTCCCGAGGCTGGCGGGACGCGGTTGGCCGGGACGAAGGACTGTGCGGGCACGTCGTGCCGCCGACTTCGATGCTCGTCGCGCCCGGGCGGCCCTGCGTCCGCTGCGGCGCGTTCCTGGCAGCTCGTACCACACTGCCGGCCGTCGAACGGCGCCTTGGCCCGACGCAGCGCCGCAGGCCGTCACGCTGACGTCGCCTTTTCCCCGCACGGTCCCGTAGGTCAGCGCGCTTGGATCGGCTCAGTCGCGTAGCGCCCGCACGTCTCGCGCTCGCGGGTCCCAGACTCCGGCGGGGGCGGGCAGCGCCCCGACCACGCCCGTCCTCGCCGGACGCCACGACCTGCGGAGCGAGCAATGGTGACCAGGCTGATCATCGCGTGCCCGTTGCCGGCTGCCCGGTACGGTGGGGGACATGCCGCGTCGTCCACGTGTTCCCACTGGCGGCCGACGTCACCATGCCGGAGCGCTTGACCGCGTACTGCGACGTCACGTTTAGCCCGGGTGAGCTTGAACTGTTGGAGCGCCCGGTTGGGATGCCGTGCTTGATCTGCCTCCAGCGCTCGCCGCGCCCGACCAGCGAACTGCCGATGCCCCAGATCATTTGCTCGACTGGGGCATGAACTATGCAGAACCTGACGACCACAACGCCATCTTCAGAGCCACAGAGACGGTAACGGTGCGAACTGGATGAGCACTGCGAGCCGCACTGTCGGAGCACGCCTTGGGAAGAGTCTCCGAGTTGGCCGACGCCCGGACAGCTTCACGCGTCGTTGATGCGCCCTTCATCTCGACTTGATCTGGTGGCCTTGTCGTAGGTGACGTCGAAGATCAGGCCGGTGTCGATCCGGCGTGATGATCTTCAATGCGCTGCCGCGTGCCTCAATCTCGGAGATGGACTTGCAGGACGCGGAGAGTGCCGATAAGGTCTCGGCGATCTAAGCTTGTCGTCGAGAGTGGGGAACAATGGAAGACGGCGACCCCCTACGGGCGCGAGCCGGGTCTGCGACTGCTACGCCTTGGAACTCCGGCAGCATCGTCAGGGCGAGTTGCTCGTCGTGCGGAAGCGCAGTTATGCAGGTAAAGCGGCCCGCGCGGACACGCGCACGATCGAGCGTGGCAACGTCACTCGTCAGTGGGGCTTCAAGATCTGCGTCGGCATGCATCACGATTCCCCAATTCTCGCTCCCGACTCGACATCCACGGGCACCGGCACGCCTGACTTCAATCAATAGGAGAACTAGTCGTGAGCACCCCGTTTATCGCCCAACAAAGGCTGATCAGCACCGCCGACATCCCTGAGGATCAGACCTATGGAGGCCTACGAATCGTCCGCGTCAGTTCGAACGAGGAGGCGCGCGACAACTTCGAAAACCGCTGTTACCGTTTCCAGCACGAGACCGAAAAACGGCACGTCATGCGTGGCATGCTGTGCCTGAAGGGTGCAGAGGGGGGCTACCGCATCTGCGTCTCGCTCCACCCCAGTCTACTCCAGTTCACTGACATCGTGAAATATAATCCGTCCGACCCTCCGCGCGCGGTTGACTACGAAGCCATCGGCATGAGGGCAGCTCACGAGAAGACGCAGAGCGACTTCCGGGGTGCCAAGGCAACCAACCGCGGCGACTTCCGGCGCTATATCCTTGAGGCCGTTCGCGGCGAACGCGTCGCGTACCTGCCGACCATTACCGGGTGGCAGTCCGTCGAGGAGTTCGAGGAGGACCCGCAGCCTATTTTTGTCGCCTTCGATGAGGCGAACCCGGCTGCTCTCTACGGCGACATCTACTTGCCCAAGCGGCCGGTCATGCAGGCCGACGGACAAACCCAGACGGCTGCTCTATTTGAGGCTGCCCAAAGTGGGATCGCGCGCAAGAAGGGCGCTCTCGACACCTTCTTTGTGACCCTCGAGATCGAACTCAAAGTCGGTGTCGATGCGGCGGCTCAGAGTTTCGCAGACCGCAACGGTCGCGGTACAAAGAAGAACGCCAACCTGGTGGCGACCTACGATAGTTCGTCCGCTCTCTCCAAGCTGCGAAATGGGGCGATCAAGGGGACCATTTTCAATGGTCGCGTCGCAGATGGCCGCAGCACGGGCGCGACGCTCACCGCAGTTCAGAATATTGTCGATGCGTCTACGCTCGACCAGATGCTACTCAATGTGATCTCGCACGGCAACCGTAAGCGCGAGCACCTCAAGCATCATCACGTCCCGTTCGTCCTGCCGTACTGCCGCGAGTTCCTCCAGATGCTGGAGGAAATGTTCGGCGACGTCTGGCGCGATACTAAGCAGCCCGACACCTACCGGCGGTTATACGTCCACGGCTGGGCTTTCGCTCTCAAGGCCCTTGCGCTCGCCTACAACCAGGCACGGCGCCACAAACTCGGCCCGATCATGGACGTGATGGTGCAGGAGCAGACAACCGATCACGACACGATCGAGGACCTCGAGAAGAAGTTCGCTGACGCCGTGGCCGAACTGACGCCGCCATCTCCAAAGATCCCCTTCGAAGAGCTCAAACGGCGTCTCGCCGAGATCGATTGGCGGCGCGACCGCAAGCACTGGATCCAAATCACTGGCTTCCTGCAGGAGAAGAACGGCATGAAGAAAACGGTGAAGCTCAAGACCACTGGTGAGGTCGTTGTCGTTGCGGCCGCGTCCAACACGCCAGCCCACATCAGCCAGGTCGAGAACAAGATCCTTTCGGAAACCTGGAAAGATCTCACCAAACACGAACCCGAACCACTCACCGAGAACCTCTAACGCTCGCGTACCAACTCGTGATCAGGCCGACCAATGCAAGCCGATGCCGAAAACCATGCCGTCCTCGTGTCGTCGCGGCCCCGACCGGACCTCCTTAACCGTCTCCGCCATGGTGGCGTGACTGTCATCGTCCCAAAAGACGATCGCTGGATCCGGCTGGAGACACACCACCCCGATCAGCCTAACGAGCCGTGAGCCTGGCCAAGGAGACACACGATGACCGAGAACCCGCCAGCGGCGGTCCCACCGGCATCTGACGAGCAAGAACCCAGCGACACCGGTATTCGACCTCCACCAGCGCCCCCCGCAACGTCCGTACTCGAGCTTCTCGATCATCTAGTTTCTGACGCTAGCAAGACTACCAACGCCCAAAAACTCCTGAAATCGAGTGCAGCCGCGATCAGTTTGATTATCCTGAGCCTGGGGCTGATTGTCACGAGCTGCTTCACTGCGGCGGTCGCCGTATCTAGCTATTTCAGGCTAGGCCTGGTCGCCAGCGGAGGGATAGTCCTCGCGGCCACAGGCGGAGTCGGGCTTGCCGGTTGGGGCCTTCGAAAGGCATGGAAGCGACGAGCACGACGATAGCCGCCTCATGCCGCTCAGCCTAAGCACAATCCATCGGACCTGGTGCTCGTCCTACTCGACAGATCTCAGACCGTCGACACCTCCCTACAGTCCAACGACGCATCCCCCGTTGGCCATCCGGAGGCGTGTGGTTAGTGTGCAAGTCGCCCCTCGGACACACACTATTCACCCGCGGATAGGCCGTCACATCGACGGCCTCTTTCATGGTCATAGCGCAGGTCGAGCCGCAGCTCGCCGTAGAGGTTGGCCAGCTTCTCCGAGTTCGCGCCGGACAGCGCCGCGCCGACGTCGCCGAGCGAGTCGATCATGGCGTACACCTCCGCCTCACCCAGCGTGTTCGGTGCCGGCGCGTTGTCCAGTTCGGCTTGCGCGTTCGCGCGTTCGGCCTGTGCTTGGTTGATCGCTTTGACCAGGCTGTCAGGTCGATACCCGCCGCGATGGCAACCTGAAACCGTCGGAGCCGTGCCTCCGAGTCGGCGAGCCGCTCGCGCGCCCGGCAGTGCTCACTCTGTTGACCGGTGCCGCCCTGAGATCCGACCAACTCGCGAATGGTCCGGTCCACGTTGTCACGGTCGAACAGGGTGCCGAGCCACCCGTTCACCGCGTCCCGCAGTGGATCCTCACGGAGGTAGATCGTGGGCGGATGCGTTGCCAGCGCGGGAGAACCTGGCGTGAGCGTGTCCGGCCCGCTCCGACTTCCGTGCTGTTCGCAGGCCATCTGAGGCCTTGGTCTTGCGCTTGAGCTGGGCTTGCACGAAGTCCTCCACCGGTACGACCGCCGGATGCGCCGGCTTACCCGAGCGCACCACACGATCCGGTGCCGCACGCCAGAATCGAACGACGTGCCCGGCCGTACGAGCCGCTCTGGACGGAACTGGACTCGCGGGACGCCGTGGTTTTCGCGCACCCGACCGAACCACCGATCCCGCAACTGGCCGGCCTGCCGAGCCCGCTGCTGGGCTTCCCGTTCGACACCATGGCCGGGCTACGCCGCTTCTACTTCGACACCGCCTGTCCGCCAGCCCCCACGGCCCTGCCTTCCCTGCTCGCCTTCGCCGAACCCGGCCACATCCTCTACAGCAGCGACTTCCCCTTCGCCCCAGCGGAATGGCGCGCCGACTTCGACCACTGCCTCACCACCTACGACGGCCCCGACGGCGTACTCCACGCGGCAAAGTCGCGCATTGCGGGTGCGATGCCGCCTAGTCTGTCCGCATGCGACGCTTCGACGACGAGGACCTCACCGGCGCGGAGTTCCGCGAGTGCGACCTGAGCAGAGCCCGACTGGTCGGCGTGGTCATGCAGGACGTTGAGATCGACGGCCTGGTCACCAATCTCGTGGTCAACGGGGTCGAGGTCATGTCGTACGTCGAGTCGGAGCTCGACCGCCGCCACCCGGTGCGGTTGCTGATCCGCTCCGATGAACCGGCCGACCTGCGACAGGCCTGGCGGCAACTGCGGGAAGACTGGGCGGCGACCACCGAGCGCGTCCGGTCCATGCCCGAGAACAGCGAGCATCACGGCGTCGACGGCGAGTGGTCGATGGTCGAAACCCTCCGTCACCTTGTCTTCGTGCACGACTCCTGGTTCCGGCGCTGCGTGCTCGGGCTCACCGAGCCGTTCACGGCCATGGGACTGGGTCCACCGTTCGTCATGGACCAGGAGAACGAGCTCGACCCGTCCGCCCAACCGAGCCTCGACGAGGTGCTCACCGTGCGCAACCGGCAGGCTTCGAGGATCGAGACGTGGCTGGCCGAGGTCACGCCTGATCAGCTCGCGCAGACCGCGCCGGTGCCCGACGACGACAGATGGCCCCCGTACGCCAAGGGGCGGGCAGTGCGGCAATGCCTCGGTACCGTGCTCAACGAGGAATGGGCTCACCACGGGTTCTGCAAACGCGACCTGGACAAAATGTCGCGTCAGGAGTCCGCATCGGGCTCATGAGCTGAGTCATCGCCTGAGCCACTAGATGGCGGCCACTTCGCCGCGTTCGAGCAGCCGCACCTGTTCGTCGACGAGCTGCACACCTTCTTCCGCCTCGTGCGCTGACCCCTTGCCCCTGAGCCCCGTATATAGGTAGCCTCCAATATTAGAATATCGGTAATGCACTATATAGAGATATGACGCTGGAGGGATCTCATGGCTGTGACACCACCCACCACCGGGGTCAACGAACTGATGCTGGAGGTACGCGACCTCGGCGAGGCCGAGAGCTTCTACACCGGCGTGCTCGGCTTCGAGGTGCTCGACCGCTGGAGCATCGGCGGTACACCGTGGGTGGTGTGGGTGCTGGCCGGCGGTACCAGGATCGGCCTGGCCCTGCCCGGCCTCGGCATCGCCCGAGCCAGGCCCGGTGTACACGTGCACTACGCGATGTACGTCGAAGAATCCGACTACGACGAGCTGGTCCGCGGGCTGCGCGCACGCGGCGGCACCGTCGACGAGGTCCTCTTCGAGGCGGACGACGGCCGCCGCGCCCGGTCGGCCTACCTCAGCGATCCCAACGATCACGTCGTGGAGTTCTGGACGTGGCGCGCCGGCGAAGTCGCGCCGTTCGTGCCCCACGCGGTCACCGAGGACGTCTACGGCCTGGCCCGGAACGTCTCCATGGAATCGTCGACCGGGTAAGCTCGCCCCGCCCTCGCGGCCTTCTTGATGGCCTTCTCCACCTCCCTGCCAGGCCGCGTGGTTTCGACGGTGCTTGCTGACCTCGTTGCTCGTGAATCTGGGCGTCACTTGTGGGCTTGGGCCACACCGCGAGCGCCGTGGCCGCGCACCGCGGAGGCCGGACCCAGCCCGGGCGCATGACAACGGCTGGGCGCCGCACACCACCTGGTGCGCCGCGCCCAGCCGAGAACGGGGTTACCCGACCACGTTGAGCAGCTTGTTCGTCGAGCCGGAGCCCGGGTTCTTCACGACGTTGTCCGAGGCGCCGTTCTTCAGCGCGGTGTCGACCTGGGCCGGCGTGGCGCTCGGGTTGGCCGACAGGTAGACCGCCGCGGCGCCCGCGACGTGCGGTGTCGCCATCGAGGTACCGGACATCGTCGCGGTCCCGCCGCCGTTCTTGGTGGACAGGATGCTCACGCCGGGTGCGAAGATGTCGGTGCACCGGCCGTAGTTGGAGAAGCTGGCACGGCCGTCATTGCTGTCCGTGGCGTTCACGGTGATCGCCTCGGGCGCGCGGGCCGGGCTGGTGTTGCACGCGTCCGTGTTGGAATTTCCGGACGCCACCGTGGTGGTGATCCCGGCCTGGACCGCGCGCCTGACCGCCGAGTCCACGCTCGTGTTCGCGCCGCCACCCAGGCTCATGGACAGCACCGCCGGCTTCGCGGCGTTCTTGGTGACCCAGTCGATGCCGGCGACGACCTGCGAGTTCTGGCCCGACCCCGAGCAGTTCAGCACCCGGACACCGACGATGTTGACCTTCTTGGCCACGCCGTAGGTGCTGCTGCCCACGGTCCCGGCGACGTGCGTGCCGTGGCCGTGGCAGTCGGAGGAGTTGGAGTCGTTGTCGATGAAGTCGTACCCGCTCTTCACGCGGTCACCGAAGTCGGGATGCGTCAGCATGGTGCCGGTGTCCACCACGTAGACCGTGACACCCGCGCCCTCGTTGGGATAGGTGTACTTCTTGTCCAGCGGGAGCGCCTTCTGGTCGATCCTGTCCAGACCCCAGGTCGGGTTGGTCTGGGTACCGGTCAGGTGCGCGGCACCGTCCTGCTCGACGTACGCGACGCGCGGGTCGGCCGCGAGCCGCTTGGCCTGCTGCTCGTTCATCGACACGGCGAAGCCCTGCAGGGCGGCGGTGTAGGTCTGCGTGATCTGGCCGCCGTACCGGGCGACCAGATCACCGGCCCCGGCGGACGAGCCCTTGAGTCCCACGATGTAGCTGCCGGCCACCGCCTCCTGCGCACCCGCGGTGATGATCTGGCCCTCGGCCGGAGCGGGCTGGGCGTTCGCGACCGCGCCGCCGACCGCAAGCCCCATTCCCAGTGCGCTGATGAGCAGGCCCTTGCACAGACTTCGGGCACGACCCGGTTCCGCGTTCTGCATCGGTACTCCCGTTCGCTGAAAGTAGGGTTCTAGCCGCAGGCGGTCCGCCTGCTGCCCGCTTCGAGCGTCAGCGGGAAGGTATAGGGAAAACAATCCGAAAGGGGTACGTAATTAATTGACGACCCACGCCCGGCATTCAGCTCAGCGCGCTCGCCCATCTGCCAAGGTATGGGTTCAGGACATGTTTGATCTCGCGGAATCGACGGCCAGGCCGCCGCGAGGCCGCGGGCCTGGCGGCGGAGATCGGACTCCCCCGGCCGACGAATCAATCGTATGACCTGGCGACCGATTTGTGGTGAAAGCCAGGCCCGTCGACTCCGTCGGCCATGCTCGGCCGCCGGACGGCGAAGTTGTTGTATCCCTGATGGCCAGCGATCTCTGTGATGATCGTGGTCGCCGCAGCGGTGATCGACTCGCCGGCCTCGAAGAAGTCTCGTCGCAGCTCGACCGCTCGCCTAGGGATGTAATCGAGAACAGCCTTGGGCGCCAGGCTTCCCTGGCCGGCTACGACTTCCGGCTCGATCAACTCGCCGATTGTGGACGGAAGGGTACTTACAGCCTGAAACAAGCCCGCACCCACCTTCGTGGGACTCGACAGGACCTGCCCGACAACGGAGGTGATCGCGCCGATGCGCTTCCAGACCTTGTGCGCGGGGCTGTCCCCGGGCTTGGCGACTGTCGCCGCCAGGAGGGCCTTCAACGTCGCTGCTTCTTCGTCGAGCCAGGCTAGGACGTTGTTCTGGATTCGGTCGATGGCCATGTTGGTGGCACCCAGGAGTTTCGCAAGTTCGTGGACTGCTTTGCCGTGGTTCTGCCGGACCCCGTAGAGCGGCTGGTAGAAGTTGCCGAAGAACTCGTCCGCCGCGTCGCCGTCCCAGGCGTCGTCGTGGGTTTTCAGGTCCGCGAAGTCCTCCGGTGGATAGCGGGATATCTCCCATGCCTCGGTGAGCAGACGATGGGCCTCCGCGACGTGCGTGGATTCCAGCAGCATGACCGATTCCAAGGTGTCCCTGACTTCCTGGGCCACGGCTGTCACCTTGCCGTCCGCTTCGGCACCGACGACGGAAAGGGCTTTTATGAATTCGTCGCGTGCGTTGGTTCCGTCCAACCGGCCCGTCATGAATCCCGGAGCTTTGACGAGATAATGGCAGCCACTGCGGCTTTGCGGCGCATAGTCCTTGACTGGGAAATCCATCATGAACTGTGGACTCTTGATCAAATCCACCGCCCCGTCCATCATCAGGGCGTCGTGGAGGAGTTCGGAAACCCAGTTCAGCGAATCGATGAACGCCTCGTGGTTGTTTGTGGCGAACATGTCCGTCCTCACCGGGCCTCGGGCGGGGCGTGCCACTGGCGTCCCGGTGCGGGACCGCGGTCGAGCAGGACCCGGTGGGCGGGGTCGGCCATCAGCTTCGTGAACTCGCTCTGCGCGTCGTCGTCGGACCGGGCGTACGCTTCGGCGGCTTTCACGAGTGCTTCGCCGGCGTCGTGAACGCTGAGCGCGGTGGTGCGCATTCCGTTCTGCAGCTCCTCCTGCACCTGTTTCAGATAGGTGAAAGTCAGCAGGCTCGGGCAGGTATCGCGCAAAGCCGCCAAGGCCCGGCCCGCCTGGTGGACCAACTCGGTGCTGTCGGCGTACTTGATGGCGAAGTCCGGCAGGTGCACACGCCCCGCGCGGTACAGCCTGTGCAGGTCAGCACCGAACTGCTTCCCGTCGCCGACCGGCCCTTTTCCGGTTGCCGACCTGGATTCCGGTGGTGTCACGTTCGCGCACTCCTTTAAAACCTTCACGGACTGTCAACTGCCGCGACGCTACACAGCATCTCTGGCAGATCGCTTTCACCAGGCTGACAGTCAGGCGCCACTGGTCAATGCGGTGTTCGCGAGGGGAATCAGGAGTTGGCGTGCTTTCTCGATGTCGGTTTCGTTGCCCATGTCGAGGCGGTCGCTGACGAACTTCATACTGACCACGGCGGTGGCGTCGTGGGTGAGCAGTTCCATGGTCAGTTCACCGGAGCGGCCGCTGTGCTTCCACAGGGAGGCGACGCCGACGGTAATACCGGATGCCTGGTAATAGCCCTTGCCGGAGGCTCTGCGCTGGAACTCCTCGGGTGGGTCGTCGGCGGCGTCCCGGGAGACGTACAGGTGGTTCACATTGGGATCGCCGATCCACTCGCAACTGACGGTGGACCCGTATTGCGTGCTGGCTTCGAGATACGGGTAGGCCACCGACACGGTACGCAGCGCGTCCGGCGTGAACGTGCGGCACCAGTTGGGCAGCTGATCGTAGGAGGCCGCGGGAAGCTCGCCCGGTGAACCGAGCTGGATGGCGGTGATGACACCGGCGGTCAGGACCACCACCGCGAGCAAGGCCGAGAGAACCCAACTTCTGTTACGCGACCGGCGTTTCGGGATCGGGGTCCCGGCAACCAGCGCGCGTGCCTGCGTGCGGTGCTGGTCGGCGGCCGCCGCGACCGAAGGCGGCAGCCAGCCGTGTGCGGTGGTTGCTCCAGCCACCGCGTCCAGGATCTGCCACGGTGCCGGCCGGCGGGACGGCGCCTTGTCTAGGCAAGCCCCGAGAAGCTCACGCAGCGGTATGGGGACGGCGTCGAGCCGGGGCGTGGCGTGCACGACGTTGTACAGGATCTGCGGTGTGGAGTTCCCGTCGAACGGGCTGCGGCCGCCGGCGGCCATGACCAGCATCGCTCCCAACGAGAACACGTCGCTGGCCGGCGTGAGGTCGGTGCCCAGTGCCTGTTCGGGTGACATGAAGCCCGGTGAGCCGCTGATCGACCCCGTCGAGGTCAGCTCGTGGTTGCCCTCGATCGCGCGGGCGATGCCGAAGTCGATGACACGGGGCCCGTCCTCGGCGAGCAGCACGTTGGACGGCTTGAGGTCGCGATGGATCAGGCCGGCCCGGTGGATGTCGACGAGTGCGGAGGCCAGCCCGGCGGTGAGCACGCGCAGGGTGTGTACCGGCAGCGGCCCCACCAGGTCGACCGCCTGCCGTAGCGACGGGCCCGGCACGTACACCGAGGCCAGCCAGGGCGAGGCGGTTTCGACGTCCGCGTCCATCACGGCGGCGGTGTAGGCGCCCGACACGGCCCGGGACACCTCGACCTCGCGGCGAAACCGTGCACGGAATCCCGGATCACGCGCCAGATGCGGGTGAACCAGCTTGACCGCCGCCAGCCGGCCGTCCGGAGCGACACCGAGCCACACCCGCCCCATGCCGCCTTCACCCAGCGAACCGACCAGCCGGTAGCGGCCGACGGCCACGGGATCGCCCGCCGTGAGCCCTTCCACCCATCCCCCTTCGACGCCGACGGGCCGCCGCGGTCACCCACTCACCTAACTGCCGTTGCAGTACTCATTCGGCAAAATTGCTCCTTCCATGATCCTGAAGTCAGATACGGGCGAACGCTAACAGCGTCCGCTTACAGAGCGCTTTCGCGATCATCAGGATGACCAGGCCAGTGTGGTGGCGCCCGACAGGCCGGTGAACACGACGTGGTCGCCCTCCCGCGTGGCGGCGAATCGGCCGGCCGGTTGTCCGGCGCGCCAGACGATGTGGCCGTTGAGCGCGATGTCCCGGTCCCGACCGAGCAGGGGTAGGGCGATCGTGCCCGTGGTGCCGTGGGGCGCCACCGCGGTCAGCCGGAAGGAGGTGTCGTGCTCCCCTCGTTGCCACCGGACCGACAGCGTGCCGTGCGGGGTGGGCACATCGCCTTGTGCGAAGCGCAGGTCGACGGGGTGGGGAGCTACCCGCCACGTGCGGTAGCCGTCGGCGATCGGCTCGGCGCCGAGCACGTGCGCCGACAGCGCGGGAACGGCCGTGCTCCAGGCGTGTGCGAGGCCGGTCGAGCCGCCGGAGGTGCCGGCGCCCCCGGCGGTGCCGTCGAGCTGGATCTGTTCCCAGGGTGTGCCGGGGCCGGTGCGGAGCATGTGTCCCCACGCGGTGCGGATCAGCCGTAGTGCGCCGGTTCCGTCGCCGTAGCGGAACCGGCCGAGGGCCTCGTTCGCCAGCAGGTAAGGCGAGATGAACTGCGTCATGTGGATGGTGTCCTGTGGATTGGTGTCGGCCGGGTGCTCGCTGGTCTTGGTGCCGTACGGGGTGGCGAGCGCGGTGCCGAGGAACCGCATCGCCTCGCGCGCCTGGTTCTGGTCGAACATGCCGAGCAGCAGCGGGCCGATGTTGGCGTCGGCGGTGTGGTCGCGGCGGGGATCCTGGGTGTTGAGCACCATCGCGCCGGCGCCGGGGTCCCACAGCCGTGCGAGCAGTGCGTCGCGGACCCGGCCGGCTCGGTCGTCGAGTCCTCGTGCGGCCGTGTCGTCATCGGCCACCGAACGTTCGAGCCCGGCCAGCGCCCGCAGTGCGCCGTAGTAGGCGGCGTTGGTGTAGGCGTCGATGCCGGTCGCGGTGTTCGGCGGGTGCCAGTTGATCGCCCACCGGTTGTCGTAGTGGTCGGTGACGAACAGGTCGCCGCCGGCGGTGCGGCTCGCGAGGAACTGGACCGCCCGCCGCGCCACCGGCAGCATCGCACGCACGAACTCGGGGTCGCCGGCGTAGCGGTGGTAGTCGGCGAGGCCGATCACCCACCATGCGGTGAAGCTGTCCAGCCGCGCCAGCGTGGTGATCGGTGGCGGTTCCCACCCCGGCGGTGACCCGTCGGGCGGGCCCGGGTCGGCCCGGCCGCAGGGCACGTCGATACGGCTGGACACCGGCAGCGAGCCGTCCGGGTGTTGCTGGCAGGCGAACAGGGCGAGCGTGTTCCGCACCGGCTCCCGGTGGCCGCCGCTCTGGTAGTACCCGCTCAGCGCGACCACCTGCAAGTCCCCCACGTACGGGATCCGGTCTCGCTTCGGCCCGTCCAGAATGATCCACCCGGCGTCCGAATTGCGCCTGGAGTCCTTGGCCACCGACAGGTTCACGCCGTAGGCGCTGGCGAACCATGCCTCGTCGAGTACCCGGTCGCTCGACCGGAAGTACCCCTCGTAGCTCGCCGGGCGCTGTGCCTGGCGCACCCTGAGGTAGTCGATCGTGGCCGTTCCCGGACTGTCGAGGGAGACCGCGACGTAGCGCTGCGCGCCCCGCAAACCCGGGCTGCGCAGCGTGGCCGGCTCGCCCCGCGGAGCGAATACGTCCGCCCTGGCGTCCGGGTCGTCGTCACTGCCCGGTGTCTGGCCCTGGTGGAAGAAGTCGGCCGGGTCGGCAGACCCGTCCCCAGTGCGCGGATCGAGGTACTCCTTGCCCTCCGCGTACGCCAGCCGGATCGGAGCATCGGTGCCGCCGTCCACGCCGAGTTCGAGGTACCCGCTCGTGAGCACCCCGAGGTCCACCAGGAGCACCGGCTCGTCCTCGCCCTCGCGACGCAACGTGGTCGCCCCGCCGTCGGGACGCAGCAACCCCTCGGCCTCGCGCACCCCCGCCGAGCCGGACACCACCGTCACCGACCTCGGGTACACGTGCGGCCCGTCGACGTCCAGCACCCGGTCACGCCAACTCGTGTCGGCCGCGACGGCTTCCCGGGACAGCTCGACCGCCGCCTCGCCCCCACCGGGTTCGGACTCGCAGGCACCGACGACCGAAACGAACACGACAACGACCGCGAACACCCGGCCGCGGCGGGCACGCGGCAAAGCCGATAGTCCCCCCATGGTCACCTTGCCTCCACGGAAAAGACGGTGTGCGGGCGCACCCCGTGTCGCGGCCAGCCTGCCCGATCGCCCTTTCAGTTCGGTGTCACACGCCACCGTCCCTTGTGGACCCGGATAGCGCGATCGCGAGCAGGCTCGACGGGAACAGGACGTCCCGTTTTACCTGATAGTGTCAGCTCATGTCGATAACGTCGCCACCGCGTCGGCAGGCTCGTTCTCGGCAGGCGATCCTGCGTGCCTGCCTCGAACTGTGCCAGGAGGTGGGGTTCGGCCACACGACCATGGACGGCATCGCACGGCGCGCCGGAGTCGGCAAGCAGACGATCTACCGATGGTGGCCGTCGAAAGCGGCGGTCGTCATGGAGGCGATCAACGAGCAGGCCGAGAACGCGATCAGCATGCCGGACAGCGGTGACATCGTGGCCGACCTGCGCAGCCAGATGCGCTCCGTGGTCGCGTTCCTGGCCGGCGATATGGCAGAGACCGTCGCCGGGGTGATCGGCGCCGCCCAGACCGACCCGGCGCTCGCGACGGCACTGCACGAGATCGCTGTGGAGCCACACATAGCCAGGAGCCACAAGCGGCTGGAGGCAGCACGGCGACAAGGGCAGATCCGCGCCGACACCGATCTGGACGCGATCGTCGAGCTGCTGTTCTCGCCGCTGTACTTCCGGCTGTTGCTGCGCGCCGAGCCCGTGTCCGAGGCCCAGGTCGATGCGACACTGGACATCTGCTTCACCGGGCTGCGCCCAGAGCAGCCTCGACCAACGAACAACGCTTAACCCCACTCCCCCTGGTCGCCGGTTTGCCGGGGCGCGACTTCCGCGAAAAACGAGACGTCACGTTTTATGCTTGCTAGGGTCGACGCATGCCGATCCCTTCCGCACCGCCCCGACAGGCTCGTTGCCGGCAGGCGGTCCTCGAACCCGGCCTCGGTCCGTAGGGACACCGACCATGACCTACTCGTTCCAGGTGCTCGGACCTCTTCGGGTCACCGCGGACGGCCGGGAGGCGGCGGTTCCGGGCGGCAGGGTGCGCACCCTGCTCGCCGGGTTGCTGGCGCGCGCCAACGTGTCGGTGACCGTCGATCAGCTGGCGGCCTGGCTGTGGGACGACGGCGACCTGCCGGCGAACCCGAAGGCCGCGGTGCACACCTACGTCAGCCGGCTGCGCGGCGCGCTCGGTGACGACCTGATCGGCACCACCTCCGGCGGCTACCGCATCACCGTCGACGAGCACCATCTCGACCTCGCGCGGTTCACCTCGCTGCTCGACCAGGCGCGCCGCGCGGAGCAGCAGGGCGGCGACCTCGCCGCCGCGGCTGCCCTGTTCGCTGCTGCGCTGGGGTTGTGGCGGGGTGAGCCGTTCGGTGGTGTGCGCTCCGAAGCACTCCTGCGCGACGAGGGGGTGCGGCTCAGCGAGCAGCGTTTCGCCGCGCGATGCCGGTGGGCGGAGGTGCGGTCCTCGCTCGGCGAGCACGAAATCGTCATCACCGAACTGACCGCCCTGTGTGGTGAGTACCCGCTCCGGGAGGATCTGCGCGAGCTGCTGATGATCGCGCTGTACCGGGCAGGCCGCCGGGCCGACGCGCTGGAGGAGTACCGGCGCGCGAGCCGGCTGCTCGCCGACGAGCTCGGCCTGGATCCCTCACCCTCGCTTCGCCGGGCGCGCCAGGCGATCCTCACCTCGGACCCGAGGCTGGAGATCGCCGCCCCGCCCCGGCCGGGACGCACGCCACCGGTCACCCCTGCCGAGCTGCCGGCGGCGACCGCGGGGTTCACCGGCCGGGACGCCGATCTCGAACGGCTGGACCGGCTTCTGCTCGGTGAGGCACCTGGGGTCGGCCTGGCACTGGTCGTCGGCACGGCGGGCGTGGGCAAGACCGCACTCGCCGTGCACTGGGCGCACCGCGCCACCGACCGGTTCCCCGACGGTCAGCTCTACCTCAACCTGCTCGGATTCGCCCACCAAGCCCCGGTACGCACACTCGAGGCACTCACCGGCCTGCTCGGCTCACTCGGGGTCGCCGCGGAACAAGTGCCGGCCGACATCGACCGGGCCGCCGCGCTCTACCGGAGCGTGCTGGCCGACCGCCGGATCCTGATCCTGCTGGACAACGCCGCGACCGCCGAGCAGGTGCGCCCGCTGTTGCCGGGCTCGCCAGGCAGCGCGGTCGTGATCACCAGCCGAGACCGGCTTCCCGGGCTCGAGGCCAGTCATGGCGTGCGCGCCGTCCGGCTCGACCCGCTCCCCCCGGCCGAAGCGCACACGGTGCTGCGAAACGGCATCGGGGAGGCCGCCCAACATGAACCCGCGGCCGTGGCCACGCTCGCCAGGCTCTGCGCCTACCTGCCGCTGGCACTGCGCATCGCCGCTGTCAACGCGACCAGCGGTGGCCGAAGCATCGCTGACTACGCGGCCGATCTCCGCGCCGCGGGCCTGAGCGCGCTCGAGGTGGACGACGACCCCTCCTCCGCGGTGCGCCCGGCCTTCACGCACTCCTACCAGCGGCTCAACGCCCGCGACCAGCGAATCTTCCGGTTGCTCGCGGCGGCACCAGGGCCCGACTTCACCCCGGACGCGGTCGCCGCCATCGCGGGCATCAACCGGGCCGAGGCCGTGGACTCACTGCAAGCGCTCACCAAGGCGCACTTGGTCGACGACCTGCCATGCGGCCGCTTCGCCCGCCACGACCTACTCCGCTCCTACGCCGCCGAGCTGGCGAGCACCGACGACGGCCTCGACCAGGCGCGACAACGGCTACTCGACTGGTACACCCACAGCGCCGACGCCGCGGCCAAGCTGCTCGACCCGCTCCACATCCGGCTACCACTGCCACCCGTACCCACCGCGATCTCACCCGTCCAGCCTCGCAGCGCCATCGACGCCGTCGAGTGGCTCGACCACGAACGCGACAACCTGGTCGCCGCGGTCACGCACAGCGCCGCGCACGGCCCCCACGACCGAACCTGGCGACTCGGCGCAACGCTGCGCGGATACTTCGCGAACAACCGCCGGCTCAACGAATGGCAGCTGACCGCGCACGCCACCGAAATCGCCGCCAAGGCCGACGGCGACCCGCTCGGCGCGGCCGCCGCCGCGGTGAACACGATCCACCTCCACACCCACAACGGCGGTAACCCGCTGGTGATCGACCTCGGCGACGCCGCACTGCGACTGGTGCGCGCGGTCGGCTGGACTGACGCGGAAGGCTCCCTGCTCACCGCGATCGGGCTCGCCCACCAGAATCTGGGAAACCTGACGGTCGCCCTGACCTTCCACCAGCAAGCACTCGCCCTGCCGCCCGGTCGAGGATCCCACGCGGCGGGCAGGCAGCAGGTCGCACTCGATCATCTCAGTACCGTCTACGAACTGATGGGGCGCCTTGAGGACGCGGTCACCCACGCCCGCCTCGCGCTTGAGCTGTGCGACCGGACCAACGACGACATCGGCCGCGCGCTCGCCCAGTTCGCGATCGGCACCGCCGAACACCAGCGCGGCAACTTCGCCACCGCGGCGACCCACCTCATCGACTGCCTGGCGCTCGCCCGCCGCCTGCCACACCGGGCGACCGAGGTCCTCGGGGCCATGGCGCTGTCCCGTCTTCACTGCGACCGCGGCGACCTCGACGCCGCCCGCGCACACGCAGACCTCAGCGTGGCCATCGCCCACGAACTGGCCGATCTCCCACGACAGGTCCGCACCCTCAACGCCCGGGCCGGCATCGACCTCGTGGACGACCGGATCGACCACGCGAACGAGCGCTACCACCAGGCGCTCCACATCGCCGACCACGCCGGCATCCAGCAGGCGCGGGTCGAGACCCTGGTCGGTCTCGCCCACGTCAACCGGCGACGAGGAAACCTCGACCACGCCCGCGCACTCGCCGAAGAAGCCCTCACCTCGGCGCGCACCGTCGGCTGCCTCGGCCACGGCATCCGGGCACACATCGCGCTCGCCCGAATCCACCTGGAAACACACCGCAACCGACATCCGCTCAACAGAACCGCGTCACTGCGACTGGCCGACGAGCACGCCCGCCGCGCCATCACCACCAGCACCGAAACCGGCCACCGCGTCGAACACGCCCGCGCACTCGCCTGCCACGCCGCCATCCTGACCGCCCTCGGCAATCCACCCCGCGACACGGCCGCTGCGCTCCACCGCGACATAGGGCTGTGCACGAACTGGCTCAGCGAAATCCGCTCCCCCAGCACCGAACGGCGGCCGGCCGCACGCGGCAGGGCCGTGCTGGGCACGGCCCTGCCGGAGCACTGAAGAAGATGCGCGTGGCATCAAGGGTGATCACCAAACACAGAGCCATGCCTCGCCGTCGAACCCGTCGGTGATACAGGCGAGGTTGCCGTAGGGCAGTTCCGAAGTGGTTGCCCAGCCCCAGCCGGAATCGACGAATTTGTTTCCGGCGGGATCGCTGATTCGAATGAAGATTTCGCGATCTGCCGGCCCCGCACCCGAGGCCCATGCGCCGTCGATTTCATAGTTGATGCAAATCTCCCAAGCGCCGGTCACGTCCTTAGTGCACGGCCCAGCCGAGGCATTGACCTCGTCGGCGACCGCGACGCCGGCACCGCCCACCAGCGCTGCCGCCGACATGGCCAGCACGGCGATAGCCTTGTTCACTCTCATCACACACAGCTCCCTCGAGGTTAGGGGTAGTAGACGATCCCGTCGGCGTCGACCTGCGGCCCACCGGGTCCACGAGCAGGACTGGCGACGAAACGGTACTCGCCACCGCTGGTATGAAACACCAGATCATCCGGCCCGTCGCACCTGTTAGCGGTCTGCGTGCCGATTTCCGACCAGAACCACCCATTCCATCGTTCCAGGCGGAAATTCATACTGCTGCACGGGTTGTTAGGTACATCGTCATATACGTTATTGACCTTGATATTCGTCCAGCCGACCTGATTGGAGACCCAGGTTCGGGACGTAATGTCACCTGCCGCCAGAAGCCACCAGTCGAACTGGGCAGCAAGGCTCGACGCCTGCCGGTCACTCGACGTTGCGGTGGCGTTCGACGCCGTGTTCGTGGTCGCGAACGCCGTTCCTCCGGTCAGCCCGAGGGCCGCGGCGATAGTCAGCGACACCAGGGTTTGCCGCGCAATCTTCATAGCATCCACCTGATCAATCGCGGGTTGAGTCGCCGACAAAATCACAGCGCGGAACATTCGGGAGTACGTCATCCGGGTAGTCGATGAAATGACTGGCCACCCAAACCGCGCGCCACCCGGTGACCGCACCGAAGACCTTGACCCAATAAGGGTTGCCACCCACAATTTCCCCAGGCCGCTGACACATGACAATCAGATCGTCCCCGCGGTTGATCGTGGCGAATATATCCGGACAGGCCCCGACACTCGGGAAATTCTCACACCGCTTCCAGTCAGCGACGCTGTCCCGGCCGTTGACACCGTAGGCCCACACTGTGTAGTGCGGCTCGCGCACCTCGGATTTTCCGGTTGCGACACCAACGGACTCTTGCGCATGTGCCACCGTGGCGACCATCGAAAACATTACCGCTACAACCATTAAAAAGAAAGTCACAATAGTTCGACGCACAGTCACTCCCCTCTGCAGGATATCCACTCTTGGTTATCCTCGCACTTCAGCATATCCAGCGGTTCTTTCGATCCACTTTCGCAACACTGACAGTTCGCCTAGACGTGAATCCTCCCGCGCCGCGGGCCTTCACCGGCGGCGTATCTGTGCACTGGCCCGACTGGGGGCGTCGGCAGGTCAGGGCGGTCCGGCTGCGACCGACAGCAACCTGAAAACAATCTGTCAGTGCGTTCAGGCAGAGTTTTTGCCGACACCAAGTACAGATCTTCAGGAAAGGGGTGGCCAATGACGCGCCTGTTGAGCAGGCTCGTTGGATACGGCCTCGTCGCCGTCTCCGCGGGGGGACTGTTGGTTGGCGGCGCTGGGGCCGCGAGTGCGACCAGTGATAATGGCGCAGCGCCCGCTGGGGCGGCGCCGGCGGACTGTTCCGCTGGCGCGATCGCCGATGTTGTCGATCCGCGTCCGAACAGTATGTACGGTGCCGGCTGGGTGAATTGTCAGCAGTCGGTGTCCCGTCTCACCGTAATGGTCAGTCTGTACCAGGGAGGACAGCGAGTCGGTGGCGGTCGCAAAGAATGTGCGACGCCGCCCGTGCTTGGCTGCGGAGCGAACACCGACGAGATCGTCGACCAGTGGCCCGGCCTGCAGCCGTGGCAAGCACAAGTCTGGATCATCGGCGACTGGAACGGAGAAGCGTGGAGTGGGATCTACGAGCATTAACTCGGCCAAGCGAGAGTTGCCGCAACCACAACAGTGCTCCAACCAGTCAATATAAACATGAAAGGGGTATCATGAGCATCGGACTACGACGGCGCCTGCTGACGATAATCGCAGCCGGGGCGACGACAGTTGGAATCGGACTCGTCTTCCCGCATAATGCCCATGCGTACTGGCACTTCCCTCCAGACCCGCAAAGGATCGCAGCAAACTCCAACAATCTCCTACAATTCAACCACTGGGGATTCGATCCACCCGACACTTGCCAGACACAGCATTCCTGGCTACTGGGCGGCGGGGTGTTGACGGGCGACGTAAATCAGGACGGCATGTTAGTTCATGAGGTGATTATTGAGTCCGTTGGTCCCAGGGCATCACGGGATCTGGGCTGGCATGAAGTTGGGAAATTCTACGACGTTCCACTCGACAATTTCAACGGTCGCTTCTTTGCTATCCCCGATGGAGTACGTACTATCTACACCATCGGCAAGCGAGTACCACTCAACCAGAAGTTTGAGCTGTCAGTGCGACCCAAGGGAAACTGGTACGAGGGTGAAGGTGAGTGGTGTGGGGGTGGCGGTAGACACCTCGCCCCGTGGGATATCATCGCTGTGTAGCAGTCGATATCCGCCGCGCCTGGCTTCGGCCATGAATGCTTGCCAGTCGATCATCCGCTGAGGAACCCGGAGATATCCGTGCTCAGGCACACCGTTGAGGTTGCCGTGGGTGTTTGGATAGAATGTTCGGGTGACCACTCCCGAGCCACTGCCCTATGAGGTGACGCATCACCCGTCCTACAACCGGGTCGCCGCGAAGGAGGCAGAGGTGCGGATCCTGCCGGACGAGCAGGATCCGGAGGAAATCATCATTGAAGGTCCGTGCGTGCGGTGCCGGCATGCGGCGGCGTTCCGGGAACCGATTGTGTCATACCGGGATGCGAACTGGGCGCCGATCCGGGACCGGCTGTTCGACAAGGCGATGCGGGCTGCTGCTGCAACGGGTGGACCGTCCAAACGCGAGGTCACAGTGTATTGCTGCTGCCGGAGCCATCATCCCGGTGCACCGCGCGGCGAGGGTTGCGGCGCCTACTGGACGCTGAACGTGGAATGGGGGAATCCGGATGGTTAAAGTCACCCCAGGGGCGTCCGCTACTCCGAGTGATTTACGCCGGGCCGAGGAGTTGCAGGATCTGCAGGCGGGCGAGCTGGACGCGGTGCGGGCACAGGCGGAGAAGTGGCGCAATGGGCTCGGTGGCCTGGTCGCCCTGACGACCGTGGTCGCCTCGATTCGTGGTGCCGGCGGCGCAGCAACGCTGGACACCGCTGGCAAGATCGTCGCCGGGGCCCTGTTGTTGTTCGCGGTCGCGATCAGCGCCATCGGTGGCTTTGTCGCGATGCGGGCAGCGTACGGGTTCCCGGCCCGTCGCCTGGCTGAGGCGTCGCTGGATGAGCTGATCACGCGGCGTCGGGATCGGCTGCGCCGTGCGTGCCGGGACCTGCGCCGCGCCGTCGTGATGGCCTACGTGTCGCTGACGATGGTGCTCGGCTCGCTGGGCATTACCTGGTTCGCCTAGCTCTCCCAGACCGCGGCCGGGCGGACACCGTCGGCATGGGCTACTTTCAGAAATGGCGCAACGTCCTCTTCCCACAGCAGGTCCATAATGTCGCGGACCGCGTGCAGGCCCTTCTCAATCTGACTCCATGCGCGGTCGCTGGCGGCCTTGCCAACCTTCTTTTCGAGGTCCGTATGGAAAAGGAAGTCGAGGGCTGTCCTTCTGGCGTGAAAGAGCGCGACCTGATGTTTCTCTGCGTCCTGCAAGCCGTGCTCATCGCCAGTGCGCAGCAGCGAGATTGCCTTCAGCGCGATCTCGTTGGCGCATAGGAAAAGTTCGACGCCCCAGTAGGTGAAGTTGATGTCGTAGCCCGCTTTGCCCATGATGTCGGCGGTGAGGTCGAGACCGATGCGATCGGCCTTCATTTCCAGACCCATCGCCCACCGCGACAGAGATACGCGCTCTCCGTCGACGCCGGTGACATCGCGGCGCCCATCGCGCAGATGCCCATCCAACACGTGGGCGTACTCGTGAGCGAGAGCGAAGGTCTGCGCGGACTGCATGATGATCCCGTAGAGGCGCTCGGTCGCCGGCGGCACGCGGTAGGATTCGGCGGAGGACGCGCGACCAGTGGTGGCATAGTGGAACACCACGCTGGCGAAGCGTCGCGATGGTTCCCGGGTGCTCTGAAGGTGTGCGCGCACATCGTCGATGTTGGTGGCGTAACACAGGATCCCGTTCGGAGCCGGGGGCCCGGTGGGTATAGCCAGTGCCACCGCCTTGCTGAATTGAAACAGGAACTGCATCAGCTCAGTGTCTACAAGCACGATGTGGTCGCCGGTGTGCGGCGCCCGGATCGTGCGGGCATTCACATGGCCGTACTCCATGAGCGCGAACAGCGGCGGGTTGTCCGCGTTCGGCCACCGCCCGAGGCGCGCCACAGCTTCATCGATCTCGGCCGCACAGAGCTGGACTTTCTGATGGTGTGAGCCTTCGAACTGTGTCGGGGGCCGGATCGAGGAGGCGACCTCCGCGAAGTACCGGCTCAAATCGGCAAGCTCGGCTTCGGTCAGGTTCGGCCGCATTGAGCGGATGGCCTCGTTGTTCAGCGGCACCTGTGGAGGTCGACGCTGGCATATGCCTTCCTGTAGTCGCTCCAGAAACGTCATGGTATCGGGATTGGGCTCGCGGCGGCGTAGACGAACCCGCCGAAGGAACTCGTAATCCTCGTCGTCCGACCGCACCGACAATGGATCCATGAGTGCATTGAACCAGAACCGCGGCCCGTTCGACGCCGTCGTGACAAAACGGAAGCGTCCCTCACAGCCTCAACAACCCATCGAGTGAATGGGTGTGCGACGGCAGTCGTCCACGATGCCGGTGCCGTCCGGAGTAGCCGGTGGAGACGACTTCCAGGCACCCGTGGACCCCTGTACTACTCGCTTGGCTTCACGCCGTTTCCCAACATCAGCTACACGAAGGCAATCCGAGCAAGGGGCCGTGCAGGAAGGCGGTCGCCAAGGTTGCTGCCAGGTGTGTCGAACACGCTCCCCCGATGAGCTGGTTCCACCCCAACGAACAAGGCCGAACCGCCTACGCGGCCGCCTTCACCGCAAGGGTTATCAGAAAGGCGAGAACATGAGATCTAGGATCAACCGGCTGGTCCGCGGGCTGACGGTCAGCCTGATGATGATCGGCGCGGTCACCGTCGCGAAACCGGTGGCCGCCGGCGCGGATGAAGCCTGCGGCCCCAGCATGGCCGCGTTCCCCAGATGAGTCTGCAAATACGTGCATTGGCACGTTGTAGCGCCGCTCGACCACTTGCGATGCGCCGCCGTCATCCGTCATGGGTTCCAGCTGCTACACGGTCTTTCCGTTTGCGGTTTCGCGAGAGGTGATCCGGTTCGTGCGACCGACCGCGCGGCCCACCGTGTTGCGTACCACGAGGCCTGGTCGGGTGCTGGGCACCATGAGTCTGGAGAGCAGGCCGACGCGTCGCTGCCGCGGTTGCACTTCGCGGCGGAGCCGCGACTCGTAGGCGGCGAAGGCGCGGGCGTGATCGCCGTGGTGGGAGGCGAGTTCTTCCGCGAGGGCATACGCTCCTGCCATCGCCCTGCTGGACCCGTCGCCCAGCAGGGCTGTGGCCGCCGCCGCGTCCCCGAGTAGTACGACCCGTCCGCGAGACCACGAGGGCATCCGGACGGTGGTCAGGGGGTCGAAGAACGGGGCCGGGTGGTCGAGGTACGCCGCCACGAGTTCCGGCGCCCGCCACCGCACGTCGGCGTACGTGTCGGCCACGGTTTGCTTGTGGAGAGCGATGTTTTTGCGGTCGTAGGGCGCCAGCCGTGCGGCCCGGAAGGTGAAGATCGCGAGCGGCGTGGTGCGCGACGGGTGGACGACCAGCATCCGGTTCGGCACGGTCAGCATCGTCAGCTCGCTCGGGTCGTCGATGGCGTCGGGTTCCAGCGGGACGGTCGCGCCGTATAGACCCAGGTCGCGCACGAACTGCCGCTCGGGCCCGAACACCAGACGCCGTATGGTGGAGTGCATCCCATCGGTACCGACCACCAAGTCGAAACGCCGTGGCGCGGACCGTCGAAAGGTGACGTTGGCCCCGCCTTCGTCCTGATCGACTGCGGTGACCGTGTCGTCGAACACGAACTCAGCATCGCCCCGCGCCGACCGGTGGAGTACCTCGGACAGGTCGGCCCGGGTCACCTCGACCGTCGGTGACCCTCCCGAGGAGGAGGGAAGTCGCAGGACTCGTTTGCCGGCCGGGTCGAGCAGGGTCAGCGACCGATTGCGGGTGGCGAGCTCCCGCAGCTGCGGGAGGATGCCCATGCGCTCGGCGACCGGGATCGCGGGACCCTTCACGACGATCGCGCTGCCACCGGAGCGCAGCTGCCGGGCATGCTCGACGACGGTCGGCCGGTATCCATTCCGGGCGAGCCAGTACGCGAGCGCGGGCCCGGCGATTCCGGCACCGACTATCAGCACCTCGGGCTTCTTCATGACAAGACCTCTCGGAGCGCCGACGACCACATTCCCGGCCGTCTAGGTACGATCAATTTCGTACTCGAGTAGAACACACCACTGAGGTACGATGCAAGACGTACCTGAAGGAGGTGTCCGTGGCCGGAACGAACCTGGTCGGCCCAGAGGTCGATGCGCTCGAGCTGGGCGTGGTGCTTCGCGCTCTCGCTGACGAGCACCGTCGTTCGGTGATGACTGAGTTGGCCGCCGACCGCACCGACAGCGAGCGAGGCTGCAACTCGTTCGCTCTCCCGATCTCGAAGCAGACCCAGACCCACCACTTCCGGGTCCTGCGCGAAGCAGGCCTCATCGACGAGATCGACTACGGCAACCGCAAGGGCATCCGCCTACGACGCTCGGACGTCGAGAGCAGATTTCCCGGACTGCTCGCACTCCTGGAAGCCGAACACCAGGACGGTACTGCTCCTCGCTGAACGGAGCCCCTCGTCTCGCGGCCGGTGCCGGCTGAGGCGCGCCTCCCTAGCCCCGACGGCAGACGACGGCCTGCATCGTGAACCTGCGGCAGTCGCGCGGCGTTCAGCGATGACCGCGAAGCAGGCCGGCGTCATTGAGTACGACGCGGACGTCGTGCGTGAAGCCGGCGATGTCGTCAAGTCCGAACGCCGTGTACTGCAGGACAAAACCGTGCAACAGCGCCATTACCACCCGCGCTCCGCGATCGGGATCCAGTTCGGCCGGCACGCTGCCCGTCCGCTGGCCGTTGCGTAGCGCGTCCGCGATGCGTCCGCGCACGTGCTCGAAGCCCGCTTCGGCCTGCTGCCGCAGTCCTGGGTGTCGGAGCAGTTCGCCCCACGCCTGAACGGCACAGCGCAGCAGCTCGTCAACGGGGATGGCCTGGCCCGCCCCGTCGACGGCGAGGTCACCGCTCACCGGGTCGATCGCCGCCGCGATCAGATCGGCAACCGTCATGTCGCCGGCCACGTCGACGAGGCGCTCGACGGGAGCGAACATCACCCGGAAGGCATCGCCCGCTATCTCGAGGATGATCTCTTCCTTGCTGGCGAAGTAGCGGTACGGGGCGCCGACCGACACACCCGCTTCAGCTGCGATGTCTGGCATCGAGGTCTGATGGAAGCCGTCACGCGAGAAGCAGCGACGGGCCGCCGCCACGATCTGCGACCGGTTCGCCGCCCGGCGTTCGGCGGTGATGCGTGGCACGGGTCACACCCTCTTCCCTTAGATGAATGACCATTCGCCTTGACCGTGACGGCGCCTCTCATCACTATAAAAGTGAAAGGTCATTCACGGAAGTGACCGGGAGGAGAGGGAGCCCTGTCATGACCGATCTGAAGCTCAAGGTGGGCGTCTACCGGTACGAGCACACCGAGCCGCTGTTCGACGGGCGGGTCGCGATCGACGGCGTCGACGCCACCCTGGACACCTCGCCGCTGATCTCCGACGTCTTCCACCGCATGGCCAAGGGAGAACTGGACATCGCCGAGTTCGGGCTGACCTACTTCCTGCGCTCATTCGATCTGGCCGACTCGCCCTTCCTGGCCCTGCCGATCTTCCCGAACCGCAACTTCCGCCACTCGTCGCTGTTCGTGAACATCGACAGCGGGATCGAACGGCCGGAAGATCTCGCTGGCAAGACGGTCGGCGAGTTCGCGCTGTACGGCTCCGACCCCGGTGTCTGGGTGAAGGGCGTCCTGGCCGACGAATACGGCGTGACGCCTGATCAGCTGGACTGGGTGATCGGCGGCACCGACCACCCCATCCCCTCGTTCGACTGGATCCCCCAGCCCGTGCCGGAGGGCGTTCAAGTCCGCCACACCGACGGTGACCAGACCTTGGCCGCCCTGCTCGAAACGGGTGAGCTCGATGCCCTTTTGTCGGTCGACGTGCCGCAAAGCCTGCTCAACGGCTCGACGAAGAAGATCCGGCGGCTGTTCGTCGACTACGAAGCGGTCGAACGGGACTACTACCGCCGTACCGGCATCTTCCCGATGATGCACGTCGTCGCGATCCGCCGAGAACTGGCCGCGGTGCCCGGTCTGGCGGAGTCGGTCTACCGGGCGTTCTGCCAAGCCAAGGACATCGTGCAGGAGCACTACCGGGCCAATGCCGCGAAGCAGCACATGGCCGTGATCACCCCCTGGTTCAGCGAGCTGTTCGCGGAGAACCGCGCGCTGCTGGGCGAGGACTGGTGGCCCTACGGCCTCGACGCCAACCGCAAGGCCGTCGACACTTTCCTGCGCTACCACCACGAGCAGGGCCTGTCCAAGCGGCTGCTCACTTCCGAGGACATCTTCGTCCCCGGCCTCCTCGACACCCCTTGAGCCCGGCTCGTCCCAGTGCGTGCTGGACGGAGCCGTCGTTGGCAGGCATGCGCACCTCGGCGACGTGTCGGCGTCGCAGGAAGCCTACGACCGCGCGAATCGAGGTTTGGCTCCCTCCGGGACGCGGAATCCGACAGGTTGGAGGTGAAAGACCATGACGAATGCCAGTACCGAGGTACGACCTGCGAACGCACGACCGCCACGGGAAGACGAGGAACGCGCGGCCGCGAGCGCTCCTGCCCTCCAGCGCGTGGGCGTGGGAAGCGGGCTGGCGCTGCTCGCCGGCCTGTACCTGATCCTGTCGCCGTGGGTGACCAGGTCGATCGACCATTTCGGGCTGGTTGCCAGCAACCTGATCACCGGTATAGCCGTGGCTTTGCTCGCGGTCGCGTTCGCGCGGTCGTTCGAGCGGCTTCGGTCTCTCGCCTGGGTGACACCGGTCATCGGCGTCTGGGTTATCGCCTCGCCGTGGCTGGTGTTCCGCGGCTCGGGACTCGCGCAATTGGAACTCGCAGGCGTGCCGGCGTTGAGCACCGCGGCCTGGCTGAGCGACGTGATCGCCGGGGTCGTCATCGTCGTCGCCGGGATCGCCCTGGTCTCGGCAGCACGCACAGCGAGCCGGTAACCCGCCTCGTCACCGTCAGCCCGGTGTGGTCTCGCCGCCCAGCGCCGCCAGCACCTCGCCGGTGTAGTACGAGGAGAGCTGGTTCGCCGCCAGGAACACGTAGCTGGGCGCCAGTTCGTCCGGCTCCGCGGGGCGCTGGTACGGCACCTGCTTGCCGAAGTCGGCGGCCTTCTCCGGCGAAAAGGTGGACGGGATCAGCGGAGTCCACACCGGGCCTGGAGCGACGCAGTTGACCCGGATCCCGCGCTCCACCAGCGCCATCGCGTAGGTCCAGGAATGCACGGCACCCTTGGTGGCCGAGTAGTCGATCAGCGATTTGTTGCCGCGCAGCCCGTTCACCGACCCGGTGTTCACGATCGCGCTGCCGGGACCGAGATGCGGCAAGGCCGCCTTGGTCACCCGGAAGTAGCTGTGGATGTTCACCTCGAACGTGCGCATCCACTGCTCTTCGGTCAGCTCCTCCGGCCCGTCCAGCGGCCGCTGCATCGCGACGTTGTTGACCAGCAGGTCCAAGCCGCCCAGGTTGTTCACCGTCTGCTCGACGACGTCCCGGCAGTGCCCGGCACCCCCGAGGTCGCCGGGCAGCAGCAGGCATCGGGCACCCTCGCCGCGCACGATGGCCGCCGTGGCCTCCGCGTCCTCGTGCTCGGACAGGTACGCGATGGCGACGTCCGCGCCTTCCTTCGCGAAGGCGATCGCCACCGCACGGCCGATACCGGAATCGCCACCGGTGATCAATGCCCGGCGGCCATCGAGCAGGCCGCGACCGGTGTACCCGGCCATCCGGTCCCGCGGGCGCGGATCCATCTCCCCGGTCGAGCCCGGCGGTTCCTGGGCCTGCCGGGGTTGTGGCGAACCGTCGGTCATCTAGCGACTCCTCCCGTTTCGGCTACCACGTCACCCACGTTGCCGACTGGACACGCTGAGTTCCGCCGTATGCCCTCAGCCGCTGAGCCGGTGAGCCAGGAGAGCCTTCGCCTGCTCGGCGCCCTTGCGGCTGTCCGCTTGGGCCTTGCGGAAGAACTCGGCCAGTTCGGTGTCCCCGTCGCGATCGGCGTCGGCGATGTAGGTTTGCAGCCGAAGTGCGTTGCTCAGACAGGCCTCGGTGAACCAAATGAGGTTGTAGTCCTTGTCCTGGGTACCGGTAACCCCGCCGGTTTCACTGCCCATGACTGGCCCCTTCCCTAGTTGCGTGCCATTACCTGGCCTGAATGCCCAAAAAACCGCACCGGTAATCCGGTAATGGCGGATCATCCCCGGCCGGCACGCTCGCGCTGCGGCACGACGACGTACTTGGGTCCCTTGCCGATTCGACCCCGGTCTGGTAAGCGCCGAACCGCATGCACAGCCCGGCTGCGAGGTGCGCCACGCCCGCGCCGCGAGCAGTGCCACGCCAGCGCCGGAGGTCAGCGCGCTGCCCGCGAACAGGACCGGCAGCTCCCGCTGGCCTTCGTGCCACGACGGTCACCGGCGTCGCTGATCCGGATCGCTTGCTGCGCAACGACGTCGGCCGTCCGGGAATGCCGCTGACGCTCACCAAGCCGCTCGGCATCGGCGTCCTCAACAACCGGCACAAGGCCACCGGTGAACGCTTCGAGCAGGCGATCGACACGATGACCACGCGCAACCTGGACTGGGTCCGCCCGCACGCGGACCTGTCGAGCATCTCCGATGACGACGCCCTGCTACTGGCGGACGCGCAAACCTCCGGCGGCCTGCTGCTGGCCGGGGAGCTTCCCGGCCAGCCGATCATCGGCGAACTGCTCCTCCAGTCGGAGCACACGATCGTCATAGGCTGACGATGAGCCGCCGGCGTCTCACGCCGCGGGGTCTTGGCCGGTGGCGCGGGTGATGAAGCGGGCGGCCAGCTCGCGGAGTTTGATGTTCTCCCGCTGGGACTGCTCCACGAGCAGGGTGAACGCCTCCTCGGCGGAGATCTGGCGCAGCGCCATCAGGATGCCCTTGGCCTGGTCGATCACCGCGCGGCTGGTCAACGCGGCCCGCAACTGCTCGGCAGTGTCCTGCGCCTGCTGATAGCGGCGGTAGACCCGCAACGCCGCGGTCGCGGCACCGGTGTAGAGATCGACCAGCTTCTCGTCCAGCTCGGCGAAACCGTGGCCGTAGGCGCTGTAGCAGTTGACCGCACCAGCCTGCCCGTCACCGATCACCAGCGGTGCGGACAGGAAGCTGCCGAACCCGGCCGCGGCCGCATCCTTCGCGAACACCGGCCACCGATCGGCGGCCTCGGCGATCGAGACCCGCACGATGTCCCCGGTCTGCGCGGCCTGCAGGCACGGGCCGTCGCCCTCGCGGTACTGGTCGCGGTCCAGCTCGGCCGCGATCTCGCTGGTCGTCGCGGCGGTCTCCGCCGAACCGTCGGTCACCAGGGTGACGGTGGCCTCGTCCACCCCCGGCACGGCACGGGTCACCTGCTCACACACCCGATGCAGCAGAACCTGGAAGTCGTCGACGCTGTCCAGCGCCATGGTCAGGGTTTCCAGCGCACCGGTGACCTCGTCGAGCACCACCGGCCACGCCTCATCCTGGCCGTGGACCATGACCAGCCCTCTTTCTGCCCCGTGCCGAACGAAGCAGGATCCGGCCGCACACGGAAGACAGGCGGAGCGAACCGAACAACACCACGACCAGGCACCGAGATATCCCCGGTGCCGGCTACCGGATGTGGTTCTTCCAGGCCCGCTGCTGGACAAGGAGGAAACGCACCGCACCCTCCCGCCGCGAGGCCCCTCCCATGTTCGCGCAAGGTCGGCATGCCACGAAGGTGACGCACCGTCGGACCGATACGCGCGAAAAACCTTCAACACCCCCCACCCTAGCCCCTGCAATTGCTGGTTGCCGGTTTCGCGGCCACTCGCACCCGGCGGGCCGGTGCTCGGGCAGACTGGCGCTATGGCGGGTACTCCGGAGGTGCAGAACCTGGTCAGCGGGCCGGCAGTGGGCAATGTCGTGCAGGCTGGGCAGATCGATACGGTGACCGTCGACCAAGCTGGCCGCCCTCCGGGCGTACCGCGGCAGCTGCCAGCTGCTTCCCACTTGTTCACCGGCCGAGAGGCCGAGTTGGAGTTGCTGACCGCGGCGCTCGACGCCGAACTCGAGCAGGGTTCTACGGTGGTGATCTCCGCGCTCGGCGGTGCCGGTGGGATGGGTAAAACCTGGCTGGCGTTGCACTGGGCCCACCAGCACCAAGATCGGTTCCCGGACGGACAGCTGTTCGTCGACCTGCGGGGGTTCGATCGCAGCGAGAACCCGATGCCGCCGCATGAGGCGGTACGAGGCTTTCTGGACGCGCTGGGGGTGGCGGCCGACGACATGCCGGTGGAACTTTCAGCTCAAGCCGGGCTGTACCGCAGTTTGCTGGCGAAGCGGCGGATGCTCATCGTGCTGGACAACGCACGTGACAGTGACCAGGTAACTCCACTGCTGCCAGGGGCTCCGGGGTGCACGGTCGTGATCACCAGCCGGAACCGGATGGCGGGACTGGTTACCACGCAGAGCGCCCGGCCGGTTGCCGTGGAAGCGCTCGACGAGCGGGAGTCGCGGGCGCTGCTGTCCCGCCGGCTCGGCGCTGAGCGGCTGGAAGCTGAGCCGGCCGCGGCGACCGAGCTGGTGCAGTGGTGTGCGGGTTTGCCCTTGGCGTTGAGCATTGTCGCCGGCAGAGCGGTGCTGGACCCGCAGATTCCGCTGGCGGACCTGGCGGCGGAGTTGCGCAGCACCTCCTCACGGCTGAGTGCGCTGGACGAGGGAACGTCAACCGCCTGTCTGGAAACGGTGCTGTCCTGGTCCTACCGATCACTAACTGATCCGCAGGCTGCCGTGTTCGTCCTGCTCGGGCTTGCTCCTGGCCCAGACATCAGCTTATCCGCCGCTGCCAGCCTTACCGGTCTGCCGGAGCGCGAGGTTTTCGCGGTACTCCGGTCACTCGAGCGCGTTTCGCTGGTGCAGCAACACACATCAAAGCGCTACCGGATGCACGACCTCGTCCGGCTGTACGCAGCGAAGCAAGCGCAGGCGGCCGACTGGGATCACGGCCTGCGCCGCCTAGTGACGTTCGCCTGCCACACCTCGCACGCCGCCGACTTGCTGATCGCCCCGAACCACGCTCCGATCGACCTCGACGAGCTAGTTAACGGTTGCGTACCTCAACAACTTGCCACCAGCGATGAGGGTTGGGCCTGGCTTGCCACCGAGCGCGCCAACCTGATGGCCACCCTTCAGCTGGCTCGGCAGATGTGCTGGTACTCAGCGGTGTGGCAACTCGCCTGGGCCATGACCACTTTCAACCTGAGACAGGGACATCTCCACGAGAACCTGGCGGCGTGGAAAGCAGGTTTGGCAGCCGCGCAGCACCTGCCAGACCCGCGTATCCGTACCCGGTCGTATCGCCACCGCGGCCGAGCCCATGCACAACTCGGCGAGCACGACGACGCACTCCGCCACCTGCAAGCAGGACTCGCCTGGGCCCACGAGCACGGTGACCGGTTGGGCGAGGCGCACACGCACCGTGCTGTCGCAGTGGCCTGGGGGGAGCGGGGAGAATATCGGAACGCACTGGATCACTCCGAACAGGCATTTCACCTGTACGAGCAGCTCGATGTTTCCGTCAGCGGTGCTCATGCGCTCAACGAAATTGGTTGGTACACAGCGAAACTGGGCAATCTTGAGCAGGCGCGTCAGCACTGCATCCAGGCACTGGAACACTGTCGGAACGAGGACGACCGCAGCGGTGAGGCGATGGCACTGCGCAGCATCGGCTACATCGCCCACCTCGCCGGCGACAGCGAGCATGCAGTCCGCAACTATGAGCAGTCCCGGTCGCTGTGCCAGGACCTTGGCGACGCCGCCACGGAAGCGTCTGTGCTCGATCATCTCGGCGACGCCATCGAAACCGCCGACGCAGCCGCGGCGCAAGAGGTGTGGCAGAAGGCACTCGACCTGTACCGCTCGCAAAGGCGCGCCGAGGACGTGCACCGCGTTCAGCAGAAGCTCACCACACTCGGCTGATCCGCCGCCAAAAATGTCACCTCCGGCTTATGGCGCCGGGTGCGGCCAGCGGGTTCACCGCAGCGCGGAGTCGCCCGCGGTTTCCTTGGTGCCGGGGTCGGGATCTAGCAGCCGGAGCCTGCCGACCCGCAGCCCGGCCTGGAAGCGAGTCTGCGAACTGAGTGCTTCGAGCAGCGCCCGGACCTGCCGCTGCACGGTGCGCAGGCCGACGCCGAGCTGGCGGGCGATCAACTTGTCGGTGAGGCCGGCGGCGAGCAGGATCATCAGCCGCGGGTCGCCTTGGCCCCGTCCCGTTGACTCCAGCGCGGCGAGCGGCACCGCGCCCTGCCACCACGTCTCGTACGCCGCGACCAGGGTGGCCACCAGGACGGGCCCGCGCACCAGCAGCACCTCGGACGACGGGCACGCGGCCAGCGGGAGCAGCGCCATGGCGCGGTCCACGATGACCATTTCGGTCGGCAGGTCGGCGACCACCCTGATCGTCTCGCCGCGTCTTGCCCGACGCCGCAGCTCGGCCAGCCGGTCCGGACAGCCGAGACAGCTCCGGTGCACGATGACCCGGCACGGCAGGCTGGTGCCACGGGTGGTGACGCCGAGCCGCCCGCCGGAGCCGAGCAGCCAGATCTCCCTGCTGGCCCCGCGCAGCATCCGCACCCAGCATTCCGTCGGGCGCCGGACCACCTGGACCAATAGGGCCGAGCCGTTCTCATCCATCGCGGGCCTCGTGACGTGAAGGTGCAGACCGTGTGTTTGCCTGCACGATAAGTCACGTTTTATTGCATCTCTTCGTACGAACCTTCAACTGTCAAGTCGTGTCAACACGCGTGCGCTCGGCTCGGAGCAGGTCGTCGAACGCACGCACTTCCGCCAGCCCGCCCCAGGTTCGCCACAGCCTGCCGCGCAGCCCGCGCAGCTCGGTGTTGATCAGCGTCGTGTCCAGTGCCACCGCCTCCCCCGCCACCGCGGCGGCGATCTGCACCGCGGAGTCCAGGATGCCGGAGCACGCGTAGGCGTCGGCCAGCCGCAGGGTGAGCAGCACCTCGCTCGGCCGCATCCGCGTCGACACGTTCGCCAGCGCCAGCTTGGCCGCGGTCAGCGCCGACCCGGCGGCACGCACGTCGCTGCCGAGCGCCGCGATGTCCCGGAACCCGGCGGACACGCTCGACTCGACGTATGCGTGCCCCTTGCGCCCGCAGAGCCATGGCGCGTCCAGCGGGTCGCCATCGGCACGGTCCAGCAGGTTCCGCACCGCCCAGACGTGCGCGGTCAGCCCGGCGAGGTCACCGGCCACCGCGCGGGCACGCAGCAGGTGGATCTCCGCGAGCACCTCGGCCCACCGCCTGCCGGCCCCGGCCACGCGCAAGGCCTCGGCATACCCGGCCGCGCACGGGGCATCCCGCTCCAGCCTGGCCACCAGGCTCATCCGGCCGAGGCATTCGCACACCGCCGGCACGTTGCCGGCCGCGCGGCCCCAGCCGACCCCGCGGTCGAACCACAGCATGCCGAGCCCGCGCTGGCCGAGCTCGACCCGCAGCCAGCCCGCCAGATGCGCGTACTGGGGGGCCAGGTACCGCAAGCCGGCCGCCGTCTTCCCGCCGGTGTGCGCGGCCAGCCGGGTCAGCGCGCGCAGGCACCGTTCGGTGGAGGCGATGGTGCCAGCCGCCCTGGTCTCCAGGTGAGCCTTGGTGAACGCGGCCAGCAGCACGGCGAAACCGTGCACGACCTCGGCGCCTGCGCGGTGGTGACCGGACGGCGCACCGGTTCGCAGGTGCGGGAGCAGGGCGTCCTCCTCCAGCACCGCCCGGCAGCCATCGGCGCCGTGCGCGGGACAGGTCACCCCGAACAGCGGCAGCCGAAGCCCGCGCAGCCCGGCCAGCTCGGGGAAGCCGAGCGGGCCCGGCGACGGATCCGGCCCGGACCCGCCCGGCACCGGTGCCTCGATCTGCGCGTCGTCCGGCGTCCCGCTGCGGGCGGAGACCACCACCCGCCACAGCGCGCTCAGCTCTCCTTCGGCGCCGAGCACCTGATCGGCGTGGCTGAGCAGCCGTGGCGGCGGCCAGCGCGCGCCGGACTCGATCTTGCTGATGAACGAGTGGTGGTAGCCGAGCCGCCTGCCGAGCTGGCGCTGGCTCAGCCCGGCGGCCCGCCGCCGGTGGCGCAGGCGGGAGCCGACGTGGGTGCGCAGGGTGCAGGACGGTTCAGCACGCTCGGACATCGCCATGTATGCCTCCGTCGTCGCATCGTATTGGGTGCGACGGAAGCTGGGCCAGACCGTGCGGAACCGTTGCGGTTTAACAGTTTTCCCGCCTTTCGTCCCTAGTGGACTGTTAAGGTGCGAACGGCGCAGCGGCGAGCGTCCATACGGCGGAGGCGACCGCGTCGGTGTTGCGGTCCAACGCGGTAGCATGGATGTTGGCGGTCCGGTCGCAGGCGCGGTGGTAGCAGACGTCGTACGCGCGCCCGGCGGTGCCGCCCCACTTGTTCGCCTGTGCGGTGGTCTTGATCCCCTCCGCGCCGGTGAACGGGCCGCCGACGGCGATGCCGTAGCGGGAGAAGGAGGCGTGGTCGCCGCGCCCGCCCATGTCGATGTCCTCGGCCGACACGCCGATCGAGGCGAAGTAGTCCTTCAGCGCCCGCTCCATGGCCACCGAGCCGGTGGGGTACCGGTCGCCGTCCAGCACGAAGTAGGCGGGGTTCGGTGAGCCGACCATGTCCACGTTGAGCTAGGACTTGATCTTCGCGCGCTCGGCCTGCGGGAGGTTCTTCGTGTAGTGATCGGAGCCGATCAACCACAGCTCCTCCGCGCCCCACCACGCGAAGCGCAGCTGACGGCGTGGCTGGAAGTTCTGCTTCGCCACGGTCAGCGCGATCTCCAGCACGGCGCTGGAGCCGGAAGCGTTGTCGTTGATGCCGGGCCCGGTGGTGACGCTGTCCAGGTGGCCGCCGACGAGCAGCACGTCGTCCTGGTCGCCGCCCGGCCAGTCCGCGATCACGTTCCAGCCGGTGGCGCCGTTGTACGTGAACGGCTGCAGGGTGGTGCGGAAGCCGGCCTCGTCCAGCTTCGCCTGCACGTAGTCGACCGACGGGCGGTAGCCGGGACGACCGTGCGCGCGGTTGCCACCGTTCGCGTCCGCGATCCGCTGGAACTGTCCGAGGTGTGCCTGCACGGCGGCCAGCGGGATGTCCGGCGGCGCTGGAGCCGCGTTCGAATAGCCGCCGAGCAGGGTCGTGGTGGTCAGTGCGAGCGCCGAAGTCAGTGCGGTCTTGGTGAACCTCATGCTTCCTCCAACCAGGGGCACCTGTGGAGTGTGCAGCGGCGTCGCAGCGCGACGGTCCGCGCGGCGCAAATACGTCACCGCGCCCAGTGCCGTGGCAGAACGGAATACCTTGCCGTGGCACGATTCCCTGCAATCGAATGCGAGTCTCGTCATGACTGCCACAAGAGTCGTCTCCCGAGCACTCATCGTCGTTACCGGTCTGGCCCTGCTCTCCACCCCCGTTCCCGCCTCGGCGGAAGGAGCCCTTCATTACTGGACACCAGATCGGATGGCGGCCGCCGAGCCGGAATCTTCGGGTTCCGCGCCGGTTCCAACTAGTGAGCCGGGGGTCGACACGGCGCTGCCACCGACCCCCGGCTCACTGGTGTTGACCGCGCTGACCGCGTCGCCGCGGCCGTACACCGACCCTGGCGAACGCGTGCACGGCAAGGTTTTCTACACCAAGGGCGGGCGCAACACCTGGTGCTCGTCAGCCGTCGCGACCGCGCCGAACAAGAGCCTGGTGTGGACGGCGGCGCACTGCGTCTCCGGTGCGGCCAACGTGATGTTCGTGCCCGCCTACAACTCCGCGGGCGATGACGATGCGCCATACGGCCGCTGGCCTGCCCGACTGGTGCAGACCAGCGGCAACGACCACGCGGTGGTGGTGGTCGGACAGGTCGGCGACCGGTCGCTGGAGGACGTGGTGGGTGCGAACGGGATCCGGTTCAACGGTCCGGTCGCGAACCGGACCACGATCTGGGGGTACCCGGGTGCCCGCCAGTGGACCGGACGTGACCTCACCTACTGCGACGAGCGTGCCCAGCCCTCCGGGGCGAGTGTCCGTACCTCCTGCGTGACCCAGCCGGGCAGCAGCGGTGGCGGATACGTGACCGGGGCCGCCACCCCGGCCGGGCTCGGCTACCTGTGGGCCAACCACACCGCGGGCGACGGCGCGAGCTATGCCATCGGCTCGGTGTTCGGTGCCACCGCGAAACAACTCTACGACGCCAACTCCTCTCGCTGACTGGAGAAACCCATGAAACTCCGCAAGTTCTTCGCCCCGCTCGCCACCGCCGCGCTCGCGGCCACCGTCGTGGTCTCGGTCTCCGGGCCGGCCAAGGCCGTGCCCGCCGAGGCCGTGCCGCCGGACATCCCGGCCGCCAACGTGATGGCCCATGTGCAGGAGTTCCAGAACATCGCCGGCCGCAGCGGCGGCAACCGCGCGCACGGCAGACCGGGCTACCGCGCGTCCGCGGACTACGTGAAGGCGAAGCTGGACGCCGCCGGGTTCCAGACCACGCTGCAGGCGTTCAGCCACAACGGCGCCACCGGCTGGAACGTGATCGCGGACTGGCCGCGCGGCAACGCCAACGAGATCATCTTCCTCGGCGCGCACCTGGACGGGGTGACCGCCGGCGCCGGGATCAACGACAACGCGTCCGGCTCGGCCGCCGCGCTGGAGACCGCGCTCGCGGTGTCCAGGGCCAACCTGGAGCCACAGAAGCGGCTTCGCTTCGGCTGGTGGGGCGCCGAGGAGCTCGGCCTCATCGGGTCCCGCTACTACACCACCAACCTGCCGTCCGCGGAGCGAACCAAGATCAAGAGCTACCTGAACTTCGACATGGTCGGCGCCAAGAACACGACCACCTGGGGCGTGTACAACGACAACGCAAGCCTGCGCCAGATGTTCGAGACCTACTTCCGCGGCAAGGCAATCCCGACCAGGCCGGTGAACATCGCCGGCCGCTCCGACCACGCCAGCTTCGCCAGGATCGGGATACCGGTGAGCGGGATCGCCAGCGGCAGCGACCCCTGCTACCACTCGGCGTGCGACAACATCAACAACGTCGGCTCGAACGTGATGGGGGTCAGCACGAACGCGGTCGCGTATGCCGCGTGGACGCTGTCCGGTGCCGCCAGCGCGGTCAACCGCGACCGGATCCGCCAGCACACCGGCAGCTGACCCCAGGCTCCCCGGTTTCGTCGCGCCGCGGCCACCCCGTCGGAAGGCTACGGCGCGGCGACCGGACCGGTGGTCGCCCGCGCCACCAGTGTCGGGGGGAACCGCACGTCGTGCACCTGTTCCCCGCGCATCAGCGCGAGCAGCTGGCGCACGCTCTGCTCACCGATCTGCCGCATGGGCGAGCGCACGGTGGTCAGTGGGCAGGGCAGTTCGGCTGCCATGGGCACATCGTTGAACCCGACGACGGAGAGGCCGCTGCCCGCCGCGATCCCGTGGTCGCGTAGGCAACCAAGGACACCGAGGGCCGCGGGATCGCTGACGGTGAAGATTGCGGTCGGCACGCTCTCGGCGCGCAGCAACCGTTCCGCGCCGAGACGGCCGCCCGCGATGTCGAAGGTGCTCGGCACGACCCGCTCGGCGGGTACCGGATGTCCCGCTTCGCGGAACACCTCGAGAAAACCTTCGGTGCGCTCGATCGCGTTGCTCGCGTACGGCAGCCCGGCGAGCACGGCGACCTGCCGGTGGCCGAGGTCGAGCAGGTGCTCGGCCGCGAGCCTGCCGCCGAGACGGTCGTCGCAGGTGACCGAGGGATAACCGGGTACGGCCCGGTTGACCAGTACGAACGGCACATCCCGGGCGACGAGCAGCTCGAGCGAACCGCCGTCGACGGGGGAATCACCGAGAATCATGGCGTCCACATTGTGCGAGAGCAGCGCTTCGACGCAGTCGCGCCTGGTGTCTTCGTCGTCCCAGGAGTTCATCACCAGGGAGTGGAAACCGCTGTCCCGTGCCGCCTGCTCGATCCCCTCGTAGATGGTGGCGAGCACGGTGTCGGCCAGCCGGGCCATGACCACGCCGAGCAGGCGCGTTCGCTGCCTGCGCAGGCCGCTCGCCGCGGCATTGGGCAGATAGCCGACCTCCCTGGCGACCTGGCGAATTCGCTCGGCAGCCGCGACGGAGGCAGACCGCACGCCGGGCACGGTCGAACCGTTGAGCACGCGGGACACCGTCGAGACGTGGAAACCGCTGAGCTCGGCGACCCTCGCCAGCGTCGCACGCCGCGGCCTGGCACCGCCCGGCTCCCTTATGACCCCATTCACCAGGTCATATTCGCACAGCCGCGGCTCAGGGGTTGACGGTGGACACACTGCCTCGTTAAATAGCGCAAACGTTATAGCCAAACCTTTGCGCACACGTCTCATCCCGTGTGCGCCACGGCGCGGGCGAGGGCGATGTGCATGGCCAATGTGGGCGATCAACAGAGCTTGCGTGTGCGCTTGCTGCCCGCGCTGGCCTGCTGCTGCCTGCTGGCGGTCGCGGTGAAGGAAGGGCTCGTGGCGCTGCAGGAGGTGCTCGGCGAGCGCGACGTGGACTGGGGTCCGCTGGCCCCGGACGCCTGGCTCGGCAAGGTGTCCGGCGATCTCACCGAGGCGCAGTTCTACGCCGTGCTCCCTGCCGGGGCCGGGATGCTGCTCATGGCCGCGCTCGCGCACCGGCTCGCCAGCCGGCGCCACCGCCTGCGCGGGTTCGACATCTGCTACGGGACCGGCCTCTTCCGGTGGGTCCTCACCGCCGCGCTGATCGGGCTCCTGCTCTCCCATGCGCTGTGGTGGTGGACGCGCACCCAGCAATGGCAGCCGACCTTCGTCGCCTTCGTATCCGTGTCACCGTCGATCGTGCTCGTCTACGGTGCGGGCTGGCGGGTCGCGTTGACCGCCGGCGGGCTCGGTGCCGTACTCGCCACCCCGCTTGCGATCGCCGCGGTGGATCTGGTGTGCCGTCCGCTCGGGCTGCCGAACGTGGTAGGCAACGTCACGGGCATGTGGTCCGGGGCGATCCTGGCCTTCACCATCTGCCGGTGGCTGCCGTGGATGCGGGTCGCCCAGCCCCCACCGGCCGTCCCCCGGCGGATTCCCTCCCTTTCATGGCTGCCGAGGCGGGTACTCGCCGACTTCACCGAGGCCCAGTTCTACGGCAACGAACTCGCCGGCCTCGGCTTGCTCGCCGGCCTGCTGCTGACCTGGGCCCTGGATCCGGGACTGCCCGGCTACGCGTCCAACCTGGTGCCGCAGGTGCTCGCCGCCCAGCTGCTCACCGCCTCCCTGGCCGTGTGGTGGCACGCCGACCGGTGGCACGGCCATGGTTGGTACCCCACCTTCGTGCCGGTCGTCTCGCTCGCCCCGGCCGCGGTACTGGCCCACGACGGGAGCTGGCCGGTGATCGTCTTCGCCGCCGTGCTCGGTGCCGCGGTCGGACCGCCGCTGGCCGCCGCGATCATCGCCAGGCTGCCCGCTGACTTTCACCCGTTCATCGGCAGCGTGTTCTCGATGACGGTGACGACCCTCGCCGGGACCGGGCTGCTGCGCCTGGCCGAGCTGACCGGAATGCTTTGACCGCCACTCGCTCGTTCGGAGGGACCGATATGGCCGACCACCCCAGCGACACCGGGGACTTCGCGGAGGTTCTGCGCTCCCCCATCCGCACCGTGCGCGAGCTCTTCGACCGCGGCGAGCTCTCCCCGCTCGAGCTGATCAGTGCCGTGCTCGACCAGATCGAGCGGCACAATCCCAGCCTCGGCGCACTGACCCAGGTCGCCCCGGAACAGGCTCTCGAGGCAGGCCGGGCGGCCACCGAGCGACTGGCGCACGGCGAGGTACGCGGTCCGCTCGACGGCATCGCGGTCGCGGTCAAGGACCTGGTCGAGGTCAACGGGATGGCGCTGGAGGCGGGATCGCGAGTGCTGGCCGGGAACACCGCGACGCGAGACGCCGCCGTCGTAGCCGCACTTCGAGCCGCGGGCGCGGTGCTCGTCGGCAAGGCGGCGCTCGACGAGTTCGCTCTCACCACGGTCGGCCCGGCCCGCAACCCGCTCGACCAGCGGCTCAGCCCTGGCGGGTCGAGCGGGGGCTCCGCATCGGCCGTGCGTGCCGGGATGTGCTTCGCCGCCATCGGCACCGATACCGGCGGCAGTGTGCGCGTACCCGCCTGCTGCTGCGCGATCACCGGGTTGAAACCGACCCACGGATTGCTACCCACCGACGGGGTCATCCCGCTCGCCCACTCCCTCGACCACGTCGGGACACTGGCCCGCACCGCCGAGGACACCGCGCTGTTCCTCGAGGCCATGTTGGCGGCGCGCCCACAGGGACGCGGGCCGCAGGCGTCGGACCCGCAGCACTACCGAATCGGCATTCCCGCCGACCTGAGCGGATACCAGCCCACGGTGCGGGACCGGTTCACCGCCGTCATCGAACGCGCACAGCGGAAAGGGGCACGGGTCAGGCCGCTGCGCTTCCCGGACCTCGACGAGGTCGGGGCGGTGCACTGGAGCATCCTCTCCAGCGAGCTCTCCGCCTACCACCGGCACCGCTTCGGCGACAACGAAGACAGGTACCGCCGGCCGATGCGGGAGGCGATCGACGCCGGGGCACTCGTGAGCGCCGAGCGGTACCTCGACGCACAGCAGACCCGGGGCCGGCTGCGCCGCCAGGTGGACGCCCTGCTCGCCGAGGTGGACCTGCTCGCCATGCCGACCATGACCGTCGAACCCCCGCAGCATGACCAGACGGCCGTCACCGTCGACGGGATCGAGACGGATCCCACGGCGGCCATGGTCCGGGGGACCTCGCTGTTCAACCACACCGGGCACCCGGCCGTTAGCGTGCCGCCCGAGGGTGGTTCCCGCGGGGACCGGCCGTGCGGAATCCAGCTCGTCGCCCCGTATTTCGCCGAACGCGCCCTGCTCGACGCGGCCCGCGCGTTCGAAGCCTGATCGAACAGACCGGAGGAACCATCGCAATGACAGCCGGCCAGGCGCGGATCTTCACCGCGGAAACCGTGCACACGATGACCGAGGCGGCACCGCCCGCCTTCGCCACCTTCGGCGAGACGATCGTGGCCACCGGCGGAGTCGCGCAGTTGCGCGCCCGGTTTCCCGAGGCCGAGGTGCACGACTTCGGGAAGGCAGTGTTGCTTCCCGGGTTCAACGACGCACACCAGCACCCGAGCATCATGGCCGAACAACTGCTCGAGGTGGACTGTTCGCCCGAGCTCGTCGGTTCCCGCGCGGAGCTGTTCGCCAGGCTGACCGAGCGCGCCGCGACCACCCCCGCGGGGCAATGGGTCATCGGCTGCCGCTACGACCACGCCAAGAGCACCGCGGGCACCGTGGTCACCCGTGCGGAACTCGACCACGTCTGTCCGGACCATCCGGTGTTCCTCCGCCAGATCGGCATGCACTGGGGCGTGCTCAACACCGCGGGCCTGCGCGCGGCCGGGCTGGACGAGGCCACCGAACTGCCCGCGGGCGGCGAGCTCGGCCGAGACCCGGCCGGGCGGCTCACCGGCACGGTGTACGAGCGGGCGATGTTCGAGCTGGTGGAACCGGCCATCCCGGAGCGAGGTCTGGATGAACGGCTGAGCGGACTTCGGCGGTACCAAAGGATGATGCACGCCGCCGGGATCACCTCGGTCGGCGACGCCCTCGTGTGGCCACGGGGTCTGCGGTTGCTGCAGGAGGCGCACGCCAGGCGGGAACTCACCCTCCGGGTGAACATGCTGCTCGCCTACTCCAGCCTGGACGCGATGCAAGCGGCGGGCTTGCGCACCGGGCTGGGTGACACCCGCCTGCGGATCGGCGGGGTGAAGGCATTCGTGGACGGTGCCGTCGCTGGTGGCACCTGTCTGCTCGAGGAGCCGTACGAGGACTCCTGCGGACACGGCATACAGGCGATGCCGACCGAGGAGCTCGGCGACTTCGTGTCCACAGTGCACCATGCGGGCAGCACGGTTTGCGTGCACGCCAACGGAGACCGCGCCATCCGGCTGCTGCTCGATGCCGTGGAAGCCGCGCAGCGGGCCGACCCGCGTCCACCCGCGCGGCACCGGATCGAGCACTGCAGCCTCGTCGATCCCGAGCTGCTGGCCCGCATCGCCGCACTCGGCATGGTCGCCGTGCCCTTCGGCAGCTACGTGGCCTTTCACGGGGAAAAGCTGCCCGGCTACTACGGCCGGCGAAGGGCAGCGCGGATGTTCGCTCACCGGGCCCTGCTCGACGCGGGTATCCCGGTCGCCGGGTCCTCGGATTTTCCCTGCGGGCCCTACGACGTGCGGCTCGCCCTCCGCTCCTGCGTCACCAGGGAGACCGCGGACGGCACGGTGCTCGGCGAGGACCAGCGCATCAGCCAGGAAGAGGCCGTCGCGCTCTACACCACGGGAGCGGCCTACGCCTCCGGCGAGGAAAGCCGCAAAGGGACCATCGCCGAAGCGATGCTCGCCGACTTCATCGTCCTCGACCGCGATCCGCTCCACGTCCCGGGGCGGGAACTCACCGAGATCGCGGTCGAGCAGACCTGGGTCGGTGCCGAACGGGTGTGGTCACGGGGATAACTCGGGCGGCTGGTGTTCGTGCACAGCGCGTTCACCGGCTAAGCCCTCGTCACGCGGTCATCCGCCCGGCGTGAGCTTGCAGTTCTGCTCGGCGTGCTTGACGACCGCCGTCCCCGCCGCGCCGTTCTTCTGGATGTCCTCGCGGCTCAGCTTCGCCGGATCGCCGCCGACCGATTTCACCTTCTCGGTGTAGCTGACCAGGTCGGTCCAGCTGGACTTGAGCTCGGCCGGCGCGGAGCCCGCCGCCGCCTTCGTCTTGGTCAGCCAGTCGTCGACCTTGGCGGGATCGGGTGCGCCGACGTACTCGCCGACCGATTTGAGGTAGTTCTGCACGTCGGCGCAGTAGTCACCACTCGACCCGCCGCCGGCGGCGTCCTTCGAGTCGTCTGAGCACGCGGACAACAGGGCCGCCAGCCCGATCGTGGTAGCGACGATGGTGCTGCCGGCTCGATTCACGGTTCCTCCCGATTTGTCCCCCGCCTGGGACGGAACCATATCCGGACAGCCCGCCCGGCGCAGGTGTTGCCGAGCATCGCGCCCAACCCGGTCATCGGGCCTCCGGTATCAGGCCGGCTGCGCCATCCGGTGGTGGCAGGCCTCGATGAGCGGATACGACTCGCGATGCCGTTGTTCCTGCTCGAGGCTGGCGATCGCGACCGAAGCCCGCACCAGGGCCGAGCACCGTTCCCGGCGGCGGTCGGTGAACGCTTCGAGGGCCTTCCCGACGTCCTGGTACCGGTCCAGCTCCTTGGCCAGCACCAGCCCGTCCTCGATGGCGAGCGCGGCACCGCTCGCCATTTGTGGCGAGGGCGTGTGCGCGGCGTCGCCGAGGACGACGCTGGGTCCGTCCGACCACGAGGTGTCGATGAGCACGGTCTGCACTGGCCGCCGAATCACCGAATCGGACCGGGCGACCTCGGGCCGCAGCTCCGCGACCCGGCCGGTGAACGGCGCGAGCAGCTCGCCCATCCGTGCGGCGAGTTCGGCATCCGGCAGCACGTCCGGCGGCACGCCGTTCTCGGTGAGGAAGACGTATGCCCGGCTCGGGGAGATCGGCACGACTCCGGTCTGGTGGCCGTCGCCGGCGAACGTGTGAATGCCGGTGGCCCAGCCTGGCCGCGGCACGCGGGCCCGCCACACCATTTGGCCGTGATAGCGGACCGGGGTGGGGCGGCCGATGAGGTCGCGAACAGTGGAGCGAATGCCGTCCGCGCCCACCAGCAGGTCGACGGTGCGGACCGTGCCGTCGGTCAGCTCGGCGCATACCTGGCCGTCCTGCTGGGCCAGGCGGGAAACGCTGAGTCCGTAGTGGATTCGCGTGCCGGCCCGCAATGCCTCGGCACGCAGGATCCGGTGCAGCTCGGGACGCGCGATGCCGGCCATGGCCGGGCCATCGCCGCCGATCAGGTGCGGGAGTTCGAGCTGGCTCGCGACCCCGTTCGCGTCCACGTTGGTGATCACGCTCATGCCGTATCCGGCGGCAAGGCATTGATCGGCAAGGCCAAGACCGTGCAGCGCCCGCAGCGACGGACCGGTCAGGCTCAACCCCCACCCGGCGGCGGTGCCCTCCGAGCCGCTTTCGATGACCTCGACGCTCCACCCCGATCGCGCCAGTGCGCTCGCGGTGGTCAACCCCGCGATGCCGGCGCCGACGATCAACGCCGAACGGGTGCCGTCACTGTTGTCCATGAGACCTCCAAGCCGATGTGCTCGACCGAACTTAGGTCCGCGAGCGCGGATTTCCCGTCCGTTTCCGGCGGCCGCTGTCCAGTTCCGGCAGCGTTTCCACACCGATGGCATGATCGTCTTGCCTACCAGAGAGCGTGAAACCTTGTTGTCGAGTCCCCTGCGTGACTTCGTCATCACGAAGTCCGAAAATCCGGTGAACCTGCTGCGGTCGGCGGGCCGGCTGTTCGGCGGCGCGGTCAACGCCAGTCCCCTTGGTCCGTTCACCGGCGGCGAGCACGAGGTCCGCGGCGTCGCGGGGGCGGATTTCGCCGTCGGCTACTTCGCCTCGTCGCTGCCGGTGCGGGTGAGCGCGGCACCCGGCCGGGATTCGTACTTCGTCAACCTGGGCGTGGCCGGTGAGATCACCGCGAGCCGGGGCGACCGGCAGGCGGTGCTCAGCCGCACGCGGGCCGGCGTGTTCAATCCGGGCGACGCGCAAGACCTTCGCCCGCACCAGCCGGGCACGAGGTTCCTGGGCCTGCGCATCGACGCCGGCCTCGTCCAGCGCGAACTCGCGGCACTCACCGGGCGCCCGACCGGTTCCGCGGTGCGCTTCGACCTTCCGCTCAACCTGGCCGAACCGCAAGGCAACGCGATACGGCTGCTGATCGATTCGCTGATCGAGCAACTCGACTCGAACGATCCGCTGTTCCAGCGCGAAGAACTGCGACGGCACCAGCTCCGCTGCATCGTGACCTCGCTGCTGCTGGCCCAGCCCCACACGCACACCGCAGCACTGCGCGACGTCGACGAGACGCCGCATCCCAGGGCACTGCGCGCCGTGGTCGCCTTCATCGAGGACAACCTGTCCGAACCGATCTCCCTCGGCCAACTAGCGGAAGCCGCCGGGTGCAGCGCACGGACCGTCAGCAGCGCCTTCCGGGACAAGCTCGGGACCTCACCGATGAACTACGTCCGCAACCTCCGGCTGGACCGGATCCGCCACGACATCCTCCACACCGACGACACGATCGGCGACATAGCCTATCGCTGGGGCATCACCCACCTCGGCCGATTCGCGAACAGCTACCGCGCACGATTCGGCGAGCTGCCCTCGACCACCGCCGCCCGACGGTAGTGAGCCAGGTGAGGCGCGCTTCAGCTCACTTCCGAGCGACGATGCAAGTGGCCACCGGGTAGTCCGGATGACGGTCTCCCAGTTCGGCGGGGGAAAGCTCGTCGGCCGCGATGCCCAGAAAAGCCGCGATCGTGGTGAGCGGGTTTCCGTACTGGTACGGCCGGATCTCCGACCAGTCCGCGAACATCTCCCGCATGGCTGCTGGCAGTGGCCGCCAGTAGTCCTCGGGGGCGCGGTGGAGGCGCTGCGCGCTGGGCACCATGCAGAACGCGGTCCCGCCCGGCCGCAGCCAGCGGTGCATGTTGTCGACGATCCGCCACGGTCGCGGCGTGTGTTCCAGCACGTTGAAGGCGATCACGGCGTCCTGCGAACTCGCCGGCACGACGTGCGGATCCGCCGCGTCGCCCACCACCGATACTCCAGGTGCTTCGCTGATGTCCAGGCTGCGATACGTGGTCGCACCGTCGAATCCATAGGTTTCCCGATTGCCGTCCCGGCCACCGATTTCGAGCACATCGCCGATCACCTGGCCACGAATCTCCTCGATGAACTCGTCCAGGTAGTACCGATCGATCGGGGTGCCGCGGCTGAACCCGAACGCCGGGCAGATCGGCTTCAGCCTGCGCAAGTGCCCCCAGTCGAGAGCACCCGGTGCCGGTGCGACGAAGCCGCGCCGGGCCATCCGGTCGAGCAGTTCGCCGAACTCGGGTGGCCGGCCAGCCTGCACGAGGCCCTGCTGCATCCCCGCACAACGCAGCACCTGGCGGGTCTCCCTGCTGAGTTCCGTCAGGTCGGCGATGGGATTCTGCTCCTCGTCGAAAGCGATGAGCGAACCCCGGTGCACGAGGAACAACCGGTTCGGATATCTGTCGCGAAGGTCTTCCAGCACATCCTCAACATCGGCGGGAACCGGCGATGCGCGCAGCTCCCGGAATTCCGATTCCGCATTACCCGGATCGTGCTCGTGCAGCATTATTTCGCCGGCGAGCAACATCTCCAGATCCAATGCTGAGCCTGGCTCGTCCTGCGCTCCGCCGATCGCCTTCGGGAAGACTCCTTCGGACTGGACCGACAGTGCCATCACCGACGTGACAGATTCAGTTGTGGTGGTCATGCCCATCCTTCCAGCCCACGCACGATGGCGGCCTCCAGTTCACCCGCGGTCTCCTGGGTGAAGGCGCCGGAGGGCAGGCAGTACTTGACGCTGATCCGGCCGTTGATCGTGTGAATACCGTAAATGGGGTAGCTGAAGGCCCGGTCGCGTGGCCGGGTCAGGTACACGTCGGTGATCTTCACCCCGGAATCCGCCACCGGCGGCGTGATGTCTCCGACGTTGGTGACGATCGCCAGCGCCGCGCTTTCGGCCGGCGGCTCGCCGCCCCAGATGCGGTGGCGCGACTCGGCCAGGTTCAGCAGATCGTGCTGGGGCTCGTGCCGCGCCAGCGCCGCGTCGAACTCGCTCTTGAACTCGCGACCGAGGCCCGCCGGGTCGCTACCGGCCGCGACGTCGAGTTTGGTGTGGTGCAGGAGGCTGAAGTTCGTCACCTCGGTCGAACCGACCGGAGGTTCGACCCGGCCGCGCAGATCGATCGCCGAACTGCAGATCATCCGCGCTGCTCCAACGCGTTCGGCCAGCAGGCCGCGTTGGACCGCGAGCACGACACCGCAGATGTACGCGTGCACGGTCAGCCCGTGCGTCCGCGCCGCGTCCTGCAGCCGCGCGGACTGCGCCTCGGACAGCAGGATCCGGCCCGGGATCTCCCGGTGGACGTCGTCACGTTCCTTGTAGTCCGGCTGTTCCGGTTCCCGCGCCGCGGTTCCGGCCGTGGACCGGTCCCGGAACCGCTGCCGCAACACCTTCGACGGTGCCTCCGGCAATGATCCGGCCGGCCGCACGGAGACCGCCTCCCGAGCCGCCAGCCGCACATAGAACTGCCACAGCCGGTTGTTCAGCGCAACCTTGTTCCGGCCGTCGGCGATGACATGGTCGGTGAAGAACGCCACCGCGAACCGCTCCCCGTCACGTGCGAGGACGAGCCGCGACAGCAGCTCCGCCGAGTCCCAGCCGCTGTGCACATCGTTGAAGTCGTCCCACTCCGGCATCCCGTAGCACTCGAACCTGACCGTAGCGCCTTCGGGCACGCACATCAGTACCCCGCCGTCGTCCCACGCGATCCGCCCGCGCAGCAACGGGTACTCCGCCGACAGCAGTTCGAACGCCCGCTGGAGGAGGTCCTCCTCGATCCGGCCGTGCCCCTCGATGACCAGCCCGTTGACCAGCCCGCCGGCACGTCCGGCCAGATTGGCCATTTCCAGGGTGTCGAGATAGCGGCTCAGCATCAGCGACCACAGACCTTCCGCATTGCCGGCGAGGAGTCGAACCCATGCTAGGGAACGGATCCGCCGGTTGGCCAAGGCACCTATTTCCACCTGCCATGGCAAGCCTTGTCGGTACTTCTCTTCTCTGTTAGGTATCTCTTATGCCATCACGCAAGCACATAGCCATGATCGGCAGCACCGGGCCGAGCCACATCTACCCCTCCCTGGAGATCATCCGCGAACTGGTGGCCAGGGGGCACCGGGTGACCTACGCCATCGGCGAGCCACTTGTCGGCCTTGTCGCCGATACCGGGGCCGAACCCGTTGCCCACCCGACGATCCTGCCGCCCAGCAAGGAGGCGATCTGGTCGGAGAACCCCATCGACGCCAAGCGGGTGTTCCTCGACGAGGCCATCGCGGCCTTCGGCCACCTCACCGCCTACTACGACGAGGACCCGCCCAGCCTGCTGCTCTTCGACATCGGCGGGATGGGAGGGCCGTTGCTGGGCAAGCGCTACGGCATACCGGCGGTCCGGCTCTCCCCGACCCACGTCGCTTGGAAGGGCTTCGAGCATGAGCCGGACATGGCCAAGGTCATCGAGTTCATGTACAACTCACCGTCCGGAAAGGACTTCCTGGCCGTACTCGAACGGTGGTTGACAGACAACGGGGTCCAGCAGGAAGGGGTGGACTGGCTGACCGACCCCGGGGAGTGCCTTTCCCTGATTCCGAAGGCGATGCAGCCGTGCGCCGACCGCATCCCGTCCTCGGTGCGCTTCGTCGGGCCGTGCCTGGCCCCGGCGCGGCTCGCCGATCGCAGTTGGACACCACCGGCGAGCGGGAAACGGGTGCTGCTGGTGTCTTTCGGCACGACGTACAACGACAAGCTCGAGATCTACCGGGCCTGCGTCGATGCCTTCACCGGTTCGGACTGGCATGTCGTCATGGTGGTCGGTCAGCACGTGGACCCGGCCGAGCTCGGCCCGTTGCCGGACTCGTTCGAGGTGCATCGCAGCGTGTCGCAGCTCGCGGTGCTCGCGGCCGCGTCCGCGTTCGTCACGCATGCCGGGATGGGTAGCTGCACGGAGGCGTTGTGGTTCGGCGTGCCGATGGTGGCGGTCCCGCAGGCTGCTGACCAGCCCCGCAACGCGGCCACGCTGGTGGAGCTCGGAGTGGGCAAGCACCTGCCGGCCGAGGAGGTGACAGCACCGGCACTGCGCTCGGCCGTGACCGAGATGGCGGATTCCCCGGAGGTCGCCGCGCGGCTGGCCGAACTGTCGGCCCAGGCACGGGCGCAGGGCGGTATTGACAAGGCCGTGGCCGCCATTGAGGCCTATTTGGAGTAGCAGGTGAGCCGCCCGCTACCCGGCAAGAAGTCGGCTATTTGCCGGATAGCGGGCGTAGGGTGATCAGCCGCTTGCGCCAGAGCTGGTGCACTTCGGCCCCGATACCACCGTCGCTCGAAACCGCCGCAGCGGCGAGGTCCCGAAGGGTGCGATGGCCGTCCGCCCTACCCAGCAGATCGTGCAGGTCGGCCGAGACCTCGTGGCGCGGGCCGCCGGTGTAGTCCGCATAGATCTCATGCCGGGCAGCGCCGGCAGCGGGGTCGACAACCGTGCCGATTCTAGTAGTGGGACGAAACTCGGGCACGAACTCGCTGAGATCCATCGAGCGCTCCCGGCGGCGGACGACGAAGTCCTCGATGACCAGATAGTCCAGCTCCGTGGTCAGGAAGGCGGTCAGCACGTCTTCGACGCTCTGCACGATCGGCTCGAAACTGTTGTTGAAGGACGTGTTCAGCAACACGGGCGTTCCGGTGATCTCGCCGAACCTGGCCACCAGCCGGGAGAACCGCTCGTTGGCCTCCTCGTCGACGACCTGCACCCGCGCCGTGCCGTCGACGTGGGTCACCGCGCCAAGATGCTCCTTCTGTTCTTCGCGCACGGGCAGCACGAAGGACATGAACTCGTAGTTCGCCACGGTGTCCGGTATTTCGAAGTAGGTGGCCGCGGCCGCACGGGTCACCACCGGGGCGAACGGCCGGTAGCCTTCCCGTTGCTTGATCATCGCATTGATCCGGTCGCGATTCTCCTTCGGCCGGGGATCGGCGAGGATGCTCCGATTTCCGAGTGCCCGCGGTCCGTACTCGGACCGGCCGGTCGCCCAGCCGAGGACAGCGCCGTCCGCCAGCAGCCGCGCGCCGTGCCCGACGATGTCCTGCCGTCGCTCGTATGCGAGCACCGAACTCCACAGATCGAGCGTCGCCACGATCTCCTCGGTGCCACCGAGCGAAGGCCCAAGACACGCCGACCTGAGTTGCCGCCGGGGCCGGCTGTTCTTCCGGAACTCGCCGTCCACGGCGAGCGCGGCCCCCTCCCCCGCCCCGCCGTCGTGCGCGGCCGGCGGGATGAACACCCGGTCGAAGAGGCCGGACCGGAGAATCAGGCCGTTGAGCGTGCTGTTGTGCGCGACGCCGCCGGAGAAGCAGAGATTCCGGATGCCGGTCAGCTTCGACCAGTGCGCCATGATGTGCAGGGAGATCTTCTCCAACGTCTCCTGCAGCGCGGCCGCGAAATCGCAGTACGTCTCGGCGAAGGGCTCGCCCTTCTGCCGCGGGAACAGACCTTCGTCCTCGAAGAACATGCGCTCGACGAGGTTGCCGGTCAAGATGCCGGAGTCCTGCAGGTGCAACTGGTACTGGCCGTCTTCCAAGAGCGTGTAGAGCTTCGAGAACGCCTTGCGGAACCTGGCCGGGTTGCCGTACGGCGCGAGCCCCATCACCTTGTACTCGTCGCCAACGCCATAGCCGAGGAAAGAGGTGGCGAGAAAGTACAGCTGGCCGAGTGAGTCACGTGACGGGTAGCTGGCCAGCTCCCGCAGTTCTCCTTGGCGCGCGTGGAAAACCGTGGCGGACACGTATTCGCCCATGCCGTCCATGACGACGGCGAGGGCTTCGCTCATGCCGGAGCCGGCCATGGCGGGCAACGCGTGCGAAACATGGTGCGGCACATAGGTCAGCATCTCGTCGGGCAGATCCCAGTCCAGCGATTCCCGCAGCCGCTCCTTGATCAGCTGCCGGGAGTAGCGCCGGGGTGTCTGCGGACTGGCGAAGTAGTGATGGTTCAGTGCCCGGTCGATGAAGTATTCCGGCAGGTAGTACCCCACCGCGTCGATATCACCGGGCGACACGTTCGCGTCCCGCAGGCACCAGCGGATCGCGTGCACCGGGAACTTCGTGGTCTTCTTTATCCGGTTGAGGCGCTCTTCTTCGATGACCGCCAGCACTTCGCCATCCCTGACCAGGCAGGCGGATGCGTCATGGCAGAAGTTGGCCGGCATGTCCGGCACGAGGTCGGACCGCTCGCTCGAAAGGTTACCGCTGATTCCCAGGGTCAACATAGGCTGGCACAGCTCCGTCCAGAGTCATCCTGCAGCTTCATCGCTGGTAACTGACAGCTACCATTCCCGCGCCGCAGTCCGCAAAGGACCTATTTTCACCCGGCCCGCGCGCTCCGGTAGAACCTGCCTCTCTAGTCACCGGGCTCGCGACCGGTTCACCATGGCAGGCAACCGGTCCGCCTACCGCTCATCCGGGTCGTGTGATGAGGAGCCGTGAGGGAGATGAACCCATTGCCACAGGGAGTTGATTGACTCCATGGCTCTGACGATGTTGCCGGACGGCGCATGGTCCGTCACGGCGAAGCAAGTCGTCGAGTACGCGGTCCGTCCGGTCCCCAACGTGCTGAACGGTACGTTCGAGATACCCGGGCCGGACAGTGCCGAGTGCGACCTGCTGGGCCGCACCCCGGCGGGGTCGATGCGCCGCCTCGTGGTCGTCGACCGCGAGGTGATGCGGCTGTACGGCAGGCAGGTGCGCGGCTTCCTCGACCGGCACGGGATCGAGTACCGGCTGCTCGTCCTGCCCGGCGGCGAAGCCACCAAGACGATGCGGACGGTCCTCCGGGTCTGCCGGGAGCTGGACGACTTCGGGATCGCCCGGCGCAGCGAGCCGGTCATCGTGTTCGGCGGCGGGGTGCTCAACGACGTGGTCGGCATGGCGGCCAGCATCTACCGCCGCGGCATCGAGCGGATCGTTTACGGCACCACGCTGGTGGCCCTTGTCGACGCGACCGTGGGGGCCAAGACGGCGAGCGACCACAACGGATTCAAGAACCGGCTGGGCACCTACCGCCCTGCCCGGCTGGTGATCGCCGACCGCAGTTTCCTCGCCACCCAGGAGCGCCGCCGGCTCTCCGACGGGCTGGCCGAGATCCTCAAGCTCGGGATCGTCTGCGACAAGAGCCTCTTCGAGCTGCTCGAAGACTACGGCGGGCTGGTGCTGGACGAACGGTTCCAGGCGGCGACGCCGACCGCGGACGCGGCCGCGACCCAGATCATCGAAGACGGCATCAAGGTGATGCTGACCGAGCTGCACGAAAACCTGTGGGAAGGCGAACTCGCCCGCGCCACCTACTTCGGCCACACGTGGTCGCCGAAGGTGGAGATGGAGGCGCTGCGCCGGTCCCGCAGTCCCCTGGCGTGGCGACGCCGCCGCTGGCTGCTGCACGGCGAAGCGGTGGCACTGGACATGCTGCTCAGCGTGTCGATCGCCTGTTCACGCGGGCTCATCTCGGAGAGCGAGCTCGACCGCATCGTCGCCGTTGTCCGGCAGCTGGACCTGCCGACCTGGGATCCCCTGCTGGACGAGCCCGCGATCCTGGCCGCCGGCCTGGAGGACTCGGTGCGGCATCGCGACGGCGAGCAGCTGGCACCGCTGCCCGAGTCCATCGGGAGCGTGACCTATGCGAACGACATCACCCCGGCCGAGGTGACCGCCGCGGTCGACTGGATGCGCTCGCTCAGGAAATCCGACAACAGGGAGACTCGGCATGGCTGACCTCGACCACCGTTTCGTGGCCCCGCCCTACCTGCGGCTCACCGACCGCCGCAAGACCTCCGCCGGGCTGGTGTTCGTCTGGCATCTCCGCGTCGCGCAGCCGAACATCGCCCAGATCTCGACCGACACGGTGCACTCGCTCGAGCACTTCATCGGCGACTACCTGTACAACACGTCCGACGACATCATCACCGTCGCGCCGATGGGGTGCCAGACCGGCTTCTACATCGCGACCAGTATCGAGGACTACGACGAGCTGGCGACGCTGTTGGCCGGTGTGCTCGAACGGGTTCTCGAAGCCGATGCGGTGCCCCACGCCGATCCGGTCCACTGCGGGTGGGCTGCCAACCACTCCCTCGGCGGGGCGCAGATCGCCGCCGCCTGGCTGCTCGGCCGCCAGGCCGAGTGGGCCGATCCCGGCCCGGACGCGCGTGAGGTCTAGCCGTGCAGTACCGCCCGCTGGGCCGAACCGGGTTGCAGACCTCCGTCGTGTCCTTCGGCGCCGCGCCGCTGGGCGACATGTTCGGCCCGGTCGACGACGCCGCCGGGATCGCGACCGTCCGACGGGCACTCGACCTGGGGATCAACTTCTTCGACACGTCCCCGTACTACGGAAACGGCCTTTCCGAGCAGCGGCTGGGCAAGGCGCTCGCCGGCCGCCGGGGCGAGGTGCTGATCGGCACCAAGTCCGGCAGGTTCGGCGACCAGGACTTCGACTACCGCCCCGCGCGAATCCGCGAAAGCCTCGAAACGAGCCTCCGGCTGCTGCGGACCGACTACGTGGACATCTTCCAGCTGCACGACATCGAGTTCACCAAGCTCGACCCCGTGTTCGAGGACACCCATGCCGAGTTGGTGCAGCTTCGCGCCGAGGGAAAGTGCCGCTTCATCGGCATGACCGGGTACCCGATGCAAACCCTGCGGCGCGCCGTCGCGGAGACGGAGTTGGACACGGTCCTCTCGTACGCGCACTACACGCTGCTCAACACGCGGCTGGCGACCGAGCTACGCCCGCTGTGCGAGCAGCGCGGCACCGCCCCGATCAATGCCGCCGCGGTCGCCGTCGGGCTGCTCACCCCGGCCGGCACCCGGTTGCCGAACCATCCCGCCGGCCCGGCCGTCACGGCCGCGGCCTCGCGAGTGGCCAGGTACTGCGGCGAACGTGGCCTCGATGTCGCCTTCCTGGCCAACCAGTTCGCCATCCAACGCAGTGGCTGCCCGACCACCGTCGTCGGCACGACGAAGACCGACCACCTGGAGAGCGCGGTACGCGCCGCGAGCACGCCGCTGGACGAGCCGCTGCTGGCCGAGGTACTGGCGCTGACGGCCGATGTCCGCGACCGCTCCTGGACGAGCGGGCTTCCCGAGAACAACGGTTGACCGCACCCGGGCCCGGTGTCGCTGTCCGCGCTCACCGGCCGGGCGTGCTCTTCCTTCCATTCCAGCAGATCGCTGCCGTCTCGGGGCGCCCCGCCAGTTCCTCGTTGATCCCGGAGTCGCGGTAGACAGTGCAGTCGTTCCGCGACGCCGAGATCACCTTAGGTGGTGTAGGTGGCTTTGGCTGGGGTGGTGATGGTGTGGTCGGTGTGGGTCCAGCCGGGTTGGTCTTTGAGTTTGTGGTGGCGTTTGCAGTAGCCGCGGAGGTTGGTTTTGGTGGGTCCGCCGTGTGCCCAGTCGGTGGTGTGGTCGAGGTCGGCTAGTTGGGCTGGTCGGTGGCAGCCGGGGTGGCAGCATTCGCGGTCGCGGATGCGGATAAAGCGGTCGAGTGCTGCGGGTGGTCGGTAGCTGCTGCGGCCGACATCCACGGGGAGACCAGTGGCAGGGTCGGTGATGATGCGGCGCCAGGTGGAGCCGGGGTTGTAGGCGATTTCCTTGGCCAGCCAGGCGGGGATGGGTCCGGAGCCGGTGAGTTCGGCGTAGTTGTCGTTCAAACCGGCCAGGGTGGTGAGGTCGACATAGAGGTACACGTCGGCCTTCGGGTTGCGGGGTGTGCCGCGTTCGCGGAGACATCGATCCGCGAGCACATCGGCCCGAAGTTGGTCCAGTGTGCGGGGTTCGCCGGCGACCTTCAGCGCATGGGCTTCACGATCGGTGCGGGCGTAGATCGCTGTGCCGACTTCGACGGGTAGATCGACGATGAGGGTGGTCATGCCTTCGCCTTGGTGCACCAGTTCGACTTTGCGGTCCAGTCGGCGGCGTCGGGTGCGGGCGGCGTATCCGTTCGGGTCGATTCGGGCGACCACTCGGTTCACGGCCCGCCGCAGACTGGAGGGGTTTTTGCCCGCCAGCCGTTCGCTCATCACCGCGTCGACTTCACGGGCCTTCTCGTCGGAGAGCACGGCGGTGGCGTCGAAGATCTTGGAGGCTTTGTACCCGTCGATGACCCCGGATTCCATGGCCTGCAACGTCTTCGGCAGCCGTGTCGCCAACGCCTCAGCGAGCGCGATCTGCTTACCGGCCATGTTCTCGGTGACCGCCAGCCCAAGCGCCAACTCGGCTGGCACCCCTCTGGTTCTTTCTTCCACCTCATTCAACCGCGCCACCAGCCGAAGCTGCTCCGCCTCCAACTTGCATTTCTGTTCCTGAATAACCTGAATGTCCTTCAACAACTCACAAGCCTGGTCCCTATCCATACCCGAATTCTATCGGCGACCCCCGACAAGAACCGGGCCCCGAGCCCGTCCCCACGGCGCGCCGAAGGCGGGCCCGAAACCCGCACCGGCCAAGCCCTCAGATCAGCAGCCCACCGCCGCAGTTCACCGTCTCACCGCTGATATAATCCGATTCCGGGGAACAAAACAGATAGACCGCCCCGGCAGCCTCCTCGACGGTACCCATCCGGCCAAGCGGGATGTTCGCCCGCAACGTAGCCAGCAGCTCGGGGTTGACCCCGGTGGGCAGCGGCTTGCCGGCAGCGTCCATCGTCGGCACCTTGTTGTCCGCGTGGTCCATCGGCCTGCTGGCGCGGGTCACGACGAGTCCGAAGGCGACGGTGTTCACCGTGACGTTGTACCGACCCCATTCCTTGCACAGGGTCCTGGTGAGCCCGGCCAGTCCGGCTTTGGCGGCGGCGTAGTTGATCTGCCCGGCGTTGCCGGTGACCCCGGCCAGTGCCGAGACGTTGACCACTTTGCGGCAGCGTGCGATGCCGTGGTCCCGGATCTCGCCCTTCGCCGCCGCGCTGATCACCGGCTGGGCCGCGCGGAGGATCCGGAACGGGGCACCCAGGTGCACGTCGAGCACCCGGTGCCACTGCTGGTCGCTCATCTTCTGGATGACCGAGTCCCAGGCGAACCCGGCGTTGTTCACCACGATGTCGACCCCGCCGAAGGCCTCGACCGCGGTGTCCACGAAGCGTTGCGGGAAGCCGTCCTGCGTGATGTCGCCAACGCACGAAACGGCCACGCCGCCCCCGGCTTCCACGGACGCGATGGTTTCCTTGACCGCGGCGGTGTCCGTGCCGTTCACCACCACCCGCGCACCGGCCGAGCTCAGCTTCAGCGCCACGGCCCGCCCGATGCCGCGGCTCGACCCGGTGACCAGCGCGACCCGGCCTTCGAGTTGGCTCATCGAGGCGTGGTCTCTTTTCGGCAGGTGAAGTACGAGAAGTGGCACTGGTAGTGGTCGCGCTTGGCATAGAGCTTGTCGATGCAGTACCTGAGCAGGAACAACCGGTCGCGGACCGCCCCCGGTGCGGGCGACGCCCCTTCCACCTTCCTGGTACCGCCGATCCAACCCAGCACGACCTCGTGGTACGGGGAAAGGGAGTCCACGAGGTCGTCGGGATACACGTTGACCAGCTGCTCGAAGTAGTGCAACGGCTTCAGCCCGGCGCCGGCCAGCGCCCGCAGGTACTTGTCGACCGTGCCGACCTCCGGATACGCGTGCGCGCGCAGCGCGGCGTACCCCTTCATCACTTCGTCGCTCTCGAGCTTTTCCCGGTATTTCTCGAACAACGGCTCAGTGCGCACCATTTCACTGGCGATGTCGTTGACCGCCTCGACCGCATCGTGCAGCCGCCAGTCGCCGGCCTTGCGGTCGGGGTTGGTCATGTCACCCGTGCTCACCAGCGCGATCCCGCCGGGCTTCAGCACCTTGTGCCAGGTCTCCAGCGTCTCGGAAAGGTCCGCGTAGAGGTGGATGGCGTTGGTCGAGATCAGCAGGTCGATGCCGCGGTCGGTCAATTCGGTCCCGATCACCTCGTCGACCGACTGGAACCGGTCGTTGGTGCCCGGCACGCGCTGCAACAATCGCATCGCCACTCGCGGCTCGTCTTCGAACTTCTCCAGTATCACTCGCAGGTATCTGGGCGACACGTCAACATTGAGCAGCAGGACGGAATCCTCGGTGCCGGCGAGCAGCCGGTCGGTCAACAGCCCGGTGCCGCACGAGTAGTCCATCACGACCGTCGGCCCGGTCATCACCGCCAGTGCCTGCGCGATGACCGGATCCCAGCACCTGCTGAACGAATTGCTGCCGTGCGCCTCGTACTTCAGGGCCGCCTCGTCGACCGGTTTTCCGGTCCAGGCGTCGCCGGGCACTCGGGGGAACCCCGGCGGCCAGCCGGCGGCCGGGCCGGGCCATGCCGGCTGCTGACCGGTCTCCCTGTTCGACATCTGTACCGCTCCTCTCCTCAGAAAGTGGTGCACTACCCCAGCGCCGCCGGTGACGGCACGGCCCAGCGGAGGGAGGCCGCGCCCCAGGTCACCCCGGCGCCGAGTGCGACGAGGAGAACCAGGTCCCCTTCGGACAACCGTCCCTTGTGGAACGCGTCATCGAGTGCGATCGGTACCGAGGCCGCCCCCGTGTTCCCGCTCCAGGAGATGGTCCGGTGGAGGTGGTCCGGTGGCGCGCCGAAGAGCTTGGCCCACTCCTCGATCATCACCCCGTTGGCCTGGTGCGGGATGATGAGATCGGCTTCGGAGAGTTCGATTCCGGAGTCCCGCGCCAGGTCGTCCATCAGCGCGGGCAGCACGTCGACCGCGGTTCGCCGGGCGTCCTGGCCGCGCATCCTGGCGTAGTGCAGCCCGTTCGCCACCGTGTCCGCGCTGGCCGGCAGCCGGCTGCCGCCCGCCGGGATCTGCACGATCCCGGTTCCCGAACCGTCCGTGCCGATGTTGGTGGTGATGATGCCGCGGCTGTCGCCGGTCTTCGCCAGCACGACGGCGCCCGCGCCGTCACCGAACAGGACACAGGTGCCCCCGTCGGTGTAGTCGAGCGAGCGCGAGTGGATGTCCGCGCCGATCACCAGCGCGCACTGCCGCCGCGGGTCGGCGGTGAGCATGCTGTGCGCGATGGCCAGCGCGTAGATGAAACCGGTGCAGGCCGCCGCCAGGTCGAAGGCCACCGCGTTCGACGCGCCGAGGTTGTGCTGCACGAAGCAGGCCGTCGACGGTAGCGGCTGATCCGGGTTGGTGGTGGCCAGTATCAGCAGGTCAACACTGCTCGCCTCGACTCCGGCCGCCACCAGCGCGCGCCTGGCCGCGTGCGTCGCGAGGTCCGAGGTCGCCTCGTCCTCGGCCGCGACCCGCCGCTCGGCGATGCCCGTCTTGTCGAGTATCCATTGTGGATCGACACCCAGCCGCTCGCCGAGTTCCGTGCTGTGCAGGACGCGGTCCGGAAGATAGGCTCCGGTGCCCAGTATCGTGCTGGCGGTCTGTGCCATGTGGATAGTCCTCTTCCGGCGGTTCCAGTGGTCTCCAGTGATCTCCAGTTGTCCTAGCGTCACCCGGGGTAGAAGCCGGCGCCGGACTTGTGCCCCAGCAGCCCGGCGTCCACCATCCGTCTGAGCATCGTCGGCGGCGAGTAGCTGATCTCGCGGAACTCCTGGTACAGCGATTCGGCGACGGACGCCACGACGTCGAGCCCGATGAGGTCGATCAGCTTGAGCGGCCCCATCGGATGCGAGCAGCCCAGCTCCATGGCCTTGTCGATCTCGTCCTTGGTCGCCACCCCGGCTTCGAGCATCCGGACCGCCGACAGCAGGTACGGCACGAGCAACGCGTTGACGATGAACCCGGCCCGGTCCGGCGCCCGGACGACCTGCTTGCCGAGTACGCCGGTCAGGAAATCCGACATCCGCTGGTAGGTCTGCTCACCGGTCAGGAGTGAGCCGACCAACTCGACCAGTGGCATCACCGGCGCCGGGTTGAAGAAGTGCACCCCAACCACGTCGCCGGGCCGAGTGGTGGCCTTGGCCAGCCGGACGATGGGGATCGAAGACGTGGTCGACGCGAGGATCGCGGCCGGGTCCCGCACGATCCGGTCGAGCTCGGCGAACAGCCCGACCTTGACCGGCTCGTCCTCGGTGACCGCCTCGATGACCAGCTGCCGGTCGGACAGCTGCCCGAGGTCGGTGGTCAGCACGATCCGGTCGAGCAGCTTGTCCCGGTCGTCCCGGCCGATCTTGCCGGTCAGCACCGCGCGGTCGAGCGAGTTCGCCAGCCGGCGCCGGCCGCGAGCCGCGGACTGGTCGGTCGACACCGCGACGCTGACGTCCAGGCCGGCTCGTGCGCAGGTCTCGGTGATACCGGAACCCATCAGCCCGCATCCGATCACGCCGACCCGCTGCAGCTGGTTCATCCGACTCTCATCATCCGTAGTGACTCTTCGCCGATGCGGGCGCGCAGCTCCGGATCGGTGATCCCGAGCCCCTCTTCGGGGGCGAGGCACAACACCCCGACCTTCCCCACGTGGCTGTTGGTCTGCACCAGCCGCACGGCCTCCCCTACCTCCTGCAGGGGGTAGGTCCTGGACAACATCGGGTTGACCCGCCCCATGCTGATCAGCCGGTTGGTCTCCCACTGCTCCTGCAGGTTCGCACCGTGGCTGCCGATGATCCGCTTGAGGTTCATCCACAGATAGCGGTTGTCGTACTGGTGGTGGAAGCCGGTGCTGGAGCCGCAGGTGACCACCAGCCCACCGCGGCGGGCGAGGTAGACAGAAGTCGCGAAGGTGGCCTTTCCGACGTAGTCGAAGACGACGTGCGGGTCCTCCCCCAGCTCCTTCCGGATGACCGAGCCCAGCCGCTTCGCCACCCGCACGGTCTCGCCCGGATCGTCCGAAGTGGACTCGTTGAAGCCGAGCTCTGCGCGGTTGATCACCACGTCGCAGCCCATCTTGCGCGACAGCTCGGCCTTTTCCTCGGAGCCGACGACACCGACCGCGATGCCACCGCCGTTGCGCACGAACTGGACCGCGTATCCGCCGAGGCCGCCGGTCGCGCCCCAGATCAGCGCGATGTCGCCCTGCTTGATCCGCGCCCCGGCCGGGCTGACCAGCATCCGGTAGGCGGTCCCGGCGCACAGCGGGTTGCACGCGGCCTCCTCCCAGCTCAGGTGCCGTGGTTTGCCGATCAGCTGGCTCGCCCTGGCCACCGCGTAGTGCGCCAGGCCGCCGAAGTTGGTCTCGAAGCCCCAGGCCAGCATGCGGCTGCTCAGCATCCCGTCGGCATGCGTCGCCGGCTCCTGGTCGTCCACGAGCACCGGGCTCACCACCACGTGATCCCCCACCGACCAGCCGCGTACCCCGCTGCCCCGGCGCACGATCACCCCGGAGGCGTCGGACCCGACCACCTGGTACGGCTGGTCGTGCCTGGACTCCCAGCGACCCTGTTTCGCGTACTTGCTCAGGAACTTGAAGGTCGGGATCGGCTCGAACAGCGCCGACCACACGGTGTTGTAGTTGATCGCGCCGGCCATGACCGCCACCAGCACCTCGTCGGGAGCCAGCTCGGGCATCGGCACCCGGCCGACGTGCAGCGACTTGCGGACGTCCTTTTCGGCGCTGTCCCGGAACAGGTCCACGTCCTGCGCCCGAAGGTGCGCGGCCAGGTATTCGGCGGGAACCGGCTTGCCCTCCAGTTCATCCGGCCCGGCGCCGCTCAGTACCGACTCGGTGAGGCTGTCCACAATCGCGTCTCCCTCCGGCGAGTTCCGGCCTGCATCCCAGGTTCCTAGCCTCGGGGTGGTGGTGGCAGGGGACGAATTCCGCCGGCGGGAATCGGGTTCTTGGTGCGCCAGAACGACGAGATCGTGCGCGAAACGTACAGTGCGCTCCCCGCGGCGGCGACTAGCGTCGAACGGAGGTGAAGATCGAATAGGGAGGTCATCGATCATGAGAGTCGACGTCAACCAACCGATCTCTCTCGTTATTCGATCCGCGAGGCACGCGAGGAAGATGAGCCAGTACTCGTTGGCCAGAGAACTGGTGACCGCGTCGGGGCGGCCCACCATCACCCGGGATCTGGTCGCCCGGTGGGAACGCGGCCACCAGATTCCCCGCTCCGGGACCCGCCGATGGCTCTCGGTGGTCCTTCAGGTGCCGCAGGAACAGCTCGACCTCGCGGCGGTGGCGGCCCGGCGGCGCACCCGGCTCGGCCACGCCATCGTCACCACCAACGCGCCCGCGCAGCCGGGACACGCCCGGCGGGCACAGGGCACCCCTCCGCTGCTCCCGGTGTTCCGTTCCAGGGTGCAGGCCGGCATCCTCGCCGCGACCCTGCTCAACCCGGACCGGTCGTTCAGCCTGACGGAGCTGGCCGAGTACGCGGGAAGCTCGCTGGCGTCGGTCGACAAGGAGAACAAGCTGCTCGAAGACGCCGGAATCCTGACCAGCCGGCGCGAAGGCACCATCCGGCTGATCCGCGCGAACAACCGGACGAGCTCCATGGTCGGGCCGCTCACCGAGCTCATCCGGCTGACCTACGGCGTTCCCCAGGTCATCGCCGAGGAGTTCGGCTGCGTTCCGCATGTCGCCCGGATCATGCTGGGCGGGGTCTGGGCCGACCGGTTCGCCGGCATTCCCGGGCCGGAGCCCGACAGCTTCCAGCTGCTCGTGGTGGTGCCACCGGACAAGCCCCTCGACCGCCAGGCCCTCGGCACCGCGGTGGCGCGGACCGAGGAGCGGCTCAGGCGTCCGGTGCACCTCTCCGTGGTACCGCTCGGGCAGAACCTGGACACCCGCCAGATCCCGCACCAGCGACCCGGTCATCCCGTGGTGGAGGTCGTCGCCGTCCGGCCCCGCTCCGCACAGGAGTCGGCGGGGGTCGCCCTGGAAGGCCAGGAGGAGATCAAACGGCTGCTGCGCACCGGGCAGCTGGAGATGGCCGGCGGTCCCTCGGCCAACGGCAGGCCGTTCCTGCGACTGGCGGCCGACCACATCGACTCGGCCGAGCCGCTGACCGAGACGTCCCCGAAGTCGGCCTTCGTGCTGCTGACCCGTGCCGCGCAGCTGATCGGCTCGGCGCTGCTCGCCCAGCAGGGCCTGCGGCCGTCGGCCGGCGCGGCCGAGCACATCGTGGGCACGGCCGTCACGGCGCAGTTCGGGCACCAGTTCTCCCAGATCGAGCTGCTCCGCCAGCGGTCAAGGGAGCTGGACACCCCGACCAGCAGCGACAGCCACGCCATGCCGGTCGAGGCCACGACCTACCTGGGTACCGCACGATCGCTGCTCGCCACCGCGACCGAGCAGATCGACAAGGTGAGCCTGTTCAGCTGATCCCCTGGCGCGTAGGTACGTAGGTCGTGCAGCCGGCCGGAACCCGCACCCCGGCGAGGCGGAGCTGAGCTACCCGGCCGGCGAAGGCCGCGCCGCGCATCAGCTGCGCGGCCAGGTCCGCGACCCGCCGGTTCGCCGGCTCGGCCAGGTGGGTTCCCTCGACCCAGCCGTTGAAGGCACCCATCGCCGGGCCGCACCAGATCTGGTAGTCCAGCGCGCGTTCCTCGTCCCCTGCGATGCTCCAGGCCGAGGAAAGCCCCAGGTACCAACGGAAGACCAGTGCCATCCGGCGCCTGGGGTCGCCGGCGGCCCGCTCGGTCTGCGCCGGGTCGCGCTCGGCGAAGTAGCGCACGCACTCGGTCCAGACCTCCTCCAGCGGCCGTTGGAAGATCTGCCGTTCCAGCTCACCGCGTTCGGCGGCGGGCAGCGATTCGATCCCGTCGTAGTTCCGGTATGCCTCGTAGAGTCGTTTCGCCCGCCCGGCGAACATCGTGCCGCGCTTGAGCACCTGCACATTGACGCCCATTTCGAACATGTCCGCCGAGGGTGCCATGCCGCAGTCCGCCACCCCGGCCCGCGCCAGCAGGCGCTTCGCCGCCTCGGACTGATCCGCTTCGACCGAGGCCTGGTTGATCGAACCGGTGACCACATAGGCCGCGCCGAGGGTGAACGCGGCCGCGGCCGCGGCGGGGGTGCCGATCCCACCCGCGGCGCCGATCCGGATCCTGCTGCCGGAACCCTGGACGCGGTCCCGGAGCGCGAGCAGCTCGGGCAGCAGCACGACCAGCGGGCGGCCGTCGGTGTGACCGCCGGAGTCCGCCTCCGCCGTGATGTCGTCGGCCATCGGCACCCGGTGCGCGAGCTCGGCCTGCCGCGCGTCGATGTCGCCGGACTCCACCAGTGCGCGCACCAACTGCGGCGGCGCGGGACGCAGGAAGTGCTCGGCCACCTCAGCACGCGACACCTTCGCGATCACCTTGTTCCGCGGCCGGCCGTCCGGGGCCAGCCCGGCGAGGCGGTAGCGCACCAGTTGCGGGGTGAGGTCCAGGAACGCCGACGCCTCCACACAGCGAACTTCGTGCTTCAGGCACGCGTCCACAATGGCCCGTTCCAGTGCCGGTTCGCTGGGACTGTGGATCAGGTTGCAGGCAAAGGGTTTCCCGGCCAGTCCGTGGCGGATGGCCGCCAGCGCTTCGTCGATCTTCGCCGGCGCGAGCCCGGCGGCACCGAACGAAGCCAGGTAACCGGCACTGGCCAATGCGACCACCATCCGCGCCGAAGCGATCCCGTTGGCCATCGACCCGGCCTGGTAGGCACCGGACACCCCGTGCTCCCGGCGGAAGTCCGGGTCGCCAAGCGACTCCGGGCGCAGCGGAGGCACCGCGGCCAGCACACTCGCGCGGCGAGCCGCCCGCTCGTCGGTGGTCACCGCGATGCCGTGGTCGTCGCGCACCACGAACAGCGGCCGCTCCAGGCGCGCCAGCTCCCGGTAGATCGAAACCTCGTCGCGGGCCAAGGTCTGGATGGTCGGCGTTACCACGGCGGCGCTCCCCTTTCGCGAAGTTCCACGGCGACATCGGTCAGTTCGTAGATCCGCAGGCCCGGCTTCCACAGCGAGGCGTCCGCGACGACCCGGATCCGGCCGTGACCGCAGCGAAGCTCCTTCAGGTGTACTTCGAGCAGGCATTCGCCGTCCGTGGGCAGGAACTGGCCCCGGAGCTTCCAGCCGAACGGCAGCCCGGCCGGCAACACGAACCCGGGTTCGCGCAGCCCGGCGGCTTCGCCCGAGTCGATCAGCCACTCCTGCATCGCCTGCACCACCGACTCGACGCCGAACGAACCCGGGATCACCGGGTCCAACGGGAAATGCCGGCTGAAGAACCAGTCGTCCGGATCGATCCGGCGCACCGAGTGCAGGTATCCCTTGCCGTACTCGCCACCGCCGTCGGCGATGTCCACCTGATCGAGCAAGGCGAGCCTGCCGCGTGCGCACAACGCCGCACCGTCCCGCCGGCGGTCTCGCAGATCGATCCGGCGCAGTGCGGGCCGATGCCGGTCGAGCCAGCTGCGCACCGGCTTGCCGGAGTCCAGACCCGTCTGCTTGGCGAGGACTTCTTCGCTGAAGTACCCGAACATCGTCTCGCCCCGGTAGAACGGCGCACCATCGGCGGAGAGCGTGTAGGCCACGCTCTGCAGGGACGAACCCGGCAGGACCGTGCTGGACAACAGCTCCGACCGCTGCCGGATCGTCTTGTCCCGCAGGTCGATCTCCCGCAGCACGGTCGCGGTCCCGCCGAGGTTCCGCGCGAGCGGCACCGGACCGGAGGCGGGCGGCACCGGGCCGAAGTAGTAGCCGGTGAACAGCGCCGCCTGAAGCGACATCTCCAGGTAGCCGAAGTTCGGCATGGAGTCGTTGGCGGTGTCGGCGTAGTACCAGGAGTCCGCGGGCGAGTCGTATTCCGTTTCGCAGACCGCGCCACCGGGTTTCCCGCGCTGCCCCCGGACTTCGGTCACGCGATCGACGAAGAGCAGGTCACCGGCCGGCAGCCGGGGCGCCTTACCGCCGTCGTGCGGTGCGTACTCGGGACCGAGCGCGACGCTCTGCTCGCCCCGCGAGAGCTGGGCCAGGTGGAACTCGCCGAGCAGAGCGCCCTTGCGGGCCAGCCACTTCGGAATGGTCCCGCCGCGGGACGGGCCGATCGGCGTTCCCGGCTTCTCCCGCACCTCGACGGTCAACTCGACCGTCCGATCTGCTGTGTTCTCCGCACGCATCCGGAGCCATGGCCGGGGCACCAGATCCGCGGCCACCAGCCGCAGGGTCAGCCCACCTTCCGCGGTGCCTTCGACCCGGCCGCCCGTCCGGACGAAGACCGCGTCCGCGAAGCACAGCTGCAGGCCGAGGAACAGCGCGAACAGCTGCGCGGCCTGAGTGGCCACCTCGTCCAGGTCAGCTCGGCCGCAGGTGGCGGTGAGACCGCGCCCGTGCAGCTCCGCCGAGGTGAGCAGCACCGGTTTCCCGGCGCCGAGCCGGAGGTCCGGGTTCGCGCCTTCCTGGTCGTACGCGGGCCCGAAGACGCCCGCGACGTTCCCCGCCGCCAGTCTCGCGAGTTGCCGGCGGTCCAGCCGGGTGACCTTCGTGCGTGCCAGCGGCTTGAACGCGTCTTCCCCGGCCGTGGCCGCGGACGACCTGGGAAGCGTGCGCAGCTGCAGCCGCTCCTGGGCGCGGAGCGCGCTCAGATGCGCGTCGATGGTGGTCATGCGCAGCTCCCGGGCGATCTCCGCGGCACCCGCCGGGACCGGCCGCCGGATAGGCTCGGCCGCCGACCAGGCCAGTGCGTCGAACGGCTCACCGAAGAACTCGAGCGAGGTCATCCGGACGCACCACGTTCCGGAGCGGGCGCCGCGGTCACCGCGGTGAGCCGCTGGAGGACCCGCCCCGCGCCGTCGTTGGCGGTCACGTTCACCGTCACGCTGTCCGCACCCGCCGCCACCTTCTCCAGCACCAGCAGGAACGGCTGGTCGTCGGGGAGCCGCGCGAAGAACTCCGCGCGACCGATCTCGCGCGGCACACCGACCAGGTCCTCGTGCAGCAGCGACGTTTTCTGAAACAGCAGGTCGGCGAGCACCGGGTGGTACAGCCGCCCACCGAAGGCGCCGCCGGCCACCGACTGTTCGGACAACCGGCATTCGACGACGAGGTCGCCTTCGCCCCGGTCGCCCGGCGCCCGGGGTGGACCGGGCGCGAGCACGAAAGTCCCCGTGTAGTGGGTGGTGGGCAGCCCGCGGTGCGAGGTCGAACGCACCGCGGCGGTGACCACGATCCGCTCCCCTTCGCAGCTTCCGGCCCGCGCCTCGACCCGAGGTTCGCCCGGCGGGTCACCGTCGAACACGGTGCCGTCGCGCACCTGGTAATCGCGGACCTCCACCACCTGAAGCCCGGAATGGGCTCGCTCCAGCACATTGACCAGCCAGCCGAGGCCGAAGGCGACCTGCGCCGGTCCGAACGGATCACCGGCCAGCGGCGCCAGACTCCGGTAGGCGGTGAACGCGGGACGCGGTGGACGGCGAAGCTCGCTGAGCGCGATGTCCGCGCCGACGAGCACACAGGTCTCGGCGGCGCGTTCGGCGGTGAACTGCTCCGCGAAGGCCCGCGCCCCGGCAGCCGGCTCCAGCAGCGGTACGCCACGAGCGGTGAGCAGCTCACCGAGTTCCGGCGCCACCATCCCGCCGTGCCATGCGCTCCAGTCGACCGCCGTGACGTGCATCCCGGGATGGCCGGCCCGCCAGCTCGCGGCCACCCGGCACAGCGCCTCATTCGCCGCGGCGTAGGCCGCCTGTGCGGCGTTGCCGAGCAGTCCCACCACGGAGGTGAAGAACACCAGGTGCCGCAGTGGCGCGTCCTTCAGCACGGCGAGCACGGTCCGCGCCCCGGCCAGCTTCACCGCGAACACGCGATCGCACTGCTCGGCCGTGACATCCGGCAGCATCGCGTCGGCGAGCACCCCGGCGCCGTGCACGAACCCGGTGACCCGATCCCGGCGGTCACCGAGCGCGGCCCGCACGGCGTCGGAGTCCGTGACGTCCGCGGCGTGGTAGCTGGCCCGCGTCCCGAGCGCGGCCATGGTGGCCCGGATTTCCCGCTGGGCCACGATGTTCCGGCATTCGCGTTCGACCTCGCGCGGTGCCGGACGCTCCAGTGCGACCATGGCGGCGCGCCTGAGGTCGTGGTCGGCGACTCCGCGTGCCCACTCCGGCTCGTCGGTGAGCTCGGTCCGCCCGAGCAGGATGAACTCCGCCGAACTGCGCTCGGCCAGCTCGCGCACGCACAGCGCCGTGACGCCACGGGCGCCGCCACTGACCACCAGCAGCTCGTCGGTGTCGAGCCCGGTGCCGTCGAAGGCCGCCGCCGGGTCGACCTGGGAGATCTCCTTGGCCCCGGCGTGACGACTCGGCACCACCGTGCATCGACGGCCGTCCGCGGCCACCCCGACCTCCAGGGTGTCGGTCGCCGCGTCGTACAGCTCGGCCAGCAGTGCGTCGGCGGACTCCCGGGACGGCAGCGCCGGATCGAGGTCGATCGCACGGCAGAACAACGCGGGCTCTTCGATCGCCAGCGTCTTGACGATCCCGCCGACCCCGCCGAGCAGCGCCTCACCCGCCGTCCGCCGGCCCCGCCAGCCCAGCTCGCCGTCGAGCCGGGTCACCGTCACGAAGGCCGCGCGGGTGCCGGTCACCGCGGTGAGCGGGCCGATCGCCTGACCGGCGGTCATGATCGTCTCGGTCAGGCTGCTGATGGCCGCCCAGTCTGCGTTCTCTGTGTTGTCTGCGTTCTCTGCGTTCTCTGTGTTCTCCGCCAGTAGCACCAGGCACAGGTCCACCGGATCGCCGTCGAAGGTGCGCCGGACCGTCCAGCCGCGGTATTCCAGCGCCCCGGCGATCCCCAGCTCGTCCGTACCGAGCACCACCGCGACCGGGTCGGCGCGGTAGGGCTCCGCCAGCAGGTCCATCGGCGCGAGTTCGGTCAGCTCGACCCGGTGCCGGGATGCCTTCGCCCCGGCGTCAAGCGCTTTTGGGTCCGCATCACCCCTGCCATCGAGGTAGCCGACGATCTGGTCCAGGGTGCGCAGCTCCCCCAGCAGGTCGGGCCCCACCCTCGGCAGGCCAGGGAGTCTCTGCTGCACCGCCGCGAGCACCTGCACCCGCCTGATCGAGTCGACGCCGAGATCGGCTTCCAGGTCCATGCCCGGATCGAGCATCTCCACCGGATAACCGGTCCGCTCCGCCACCACCTCCAGCAAGACCGACCGGACATCACCGGCCGGAGCAGCCGCGACCGGCGGCGGGGCAGGCGGCGGGGCAGCGACAACCGGCGCCGCGGGTGCCGGGTCCACGGGGGCCGAGTTCACCGGCGGCGGGGCGGGCAGCACGGGCTCCGGCACCGCGGCGGGTGCGGGTGCCCAGGTGTCGACCGGCTCTGGCAACGGCACTTCCGCCGCCGGCTCGGGGACCGTCGCGCCGAGTTCGATTCCGGCCAGCGCGGCCAGGATCTCGTTCGCCTTGGTATGCGCCTTGCCGATCGCGACGCTCTGGTCCTTGACCGCGACCACCGCCTCGGCCAGTGCCGAGTCCACGGTGCCCTGCCCGATCGCCGCGACGAGCTGCTCGGCAACGCGAAGCTGACCCTGCAGATATTCGGTGTGCACGGCCAGATGTTGCTGCAACACGCTGTCCGGCTTCGGTTTCGGTTTCGCCGGGGCGGGGGCGGGAGCCTGCGCCGCGGGAGGCTCGGGTTTGGCCATGCGATGCCCTCCGTTCAGAGCTTCCTGGTAGCTGTTGCGGCGTTCTTCGGGCACGTACTCGGGGGCGGACAGGGTGACGGTGTGGCCCCGCGCCTGCGGAACTTCGGGTTCGGCGGACTGGAAGCGGTTGATCCGCGCGATCGGCGCGCCGAGCACGGCGAGCCGTAGCGCCGCCTGCTTCAGCGCCGCGTCGCTGTCGCCGTGCGGGCCGCTGTCGGTGGGAATGACCACAGCGGTGTCGCCGAGGGTGCGCCGGGCTACCGAGGTCAGCACCTGCTTGGGCCCGAACTCGACGAACACCGTGCAGCCGGCCTCCCGCATCGTCCGCAGCGCCGCCACGAACTCGACCGGTTGGCGCAGCTGGGCCAGCAGCACGCGGCGGTTGGCCTCGGTGTCAGCGCCGTAGCTCGCGCCCGGCGAGTTGGTGTGCACGGGTGCACCCGGCGCTCCGATGTGGACGGACTCCACGGCCGGCCGGAACGCCTCGACGGCATGGCCGACGTAGTGGGTGTGGAACGCGGCGGCGACGGGCAGCCGGCGCGCGGCGACCCCACGTCCGACGCAGACCTGGATCACCGTTTCCACCGCGGCCGTGCCGCCCCCGACGACGACCTGGTCCGGTGCGTTGTGGTTGCAGATCTCCACGTCACCGATGCCGGCCAGGATCTCTTCGACCTGCTCGCGGCTGGCGTTGACCGCCACCATCGCGCCGGGGTCGGCCTCCGTGCTGACCGGCATCATCGCCTGGCCACGCGCTCGGGCCAGCCGGAAGAAGTCGGCATCGGACACCGAGCCCGCCGCCCACAGCGCGGTGACCTCACCGAAGCTGTGCCCGAGGTAGCCGGCGCAGCGCAAGCCGAGGCCGCGCAGGAACCGGAACTGCCCCGCCGCCAGCGCGCCGATCGCCGGCTGCGCGTACTCGGTGCCGCGCAGCAGGTCTTTCTGCGCCTGGCGCTGCGCGGCGTCGAACACCGGCGGCGGGAACATCACCTGCGCCAGCCGGGGACCGGCGTCGTCGAAGAACGCGTTCGCCTCGTCCAGGGTGTCCGCGATGGTGGGCGTGTTGAGCACGGCCTTCAGCCCCATGTCGAGGTACTGGCTGCCCTGCCCGGCGAACAGCGCCCCGACCTTGAGCTCCGGCAGCCCCGCCCGGCGGAAGAACACACCTCGCGGGTGGCTCCACTCGGCGGCATCCGCCCGGGCCGCGAGCTGCGAGGCCGCCAGCTTCCGCAGCTCCGCCTCGTCGTCCGTGGCCACGAAGCCGATCCGCGCGTGGTCGGCGGGAATCACCTCGGCGTCGGTCGGCGCGGCGCCCGAGCGCAGCAGGTCGAGCAGCGCCGCGGTGTCCGGCGCGTGCCACAGGTGGGCGCGCGGGGTGCGGTGCAGGATCGGCCCGTGGTCGTGCTCCTCGAGCACGATGTGGAAGTTCGTCCCGCCGAACCCCATCGCCGAGGCCGCCGCCCGCCGCCGGGGCCGGTGCGGGTCGCGGACCCAGGGCCGGGTGCGGATGTTGAGGTAGAACGGGCTGTCCGCGAAATCGACCGCCTGGCTGGGACGCTCGACGTTGATCGTCGGCGGCAGCACCCGGTGGTACAGGCTGAGCGCAAGTTTCAGCACGCTCGCCGCACCCGCCGCACCCCTGGTGTGGCCGATCTGCGACTTGACGCTGCCGAGTGCGGCGCCGTGCCGTGCACCGGCCGAATCCCGGAGCAGTTCGCCGAGTGCGGTCAGCTCGGTGCGGTCACCGACCGCGGTACCGGTCGCGTGTGCCTCGAAGAGCTCCACCGTGGCGGCCGAGCAGTCCGCGTCCGCGTAGGCGCGCTCCAGCGCGAGGCGCTGGCCCTGCGCGTGCGGCGCGTAGATGCTCTTCGCCCGGCCGTCGCTGGAGGAGCCGATGCCTCGGATGACCGCGTAGATCCTGTTGCCGTCCCGTTCGGCGTCGGCGAGCCGCCGCAGCGCGAGCATGCCGATGCCCTCGCCAAGCAGCGTCCCGTCGGCGGCGTCGTCGAACGGGCTGATCCGGTCGCGCCGGGACAGCGCACCCACCTTGCTGAAGCAGAGGTAGGTGAAAATGGTGGTCTCGGTGTCCACCCCGCCGGTGATCATGGTGTCCGCCCTGCCGTCGACCAGCTCGGCGATCGCGGTGCGCATCGCGGAAAGCGAGGCCGCGCAGGCGGCGTCCACCGTGCAGTTCAGGCCGCCGAGGCCGAGCCGGTTGGCCACCCGGCCCGCGACCACGTTGGCGAGCAAGCCGGGATAGGAATTCTCCTCCCATGGCGCGAACGAGCTGACGTACTTGTCCGCGATGGCGTCGGCGTCCTGCTCGGACAGCCCGCAGCTGCGGACGACCTCCTTGAGCACCGGAGTGGACAGCCGCGCGGCGAGCGGGTGCATCAGCGGCACCGGCCCGGTGACGCCCAGCACCACGCCGGTGCGCCGGGGGTCGTACCAGTCGCCATCGGCGCCGCAGTCCCGGAGCAGGTCACGCGCCACCCCGAGGCTCAGGGTTTGCATCGTGCTGGTGACCTCGAGCTGGTTGGGCGGCAGGCCGAACTCCAGCGGGTCGAACTCGACGTCCGGGATGAACGCGCCGCGCCGCGAGTAGGTCTTGTCCGCCGCACCGGGATCGGGGTCGTAGTGGTCGTCGATCTTCCACCGGGACGCGGGCACCTCCTCGGTGCAGTCCACCGCGTCGACGATGTTCTGCCAGTACTCCCGGTGGTCGCGCGCCTTCGGGAACAGGCCGGACAGGCCCACGATCGCGATCGGGTCCTCGGCAAGCCGCCGGTCCGATCGTTCGAGCTGCTCGCCCACGATCTCCCTCCCTGTGTCCACTTCAGCGATTCTGTGACCGGCGGCGAACAAGGGTCAACGGAGGAGACCTCCACCCGGCGGACTCCAGTGCATTACCCGAGCCAGTTCAGAAAGGTGAGAATGGACGAAACCATCGACTGCGGATCGCCGTCACCGGGGCGGAGCACGAGTTCCGGATCGAGTGGTTCCTCATAGGGGGACCCTATTCCGGTGAAGTCCGGCAGTTCCCCGGCGCGGGCGCTGGCGTAGAGCCCTTTGGGATCCCGGGCTTCGCAGATCTCGAGCGGGGTGTCCATGAAGATCTCGACGAAGGGCAACCCGGCTTCCCGGTGCACGGCACGAGCCCGGTCCCGGTCGGCGCGAAAGGGACTGATCAGGGAGACCACGGCGATCGTGCCGGCGTCGGCGAACAGCTTGGCCACCTCGCCGACCCGCCGCACGTTCTCCGCCCGGTCCTCGGGGCTGAACCCGAGGTCGTCGTTCAGCCCTTCACGCAGGCTGTCCCCGTCGAGCACATAGGCCGGCCTGCCGGCACCGAGCAACCGGTGTGCCAGCTCCTCGGCCACCGTCGACTTGCCCGCCCCGGACAGCCCGGTGATCCAAATGGTCATCCCCCGCGTCAGTCTTGCATCGCGCTGCTCCTCGGCGCACCGGTCCAGGCAGGCGGCCCCCTGCCCCGGGCCGATGATCACGCCGGCGCCGAGCGTCTGCTCGGAGGCGTCGTCGACGAGGACGAAGCCGCCGGTGGTGCGGTTGCGGCGATAGGGATCGAACATCAACGGCTGCCGGCTGCGCAGTCGCACCCGGCCGATCTCGTTGGCGGACAAGGACTCCACGAACTGGTCGCGTCGCAGTTGGCCGCCATCGAGCCGGTAGTCCAGCTCGTACACCTCCGCCGTGGTGGTCCTGGTGGTGTGCCGCACCGTGTAGGTGCCGCCGGGTTTCAGCTCGACCTGTTCGGAGAACCAGCAGAGCATCGCTTCGAAGTCCTGGCGGGCGTGCGGCTGGTTTCCCGGACGGCAGATCAGGTCACCGCGGGCGACGTCCAGGTCGTCGTCGAGCTGCACGGTCACGGCCTGCGGCGGAACCGCCTCGGTCACCTCGCCACCACCGGGAACCCAGATCGCGCGCACCCTCGACCGGAATCCCGACGGCAGCACGACCACCTCGTCACCTGCGGCGATCACCCCGCCGGACACGGTGCCGGCATAACCGCGAAAGCCGGGCGCGTACTGGGATATCACGTACTGCACCGGGAAACGAGCACCAGCCGAGTCCAGGTCGGGCTCGACCGGCGCCTGCTCCAGCCGGTGCAACAGCGGCATTCCCTCGTACCAGGGCATGCGGGCCGAGCAGTGCGCGATGTTGTCGCCGTGCAACGCCGAAACCGGCACGAAGCTCAGGTCCCGCACGTCCAGCTTCGTGGCGAAGCCGCGGAACTTCTCCTCGATCTCGGCGAACCGGTGCCGGGACCAGCCGACCGTGTCCATCTTGTTCACGCACAGCACGAGGTGCGGCACGCGCAGGAGGCCGGTGAGAAAGGCATGCCGCCGCGACTGCTCGACGAGTCCGCGGCCGGCGTCGACGAGGATCAGTGCGATGTCGGCGGTGGAGGCGCCGGCAACCAGGTCGCGGGTGTGCCGTCCGTGCCCTGGCGGGTCGGTGACCATGAACTTCCGCCGGGCGGTGGCGAAATATCGGTGCGCGACCGCGGGTGGGTGCCGGGCCTTGGCATCGAGCACCAGCCTGTCGACCAGGGTCGACTTCCCGGCGTGCACACCACCCGCAGTGGCAAGGCGCACAACTCGCGACATCAGCGGCAACCTTCTTCCCCGCTGTCGTCGGCGAACGACGGCAGCTCGATGTCCTCGGCGGCGAGGTAGCACCGGATATCCGGCTCGGTCCAGTTCGCGAGCGGGAAAACCCGGACGTGGTCGCCGCGACGATGGGCTCCGTGGTAAAGGTTCCACGGTTCGACCGACCGGTGGCGCGGATCCCACTGTCCGAACTCGTCTCGCGAACTGAACACCTCGTTCGCGTGCGAGTTCTGCTCGTCCCGCCGCGCACCGTCGAACACCCCGTCGAACTCCGCCGCCCGAATCGCCCGCAACAGGGTCAGCTCGGCGGAATCGTGCCCGGTTTCCAGGTGTAGCATCGGGAATGGCGGGTCGGCGGGCCAGAATGCCTTTGCCGCGATGCGCAGCAGCACCATCGAGTCCGCATCGCCGGAAAACAGCAGCGCCGGTCGCTCGAAGGTCGCCACGACCTCGCGAAATATGTACACCGACTCGGCTTCGAGGGTGTGCACCGACGACGTCCGGTAGGTCTTCGTCACACTGGAACCACCTTTCCGAAGACACCACCGTAGGACAACGCTCCATGCTCGTCACCACGGTCACTTTCACCAAAGCGACCAGGTGCTACAGCCCCGGCCCCAGCCACCGCAAGGTCTCCTTCGGCGACTCGCCGAACCGCTCCCGGTACATCGCCGCGAATCGCCCGTGGTGCGAAAATCCCCATTTCCTGGCGATCTCCCCCACGGTGGTGGTATCCGCCGGTGCGGCGAGCAGCTCGTTGTACACCCGTTGCAGCCGGACCTCCCGGAGGTACTCGCTCGGCGAGGTGCCCAGCTCCTCCCGAAACGCCTTCTGAATCGCCCGGACGCTCACCCCGGCTCGCCTGGCCATGCTGGCCGGGGTGTGCGCCCACTCCGGATGGCCTTCGATCGAGTCGACCACGATGCCCACCCGCCGCGAATACCGGGGCCGGGCGCCGTCGTTGAGAATCGCCGTGCAGTTGTGCGGCTGGGCCAGCAGCAGGCCCATGATCAGCATTCGCTCGATCTTGTCGATCGCGAGCGGATGCATGAACATCGTGTCCGGGCGGTTCAGGTCGGACACGTAGTGCAGCAACGAGCCGTACCAGCTGCGGCGATAACCTCCGGTGACGTCCATCCCGAGCTCGAAGCGAAGGGGCTCGACGAGCGCGCCCTGGGTCATCTCCGACAGCCTGGCGTCCAGCGCGGGCCGCTCGATCCTGAGCACCAGCTGGGCGTAGTCCGCGGACAACCGCATCTTCAGCCGCTGCCCTGCCGTCACCACCCCGATCCGCTGCGGTGTCGCCTGGACCTGCTCGGCTCCGCTCTGCAGGATGCCGTGCCCGGCCAGCGGGATGATCACCAGGAACGACTCCGGTTCGTCCGTGCAGACCCAGACACCTTCCCCGTAGGAGACATAGGAAATCGCGATGCTTTGCATGGTAAGGCCGTGCACGACGGCGTTCAGCCGAGCCGTCCGGCCGACGACGTCCATCCGGTGCCGGCAGAGGAGTTCGGTCAGCCGGTCCCGGGTGTAAGTGATGTCGTTCGACTCGAACAGCTTGTACCTGTCCAGGGGCAGCTGGGCCATCTCGCTCCGTTCACGGCGTCCGGGGAAGCCTCCTGATCAGTCGTTGCCAGTCGTCCGCGCATCGGTTCGCCAGCTCGGTCACCACGTCGTGGCAATGCGGCGGTAAGTTGTCCGCGATGCTTTCCCAGTCCGGCGCCATCCGGGCATGCAGCTCCAGGGCGCGAAGCAGCATCCGCCCCGCTTCGGTCGCGCGGATGGACGGATCCGCGCGAAGCGCTCGCGCACTCCCCCAGCGATCGTCCGGTGCATCGGTGGGATTTTCCTGACTGGTCCGGGGTTCCGGCATGGCGGTTGAGTCCACGCTCTCCAGTGCGCCGCCCGGCGGCATCGCGATCCGCGCGGGATCGGGCGCGACCCGGCGCAGCCGGCCGTCGCGGCCGAGCCTGGCGGTCAACTGGGGATCTTCCCCAGTTGACCGGCGGCGCAACGCACCGACCGTCTTGTGATCGAGGCCGGCCTGTTTCGCGATCGCCCGGTTCGACCAGATCGGGCGGAGTTCGAGGAGACGCGCCGCGGCGGCCTTGCGGTCGGCCAGCGTCAACGGCAGCCCGTGCGCGATGTTGCTGGACAGGGCGAACAGATAGGCGTCCATCAGGTCGCCGTCGAAGAACCGGACCAAAATCCCTTCTACCCCGGCAATCTCGGCGGCCCGGACTCGATGCACGCCGTCGATCACCCGCATCGTCCGGCGATCGACCACGATCGGCGGCAGGGTGCCGGTCGTCTCCACGAGCCTTCGCACGTGCTCGGAATCGATGCCGGCCAGCCGGGGGGAGTCACGCGGCGGCAGGAGCCGATCGAGCCGGGTCCAGACCACGGTGCCGGCCAGTCCGCCGGTCCGGCCCTCGCCAGCGGGGACACCGGCATTCGCGTGCTCAGCTGAGCCTGCCCCACGGTCGGCGGTTGCCTGCCGGTCACGCAGCATGTTGCCCCTCTCCTGGCTGGCGATCTTCGGATGTATGCGGTGCGGGCGTTCATGGGCCGGCATGATGTGCCGGGACAAAGGCGGGGTTGACACCACCAGCGACCGGACCGCCGGTTACCCGGCCAGGAAACCGCAGGTCATCACCGGCTGGTCGGGCTCGCCTGCCGTGTCGGCATCCCACCCCAGCCCGACCGGCGAAGATCACCAACAGCTGACCGCCATACCGGTGCGACCACAACCAACACATCCCCTCAGTACATCGTGATTATTTACCTTAATGAGCACGATTGCTGTCGTCCACCCTCTGGAGCACACCTGCCGCAGATAGAATCAAACGATTTCACCCTGCGTTCGCGCTCATTACCTTTACCCGGCTCGAATCCGGTACAATGCCCGTGTTCCACCGCGAGCGAGCAGTGATTTGCATTCCAGAACCGGGCATTCAACGATTAATCACACAGTGCGGAACGGCTACTGGCGACCGCGGCTCAGTCGTGCGCCCCCACCACGTTCTGGTCCCAGTCCAGGACGGAGCCGGTGACCACCCCGCTGCGCGCGGAGAGCAGGAACACCACCATGTCGGCGATCTCGTCCGGGTCGGCCAGCCGGCCCATCGGCAGGCGGCGGCCAGCCTGCTCCCGCCAGTCGTCGCCGGCACCGTGGAACCGGCGCTGGGTCTCGTCCTCGCCTTCGGTGTCCGTCCAGCCGATGTTCAGCTGGTTGATCCGGATCCGGTCGGCGCGGTGCGCGTAGGCGGCGTTGCAGGTGAGACCGGCCAGACCGGCCTTCGTGAGGACGTACGGCGCCAGATACGGCGCCCCGCCCTGCGCCGCCTCGGAGCCGATGTTGACGATCGAGCCGGGCGCGCCGCGACGCTTCATATCCGCCACCACCGCCTGCATCAGGAAGAACGGCCCGCGCAGGTTGGCCGCGACATGCGCGTCGAACAGCTCCGGGGTGGTGTCCAGCAGGGTGCCCCGCGAGGTCAGGGCCGCGGCGTTGACCAGCCCGTCGACCCGGGAGAACTCCGCCACCACCGCCTCGACCGCCGCCTTCACCTGTGCGACGTCGGCGGCATCGCACGGGATGTACCTGGCGGCGGCACCCAGCTCGCGCAGCTCCGCGGCCACCTTCTCCCCCACTGCCTGCCGCCTGCCGGTCACCACGACCGACGCCCCGGCCCGAGCCGCCGCCCGCGCGGTGGCCGCACCGATGCCGGACGTCCCGCCGCTCACCAGTACCACCTTTTCGGACAGCAGGCTCATAACGTTTTCCTCCGCTTCACGCCGTCTTCATTCGACCCCATCGGCGGATAACAGATTAACGGCCACCCGGATTTCGGTCGAGCGCCGTCCTTCCGCATCCGGGGTCGGCAAAGTTGACGAACGCCACAGCTGCCATTCGGGAAACTTGTCCTGGCCAACTTCCAACCGCAACCTTGATCAACTTCAGTGGATGTGCTATTCGAAAACGGCAATCGACACATCCGGTCGTCCTGAGGTAGAACTTGTGTGCGGGTGATGTGCGGACCGAACCGACGGCCATTCACACGGGCAAGGAGTTCCACGATGCGACTGGCGCTCTTCGGAGGCGGCCGAATCGGCCGCGTGCACGCCGACTCGATCGCCGGCCACCCACGCGCCGAGCTGGCCTGGGTGTGCGATCCGATGCCGGACGCCGCGCAGGCCGTCGCCGCGCGGCACGGCGCGACCGCCACCGCCGACGTGGACGCGGTGCTGGCTGACCGGAGCGTCGACGCCGTGGTCATCGCCTCCTCGACGCCCACCCACGTCGATCTCCTCACCCGTGCGGTGCGAGCGGGCAAGGCGGTCCTCTGCGAGAAGCCGATCGACCTGGACATCGGCCGGGTCGACGCCTGCTGGGCCGAGATCGGCTCGGCGGACGCGAACGTGATGGTCGGCTTCAACCGCCGGTTCGACCTGTCCTTCCGGGAGCTCCGCGACCGGGTGCACGCCGGTGAGATCGGCCGGATCGAGCAGCTGACGATCATCAGCCGGGACCCGGCCCCGCCGCCGGCCGAGTACGTCGCCAAGTCCGGCGGGCTGTTCCGGGACATGGCCATCCACGACCTCGACATGGCCCGGTTCGTTCTCGGCGACATCGTCGAGGTGCAGGCAACCGGCGCCAACCTGGTCGAGGACTACATCGAGGACTGCGGCGACATCGACAGCGGCGTGGTCGTGCTGCGCTCCGCGGCGGGCGCGCTGTGCCACATCACCAACAGCCGGCGCTGCACCTTCGGCTACGACCAGCGGCTGGAGGCGTTCGGCAGCGACGGCATGCTGACCGTGTACAACCAGCTGCCCACCAGCGTTCGCTACGCCGGACCGGATCGAACCGAGGCGGCCCGGCCGTACCTGGACTTCTTCCTGGAGCGCTACGGCCCGACCTATCACGCGGAACTGGACCATTTCGTCACCGCGGTGGAGAAGGGCGACCGTCCCGAGCCTGGTTTCGCCGACGGCCGTGCGGCGCTCGCCCTTGCCGACGCGGCCGAGGAAAGCATGCGCAGCGGCCGCACCGTGCGGCCGAGCTGAACGGTCAGCCCTGGGCCGGCCCGACCAGGGGCGCGAGGTGGCGGCGCGCTCGCAGAGCCTCCCTCGCGCGGTCGTCAGCCGACGCGTCCGGGCGGGCCGGCTCGAGCTCCAGCGTGACGTCACCGTCGTAGTCGGCTTCCGCCAGGAGGGTGAAGAACTCGGCGAAGTCGAAGTCGCCGTCACCGGGTGTGCAGAACCCGCCGCCGCGCTCCGCATCGCGCAGCGCCACGTGGCACACCCGTGAGCCCACCGCGTCCAGGATCTCCCCGGTGGACGCCCCCGAAGCCAGCAGATGGCTGGTATCGAGGTCGACACCGAGCTGGGGAAGGTCGGCCTGCTCCAGCAGTTCGAGCACCTCCGGCAGGGTCTCAGCCAGCGTGCCGTGATGCGGGGCCTCGACGCCGAGCCGGAGCCCGCGCTGGTCCGCCAGCTCGGCGGCGAGAGACGTCGCCGCCTTGAACCGGTCCATGCCCCTCGCCCGGCCGGCGTCGCCGTCGGGATCCGGGCTGCCGGCGTCCACCACCCAGGCACTGGCACCGACCGCCTGCGCGGCGTCGGCGGCGAGCGTGTAGCGGCGCCGCAGCTCGGCCGGGTCGTCGGTGGTGCGAAGGCGCCCTGGCACCGACTGCAGGCCGGCCACCGAAAAGCCGTGTGCCCGCACCGAGTTCGCCACCCGTTCGAGCTCGCCGGGCGGCGGGTCGACCAGCCGCACGTGGTCGAACAGGCCGGGGACCGCGGCCAGGTCGACGACGGTGAAGCCGAGTTCGGCGATCCGGTCGAACGCCTCTTCCGTCCCCTGCGGCCCGAAGGTGATCGTCGAGCAGCCGATGCGCATGTGCACGCTACATTTTCCCCGGAAAGTAGTCGTAGTAGAAACCGAACCTTTCGCGAATCTCGTCCGTGCCGATGCCGAAACTTTCCTCCAGGTCGTAGGAGACCTGGCCGTACACGCCCCGAGGATGCTCTTCCGAATACCGTTTCGCCGCCGTGGCGCCGCCGTCGTCATAACTCATCCCCGCCGTTTCGTACACCGCGCGCGCGATACGCAGGTCGTCACCGGAGAGATCCTTGAAGTGCACGTCGATCCGCTGATCGTGCGGGATGCGGTGCTGGTCGGCGAGCAGGTCCCGAAGTCCTTTTTCGATACGGCGAAGCCAGACATCGGCGATCATGGCGGTATCAATCTCGTGGAACTCGAGACGGGCGATGTAGCTGACCATGGTCAGCGCCGAGCGCACGATGGACACCGGATCGCGGTGGGTGAACACCACGGTCGCGTCCGGAAAGGTCGCGAGCAGGGCGGGAAGTTGCTCGGCATGGCAGGGCGACTTCAGCACCCAGCGGTCCGGGCCCCGCTGCCACTGCAGGGCCTTGAGCATCGTCTTCATGTACTCGTAGTGCGGGGTCTGGTCCTGCCCGCCGTAGCGAGCGGCCCAGTCGGGCACGTTCGCGGCGATCTGCAACCACCCCGCCGCGAAGTCCGGCCCCTGGAGCTCCATCTCCTCGGTGATCGAGCTCGGTTCGAGCGAGTGCATCGCGGCGAGATGAGGCAGCATCGACCGCATGCGCTGCCATTTTCGGGCGCTCCGCTCGAACCGCTCGTCCGTCTGCCGTCCCGGCGCCGGAATCGGTTCGTGGCTCTCCCAGACCGGCAGCGAGCGCAACCGGGGATCCGCCGCGAGCAGGTTGACCAGATGGGTGGTGCCCGAGCGCATCGGGCCCACCACGAAGATCGGCCCGGCGACGTCCAGCTCGTGGATCTCCGGATGGCGCTTGAGCAGGTCTCGCAGCCGCAACCGGGTGCCGGCCCAGCGGACCGAACGCTGGAAGACCATCGCGCGGCCAAGTTCGGTGCGGTTGGGGTCGGCGGCGACCGCGGCCAACCAGGTCCGCAGGCGCTCCCGGAAGTCCTCCGGACCGAAGTCGTCGAGCCCGGTCCGCTGCCTCGCGACGGCCAGTACCCTGTCCGCGTCCAGCTCCGTGGGCTCCGCCTCCAGGCGTGCCAACTCCCTGGCGTGGACGTCGGTGAGCACCGGGCGCCGGAGGTCGTCGATCCGAATTCGCTCGTTCCTGGCGGCGACCACATCAGCCTCTCTCGCGCATTCGGCCAATCAGGGCTGCGGGTCATCATCGGCCGCCAGCCGGTACCGCGTCCAGAGCGGCTATTTCCACCTGCCGAGGGTGCGCAGTGGCAGAACTCGGCCCCTGCCGTGCTGGAAATGGCGTACTTAGCCTGAAGCCGAACGACCCGGTGCCGATGACCGCCGACGACCGCCAATGACCAAGGATGTCGAGGAGAACCGTGATCCCGTATTCCGATCGACGACTGGTCGCCGACGTGTTCGACCTGCTCGTGCCGGCGGACGTGGAGCCATCGGCGACCCAGGCGGGAGTGCTCGACTGGCTGGACGAGTTGGCCCCGGTCGAGCACGCCGAGTTGTGGCGGGAACTGCTCACGCCGGGTTTCGACGCACTGTCCCGCGAATCGTCGGCACCGGATGACCAATTGCTGCGGGAGTTGCAGGAGGCGACCTCCCGCGAGGGCTGGCAGGTTTCTCCTCAGGAGTTCGTCGCGACGGTCGTGGAGCTGGCCGCCCAGGGTTGGTACGGCAGGCGGGACAGTCCCTCGTGGGCCGGTCTCGGGTACACCTCGGCGGGTAAACGTCCGGCCGGCGCCCCGGTTCGGCACGTGTCGTTGGCGCCCATCGGGCTAGCGGACGTGGCGGAGTCCTACGACATCGTGATCACCGGTGCCGGTGCTGGCGGCGGGGTGGCGGCGCGTGTCCTGTCCGAAGCGGGCGCCCGGGTGCTGCTGCTCGACCGCGGCCGGTTCTTCAGCTACGCCGAGATGAGCCGGGATCACCTCGCCAACCACCGGTTGCCGACGTACGGGCACAACACCGGCCCGGAGGCCGAGGGGAACCCGCGGGTATACGCCCCACCCGGCGGCCCGGAACGCGTCGTCGACCGTCCCTACGAACCGGACTGGTTCAACAACGCCATGACCGTCGGCGGCGGAACCCGCGTCTACCAGGGCATGGCCTGGCGCTACCAGCCGGACGACTTCCGGATGGCCAGCCGTTACGGCAGGCCGTCCGGCAGCTCGCTGGCCGACTGGCCACTGTCCTATCAGGACCTAGAGCCCTACTACACGCGCGCCGAACACGAGCTGGGCGTGTGCGGTGACGGTCAGGCGCACCGCTTCCAGGGCCGGCGCAGCTCCGACTACCCGATGGGCCCCCTACCGGAGAACCTGGAAGCTCGCGTGCTCCGCAAGGGCGCGGAAGCGCTGGGACTGACCACGGGACCGGTACCGCTGCTGCTCAATTCCGAACCCCGCGACGGCAGGGCCGCGTGTGTCCGTTGTGGAGAGTGCGTCGGGTTTGCCTGCCCGACCGACGCGAAGAACGGCTCGCACAACACGACCATTCCGCTGGCGCTGGCCACCGGATCCTGCACATTGGCCACCGGCGCGCGCGTGGAGCGCGTCCTGGTCGGCCCGGCGGGGCGCGCCACCGGGGTGGTCGCGGTCGATCTGGCCACCGGAGCCCGGCGCACCATCTCGGCCGGTGCGGTGGTGCTCTCCTCCGGCGCTATCGAGACCGCCCGCCTGCTGCTGACCAGCGCGACCGACGACTACCCCACCGGGCTGGGGAACCGGTCCGACCAGGTGGGCCGGAACCTGCAGGGGCACCTGTACGTGAGTGCCTTCGGGCTGTTCGAGGACCAGGTCCAGGACGGCCTCGGGCCCGGGGTGAGCATCGCGACCGCGGACTACACGCACGACCTCGGCGGGGACGGAATCGGCGGCGGTGTGCTGGCCAACGAGACGGTGAAACTGCCGGTGCTGTTCTGGTACTGGGCACTCGCACCGGACGCGCCGCGCTGGGGACGCGAGGGCAAGCACGCCGTGCGGGACGCATACCTGCGCACCGGCCACATCCAGGGGCCCATCCAGGAAATTCCCAGCCCGGAAACGAGGGTCACCCTGGCGCCGGAGGTAAGGGACGCGCACGGCAACGCCGTCGTCAGGATCGCGGGCGAGCTCCACCCGGAAAGCGTGCGGTCCGCTCGGCTGCTGCAGGACCGGGCCTGCGAATGGATGGCGGCATCGGGGGCGGAGCGGGTGTGGCGGAACCCGAGTCCGATAGCCGCGAAGCTGACCGTCGGACAGCACCAGGCGGGTACCGCCAGGATGGGCACCGACCCCGCGACCTCGGTGACCGACCCGTATGGCCGAGTGCACGGGCATCCGGGCCTGTGGGTCCTGGACGGCTCGCTGCACGTCACCAACGGTGGCGTGAACCCGGTGCTGACGATCCTCGCGCTCGCGTACCGCGGTGCCGAGCGGTTGGCCCGGAACGGAAGCTGAGCCGAGTCTGACGAAGGAACGGTCGATGAAGGTCTTGATCCTCACCCAGGGCACCCGCGGCGACGTCCAGGTGCTCGCGGCGCTGGCGAAGGGACTGCACGAGGCGGGCCACGAGGTCGTCTTCTGCGCGCCCGGTTCGCTCGGTCTGCTCGCGGAGCCCTACAGCAGCAAGGTGGTCTCCTTCACCGATGTGGAAGGGGGGTTGATGCGGGACCCGACCTTCGGCAAGTGGATCGAGTCCAACGAGGGCGTGCTGCGCGGAAAGCTGCAAGCCAGGCGGGCGAAGCGGATGCACCGGGCGCTGATGGGCCCGGTGCTGGACGATCTGACCGCGATCGTGCGGGAAGGCGCCGACGTCGTCCTGCATCACGTAATCCTGCAGGGGCACGACGTGGCCGAGCGGCTGGGCGTGCAGTCGGTGCCGGTCTGCGTGCAACCCTGCTGGGTGCCGACCAGCGCCTACCCCAATCCGATGACCCCCAACCGGGTGCCGGTGCCTCGCGTGCTGAACCGGGCCACCTACCTGACGACCGCGCTGGGCAGCCAGATGTGGGCCGGTAACTGGAAAAAGTGGCGAGAGGACGAGCTGGGACTTCCCCCACGGCGGAACTACCGCAACATCATGCAGCTTCCCGACGGCAGCCCGGCGACCGTGCTCCAGCCCTGCAGCGAGCACGTGCTGCCCGGCCCGCTGGACTTCCCCGACTGGGTGCACACCACCGGCTACTGGTTCCTGCCCGCCGAACCGGACTGGACCCCTCCCCCCGGCCTGCCCGAGTTCCTGGACTCCGGGACGCCGCCGGTCTACATCGGCTTCGGCAGCATGGTGGGCAGCGACCCGAACCGGACCGGACAGGTCATCACCGAAGCCGTCCGGCAGGCCGGCGTCCGGGCGGTCGTCGTGGCCGGCTGGGGTGGTATCCAGTTCAGCGAGGAAAACCCCGACATCTTCTGCCTCGAGCAGGTGCCCTTCGAATGGCTGTTTCCCCGGGTGGCCGCCATCGTCCATCACGGCGGGATGCACACGGCCGGGGCCGCGTTCGCCTCCGGCCGCCCTCAGGTGATCTGCCCGTTCCGGCCCGAGCACAACTTCTGGGCCAAGCGGACGCAGTCACTCGGGGTCTCGCCAGGTCCCGTCCCGCGTCCCAGCATGACCCCCGAACGCCTCGCCGCGGCAATTCGCCAGGCGGTCACCGACCAGACCATGGCCGTCCGGGCAAAGGAACTGGGTGACCGCATCGCCACCGAAGACGGCATCACCCGGGCGGTGAAAGTCCTCGAGTCCATCGTCTAGGGCTTACGCGCGGTCAGCCGTGCTGGGCGACCGGCTCGGAATCGGCGTCGAGCGCATCGAGGACCGCGTCGCCGTTCGCCCTCGCCCATTCGGTCAGCGTGTGGATCGGATCGATCAGCGTCGCTCCGAGCGGAGTGAGCTCGTACTCGACGCGGGGCGGCACCTCGGCGTAGGCGTGGCGGCGGACGAGCCCGTGCGCCTCGAGCCGTCGAAGCGTCTGGGTGAGCATCTTGCGGGAGATGCCACCGATCAGCTCGATCAGCTCGCCGTGGCGCACCGGGCCCTTGCTGAGGCCGTAGAGCACGACCACCGTCCACTTGTCGGCGATCAGCTCGACCGCCAGACGCGCCGGGCAGTCGGCGAGGAAGGGGTCACCGGGACCGAAACCGCTCATGGCGCCAAAGGTACCTGCTGGTTCCCATCGGAAACCTAATCTGGGATTCTCCCACCCAGAACCAGGAGAGTCATGCGAGTCATCACCCAGCAGAAGCTCGGCGGTCCCGAGGTACTCACCATCGTGGACGCGCCCGCGCCACAGCCCCTACCGACCGAGGTCCTCGTCCGGGTCAAGGCGATCGGACTGAACCCGTTGGAGGCGCGACTGCGCGCCGGCGAGTTCCCGCTGATCGGCAAGCCGCCGTTCGTCCTCGGCTGGGACATCAGCGGCGTGGTCGAAGAGGCGCCGCAGACCTGGCGGTTCAGGCCAGGCGACGAAGTGTTCGGAATGCCGCTGTTCCCCCGGGCGGCCAACGCGTATGCCGAGATCGTGGCTGCTCCGGCGTTGCACCTGGCGCGCAAGCCGGCGTCGCTTTCACACGCCGAGGCTTCGGCGCTGCCGGTCGTCGGGCTGACGGCGTGGCAGGGCCTCGTCGACCTCGGCGGCGTGACCGCGGGCGACCGCGTCCTGGTCCACGGCGGTGGTGGCGGGGTCGGCCACGTCGCCGTCCAGATCGCGAAAGCACTCGGTGCGCAGGTGATCGCGACCGCCAGCGGGAGCAAGCGGGAGTTCGTCGAGGGGTTCGGCGCCGATGAAGTGATCGACTACACGACGGTCGACTTCACCGAGGTGGTCAGCGACATCGACGTCGTGTTCGACACGCTCGGCGGCGACACCGTCGAGCGCTCGCTCGACGTGCTCCGCCAAGGAGGTCACCTGGTGACGGCGGTCGCCGAGGAGGATTCGGAACTCGCCGCCAAGTTCGAAGCGGCCGGAATGCGCTTCAGCGGCATCGCGGTCGACCCGGATCCGGTCGCCCTGCGAGGTCTCGTCGAACTCGTCGAACAGGGCAGGCTCCGGGTCCACGTGCAGGAGACGTTCCCGTTCGAGCGCGTCGCCGACGCGCACCGGGTGCTCGACGACGGGCACCTCCAGGGAAAGCTCGTCCTCACCGTCTGATCCCGTCGTGCGGCCTGAGGTGCGACGAAGCCTGCCTCGATCGGCATCTCGAAGGTCCCATTCCCTTGCGCACCAAGGACAAGGTCTCGCAAGGGGTCGGGTGTTCTACTGGGGTGCGGAGAAAGGGGGCGAGTATGTCGAGGACGGTGGACACCCCGCACGACCGGACCAATCCCGTGTAGATTCGTTCCGCTGAACCGGAAGTGCGGACCAGCGGTGGCTTGCACCAGCCACACCACGGACTCCTCCGCATTCGTACTGTCACCGGGATATGTCATGTTCCAGCCTCCAGCTACCGGCGTAAAACAAATGTCGTCCAATGATCGGTATGCCCCGAATCTTGCCCGTCGGATCCTTCCGCTCATCCGGAAGCAGGTCCGCCGGAGCGACCACATACGCTGACCGGAATGAAGAGGTGGGGGATCGCCGCGGCGATCGCGGCCGTGGCCGCGCTGGGGCTCGCGCTGGTCCTCGGCCTCGTCATCGGCTCGCCGACCGGCGCCGGGGACAACGGTGACGGCTATCGGCTGTACTGCAGTGCCGGACTCATCCCCGCCACCCCGGACCACAACGCGAGCTTTCGCGGCGGCGTCGTGCTGGACTTCGACCGCGCTGCCCCGTGCCACGAACCGCAGCCCTCGAGCGCCGCCGTGCTCTTCAAGGCCGTCGCCAACGGGGACAGCCCGTTCAGCCTGACCGAGGTCGGCTGGCTGTACGTGCTGCTGGTCTTCGTGGTCACCCTGCTCGCCGCCTGGGCGCTGCAGGCGCGCGGCCCGCGGCGCCTGCTGTTCCTGATCCCCCCGCTGGTGCCGCTGCTCGAACCCGACTTCGCACGGCTGTTCATCTCCACCTTCGCCGAGCCCACCGGCCTGTTCGGCGCCTACACGCTGCTGTGCGGGGTGGCGGTCATCGCCGCGACCGAGGTCGACGACGGTTTCGAGCGGCTGTCCGCGCTCGTCCTCGCCGCCGCCGGCGGTGTGGTCGGCGGACTCGCGAAGATCGGATACCTGCCGTTGTTCGTGCTGGCGGTGCTCGTCTGCGCGGTCACCGGCGCCCGCGCCGGCCACGGCCGATGGTGGTCCGGCCGGATCTTCGGACCCGCGATAGCCGTTCTGCTCGTGCTGGAGATCATCGCCCCGGTTCGCGCGAACCTCGGGTGGCAGGAACGCACCTTCGCCGAGGTCAACGCGGTCAACCTGGTCTACACCCTCGGCCTGGTGGAGATGCCGGGCTCGGCGCCGGGGCTCGGCCTGCCCGCGGAAGCGCAGCAAAGCGCGGGCTACGCGTACTTCCCGAAGGGGCCCGACAAGCTGATCGGCGCGGACGCGGTGTTGGCGGACCCCAGCGGCGTCAAGGAAAAAGTCTGGGGAATGCTGCTCGACCAGCCGTTCGTGCTGGCGCACGCGGTCGGCACCGGCCTGCAGGCGACCTACGGGCGTGGCCTGCCCTACCTGGCCGACGAACCATGGACGCCGGCGGCCGTACAGCCGCGCGGCACCGGCCGGGTCAGCGGTGCCATGGGCGGCGACCCGGAGACGTTCCGGCAGTGGCTCGACGGCATGAGCCTGCCGTGGTGGCCGTCCCTGCTCGTGTTGCTCGGCCTGGTCGCCGCCGTCGTGTCGCTGCGGCGGCGGCGCCGGTGGACGACCCGCTACGGCGTCGTCGCCGGGGTGGCTACGGCGGGTGCGCTCGGCATCGCGGTGATGGCGGTGGCCGGCGACGGCTACTACGAGATCGCCAAGCACGTCTGGCTGGCCGCCTACCTCCTCGACGTCGCGGTCCTGTCGCTGGCCGTCATGGTGGTGCCGGTGCTCGTGCGGCGCGCCCGCGAACTGTCGGCCCGGCGAACGGCACGGCCGGCGGAAAGCTAAACCCGTTGCGGGGCGTCCACCGGAAACTCTATGCCGAATGACAATTATTTCGTTCAGCCGCACCGATACTTGCTGTGTTCTTCGCGCGGTCCTAAGGTTTTGAAAAGGATCCCCGAATCAGGAGGAATCGCCAAGCATGACCGAGGACCGTTCGAGGATCCGAGCGGCGGATACCGACCGCGAGCAGATCGCGCAGGTGCTCTACGCCGCCATGGGCACCGGCCGGATTACCGCCCAGGAGCTGGAAGAGCGGCTTGGCGAGGTCTACTCGGCCAAGACACTGGACGAGCTGGCCCCGATCACCGCCGATCTGGCCGGGGCGAGCCTCGCCACGGGCGTGCCGGCGGGCGCTGCCGCCACGGGCCAGGATTCGGACGGCACAGCATTGCGGAAGTCCGTCGCGGTGATGTCCGGTCTCGACCGGAAGGGCGAATGGACCCTGCCGGCACGCCATCGAAGCCTGGCCTTCTGGGGCGGGGTGGAGATCGATCTGCGGCAGGCGCGGCTCACCGCGCAGGTCTCGACCATCACGGCCGTCGCGCTCATGGGCGGCATCAAGATCCTGGTGCCGGAAGATCTCACCGTCACAGTGGACGGCACCGGGATCATGGGCAGCTTCAGCGGCGGTCGCGCACGGAAAGCCGAGCGGCCCGCCGCCGGCACACCGACCGTCCGCATCACGGGGGTGGCGTTCTGGGGCGCGGTGAAGGTCCGACGGGTGAAGCGCGAATCGTCCCGCCAACGTCGCCGGTAGTCAGGCTCAGCCCAGTTCGACGGCGGTCATCGCGCCATCCGGATCGGCGGTCACGGCGACGCACCGGGACGAGCGGGCCGCCTCGACCTGTGCCGCCGCCAGTGCCACGGCCAGCACTCCCCCGGCGGCGCCGAGCTCGCCCGTCCCGTGTTCGACCTGGTGCACCACGTTCGGGTCGAGGTCCGCGAGGTCCGCGGGTTCGATCCCGCTGAGCACGACGTCCGTGCCGGCGGATAGCAAGGCACGAAGGCGTTCCCTGCCGCGCGCGGTGTTCCACTGGATGCGCAGGTGGCGGGTGACGCGAGGGCCCTCATCCGCGTTGGCGGGCACGACCATCAGCCCCAGCGCACCTTCCGCCGGGGTGGTGGCTTCGGTGTCGCGGCTTTTCAGGCTCCACGGCGTCACCGCGGCCGATCCGCCAACCAGCACCCGATCGCACTGCCCGGTGCGCACCAGCAGCCGCGCTTCGAGCACGGCCGAAGCGCCCGCCGCCGGGCCGCCGATCAGGGTCAGTTGCGGGCCGGTGAGGCCAAAGGTGATGGACAGGTCCGCGCAGGGGCCGTTGAACGCCGAGCGCGGACCCAGCGTCGGCCGCACCAGGCCGGGCTCCAGCACCGCCGCCTCGTGGCACAGTTGCACGTACTCGGCGAGACCGGAGTTCGCCGAAGCCCACACCACACCGACGCGCTCGGTGGAAGGCAGTGCACCACAGACGTCACCGGCGGCGGCCAGTGCCAGCAGCGCTTCCCGGCCGAGGTCGCGCAGCTTCCGCCGCGGAACCGTCTCGGGCAGCCCGATTTCGGCCACCGCGGCGATCGCGGTCTCGATCGTGTCGTCGCCTTCCAGGCCCGGCAGCCGGGTCGAAGTGGTGGGGACCGGTGTCCTGCGGTCCAGCAAACCGGAGAGGTCGTCCGCGCCCGGCAGCCGCATGCCCAGGCTGCCGAGGGCAAGCCTCGGCTCGGTGGCCTCAACGGACATGGTCACCACCTTCCGGTCTGCCCAGCGCAAGCACGGACACGCCGCCGCCGAAACCGAAGGCGGAGTTGAGCACCGTCCGCACCGGGGTGGCCCGCGGCGCGGTCCCGCCGAGGTCGATGCCGGCGCACACCGGATCCGGTTCCCGCAGGGTGCCGTTCCCTGGCACGGTCTGTTCGACGATGCTCCACGTCGCCAGCACGGCCTCGATCGCCGACGCGGCGCCCTGGGAGTGTCCGAGGATGCCCTTGACCGAAGAAACCAACGGCCGCCGACCGGACCCGCCCAGTGCGGCGGCGGTCGCACTGGCCTCGATCCCGTCGCTCAGCACGGTCCCGGTGCCGTGCGCGCACACCCAGTCCACATCGGACGCCGATCTACCGGCCCTGGCCAGGCAGTCGGTCATCGCACGGATGAGGCCCTCGCCGTCGGGGCGGGGGTTGGTGAGGTGGTGGGCCTCGCCGGCCGACGCGGCGGCCAGCAGTTCCGCGAGCGGTTCGACCCGCCGTCCTGGCAGGCCGGGACGTTCCAGCACCAGCACGCCGGCGCCCTCCCCCGGCATCGTTCCCTTGCGGGAGACGTCGAACGGCCGGATCACGTCGTGCGCGAGCGCGCGCAGGCTGGTGAACATCGCGAACACCTCGAGCGAGAGCTCGTCCGCACCACCGCAGATCGCGATGTCGACCTCCCCGTCGGCGATCGCCCGCGCCCCGGCCGCGATCGCCTCGTTCCCCGATGAGCACCCTGGTCCCAAAAGGACGGTTGGACCGTCGATCGGCACGACCGCGCGTACCACGTCGAGCAGCCGCCGGGGTTCGGCCCACACGTGGCCGGTCATCGCGAGCCGGCCCGGCCCCACTCCCCGGTCGAGGACGGGGCGGGTGCCCATCACGGTACCGACGAACAGCCCGACGGTGGCGGCGGTGCTCGCCAGGTCGAGCCGGGCGGACTCGAGCGCTTCGAGTGCCGCCGCGGCCAGGTACCGGGCCGCCAGCGACTCGTGCACGGGCACCACGGAGCCCAGCGCCGCCACGTCCTCATCGGACAACTGCCCCGCGCACTGGTGCGGATAACCGGAAACGTCGAACCGGGTCACCGGCGAGGTGCGGGGCTGCCCGTCGGTCACCGCCTTCCACAGGGCTTGACCGCCGAGGCCGGCCGGGGACACCACCCCGGTTCCGGTGATCAGCACCCGCTCAGGCACCGCCGTGCTCCCGCCTGCCCCGGATCAGGCCGGCCAGGTCGGCGACGTTCTGCGCCCCGGCGGCTTCCTCATCGGTGAACTTCACCCCGAAGGCCCGTTCGGTGGCGACGACGACATCCAGCTTCTGCAGCGAGTCGATCCCCAGTTCCTCGTAGAAGTCGCTGCTGGGACCGACTTCGCCGGGCTCGAGCTCGGTCGTGGTGGCGACCAGGGTGCACAGGCGCTCGGTCAGCTCGGTGCGGGTTTCGGACATCGAGCTCGTTCCTTTCAGTGGGCAGGTCTGCGAGATTCGGGCCCTGGCAGCAGGCTCGCCCATCGGCGCCAGCGCGCCGCGTCCATGCCGCCCGACCAGTGCAGCCAGCGTGAGGTCACCAGCCAACAGGCGATGCCGGCTCCGGTCACCACCGCCATGCCCGCGGACGGCACCGCCAGCAACAGGTACAGCGCGAGATAGCACTGCGTGTACAGGTGCATGACTTCCCTTGCCACGCCCCGTTCCTCGGTCGTCTTCGCCCGGCTCGCCGCGGTGACGACCAGGGCGGACACGAACACGAAGGGCAGTACGCCGAGGCTGCTGGGGGGAAGGTCGGCGAACAGGACACCGAGCACGGTCACGCAGGCCGGCAGGCAGATCGCCGCGTAGATCGCCAGTCCTCGCCTGCTGGTGAGCAGCGAAAGCCACAGGCTCGAATAGTTCACCGCGCGATCGCCCTCGATGTCGGTGATGTCCTTGATCCCGCCCAGCCCGAGGCTGAACAGCACCAGCGCGCAACCGGCCGGCAGCACGATGCCCAGCAGCACCGGGAGCGATCCGCCGACGGCCCAGCCCATGCACAGCGGGGTGATCATCGGCGTGGTCAGCGCGAGCAGGGCGAGCAGCCGGTGCCGTTTGAACGTCGGCCCGACCGAGTAGCCGATCGCGATCATCGACGAAACGATCGCCGTACCGGCCAGTGCGAAGCTGGGATATCGCCACAGCACGCCGACACCGATGAGCGCGAAGACCACCCACGAGCCGATCGCGACCCACCGGAGGTTGGCCCACCCGACCTGCTCGCACATCCAGGTGCGTTCCGGGCGGTTGATCGCGTCCTCCTCGCGGTCCGCGACGCGGTTGAGGGCCTCGGTTCCGGTGCTGTAGGCGAACCACCACGGCAACGCGAGCAGCGCCCAGCCCACGGTCAACTGGCCGGCCATGGCCAACCCCGCGCAGAAACCCATCCAGTAGTAGGCGGTGAACCGGCAACTGCAGCACCGCAACAGGAAGGCGAGCTTGGCCGGCCCGCCCCGGGTGCCCGTCTCTTTCGTCTCGTCGGACACAGGTTCAGCTTCCCGAGCGGATCTCGACGGCCTCGGCCGGGCCGTTGACCAGGTCCGCCAGCGCTTCCCAGGTTCGCGCGGGCGCGGCGACCGGGTACAGGTGGCCGCCGTCGACAAGGCGCAGGCTGCTGGCCCCGACCTCCCGGTGGATCTGGCGGAGCACACCAGGATGCACGACACGGTCATCGGTGCCGCCGATCACCTCGGTCGGTGCCGGCACCGGAAAGGGGATCCAGCCCTGGGGAGGCAGCACCGACAGGTCCTGGCGCAGGGCCGGGAGCACGAACCGGTGCAGCACGTCCGCTGGCAGCGGCGGCGGGTCGATCAGCTCGCGCCGGGTGGCCTCGGCGAGGAAGTCCTGGTCGTCGAGAGAGGTGAGCTCCCGCAGGGAAGTGCGCGGCACCGGCGGCGCGGACAGCACCAGCGACAGTCCCTCGGGCCATCCGGTGCCGACGAATTCGGCCATGCGATGCGCCACCGCGGCACCGAGGCTGTGGCCGAACACGATCCCCTCGCCGACCAGGTCCCGCTCCAGCAGTTCGAGGTAGCACGCGGCCAGCTCGTCCAGGTCCAGTCCCCTGCCCGCGGGTGGCTGGACCGCGAGCACCGTCCAGTCCGCGGTCACCGCCTGCGCGAGCGGTTGGAAGGACTGGGTCGAGCCGCCCGCGAACGGCAGGCAGATCAGCCGGAGGTCCCTGGAGTCCCTGGAATCACTGAAATCACGGCCGCGGCGCAGCACCCGCCGGCACGGCCCCTGCCTCACGGCGTGCTCTCCAGTTCCTGCCGGCGGACCGCGAAGCGGGCGATCTTGCCGGTGGAGGTCCGGGGCAGCTCCGCCACGACGCGCACCACCTTCGGGCGTTTGTGGGACGGCAACGCCTTGCGCAGCGCGGAAAGCAACCGGGTGTCCAGCCCTTCCGGGACACCGGGCTCGGGCACGGCGTAGACGACGATGCGCGTGAGCTCGTCTTCGTCCGGGATCCCGACCACGGCGCAGGAGCCGACTTCGGGATGTTTCAGCACCTGCTCCTCGAGCTCGGTGGGCGAGATCTTGAACCCGGCGACGTTGAGCATGTCGTCGGACCGTCCGATGTAGATCCAACCGGAATCGGGGCCGTACCGCACGGTGTCGCCGGTGCGCACCCAGCCGTCGCGGAAGGTCGCGGCCGTCTCTTCCGGACGGTTCCAGTACTGGTCGGCCACGCTCGGCCCGTGTACCCACAACTGGCCCGGTTCATCCGAGGGCACCGGGTTTCCCGCTTCGTCGCGAGCTTCGAGCTCGAAGCCCGCGACCGGTTCACCGCTGGTGTCCCGCCGGGTGGTGCCCGGCAGCGTGGCGAGGAAGATGTGCAGGCACTCGGTGGAGCCGAGGCCGTTCACGACGTCCAGGCCGAAGGTGTCGAACAGCTTGCGCCGCAACGTCGCACCGAGGTGCTCCCCCGCGGAAACCGCCAGCCGGACCCCGGAGAAGTCCAGCCGTTCGGCGGCCCGCGGCATGGCCAGCAACGCGGCGTACAACGTCGGCACACCGAAGAACACCGTCGGCCTCGCCGTGCGCAGCAACCCGGCGATCGCGTGCGGCTCGGGCCGGCCGGGGTACAGCACCGCGGCGGCACCGGCGGACAGCGGCAGCAGCAACGAGTTGCCGAAGCCGTAGCCGAAGGACAGCTTGGCGGTGGACAGGCACCGGTCCTCCGCGGCCATCTCCAGCGCACGGCCGAGCCCATCGGGAAACCTGAGCAGGCCCCGGTGCCGGTGCACCACGCCCTTGGGTTTCCCGGTGGTGCCGGAGGTGTACTGGATGACCGCGATGTCCTCGGGTCGCCTCGCGGTCACCTCGGGCAGTGGCCGGGCGGCCGTGGCGAGCTCGGTGAGGCCGGGCAGGTCGGGCAGGTTGGTCGCTGCCGCGTCGCCGGCCGCCTTGCCCCACACGGTCACGTCGTCGCGGGAAGCCAGTCGTCCGGCCAGTTCGCCGCCGGATGTTTCCACGACGACCCCGCGCGCGCCGCTGTCGGTCACCACGTAGTCCTGCTCGTCTATCGAGAGCACGGGGTTGATCGGCACCGCGACCGCACCGATCCGCAGTGCGGCGAGGATCGCCGCCACCGCGAGCGGATGATCGTGGAGCACCAGGACGATCCGATCACCGGGCACCAGTCCCGCCTCGGTGAACACCCGCGCGACCTGAGCGGCCAGTTGGTGCAGGTCCCGGTAGCTGAGGGTGTCGTCGCCGCTGAGCAGGCAGGTCAGCTCGGCCCTGCCCTCGGCGAGATGCCGGTCCAGGTACCACCAGCCGGCGTTCTGCTCGGGCACTGGCGTTCCCACCGCGGTCATGCAGTTCCCCCGATAACATGTCCAGGACCCCATTACCGCCATCACTCGTTGCCGGCGGTCCACAAAAAAGTACTTATCATCGCCAAGCGCTGTCAAGGGATGCTTCTCCGCAATCACCGGCCGGACTTGACATTCTTGACGCATACCGCTGGGCAATGCCGTTGCCAATCTCGGCCCGCTTCGACATGGTGGAGTAAATTTCGCCCGACCGGACCTTGGCCGCGATACCCGATGCCCTGAGATGGTGACGGGATTTTGTCATATTAACTGTGGAGGGTGTCATCATCGGCAAGGCAGCGCAGCCGCAACCCGCTGACCACGCGGGTTTCTTCGACCCATCGGACCAGGCTTTTCGTGCCCAGCCTTATCCGGTGTACCGGCGTTTACGCGATGAACTCCCGGTACATCGGGGACCGATGGGCGCCTGGGTGGTTTGTCGGTATCAGGACTGCGAGAATCTGCTCCGGGACAAAAGACTCGGGAAAGATTTCACGAAATCGGCGAGGTTGGCCCGGTTTGTCGACTCGTTCGAGGGAGAAACCCCGCCGTTTCTCCGGCTGGCTTTCGGGCCAGAGGCAAGATCCTTTCTGTTGACCGACCCGCCGGTGCATACCGCGCGACGCAATTTGATCGGCAAGGCGTTCACACCAGGGATGGTGCGCGGGCTGACCGAACCGCTCGACGCGCTGGTCCGCGAACTGCTCGATGTGCTGCCTGGCAGTTTCGATCTCGTCGACTCCCTCGCCGCGCCGTTGCCCGGTCGCCTGCTGGCGCTGCTGCTCGATCTCCCGCGCGCCGATCACGAACGGTTCAGCGGGTGGATGGCCGACGTGGCCGGGTTGCTGGACCTCGATTTCGCGGTGCCCGTCGAGGTGGTCGCGCGGCGCTGGCAGGCAGTGCGCGAGGCCGGGGCCTACCTGCTCCGGCTGGTGGCCTCTCGCCGCGCGGGCGACGGCACGGATCTGATCTCCGAGTTGATCCGGGCCCGGCACGAGGGCGACGCGCTCGGTGCGGACGACATCGCAGCGACGTGCGTCATGCTGATGGTCGCGACGCAGCGAGCCGTCACCAATCTGATCGGCAACGCGGGTTCGGTGCTCGCGCGGCGTCCCGAGGTGTTCCGGCGGCTGTACGACGAGCCGGATCTCGTCGACGACGCCGTGGACGAGATCATCAGGCTGGAGCCGCCAACGCATGGCGCCGGACGGGTCGCGCGGGAACGGATCGCGTTGCACGACGCGGTGATCGAACCCGGGGACATGGTGATGTTCCTGATCGGTTCGGCGAACCGGGACGAGCGGCGGTTCGAGGATCCGGACAGTTTCCTGCTGAACCGCCCATCGCGCGGTCACCTGGGGTTCAGCGCAGGGGCGCACTACTGCCTGGGTGCGCCGCTGGCCCGGTTGCTCGCGCGGCAGGTGCTGCTCGGGTGGACCCGGGAGTTCTCGTCGATGTCCCTGGACGGCGAACACATCTCGTTCGGCGACGGAATCGGGGTTCGCGGCCCGACCCGGCTGGACGTCAGCGTGCGCAGACGGCCGTCCTGATCCGGCGTCAAGGTGCCGGCCGCCACGAGTGGTTCCGCACGGTCGCCAGCACGAAAAGGTGTTCGAGAACCTTCAGCGACGCCGTGGAAAGATCGATGGCGAAATCAGCCGAGCCCACCGGGCCGGCTTCCGAGGCGCAGATTTCCCGGATCTCCCCGATCAAATGACGCGCTGCTTGGGGATCATGTGATTGCGGTCGAACCCGGAAGACGAAGGTTCGCGCCTCGGCATTGCCGTCGACGGCGTGCACGACATCGGCCTTCGGATGACAGGCGAGCAACTCCGTCAGGGTGACCGCGATGAGCCGCCGCAACTCCTCTCCGCCCAGGCCGGAGTCGTATCTGCGCCGCAGCTTGTGCAACTGCTGCAACTGTGCCAGCAGGACGTCGAACCGCGTCCCCAGCACGTCTGTCGCCAACCACCGGCGCCGCTGAACTTCGGTTATCCTGACGCTCATAGTGCCCCCTTGCTTGCCCTACCCCAAACGGAAACACAACCGCAAATCGCGGCAGGGGCGCATCCGTATAATCCACGTTCTTTCCGCGGCGTCGCCCTGCGGCGCCGCTGCCTGACGGGTTCAGCGGTCCGGTCGTGGCGCCCCGTATTAATACGGATGGCGTGGCAGGGCGCGTGCTTGATCCTGGACGGGTCGGTTGCCACGGACTTGGGGAGCCACGACGGTGGACACGTTTTCCCGCGCGGACTTGCACAACCCGGACCTGTACAGCGAAAACTATTGGGACCAGGCGCATAGGATCGATCAAGAACTGCGTGCGCAAGGCGGAGTCCACTACGCGACAGCGCCCGACCGTACGCACGCCTGGGTGATCAGCCGATATGACGATGCCCGCCGGGCGTTGACCGACCCGCGGCTGAGCAAAGACCGTGGGCCCTTGCGGCGCATCCTCCAGCGCCAGCGTGCGGAAGTCGGCCACTCCACGGACCTGACCGCGATGTTCGGGCGCTCCATGATGTGGGCCGACGGCGAGGAACACGTCCGGTTGCGGCGTCCGGTAGCCCGCGCCTTCACCCCGCGCAGGGTGACGCAGTTGCGGCCCTGGGTGGAGCAGGCCACCACGACCCTGCTCGACCAGCTGCCGACCGGTCACGCCGAGGTCGACCTGGTAGACGCCGTCGCGTTCCCGTTACCGGTGATCGTGATCTGCGAACTGCTCGGCGTGCCGTCCGAGACCAGGAGCGAGTTCCGGGCGTGGACACGAGCCCTGATGGCGGGCGTGCCGGAAATCAGCGACCCGGCGTCGCACGCCATGGAGCAGTTCTTCCGCCGGCTGATCGCGGACAAGCGCGACGCTCCGGCCGAGGACGTGATCTCGGCACTGGTCACGGACACCGAGGATCCGCTGAGCGACGAGGAGATCTTCGCGGCCGTGTTCCTGCTGTTCGTCGCCGGGCACGAGACCACCACCAACCTCCTCGGCAATGCGGTCCGGTGGCTGCTCGAGCACCCCGACCACTGGCGGGACCTGGCGGCGAACCCGGACCTGGCGACGGCCGCGGTCGAGGCGGTGGCCTGTGACGACGCACCGGTCCGGACCGCGAGCCACCGGTTCACCACGGAGCCGGTCACCTACGGCGGGGTGACGATTCCGGCCGGGGAGATCGTGATGATCTCCCTGACCTCCGCCAATCGCGACGAGGCGAAATATTCCGGTGAAGGTCACCTGGACCGCGACACGCGCGGCCACCTGGCGTTCGGGTACGGCCCGCACTTCTGCCTCGGCGCCGCGCTGGCACGGATGGAAGCCGAGGTCGTGCTGCGGCAGCTCACGACTCGGTTCCCCGACGCGCGACTGGCCGTCGCGCCGGTGGCGTTGCGGCGGCTGCACGGCATGATGACCAACGGCCACCTGGCCATGCCCGTCCGGCTGCGGGGATGAGCTACCGCCGCTCCTGGTCGTGCAACCACGCCCCGAGCGCGCCGCGGGTGTGTGCACCGACCTTGCGGCGCGCTTTCTGGATGTGGTCTTCCACGGTGCGTGTCGACAGGTTCAGCCGGGCGGCGATCTCGCCGTTGGTCATTCCGGTGGACACCAGGTCGGCGATCTCGAGCTCGCGTTCGGACAACCCTCCCGGCCGCGGCACGGTGGATCTCCGGGTCGGCGGCACCAGGGCGAGTTCGATGGCCTGGTCGTAGCTCAACGACTTGCCCTGGGAGAACTCGCGGTCGAACCGGCGGGGACCGAGCGCGCGCTGGCACGCGGCCATGGCTTCCTGCTGGAGGCCAAGGAACGACCGCAACCCGGTGACGGTGGACGACGTCCGCTCCTGGAGCAGCTGCGCGTGCCCGAACAGCACCGCGGCCAGTACCTGCTCCTCGCGGGCGGCCGCGATCACCGCGGCCAGCCAGACTCCCCAGGTCGGGCCCCACGCGTCCCCCATGTCGTACCACAGCCCCAAACCGCGCTGCAGCAGCTCCAGGGCGTGGTCCGGGGAGCCGTGCCGGAGTTCGGCGACGGCCGCGGTCCACAGCGCATAGCCCAGTGCCAGCTGCGCACCGGTCTCCTCGGCGTCCGCGAGCATGGGTGTGACGTGGGCGAAGGCTTCTTCGCGGGTGCCGTAGAACGCCGCGAGGATCGCCGCGAACAGCTCCATCATCTGCCGCTCGCCCCGGTTCGCGGTCGCCATCGCCGCCTGATCCAGCACCGCGAGACCGGCCCGCGCGGTGGCCGGCGAGTCGACCAGCATCGAGCGGGTCACCTCGGCGTAGTCCAGGATCGGCGGAACCCGCCGCAGCCGCTCGGCGATCTGCCGGCAGCGGATCAGCAGCTGCTCCGCGTCCTCCGACTTGCCCTGGATCTGGGCGGTCAACGCCGTCCAGGCCAGCACCGCGAGCTGCGCGTCGCTCGGTGTCGACGGGTGTTCTTCGAGTACCCGGGTCAGCAGGCGACGGCCTTCGTTGAGGATGCCCGCGTAACCGAAAAGGCGGGTGCGGGTCAGGTTGACGACGATGCCAAGCGCGCGCATCTTCTGCTCCGGTTCCGGCTGTGACAGCAGGTACTCCACGGTCACGCCCAGATCCGGTACCTCGGCGAACAACCGGCGCATCCACCGTCTCTCACGCCGCGAGTACCAGTCGTCGGCCGCCTCCTGCGCCAGCGAGGCGTAGTAGTCAGCACGGGCCCGGCGGATCGCCGCTCGATCGATGCCGTCGCGCAGCTCCCGCCCGTAGAAACGCACCGCCTCCAGCATCACGTAGCGACTCGGCCCGCCAGCCGTCGCCCTGGCCCGTTCCGGCACGGCGCCGTCGACGCGTTCCAGCACCGAGCTGTGCACCAGCTTCTGCAGCAGCTTCAGCACCGGTTCGCCGGTGAGGCCGAGCCGGTCGTACACCGCCTGCACGGCCCGCAGGGTGGCGCCTGCCTCGAACTCGGCCACGATCGCCCACATCCGCCGCGCACCGGCCGGGAGCAACCGGCATGAGTAGTCCATTGTGGACCACAGGCTCTCGTGGTGGGCCGGCTCGTTCAGCCCGCTCGAATCCACGCCGCGCAGGAGCGGGTCGATCCCGTCAGCGGTGCCGTCTTCGGCGCCGAGGCCGGTGACGATTTCGCCCAGGCTCTGCACGTCCAGCAGGCCGGCGACCAGCTCGATGGACAGCGGCACCCCCTGCAACCACGCGCACAGCCGCCGCGCCGCGGGGTGGTCCTCCTCCGTCAGGAACACCCGGCGCGACGCGGCACGGTCCAGCAGCAACCGCACGGCCTCGGGCGCCTGCTCGTCGCCGCGCACGGAGGTGTGCTCCAGCGGAGGGACGGTGAGCAGCGCCTCCCCCGTCAAACCCAGGAAAATCCGGCTGGTCGCCAATACCGTGACGCGGCCCGCCCCTTTCAGCAGGGCTTGCACCAGGCCGGGCAAGGGACCCGGCGCCGCATCGGTGCCCACCAGGTGCTCGCAGTTGTCCAGCACAAGCAACAACTGCCGCTTGCGCAGGTTGTCGACGATCAGGCCCACCAGGCCGTCGATCGCCAGGTTGTCCTGCAGGCCCAGCGCCTTCGCCACCGCGCCGGCCAGCCGGTCGGCGGTGTTGTCGACGCCGGCCAGCTCCACGACCACGACACCGTCGTCGTAGCGCTCCGCCACCAGCGACGCCACTTTCAACGCCACCCGCGTCTTTCCCACCCCACCGGCGCCCGTCAGCGTCACCAAGCGGGCGCGCGTCAGCAGGTCCGCCCCCTGTACCAGCAGTTCGTCGCGGCCGACGAAGGAACTCACCTCCGCCGGGACCCCGTCAGCCGGTCTCAACGACGTCACCGCACGAGCTCGCATCACCGCTTGCCCCGCCCCTTGCTGTTTCCGTTCGGCGGCCCCCATCCGCCGCACTCGAGAAAACACGCACCTGCCTAACCGATAGTAGCCAGCTGCGTCGATCGCCGGGACCCCAATTGGGCTAGACCAAGTGGCTGAACATCAGCTGACGCTTTTGGCCCTGAAGTCCAATGTGGACAGTGTTTCGCCGCTCCGATGGGCGCGGGTCGTGATCGCCAGTGCTAGTGCGATCGTGAGGAGGCCGAGCAGGACGTAGGAGTTGCCGATCCAGTGCTGGTAGGGGGCCCACTCCTGGCCAGGTTGGTCGAAGGAGGGCAGGTAGCGGAAGGGAGCGGCGACGAATACGGCGCCGGCGGTGACGATCGCGACTGACCAGCCGCTGCTGGGGCCGAGGGTCGCGCAGCTGTGGATCAGCGCGGTGAGCAGGGCGGGCGCGATCCAGACCCAGTGGTGCGACCAGGAGATCGGTGAGATCAGCACGGCGGCGGTGGCGTTGAGCAGCAGCGCCACCACCGGGGTCGAGCGACGCATGGCGGTCGCGGCCGCGACCGCGACGATGCCGGACAGACCGAGCCAGCTCAGCGTCGTGAAGCCGGGGTCCATGCCGAGCCGGGTCAGGGTGGCGAGAATGGTCTGGTTGGTGTGGAAGGTGGAGCCGCTGAGGCCGGAGGCACCGGCCAGCCCGCCGAGCCAGTAACGAGCCGATGCGTCCGGAGCGACGACGAACGCCAGCCCGGTGACCACCGCGCAGGTGGCCACGGCGGTGCCCAGCGCCCGGTAGTCGCGGCGGACGAGGAAGTACAGCAGGAACGCCAGCGGGGTCAGCTTGATCGCGGCGGCAAGGCCCACCCCGATTCCCCGGCTACGGCGTCCTGCCAGTAGCAGATCGGCGGTGACCAGCGCCATCAGCAGCAGGTTGACCTGGCCGAAGCCGAAGGTGCCGCGGATGGGTTCGAGCCACACCAGCGCCGGCAGCGCCGCCCCGGCCACCATCAGCGCCCCAAGGCGCCCGCCCGCGGGCCGCATTCGCCAGGTCACCGCGAACAGCGTGAGCAGCAGGCCGAGCAGGCTCAGCACGAACAGCGCCGCCACCATCCAGGACCACGGCAGCACGGCCAAGGGGGTCAGCGCGATCGCGGCGAACGGCGGGTAGATGAACGGCAGCGAGATCCCGGCGTCGGTCGGAGGCAGCGGGCCGTAGAGGTCACGATGGGTCCACAACGCCTCGCTGCCGAGCCGGTACACCTGCAGGTCGATGGGTGCCGAGGTCGTGCACCACAACGCCGTGCCGCCGACGATCAGGCCAACCAGCACCACCAGCGGCCAGGCCCGCGGAACGCCCTTGACCGGCCCCTTGACCAGCACTGTGCACCTCGTGACTTCGAACGAACGGTCCGATCGACCCTGACCTGCGGAAGTGAGGTGAACCTGAAGCAACCTGAAGATCGCTTCAGGTTGGCCGTGGCGGGTCGTGGATCATGGTGTTCGTGCGAGTGCTGGTGATCGAGGACGAACAGCGGCTGGCGGAGGCGCTGCGGTGGGGGCTGCAGGCCGACGGCTACGTCGTGGAGGTGGCCGGCAACGGGACCGAGGGGCTGGAGCGGGCCCTGGCCCAGCCGTATCACGCGATCATCCTGGACATCATGCTGCCCGGACTGAACGGCTACCGGGTGTGCGCGGCGTTGCGCCAGGCCGGGGTGGACGTCCCAGTCCTCATGTTGACCGCGAAGAACGGCGAGTACGACGAGGCCGAAGCACTGGACACCGGGGCCGACGACTACCTGAGCAAGCCCTTCTCCTGGGTGGTGCTGACCGCCCGCCTGCGCGCGCTGCTGCGCCGGGCGCCGGCGGGCCGGGCGGGGGTGATCGAGGTCGGGGACCTGGTGATCGACCCCGCGCGGCGCAGCTGTCACCGCGGTGGGCAGGACGTTCCGCTGACCGGCAAGGAGTTCGGCGTGCTGGAATGCCTTGCCCGCCAACCCGGGTACGTGGTGTCCAAGGCCGAGATTCTGGACCGCGTGTGGGGCGGCACTTACCAGGGCGATTCCAACGTGATCGAGGTGTACGTGAGCGCGTTGCGCCGCAAGATCGACGCGCCGTTCGGGCGGCGCAGCCTGGACACCGTGCGTGGCCTCGGCTACCGGTTGCGGGCCGATGCGCCGTAGCTGGTGGCCGCTGCCGATCCGGGCCAAATCCGCGCTCGCCGCGGCGCTGGCGTGCGCGGTCGTCTTCACCGCGGGCGGGCTGTGGCTGCGGCACGTGGTCCATACCCGGGTCATCGAACAGGCGAAGTTCCTCACCAGCCAGGCACTCGACGCCTTCGCCAACACCCGGTTCGCGCGCCCGGCCGGTGATCCGGACGGCCCGTCCACGAGCCCGCAGACCAGTCTCGACGGGCACACCTTCGAGGTCGTGCTGGACACCGGTGAGGTCGCGGTCCGCAGCCAGAACCTGGCGACCTACTACCCCACCCGCGCACCATTCCCGCCGGCCCCGCCGGGGGGTATCCCCGCCGGAGGCCGGTTCCTCACCGCCGACTTCGGCGCGGGCGCGGTTCCCGGGGTGAACAACAACCTGGAACACCGCACGTTCGCGGTCCAGCGCAAGGTGGTCCACCTCCCGGCAGAGGTGGTCACCCCACCCGGCAGAACCGGATATCAGTTCCTCAGCGGACTTCCCGAGCCGCTCGTCCTCGCCGAGCAGACCACCTACGTGCGCGCCACGGTGTACCTGTTCGTCGATCCCTACAGCGCCGAGCGCGCGGTCGGCGGCGTGGACGCCGCGCTCGGCGGCGGCATCCCGCTGGCGGTCCTGTTCGTCGCAGTCCTCGCCTGGATCGTCGCCGGACGCGCCCTTCGCCCGGTGGAGGCGATCCGCGCGGAAATGGCGGAGATCAGCGAGCACGCGCTACCACGTCGCGTACCCGTGCCCGCCGCCCACGACGAGATCGCGCACCTGGCCACCACCACCAACGCCACCCTGGACCGCCTCTACCGCGCGCTGCACCAGCAACAGCAGTTCGTCGCCGACGCCAGCCACGAACTGCGCAGCCCCCTGACCAACCTGCGCACCTGGCTGGAGGTCGCCCGCGCCCACCCCGGCCAGGCCGACTGGCCCACCGTCGCCGAGCACGCGGTGCACGACATCGACCGCATGCACCTTCTGATCACCGATCTCCTGCTCCTCGCCCAGCACGACGCGAACCACCCCACCTCGGCCGAAACCGTGGACCTCACCGCCATCGCCGACGAACAGGCCGCCGAGCGCCGTTACCTCAACCCGCACCTCACCATCGACTGCCACGCCGAGATACCAGCCCTCGTCCGCGGCAACCCCGCACAACTGCACCGGCTGCTGCGCAACCTCCTGGACAACGCCTGCCGGCATGCCCTTTCCAGCATCACCATCACCACCCGGCACGCCACGGGCACCGTGAGCCTCGAGGTACTCGACGACGGACCTGGCATCCCGCCGGCCGACCGGGAACGCGTTTTCGACCGCTTCACCCGGCTCGACGAGGCACGCACCCGCGACGCCGGAGGAACCGGTCTCGGCCTCGCCATCGCCCGCGCCATCGCGCACCGCCACGGCGGCACCCTGCACATCCTCGACGTCGCGGACAGCCCCAGCGGCGCCCGCTTCGTCACCACCCTGCCCACGACCGGCGACCTCCCGCGATGAGTTTTGGCCCCGGCGGTTGTCTCTCCATCGAACACAACCGGAAGGAGTTCTCCGATGTCCGTCCTCGGTCTGCTCGCGGTCGTCCCGGTGACCGATCACGACACCGCCATCGCCTGGTACACCGAGCTTCTCGAGCGCGCACCGGACACCCGTCCGATGCCGGGGCTCGCCGAATGGCAGGTCACCGGCGCGGGACTGATCCAGGTCTTCGCCGATCGCGCCAGGGCCGGCCGCACCCTGCTCAACCTCGCCATCGACGACCTGGACGCGGAGATCAGCCGACTTGCCGGGCACGGTGTCCGGGTCGGCGAGGTCAGCACGGTGACCAGCGGAGCACGGCTGGCGACCGTCACCGATCCCGACGGCAACACCATCACGCTCATCCAGAACCCCTAGTGCCGGTCATCCGGTCGAGTCCCCCGACAAAACCCGGGCCGTTCGGCCGCCGGTAACCCGCTCGTCGCCGTCGTGGCATCGGGGCGGATCAGCCTTCTCGGCGTAACGCACGAGGAGGACACATGGTGAACAAACGGTGGCGCGCGCTCGCGCTGGCCGGCGCGGCACTGGTGCTCACGGCCTGCGGGCAGAGCGCGTCGGGCGACGGTGGCGGCACCCGCGAGAAGAACGAGCTGGTGTTCGCGGCCATCCCGACCGAGGAGTCGACCAGCCTGCAGCAGGACTACCAGGCCGTGATCGACCTGCTGCAGAAGGCGACCGGCAAGACGGTCCGCTTCCAGCAGGCCACCGACTACGCCGCCGTGATCGAGGGCCAGCGCAGCGGCAAGGTCGACATCGCCCAGTACGGGCCACTGTCCTATGTGGTCGCGAAGAACGCCGGGGTGCGGGCGACCGCGATCGCGGCACAGCTCAAGGAGAAGGGCGGCACCCCCGGCTACCGCTCCTACGGTGTCGTCAAGACCGGCTCGCCGATCCACGACCTCGCCGGGTTCAGGGGCAAGAAGGTCTGCTTCGTCGACCCGAACTCGACCTCGGGCTACCTCTACCCGAAAGCCGGCCTGACCGACAGCGGGGTCAACCCCGACACCGAGATCACCCCGGTGATGGCCGGCGGGCACGACGCCTCCGCGCTCGGCGTGGCCGGTGGGCAGTGCGACGCCGGATTCGCCTACGACACCATGATCGACACCCAGCTGATCGGCAAGGGCCAGCTCAAGACGGGCGATCTGACCACGGTGTGGAAGTCCGACATCATCGCCGGATCGCCGGTCGCGATCAGCGACGACCTCGACCCCGCGCTCAAAGACAAGGTCGCGGCGGTGTTCCGCGAGCAGGCCAACACCGACTACCTCAGGGCCAACGGCCTGTGCACGAGCGAGAAGTGCCCGATCGACGACGCCGGCGACTGGGGCTACGCGGCCGTCGACGACGCTTTCTACGACACCGTTCGCCACGTCTGCGAAGTCACCAAGGCGAAGCAGTGCACGGACGCTTCCTCATGAGCGCTATTTGCTTCGACGGGGTGACCAAGCGGTTCGGGCATGTCCTCGCCCTCGACGACGTGTCCTTCACCGTCCCGCCGGGCGAAGTGGTCGTGCTGCTCGGGCTGTCCGGCTCTGGCAAGTCCACCCTGCTGCGGCACGTGGACGGCCTGCACCATCCGACCGCCGGCAAGGTGACCGCCCTCGGCACCGACGTCGGGCGGGCGCGGGGCGGGCGGCTGCGGGATCTGCGCCGCCGGATCGGGTTCGTGTTCCAGCAGTTTCACCTGGTCGGCAGCCTCTCGGTGCTGGAGAACGTGTGCACCGGCGCGCTCGGCAGGCTGCGCGGCCCCCGGCTCGGGCTGGTCAGCTACCCGAAGGCGGTGCGCCTGGAAGCGCTCGGGCACCTGGACCGCGTTGGCCTCGGCCCGCAGGCGTTCCAGCGCGCCGACACCCTCTCCGGCGGTCAGCAGCAGCGGGTCGCGGTGGCAAGGGCGCTGATGCAGCGCCCGGAGATCCTGCTCGCCGACGAGCCGGTCGCCTCGCTCGACCCGGAGTCCTCGGCCCAGGTGATGCGCCTGATCCGGGAGATCGCGCGCGAACGCGACCTGACCGTGCTGTGCAGCCTGCACCAGGTGGAGCTCGCGCTGTCCTTGGCCGACCGGATCGTCGGGCTGCGGTCGGGCCGCGTCGTGCTCGACGAGCCGGCGCGCGAGCTGGACCACCACGCGGCGACGGCCGTCTACGGCACGGGCGAGCTGGTGGCCCGCGGATGACCGTGCGCACCCTCGCCCGCCCGCGGTCCGGTGCGGTGGGCGGGGCGGTCGCGCTGGTCGCCCTGCTGGCGCTGGCCGCGTGGGCGGTCGCCGATCTGCGGATCAACGTCGCGACGCTGGCCGACAGCGCGCGCAACGCGGCCGAGTTCGCCGGCCGGATGTTCCCGCTGGACTTCCCCGAGCTCGGCGAGCTGGTCTCGCTGACCGCGAAGACCCTGTCCATCGTGGTGTCCGCGACCCTGCTGTCGGTACTGGTCAGCGCCGTGCTCGCGGTGCTCGCGGCGGGCAACACGACCCCGCACCGCGGCGCGCGTCTCGGTGCCCGTGCCGTGATCGTCGCAGCGCGCGCGGTGCCCGACGTCGTACTGGCGATCGTGTTCTTCCGGCTGTTCGGGTTCGGCGGACTCGCTGGGGTGCTCGCCATGGGCCTGCACTCGGTGGGCATGGTCGGCAAGCTCTACGCCGACGCGATCGAGCAGATCGACGAGGGCCCTCGCTCGGCTGTGCGCGCCGGTGGCGCCGGCGGCGGCCAGGAGCTGCTGGCCGGGGTGCTGCCGCAGGTGCTGCCCGCGTTCGTGGCCACCGCGTTGCACCGGTTCGACATCAACCTGCGGATCTCGGTGGTGCTCGGCTTCGTCGGCGTCGACGGGCTGGGCTTCGCCATCGCGACGTCGCTGCGGCAGCTCGACTACCAGCGCGGGATGGCGCTCGCACTGGTGGTGCTCGTGCTGTGCATAGGGGTCGAGCTGCTCTCCGGCGCGATCCGGCGGGCCCTGTTGCGCCCGAAGGCGATCGCGCCGGCGCCTCGCCGGCCGGACCAGACGAGTCCGGAGTGGACGTTCGCCCGGGTCCGCCGGACGGGGTATGCGGCGCTGACGGTCCTCGTCGTGCTCGCTTCGGTGTGGGGTGCGGACCTGTCGGTGTCGCGGTTCTTCGGCGCCCTCGGCGACCTCGGGCACACGCTGGCGTTGTTCTGGCCGCCGGAGTTCGTCCCCGGCCTGCTCGGCGACCTGTGGGTGACGGTGCAGATCGCGCTCGCCGCGACGCTGCTCGGCGCCGTGCTGGCGCTGCCGATCGGCGCGCTGGCCGCGCGCAACGTGGCGCCCTCGACGGCGCGGGGGTTCCGGATGCTGATCGTCGTCGTCCGCGGGGTGCCGGAGCTGGTGCTGGCGATCGTGTTCGTGGTGATCACCGGACTCGGACCGGTCGCCGGAGCGCTCGCACTGGCCGTCGGCGCCGTCGGGCTGCTCGGCAAGCTCGTGGCGGACTCGCTCGAGGAGGTCGATCCCGGCGTCGAGCAGGCGTTGCGGGCGACCGGCGCGAGCAGCCGCCAGGTGTTCTTCTCGGCCACCCTGCCGCAGGCCGCGCCCGCGTTCGTCGGGCACGTGCTGTACCAGCTGGACGTCAACATCCGCTCCGCCACGCTGCTGGGCATCGTCGGCGCGGGCGGCATCGGGTTCCAGCTGCTCAACGCCTCGCGCGTGATCGAGTTCGACGTGGTCACGGCGGTGCTGCTGCTGGTGTTCGCGGCGGTGCTGGCGGTGGAGCTGCTCGCGGTGTGGCTGCGCCGCGTGGTGCGCTGAGGTGGAAACAACCTGCCCGGATGTTCACCTGTCCGGGCGGCTGCGTGTCACCTGGTGGCAGTTGTCCGGACAAGCCCGGCGAGAAGTGTTGCGGGCATGACGAGGTATCTGGAGATCGCCGACCGGCTCGCCGCCGAGCTGGCCGGCTCCGCGGCCGGCACCAGGGTGGCGAGCGAACCCGAGCTGGCCGACCGGTTCGGGGTGGGCCGGGCGGCGGCCAGATCGGCGCTGCAGGAACTGGAACGGCGGCTGCTGGTCCGCCGGGTCCAGGGCGCGGGCACGTTCGTCAACTCCCGCATCGACTACGTGATCTCCGGCAGCCGCCCGCCGTCGTGGCACACGACGGTGGAGGCCACCGGGGCCACGCCGCGAACGGTGCTGAAGTCCGTGGACCGCGAAGGTCTCCCCGCGGCGGAGGCCGAACGGCTGGGGCGGGAACCCGGCACGCTCGCGCACCACGTCGTCCGCACGAGGTACATCGACGGCCTGCTCACCGGGTGGGGTGAGGAGTGGATCCCGGTCGACGTGGTGCCCGACCTGGACCTTGGGCTGCACGCGGTGGACTCGGTCGACCTCGTGCTGCGGCAGATGGGCCGGGTGCGGCCGGTGCGGGCGTGGTGCCGGGTGAGCCTCGAGCTGCCGCCGCCGCGGGTGCTGCAGGAGCTGGAGGTCGAGCCGAGCACCCCGGTGTACCTCATCGAGAGCCTGAGCAAGGACGAGACGACCGGCGCCGGCCTGCTGTGCAGCGGCGCCTGGACGCGCGCCGACGCGGTGCGCGTGATCGTCGAATTGAGCGAAACCCTGACGGAGGAGGAGCGGTGACCGACGTGTTGAGCCGCGAGCAGCGGTGTGCGCTGCTCGCGGAGGCCGGGCGGGAGGAACTCGTGGCACTGGCCGACGAGTGCCTCGCGGACGGCGCCGGGGTGCGGGTGCTGACCGGGCCGGAGGTCGGCTCGGTCACCGCGCAGGTGCGGGAACCCGTGCTGGCGGAACGGTTCCTGCTCGGCGACGTGCTGGCCTGCCGGGCCGAGGTCGAGGTCGCCGGGCAGCGCGGCTGGGCGATGCGCCTCGGTGACGACCGCGCCGCCACGCTCGCCGCCGCCGTGCTGGACGCCGAAGCCGAAGCGGCCAGACCGCGGGCCGCGCGCGTCGAGGAGCTGTGCCGCGAGGTGGATGTCCGCCGTGCCGCCAGGGAAGCGGCCGAATGGGCGGAGCTGTCCCCCACGATCGTCGAGTTCGAGGAGCTGACATGACCGGACTGGTGCTGGACCGGATCGCAGCGGCGACGCTGCGGCCGGACGAGTCGCGGCAGGTGTTCCGCGCGGTGCTGGACGCGCTGTCCCGGCCCGGCCACGTCGTCGCGCTGCCGACGGAGAGCACGCCCGCGGTGCTGCTGCCCGTGCTCGCGCTGGCCGATCTCGGCACCGGCGTCGCCGTGCTGGACGACGGCGAGGACTGGACCGAAGTCGTCGGCGTCGTCACCTCCGCGCCGGCCGCACCGCTGGAACAGGCCCGGTTCGTCGCCGCCACCCGTCCGGTGACCGCGGACGAGCTGCGCGCGGTGTGCCGGGGCAGTGCGCTCGCGCCCGAGGACGGCGCGCTGGTCTGCCTTCCTGTGTCCGAAGTGGACGGTGATAACTGGGCGGTCACCGGCCCCGGTGTCGCCGGTACCGCGAGCGTGTCCGGAGTGGACGGTCTACTGGCCGCGCGTGCCGAGGCCGTCGCCGGTTTCCCCGCCGGGATCGACCTGCTGCTCATCGCGCCGGACGGCAGGATGACCGGGATTCCGCGCAGCACGACCGTCGAAGGAAGGGACCGCTGATGGGGTACTCGGGAGCACGCGGCGGACTCGAGGCCATCCTGGCCGCGGAGGAGCTGGTCCGGCGGGCACGCGACCACGCGCCGGCCCCGTGGGTGTCGGACGACCAGATCACCGGCCGGTTCCGGCTGCTCGTCGACCGCGTGATGGGGGAAGGCGGTCTCTACCACGAGCCGACCGCCGCGGCCGCGCTGCGCCAGGCCGAGGGCGACCCGCTGGAGGCCTCGCACCTGGTGCGCGCCTACCGGTCGACCCTGCCGCGCCTTGCCGTCAGCGAACCGGCCGACCCGGACGAGATGACCGTGCTGCGGCGGGTCGTGCCCGCCTTCCGCGAGCCGGACGGCCCGCAGCTGCTTGGCCGCACGACCGACTACACGGGCCGCCTGCTGGAGAAGCCGGACGGCCAGCCGGAGCCGGTTCCCCACGTGCCAGGCCCGGCGCCGGAGCGCACCGAGGAGCAGCGCCGGCCGCGCCGGTTCCTCGACCTGCTGCGCAAGCTGGACCTGGTCGCCGACCAGCGCCGCCGCGACGACCCCGAGCCGGTGGACATCACCCGCAAGCCCGCGCGTCCGCCCGCCGCCAGGTCCGCCGTGCTGGCCTCGATGGCGCGTGCGGAGACCGGCGGCCTGGTCGCGCTGTGGTACCGGTCGATCCTCGGCCCGGACGGCGACATCCACGAGGTCACCCTCGGCGACGTCCGGCACGGTCGGGTGCCGCTGCGGGTCCGGCACCCGCACACCGGCAACCCGGTGGCACTCGGCGAGTTCCGGGTCAGCGAGGCCGAGGCGATCGAAAATCTGGATGGTGCCGACGAGGACCGCACCCGGCTCGACGTCGGCTACGGGCTCTGCTTCGGCCACAACGAGCGCAAGGCCATCGCGATGGCCAACCTGGACATCGCCAACCGGCGGTTCGGCCGCACCGGGCCGCTGGAGCAGCTGCTCCTGCTGACCGTGGACGGCCTGGACTCCGCCGGATTCCTGGAGCACCTCAAACTCCCGCACTACGTCACGTTCCGCTCGATCGTCGAACGCAAGCAGGCCATGCGCGCCGCCGCCGAGGCCGGCGAGGGACCTGCCGAGCGGGTCGCCGATCCGGCGGGGAAGGAATGCTGATGACGACCACTGCCGACCTGGTCGACGGGCTGGAAACCGGAACGGGGATCCTCGACGAGGGAGCCAAGCGGGAGATCCGCCGCGCCGTGCTCACCGCGGTGTGCGTCCCCGGCTACCAGGTGCCGTTCGGATCGCGCGAGATGCCGGTGGCCCGCGGCTGGGGTTCCGGCGGGCTGCAGGTGACGCTCGCCGTGCTCGGTGCCGGCGACACGGTCAAGGTGATCGACCAGGGCGACGACGCCGGGGTGAACGCCACCAACCTGCGCCGGATGATCGGCTCGACCACCGGGTGCGCCGAGTCCGCCGACACGCGCGAGTCCACCGTGGTGCAGACCAGGCACCGGATCCCCGAGGAGGCGCTGGGCGACCGGCATGTGCTGGTGTACCAGGTGCCGGTGCCCGAGCCGCTGCGCGGCGTGGAGAAGTCCGTGACCGAGTGCGCGCGGATGCACGCCGAAGGGGACTACGCCAAGATCTGGGTCAGCCTCTACGAGGACCTGGTCCGCAACGGGGTGATCACCAGGGGCAGCGGCTACCCGGTGCTCGTCGGCGGCCGGTACGTGATGGCCACCAGCCCCATCCCGCGCTGGGACGTGCCCCGGCTGCACCAGTGCGAGCACCTGAACCTCTACGGCGCGGGGCGGGAGAAGAAGATCTACGCGATCCCGCCGCACACCGACGTGCGGCCGCTCGCCTTCGACGACGTGCCGTTCGAGGTCGAGCACGCGCCCGGCGCGCGGTGCCGGCTGTGCCACAGCGACGACGTGTTCCTCGTCGAGGCCGGAGCCGGCGGCGGTTACCTGTGCAGCGACACCGAATGGTGCTCGCGGGTGCGCGCCGGCGACGCCGACCTGGCCGCCCACCGCGAGCGCGCCCCACTGCGGTTCCTGCCCGACCCGCGCGCGCGGCTGGCCGGCGCCACCGCCACCACCACCGCTGCCGAGCGGGTGCAGCCGGTGCGCGTGTCCGGCGGCCAGGAGTGGGCGCTGCACGTGTCCGGGATCGGCAAGGTGCACGGCCGGGGCGGTGCGGACGCGGTCGCGGGGACCGGGCCGGAGCACGGCACCGCGGTGAGCCCGGCCACCGGCGCGATCGTCGCCGCGTGGGACGTTTCCTTCGATGTCGCGCCCGGCGAGGCACTGGGGGTGATCGGCGAGTCCGGCTCCGGCAAGTCCACCGTGCTCGGCTGCGTGATCGGCGACAAGGAGGCCACCGCCGGCAGGGTGCATCTGGCCACTGTGGACGGTGGCACGACCGACGTGCTGCGGCTGCCGGCCACCGACCGGCGGCGCCTGCGGATCAACGAGATGGCGGTGGTGCACCAGGACCCGGCCGCGGGCCTCGACCTCGCCGTCACCGCGGGTGGCAACATCGCCGAGCGGCTCACCGCGGCGGGCTGGCGCGGGTTCCACGCGATCCGCCGCCGCGCCGCCGAGCTGCTCGACCGCGTCGAGGTGCCACTGTCCAGGATGGACGATCCGGTGCGGACGTTCTCCGGCGGTATGCGCCAGCGCGTGCAGATCGCCAAGGCGCTCGCCACGGATCCGCCGGTGCTGCTGCTCGACGAGCCCACCACCGGCCTCGACGCGTCCGTCGCGGCCGGGGTGCTCGACCTGCTGCGCGGCCTGCTCGCCGAGCGGGACGTCGCCGCGGTCGTGGTCAGCCACGACTTCGCGGTGATCGAGGCGCTCACCGACCGCACCGTGGTGATGCAGCTCGGGCGCGTCGTCGAGCGCGGGCTGACGGACCAGCTGTTCCACGATCCGCACCACCCCTACACACAGCGGCTCGTCGCCGCGGCAAGGAGGTGACCCGCATGGAAAATGTGCTGTCCGTGCGCGAACTGCGCAAGTCCTTCGTCCTGCACACGATCGACGGCCGGATCGTCGAGTCCCTGCACGGGGTTGACCTCGACGTGCACGCCGGCGAGCACGTCGCGCTGGCCGGCCCGAGCGGGGCCGGCAAGTCGTCGTTGCTGCGCTGCGTCTACCGCACCTACCTGCCCGACTCCGGCGAGGTGCGGCTGCGCACGGCCGGCGGCGAGGCCGAGCTGACCGGGCTCGCCGACCGGGCGATGGCCCGGCTGCGCGGCCGGGAGATCGGCTACGTCTCCCAGTTCCTGACCGCACCGCCGCGGACCGGACCGTGGGAGGTGGTGGCTGCGGCGGCCCGCCGCCGAGGGCTCGACCGGGCCGAAGCGCGCGAAGCGGCCGCGGCCGCGCTGCGGCGGCTCAACCTGGACGAGGCATTGTGGGACGTGGACTGCGGGGTGCTCTCCGGTGGTGAGCGGCAGCGGGTGAACCTCGCCGCCGGCACGGTCCGCCCGCCGCGGCTGCTGCTGCTCGACGAGCCGGTGTCCGCGCTGGATCCGGCCAACCGGGAGGCCGCGCTGGAACTGATCGGATCGCTGGCGGCCAAGGGGGTGGCGGTGCTCGCGGTGTTCCACGACCTGGACGCGATCCGACGGCTGGCCTCGCGGGTCGTGCTGATGTCCGGTGGCAGGGCCGAAGCGTCCGGCAGCCCCGCCGAGATGCTGGCGGGTGCGGCATGAGCAGCGCGATCGCCGAAGCATGGACACCGGCGGCCCCGCCGGCCGACTACGTGCTCGGGCACGTCCGGGCCGTCCTGCCGGACCGCGTGCTCGACGACGCGCGCATCGTGGTCCGGGACAACCGAATCGTCGCGGTGGAGGAGCATCCGGCCGGAATTGGGTCCGATGTGGACGGTCAGGGACTGCTGTGCGTGCCGGGGCTGGTCGACACGCACAGCGACGGGCTGGAGAACGAGCGGCTGCCGCGGCCGGGAGCGGAGCTGCCGATCGAGTTCGCGATGCTGTCGTTCGAGGGCAAGCTGCGTGCCGCCGGGCTGACCACCGTGTTCCACGGCGTCGGGTTCGAGGAGAGCCACGGGCGCGGCATCCCGCGCACCGTGGCGGCGGCCGAGCGGCTGTGCGAGGCGATCGACGCGTATCCCGCCGGGATGGTCGACCACCGGATCCTGTACCGGCTCGACGTGCGAAGCCCCGAGGGCCTGTCCGCGCTGCGGCGCCGGCTGGACGCGGTGCCCGACGGCGCGCTGGTCTCGCACGAGGACCACACGCCGGGGCAAGGGCAGTACGCCGACCGCGAGTACTACGAGCGCTACCTGATGGGTCGGCGCGGGATGTCCGAGGCGGAGGCCAGGACGCACGTCGACGAGCTCGTCGCCGAGCGCGACGGGCGGCTGGACGTGCGGGAGGAGGCGATGGCCTGGCTCGAGCAGCGATCCCCGCGGATCCGGCTGCTGGGGCACGACCCCAGTTCGGCGGCCGAGATCGGCGAGCTGAAGGCCCGCGGTGGCGCGGTCGCCGAGTTCCCCACCACGGTCGAAGCGGCCGAAGCCGCGCGGGCGCACGGCTTCCCGGTCGTGATGGGCGCGCCGAACATCCTGCGGGGCCGCTCGCACAACGGGAACGCGTCGGGCCGGGAACTGGTCGGGCGCGGGCTGGTGACGGCCGTGGCGTCGGACTACCTGCCGTCCGGCCTGCTCGCCGCGGCGATGCTGCTGGCCGAGGAGGGGCTGGCTGCACTGCCAGCGGCAGTCGGGCTGGTGACCAGCGGTCCGGCCGAGGTGGCCGGGCTGACCGACCGCGGCAGCCTGGCGCCGGGGCTGCGGCCGGATCTGGTGCTGGTGGAGCCGCGGCGGCCGTGGCCGGTCGTGCGGTCGGTGCTGTCGCCGGGTGGTGCGCGGTGACGCGCTGGCCGGTGCCCGAGCCGGAGATCCCGGCCGGCACGCATCCCGCGCTGGCGGCGGTGGCTCGTGCGGCCGTGGGGGCCTTCCGCGACGCGTGCGCGCGGTATTCGCGCGGGGAGCTGGCCGAGGAGGTGCGCACGGGCGCGGACGGAACGGCGACGACGCGACTCGATCTGGCGGTGGACACGGCCGTCGCGGAGGCGGTGGACGCGCAGCGGGTCAACCTGATCAGCGAGGAGATCGGCGTCATCGACAACGGTTCCACGGTGACGCTGGTGGTGGATCCGGTGGACGGCACGGCCAACGCCGTCGCCGAGGTGCCGTTGTCCTCGTTCGCGGGAGTGGTCGCGATCGACGGCCGCGCGGTCGAGTCGCTGACGACCTGGCTGGACACCGGCCGCAGCTGGCACGCCCGCGCCGGGGAACCAAGTCCGTGGCGCACGTCGGGGCGGCGGGAGCTGGACGGCGCAGCGGTGAGCTTGCTGCGCCCGCACGCGCGGAACGAGGCGGCGTGGCTGCGGGTCAGCCGGCGGGCCGCGCGGGTGCGGATCCTGTCCAGCAGCTGCCTAGAGGCGGCACTGGTGGCGCAGGGCTCGACCGACGCCTTCGCCGACGCCGGTTCCGACACTCACCGGATCATGGACATCGCCGCGGCCATGGTGCTGGTCCCAGCCGCCGGGGGCGCGGTGGTGGACGCCTTCGGCCGCCCGGTCGAGATCGATCCCGACCTGACGCGCCGCTGGTCCGGCGTGGTGGCCGCGACACCCGAACTGGCGGAGCAACTGGCGGCGACCATCCGCGGCTGAGCTGCTCGCGGTAGCTACTTGACGAGCTGGAAACGGAGCGAGGTGCACTCCCCCATCTCACGCACCCCGATCTTCTTGAGGCCGACGCTCTCCAGATCCGGGTCGTCGAACAGCCGCAGCCCGGCACCCAGCAGCACCGGCGCCACATCGACGTGCAGCTCGTCGGCGAGCCGAGCCCGCAGGACCTGCTGGACCACGCTGGCGCCGAGCACCTGCACCACCTGTTCCCCGGCGGCCGCCTTCGCCTTGGCGATCGCCGAGGCGATTCCGTCGGTCACGAACGTGAAGGTCAACCGCTCGTCCTGCCTGGGCAGCACCGGCGGCGGCGTGTGGGTGAGCACGAAGATGGGAACCTGGAACTCGTAGTTGCCGACGAACCAGTCCGGATCCTCGGCCATCGCGAAGGTCCGCCGGCCCATCACGACCGCGCCGGTTTCCCGGATCAGCGCATTCATGTAGGCACTACCGCTGGAGGCGGCGGGGTCGGACAGTCGCGCCGTGCCGCCCCTGCGGTCGGCGACGAAACCGTCCAGCGACATGGTCATCCCGGTGTGCACCGTGGCCATGGAGTCACTCCTCACGAGGTGGTTGTGCGGTTACTGACACGCGGACGTTGCGCCCCCGCTATTCGTTGGCCGGCTGAGGGTCGAACCACCTTGTAATCGCTTCGGTGAGCCCCTCGGTGCCTGCCCATGCCACGTAGCCGTCCGGGCGGATCAGCAGAGTGTCGGCGGGCGGATTGTCGCAGCGTGCCCTGACCACGTCGATCCAGTCGTCGCAGTCGCCGTCAAGCGGGGCGCCGGCACCGAGATCGAGCAGGACGGGACGGGCCTGGCGCATGAGTTCGGCCACCCGCCGCGCACCAGTCTCGGTCGTTAGTGGCAGGTCGGGAACCAGACGGCCGACCAGAGGATGATCCGCCTTGCCGGATCGGGTGTCGCTGCCGTGCAACAGGTCAGCGAGGTGACGCAACGGCTGCTCATCGGCGAAGACCTCGGTGAGCAGCGCGCGCAGGGCCTCACCGTCTTCGCCCTCCAGACGGTCGAGCGCCGCCTGGGCACGGGTCTGCATGAGGGCGCGTTCGGCGGCGGGGCGCCGTTCGGACTCGTAGGTGTCGAGCAAGCCCTTAGGGCCCCGGCCGCGCAGCCGGGCGGCGAGTTTCCAGCCGAGATTGATCGCGTCCGTCATGCCGATGTTGAGGGACGAGCCGCCGGCGGGGAACAGGTGGGCGGCGTCCCCAGCCAGAAACACCCGGCCCTCCCGGTAGCGCCCGGCCAGCCGCGCCTGGGCCACCGTGCTCGACAGCCAGGTCGGCTCGCCCAGCGGCAGGTCCCTGCCGACCACCCGGCGCACGGCCGCCTCGAACTCGGCAAGCGTGACCGGGCCCGCCGTAGGGGTTCCTTTCTCCCGCACGCCCACGATGTGCACGCCCGGCTGGAGTGAGGTGACGATCAGCCGCCCGCGCGGAGTGCGGTTCCAGCCCGGCCGCAGTCCGGCCACCTCCGGACTGTCGAAGACGTCGGTCGCCGTGTCGGTGGTGAAGTGACCGAGCCGCAGCACCTCATCATCTGTCGTGCCCGGGAAGTCGATGCCTGCCAACTCCCGGACTCGGCTGCGGCCACCGTCGCAGCCCACCACATAGCGAGCGTCCAGGCGGAAGCCCGCACCCTCGAGGGTCACGCCGGTCTGGTGCTGGGTGAGCGAGGTCAGCTCGTGGCCCCACCGGATCCGCACCCCCAACTCGACCGCGCGCTCGCCCAGCAGCCGCTCCAGCCGGGGCTGCTGGATCACCAGCATGCGCAGCGGAATACCGTCCACTCCGGCGAAGCGCAGCGGGACCGAGCCGAACGGGAACCCCGGCGGGACGCCGCAGAACGGGCTGCCCTCGCTCAGCCGCTCCAGCAGCCCACGGTGGTCCAGCAACTCGACGATCTGCCCGCCCAGCCCGTTCGCCTTGGGCAACTCGCCCGGTTCCGCGCGTTTGTCGAGTACGACCGGCACCACACCGGCCAGGCTCAACTCGCACGCCAGCATCAGCCCGACCGGGCCCGCCCCGATGATCACAACCTCGCCCATGCCTGTCAGGCTAGATTGACAGGAGCCCGGCTGTCAATCTAGCCTGACGTAGTGGAGCTGGAAGAACTGTCCAAGCACATCAGGTCGAACGACCCTGCCGTGGGGCTGCGCGCAGTTGGTGCGCTGCACCGCTTAGCCGAGCAGGTCGAGGCCGTCTCGGTCGCGCTGGCCCGGGAGCAAGGGTGGACCTGGGAACAGATCGGCGACGCGCTCGGCACGTCACGCCAATCCGTGCACGCCAAATACGGGAAATGAGGATCGCGATGTTCGGCGCGGAGAAGAGCCCATTCGCCGCGGCCGTGAAAGCAGCGGCCGAAGAAGCCCGTCGCCGCGGCGACCGGCGTGTCGGCACCGAGCACCTCCTACTCGGCCTGCTCGCCGCAGCCGACCCCGCCAACACCCACGCGCTAGGCGAGGACGTGCTCGGGGTGGATCTGGCCACCGCCCGAGCCGCGCTGGCCGAACTGGACGCGGCCGCTCTGCGCGCCATCGGGCTGGACATCGATGAGGCGCCACAAGCCAGACCCCGCAAACATCCTGCCGTTCCGGCCACCGCGCTCACCACCAGCGCCAGAGCCGCCATCAACCGAGCCATCAAAACCACCACCCGCAAGAACAGAAACAGCGAAGCCCCCGGTCAACTCCTGCTCGCGCTACTCACCCACAACAGGCCAGACCCCGTAGCAGAGCTACTCGACCACCTCGGCGTGGACCGCACCGCGTCCCGGGCACACATCGAATCCCGCAGCAAGCACGGACACTGAGCCATTACGGCAGCTCTATCCGAAGAAATGCCACAGATCTGAGACTGATCTCGGGTGACATCGCAGTGAGACAACCAAGAAACCGCGGCGCAAACTGGCGATATCCGACTTGAACAGTTCCAGTGTTTCCAGTGGTCCTACACAGAAATACCAGTTTTCAGCGGACCGAATCGCACGGCCTCAACTGTCAGAGACCTACTGTCGTCGCAATTGTAGTAGCGGTGTGTATCGCCAGTTCGGTTGTAGCCGCAGGCTGCGGCGGTCGCCTCGCTAGCTGCCAGAAGTGGAGCGGGGAGAAATGTCCGTGCTGGCCGCGGCAGGGGCGGCAAGCACCGCCACCGCCGTCAATGCCGGAAGTAGTGCACCCATCGCGACTCGTGTTTTGCTCATGGTGACTCGGCCCTTTGTCTCACTTCGCCTGAGGCCCCCGGCGCATGGCTCCCGGCGCAACCCGGTCACCTAGGCCCATGAGCACGAGGGATCAGCTTGACGTGATCAGCTTGAGCACCTCGTCCATCGTGGGGCCGGTGGCGATCTCGGCGGCCATCTCCTCCGCCCGATCCCGGTAGCGCGGGTCGGCCAGTACGGTGCGGACAGCGCGTCGCAGGGTACGCGGCGAGGCCGAGCGGCGGGCGTGGCCGACGCCGACCCCGGACCAGGCCACCCTGGCGACCACCTCGCGCTTGTCCTCGCTGGCCCCGACCGCGACCAGCGGCACCCCGTAGCGGAGCGCGTGGTTGACCCCGCCGTACCCGCCGTTGCTGACCATCACGGCACACCGGGGCAGCAGCTCGTCGTAGGGCAGGAAATCGGCCACCCGGACGTTGGACGGCAGCGGGCCGGTACGCAACGACCCGCCGCAGGTGGTCACGACGACCAGCACGTCCTCGTCGGCCAGCGCGGCGATCGTGGGCTCGACCAGCCGGCCAAGATCGTCGTTGGCCACCGTCCCCTGGGTCACGTAAACCACGGGACGGGAGCCGTCCAGCTCGTCCCACCACGGTGGCAGCGGGTGCTCGCTCGCCTGGCTGACCGTGGTCGGGCCGATGAAGTGCAGCGGGGCGGGAAGCTCGGTGCTGCGCGGGTATTCGAAGCGCGGGCAGGTCATCTGCAGCACGCCGTCGCTGTGCATCGGCCAGTCCATGAACAGCACGCTGGTCTCCGTGCCAAGCAACTCGCGGACCTGGCGGGTGGCGAGTTCCTGCGCGGGCCCGAGCATCCAGGGCACGAACCGCCCGAGCAGCGCGTTGCGGGCACGATCGGCGAGTCCGTCCGGCGGCGGCTGGAACAGCGTGGGAGCGGTGAACGGCAGGAACCCCAGCGCCAGCACACGTGGCCGGTGCTCACGCAGCACCAAGGCCATACCGGCCATGAACAGCGGGTCGCACAGCACGATGTCGACGCCGCGCGCCAGGTGCTGGTCGACCACGCTGAGCTGGGCGGGCATCGCGCGGACGAAGTTGGCCAGCTCGAAACGGCCGAGCTTCAGCCCGCGCAGCCCCGCCCGGCCGGGAATGGAACCGTCGAGATCGGTCTCGTCGAAGTCGGCCTCCGGCGGCAGCACCGTCACCTCGGCGCCCAGCTCGGCGAACGCCTGCCGGTAGCGGGCACCGGTGATGACGGCGACCTCGTGCCCTGCCGCGAGGAGTGCCGCGACGATCGGCTTGGTCGGCCCGACGTGGCCACGCGCGGGCTGCACGCACACAAGCACCGAGGACATGACACCTCCCGTGATTAATTGACCGATACGCTGTACTATTCAATGCCTGATGCTACCTGATTCCGAAGACGCACCGCGCCGCTACGAGTCGCCAGTACGACAGGCCCGCGCCCGGCGCACCCGGGCGCACGTGGTGACGACGGCCGGACGGCTGTTCGCCGAGCGCGGCTACGCGGGCACGAGCATGCGGCAGATCGCCGCCGCGGCCGAGGTGAGCCTGGAGACCGTGACCCAGACCGGGCGCAAAGCGGACCTGCTACTCGCCGCGTTCCGGGACAGCTTCGCGGGCAGCCCGGACGCCACGGACCTGAGCGCACTGATGGGGCAGGCCGTTCCCGAGGATCCGTCGGCGAAGTTCGCCGAGTTCGTGCCCGCGGCCATCGCCCGCCTCGCCGTTGGCGTGCGCCGCTCGCTGGGCATCTGGCGGGCGTTCACCGTTGCCGCGGCCGCCGACCCGGCGGTGGCCGCCGTCCGGGCCGAGCTGGCGGTCGCCCGCCGCCAGGACATCACCGCCCTGCTGGCGGCCTTCGAGACCGTCGGCCAGTTGCCCGAACGCAAGCCCGAGTCACGCGACCGGCTCGCCGACGCGGTCGGCCTGATCGCCTCCCACGAGGCATACGACCACCTCACGAACGTGTGCGGGTGGCCGCATGACGAGTACGTCGACTGGGCCGCCGCGTCGATCCTGGCTCAGCTCGGCGTCGGCTGACTCTCTTCACAGCTCGGGAAGTCGAGAGGCGAGCGTGCCGAGGACGGTGGCGGAGGTGGCGGAACCGAGGGCGATGGTCCAGCCGACCGGGCCGAGCGGGGTGCAGCCGAAGAACTGGCTGACGCCCGGGGTCTGGATCACCGCGGCCAGCAGCGCCGCCGAGCCGAGTCCGGTGACCAGGATGGCCGGGCTGCGCCCGCCGGTGGCCACGGTCTGCCCGAGCTGGGTGCCGACCAACGCGGCCAGCGCCACGGTGCCCGCGCGCCGCCGGCGGCCGGTGAACCTGGCGATGGACCAGGCGGCCGTCGCACCGGCCGTGGTCACCCCGGCACGCAACCCGATCTCGCGGTGCAGCGGTTTGCCGAGCGAGCTCTCCGGCCCCTCCCCCAGCAGTTCGCCGACCGTCTCGCCGTCCGGGCGGTGCAGGGCGATCGCCAACGACGGCGCCAGATCGGTGAGCAGGTTGACCAGCAGGAACTGCCGCGCGGTCAACGGCGAGCGGCCGGTCAGCACGGCACCGAGCACGCTGAACGCGATCTCGCCGAGGTTCCCGCCGAGCAGCACACCGAGCGCCTCCCGCACGGACGCCCACATCGCGCGGCCCTCCACCAGCGCGGCGATGATCGTCTCCAGCCGGTCGTCGGTGACCACCAGATCGGCGGCAGCGCGCGCAGCCGGGGTGCCGTGCCCGCCGAGCGCGATGCCGACGTCGGCAAGCCGGATCGCGGGCGCGTCGTTGGCACCGTCGCCGGTCATCGCCACGGTCCGGCCCATGCCCTGGTACGCCTTGATGATGCGCACCTTCTGCGCCGGACTGCACCTGGCGATAACGTCCACTTCGGACAGTCGGGCGGCCAGCTCGGTGTCGTCCAGCTCGGCCAGCTCGCCACCGGTCACCACCTCCGGTTCGCCGTCGCCGTAGTCGACTTCGCTGGCGATCGCCTGCCCGGTGTCCGGGTGGTCGCCGGTGATCATCACGATCCGCACCCCGGCCTCGCGGAGCTGCGCGGCGGCCGGAGCCGCACCGTCGCGCACCGGGTCCGCGATGGCCACGAACCCGAGGAAGGTGAGTTCTTCGACCGCTTCCGCGCCGCTCGCCCCGGTCGGAAGTTCGCGCTCGGCCACGGTGAGCACCCGGTGCCCGGCCCTGGCCAGCCGCTTCATCCTGGCGTCGAGCCGCCTCCGGTCGCGCGCCTGAAGCCCGCGTTGGCGGCCGTCGACGAAAAACCTGGTGCACTGGGGAAGTACCGCTTCCGGCGCACCTTTGACGCTCAGCAGCGGCGTCCCCTTCCGGCTCCCGATCGCCGCGTGGAAGCCGCGGGACGGCTCGAAAGGCACTTCCTCCACCAGTTCCCAGCCTTCGGCGCCAGTGTCCGCGGCGACGCCCGCGCGCTGCCCACCGGCCAGTACCGCGCGGTCGGTGGCATGCGGCACCTCCGACGGCTCTCCGGGCGGAGTAGCGCGCAACGCGGCCGCGAGCACCCGTCCGGCCGGAGCGTCCAGCCGGTCGATCCGCCGGACCCGGTTGCCGTCGTCGATCTCGCGGACCGACAGCTTGCCCTCGGTGAGCGTGCCGGTCTTGTCGAAGCACAGCACGTCCACCCGGCCCAGTGCCTCGATGCTGCGCGGGTTGCGCACCAGCGCGCCGTGCTCGGCCAGCCGGCGGGCGGCGGCGAGCTGGGCCGCGTTCACCAAGAACGGCAGGCCCTCCGGCACCGACGCGACCGCCAGGTTGACCGCCGCGGACATGCTCTCCCGCAACGGGATTCCCCGCAGCAGCCCGGCACCGGCCACCGCCGCGGCCGAGCCGAGCGCCAGCGGCATGCTCTTCTCGGTCAGCTCGGTGAGCCGTTTCTCCACCCCGGTGTCCGGCGCGTTCTCCCGCGCCATCGCCATGCTCCGGCCGGCTTCGGTGTCCGCGCCGGTGGCCACCACCACCGCCAGCACTCGCCCGGCGGCCACCGTGGTGCCCTCGTAGAGCATCGAGGCGCGCTCGGCGATCTCGGCGGCCACCACCGGCGCCGGATCCTTGACCACCGGCAGGGACTCGCCGGTCAGCGAGGACTCGTCGGCCTCCACGCCGTCCGCCTCCAGCAGCCGGCAGTCCGCGGGCACCACGTCGCCGGCGGCCAGCGTGACCACGTCGCCGGGTATCAGCTCGTCCGCAGCCACGGTGCGCTCCTCGCCGTCCCGCAGCACCCTGGCGCTGACCGCGGACCGGTCCAGCAGCTCGGCGAGCTGCCGTTCGGTGTGCACCTGCTGCACGCTGCCGAGCAGCGCGGACAGCCCGGTCACCCCGGCGACCAGCGCGGCGTCCACCGGCGAACCGACCGCGGCGGACAGCGCGGCACCACCGGCCAGCACCGGGGTCAGCGGATTGGCCAGCTCGGCCAGGAAGGCGGTGCCGAGGCTGGTGTCGAGCTGTCGTCCATCCCCGCGCCTTCTCCCCCGGCGCTTGACCTCCTGGGTGCTCAGCCCGTCGCGGCCGGCGGCCAGCCGGTCGAGCACCGCTTCCGGCGGCATCAGGTGCCAGGGCACGCTTTCCGGCTTGCCGTTCAGCCCGTCGGCCTCCGGTGGCCGCAGTCGCCGGGCGTGCCGGTGCCCGTTGACCACGGCCAGCGCCGCACCGGCGTTGACCGCGCGCAGGCTCCGGGTCGCCGGGCTGGTGCGCCGGCCGCCCTGCAGCGCGCTGACCGCGCCGACCCCGGTGGCCGCCTTGGCCAGCTTGACGCTTTCGGCCGCGACGTCCCGCGCCCCGGCCACCGCCTCCACCAGCAGCGCCGCGGCGGACAGGTCTTCGCCCACCAGGACATGCGCGCCCCACGGCGGCGGATCGCCTTCGCGGTGCGTACCGACCCCGCAGTCGGCGGTGCCGAGCGCGCGGCGGTCCGACGAGACCAGCAGCACCACCTCGCCCGCCGCCTGGAACTCGCGCAGGGAGGCGACCAGGCGGCCGTCACCGGCCACGGTCCGGTCGGCCTTCGCGGCTTCCCCGGTGCTCACCACGGTCAGCCCGGCGTGCCGCGCGGCGGCGACCAGTTCCAGCACACCGGGCGGCAGCGTCTCGGCCAGTGCGAGCACGGCCACCAACTCGTCGCCGCGGGCCAGGCCGAGGATCTCGGTGGCGCCCTGCTCCACCAGTTTCGCCCGTTCCGACGCGCCCGCGTCGCCGTCGGCGGCCACTTTGTCCAGCGGGCCGAGCGACCAGCCGCCGGACCGGTGCAGCGCGGCGGGATCGGCGGCGTCGAACAGCCGCCAGGTGTGCTCGGCCACCTCGCGCGGATCGCCGCCCGCCAGCGGCACCAGGTCGCTGAGCTGCGGACGGCCACCCTCCAGCGCCCGTTCGTCGATCAGCAGCACGGTGGTCCGGCCCAGTTCGCGCAGCACCGCCCTGTCCATCACCAGCGCGCCGCGCGCGGCCAGCACCCGGCCGAGCCGGGCACCGTAACCGGCCTGGCCGGCCGCCACCGCCTTGGGCAGTGCGGCCAGGGTGAGCGCGGCCGCACGGCGCGGGCCGCCGAGCGGCAGTGCGGCCAGGCTGGCCGCGGTACCGGCCGTCAGCACCCGCCGCTCGTAGCGTTCGGCGTCGGTCTCCGGCAGCGGCGCTGGCCGTTCCATCACCACCTGGTCGGCGGCGGCGTGCTCCGGGCCGGTGATCAACTCCGCCTCGGCCGCGCACCAGGCCCGCTCGTGCGCGCGGGCCTCCTGCCACTGCCCGAACCGCTGCACGGTGTCCAGCAAGGTGCCTTCGCTGCGCGCGGCGAGCCCGTGCGCGAGCGCACCGGCGATGGAGGTCGCCGAGTCGGCCCGCTCCCGCCCGCCGGACCGGTCGGCCACCAGCGCGCGCAGCTTCGGGTGGTGGTCGAACACCGAGGGCAGCGCGGCCAGCTCGGCGGGCAGCGGCGCCCACGGCGCCAGCCGGGTGAACAGGGAAAGGCCGAGCCCGAACACGTCGGCGGCGAGCGTCGGCACCAGCCGGGTGCCGGTGGTGCCGTCGGCGGGATGGTGCAGTTCCTCTTCGGCGGTGCGCTCTTCGGGGCAAGACGGCTCGGACTCCGCCTGCTCGATCAGCCGGATCAGCTCACCACGCGGCCGCGGCGGCTCGCCCAACGCGATGACCACCCGCGACGAGTCGGCGTTCACCCTGGCCCACGCCACCCCGGCCTGCCCGTCCAGCGCCCGTTCGATCCGCCGCGCGACATGGCCACCACCGGCCCCGCGCACGCCGTGCACCTCGATGTACAGGCGCCCGGGGCGGGACCACACCTTCCGCCGCGAGACCATCAGTCCGGCGACCCCCTGCGCGGTGCCGATGACCGCGCCGAGGGTGGACAGCGGCCCGGGTACCCGGACGCCGAGCAACTTCATCCCTGCTCCGTTCGCGCGGAAGAGCATCTCCCGATCGAGGTTCTTGATCAGGGGGATGCCCCGCCGAGCTGCCGGATATGCATACTTTCGCCCGGAGATGACCGAAGGGACGCCCGATCGGACCCGGCCTCCACCTAGCGCCGTCGGTAATGCAGCCCCACCGCGCCGTGGCGCAGCACCGTCACGCCGACGGTCCCGAAGGCCGTGCTCACGCCGTCGGGCAGCAGGCGCAGGCCGCCGCCGACCAGCACGGGCACCACGGCCAGCCGCAGGTCGTCGACGAGGTCGGCCCGCAGCAGGGCCTGGATCACGCTGGCGCTGTTGATGACCAGCACGTCACGCCCGGCGGCCTGACGCAGGGCCCGCACCTCGACCTCGAGGTCCCGCGCGATTCGCGAGTTCTCCCACGGCGCCTCGGTGAGGGTGCGGGAAGCCACGACCTTCTCCGTGGCATCGAGCCACCGCCCGAGCGCGCGGGTGCGCGGGTCGGTGCGCACGTCCCGGGTGATGCCCGGCCACACCGAGTGAAAGCCCTCGTAGTTGGTGCGGCCGAGCACGATGGTGTCCGCACCGCGCCAGATGCCCTCGAAGTACTCGGCCGTCTGCTCCTGCCCGGCGTGCTCGTACAGCCAGTCGTCGTGGGCTGGTCCGCCGGGCCCGCTGGTGTAGCCGTCCAGGGTGATACTGGCCCAGGCGACGATGCGGCGGTTGGTCATGGCACTTCTCCTGTCGATGGGGAACGACCTTCTGCCATGGCGTCGAACCGCGCCGCCCGGAATCGACATCCTCGCGCGCGTTCTGCACAGCGGCGGGTCAGGCGACCTTCGGTGCCGCGCGCATGCCGATGTAGCAGTAGTCGTTGCCGTCCCGCAGGCCGGCGAACACCACGGGCATCCAGCCCTCGCTGAAGGCCGGGCCCGCACCGGTCCCGGCGAACACCGTCTCCGAGATCGGCACCAGGTCCGCTTCGATCGGCGGGGACAGGTCTTTCATGCCGTCGACGAACTCGTACACCAGATGCGGCCTGCCGTCCTGCTCGGTGACGGTGATGACCACGCCTTCGCGCCGGTAGGTGCCGACGAACGGAGCGATGTCCACCGCGGGCGGTCGCGCCGCGGGCTCGAAGGGGTCCGGCATCCGCACGCCCGCCAGTTCGGCCAGCAGTTCCCGGAACAGAGCGGCGTAAAGCTGGCGTGCGCCACCGCCGTTGGTGGTCAACGCGACGGCCACGCCGGCGCCCGGCACCACCCGCAGGTAGGCGTACTGCCCGACCGCGGCGCCGTCGTGACCGAACCCGGGGATCCCGTCCCAGTCGTACAGCGACCAGCCGAGTCCCCATCCGTCGGCACTGACGGTCCACTTGTCGGGGACGTCGACCTCGCGCCGCCGCATCGCCGCGACCGCGGCGGCGGACATCAGACGGGTACCGTCCGGCGCCATGCCGCCGTCGAGGTGCATCCTGGCCAGCCGGACGATGTCGCCGGCGCTGGCGATGACCCGGCCGCCGGGCCCCGCCGAGCGCGGCATGAGATCCCATGCCGGCGCCGGATCCGGGTACTCGCCCGGCTCGCCGAGATGCGACATGGCGACCCGGAAGCTCAGGGCCTCTTCGGGCAGGGTCATCGTGCTGGTGAGCCCGAGCGGCGTGAGGAGCCGATCCTTGAGCGCCTGGTCCCAGGTCTGACCGGTCAGCACCTCGATGATCCGGCCGAGCACGGCGTAACCGACGCTGCTGTAGGAGACCGCGATCCCCGGTGGACAGTCCATCGCCACTCCCCTCGCCGCCTCGACATACCGGGCGAGGCAGTCGTCACCCCGGCCGGTGTCGTGGTTGAAGTCGCAGGTGAGCCCGCTGGTGTGGCTGAGCAGCTGCCGGACGGTGATCTTTCCGGTCGCTTCGGGATCCACCGTGCCGAATTCCGGTAGCACGCTCACCACCGGCGCGTCGAGGTCCAGCTCGCCGGCGTCGGCCAGCCGCATCACCAGCGTCGCGGTGTAGACCTTGGCGATCGAGCCGAGCAGGAACACCGAGCCGGGGGTCGTCTCCACGCCGGTTCCCCGATGCAGCACGCCAGTGGCCAGCTCGTGGACGTTCCCTTCGGTCAGTACGGCCAGTGCCGCACCGGGCACGTGGTAGGTGGCGCTCAGCTCGTCGAGCCTGGCCTGCCAGTGGGCGAAGTCGAAAGACATCGGTTTCTCCTTGATCAGTGGTCGTTTTCGGGCAAGGTCAGTGGCCGGCGACGGGTACCGTCACCTGGCCGGTTTCCGGGCTCGGCTTGCGATCACGCATGACGACGAAGGCCAGTACGGCCGCGACCAGCACGCCGCAGGCAGCGATCAGGAAGCCGGTGGACATCGCCGAGGTGAAGCCTTCGCGGGCGGCCTCGGCGAGCCCGGCGTCCCGGTTGCCGGCGGCGACGCCGAGCGCGTCACCGATCGAATGCCGCGCGGATTCGGGAGCCGAAGCGGGCATCGCCCCGGCGAACATGGTGGTCACGACACTGCCGAGAATGGCGACGCCCAGCGCCGCGCCCATCTGCTGGATGGTGTCGTTGAGCGCGGACCCGACGCCGGCGTGTTCTCCCGGCACGGCACCCATCAGCGCCGCGATGGCCGCGGGCATGGCCAGCCCGCCACCCGCGCCGAGCACGAACAGGGCGATGCCCGGCATGGTGAACCCGCCGTCGGCGGAGACGGTAGCCAGCAGGGCGAACCCACCCGCCATCACGGTGAGACCGGCGGCCGCCAGTGCCCGGTTGCCGATCTTCTGCCCGAGGGTAGCGCCGAGGGTGTTGAAGGTCAGGGAGGCCAAGGCCATCGGGATGAAGGCAAGGCCGGCCTGGGTCGGGGTGTAGCGGAGCACGAACTGCAGGTACTGGGTGAGCACCAGCATCAGCCCGCCGTTGCCGATCTGCACCAGCGCGAGTGACAGGCTGCCGCCGCTGAAGTTGCGGTCGCGGAACAGCTTCAGCGGGACCATCGGGGAGCTCGTGCGCAGCTCCCAGCACACGAACCCGGCGAGGCCGAGCACGGCGACGATGAGCGCGGTCAGCGTTTCCGCGCTGGCGAGGCCGTCCTTCGGCAGTTCGTTGATCGTCCAGACCAATGCCGTCATGCCGAGCACCGAGTGGATCGCGCCGATGGGGTCGGGTTTCTGCCACGGCCCCTTGGACTCCGGCATCAGCACGAGCGCCGCGATGATCGCCACGATCGCGATCGGCACGTTGATCAGGAAGACCGCACCCCACCAGAACCAGGCGATCAGCACACCGCCGAGGACGGGTCCGGCGATCAGGCCGACCATGGCCACCGCGCTCCACGCCGCCATCGCCCGGCGTCGTTCGGTCTCATCGAAGACGGTGATCAGGATCGACAGCGTGCTCGGCATGATCAGCGCGCCACCGACGCCCATCACCACCCTGGCGATGATCAGCTGGCCGGGGCTCGCGGCGAACGTGGCCACCAGCGAAGCCGCCCCGAACAAAGCCAGGCCGATGATCATGACCCGCCGCCTGCCGAACCGGTCGGACAGGCTGCCCGCGGTGAGCAGCAGGCCGGCGAAGACCAGCATGTAGGACTCCAGCACCCACTGGATGTCCTGGGCGCTGGCGCCGAGATCCGCGGTCAGCGGCGGAACCGCCACCGTGAGCACCATGTTGTCGACGACCAGCACCAGCGTGCTCAGGCACAGCACGACCAGGATCAGCCAGCGTCTCGGGTTCCGCTCTTCCATGACAACCCCTCCAGTATGCGTACGTCGTGCTCTCGTTGCGCACACTGTACGCACAGCCTTCCGCCGTGCGCAAGACTGGTGTTCGCATGATGCGCACGGTGTGCGCTACGGTGATACCGAAGAGCGACAGAGGAGGTCCGATGCCAGCCGACGAACAGCCGATCCCTTCGGTATGGACGCGTCCGCGCCGACGCGAGCGGCCGGCGCTGAGCCGGGAGCAGATCGTGGCCGAGGCCGTCCAGCTGCTCGACACCGAAGGAATCGAAGACCTGAGCATGCGACGCCTCGGCGGCAGGCTGGACGCCGGGGCGACCTCCCTCTACCGGCATGTGGCCAACAAGGACGAGCTGATCGAGCTGGTCGTGGACGAGGTCTACGGCGAGATCGAGGTGCCGTCCGCCGACGATCCGGCCGGCTGGCGGGCATCGGTGACCGTCTGCGCGGACAGCCTGCGGGCGATGATCCTGCGGCACCCCTGGATCGCTTCGCTGCTCGGCGAAGTCGGGCTGTCCTACCTCGGGCCGAACGTGATGCGGCTGAACGACCGCATGCTCGCCCTGTTCGAGGCGGCGGATTTTCCGCTCGACGAGGCCGACAAGGCGATCAGCACGGTCAGCGCCTACGTCATCGGCACGGCGATCAGCGAAGCCGCGTGGCTGACGATGGTCAGCCGCAGCGGCGAGACCGAGCAGGGCTGGTCCGAGCGGCTACGGCCGGCGGTCGAAGAGGCCGCGCAGGATTACCCGCGGCTGCGCGAAACCTTCACCGGATCGGCCGGCCAGGACCTGCACCGGCGCCGTGAGGAGAACTTCCACTACGGGCTCGAGCGAATACTGGACGGCTTCCACGTCCACCACGGCCGCGAGGAGCAGCCCCGCGAACCTTGAGCGGGTCAGCCAACGCGGAGGGGTTCCGGCGCCGGTCGCGTGTTCGCGTCCGGGGCCGCGGGCGGGCGGTGGTTCCCGCCGTAATGCTCGGTGAGGCCGGCCAGCGCCAGTACGCCACCGACCGCGAGAAGTGCGCAAAGCGACCCGGACACGGCGACCCAGCCGCTGATCGAGGCCGCTTCGCCGAGCAGGCCGATCCCGATGGCCACGGCGACGATCGGGTCCACCACGGTGATGCACGCCATCACCGTGTGCGGCGGTGCGCTGGCGTAGGCCTGCTGCACCAGCCAGGCGCCGAGAACGAGGGCGAGCACGATGGCGACCGCGGAGGCGATCAGCGCGGCGAGCGGGCCGCCGTGCTGGGCCTGCTGGAGCACCGCCCTGGTCAGCACCGACACCAGCCCGTAGGCCATGGCCGCGGCGGTGGCGAACGCGACCCCGCGGACCCGCCCCCTCGTCGCCATCGCGAGCAGGCACATGGCGGCCACCCCGACCGCGACGAGCTGACCGGCCTGGAGGCCGTCCGAGCCGGTCACCTCGGTCGGTGTGGTGTTGTTCGCCGCGATCCCGACGAAACCGGCAACGCCGGCCGCGATCGCGGCGATGGCCAGCCAGCCGCGCCCGCTGAGCCTCGGCCCGCCGGCCCTGGCGGCGAACAACGCGGTCGCGGCGACCGCGATCACCCCGACCGGCTGCACCACGATGATCGGCGCGAGGCCGAGCGCCACCGCGTGCAGGGTCCCACCGGCGGTCATCGCGAGCAGGCCGAGCAGCCAGCCCCGCTGGCGCAACAACCGGCTGAACGAACGCAGGCGCAGCGTCGTCCCGTCGCCGGCGTCCCGCATGGTCGTATGCACGGCCCGGTGCTGCATGTGCGCGGCCAGCGCGGCGAAGACGGCGCCCACCATGGCGAACGCGATCCCGATGAGGTTCATTCGGAGCTCTCCGATACTCGCCGCGACCGAGGCGCCCGCATGCCACCGTCCCTTGGTCGGGGTCGAAAGTCAGTAATCCGGGCCACGGCACAAGACTGTCCGGCCTTCGCCCGGCGCGCGATCAAGGTGACCCCCGAAACGTTCCTGGGAACCACCCCATCTTGCGCGGTGGAGTTTTCCCTACCGGAGAGCACCCGGAACAGGCGGGGCGACGTTCACGGTTTCCGTTGCTGGTCAGCGGTTTGCCGCCGCCAGCGCAATCACCGTAGGTAGCCAGGACGACTACGCCCCACCTTTGCTCTCAAACCCGGCTCGCCGCATGGCGGCAATCATGAATATAATTCACGTTATCTGACGGAAGGGGCGAGGCCATGACCACCGGTCCCCGGCACGTCCTGCGTTTCCAGGACCAGTTCGAGGCGCCGCCCGAGACCGTGTTCGACCACCTCACCGACCACTGGGACACGCTCTGGCCAGGCAGGTTCCACCGCGTCCGCAACGCAGCCGACCCCCGCACCCCGAACGGGCTCGGCAGCCTTCGCCGCATCGCCCTGCCCGGTGTCACCATCTTGGAAGAGATCACCGCCTACCAGCGACCCGTGCTCCTCGAATACCGCACGCTGCGCGGCGGCCCGATCCGCGATCACCGCGGCCGTGTCAACCTCAGCCCCTGCCCCACCGGCACCCGCCTGGACTACGAAATCCGCTTCGACAGCACCATTCCCGTGCTCGGTACCCTGATCGCACAAGCACTCGCCCTCACCTGGCGCCACTACACGAGGCCACGCCTGCACGCCGCCCTGGACCAAGCCTGAATCCGGTGGACGCTCTTCTTATTAATAAGTTCGGGACTCCCCGGACTTATTAAGATGACAACTGTTGACATGCATTCCCTGTTGCCTCCATTGTTTCCCCTGCATCCGAGTAGAATTGCCGCGCCGGAGGTAGTCATGCTGGTTTCCGTTCGTCGCAGGGTTTTCGCCGTCGCTGCCGCCGCCGTGATGATGGCCGGCGTGGCCGTCGCGTCGAACGATTCAGCTTTCGCGGGCCGGGTGGATGATGGGCCATATCCAGGCGCGGAATGGGAACGCGGTGACCCCGCCGCGGCCGGGTTCGACCCGGCCAAGCTGGCGCAGATAGCCGAAGAATTGAAGGCGGACAAGTCGAACTGCCTCGCGGTCGTCCGGCACGGGCGGCTGGTCGCCGACTGGTACTGGAACGACACCGGTCCCGAGTCCACCCAGGAGGTGTTCTCGGCGACCAAGTCGGTATCGAGCACCCTGGTCGGGATCGCACAGGCCGAGCAAAAGCTCAGCATCGACGACGCGGCGTCGAAATACCTTCCCTCCTGGGTCGGTACCCCGTCGGCCGACGTCACGGTCAAGGACCTGCTGAGCAACGACTCCGGCCGCCACTGGAAGGACCTGGTCACCGATACCGGCCAGGTCTTCGCGGCGCCGGATCGGACGGCCTTCGCCGTCTCCCAGCCGCAGGACGTGCCTCCCGGCGAGGTGTGGGCCTACAACAACACCGCCATCCAGACCCTCGACGACGTGCTCCAAACGGCCACCGGCGACGCACCCGCCGACTACGCCGAGAAGAAGCTCTTCGAGCCGCTGGGCATGCAGCACACGGACCTGACCCGGGACCGGGCCGTCAACACCAACATGTTCTTCGGCATGCAGTCCACCTGCCAGGACATGGCCCGCTTCGGCTACCTCTTCCTGCGCAACGGGCACTGGAACGACACCCAGGTCGTATCCGAGCAGTGGGTCGGCGACGCCACCGGAAAGCCGTCGCAGGACCTCACCACCGCCTACGGCTACCTCTGGTGGCTCAACCGGCTCGGCCCCGTCGCCAGCGTGGGCTCCCCCATGACCCGCGAAGACAGCGCCAACGCCCCGCACACCCAGCTCATCCCTTCCGCCCCGCAGGACATGTACTGGGCCCAGGGCCTCGGCGGCCAGACCGTCCAGGTCGACCCCGGCTCGGACACCGTGGTCGTCCGGCTCGGCCCGCCGAGCCTGACCAGCCCGCCCTCCACCTCGAAGACCGCCAGGATCGTCACCGAAGCCCTGGTCCACCCCTGAGACTGACCACCCACGAGGGTCAACCACGTTGCCTCACAAGGACGAATTACAACGCGAGGGGTGACGCACCCGGTCGGTGTCCGGACCGGAACAGCCGAGTGACCAGCGGCGATCCCGTTCCTAACGTGGAGTGGGTGGCCGGCCGCAGAAGACTTCCCCGCAACCAGTACCGGTGCCCGAAGTGCGGGGGCGCGCATGTTCACGGATCTCAGCGTGGACGTGAATGCGGCCAGGCCCCTGATCATCGCACCTACGATCGGCCTGCCAGGGCTCGAACCCCGGCCCACCGTCCGACCTGGAACACGCCACCATCGTCGGCCAGGTACACACCGCCAAGGACACAGCCGAGCCTGACGCGAACACCACGGCAACCCCGAGAAGTCACGCCGAAACCTGACCGGAAGACCGAGCGGCGTGGGCGCTCCAAGGAAATACTGGGCCAAGCCCGATCGACCTTCGTCGACGACGCCGTCACCTACGCGTTCGACCAGGACGGCTTCTACACCCGGTTGGCCGACCGTACACTCGACAAGCTTCCGTTCCACTATCGGGCCCGCCGCAACGGGCACCAGCTCTGCATCCGCCTCGACGACTTGTCCAAAGGACTCGACCCGGGCACCTATGCCAAACTCACTCAGACACCGATCTATGACGGGCTTCTCCGGCTGCGGTTTCCGAAGTTCCTTGCCGACGTGCTGAGTTCGACCGCAGCGTTCGGGGTCAAGGAGATCCTTGGCGCGCTACCCCCGACACACTTGTCCATGACGCTGAGCGTCTTGATCCCACTGGTGTGCCCGGACTTGAACGCCTGCCCGATCCGCCGCGAGGTGCTGAAGACCTACGCCTCCCCAGCTTTGGCCGAGCAGTTGAAAACAGTCGCCGCGAGCATCCGCTGACATTGACGAGATCGGGGGGCAGCCGATGAGAATGTTCGAGCCCGGCTATTGGGGAGACTCGCACAAGGTCGACGCGGCGCTTCGCGCGGAAACCGCGGTGCATCTGACCGACGTGGGCGGCTTCATGCCGCTATGGGTCATCACCAGACATCACGACGCACTCCACGCCTTGAAGAACCCGAAGTTGAGCAAGGACTGGCGAAAACTGGCCCACGCTTATGAAGAACTACTCGAAAAGGCCGGGATAGACCGCGGGGCCTCAAGGGTGAACTACCCGCACATGCTGAACAACGATGACCCCGAGCACGCTCGCCAGCGGAAGTTGCTCACCGCCCAGTTCACCCCGGCCCGGGTGGAGAACCTGCGCCCGCGAGTGGAAGAAATCAGCGCGGCACTGCTCGACGAGCTGGACACCGGCCGGACGATCGATCTCATCAGCGAGTTCGCGTTCCTGATGCCGATGACCGTGATCTGCGAACTGCTCGGTGTGCCGCGCGCCGACCGGCCGCGGTTTCGAAGCTGGACGCAAGCCGTCACCAGCGACGACCCTGGCAAGATCGGGCCTGCATCCTTGGCCATCGAGAACTACTTCACCACACTGTTCGATGCCAAACGTGCCGCCCCCGCGGACGATCTGCTGTCGGCCTTGCTCACCGCGAGTGCCGCCGAAGGCCGGCTGACCGACCGGGAACTGATGGGCACGGTGTACCTCCTGTTCATCGCCGGGCATGAGACCACCATGAACCTGATCGGGAACGCGGTCCGGCTGATGCTCGAGGATCAGGACCGGTGGCAATTGCTGAGGAACAAGCCGGAGCTGATCCCCGACGCGGTGGAGGAGGTCCTGCGTTTCGATACGTCAGTGCGGTGCGCCACGCACCGGATAGCGACCGAACCGGTGACCTACGGAGAGGTGACGATCCCCGCCGGAGCGATAGTGCTGATCTCCCTGTCCGCGGCGAACCGAGACGAAGCAAAGTTCGACCGCGCCGACCATTTCGACCTGTACCGCGATACTCGCGGGCACCTGAGTTTCGGCCACGGGTCGCACTACTGCCTCGGCGCCACGCTCGGCCGGATGGAGACCCAGATCGCGCTCGGGCAGCTGACCTCCCGCTTTCCGCACGCTCGCCTCGCCGTGCCGGCCGCCGCTCTCGAGCACATCGACAACACGCTCGCCAACGGCTTCGTGAAGCTGCCGGTCGACCTCCGGTGAACGCCCTCATCCACTGGCCGAGGTGCCGGCGGTTTCCTTCGCGGCGCCCACCCGGCTGAGGCTGCGGTCGGCCACGGTGGTCACCAGGAACACGACCGCGGTGCCGAGCATGAACCAGCTCAGGTGGTGCAGCCCTGGTGTGTCGGCGCCGTGCGAGAGAAAAGCACCGTTGGCGGCGGAGGCGATGACCGCACCAAGGTAGCCGGCGGTGCGCAGCAACCCGGCCGAGGAGCCGAGTCGCTCCGGAACAGCCTGGTGGTACACGGAGTTCTGCAGCGCGAGGTTGTTCAGTCCCTGCGGCACACCGAACACGACGGCGACGGACAGCAGCAGCCAGAACGGGCTGCCGGGGCCGAGCGTGAGCAGCAGTGCGCAGGCGACGATCTGCCCCGCCGCACCGACCGTCAGCTTGGCGCGCACTTCCTTGTGCCGCCCGGTGAGCACCGAGGCCAGGATGCCGACGGCGAACAGCGGCAGCTGGGCGCCCCCCGCCTGTGCCGCGGACAGCCCGCGCCCCTCCTCCATCCACCGGGTATAGCCGTAAAGGAACGAATAGGCGGCGACGAAGGAGAGCAACGCCCGCACATAGGTCAGGACCAGGGGCAGGTTGCCGCCCAACAGCCGCAGGTCGATGAAGGGGGACGACGCCCGCAGTTCCCGCAGCACGAAGACAGCACCGGCGACCACCGCGATCGCGAGCAGGTACCAAAGCCCGGCACCCAGGTTCATCAGGAACAGCAACAGCGACACCAGGGTGACCGCGAACAGCGCCATCCCCGGCAGGTCCAGCCCGCGGTCGTCACCACCGCCCAGCGGCGCGGTCTTCGGCAGCCGCAGCGCGCCCAGGACCAGCCCGATGGCCGCGAGCGGGAGGTTGAGCGCGAACGTGGTGCGCCAGCCGCCCAGCTCGATGAGCAGGCCGCCGAGGCCGGGGCCGATGACGGCGATCGTCTGCGTGGCGACCGCGACCGCGGTGAGCACCGCGGCCGGGGTGTCCTGCCCGGTGCGCTTGGCCTCGGCGCGAATCAGGTACATCGCGGACGGGTATCCCGCGCAGGTCCCGAATCCCAGCACGACCCTGGCCGCGACCAGCACGCCGAGGTTGGGCGCTAGCATGCCGATGACGCCGGCGAGCCCGGTCAGGGCCGCGCCGATGAGGTACAGCCGGCGCGGGCCGTGCAGGTCGATCAACCGGCCCACCACCGGCTGGCCGATCGCGGTGGCAAGGTACAGCCCCGAGATCAGCCAGGCCGTCTCCGACGGCGACGCGCCGAACGCGACTCCGATCGGCACCAGCGCCACCGAGATGATCGACGAGTTGACCGGGTTCAGCATCGACCCGACCATCATCGGCGCCAGCAACCTGCGGTCGAAGCCCTCCCCTGAATCCTTGCGACGACGGATCATCCGTCGGTCAGCCGTTCCACGAGTTCCAGTGCCTTCAGCAGCGCCTGCCGCTCTTTCTCGGTGTAGCGGTCGTGCAGCGCACGAGCCAGCCATTCCTCTCCCGCGCGGCGCTTGTCCGCGAGGAAGGCGTGCCCGGCTTCGCTGACGGACACCAGCTGCCGGCGCCCGTCACCGGGATCCGCGCGGCGCTCGATCAGGCCACGTCCGCCCAGCGCCTGCAACGTGGCGGCCACCGACTGGTGCCGGACCCCTTCCGCCGCCGCGAGATCGCTGGTCGACGCCGGGCCGTACTTGTCGAGCCGCCTCAGCACCGATGTCTGCGAAGGCGTCAGCCCCTCGACGTCGTAGGTCTGCCTGAGCCGCCTGCGCAGCCGGCCCACCATGGTCCGCAGCTCGCGCGCGGCGTGCACCGCCGATTCCGACACAGCGTCGTCCATGTCCACCACCTCTCGTCACCCGCAGGCAAAACTGTACAGTCCAGGCTGCGCAGTTTTCAAGGGGAATTTTCGGCCTGGTCCGGCGCTGTCAGGATGGGCGGATGTCCCAAGATCGCCGACTGCGAACCACCTTCAACAGCGCGGCTTCCCGGTATCAGCACGCGCGCCCGGACTACCCGGCCGAGCTGTACGCCGACCTGCTCGAGATCACCGGGGTCGAGCCACCCGCGCACCTCCTGGAAGTGGGCTGCGGTCCGGGAAAGGCGACCTTGCCACTGGCACGGAGGGGCTTCGGGATCACCGCGATCGAGCTCGGCGACGCGCTGGCGGCAGAGGCCCGGCAGCGCCTCGCCGGGTTCGCCGGCACCTCGGTGATCACGTCGTCCTTCGAAGAGTGGGAGTCGGCGCCCGGCACCCACTTCGATCTCGTCTACGCGGCCACGGCCTGGAACTGGGTGGACCCGGAGGTCAAGTATGCGAAAGCGGCAGCCCTCCTCAACGCGGGCGGCCACTTGGCCGTGTGGAACGCCGAACACGCCCTTCCGGTCGGTTTCGACCCTTTCTTCACCGAGATCCAACAGGTCTACGTCGAAATCGGCGAAGGCCACGACGGTCCATGGCCACCGCCTCCGCCGGAGGCTCAGCCCAACCCCATCGCCACCGAGTTCAGCACCTCCGGATACTTCACGGTCGTCGGAACACGGCGCTACGTATGGGCCCTGCGCTACACCGCGGAGGAGTACCTCGCTTTGCTGGACACCTTCTCCGGCCACATCGCGATGGAGCCGGACAAGCGCGCACACCTCTATCAGGAGATACGCCACCGCCTCGCCGAACGCCCGGACGGGCGACTCACGCGCCACTGGTCCGCCGTCCTCACCGTCGGCCGACGGTGACGACGTTCGCAACGGAAAAACGGCAGGCCCGCGGCTATCGCTTCAGGACATGCACGCATGGGTTGGGGGACGCACCTTCGGCCTGCACATCGGTATCCGTCATCGACCGGGCGGCGAATTCGGCCCGGTGTTCGCCGAACTGTTTCGACTTGTCGTTGCCGACAACCGCCACACAGAGGTCGAATTCGCTCGCCTCGATCTGCTGCGCCTCGATCTTCGCTTGCCACTTTCCCTGTTCCGCCTGAGTGGCGATCTGCAACGGGTACCAGCCCGAAGAATTCCTCGCGAGGAGCCAGACGGCGGAGTCGTCGGCCGCCTCCCCGCTCAGCGCGACGTCCAGACCTCCTCGCATCTCCGACCGATCGACCGGCGCTTCGAAGCTCATAGTGGTTTCACTCCACCAGGTTCGAGGATCGATCCCGGCCAGGAACGCGACCAGCGCACTGCCAGCCAGCACCAGGAGCGAGTCGACGACCTTCTCCAAGACACTGCCCTTGAACTTGTCGAGAGCCCGCCCGAACCGGCCGGAATCCTCCCCTTTTTCGATCTTGCTTTCTGTTCGAGCCAGGTTGAGCACCCTGCCGATCATGGCGACCCCTTCCTCTTTGCCGAACGCTTTCTCTCGATGCACATTTCGAGGCATTCGAACGGGAACTGCCGGATGGGACGCGCATGGATTCACTCGGGTTCCGGAACTCGATCACGGCCTGAATTCCCACCCGTTCGGCGCAACCGACCGCCGTCGCCAGCGGCTCCCCAGCCCGCTAGCGTTATCAGGCTTGCCTTCCGCCGCTTGGAGGAGTTGCGTGTCATGACAACAGCACATGATCGGGTCGGCGACGACTTCACCGCACCAAGCCCTGAGCAGATCGGGGTCAACTACGACCAGTTCGGCGACCTCTACGACCTGACCATCGGGGACATCGGCGTGCACCTCGGCATGTGGACGCGGCCAGGTGAGCGCGAGCCGGCGACCACCCTCGGCGATCTCGCCAACCGGGCGCAGGAACGCTCCACCGAGTACCACGTCGAAACCCTGGGACTGAAGGCCGGCGAACACCTGCTGGACATCGGCTGCGGCACCGGCCTGCCCGCGGTGCGGATGGCCCAGCGCAGCGGAGGGCGGGCCACCGGCATCACCGTCAGCCGGGAGCAGATCGCCAGGGCCACCGAGACCGCCAGGGCCGAAGGCGTCTCCGACCGGGTCACTTTCGGCTACGGCAACGCCATGGCCCTCGACTTCGAGGACGAGTCCTTCGACGCCGCCATGGCCATCGACATGTTCGCCCACCTGTCCGATCGCCAGCAGGCGTTTCACGAAGCCGCGCGGGTCCTCCGGCCGGGCGGTCACTTCATGATGAGTGAGTTCACCGTCCGTGGCACGCCCTCCGCAGTGCAACTGGCCGCATATCAGCAAACCTGGTGCTGTGCGGCACCGGGCACGGTGGCCGAGACCATGGAAATGGCGGCCACGGCCGGCTTTGAGCTGGTCAAGGTGGAAAGCATGGTGCAGAACTGCGCGTTCAGCGGGGAACTGATGGGAATTCTCTACGCCGACCGGCGCGAGGAGATCATCCAGCGCTACGGAGCCGAAGCCGTCGCCCAGATGGATCCGGTGATTCCCGTGGTGCGCTCGTTCTTCCGCGACCACCTCGGCTCCTACCTGTTCCTCCTGCGGAAACCCGGCCGGTGGTAGCACTCGGCCAGCGCCGCGTTCACGCGGTGGCGAGCACGATCGTCTCGGTCGGCGACAGCTCGCTCCCCCAGCGCTGCTCGAGCAGGCTCACCCCGGCCGCGACCTGCCGGAACGCCTCGGCGGTGCTGGGGGCGCCGAGGGCGTCCGCTTCGACGGCGAGGCACAGCACCCCGGTCCGGATCGCGGTCGCGGTGACCGGGGTGAGGTTCTGGCGGCGGCTGAAGACGGGCACGGCGAGCCGTTCCAGCCGGTCACTCGCCTCCCTGGCCCAGTCCGGTACCGGAGAGGCCGCGAGCAGGCCGGAGCAGGCCCTCCGGACCTCGGCCGTCAGCGAGTCGGGCGGCACGATCCGGTCGCCGGACTCGATGCCGGTGATGGTCACGAAAGCCCGCGCGAAACTGTCCAGGAAACGATGCCGGTCCTCGTCCAGCGGCACGCGTTCGGACTCCTGGAGCGCCTGGGAAAGGGCGCGGGGCATGGCCAGCCCGGTGATCGCTTCGAGGTGGCGGTGGTACTCGCCGAACGGGACCGGGGTGCGATCGGTGTCGCGGGCGAGGTCGAGACCGAGCACGACGTCCAGGACGAGGTCGAGATCCGGCTCCAGCGCGGTGTCGAGGTCGGTGTCCAGTGTGCTTGCCAGCCTGCGGGCGTACTCGAAGTCCCGGTCCAGCGCGCGGTCGAGATCGTGCACCAGGTCGCGTTCGGAGTCCGGCCTGCTGCCGGCCACGGTGAACGCGCGCCCGAGCGCGAGGTCCAGCGCCAGTGCGAGATCGATGGCCCGGATCCGGGCGAGATCGCGCAGCCTGGCCAGGTTGAGCGCCCGCGCGTGGTCGACCTCGCGGTCCACCGCGCGGGCCAGGTCGAAGGCGTGCGCGAGAGCCGGGTTGAGCGTCCTGGCCAGCCCGAGATCGCTGGACCTCGCCAGCGCGAGGTCGAGTGCGCGGGCGAGGCCGTGCACCAGGTCGCCGGCGAGGTTGCGGGCGCGGGCACCGGCCACGCCATGCTCGAGATCGAACGCCACGGCACGGAGCACGACCAGGGAACGCGCCAGCAGCAGCCTGGCCAGCGTTGCCGCCGAGGCCCGCAGGTCACCGGTGACCGCACGGACCAGCACTTCGGCCTTGATCAGATGCGGGTGCTGGGCTGGTTCCGGCGTCCACAGCTCTAGCGCGCGGGTGCCGTGCGGCTCCAGCCAGACACTGAGCCTGCCCGGCGGCGCGGAATCCGGCTGGTCCAGGGCACGCCGCACGGCCGGCACCTCGACCTCGGCACGCCGGGGCAGCCGGTAGGCCGAGCCGCCGCCGGCGATCTGGTTGATCCAGTGCACGAAGGTCAGCACGTCGGCAGGGTGCACCCCGACCACCGGCCCGCCCGATCCCGGCCGGAACGGCCTCGGGTCGTCGGGCGGGCTGGTCCCGGTGTCGGCGAGGAAGAGCCGGTAGATGTCCACGCTGATCGGCCTGGCGCAGATCCGCGCGACACCGTCGGTTGGCGTGAGGTGGCGCAGGTGCCGGGTGACCATCACGTGGGCCATCAGCCTCCGGCGCCGCGGATCGATGTCCGGCTCGTAACAGGACTCCAGCAGCCGGTCCAGGCTTTCGCGAAGCGCGGGGTCGATTTCCCGGGCGTGCTGGGCGCAGTCGAAGGCCAGCGCGAGCGCCGGGACACTGGCCGAGTCGAGGCAGGCGCGGATGATCGGGTCGGTGTCCGCGCGGGCGGCGTACAACAGCGTGCACTCCCGCCACCATTCGTCGTCGACGAGTCCCGGCAGCAGGTCGACCGGCCCCTTGTCCTGAATGTGCGCGGCGGCCAGGTACTCCTGGAAAGTGTGGTGGGCGAAGGAGTGCAGCCCGTTCTCACGTTCGATCAACAGGCCGCTGGAGCCTACTTCGGCGAGGAACTCCTCCCCGGTGAGCTCCTTGGAAACCCGGCGCAGCAAGGGTTTGAGCACCTCGAGCACCTCGGCCTTCGGCAGGTCCCGCACCCGGCGCTCCATCATGGTGAACGCGAGCTGCCGCAGCAGCAGCTCCTTCTGGTCCCCGCCGAGTTCGATCGGCAGCTTCTTCGCGCTGTGCCGGCGCCAGAGCATCACCTCGCAGATTTCGCTGTAGAGCTCGGCCCTGCTGCCCGGCAGCGCGCTGCGGTAGTGGTGCACGTTCGCGATCATGGTCAGCAGCAGCGGGTTGACCGTCAGCTCGTACAGCCCGGTCGCGTTCCGCAGCCGGTCCAGCAGGTCGTCGGCGGCGGAGGCGACCCGCGGTTCCATTTCCCCGTTGTCCGTGCCCGTGCTGTGCCGTTCCATCGACCAGTACCAGCCGCGGACGAACCGGGCGACCTGCTCGTCGGTGAACCGCCGCACCTGCAGCACCGTCGCGCCGACGATCTCGGCCGCCCAGTAGCCGTGCGGGCGGGACGTGATCACGTAGTCGTTCCCGGGGTACTGCCCGATCTGGCGCTCGACCCAGTCGGAGACCGCACGCCGGTCTCCCCGCGGCGTCACCTCGTCCAGCCCGTCGAGCAGCACCACGCAGTCGCCGTCGCGCAGTTTCTGCTCGAACCAGCCGGCGGGCTCGTCGGGCCGGTACCGGCCGAGCGTGCCGCGCAGCAGGTCGGCCAGCGGCACCTCGGGGTCGGCCAGTATCTCGGTGGAATGGTCGCGGAGGAACAGGAAGATCGGCACCGGGCGTCGCTGCTTGCCACCCGCATGGCAGATCCGGCGGGCGGTGTGCCGCAGCAGGGTGGTCTTCCCGCTGCCGGCGGCACCGACCACGGCCAGCACTTCCGGGGTCGATCGGCTGAGGAACTCGTGCAGGGAAGACCGCTCGGTCAGCTCGGCCGGCACGTCCGCGAGCGGGTCCGAAACCACCTGGTGCGGGCTGCGCGGTACCAGCCCCAGCTCCACGAAGACCTCGTCGAGCTGGGGCGTGTACGGACCGATTGTGGCCAGGCCCTTGAGGTCGATGAACCGCAGCGCGCCGAGCACGAACTCCCGGTACCGGCGCTCGAACCGGAACAGCCTGCGACCCAGCGTCTGGTCGACCCGCTCGATGAACCTCGCCTGCCAGCGCCTGATCAGCTCACTGGCCACCTCGCGGACGAACGCGACCACCGCCAGCACCGCCTCGTAGACGACCAGCAGCACCACGGCCAGCACCGGATTGTCCTGCACCCAGCCCGGCCACAGCCCTGCCACGGCTCCCGGTGGGCCGATGGTCGCGGTCAGCCAGCCGAGACGCCCGATCGTTTTCGCCGCCTCGGCCATCCGAGGCCCCCTCCCCGCTTGCCAGGCGTTCCAGGATAACCGGCAGTTGCGGCAGAACAGGCGGAATCGACGGCGGTATCAGGCACTGGGTCAGTCCGGCAGCGGCACCGCCTCCAGCACGCTCATCGGCGAAGCGGTGGCGGTGACGCCGTTGCACTTCAGGCCGGCTTCGGCGAGCAGTTTCGCGTACTCGTCCTCGGTCCGTTCCTGGCCGCCGAGGACCACCAGCAGGGTGAAGTCCATCGCGTGCCCCGGATGGCTCCCGCCGCCCGGCGGGAGCACCCGCTCCACCAGCAGCAGGCGGCTGCCGGGCGACATCGCCTGACGGCAGCCGCGCAGGATGCGCACGGCCTCCTCGTCCGGCCAGTCGTGGATGATCGACTTCAGCAGGTAGATGTCGCCGTCACGCGGTATCTCCTGGCCGAAGAAGTCGCCCGCGGTGAAGGTCAGACGGTCGGTGACCCCGTCCGCGGCCGCCTGTGCCGCCGCCGCTTCGGCGAGGTGCGGCTGGTCGAACACCACGCCGGTGCTTTCCGGGTAGGCGCCCAGGATCGCACCGAGCAGCGTGCCGGTCCCGCCGCCGACGTCGACAAGGCGCCCCGCGCCACCGAAGTCGTAGGCGTCCAGCAGCGCGGCGGTCTCCAGCCTGCTCGCGTCCGCCATCGCGGAGTGGAAGTGCGCGCTCTGGTCGGGATGGTCCTGCAGGTACTCGAACAGCGGCTTCCCGAAGGACCGGGGAAAGGCGGGCTCGCCGGTTTTCAGGCTGTACATGGCATCGGCGTACACGGGCAGGAAGAGCTTGGCGCTGAGCAGGGTCGCCTTCACCGACCGCGGATGGTCCGCGCGCAGCTCCGCGCCGGCCGGGGTCAGCTCGAACCGGCCGTGCTCGACTTCGGTGAGCACCCCGGAGCCGGCGAGCAGCCGCAGCAGCCGGTACAGCGCCGGGCGGTGGGTTTCGGTGGCCGTCGCCAGCTCCTCGGCGCTCCGGCCGCCATCGGCCAGCAGATCGGCGATGCCAAGCTCGGCGGCCAGCTGAAGCGCGCGCGACTGGATGAACCCGTCGTGCGCGGCCATCAGCAGGCCGCTGCCTTCGGCTGCTTCTGTTGTCTGTTGCGACATTTCTTTTCCTATCGGGGTGAGGGATTCGCGCGGCGGGGCTCGGCTCAGTTGCCGGGGCCGCCGGGGCCGCCGGGGTCACTGGGACCACCGGGGCCGAAACCAGCCGGCATCGAGATGGTCATGCCGTACTCCGGGGCCAGCTCCACCGCGGCCCGCAGCTGGTCCGGGTTCATCGCGGGCGGCTGCTCGCCGGGTTCGGCGGGGCTGCCCACCCTGGCGAAGTACTCGTCCATCCCGCCCGGCACGTAGGTGGTCACCGTCCGGCCGACCTCCTCGCCGACATTGCGCACCGCGTGCACGGTGTCGCGTGGGATGAAGACGAAATCCCCCGGCCCGGCCACGATCTCCCGATCGCCGAGCACGAAGGCCAACCGGCCGGCGAGCACGTGCACGGTCTCGTCCTCGTTGCTGTGCGAGTGCGGCGGCGGCCCCTCCCCCGGCGGCACAGTGATCTCGATCATGCTGGTCGCGCCGCCGGTGTCCGCCCCGGTGGTCTTGATCGTGTGCAGGCTGTCGCCGATCCACACCGACTTGCCGGTTCCCGCGGGAATGTGGCGAGGTTCTGTCATCTCGTTCTCCTGTTTTTCTTCGGATGTCAGGGTTTTACGGACCGGAGCACGAGTGCCGCGTTGATCCCGCTGAACGCAACGCTGTTCGAGACCGCGATCCGGAGGTCGGCCTTTTCGGTGGACGTCCCCAGCAGCCCCAGCCCGGGGTCGATCGGGTCGTGCAGGCAGGGGTTGCCGTGCACGAAACCGCCGCGCAGCTGGAGCACCGTGGCGATCAGCTCGTGCAGCCCGGCCGCGCTCAGACAGTGCCCGGTCAACGGCTTGGTCGAGTTCACCAGTGTCCGACCGGTCCGACCGGTCCGACCGAACACCTCCGCGAGCGCCTCGGCTTCGACCGGGTCGCCCGCCACCGAACCGGTGCCGTGCGCGTTCACGTAGTCCACCTCGGCGGGTTCGACCCCGGCCGAAGCCAGCGCCGAGCGCAACGCCCGCACCTGCCCTGCGGCATTCGGCGCGGTGCCGCGGCGGGCGTCCAGCCGTTGCCCCCAACCGGCCACCTCGGCCAGCGCCTCGGCTCCCCTGCGACGCGCCGCTTCCGCGCTTTCCAGCAGCACCGCCGCGGCGCCCTGGCCGTAGACGAACCCGCTGCGGGCGCGGTCGAACGGCCGGCAGAGCTCGGCCGGTTCGGCGTCGCCATCGGCACGTGCCATGGCGCCGCTGGTCTGGAAGGCTCGGAACTCGGCGGCCGACAGCTCGGCCACCGGCGCGACCACCAGGCAGCTGTCCAGTTCGCCGGCCGCGATGAGCCGGGCGCCGAGCAGCGCGGCGACCGTGCCGCTGGCCGAGGCGGCACCCGTGGTCCAGCCCTCCCCCGCCACCCCGGTCGTCTCGCTGACGGTGCCGACGGCGTCGGTGTCCAGGTGGTTGAGCGCGTGCGACGGGCGCATGCTGCCGGGCCGTTCGTGGAAGCGGCGCAGCGCTTCGGCGTGGTAGTCCAGGGCCAGGTTGTTGCCGGCCACGATCAGTGCGGTCTCGTCGGTGTCGGTGAGCCCGGCGTGGCGGACCGCCGCCAGGCCAACGCAGGCCGCGGTCCGCGCGGGCAGCGCAGCCCGGCGGGTGGCCGCGTGCAGCCGCTCGGCCGCGGCGGGGTCGCCGGCAAGGTGCCGTTCGGCCCAGCCGGCCACCGAGAACTCGGGCAGCCAGCCGCCGGCCATGCCCTCCCGCACTCGGATTCCACCGCGCACGGCGAAAAGCGCGTCGGTGAACGCGTCAAGGTCCTCGGCAACGGCGTTGAGCACGCTCGCGCCGGTGACCACCACCCCGCTGGGTCGCACTAGGACCTGCCCGTCTGCGGCTGCCGTGGCACGAACCCGAGCGAGGTGCGGCGGAACGGGTAGCCGGGCAGGGTGACGCGGCGCTCCGGCGGCCGGTGCCACAGCCGCCGCCAGTCGAACGTTCCGCCTTCGAGCCACCCATCGCAGTCCTGCAGTTCCCGCACCGGCTCGCCGGACGCGAGCGAGCGCAGGCCGGCCCGCAGCTCGTCGAGCGAAGAAGCGGGAACGACGCGGCGATGCGCCAGATGTTCCCGCCCGGTCTGCAGGGTCCAGGCGATCGCCGCGAACTCGTCCGGCTTCGCGCTGTCGAGGAAGTCTGCCAGCCGGTTCGCCACCCGGGTGAGCGACTCGGCGTCGGTCGCGCTCAGCGGTACCGGCAGCAGCGACTCCACCGGTGACGGGCTGCCGTGCCCGGTCGCCTGAGCGGGCGCTTCTTCGAGTACGACGTGCCCGTTCGAGCCGCCGAGGCCGAACGAGCTGACCCCCAGCCGGCGCGGGGACGAGGCCGATCCCGGCCAGTGCAGCGCGGGTGCGGCGGTGTCCGGCTCCTGCGCCCGGACCTCCAGATCCGGCTCCATGGCGAGGATTCCGCCGCTGGCCGGGATCTCCTCGTGCCGCAGGATCAGCACCGCCTTGGCCAGGCTCACCGCGCCGGCCGCCCCTTCCAGGTGACCGAGCACCGACTTCACCGAACCGATCCACAGGTTGCCCGCCGGACCGGCGAACCGACCGGGCGGCCCGCCCGCGCGGCCGCGACAGAGCTCACGAAGTCCCTCCAGCTCCGCGCCGTCCATCTTCGTGCCCGTCGCGTGCGCCTCCAGATATCCCAGCGACGCCGGGTCGATCCCGCCCTGTGCCAGCGTTTTGCGCAGCAGCCGGGCCTGCGAGCCGGGATCGGTCTTCACCGGTCCACCGCACCGGCCGTCGTGGTTCGCCGCCACTCCCCTGACTACGGCGAGCACCGGGTCACCGGCGTCGAGCGCGTCGTCAAGGCGCTTGAGCACGAAGCACACGACACCCTCACCACGGACGTAGCCGTCGGCGTCCGCGGCGAACGGGCGGCTACGGCCGGTGGGCGACAACGCACCGAGATAGGACAGCGCGCTGGAGAACCAGCCACCGATGCACACGTTCGATGCGCCGACGAGCGCCGCGTCGATCTCCCCCGCCCGCAGGCCGCTCGCGGCGAGCGAGAGCGCGCTCAACCCGCTGGAGCACGCGGTGTCCACGGTCATGCTCGGCCCGCGGAAGTCGTACTGGTAGGACAGCCGGTTGGCCAGGTAGGTGGTCACGCTGCCGACCATCGAGTACCGGTCCATCGTGCCGCTGCGCACCGTGGAGTCGCGGAAGTCGCTGGTGGCGGAGGCGACGAAGACACCGACGTCCTGGCCGGCGAGGCTGCCGGGCGGGATACCGGCCGACTCCATCGCGTGCCAGCTCGTCTCCAGCAGCAGCCGCTGCTGCGGGTCCATCCAGACCGCGAGCCGCGGTCCCACGTCGAAGAACTCCGCGTCGAAAGTGTCCACATCGGACATCAGGGCGGCGGTGAGCCCGCCGGTGCCGACGGTCTGCTCGTCGTAGCCGGACAGCCGTTCGGCCGGCACCGGCCCGAACTTCGGCCGGCCCGCGCTCAGCGTCTCCCACAGTTCGTCCACGTCGCTGCCACCGGGAACCCGCGACGCCATGCCCACCAGTGCGAGCGGAGCCAGTCCTACCGCGCTCATCGTGCGATCTCCTCCACGTCGCCGTACTTCTGGGCCACCAGATGGGAAAAGGCGGCCGAATGCCAGGACTGCTCGTGCGGGCCGGTCTCCGCCGCGATCGCCTCGTCGCTGCGGGCCAGCGTCTGCGCGGCGAGCTGCCGCTTCAGCAGTTCGAGCGCGGGCCGTGGCGCACGGGCGATGCCGCGGGCGAGTTCCAGCGCTTCGGGCAGCACCTGCTCGTGCGCCGTCACGCGAACCGGCGCCGAACGCGCCCGCAGCTCCGCGCCCCGGTAGCCCCTGGCGGTGTAGAGCATCTCCGCCCCGAGCACCGGACCGAGCTTCTCCGGGAGCAGCCAGGTGGTCCCGTACTCCGGCACCAGCCCGTAGTTCAGGTAGTTCGCCGCGTAGTGCGAACGTTCCGACAGCACCTGGACGTCGGCGTACAGGCCCTGCGTCAGCCCACCGCCGATCGCATGGCCCTGCATCGCGGCCACCACCGGCAGCGGGCAGTGCAGGAACGCACGCACGTAGGGCTCCACGTTCTCCCGCTCCGGCTTCAGCAGGTACTCGCGGCTCGCCCCGCTGGCGAACACCGATGCCATCCCGGCGACCGCCACCACGTGCACCGCCGGGTCCGCGACCGCCGCGTCCAGCGCGGTGCGCAGGCCGTCCGCCAGCGACGCGGAGATCGCGTTGCGCCCTTCCTCGTCGGCGAGCGTGACCAGCGCGACCCGGCCGGTGACCGCCACCGAGACCGGGCCGCTCACGGAATCAGCCCCAGCCGGTGCAACTCGCCGATCTTGGCGACGAACGCCGGATCCTCGACGGTCCGCCGCAGCAGCCCGATCGCGTAGCCGGGGTAGTTCTTCGGCAGTGGCCGCAACTTCCGCCGGCACGCCTTCAGCTCGGCGTACCCTGCCCGCGACGTCCGGCGCAGCGCCGGCAGCACCCGCGCGGCGACCTCCCCCGGATCGGTGAGCAACTCGTCCACCAGGCCCTGTTCGACGGCGACCTGCGCGTCGATCTCCTCGGTGCTCATGGCCAGCCGCATCAGCTTCTGCTCGCCGAGGCGTGCCAGCACGAACGGCATGATCAGCGCGGGCACCAGGCCCAGCGTCAGCTCGGTCAGCCGGAAGGTCGCCGCTGGACCGGCGAAGACCAGGTCGCAGGCGCTCACCAGGCCGACCCCGCCGCCGGTCACCGGCCGCGCGACGGTGGCCACGGTCATCAGCGGGCTGTCCGCCCACGCGGTCAGCAGCTCCCAGAAGGCGACGCTGACCCGCTCCGCCTCGTCCGGGTCACCGACCAGGCGGCCGAGGTCGACCCCGGAGCAGAACGTGCCGCCGGCGGCGCTGAGGATCAGCGCTCGGCACTTGCGGGATCGCTCTGCTGCCCGCAGTTCCGCGGTAAGCTCGTCGATCGTCTCCTTCGACAGCGCGTTGCCCGCATCGGCGCGGTTGAGCCGCAGGTGCGTGAACACGCCCTGCCGTTCCACTACGACCGCGGGTGCGGTGTTCACCGCGGCGACAGCCATGTGTACTCCCTGCGGTAGTCATGGATCTCGGTCAGCACGGCGCGCGGGCGGTCACCGCGGCCCCAGCCGGCGAGCCGTTCCGGGTCGGTCTTCGCCTGCATGGCACCGAAACCGATCTCGGACATCGCGGCCAGCGCGGCGTCGTACTCCTCGGCGGACAGCCGCGTGCGGGCCTCGAACTCGTCGCCCAGCCCGAGTCCCGCCAGCCGGGAACGGGCACCGGGCAGCACCCTGGCACCGAAGAACTCCGAGGAACAGCCGGAGCCGTAGCTGAACACGCCCATCCGGAGCTCGTCGTCGCTCGGCGCGTACGCGATCGCGCTCAGCATCGCGAGCAGGGTGGTGGCCGCGTAGATGTTGCCCACCTGCTCGGGCAGCCGCAGCGACTGCGCGACCCGGCGCTCGAAGTCCTCCCGGTCACCGCCGCGCTCCAGGTCGGTGAGCTTCCGCATCGCCGAGCGGTGCGCGCCCCGGACCATGCCAGGAAACGGGGTGTGCATGGCCAGCAGGTCGAACGAGCGGAGCAGGTCGGCGCCGGGGTTGCGGTCGGCGTAGTCGGCGAAGGAACCGACCAGGCAGTCCAAATAGGACATCAGGGACAGGTCGGTGTCCATCACGTCGACGTCGCCGCGCGGCCGGAAGAAGTCCGGGGTCTCGTAGCTGTAGCACCCGGCGGGCCCCTCGTCCATGCTCAGCATCCGGGGGTTCTCCGCGACCAGTGCGGCCACCGCGCCGACGCCCTGACTCGGCTCCATGTACGTGCTGGGGGCGGGTACCGGCACGTCCGCCGCGATGACCAGCGCCGTACTGCCCGGCTCGGTGCGCACCAGCGACGTGGCCAGCCGCAGCGCGGCCACGCCGCCGTAACAGGCTTGCTTCACCTCGAACAGCCGGCACTGGCGGGGCAGGTCGAGCAGCCGGTGCACCTGCGCGGCGGCCGATTTGGACAGGTCCACAGCGGACTCGGTGGCCACCACCACCGTCCGAACAGCGGCCCGTTCCCGCTCGCTCAGCGCGTCCACCACCGGACGGGCCGCGGTGGCGGCGATCGCCACCACGTCCTCCCCCGCACCGGCGACCCCCTTGTGCCGCATGCCCAGGTTGGCCAGCCGCGCCGTGTCCAGGTCGCGCAGCGCGAACACGTCGCCAACGTCGACGCCGGCGCTCCCGCAGTACACGCCGGCCGCGTCGATCCCCACCGGGACCGATGGCCCGTCGTTCATTCGTTCCGGCCTCTCAAGAAGTCACCCGGTCGAGCTCGGACACCAGCGCGTCGACGAGGCCGCCGATGTCGCGTACGTCCGTGAGCAACTCGGGGTTCAGTTCCAGCTCCAGCTCGTCCAGCGCGGCGACCACGATGTCCAGCCGTTCCAGCGAATCGCAGCCGAGATCGCGCATGCTGCGGTCGGCCCTGATCTCGCCCTCGTCGATCTCCGGGCAGACCGCGACGATGTTTTCGCGCAGCACGGCGAAAACGGCGGTCGAGTCCGGCCGGACCGTCATGGCGCGGCCTGGCCGGCGACCACCTGACCCCGGACGTGCTCGATGAACGCCTTCGGGGTCTTCCACTCGTAGAGCGACTCGATCGTCTCCGCCACGCCGAGCTGCGCCTTGACCTGCGCGACGAACTCCACCGCGAGCACCGAGTCCAGCCCGAGCGCCTCGAACTCGGCGTTCCGGTCGACCTTGCTCACGTCCAGGTAGAGCACCTCGGCCAGCAGCTCCATGACCTTGTTCTCGATGCTCTCGACTTCCATGCTCACGACCGTGTCTCCTCGCTGCCCGCGACCGCGGGCGATTTCCCTTGTCCCCAGCGGACGACCGCCGCCGAGGCCATTTCCCCGGCACCGGCGAACCCGGCCAGCACCAGCAGCGATCCGGCGGACAGCGCGCCGGCCCTGATCGCGTGGTCCAGGTTCACCGGCGCGCCGGCGCCGAACAGGTTCCCGTACCGGTCGAAGGTGTCGAAGTGCCGCTCCGGCGGGACACCGAGGTCACGGGACCAGTTCCGCAGCAGCAACCGGTTCGGCTGGTTGGTGATCAGCAGGTCGATCTGGTCGACGCCGACACCGGCCTCGTCGCAGGCCTGCCGCACCACCTCGGGCACGATCTTCGTGCCGCGCTCGACGACGTTCTCCGCCTTCTTGCTGTCGAACCTGATGTCCATTTCGGCGCTGCCCGGTTCCCAGTACAACCTGCCGTCGTCGAGCGCGATGCCCACGTCGGGGGCGTATTCCGGGTAGTGATGCACCGCGGTCGCCAGCACCGGCGACTCGTCCGACGCCCGCACCAGCACCGCCGCCGCGCCGTCACCCGGCACCGACGCGTGCGCCGACACCCGCACGGTCGGCTGGGTGAAGATCTTGCCGGCGGTCTGCCCGACGCACAGCAGCGCGCTACGGGCGCCTTCCTTCTGCAGCAGCGTGCCGGCCAGGTCGAGCAGGTGCGGCAGCACCGAGCAGTGTCCATTTTGGACATCGAGAATGGTGGACGGGCGCAGCCCGGCGCGCCGGGCCACCTCCGCGCCGGATCCGAGGAACGGCACGTCCGGCAGCCCGTTATACGTGATCAACACGTCGACGTCCTGGATCGCTTCCAGGCCCTGCCGTTCGGCGAGCGCGGCCACCGCCCGCTCGATCAGGTCGGCGCCGGTCTCGTCCCGGCCGGCGTAGCGGCGGAACTCCGGGGCGCGGAACATCGGGTGCCGCAGCAGCGGGTCGTCGGGACGGGCGTAGCGCTCGAAGTACTCCCGGCCGACCTCGTTCTCCGGCAGGTAGCTGGCCGAGTCGATCAGGCTGACCTGCTTCATCGGGCCACCGCCTCGGCCCGGCCGGACACGATCGGGATCCCGTTGCGGTGCCGGTGTTCCAGGATGGCCTTGAGGTTGTCCAGCTCCACCTGGTGACCGGGGGCGAACTGCGGCCACAGGTCACCGACCCAGAAGCTCCTGCCTTCCGGTGCCAGCTCGGGATACGGGTTCTCCGCGTAGTACGGGTGGTAGCAGTTGGTCCACAGCAGCACCGATCCCGGCCGCTTCAGCACCACCTCGGCCGGCACGATCCGGAACAGGTACACCATCCACAGGTCCTCGCCCTGGTCCCAGGCCGAGTGGTAGTCCACGGTCAGCGCGTCGCGCTTGGCGTCCACCCGCACGAAGATCCTGGTGTTGTCGCCGACGGTGTCCCAGCCGGTGTATAGGCCCGGCTTGCCGTCCACCTCCTCGACCTCGCGGACGCTGTAGGTGAACTCCTCGTGGCTGTAGACGTCGGCCAGGTAGTCGAACACGTCCTCGGGCGGGCAGTCGATGTAGGTCTCCAGGGTGCAGTACCTGCCGTAGACCTCCTCCCGCGAGTAGGTCTCCTTGGCCGCCTCGGCCACCTGGCGCATCAGGTCGTCCCGGCTGACGTTCTCGTACCGGACGAGCCCGGGGATCTCGGCCAGCCGTTCTTCCGCGTCACGCATGTTCAGGGTGTCCCCTCGGTCGGGCCGGTTCGCGCTGCTCCCGCGAACGGCAGGTAGGGCGGCATCTCGTCGAGGCGCATCTCGATCGACACCAGGTTCGGCGACCGCGACGCGGCGGTCTCGGCCAGGAATTCCGCCAGTTCGTCCAGCCCGCGCACGGTCCGCGCGCGGATGGACGGGAACAGGGCCGCGACGCCGCCGCCGATATCGCTGTCGCGGAACCTGTTGTACGGGCCGACGTGGTCGTAGAAAAGCTCCTCGCGGGAGGCGCAGGCGGCGTGGCCGTTGTTGTTGAACACCACGAAGGTGATCGGCAGGTCGTGCTCCACCGCCGTGTGCACCTCCATGCCGTGCATGAAGAACGACCCGTCACCGGCCAGCACGAAGGTCCGCCTTCCGGTGCCGAGCGCGGCCCCGATCCCGGCGCCGAAGCTGAATCCCATGCCACCCATGCCCAGCGCCAGCAGGTACCGGCCCTGGCTCGGGGCTGGCAGGAAGTGCAGCACCCCGCAGCCGGTGTTCCCGGCGTCGGACACCACCACCGCCGACTCGGGCACCGCGTCGGCCAGTGTCTCGACCACTTCGCGCAGCGCCATCTTCCCCGGCTCGGACCGTTCGTGCGGCAGATACGCGAGCCCCGGATGCTCGGGGACCGGCGGCGACCCGTACTCCGCCGTCAACCGCTCGGTGATCGACGGCAGGCTCAGCCGAAGATCGGCCACCACCGCCATGACCTCCCGTCCACCGTCCACATAGGGCGGTTCCGGATTCAGGCAGACCACGGTCCGGCCGGCCAGCTCGGCCTCCAGCCCGGCGCGGGCCACCTGCGGGAAACGGGTGCCGACGAGCACGCAGACCGTGGTCTCGGCCAGCCTGGCCGGCACGCTGGGATGGCCGTTCGCCCCGGCCACCCCGACGAAACGCGGGTCCCGGTTGTCGAAAGCGTCCTTCGCGTCCGGTTCGACGGCGACCAGTGCGCCGGCGGCCTCGGCGAAACGCGCCAGCTCGGCGCGGGCGTCCGCGCGGACCACACCCGCACCGGCGATGATCAACGGCGCGATGCCCGTCCAGCTGGCCTCCCCCAGCACCCGGATCACCCGCCGGTCGGGCGGCCCGGCCGGGCTGGCACCCTCCACCGGGGCCGGGCCCGCTTCCTCGGCGGAGAACGGAGCGCTCTGCACGTCCTTGGGCAGCAGCAGCACCGCGGGACCGGGACCCGCCAGCGCGGCCTCGACCGCGCGGGGCAGCAGGTCGGCGATCTCATCGGGCTTGTCCACCCGCGCGCAGAACCGGGACACCGGCGCGAACAGGGCTGGCCCGTCCAGCGAGCCGGCGAGTCCGCTCTGGTCCTGGAAGGCGCCCCGGCCTTCCAGGGCGGTCGGCGGCTGGCCGATGAGCGCGATCACCGGAACACCGGACGCGTACGCCTCACCCAGCGCTGGCACCAGGTTCAGCGCGCCCCCGCCGGAGGTGACGGCGACCGCGGCGAGACCGCCACCGGCCCGGAAATGGCCGTCCGCCATGGCACCGGCGGAGAACTCGTGCTTGCCGATGACCGCGCGCAACGCGCCGTCGCGACGGGCCACCGCGTCGTAGACGTCCTCGATGTTCGCGCCGTGCACGCCGAACACATGCCGCACTCCGGCGACCGTCTCCAGGTGCTCGACTATGTGGTCGGCCACCGTGCGCGGCCGGTCCTGGCTGGACTCACCGGCCACTGTTGACTACCTCCGCCAGTGTCCGCAGGCCGTGCTCGATCGCATCCGGCGACTCGGTGACCCCGATCCGCAGGCTGGAGCGCGCGTGCGCGGTGTGCCACAGCTCCGGCAGGTAGAACGGCGTGGACGGCGCGATCAGCACGCCCCGCTCCTCCAGCTCGTAGAACAGCTCCGAAGTGGAGCCGCGCAGCTCGGGCAGGTGCAGCCAGCGGAACTGCCCGCCGTCGGAGGCGTGCAGCTGGTACGGCACCTCGAAGGCGTCACCGAGCACCGCTTCGATCAGCTCGTGCCGTTCGCGGTAGGTGGCGCGCAGGCCGGTTTCGCAGAGTTCGACGTACCGCGTGCCGCTGAGCAGGATCGACACCACCGACTGCACCAGCTGCGGCGGGAAGGTGGACACCTGCGCCTGCATGCCGGCCAGTTCGGCGATGATCGGTGCCGGTGCGAGGACGAACCCGATCCGCTCCCCCGCCAGTGCCGCCTTGGAAAAGCTCTGCACCAGCACCACGTTGTCGCCCCACGGCAGGCCGAGTTCGCGGAAGGACAGCCCGGGAATGATCGGCGCGTAGGCGTTGTCCAGCACCAGCAGCGCGCCGACCGCCGCGCACTCGCGCGCCAGCCCGGTGATCAGCTCGTCGTCGATCACGTTGCCGGCCGGGTTGCTCGGCCGGGAGACGAACACCGCGCCCACCGAGCCGTCCACCGCGCCGATCGGCGGCAGGTAGCGGAACTCGCGCTCGCCCTCGGCACGCACCACCGACGGCACCATTTCGTACTTCAGGTGCGGATGAGTCCGGTAGCCCGGGTACTCGGGCCCGAAGAACAGCACGCTCTTGCCGCGCCGGGCGACCAGCTCGGACAGCGAGTGGAACACCGACTGGGCGCCGGGGGTGATCAGCACCTCGGCCTCGGTGATCGGCAGCGCGAACCGCTCGCCGTAGAGCCCGGCCAGCTGTTCCCGCAGCACCACGTCGCCGAGCACCCCGTGGTACTGGCTGAGCCGGCGACCGACATCCGGCCTGGCCAGCGCCTCGCCGTAGGCCGCCCGCACGGTGTCCAGCAGCTCCGGATGGTGCAGGGGCATCCCCGTCGCGAGGTTGGCGCGGTACCCGTCGACGGCGAGCAGATAGGGGACGATGTCCTGCCAGTCCTCGACCCCCCGCACCGCCGTCATCGCGGCGCCTTGTCGCGGTAGTGGTCCACGATCCCGCCGGGAGCGTCGATCCGGCCGATCGGCGAGTAGTCGTAGCGGTCCAGCGGGTCCGCCGACGGGGACAGGATGAGCTCGTTCACCTCGGCCACCTTGGCCATCACCTCGTCGCTGGCGAACAGGTAGCCGATCCCGTCGGCCACCGTGCTGCCGAGGTCGGTCAGGCTGAACCGGGAGCCGGACACCTCGATCAGCCCGTTCTCCTCGAGCCTGCCGAGCTCGGCGGCGAACAGCTTGCTGCCGTCGATGCCGAAGGTGCGTTCGAGCTGGGCGAAGTCGACGCCGCCGGAGCGGATCCCGAACATCGCCGAACGGCGCAGCCGCTCCTCCGGCACCAGCGTGTGCCCGCGCCAGACCGGGGAGAGCCCGGCATCCACGTCCTTGAGGTACTGGGAGGTGTCGCAGATGTTGTAGTACTGCGTGCCGCCGACGTAGCCGAAGCTGCTGACCCCGATGCCGACCAGGTTGTCCTCTTCGATCGCGTCGAACTTGTTCTGCTGCTGCCGGGAATGGACCGGGTCCTTCGAGTAGTAGAAGATCGGCCCGCGGGAGAAGCCAACCGACTTGAGCAGGTACTCCGCCATGTAGTGCATCTTCAGCCGGTCGAACTCGTCAGGGAAGATCTCCGGCTCGCGGATGTACTGCCTGGTGATCGGGTCCGAGCGCTTGAACATCAGCGGGAAGATGTTGAACTTCGTCAGCCCGAGCCCGAGCAGCTCGACGATGGTGTCGTACCAGTTCCGCAGGTTCTGCCTTGGCAGGCCGAAGATCAGGTCCACGTTGAGGTTGTCGATCCCCCGCTCCCCGAGCATCTCCAGCAGCCGGTGCACCTCCGCCTTGCCGTGTCCCCGGTTCAGCTTCCGCAGCACGTCCTCGTCCATCGACTGGATGCCGAAGACCCAGCGGTTCACCCCGCCCTCGGCGATCGCGTCCAGCCGTTCGGCGTAGTCCGGCTGGCGGACCACGCCGGGGTGCAGCTCGAAGGTGATCTCGGTGTCCGGCGAGGTGCCGACGTTGCCCCACAGGTGCTTCATCAGGTCGGCGAGCTGATGCGGTCGCAGGTAGGACGGGGTGCCGCCGCCGAAGTAGACCGACGAAGCGTGCAGCCCGCCGCTGACCTGCGCGGCCACCGACTCCCGCGCCATCGTGATGTCGCGCTTCAGCGTCTCGACGTACTTGCCGACGCGCGCCTCGTCGGAGTTGATCTCCTTGTGGAAATGGCAGAAGGTGCAGTACTGCTCGCAGAACGGAATGTGCAGGTAGACGTTCTGCGACGCGGTCACCCCGCGGAAGACCTCGTCCGCCTCGATGTCGTGCAGGTACTTCAGCGGCGGATAGGTGCCGACCAGGTAGTACTCGAGCGGCGTGCGGTAGACACCCAGCTCGCGCATGCGTGCCAGTGGCATCGCCCGTACCTGCGCCTCGGCGTAACGCACCACCTCGGAAAAGGCCGGCAACGTGCCGACGGGCCCTGTATTGGAAGTGCCAAAAGCGCCCGAATCGTCCATCAGAACCCCTTAGATATGCCTCTGGCGACGATTGACAAAGGCCGCGATAACGGCCCTTTGGTCATCGTCTTGCCCAGCGTCGACCGAGGTAAGTTCGGCCACGCCGTACGGAAAACCCACCAGTAGCAAAAGGAGGACATGCCAACGGCAGCCAGAAGACGGCTGCCGTTCGGCTTTGAACCCCAGATTTACAAATGCCCCAGTCGCTAACTTTTCGCTAAATCGAAGCTAGCATAGCGCCAGAAAATCTGTCAAGACTGTTGCTGAGCAGGCAAAACGCCGCCCTACCACGGTGTTCACCTAGTTTAACCGCCACCCCGCACGTGGTCGATCGAGGCGGCGCTTACCTCCCTTTCCGGCCGCACTGTCCGACTTCGCGGACGTGTACAAAATTTGTACGCGGGACTGCTAAAGGACCCGATCGCTGTGGCGCAACTAACCTGGAAACGGTGTTTCTTGACGACGCCAGGAGGGCTCAAGTACGGTCCGGACACATTCAATTCGCATTCTCCCAAGCCCGGCAATAACTGTATTTGCCGCGCGTACTGGGAAACCCCTGTTCCGCCGTGAACCGGCATGAGGAGGTCCTTGTGAGTTCCAGCCCTCCGGAAACGGTCGGCGGTGCTCGGTGCCCGGTGTCGGCCGTTGCCGGCCGCTTCGATCCCTTCACCCCCGAGTACCAGCTGGACCCCGCGGCGACCCTGCGCGAGGCCCGTGCATCCGAGCCCGTCTTCTACAGCCCCGAGCTGGATCACTGGGTGGTGTCCCGGTACAAGGACATCAGGACGGTGTTCCAGGACAACCGGCGCTTCTCCGCGTCGAACGCGCTGGACCCGATCACCCCGCTCAGCGACGGCGCCCGCGAGCAGCTCGGCCGCTACGGCTTCGCGCCAGGTCCGGTGCTGGTCAACGAGGACGAGCCGCTGCATCGGCGCCGGCGGCGCGAGCTCGCGCCGCCGCTCGCGGCCGAGGAGGTCAACAAGCTCGAAGGCCGGATCCGCGAACTGGTGACCGGCTATGTCGACCGGTTCGTCGGCCGCGGGCGGGCCGACCTGATCGACGACCTGCTGTGGGAGGTACCCGCGATCGTCGGCCTGCTGGTCGCCGGTGTGCCCGACGAGGACATCGACCGGGCGCGGCACTACACCATCAAGATGGGCATGTTCACCTGGGGAAAGGCCAGCGACGAGCACCAGCTGGAGATCGCCGATCAGGTGGGCCGTTGGTGGGAGCTCTCCGGCGAGCTGGTGGACCGGCTCAAGCGCGACGGCGGCGAGGGCTGGGTGCCCACCGCGATCGACGTGCACCGGCGGGACCCGGAGCTGGTCAACGACAACCACCTGCAGAACATGATGATGAGCGGGCTGGTCGCCGCGCACGAGACCACCACCAACGCGGCGGCCAACGCGCTGCGGCACCTGCTCACCCAGCGGAGCCCATGGGACGCCCTCTGCGCGGACCCGTCGGCCATTCCCAACGCGGTCGAGGAATGCCTGCGGTACTCGCCGTCGGTGCTGTGCTGGCGCCGTCGCGCGCGCACCGACGTCGAGATCGGCGGGGTGACGATTCCCGAGGGCGCCGCCGTCCTGCTGGTGATGGCCTCGGGCAACCACGACGAAGAGGTCTTCGACGAGCCGGACACCCTGGACATCACCCGGCCGAACGCGAAGCGCCACCTGACCTTCGGCATCGGCAGCCACTCGTGCATCGGCGCGCCGCTGGCCCGGCTGGAGCTGCGCATCATCCTCGAAGAGCTGACCAGGCGGCTGCCGCATCTCCGGCTGGTCGACGGCCAGGACTTCGGCTACCTGCCCAACGCCTCGTTCCACGGCCCCCGGCATCTGCTGGTGGAGTGGGATCCGCAGGCCAACCCGGTCGCCGCCGACCGGGGCTGACCCCGTCCCATCCCGCCCACACGCCAAAAGCGCGGGCGGAAGAGAAGAACAGGAGAGTTCATGGCCACCCCAATCGCGGTCGCCGGTGCGGGTATCGCGGGGCTGTGCACCGCGCTCCTGCTGGCACGCCAGGGATACGACGTCGAGCTGATCGACAGGGACACCCCCGCCCCGGACGACCTGGCCGAGATCCAGGAGTGGAGCCGCCCCGGCACCCCGCAGGCCCAGCATCCGCACGTCTACCTCGGACTGTTCCGCAAGCTGCTCCGGGAGAACCTGCCCGACGTGCACGGCGACCTGCTGGCCAACGGCATCGAGGAGCTCCCGTTCAACGGTGGCCTGCCCGAAGCCGAGCAGGACCTGGTGATGATGGCCGCGCGCCGCACCACCCTGGAGTGGGCGCTGCACCGGGCCCTGCGCAAGGAGCACCAGGTGCGCTACCGCCCCGGCGTCACCATCCGCGACGTCGAGGTCGCCGACGGCCGGGTACGCGGACTGCGCACGTCGGAAGGCGTGGAGGAGTACAGCCTCGTCATCGACGCCACCGGGGCCCGATCCAAGCTCGCCGCGCATTTCCGCCGGATCGAGGCCGAGGCCGAGTGCGGCAAGGTCTACAACACCCGGTTCTACCGGCTGCGTGAAGGCGTGGTGCAGCCGCCGCTGCGGCACGGCTCGGTGACCGTGGTCGACGGGCTCGGTTATGGCGCCGCGCTGTTCTGCCACGACCTCGGCATCTTCTCGATCGACATCGGCAGGCTGCCCGAAGACGAGACGCTGAAGGGTTTGCGCGACCCGGATGCCTTCGAGCGGGTGGTGGCGCTGCTCGAACCGTTCCGCCCCTGGGTCGGCCCGGAGCACTGCACGCCGATCAGCGAAGTGGTGCCGATGGCGGGGCTGCGCAACGTGCTCTACACCCTCAGCGATGACGCGCCGGCCGGCTACTTCCCGGTCGGTGACACGGTTTGCGTGACCGACCCCACCTTCGGCCGCGGCATGGCGCTCGGGCTGGCGCAGGCCGTCCAGCTGGTGCACACCTTGACCGAGGCCACCGGCGACCGCGCCAGCCTCAACCTGCACACCACCGCGGCCGCGGTCGATCTCTGCCGCCCCTGGTACGACGACGTCGTGGTGCAGGACCGGGCGAGGACGTCGCTGTGGCGGGCGGCGGTCGCCGGCGAACGGTGGCAGGACCTGCTGCCCGGCATGCCGCCGAACCCGTTCCTGATGATCGACGCCGAGGCGCTGGACCCGGAACTCGGGCTGATCGGCCGTCGCTACGTCAGCATGCTGTCCGGCACCCTGGACGACGAGGACGTGCACCGGCGGATCGCCGCACTGCCCGCCTCCCCCGCCGCCGACCAGGCCGCCGCACACGCCCCGACCTACCCCGACGTCGTCGCCGCCCTCCGCTCGTGAGTGAAAAGTGTTGTCGGAGCAACACTATTCACTCACGAGGTCGGGAAGGGCGGGCATCAACCGGACGGTGGATGTGGGGTGTCCACCGTCCGGGGGCGAGGTGTGGCGGCTGGGCCGATACGGCGGGCATCGCCGCGCTGCGATGCTTCGGGCATGACGATATTCGGGAGGAAATTGCGTCTGCTCGGCCTCGCGTCGGCCGTGCTGGTGCTGAGCGGATCGGTGGCGTCCGCTCAGCCGAGGCACGGGGACTGGCCGACCTGGCAGGGGGACAAAGCGGGGTCTCGGCACAACTCGGCCGAGCACCAGATCACACCGTCGAACGTCGGCAAGCTCGATCTGAAGTGGGCCTTCGCCTATCCCAAGACCGAGGTGCCGCCCAAGAGCCAGCCCGCCGTGGTGGACGGCAGCGCGTACTTCGGGGGGCCGGACGGGAAGTTCTACGCGACGGACGCGAAGACCGGGGCGACGAAGTGGGCGTTCGACCTGGCGTCGGTCGGCGAGGGCGGCGGCGTCGTGCTGGACGGGCCCACGGTCGCCCGCGGCAAGGTCTACTTCGGGGATAGCCGGGGATACGTCTACGCACTCGACCAGCGCACCGGGAAACCGGTGTGGGCCAAGGACTTCGACCAGCATCCGGCCGGGATGCACACCAGCTCGCCGCTGTACCACAACGGCCGGATCTACGTCGGATCGTCCAGCGCCGAGAACACCATCACCGACCTCAACTACCCGTGCTGCACCTTCCGCGGCCACCTCGACTCGATCGACGCGGACACCGGTGAACTGGCCTGGCGGTACTACACCATCCCGGAGCCGAAGCCGAACGGCACCTGGCCGAGCGGCGCGACCAAGTACGAGCCCTCCGGCGGCGGGGTGTGGAGCAGCCCGGTGATCGACGAGAAGACCGGCACGCTGTACGTCGGCACCGGCCAGAACTACACCGGCAGCGCGGGCGACTTCGACAGCCTGCTCGCGCTGGACGCCCGCACCGGCGCGGTGCGCTGGAAGCAGCAGGTCACCAAGGCCGATACCTGGCACACCCTGTGCAACACCCCGGACGCCGAAGGCTACTGCCCGGGGCTGAAGGACGGCACCGCACTCGACTACGACATCGGCGCCACCCCGAACATCTTCCGGGTCAACGGCCGCACCATGGTCGGCGTCGGTCAGAAGAGCGGCGTCTACCACGTGTTCGACGCGGCGACCGGTGAGGTGTCCTGGCGGCGGCAGCTGTCCGAGCCGCTGCCGAGCGGCGGGATCTCCGGGATCCAGTGGGGCAGCAGCTACGACGGGGAGAAGCTGTACATCGCGACCTACTTCGGCGAGCCCGGCACCCTGTTCGCGCTGAACCCGGCCAACGGCGACGTCGAATGGCAGACCCCCAACCCGGCCAACGGATGTGCTACGGGCGGGGCTGCCGAGCATCCCGACATCTGCTCGCTGGCGCACGCGCCGGCGGTGACCACCAGCCCTGGCGTCGTCTACGAAGGCAGCAACGACGGCAAGTTCCGGGCGTACTCGGCGGAGACCGGCAAGGTCCTGTGGGAGTACGACACCGTCCGCGACTTCGCCGGCGTCAACGGCCTGACCGGCCACGGCGGCGCACTGGCGGGCAGCGGCGGCGCGGTCGTGTCGAACGGAATGGTCTACGTCCAGTCCGGTTACTACCCCAGCTATCCGAGTGAGCACGGCACGGTGCTGCTGGCGTTCGCGTTACCGAAATCCTGACCCGGCCGGTGGGGGTCCTGGCCTGTCCCAGACCCCCACCGCACAGGCTTTTCGTTACCGCACAAGCACTTTCCGGCGGTCAGCCGCCGCCACCACCGCCACAGCCGCCACCTCCGCCGCCGCCGCAGGACGCGCCGCCGCCGCAGGAGGACGACGAACCGCCGCACGAGGACCCGCCGCCATAGCTGCTGCCGCCACCCCAGCTGCTCGTGGTGATCGCCGGTGGCGGCGCCATCGCTTCGCTCAGCTCCTCGTCCGGATAGCTGGTGAGGCCGCCCAGCGCGACCGCGCCGGCCGCGCCCACCAGCAGCCCGCCGCCCGTGGCGACCGCGAGCGCCCGCTGGTTCTCCTCGGCCCGGCCGCCGTCTTCGCCCGGCCCGGCCTCCGCAGGACGTTCCGCTTCCGCGCTCCTGGCCCGTTCGAGCAGCTCCCGGCCGGCCGCGGTCGGCGACACCGGCGTCTGCTTCTTGTTCAGGTACCAGGCCCCGACGACCGCGGCGATGGCGACCAGGATCAGCGCGGACAGGTAGCCGACCGGAAAGCCCTGGTTCACCCCGTTGGACCAGCGCGCGATGCCGAGCAGCACCGCGAAACCGTACAGCCCGATGATGGTCGGGCCGACCAGGCGCCGCTTGCGCTCGGGCACGATCAGCGCGCGTTCTTCCAACTCAGCGACGATGCGCTTGACGGCTTCGTCTTCGCGCAGCAACGAACGGACCGTGCCGATGGTCATCCCGGAAGTCTTCGGAATCCGGCTGATCACCGCCTGCTCCAGCGGCTGGGCCGGAGTCGAGCCGACCGGGTAGACCCGCCCACCGGTGGCGACCCGCAGCTGCTCGCGTTCCACCAGCACCGCGATCGCGGTGTCGATGACCCGGTCGGGGCCGCCGGCCAGATAGGCAAGGTGGTACACGCTCGGCAGGGCGCCGAGCTGGTCCGCGCCGCCGGCACCGCGCCGGAGCGCCATCATCCACAGCGGCCTGACCACGACCGGCAGGACCAACAGCCCGACATAGATCCAGCTGAACGTCGGACCGGACATTCCCCAAGGGTTGTCCACCGCGAGTTCCCCCTCACGTTTGACTGAACGACCACGATAGCGCGCCGGCTAACCGCTTACCGGACAAACGCGTGAATCGTTGCCTGCGCCGATTCTGACAATGGTGACAATTCGAACTCTTCAGCCCGTCCCGCCCGCCCGGCTCAAATCACGGGCGAGTGCCGCGAAGTTCCCCGCGGCGATCGAGCCCACCGCCGGACGGGCCAGTGCAAGGTCGACGAGCCGGGTGGTGGGCCGCAAGGGCACGAAGACCACGTCCGGCCGCGAGCGCGCGGCGACCGAACCCGGGACCACGCTGACCCCGCACCCCGCCGCCACCAGACCCACGATCGTCGGCATCTGCACGGCTTCCTGCTCGATCATCGGGTCGAAACCGGCACGCCGGCACAATGCCGTGATCTCGTCGTGCAGCCCAGCGCCGAGATGCCGGGGGAACAGCACGAACGGTTCGGTGCCGAGCGAGCGCACGTTCAGCCATCGCCTGCCTGCCAGGCGATGGCCGCCGGGCAGGCAGGCGACCAGCGGCTCGCGCGAGACCGGCACCAGCACCAGCTCGTCGTCCGGTTCCGGCAGCGGCGGGCGCAGGAAGCCGAGGTCCAGCCCACCGGTCCGGAGCTCGGTGACCTGCGCCGCGGTCGGCAGTTCGGCGAACCGCAGGGTGACGTCGGGGAACCGGCTGCGGAACGCCCGCACGATCCGCGGCATCGGGTGCGTCGCCGCGGAACCGACCAGGCCGATCACCAGGTGCCCGGCCTCGCCGCGCCCAGCCGCCGTTGCCCGCACCTTCGCACTGTCCACAACGGACAGCGCGGTACGCGCGCCGTCGACGAACTCCGCACCTGCCGGGGAAAGCCGGACCCAGCGAGTGCTCCGCTCGAACAGCGACACGCCGAGCTCGGACTCCAGCGCCTTGACCGTCTGCGAAAGCGACGGCTGCGCCATGCCGAGTGCGGCCGCCGCGCGACCGAAGTGCAGGTGGTCGGCGACGGCGACAACCGCCCGCAGATGCCTCAGTTCCATTCATGAATTTTATGAGCCGAACCCGGATCAGCTATCAATCGGTCACCATCCCGGACGGCTGGCAGCCTGACGGCATGTTCTCGATTCGCCGCACGGGCCTGGCCGTCGCCACCCTGATGTTCGCCGCCACGGCCACGCCGGTAGCCGCTGAAGGCCGGATCCACCGCACCGACTTCCAGGTGCCTGCCGGGCACGGGCGGTCGCTCGGCGTGCGCGAAGTCGCACCGCCGCGCCCCGCCGAGCCACGCCCGCTGCTCCTGCTGCACGGCGCCAGGGTGCCCGGCATCCCGTCGTTCGACCTGCCGGTGGCCGGCGGCTCGCTGGCCGAAGATCTCGCCCGCGCCGGGCACCGGGTGTACCTGATGGACGCGCGAGGCTACGGTACGTCGACCCGGCCGACGGAGATGGGCGAGCCACCCGAGGCAGGCCCGCCGCTGGTGACCGGCGAGCAGGTGGTGCGCGACATCGGGGTGGTGGTCGACTGGCTCCGATCGCGCACCCGTGCGCCGCGGGTCGACCTGGTCGGCTGGGCGACCGGCGGTCACTGGGCGGGGTGGTACGCGAGCGTCCAGCCGCATCGGGTCCATTCACTGGTGGTGCACAACAGCCTGTACGGCATACTCGACGACCACCCGACACTCGGCCACGGGTCCCCGTACGAGGATCCGGACCGGCCGGGCGAGTTCAACGACGCCATCGGCGCCTACCGGTACCACACCGGCGCGAGCCTGCTACCCAGCTGGGACTCCAGCATCCCGGCCGAGGACAAGTCAGAATGGCGCGATCCTGCCGTCGCACAATCCTATGTGGACGGCTCGCTGGCCAGTGACCCGACCGCGGGTGACCGCGAGCCGCCGAGCTTCCGCGCACCCACCGGCGCGCTGGAGGACAGCTTCAGCTTGGCCACCGGCCGCAACCTGTGGGACGCGGGCCGCATCACCGCGCGCACCCTGGTGCTGCGCAGCGAGCTCGACTTCTGGTCCCGCCCCGGCGACCTGACCACCCTCGCGGCGGATCTCACCGGCGCGTCGGACGTCCGCGCCGTGCGGCTCGATCAGGCGACCCATTACGTCCACCTCGACCGGGCGGAACACGGCCGGGACCGGTTCCTCCGCGAGTTGCTCGCCTGGCTGTAGCGCGGCCGGCTCAACCGGCCAGTGCGCGGATCGCGGCCACCGCCTCGTTCACCTGCTCGGCGTGCGTCCGGTGGCTCAGCACGCAGAGCCGGATGTGGAACTCGCCGCCGATCGTCGTGCTGGTCAGGAAGATCCGCTGATCCCGCCGGATCGCGTCGAAAAGGGTGCGGGTGGCCCGATCCCCCTCGCGCAGGCGAAAGGCCACTGTGGACAGTTGCGGCCGCCACGGCACGTGCACGGCGGGGATCGCGGAAAGTTCGTCAGCGGCTTGCCCGGCCAGGTCGAGCTTCTCGTCGAGCTCGTCGCGAAACGCTTGCACGCCATGGAGTCGCAGCGGAAGCCAGATCCGCAGGCCGCGATGCTCCCTGGTCAGCTCCACGCCATGATCGGCGTAGTCGGGCAGTCCGTCCCCGGCGACGAGGTCCTGCAAGTACGGCGCGTCGTGCCGGTGCGCGGCGGACAGCGTGCGCACGTCGCGGACGAGCAGAGTACCGAGGCCATACGGCATGAAGAGACCTTTGTGCGGGTCCAGCACGACCGAATCGGCCTCGGCGACGCCGGCGAGCCTTTCCCGCCCGCGAGCGGTCAGCTGGAACGCGCCGCCGTAGGCCCCGTCGACGTGGAACCACAGCCCTTGCTCCCGCGCCAGCGCGGCGAGGTCGCCGAGCGGGTCGATCGCACCGGTGTCCGTGGTGCCCGCGGTGCCGGCCAGCAGGAACGGCCGCCGCCCGGCACGCCGGTCCTCGTCGATCATCCGTGCCGCCGCCCGCGGGTCCATCCGCAGCCGGTCGTCCGTCGGCACGACGCGGACGCAGTCCCTCGGCAGACCGGCGACCCTGGCCGCTTTCGCGACGCAGAGGTGGGTGTGCCCGCTGACGTACAGGGTCGCCCCGCGCGAATCGGCACCAAGCCGGTCTTCGCGGGCGGCGACCACCGCGGAAAGGGTCGCCGCCGATCCGCCGCTGGTCAGCAGGCCGCCTGCGGTGCCGGGCAGCTCGAACTCGGCGCACATCCAGTCCAGCACGCTCTGCTCGATGGCGACCATGCCCGGCGCCATCTCGGCGACCGTCGGGAACCGGTTCAGCACCAGTGCGAGCAGGTGCGCGACCGCGGAGCTGACCAGCCCACCGGCCGGGATGTAGCCAAGGTAACGGGGTCCCGCCGTGTCCACCCCGGGTTCCGCAGCGCGCATCACGGTGGTGAGCAGCTCGGTGAGCTCGTTCGGCTCGCCGGTGATGGCGAACCGCTCGGCCGACGGCGACAGATCGTGCGACGGGCGGTCCGCCAGGTTCGCGATGAAGCCGGCCGCCAGGTCCAGCGTCGCTTCACCCAGCTTGCGCAGGTCGGCGGGGGAAGATTCGAGTGGCATCACCCGGCGAAACTACGACCGGGCCCGCTTCTGGATCTTGTACGTTCTTGCATCGCACGTCGGTAGGCGCCCGGGGTCACCCCGACCAGCCGGCGGAAGTGCCGGCTGAGATGGGCCTGGTCGACGAACCCGACCGTGACGGCGACGTCGGTCAGCTCGGCGCCGCGCTCGATCAGCCCGCGGGCGCGGCGGATCCGGTGTTGCGTCAGGTAAGCGTGCGGGGGCAGGCCGTATTCGTGCTGGAAGGCGCGGAGCAACTTGTACTGGCTGGTGCCGAACCTGGCCGCCAGCTCGCTCAGCCCCGGCGGCCGCTGGTACTGGTCGAGCAGCAGTTCACGAACGGCGGCCGCGAGTCCGTGCCCGGCCATCGGCTCGGCCCGCAGGGTGCCGTGGGCCGCGAACAGCCGCCGCAGGGCGAGCGCGAGCGTGCCCTCCCCCGCCGGGAAGGCGGCGAGCAGCAGGCGGGCCAGCTCGGGATCGTGCACGATCCTGGACGTGAACGCCGGGGCGACGCCCAGTACCGACCGGACCAGGGACTTCGACGGGTAGAGCGCGCGGTAGCCCCAGCCGTGCTCGGCCGCCGGCCGCCCGGTGTGCACGACCTCCGGATTGATCAGCACCACCGCCCCGGCGCCCGCGTACTCCACCTCGCGGCCGTAGCTCAGCTCTTCCCGCCCGCTCTCCAGCACGCCGACGGCATAGGTTTCGTGGGTGTGGCGGCCGAACTCGTGCCGGACGAACCGCGCGTGCAGCCTGCCGAGCTCCGGCACCGCGGGATGCCGGGAGTACCGCGCGAACTCGCCCACCCGGCCAGGTTACGCAGTCGCGATACCGAGCTGCTGCCTGCCGATGTCGTTGAGGTCCGCCACCTCGGCCCGACCGGTCCAGCCGGCTTCGTAGTCCTCCGGCGCGAAGTCGGCGGGACTGGCGCCTTGCGTGAACGCCTGCCCGCATGCCTCGGCGTACGCGGCGTTCTTCGCGCAGTGCGGGCTCGCCGGGATGTACATGACGTTGCCCCAGCGGTCCGGGTTGGCGCCGTCCGCGACGGAATGGATGACGTCCCCGTGCCACCAGACCGTGTCGCCCGGCTCGACGACCGGGATCGGGCTCAGCGCGGGCAGCAGCACCGAGTGGTACCGCTCGGTGATCGGCAGCGCCTGGCCGTTGGCCGCGCCGCACAGGTCGTCGGCGGGCACGTCGTCCTGGAGCGCGCGCAGCAGTACGTAGGCCATCGCGGACGGAATGGGCACCACGTGCAGCACCCCGTCGGCGGGCCGCATCTCCGACAACGCCGTCCAGCCCTGGAAGGTGCGGAAGGACGAGCACATCACGGTGGACGGGAACTCGTCGACCTCGGTCCGGTACGCACCGTCCCACGGGTCGTAGTCACGCCACTGGCCGGAGAACACGTGCCGGAACACCTTCTGGTACGCGGGCAGCAGCCAGCGTTCGATCGAGCCCGAGTCGGTGTGCGCGGAGAGCCCGAGCGACTCCGAACCCGGCTCGCGACGGCGGATCCGGTCCGGGTATGCGGTGTCGCGGTCCGGGTCGAACCAAGTCCGGCCCTCGGACTCGTTGCGCCAGAAGGAGTTCAGGAACGACCGCACGACGGCCATCCGCTCGTCCTGCCGGGCCTCGATCTGGGGCTTCGACCAGTACACCGGGTAGATCTGCGGTCGCCCGGAGGACAAGCCGCCGAAGGCACCGTCGACCAGCCCGCGGTAGTTCTCCGCGAAACCGTTGCGTTCCAGGTACGCCGCCAGCTCGGCGTCCCACGCTTCGGCCCTCTCGCGGGGGAACGTGCCCTTCACGACGGCGCAGCCACGGCGCCGGATGGCCGCCACGGTGGCCTCGGGCACCCGGCCGTCGGCGAGGTCGGCATACCGGACCACCGGGAACACCTCCCGACCGGCTTCGCGCTCGGCGACCACCTCGGCGACCTCGGCCCGCATCGCCGCTTCCACTTCGGCGAACACGCCCGCGACGTCACCGAGCCGTCCCCGGAGCAGCTCCTTGGCCTCGGCGATGGCGGCCGGCACGTCCCCCGGCAGCTCACTGGTGGCGATTCCTGCTGACATCCGGCACTCTCCTTTTGATTAGGAGTCCTTACTAGATTGGTTGCTACGGTAGCCCTGCCCGCTGTGAGCCACAAGAGGTGCACGTTGACCCAACCCGTCCGGCCCAGGAACCCGCCGCTGCCGCGGCTGGCGCTGCTCCGGGAGATGACCGACCGCGCGGTGCTGGAGCTGGTCTTCGCCGAGGGCCGGACCACCCGCGCCGAGCTCGCGGCCCGCACCGGGATCTCCAAGCCGACGATCTCGGAGTCGGTACGGCGGCTGGAGGCGGCCGGCGTGCTGCGCGAAGGCGGCACCGACGCGACGGGCAAGCGCGGCAGGGTCGCTACCTTCTACGAGCTCACCGTCGACGCCGGTTGTGTGCTCGCGGTGGAGGTCAACCAGCACGGAATCCACAGCCTGGCCACCGACCTCACCGGCGTGCCCTTCGGCGAGCGGCACCGCGATCCGGTCCGGCGCTCCGACGCGGCCGCGCTCACCGGCGCGGTCCAGGATGCCGTGCGAGAGACATTGGGTGCGCGACAGGGAAAGCTCCGCGCCGTCGCGCTTTCGGTCGCCAACCCGGTCCACCCCGGCACCCGCGAGATCATCGCGCTACCGGACTCACCTTTTCCCGAGGGCGAGGTGCCCCTGCAGGACGCGCTGGCCGACCTGGTCCAGGCGCCGGTGCTGGTGGACAACGACGTCAACTTCTCCGCACTGGCCGAACGCCGCGCCGGGGCCGCGACCGATGCGGAGAGCTTCGCCTACGTGTACGTCGGCGCGGGACTCGGGCTCAGCCTCTACCTCGGCGATCAGCTCGTCCGCGGGGCGCACGGGCTGTCCGGCGAGATCGGCTATCTGCGCACCACTTCCGGCGCACCGGTGGCCGAGGCCGTCGCCCGGCAGGGTTTCGGCCGCCAGGACGACCCGGCGCTCGACGTGGACGCCGTGCTCAAGACGCTGACACTGGCCGGAGACGGCGACGCCGTCGCGCAGGACGCGGTCCGGCTGCTCGGCGAGACGATCGGCCAGGCCATCGCCGCCACCTGCGTCATCTTCGATCCGGAGCTGGTACTGCTGGGCGGCCCGGTGGGCGGCAGGCCCGAGCTGCTCGCCCCGGTTCGCGCCGTGGTGTCCGGCTCGGTGCCGGGGCCGGTGCGGGTCGAACCGGGCGCCGTCCAGGACTCGGCCGCACTGCGCGGCGCGCTGCTGTCCGCATTGGACACCGGAAGGGCGCAGCTGACAGTGCCCAATGCGGGAGCGGACCGCGCCTAGTCGCGAGCGGCCAGCTTGGTCAGTTCGTGGTCGAAGTCGAACCACTCGTGTTCCTCGCCCGCGCCCACCAGGTCGTAGGTGCGGTCGAGGAAGGCAGCCAGCTCCTGGGCGGGAGCTTCGAAGACGCCGGCGCCGTCCGGGGTGCTCAACTCGACCAGCACCAGGCTGGGATCCGCCGCCGGGGACACCCGCAGGTCGCCGTCACCGGTGGCGGCGAGCAGGCCGTCGGCCAGCAGGTCGCGGGCCACGATCCAGTCCACCACGCCGGGCCCGGCGTGGAACGCGAGCGCCACCGCGTACGGGTCCTGGGGGTGGTAGCTCAGGCCGACCCGCACCGGCAGCGGTCCGGCGCCGAAGGTCCGCAGGGCGAAAGTGACCATCGTGTGGATGGTGCCGTGTTCGTTGCTCATGGTCGCCGTCCCTTCGTCGCGCAGGCGGCGGGGGTTCCCCGCCTATCTGGACAACGCGCGACCACCCAGAATCGAACGCGAAACTTCCTCATATCACTCGATGGTAGGTGACGGCCGTCTCATCGGCGACCGTCATGCTCCACAGTAGACAGCTCAGGTGTCGTAGTACGAGGTCGGCGGCCCGTTGTTCCACTGCCGGGTCGCAGCCTGGTCGGCGTCGCGGCGACTGTCGCGCCTGCTGTCGCGCCGCTTGCTCCGGTGCAGGGTCCGCGCACTCGCGGCCATGCTGCTGACCACCAGGGTGATCACCATGCCGATGGCCAGGTTGGTGATCGCGGTCGCGATCTTCGTCTCCAGCTTCACCGAGAGCGTCAGCGGCAGCACCACCGCGATCAGCGTGGCCAGCACCATGATCCAGCCGAAGAACTGGCCCGGCGCCGGCGTGGCCACGCTCAGCAGGTGCATCAGCCCGGTCGCGGCCAGCGCGACGGCCGCGGCGACCAGCGCGTAGGTGGTGGTGTTCGCGTTGCCCCAGATCCCTTCCCCCTTCGGCGCCAGCACTTCGGCGCCGAAGATGCCGCGGGCGACCAGCAGGCCCACCACGGCGACCAGTGCCGCCACCACCGCCGTCGCGACCCCGCCGGCCCACAGCCGTGCGGCGTCGATACCAGGCCGGTCATCACGGACATAGGGGTCGTTCCGGGAATAGTCGGTCATCAGGGCGACTCCCTCCGTACAGGCTGATGCGCCCCCTCGATTCTCGCGCGCTTCGCCCCCTCCCGCAGGACACCCGCATGCCGGTAACCCGGTCGAGTCCCGGCCAGCGGGCATACTCATCCCCCGGACACGCGACAGGTTGTGAGGTGAGTGATGGAGCGGGTCACGATTCACGACGTCGCTCGCTCCGCGGGCGTGTCGCGGCAGACCGTCTCACGTGCGCTGAACGACAAGGCCGAGATCGACGCGGCGACCAAGCAGCGCGTGCTGGACGCCGCCCGCGCGCTCGGCTACCGGCCGAGCCGGTTCGCCCGCGGCCTGGTCCGCCACGACAGCACCACGGTCGGCCTGGTCATCCCGGACCTGATGAACCCGTTCTTCACCGAGGTCGCCTCCAGTGCGCTCGAAGCCGCCCGCGCGCGGGACTGGCATGTGGTCGTCTACGACACCTCAGACAGTGCCGAGCAGGAACTCAGCACGCTCCGGGTGATCGGCTCGCAGGTGGACGCGATCGTCGGCTACTTCAGCAGGCCGGAGGAGGAACTCGACCGCTACGCCGCCGGGATGCCGGTGGTGTTCCTCGGCCGGGAACATCGCAATCCCCGGTTCAGCTCGATCGGCATCGATGGCGCGGAAGGTGTGCACGCCGCGGTCGCGCACCTGGTCGGCGCCGGTCACCGGCGGATCGGCATGCTCGATCACAACCGCCGCCCGGAACCCAGCATCCGGCAGGACTGGTTCTTCGCCGCTGCCGCCGCACAAGGGCTCGACCTCGATCCGAGCTGGGCGACCGGGTCGAGCCAGTCGGTCGAGGGAGGCGGGCTGGCGCTGGACGAGCTGCGCCGCGCGCACCCCGACCTGACCGCGATCTTCACCTTCAACGACATCATCGCCATCGGCGCGCTGCGCCGGGCCAGGAAGCTGGGCCTGGCGGTGCCTTCGGACCTCGCGGTGATCGGCTTCGACGGCCTCGAGCTCGGCACGCTCGTGGAACCGGCGCTGACCAGCGTCGCCATCGACACCCGGCGCCTCGGTGCGCTGGCGATCGACCAGGTGGCGCGGCTGCTCACCGGCGGCGGCCAGCCGGACCCCGAGGACCTGGTGGTCCGCGGGTCGTTGCTGCTGCGCGAATCCGCCTGATCCTGGTTCCTTGACACTCCGGCAGGGCCTCGGTCAAGCTTTCAGCGCGTGCCGTGAACGCTCACGGGACCGTTCACGGAAGCTCGGCGGAAGGGATTCCATGTCGTACGTCGAGGACCCCGCCCCCGGCTACGGCGGCCTGGCGCCGCGCGCCGCGTTCGGCTCGGACGCGAGGTCCGCGAGGTCACTGAGCCTCAACGGGGACTGGCTCTTCCGGTTGTCGCCGAGCGTTCCGGCCGCACCGGCGGCTATCGAACGGGACGACTTCGACGACTCGGCCTGGTCGGAGCTGCCGGTACCGGCGAACTGGCAGCTGCACGGCCACGGCAGCCCCGCCTACACCAACGTCGCCTACCCGTTCCCGGTGAACCCGCCCGAGGTGCCTTCGGACAACCCGACTGGCGACTACCGCCTTCGCTTCACGCTTTCCGCCGAATGGCAGGACGAGCCCGCCGTGCTCCGCTTCGACGGGATCGACTCCTGCGCCAGGATCTGGCTCAACGGGCACGAACTCGGCGTGACGAAGGGCAGCAGGCTGCCCGCGGAGTTCGCGGTCGGTCCCCTGCTGCGCACCGGGGAGAACCTGCTCGCGGTCCGCGTGCACCAGTGGTCCTCCGGGAGTTACCTGGAGGACCAGGACATGTGGTGGCTGTCCGGGATCTTCCGCGACGTCACCTTGCTGGCCCGCCCGGACGGCGGGATCGCGGACTACTGGATCCGCGCCGATTACGACCACGTCACCGGGCAGGGCACCCTGCGCGTGGAAGCGGGCCCGGACGTCCGGATCAGCGTTGACGAGCTGGGCATCGAGGATCACCCCACCGGCGAGCCGATCCCGGCCGGCGTGGTCGAACCGTGGAGCGCCGAGCTGCCCCGCCTCTACCTCGGCGAACTGCGCACCGCCGCCGAACGTGTGCCGGTGCGGATCGGGTTCCGCACGGTCCGTGTCGAAGACGGGCAGCTGAAGGTGAACGGGCGCCCTGTTCTGCTGCACGGCGTGAACCGGCACGAGCACCATCCCCGGTTCGGCCGCGCGGTGCCCGGCGCGGCGGCCGTCGCCGACATCGAACTGATGAAACGGCACAACATCAACGCCGTGCGCACCAGCCACTACCCGCCGGATCCCGCTTTCCTGGAGCTGTGCGACGAGTACGGGCTCTGGGTGATCGACGAGTGCGACCTGGAGACGCACGGGTTCGGCATGCTCGGCTGGGCTGGCAACCCCAGCGACGATCCACAGTGGACGGACGCGTACCTGGACCGGATGCGGCGCACGGTGGAGCGGGACAAGAACCGGCCCAGCGTCATCCTGTGGTCGCTGGGGAACGAGAGCCACACCGGGCCCAACCTGGCACGGATGGCGAGCTGGACCCGCGAGCGCGACGAGACCCGTCCGGTGCACTACGAGGGCGACTTCGAGTGCGAGTACGTGGACGTGTACAGCCGGATGTACGCCGATCATCAGGAGGTCGACCGGATCGGCCGGCAGGAGGACGAGAACGAGCGGCGCCGCGAGCTGCCGTTCCTGCTCTGCGAGTACGCACACGCCATGGGCAACGGGCCTGGCGGGCTGCTGGAGTACCGCGAACTGTTCGAACGTCACCCCCGGTGCCAGGGCGGGTTCGTCTGGGAGTGGATCGACCACGGGATCACCCGGCAGGACGCCGACGGCCGGGAGTTCTTCGCTTACGGCGGCGATTTCGGCGAGCCCATCCACGACGGCCACTTCATCATCGACGGGCTGGTGTTCCCGGATCGGAGCCCGTCCCCTGGGCTGACCGAGTTCGCCAAGGTGATCGAACCGGTCCGGATCTCCGGCACCTCCAGCGGGATCAGGGTGGAGAACCACTACGACTTCGCCACGTTGGAGCACCTCACCTTCTCCTGGCAGCTGGAGGATGAAGGGATCGTGGTCGCCGAGGGACGGCTGGAGGTGCCGACCGTCCAACCCGGACAGAGCGCCGTGGTCGCCTTGCCCGCACTGACCGCCACCACCGGCGAAAGCTGGCTCACCGTCCGCGCGGCACTTTCCGAGGACACCCGATGGGCCGAGGCGGGACATGTGGTCGGCTGGGGACAGCTACCGATCTCGGCGGCCGCCGAACCGCCCGCAGCAGGCCCGGCCGCCACGGTTTTCCGCGCACCGGACCAGCTCCAGCTCGGCATCGGCCGGTTCGACCCGGTCAGCGGGATGCTGACCGGGATCGGCGGCCATCAGGTCACCGGCCCCCGCCTCGATCTGTGGCGGGCGCCGACCGAAAACGACCGTGGTTCCGCGCGGCCGGACGAGCAGGCGTGGCGGGGTGCCGGGCTGCACCGGCTACAGCACCGGGTGGCCGACGTGACCGTTGAGGACGGTGCGCTCGTCGTGCGCACCCGGGTGGCGCCGCCCGCCCTCGGCTTCGGCATGTTCGCCGACTACCGCTGGCGCGCCGACGCCGACGGCCTCCGGCTGCGCGTGGACATCGAACCCGACGGCGAATGGCCCTGTTCCCTGCCCCGGCTGGGCCTGCGGATGGCGCTGCCCGGCGCCTTCGAGCGGGTCGAGTGGTTCGGCGGCGGGCCAGGCGAGGCGTATCCGGACAGCAGGCAGGCCGCCAGGATCGGCCGGTTCGCCTACGGGATCGACGAGTTGCAGACCCCCTATGTCTATCCGCAGGAGAACGGCAACCGGACGGACGTCCGCTGGGCGCGGCTGAGCACGGCCAGCGGCTCCGAGATCCGGATCGAGGGTTCCCCGGTCTTCGACTTCACCGCGCGGCGGTGGACGTCCGAAGAGCTCGACGCCGCGGAGCACACCGTCGACCTGCGGCCCGGCGAGCTGGTCCACCTCAACCTGGACCTGGCGCAGCACGGCCTCGGCTCCGCGTCCTGCGGTCCCGGCGTACTCCCCCAGTACCGGCTGCACGCGCGAAAGGACAGCTTCGCGCTGACTTTTCGCGCCCTGTCCTGAGCCCTACGAGTTGTAGGGCATGACCGGCCACCACAGGTGTCCCAGCCGGGTGCCCAGCTTGACCGTCCAGTAGACCACGAAGAACATCCCGGCGACGATGAACGCGGCGGCCGAGAACCGTGCGGCACGGCCGGGCTCGTCCGTCAGCCAGCGCTGGAATCTGCCCCTGGTCAGCACCATGATCACCACGAAGATGAGGACCACCCCGACGATGTTCCCGACCGACTGAAGGGCGAAGGTCGCGAAGCCGAGAAACGGGTTCTCCGTCGACACCGCGTATTCGAACAGGTTCCGGAAGGGGCCGAACGGCCTGCCGATCAGGTACGCACCGACCAGGCCGCCGAGGAACACCAGCTCGCTACCGGGATGCCGCCGGAACACGCCGTCCAGCGGATTCCGGGCAAGCCGCAGATAGGCCAGCCCCCGCCACACCATGATCACGCCGATCAGCCCGAACACGACGCCGGACTGGACCGAACGCACCGGCACCCCGGTCACCGGGTCGCCGATCCTGACGGTGGAAAGCTGCGGCAGGTCGGTGCCGATGAGCACCCCGAGCACGCCGTAGAGCCCGGAGACCAGCACCGCGCCGGCCATCAGCAGGCCGACCGCCCGCAGCATGGTGACGGCCTGCCCGCGCGCCGACCGTTGCGCGGTCATCGGCGCCAGCGCACTGAAAACGGCCACATTGCAGGCGGTGAACATGCCCGCGGCGCCGGTCACGAACGCGAACACCGTCGCCATCCCGGCGCCGGTGATGGCCACCTCGCTGATGTCGCCGCCGAACAGCGGGTTCGCGAGCCCGCCCGCGATCACCTTGTCCACCAGGCGCGGCGACCAGACCACCGCCAGCACCACGCCGGCCAGCCCGCTGAGCAGGACGAGCCGCCAGGGCCTTCGCTCATTGTCGGCGCGTTCCCCGGCCGGCGACAACGACGCGTTCGTCATGGCATTCCTCCCGGCGCTCACAATGTCGTGATCCACTCTCGCGATCAGTGTGCTTGCGCCGGAGTAGGCGGGCTTCTCGCCCAGTGCGCAGTTGGCCGGCCAACCGACTTCACCGTCTGCCACCAGGCTTAGGTACCGCCGTCCGGGTGACCGGAACGAGACAGGATGACCGCTGCGATCGGCGAATTCCGCTTGACCCTTGACTGGTATAGACCACCGAGGTTATCTGTTTACCATCATCGCGGCCGCCTTGCCGATAACCGGCGAAGGTCCTCACCGGTCGCGCCATCACTCGACCCCGCGTCGTGCCGGACGAAGGAGTGATCACGTGTCGATCAGAGGCATCATCAGTTCAGTGACCGCGGTGCTGGCCGCCGGAGCGCTCGCGTTAGGACTCCAGGCGGCCACTGGCTCGTCGGTTTCCGCGGCCCCGCAGAGTCCCGCCGAGCAAGCGGCCTTTGTGGTCAGTCAGTCGCAGTTCGAGCAGATGTTCCCCAACCGCAACCCCTTTTACACCTACAGCGGGCTGGTGAACGCGCTCAGCGCCTATCCCGCCTTCGCCAACACCGGCGATGACACGATGAAAAAGCGCGAAGCCGCGGCGTTTCTGGCGAACGTGAACCACGAAACCGGCGGCCTGGTGCACATCGTCGAGCAGAACACGGACAACTACCCGCACTACTGCGACCGGGGTCAGCCCTTCGGCTGCCCCGCCGGCCAGGCCGCCTACTACGGCCGCGGGCCGATCCAGCTGAGCTGGAACTACAACTACAAGGCGGCCGGTGACGCGCTGGGCCTCAACCTGCTGAACGACCCCTTCCTGGTGCAGAACGACGCCGCGGTGGCCTGGAAGACCGGCCTGTGGTTCTGGAACACCCAGACCGGTGCGGGCACGATGACCCCGCACGACGCGATGGTGAACAACCGCGGCTTCGGCGAGACCATCCGCAGCATCAACGGCAGCATCGAATGCAACGGCGGCAACCCCGGCCAGGTGCAGTCCAGGATCGACGCATACCAGCGGTTCGTGTCCACTTTGGGCACCAGTCCCGGCGAGAACCTTTCCTGCTGACCGGATGCGTGACGCGGTGGCCGGCGCGTGCCGGTCACCGCGTCACGCCGTCTCAGACCGGCGTGACCGGCCAGCGGGGAGCGCCCAGCTCGCGTGAAATGGACCTGGCCGCCTCGCGGACGGCCGTCCGCACGGATTCGCGCACCGGCCAGTCCACCATCGGTACCACCACCCCGATCGCGCCCACCGCCAGTTCGGCGGAGTCGAAAACCGGTGCCGCGAGCCCGCATTCACCGAGCACGGCCTCTTCCTGCTCGGTCGCCAACACCCCGGAGCGCACCTGCTCGAGCCGCGTCCGCAGCTCGGCCGACGTGGTCACGGTCTCGGCCGTCATGCTGCGCAGCTCGTCCGGCAATCCGGCGGCGAGCTCCGGCGAGTAGGCCAGGATCGCCTGGCCGAGCGCGCTCGCGTGGGCCGGGATCACGATGCCCACCTCCGGCATCTGACGCGACCCGTCCGGCCGGGGCTCGTGGTGGATCACCATCACCTCGTCCAGCACCAGGACGGCGGTGCGCACGGCGTGTCCGGTGCGCCGGGCCAGTTCCTCGGACCAGGCCACCGCGCGGGAACGCAGCTCCAGGGTGTCCAGGTAGACGTTGCCCAGCTTCAGCACGGCCGGCCCGAGCCGGTACCGCGCCGAGTCGCGGTCCTGCAACACCATGCCGTGTGCGACCAGGGTCTTGATGATCCCGTGCACGGTCGACGGCGCCAGTTCGAGGCGCGCGGCGATCTCCGAGAGGCTCAACCGGCGCGCCCCCTGAAGCACCCCGAGCACCCGGATCGCCCTGTCGACGGACTGGATCATCGCGTCCCTTCTGGCCTGCCGGGTGCACTTTACAAGAGCGAAGTCCCGTCGTACGCTCGCCGTACATTCGACATTATCGAATGTTATGCGGCATTAGCGATGGCCCGATGGGTCGGTACTCCAACGGCGGAGGAAGACATGTCCCTGCGACAGCTGATCAATGACTCGGAAGAGTTCGTGCCCGAGGCGCTGTCCGGCCTGAGCCGGGCACATCCCGGGCTGATCCGCGTGCACCAGGATCCGGCCTACGTGATCCGGGCGGTCCGCGAACCGAAGGTCGCGCTGGTCTCCGGCGGTGGCTCCGGACACGAACCGCTGCACACCGGGTTCGTCGGGCACGGCATGCTGGACGCCGCGGTGCCCGGCGCGGTCTTCGCCAGCCCGACCGCGTTCCAGATCAAGGCCGCCATCGAAGCCGCCGACCACGGCCGCGGCGTACTGCTGATCGTGAAGAACTACACCGGTGACGTGCTGAACTTCTCGATCGCCGCCGAGCTGGCCGCCGACGCCGGTATCGACGTGCGCACCGTGCTGGTCGACGACGACCTCGCCACCGACGGCCAGGACGAAGGCGGCCCCGGCCGGCGCGGCACCGCGGCGGTGGTCGCGGTGGAGAAGATCTGCGGAGCGGCGGCCGAGCGCGGAGCGTCGCTCGACGAACTGGTCGCGCTCGGCGAGCGGGTGGCGTCCTCGGCACGCACCCTCGCGCTGGCCTTCCAGTCCTGCACCCATCCGGGCGAGGACCGCCCGTCCTTCGAGCTGCCCGACGGCCAGATCGAATTCGGCGTCGGCATCCACGGCGAGCACGGGGTCGGCCGCCGCCCATACGCGCCGGCACGGGAACTCGTCGCCGAACTGGCCGAGCCGATCGTGCGGGCGCTCGACCTGACCGACGGCGACCGCGTGATCGCCGTGGTGAACGGCCTCGGTGCCACCCATTCCCTGGAATTGTCGTTGGCGCACAAGGAACTGACCGAGCTGCTGGACGCGCAGGGCATCACCGTGGCCCGCGCACTCGTCGGCCCCTACGTGACGGCGCTGGACATGCGCGGCTGCTCGATCACGCTGCTGCGCGCCGACGACGAGCTCGTCGAGCTGTGGGACGCGCCGGTGCGCACTCCCGCGCTGAACTGGTGAAACCGGACCGAAAGGCAGTCATGGACACCCTCACCGTCGAGCAGGCCCGCGCCTGGATCGGCCATTTCATCGCCGAGATCGAGCGGCGCTCCGCCGAACTCACCGAGCTGGACCGGCGCGCGGGCGACGGCGACTACGGCACCAATCTCCGCTCGGCGCTGCGCCGCGTCACGGCGAACCTCGAAGCTGACGCTCCCACGTCGGCACAGGAGGTCTTCACCGCGGTGTCGAACGCCTTCCTGAACACCGGCGGCACCAGCGGCCCGCTGTTCGGCATGTGGTTCCGCGAGTTCGCCCGCGCCACCGGTGCCGCCGCGACGACCGAAACCTTCGGCCTCGCGGCCACCAACGCGGCGGCCGTGGTGCAGCGGCTCGGCAAGGCCGAAGTGGGCCACAAGACCATGGTCGACGCGATGGTGCCCGCCGCGCATGCCCTGTCGGACGCCAATGCTCGCGGTGCGAATCTCGCCGAAGCCTTCACCGCCGCCGCCAGTGCCGCACACGAAGGCGCCGCATCCACCGAGAAGCTGCTCGCCCGCCGTGGACGGGCCAGCTACGTCGGCGAACACGCGCGGGGCGTCATCGATCCCGGCGCGTTGACCGTGGCGTATTTCTTCGACGCGGCCGTCACTTCCGTGCGACCCCGCGTGGCCTGACCGGCACCGGGGGCCGGCGGCAAATCCGCGCCGCCGGCCCGTCGGGATCAGGTCAGCTCGCCGGCTTGCCCGCGAGCAGCTGGGCGGCGATCCGCACCACGCGCTTGGCCTGCACACCGGCCGCCGCGCGAGTGTCGTCGTCGACCGGCAGGTCACCCTGGCCCGCCACGTGGCTGGTGCCGTACGGGTTGCCGTCCACGAACTTCACCGGGTCGGTGTAGCCGGGGCTCACCAGTATCCCGCCGAAGTGGTGAACTGTGTTGTACAGCGCGAGAAGCGTGGACTCCTGGCCACCGTGCCGGGTGCTGGTGGAGACGAACCCGCTGTAGACCTTGTCGGCAAGCAGGCCCTGCTGCCACTGCGGCCCCAGGGTGTCCAGGAACTGCTTGAGCTGCGACGCCACGTTGCCGTACCGGGTCGGCGAGCCGAAGATCACCGCGTCGGCCCAGACGACGTCGTCCGGGGTGGCCACCGGGATGTCCTTGGTCGCGTCCACGTTCGCCCGCCACGCCGGGTTCGAGTCGATCGCGGCGTCCGGTGCCAGCTCCGCCACCCTGCGGACCCGGACCTCGGCGCCCGCCGCCTCGGCCTCCTTCGCCAGCAACGACGCGATCTCCGCGTTGGTCCCCGTGGCGGAGTAGTAGATCACGCTGAGTTTGACCGGCTCACTCATATACCGTGCTCCTTGTTCCAGTATCCGATGTGTTCGGTTGAGGTGTTCGGTGGTCGGGCACGCCCGAGAGAAGTTCAACGTTCAACCGTTGAGTACGGTACACCTCGCCCCCACCCCGAACAACGAGCCCGCTGTGGGCCAGGTCACCCGGACTGCGGCAGTCGATCGATCTCCCAGAGCGCGAGTGTCTTGTCCGCGTACGCGCCGTCTTCCTCGGTGCACCCCTCCAGGATCAGGTCCAGCGGCTCGGGGAAGTTGAACGGCTCCCGGCACAGGTTCAGCGGCCGCCAGTCCCCGCTCTCGATGTCACTGTTCCTGGCCAGATCGGCGAACGTGGTCGTGAGCAGATAGCGCGAACCACTCCGACGCAGATTCCGCAACGCACGCTGAATGTCGGCGAAGCTCAGATGCACCAGGCAATCCCGACACAGCACCGCGTCCGCCTCGGGCAGTTCGTCGGCGGTAAGGTCCAGCGTCAGAAAGCGCCTGCCGTCACCCGCGTAACGCCCCCTGTTCAACGCCACCAGCTCGGGCACGATGTCCGCGCCGACGTACTGGTCCACCCCCAGCTCCACCCCGCTCAACCAGCCGAAATCCCCGCACGGCAGGTCGAGCAGGGTACGAACCTGGAAACGGCGAAGCAACTCCGGAAGTCTCTCCCGCAGGACACTGGTCTGAGCAAGGTCGGATCCGGATCCCGACGCGGAACTGGCGCTCCAAAGATTGGTCTCGAAGATATACCTGAAAAGCTCCTGCGAGTTCATCTCCCGCAGCACTTCGGCGTTGCGCTGATAATTGACCTGCGCCACCGTGACCGGTCGATCATCGGACCGCTTCTCGTTCATTTCGCGCCCTTCTCCGAGGCTGTCACCACCGCGAGTTCCACGTTAGCGCACCGCGAGTTCCGCGTTCGAGTCGTCGAAAACCGACGACGCGCGGCGGGCCCGGTGTGGAACTTTTTCGTTGGGTGCGCGACTTCTGGAGTGGACGAGTTCCGCACTGGGAGGAGTGGTGATGGCTAGCAGCCGGAGAACGGTGTTGCGGGCGGCGACGGTCGGGGCGGTGGGCGCCGCGGGGGCGGCCGCTTCGGGGCTGCCGGCGACGGCCGAGGAACGCACTGGAAACGGGCCACGGATCGGCATTCTGCTGTACGACCGGTTCAGCCTGCTCGACCCGACCGGGCCTGCCGAGATACTGGCCAGGCTGCCAGGGGCGACGGTGACGATGATCGCGGAGCGGCCGGGGCCGGTCAGGACGGACACCGGGGACGTCGCGGTGCTCGCCGAGCGGGCCATCGCGGACGTCCGGCGACTGGACGTGCTGTTGGTGCCGGGCGGCAGTGAACGTGGCGTGCTCGGTGTCTTCGAGCGGCCGAACCTGCTGGACTGGATCCGGCGAATCCACCGGACCACCCAATGGACGACCTCAGTGTGCACCGGGTCGATGATCCTCGGCAAAGCCGGGCTGCTGAACGGGCTGCGCGCGACCACGTACTGGTCGGGTAAGGACTATCTGGAAACGCTCGGCGCCACCTACGTGCCGGAGCGGTACGTCCGGGACGGCAAGATCATCACCTCCGCGGGGGTTTCCGCGGGTCAGGACCTCGCGCTGTACCTGGCCTCCCTGCTGGCTGGCGAACAGACCGCCAAGGCACTGCAACTGGCGGTCGAATACGACCCGCAGCCGCCGTTCGACACCGGCAGCCCGGCGAAGGCCGGACCGGAGCTGCAGAAGCTCGCATTGCGGTTGCTCGCGGATTCCCAGGTCTGAAACCCTCGCGCCTTGGATGGCTTGCCAGGTAATATCCATGGCAAGCCATACAAGGGAAGGTCGCGGTGAGACGCAAGGAATCGATGGGCTACCAGGTCAACCATCTCGGCCGGTTGCTCGCGCAGGCCCTGCGCGACCGGATCGCCCACCACGGCGTGGTGCCCGGCCAGTTCGCCCAGCTTCTCGCGCTGTACGAGGAGGACGGGCTCACCCAGAGCCGGCTCCGGGAACGGGTTTCGATCGACCAGTCGACCATGGCCCACACCCTGCAGCGGATGGAACGCGACGGTCTCGTTCGCCGCGTCGCGGATCACGACGACCGGCGCCGGGCGATCATCCTGCTGACCGAGCACGCGCGCGGGCTCGAACACGAACTGGTCGGCGCCGCCGAGAGCGTGAACAAGGTCGCGACCCGCGGGTTCACCCGCGAAGAGGTGAACCTGTACCGGCAGCTGACCGACCGCATGATCCACAACCTGGAGACCGCGGCCGAGGCCACGGCGCCAGAAGAAACGGGGAGCAGATGACCTCCAGCCAGCTCAGCGCTTGGCTCATGCTGGTTCCCGGCGGACTCTGGACCGGTGGCATCCTCATCTTCGCCGTGGAACGAACGAACCTCTGGCGCCGGATGCCCCTCGAGCAGTACGTGGTGGACGTCCGCCGGTCGCTGCGCCGGGCGGACCCGATGCTGCCGATCTTCGGGGCAATTGGCGGCGCCGGCACACTGTGGTTCGCGCTCGACGGCAGTGCCGGCGGCGCCAGGACGCTGGCGTGGATCGGCGCCGCACTGATCGTGCTGGTGATGATCAGCTCGATCGTCATCGCGGAACCGATCAACACAAGGTTCCGCCGCCTGCCGGAAGGCACCGCGCCCGAACGGGCCGAGCGCTACCGGACGATCTGGCGACGCTTCCACTTCGTCCGCACCGTCCTCGCGCTGGCCGCCTTCGCCTGCGTGTCGGCCGCGGCGGTGGCCTGACCCGCTTCGGCTTGACCTCAACCTTGCTTGAGGTACGAACATGGGCTGGACCGGCCACCAGGAGGACTCGAATGACCGCCATCCAGCTCGGCGTCGCACTGCCCACGATGAACGAGATCAGCACGTTGGGACCGGACGGCATCGCGACCGCGGCGCGGCATGCCGAAACGGCCGGCCTCGACTCGGTCGCCGCGGCCGACGTACTGATCGGCGACGGCACGGTCGCACTGGAACCGATCACCGTGCTCTCCGTCGCCGCCGCGGTGACCGAGCGGGTGGGGCTCGAGTTCGGCGTGCTGTCCCTGCCGACCCGCCCGGTTGCCATGCTCGCCGCACAGATCCAGACGCTGCAGTACCTGTCCGGCAACCGGGTCCGGCTCGGCGTCGGCATCGGCGGTTTCCCCGGTTCTCCCTTCTGGCAGGCGGTCGGCGCGCCATCGACGGGACGAGGTCGCCGCACCGATGAGGCGCTGAAAGTGCTGCCAGGGCTCATCGCCGGTGAGCCCACCGAACTGCCCGAAGCACCAGGCCGGCCGGTGGTCACCCTGTCCCCCGGCACGCCGGTGCCGCCCGTCCTGATCGGCGGTGGGGACTCCGATGCGGTGCTCCGCCGCACGATCACCTACGGCGACGGCTGGCTTCCCTCCGCTCTGACCGCGGCCGAGGCGTCCGCGGCCGGGCAGCGCCTGCGCGACCTCGCCGCCGAGCGCGGGCGGCCGATGCCCGGCATCCATCTCGGCCTGCATGCAGTGCTCGGAGAAGGCCCCGAAGTACGCTCCGCCCGTGAAGCCATGGCCAAGCAGCTCAGCGAATTCTTCGCCATGCCACCGGAAAAGGTCGCCGAGGTGACCATCACCGGCGGGCCGGCCCAGATCGCCGAGAGAATCGCCGCCTACGCCGAGGCCGGAGTCACCAATCTCGGCCTCGGTCTTGATGGTCCGGGGTACTTGCGTCAGTTGGACCTGATGGCCGAAGCCCGCGCCCTGCTGAACTGACGCACCAGAGCTGCGCCGTATAGGTCGTTATACGGCGCGGTTCAGCTGGTGAACTCCACCCCTTCCGGCAGACCACCGGACGTGGCCGCCGAGCGCAGGAAATCCAGCAGCACCGACTGGAACGCACGGGCCGCGCTGGTCGGCGGCACGTCCGAGCGGTGCGCCAGCGCGATGGTGCGGCTCAGCCCCGGCGCGGACAACCGGGTGCCGCGCAGCCCCGGCCGGCCAGCCAGCACCATGCTCGGCACGATCGCCACGCCGAGGTTCGCCTCCACGAACCGCAGCACGGCGTCCATCTCGCCGCCCTCCACCGCGAGCCTCGGCTCGAAGCCGACCTCACCGCAGGCGCGCAGCGTGGTCTCACGCAGGTCGTAGCCGCGCCGGAACATCACCATCGGACGGCCGCGCAGGGTCGCCAGCCGAACCTGGGAGCGCGACTTCGGCGGCCAGGCCCCGGTCGCGGAGGACGCGACGACGAGATCCTCGCGCAACACCGGCCTGGTGGTCAGCGCGGGCTCCGGGCCGACCTCACCGGCCGGCACCGCGATCAGCGCCAAGTCGAGATCGCCCCGCAGCAGCGCCTTGGTCAGGTCGCGGGAACCGCCCTCCTCCACCACCAGCCGTATCCCCGGATAGCGGTCGTGGAACCGGCGCAGCGCGTCGGCGAGCACGCTGACACACAGGCTCGGCGTGGCACCGAGCCGGACCCGACCACGTCGCAGGCCGACCAGATCGGCCACCTCCAGTTTCGCGGCATCGACGTCGGCGAGGATCCGTTTGGCGATCGGCAGCAGCGCCTCCCCTGCCTGGGTGAGCGCGATATTCGTGCGCGCCCGGCTGAACAGCGGCGTGCCCAGCTCGTTCTCCAGCGCCCTGATCTGCTTGCTCAGTGAGGGCTGCGCCACATCCACCAGCTCGGCGGCCCTGGTGAAGTGCCGGGTCGCGGCGACCGCGAGGAAGTACCTGAGCTGCTGCAAGGTCATCTGGAAGCTCTCTCGGCCGGCTTGTAATAGCCTCAGGCTATCCGAACGAGCGTTTCGATGTATTGGACGCCTGGTTTCCGCGGCGCCTAACTTGTTTTCGTGAAAGTTCAGGACCAGGCGCACCTCGAAGACGAAGTGACGCAACAGCAAGGAAATCCGCGCGGTCCGCTGGCAGCGTTCCGGCGTAGCACCGCGGGCAGGATCTGGTCCTCCACGGTCGGCAAGAAGGCCGTCATGGGCATCACCGGTGCGATGATGCTGCTGTACGTGATCGTGCACATGGTCAGCAACCTGAAGGTCTTCATCGAGCCGGCCAGCCTGGACCGCTACGCGATGTGGCTGCGTGAACTGCTCAGCGGGCTGCTCGGCCACGAGGGCCTGGTGTGGGTGTTCCGGGCCGGCCTGCTCGCCGCCGTGCTGCTGCACATGACCGCCGCCATCCAGCTCGCGCGCCGTGCCCGCGCGGCCAGGCCGGACGGCTACCAGCGGCGCTCGCGGGTCCAGGGCAGCTACGCGGCGCGCACCATGCGCTGGGGCGGGGTGATCCTCGCCCTGTTCATCGTCTACCACCTGCTCGACCTGACCACCGGCGACCTGAACCCGCACGGCGTGCACGGCGAGGTCTACCGCAACGTGGTCGCCAGCTTCCAGCGCTGGTACGTGACCTTGTTCTACGCGCTTTCGGTGATCGCGCTCGGTTTCCACATCCGGCACGGGCTGTGGAGCGGGCTGCAAAGCCTCGGTGCCTCCAACGCGGCGCGGCAACGCGCGCTGAAGCTGCTCGCGCTCGGCACCGCGCTGTTCATCACGTTCGGCTTCCTCTCCGTGCCGTTCGCCGTACTGACCGGATTGCTGAGGTGACCGAAGATGTCGCTTTTCACTGAGGGCCCGCCGATCGAGGACACCCGCGCACCGGACGGACCGGTCGACGAGCGCTGGGAGCAGCGCCGGTTCGCCGCCAGGCTGGTCAACCCGGCCAACAAGCGCAAGCTCAGCGTGATCGTGGTCGGCACCGGGCTGGCCGGCGGTTCGGCGGCCGCCACGCTCGCCGAGCTCGGCTACCAGGTCAAGTCGTTCTGCTACCAGGACAGCCCGCGCCGCGCGCACAGCATCGCCGCGCAGGGCGGGATCAACGCCGCCAAGAACTACGCCGGTGACGGCGACAGCGTGCGCCGGCTGTTCTACGACACCGTGAAGGGCGGTGACTTCCGCTCCCGCGAGTCCAATGTGTACCGGCTCGCGCAGCTGAGCGTGGAGATCATCGACCAGTGCGTGGCCCAGGGTGTGCCGTTCGCCCGCGAGTACGGCGGGCTGCTGGACACCCGTTCCTTCGGCGGCGCCCAGGTTTCCCGGACGTTCTACGCCCGCGGCCAGACCGGCCAGCAGTTGCTGCTCGGCGCGTATCAGGCGCTGTCCAGGCAGATCGACGCGGGCCGGGTGGACATGCACCCGCGCACCGAGATGCTCGACCTGGTCGTGGTGGACGGCCGTGCCCGCGGCATCGTGGCGCGCGACCTGGTCACCGGGGAGGTCACCACCCATCTCGCGGACGCGGTGGTGCTGGCCACCGGCGGCTACGGCAACGCGTTCTACCTCTCCACGAACGCCAAGGGCTGCAACGCGAGCGCGATCTGGCGGGCCCACCGGCGCGGCGCACTGCTGGCCAACCCCTGCTACACGCAGATCCACCCGACCTGCATCCCGGCCAGCGGCGACCACCAGTCCAAGCTCACGCTGATGAGCGAGTCGCTGCGCAACGACGGGCGGGTGTGGGTGCCGGCCACCGCGGGCGACACCCGGCCGCCGGGCATGATCCCGGAGTCCGAACGCGACTACTACCTGGAACGGATCTACCCGAGCTTCGGCAACCTGGTCCCCCGCGACATCGCGTCCAGGGCCGCCAAGAACGTCTGCGACTCCGGCCGCGGGGTCGGCCCCGGCGGGCTCGGCGTGTACCTCGACTTCGCCGACGCCATCAAGCGCCTCGGCGCCTCGGCCGTGGAAGCCAAGTACGGCAACCTTTTCGAGATGTACCAGCGGATCACCAACGAGAACCCGTACCAGCAGCCGATGCGCATCTACCCCGCCGTGCACTACACGATGGGCGGGCTGTGGGTGGACTACGACCTGCGCAGCACCATTCCCGGACTGTTCGTGATCGGCGAGGCCAACTTCTCCGACCACGGCGCCAATCGGCTCGGCGCCAGCGCGTTGATGCAGGGACTGGCCGACGGGTACTTCGTGCTGCCGAACACCATCGGCGACTACCTGGCGGACGGCCCCTTCGAGAAGGTCGAACTCAGTCATCCGGAGGTGGCCGCCACCAGGGCCGAGGTGACCGACCGGGTGCGCCGCCTGCTGGCCGTGGACGGCGACCGCACCGTCGACTCCTTCCACCGCGAGCTCGGCCAGCTGCTCTGGGACCACTGCGGGATGGAGCGCGACGAACCGGGGCTGCGCAAGGCGCTCGCGGAGATCGTCGCGCTGCGTGCGGAGTTCTGGAACCGGGTGCGGGTGCCGGGCGACGGCGACGGGCTCAACCAGTCGCTGGAGAAGGCCGGCCGAGTGGCCGACTTCTTCGAACTCGCCGAGCTCATGTGCATCGACGCGCTGCACCGCACGGAGTCCTGCGGCGGGCACTTCCGCGCGGAAAGCCAGACCGAAGATGGCGAGGCGCGCCGCGACGACGAAAACTTCAGCTATGTCGCGGCCTGGCAGTTCGCCGGCGTCGGCGAGCCGCCCGTGCTGCGTCGCGAGCACCTCGAATTCAAGAACGTCACCCCGAGTCAGCGGAGCTACAAATGAGGTTCACCGTCCGTATCTGGCGGCAGAAGAATCCCGAGGCCGACGGGCGCATGGAGCTCTACCTCGTCGACGACGTCTCACCGGACATGTCGTTCCTGGAGATGCTCGACGTGCTCAACGAGCAGCTCATCGCCGACGGCGACGAGCCGGTGGCCTTCGACCACGACTGCCGCGAGGGCATCTGCGGCATGTGCGGCATGATGATCAACGGGGTGGCGCACGGCCCGGAGAAGGCCACCACCACCTGCCAGCTCTACATGCGGCACTTCGACCCCAACCAGGCCATCACCATCGAACCTTGGCGCGCCAAGCCGTTCCCTGTGCTCAAGGACCTGGTGGTGGACCGGGGCGCGTTCGACCGGATCATCGCATCGGGCGGGTACATCAGCGCCCCCACCGGGAGCGCGCCGGAGGCGCATGCCACGCCGGTCCGGAAGGCGGACGCCGACGTCGCCTTCGAGGCCGCCGCCTGCATCGGCTGCGGCGCCTGCGTCGCGGCCTGCCCGAACGGGTCGGCGATGTTGTTCACCTCGGCGAAGGTCACCCACCTCGGCAGCCTCCCGCAGGGCCAGCCGGAGCGGTACACGCGCGCGGTGGACATGCTGGAGACCCACGACGCGCTCGGCTTCGGCGGCTGCACCAACGCCGGTGAGTGCACCGAGGTGTGCCCGGTGGGCATCCCGCTGGAGTCCATCGCCAGGCTCAACCGCGACGTCCTCAAGGCCTCCGTGCGCGGAACTCGTCCCCGGTAGGACCTTCCCGCGGCGCGAACGTGGGACTCGGCATGCTGAGAGGCAGGACTCGCACCAGGGAACCTCGCAAGCGAAATTTTGCCTCGCGTCGCCTGCAAGGCGACCACCACCCCCGGGACCGGATAGCTAGAAAGGTGGAGGCTCGTCGTCGTTTTTCGACGACGACACCGCCCGATCCACCAGAGGCTCTGGGCGGGTCGTATAGCCGCGGCCGGTCGGAGTGGTGACCGTGAGGTCGGCGGTGGTGGGGTTGAAGTCGAAGGTCCAGCCGGGTTGGTCTTTCAGCCGGTGGTGGTAGCGGCATAGGCAGCAGAGATTGTGCTCGCAGGTGTCGCCATCCTGAGACCAGGCGGTGCAGTGGTCGGTGTCGCAACGCTGCGCGGGGCGGTTGCAGCCGGGGGCGCGGCAGGTCCGGTCGCGGACTTGGACCAGTTCGGCTAGGTCGGCGGGTGGGCGGTAGCGGGTGCGGCCTACATCCCGGACGGTGCCAGAAACGGGGTCGGTCAGGACTTTCCGCCAGACCGAGTCGGGGTGGTTCATGAGGTGGCGGCCGACCTCGCCCGGGATGGGGCCGTGGCCGATGAGTTCGCAGCCGTCTTCTCGGATGCCGAGGGCGGTGTCGAGCGGGATGTGGATGAACACCTGCGCGGCCACACCATCGATGCCGCCATGCTGGCCGAGCAGCAACTCGGTGCACACGTCGGCGCGGAGTTGGTCCATGGTGCGCGGTTCATCTCGGGTGTGGAGCTTGCGGGCCAGAGCATCCACCCGGGCGTAGACGGCGGTAGCGATCTCGGCGGGCAGATAGGCCCAGAGTGAAGCCATCGCATCCGGCTCGTGGATCAACTCCAGCTTGCGGTCCAGCCGACGGGCCGCGGCACGGGTCTTCTGACCTCCCGGATCCAACCCGGCCACCACATGCGTCACCGCTTTACGCCAGTTCGACGGACTCTTCTCACCAATCCGCTCGGCAAGCAAACGATCCGCTTCGGCCACCAATTCATCCGGCAGAACGGCGATACCATCAAAGGCTTGGCGGGCTTTGCCGATATCCAACTCGCCCGCCTCCATCGCCGCCAGCAAACACGGCAACCGAGCCACCAACGCCACCGACAAAGCCACCCGAGTAGCAGTAGCTTCCCGCGACAGGCGAAGCTCCGGAGCCAGCTCATCGACCACCGACCGCACCCCACCCCGAACAGCAGAAAACCTTGCGACAAAACGAACCTCTACCGCATCCAACTGACACCGCAACCGGCGGGAAGCTACCACCGCCTCCACCGACCCGGCATCATCAAACCGATCGATCGCCTCCGTAGACAACCCGAAAAACCGAGACGGCGACAACACCTCATCACCCGGCTCCGGACCCAAACGACGCAACACAACAAACCCCCTTTGAAGATTTCCGCCAACACCTCAATAATACCGGAAATCCGAAACGAGGATCCGAATTTCACCCTAAAGAAAACCTATTCACAAAAAGTCGCCGTGAAGTTTTCGGAGACGCTTCGGCGGGTTGCCACCTGGGACCGGCCGACTGCGGCTATCGTGCTGACGTGAGTACTGACGGGCCGGTCACGCTGGTCGAGGTGGCGCGGGCCGCCGGCGTGTCGAAGACGACCGCGTCCGACGCGCTGCGCAATTCCGGCAGGGTGTCCGAGCGGACCAAGGAACTGGTCACCACGACGGCGGCCCGGCTCGGCTACTCCCCCAACCCGTCGGCGCGTTCGCTGCGCCGGGCGAACACCGGCGCGATCGGGCTGCACCTGCCGGAGATCCTGACCCGGTCCGAGTACTACATGTCCTTCGTCTTCGGGGTGGTCGAGCGGGCCGCCGACATGAACTACGACGTCACCCTGATCACCTCGCGGCATGTGCCGGCCGGGGGCGCCTTCCACCGCGTGGACGGGGTGGTGCTCGGCGATCCGCTGGAGACCGACCCGGTGGTGCGGAGCCTGCTCGAATCCTCGGTACCGGCGGTCACCTGCGAACGATTCACCGGTGACACGGCGGCGGCCGGAGTGGTGCTGTCCGAGCACGGCACGATGCTCGAACAGCTGCTGGACCACCTCCGAGCGGCGGGCGCGCGGCGGCCCGCGCTGCTCGCCTCCAGTCCGACCACCGACTGGGGAACCACCCTGCAGCAGGCGTTCCGTGCCTGGTGCAGGCGCAACGGGGTGCCCGTGCTGCTGCGCGAAATGGCGTTCGGTGCGCCGCCGGACGTGGTGCAGGACAACGTGCGCGCCCTGCTGGACACCGACCCGCGGCTGGACGCGCTGGTCTGTGCACCGGACGGTTCCGCCATGGCCGCGCTGCCGGTGCTCCGCGAGGCGAGCCGCGAAGTCGGTGGCGACCTGCTGCTGGCGGCCTGCGTGGACAGCACGCCGTTGCGGCACAGCGACCCACCGATCACCGCGATCGACCTGCACCCGCGTGCGGCGGGTGCCGCCTGTGCGCAGCTGCTGTTCGACATCCTCGCCGGGAACGCGCCTGAGGGCAGCGTGCGGACACTGGAGATCGGGCTCAACGAGCGCGCCTCCACCGGTACTTAGCCGCCGTTTCCGCAGGTCAACGCTCGTGAGTGAAAAGTGTTGCCCTGGCAACACTTTTCACTCACGAGGGCTTGCCGTCGATCCGGCGCGGGAGCTGCCACGGGTTGGCCTGCTGGAGCGCGGCGGGCAGGGCCGCGTCGGGCACGCTCTGGTAGGCGACCGGGCGGGTGAACCGGGCCAGCGCGCCGGCGCCCACCGACGTCGTGCCGGGGGCCGTGGTGGCAGGCCATGGCCCGCCGTGCTGCTGCGCCCAGGTGATCGCGACCCCGGTCGGCCAGTCGTTCACGGTCACCCGGCCAGCCAGCGTGCTCAACCGCGACACGAACTCCGCGACCTCTGGATCGTCCGGTCCCGCGCTCATCACCGCCGCGGTCAGCGTGCCCTGCAACTGACCGAGTGCCTGGTCGAGCTGCGCCCTGTCCTCGTACTCGACGACCACGGCCACCGGCCCGAAGCATTCCTCCAGCAGCCGCGAGCCGCTCTGCAGCTTCTCGATCGGCACCTCGAGCACGGTCGCGGCGACCGTCCAGCCCTCGGCCGGTCCCTCGGTCCGGCCGACCACCCGGCCACCCGCCGCCACCAACTCGTCGACACCACCGGTGGCCGACTCCGCGATCTGCGAGGTGAGCATCCACGCCTTCGGCTCATGCCGTTCCAGCGCCGCGGCCACCTTCGCGGCGGCATCATGACCGCTCGGTACGAACAGCAGCCCGGGTTTCGTGCAGTACTGCCCGGTGCCGAGGGTGAACGAACCGACGAACCCCTCGGCCAGGTCGTCCAGCCTGCGCACCGCCCGCGGAGTCACCACGACCGGGTTGACGGTGCCCATCTCGGCGAAGACCGGGATCACCACGTCACGTTCGTTCGCCATCCGCCACAGCGCCAGGCCGGCCCGCTGCGAACCGGTGAACGCCACCGCCGCGGTGTGCTCGGAACGCACCAGCCGCGCGCCCGCTTCGAAACCGCTGACCAGCTCGAACAATCCCTCGGGAGCACCGCCGAGCGCCTCGCGTGCCAGCCCGCCGAGCCGGACACTCAGCCGCGGATGGGCCGGATGCGCCTTGACCACCACCGGGCAGCCCGCGGCGAGCGCGGAAGCGGTGTCGGTGCCGAGCACGCTGAACGCGAACGGGAAGTTGCTCGCGCCGAACACGGCCACCGGACCGAGCGGCACCTGCACCCTGGCCAGCCCAGGGGACGGCGGGTTCGGGTGGTCGATGGTCGCCTGCAGGTACGAGCCCTCCACCGCGACATCGGCGTAGTAGCGCAGCTGACCCGAGGTGCGGGCGATCTCCATCCGTAGCCGCGCGTCACCGAGCGCGGTCTCCTCGTCGGCCAGTGCCACGAGTTCGTCCACCGTCTCCGGCACGTCCAGCGCGTCGGCGATGGCGTACAGCCAGGCCGAACGTTCGGCCGGGGACGTGGCCGCGACGATCGGGGCGGCGGCCGCGGCACGAGCGAGCGCCGCGTCGACGTCGGCTTCCGAGGTCGACGCCACCTCCCCCTCGGCCTTGCCGGTACGCGGGTGATAGCTGATGTCGGTGGTCATCCGGGCCTCTCTGATCGGTTTCTGTTCAAGCGGCAGGCTCGGGCGGTGCCGCCTGCCAGGTGGCGGACTCGACCGCGCACGGCCCGCCGTCGTGCACGTACAGCCGCCGGGCGGCCAGGTCCAGGCTGATCGTGGCCAGGCTTTCCCACCGCAGATGCGCCGGCAGCGAATGGTCGGCGTGCGTGCAGATGGGCGCGCCGTCGCCGCGGTGCGAGTGCAGGGCCCGCGCCCGGCCGGTGTGGTCGGCCGCGCTCAACGCACCGAGTCGCTCCCGCAGCCCGGGCAGCCGCTCGTAGGTGCTGGATACGGCGGCCGTGGTGACCTCCCCCTCGGCCAGCTCCGGGTCGAGGAAATGGTTGGTGTGCATCAGGAAACCGTCGGCGCCCAGCGGCAGCTCGGCCACCCCGGCCGGGCACAGCTCGAGCCCGAGCGCCGCGCTGTCCCGGCCGTCGAAGGTGACCACGGTGAGCATCGAAGAGGCGGAGAGCCTGGCCGAGCGGGCCAGCTCCACGGCCTGTTCCACGGTCGTCGCCTCGTCCAGGACGCGGCGGGCGACGACGTGCACCGGGACACCGATGTCGGCGTGGTCGGAAGCGTGCCTGAGCACGTTGAAGTGCACGCCGAGCCCGGCGCTGTTCAGCCCGATCTTGCCCACCACGCCGAACTCGGTGAAGGTGTGCACCTGCCGCCCCGGCCGCGGTTCGAGCGACCAGATCAGCATGTTGTGGCGCAGGGTGTCGTGCCAGTCCCAGGTCTGCACGGTCCTGGGTGCGCCCGCGCCGGGCAGCAGCACCGAGGTCGAGCACTCCCCTTCGCCGGTGCACGCCAGCGCGGCCAGAATCTCGGTCCGGCCGTTGAGCGCGCCCAGCTGCCACGGTTCGAGGCCGGCGCCTTCGGCCATGCCCACCATCTCTTCCGCCAGCAGCGGCGCCCACGCGGCGGTCTCCGCCAGCGCCCGCTCTCCCCACTCCGGCACCTGCCCCGGCCGCGCGCCCTCCGCCTGGAAAAGCTCGGCGTAGCCATCGAAAGCGGCGTGCAACTCGGCGCGACGGGCCGAGCCCAATGCCCGGCCGCGCGCGGCCGGTTCGGTCTCTTCGGACGAATGGACGGCGATCATGACTGTCCTTTGCAGATTGTTCCGGTCACTCGGCGCTGCTCAGTACCGCGTCCCAGGCCACTTCGGACGCCAGCGCACCGAGCCCGGTGGCGCTGACCCCGTTCAGCTCGACCTCGTCCGTGGTCACGGTGAACAGGATGTCGCCGTCGATCTCGGTGTGGAAGGGCTGGATCGCCCGGTGCATCGAACTGTGCACCTGGGTGCCGAGCTGACGCAGCGCGAACTCGGGCAGCCGCACGTTCGTCACCAGCACGGTCAACGTGGTGTTGCCGGCCAGCGTGCTCACCGGCTCCGCCCCGGCGGCAGAGTCCGCGTAGTCCTCGACGGGCAGCCGGCGTTCCAGGGTGTCCGGATGCACGTTGCCGCGCACGATCCGGCCATCCCGGTCCACCACCACTCCGACCGCGTTGACCACGGTGGCCACCAGCACCTTCATCCCGCCGAACTCGCGGAACGCCGCGCCCTGGCCGGCGAACTCGGCCCTGCCGAAGTCGATCTTGCCGACCGACGCGGCCCGGCCGGCACCGCAGCGGCCGACCGGGAACTCCCCTGCCTTCGCGTTCCGCAGCGCGGCGCGGCCCAGTGCGGCGTCCGGCGCGATCGCGGTGTCCCTGGTGGAGAAGTCGTAGATCACCGCGCCGGAGACGTGCTGCAACGCGGCCCAGTGCGTCCGGTTCTCCGCGCGGTGCAGCAGTTCGGTGCTCACCCCGGCGGCCGCCTCCAGCCCGTACACCGAGCCGCCGGCGAACACGATCGCCTGGTGGAACTGGTATCCGCCGCTGAGGCCGACCGCGCCTCCCCTGGCGTCGATGGCGGTGCGGGCGCCCTCCGGGAAGTGCAGCACCGTGCACCCGGTCGGCCCTTCCGCGTACTCGGCCGTGCCGACGAGCACCCCGGGCAGGTCGAACGGCACCGTCGCGCGGCCCTCGCTCGGTTGCGGGGTCAGCGCGACGTCGTCGTTCGTCACCGCTCCCGGCGCATAGGTCGACGGACGGGCCAGCCGGGTCTCCGGCGTGTTGCTCACAGTGCCTCCACTAGTTGTCGCGAGTACTCATGGTTCGGCATCCGGTAGAAGACCGCCGCGTCGGCGGTCTCCACGATCTCCCCGTGCCGCATCACGGCGACCCGGTCCGCGACATACCGGACAGCGCCGAGGTCGTGCGAAATGAACAGGGCCGCGAAGCCGAACTCGGCCTGCAGGTCCTTGATCAGGTTCAGGATCTGCGCCTGCACCGAAACGTCCAGCGCGCTCACCGCCTCGTCGAAGACCAGGAACGGCGGCCGGGTGACCAGCGCCCGCGCGATCGACACCCGCTGGCGCTGACCGCCGGAGAGCTGGTGCGGATACCGCTGCGCGAACGAGGCGTCCAGGCCGACCTGGTCCAGGATGGCGAGGGTCCGTTCGTCCTGCTCGGCCCTGGACTCCTCGCCCAGCACGGTCAGCGGCTCCCCGACCGACCTGCCGACGCGCATCCGCGGGTCGAGTGACCACTGTGGATGCTGCAGCACCGCCTGCATCCGCCCGGCCAGCGCTCGGCGGCGTTTCGGGAACGGCTCGCCCTCGAACCGCACCGCACCGGTGGTCGGGGTGCGCAGACCGAGCGCCACCATGCTGGTGGTGGTCTTGCCGGAACCGGACTCGCCGACCAGCCCGACGGTCTCGCCGGGGGCCAGCCGCAACGTCACGTTCCGCATCGCGTGCACCGGACGGCGCCGCAACGGCGGCCCAGCGGTGAAGGTGACGGTCACGTCGTCGAGTTCGAGAACGGGCTCGCTCATCGGGCCGCTCCCACGGTCTCGGCGGTCGCCGCGTCCTCCGCGCGATGGCACAGCACGTCCCGGTCCGCCGAGACGTGCAGCCGAGGCCGTTCCCCGGCGCAGGAATCCAGCACTGCCGGGCAACGCGGCGCGAAGGAGCAGCCGGCGGCCGCCCCGGTGAGCACCGGCGGCTGCCCGGGGATCGACGCCAGCCGCTCCCCTTCGGCCGCGGCGCCGGGCACGGACCTGGCCAGCGCCACGGTGTACGGATGTCGCGGTTCGGCGAGCACGGCCGCCGCGGCGCCGGACTCGACCACCCGGCCGCCGTACATCACCACCACCCGCGAGCAGCGGCGGCCGACCGCGGGCAGATCGTGGCTCAGCCACAGGATCGTCGTGCCCGCCTCGGCGGCCAGCGAGAACACCAGGTCCAGCACGTCCTCGCGGACCTGGCTGTCCAGCGCGGCGGTCGGCTCGTCGGCGATCAGCAGCTCCGGCTCGGCCGCCATGGCCATCGCGATCGCCACCCGCTGGGCCATCCCGCCGGAGAGCTGGTGCGGGTAGCAACGGGCGACCCTGGCCGGGTCGGCGAGCTTGACGGTGGCAAGGCGGTCGAGCACGTCGCGCCGGTTCCCCCTGCCGCGCAGGGCCAGCTCGACCTGCTTGCCGATCCGCATGGTGGGGTCCAGCGAACCGATCGGCTCCTGGAAGATGAAGCCGAGCCGGTTCCGCCGCAACGCTCGCAGCTCGCCGGCCGACATCCCGCCCACCGCCGCGCCGTCCACCCGCACCTCGCCGCCGGTGACCCGCGCGGCCCTCGGCAGCAGCCCGCCGATCGCCGCACCGAGCGTGGATTTGCCGGAGCCGCTTTCGCCGACGATGCCCACCGTCTCTCCACTTCGGACAGTCAGTCGGGCACCGTCCAGCGCGCGCACGGATCCGTAGTCGACCACCAGGTCGTCGACCTGAAGCAGGGCACTCATACGAGACTCCTCGACTCCCTGGGTTCGAGCCGGTCGCGCAGACCGTCGCCGAACACGTTGATGGCCAGGATCGCCACGACCAGTACCGCCCCGGGGAAGGCGAGCAGCCAGGGCGCCGCGAGCAGATAGATGCCGCCCTGCTGGATGAGCACCCCCAGCGAAGACGCCGGCGGCTGCACCCCGAAGCCGAGGAAGCTCAGCCCGCCCTCGACCAGGATGCCGACGGACAGCGCGTAGGTGCCCTGCACGGCGATGGTGCCGGACACGTTCGGCAGCACGTGCCTGGCCAGTATCCGCCACCAGCCGACTCCGCTGATCACCGCCGAGGTGATGTAGTCGCGCCCGGCCACCGTGATCGCCGCGGTGCGCACCAGCCTGGTCATCAGCGGGATGGTCACCAGCACGATGCTGCACATGGTCGCGACCTGGCCGGGACCGAGCACCGCGGCGACCAGGATGGCCAGCACAATCGTCGGGAACGAGTAGACGACGTCCACCAGCCGGAGCACCAGCTCACCGAGCCAGCCGCCGCGGTAGCCGGCGACGATCCCGAGCAGGGTGCTCACCGCCGCGGTCACCAGCACCGCGATCGTGGACAGCAGCAGGGTGGTGCCGATCCCTTCGAGCACCCTGGGCAGCATCGACCTGCCGAGTTGGTCGGTACCCAGCGGCCACGACCCGCCCGGCGGCGCGAGACGCGGTCCGACGATGGCGTCGGACGCCCCGCCGAGGCCGAACACCGGCCCGGCCAGTGCCGCCAGCACGAGCAGTACCAAGCACACCAGTCCCGCGCGGGAGAGCCGGTCGAGCCGGCGCCACCAGCCGTTCATCGGACCGCCTTTCCGGTACGGGCGACACCGAAGCGCGGGTCGAGCACCCCGGAGGTCGCGTCGGTGAGCATGTTCAGCAGGACGAACACCGCCGCCGCGAGCAGCACGCCTGCCTGCACCACCGCGTAGTCCCGCCGGCCGACCGCCTGCACCACGTAGGAGCCGACGCCGGGCAGGTTGAACAAGTGCTCGATGATCACCGCGCCGCCGAGCAGATAGGCGGTGATCGTGGTCAGCACCACCAGGATCGGGATGGACGCGTTGCGCAGCACGTGCCTGGCGATGATGAACAGCGGTGTCTCGCCCCGCGCCACCGATGCGGTGATGTACGGCTCGACCAGCACATTCAGCACCGCGTCACGGGTGGTTCGCGCGGTCACCGCGATGGCGAACACGGACAGCACCCCGGCCGGCAGCACCATCGACCGCAGGTTCGCGCCCACGTCCTCCCCGAGCGGCCGGTACCCGCCGACCGTGAGACCGAGCGCGTACCGCGAGAAGACGAACACCACCAGGCTGCCGAGCACGAACTCAGGCAGGCTGACGCCGAGCCCGCCGGCCAGCCTGCCCAGCGCGCCGCCACCGCGTTCGCCGGCCCGGACCGCGCTGTACACGCCGAGCGGGATACCGATCAGCACCGCCGCCCCGATGCCGAGCAGGGTCAGTTCGACGGTCACCGGGATGCGCAGCAGGAACTCGCTGGACACCGGCTCACCGCTGAGCAGCGAGGTGCCGAGATCGCCCTTGACCGCGGCGGCGAGCCAGAGCCCGTACTGCGCGACCAGGCTCTGGTCGAGGCCGTACTTTTCGGACACCGCGGCCTGCTGCTCCGGGCTGGCGAACGGACCGAGCACCACCTCGGCGAACCCGCCCGGCATCAGCCGCGAGGCGGCGAAGATCAGGATGGAGACGAAGAACAGGGTCAGCACCGCGCTCACCAGCCGCCGGGCCCACCAGGAAAACAGGCGCACTACCTCTTCCTTTCCGCTGCGGGTCCTACGCCGGCCCGCCGGCGGACCGGAACTCGGCCAGCCGGCGGAACGCGTTGCCGTATCCCTCGTTGGCGTAGACCGTCGGGCTCACCGAGTCCGCGCGGTAGCCGATGATGACCGGCCGGGTGACCAGCGGGATCATCTGCGCGTCCTGGTCGACCGCGGCGCACAGGTCTCGCAGCGCGGGTGCCCGCGCCGGACCGTCCGGTTCGGACGTCGCCGAGTCGATCACCCGGTTCAGCTCCGGATTCGGCTTCATGAAGCCGATGTTGAACTGAGCAGCCTCCGGGTTCCACCATTTCGCGACCATGCCGGCCCCGGCGTAACCGGCGAACCAGGAAAGCGCGGCGTCGAACCCGGCGGGCACCGCGCCGTAGACCTTGCCGGCCCAGCTGCCCTCGTCGAGCTGTTCGATGGTCACCTCGACGCCGATCCGCGCCAGGTTCTGCTGGATCACCTGCGCGACCGCGGGCGCCGGCTCGGTGGCGTACGCGGTGATCGAGAACTTCAGGTTCTCCGCACCCGCCTCCTTCAGCAGCTGCCGCGCCCGGTCCAGCCCCGCGGTCGCCGACGGCAGCCGCGCCGGGTCGCAGGCGTCCGGCAGGTCCACCGGGGTGACCCCGGTCGGCTTGCCGAGGCCGTTGGTGGCGATCTGGGCGATCTGCGCGCGGTCCATCGCGATGTTGATCGCGGTCCGCACCCGCTGATCGGCGAACTTGCCACCGGGCGCGTTGCTGTTCAGCATCAGGTAGTAGAAGTCCGTTGTGGACTGTGCACGGACCCGCACCCCGCGCACCCCGGCCAGCACCTGCGGCGCGTCCACGTTGCCGAGCACCGCCAGCCCGGCGCTGTTGTTCTGCAGCGACGCGATCCTGGTCGGCTCCTGCGGCACGATCGAGATGTTCACCGCGTCCGCCACCGGCCGGTCCGGCGCCCAGTAGCCGGGACGGCGTTTGAACCGCCACAGCACGTCCTGCCGGTGGAAGGCGACCACGAACGGGCCGGTGCCCAGCATGGTCTTCGCCGGGTCCACCGAGCCGTTCTCGATCTCGGCCATCGGCAGCACCGCGGCCGGGGTGTTCGCCAGCGCCGAAAGGAACGGGGTGTACGGGCTGGAAAGCTTGAACCGCACCGTTTTCCGGTCCAGCTCGGTCACCGACTCGACCGGCCCGATCTGGGTCCGCCACACCCCCTGGCCAGCCAGCAGGCGCCGCATGCTGCCCACCACGTCGGCCGCGGCCATCGCGCGGCCGTTGGCGAAGGTGACGCCCTCGCGCAGGTGGAAGACGTACTCGGTGGGACTCGGCGACTCCCAGCTCACCGCCAGTCCCGGTTCGGGCTGGAAGCCGGGGCCGACCGTGACCAGTGTTTCGTAGGCCAGCGACATCAGCTGCCACGAGGTGGCCACGTCGGCCAGCTGCGGGTCGAGGCCGGTGGCCGCGCCGGTGTCCACCGGCATCTGCAGTTCGAGGGTGCCGCCGGCGGGCAGCGACTCGTCCGCAGCGGCCAGATAACCGGGCCGCTGCGGGCCTGCCGGTTCCTCCACCGGCTGCACGGCGCAGGAGGCCACCAGCGGCACGACGGCCAGCGCGGTGCAGAGCAGCCTGATCCGCATGAGACCTCACTCTCCCGGCGACGCCGCGTAGTCACAGCCTGGACCGGCCGGCGCTCGAGCGTAATGCCGGAACGTTCCGACATGGGGAGTGATTAAACGACGGCGCGTCCACCCCGTCAACCCCCGAACCGAATTCCCCGCACGAGATATCTGCTTGTAACAAAGGGAATCCCTTCCCGCGGGAACGAATGTTGACCATTTCGCATCCTGACGGCTAGCCTCCGAGCAGACATGCCGGAACGTTCCGGCATTCGCCAGGTGCGACCGCCTACAGACAGGGGACCTCTCGTGACGGACCGTTGCCATCCGCTCGCCCCACTGACCGCCGCCGAAATCAGCAGGGCACGGGAGATTCTCGGCAGATCGGGCCTGCTCCGCGAGACGACCCGGTTCTCCTACGTCGGGCTTACCGAACCGGCCAAGGAGGACGTCGCCGGGCACGAGGCGGACGGCTCGCCGGTTCCGCGCGACGTACGCGCGCTGCTGCTGGACATCAAATCCGGCGAGGCCGAGGACGTGCTGGTCCGCCTCACCGACGACACCGTGCTGTCCAGGACGCCGATCGATCCCGAGGCCGCGGGCCAGGTCCCGGTGCTGGCCGAGGAGCACGAGACGGTGCGGGCGATCATGGCCGCGGACGAGGGCTGGCGCGCCGCGCTGCTGCGCCGCGGCATCGAGGACCCGGCGCAGGTCTATCTGGCCGCGCTGTCCGCCGGGCGCTTCGAGTCCATTCCGGACTCCGGGCGCCGGATGGTACGGGTGCTCGCGCACTGGCGGCCCGAACCGTCCACAATGGTCTGGGCGCATCCGGTGGACGGGTTGGTCGCCTATGTGGACCTGATCGAGCGGTCGGTGCGGGAGATCGTGGACACCGGCGCGGTGCCGATCCCCGCCGAGTCCGGCGACTACGACGACCCCGAGGTCAGCGGCCTGATGCGGACCTCGCTGCGCCCGATCGAGATCACCCAGCCGGAAGGCCCGAGCTTCACCGTAGCGGGCGACGAGCTGCACTGGGAGAACTGGCGGCTGCGCCTCGGCTACGACATGCGCGAGGGCCTGGTACTGCACCAGCTCGGCTTCCGCGACGGCGAGCGCTACCGGCCGGTGCTCTACCGGGCTTCGGTGGCCGAGATGGTGGTGCCCTACGCCGACCCGGGGCCGATCCGCTTCTGGCAGAACTACTTCGACACCGGCGAGTACCAGCTCGGCAGGCTGGCCAACGCGCTCGAGCTCGGCTGCGACTGCCTCGGCGTGATCACCTACCTGGACGCGGTGGTGGCGGGCGGGGACGGGCGGCCGGTGACCCTGCCGAACGCGATCTGCATCCACGAGGAGGACGACGGCGTGCTGTGGAAGCACACCGACCCGTCCAACCACAGCAGGCAGACCCGGCGGCAGCGGCGGCTGGTGATCTCCTTCTTCGTCACCGTCGGCAACTACGACTACGGCTTCTACTGGTACCTCTACCTGGACGGCACGATCGAGCTGAAGGCGAAGGCCACCGGTGTGGTGTTCACCGCCCGCTACGACGAGCGGATCGCCCCGTACGCGTCCCAGGTGGCGCCCGAGCTCGCGGCGCCGTACCACCAGCACCTGTTCAACGTGCGGCTGGACATGTCCGTGGACGGCGGCACCAACGCGGTGGACGAGGTGGAGGTGGAACGCGTGCCGATGAGCGAGCAGAACCCGCACGGCAACGCTTTCCGCCGCCGCGCCACCAGGTTGCGCAGCGAGCGGCAGGCCCAGCGGATGGCCGAGCCGTCGCTCGGACGCACCTGGCACGTGGTCAACCCGGAAAAGCGCAACCGGCTCGGCGACGCGCCCGGCTACGCGCTGATCCCGCAGGGCCAGCCGACCCTGCTCGCCGACGAGTCCTCCGCGATCCACGGCCGGGCCACCTTCGCCGCCCGGCATCTCTGGGTCACCCGGTACCACCCGGACGAGCGCTATCCGGCGGGCGACCTGGTCAACCAGGGCCCCGCCGGCGCGGGACTGCCCGCGTACACCCTGGCGGACCGCGACCTGGACGGCACCGATCTGGTGCTGTGGCACACCTTCGGCATGACGCACTTCCCGCGGCCGGAGGACTGGCCGGTGATGCCCGTCGATCACTGCGGGTTCGTCCTCCGGCCGGTCGGCTTCTTCGACCGGAACCCGACCCTCGACGTGCCCGCCCCCGGCGGCACGCACTGCTCAGCGCCCTCGGCAGGCTGAGAAGATCTGGACCAGCTTCCGGACAGGAGAGGAATCCCATGCACGTGTACGGCCCCTACGTCGCGCCGTCACCGGCGATGGAGGTGGACCTGGTCCGGCGCAACCCGTTCGCCGTGGTGGTCAGCGCGGAACCCGGCCGGGCGCCGGTCGGCACGCACGTGCCGGTCATCTTCCCGCGCCACGACTCGGTTCCGGACACCCTTGCCGAGGTCACCATGATCGGCCACATGGCGCGGAAGAACCCGCAGTGGCAGTACTTCGCCGAGGAACCCGAGATCCTGCTGGTGTTCTCCGGGCAGCACGGGTACGTCTCGCCGAGCACGTACGGCTACGAGCCCGCGGTGCCCACGCTGAACTACGCGGCCGTGCATCTCACCGGCAGGGTCGAGCTGACCGACAACGCGGACCAGTCGCTGCACGTGGTGGAAGAGACCGTCCGGACGCTCGAAGCGCTGCGCGAGTCACCGTGGGACATGACCTCGTCCAGGGAGAAGTTCGCGTCGCTGGTGCACCTCGTGGTGTCCTTTAAGGTGCACGTCACCGGTGTGCGCGCGATGTTCAAGCTCAGCCAGGACATGGCCCCCGAGGTCCGCGACCGCGTGCGCGCGGACCTCGGGAGCGGCGGCTGCCCGCACCTGGCCGAGCTGATGGCCGCGGTGGATCCCCGTGACCTCGACTAATCCTCGGCGAGAGCGCCGGCGAGCACGTCCAGGCCCTCCTTGAGCAGTGCGTCGGAAATGGCGAGCGGGGGCAGGAACCGGAGCACGTTCCCGTAGCTGCCCGCGGTGAGGGTCAGCAGCCCGTCGCGGTGACAGCGCCCGCTGATCGCCGCGGTGCGGGCCGGGTCCGGCGTCCGGTCACCGCCGCCGCGCACGATCTCCACGGCCAGCATCGCGCCCCGGCCGCGGACGTCCCCGACGAACTCGTGCCGCCCGGCCATCGCGTGCAGAGCGGGCAGCACGATCCGCTCGATCTCCCCCGCCCGGCGCACCAGGTCGTGCCGCTCGATCTCCTCGAACACGCCGAGCGCGGCCTCGCAGGCGACCGGGTTGCCGCTGAACGTGCCGCCGAGCCCGCCGGCCGGCACCGCGTCGAGCAGTTCGGCCCTGCCGGTGACCGCGCCGAGCGGCAGTCCCCCGCCGAGTCCCTTCGCGGTGGCCAGCAGGTCGGGCCGGATGCCTTCGTGCTCGCAGGCGAACAGCGTGCCGGTCCGCGCGATCCCGGTCTGCACCTCGTCCGCGATCAGCAGAATGCCGCGGGCGGCGCAGATTTCCGCGACGGCGGGCAGGAAACCGGCCGGCGGCACGATGAACCCGCCCTCGCCCTGGACGGGTTCGCAGACCACGGCCGCCACGTTCTCCGCGCCGAGGCGCCGGTCGAGCAGCTCGACCAGTGCGTCGGCGGCCTCCTCCGCGCACCGCTCCTTGCCGCCGGGCCAGCGGTACGGATAGGCCATCGGCGCCCGGTGCACCTCGGCCGCGAACGGCCCGAAACCCTGTTTGTACGGCACGTTCTTGGCGGTCATGCTCATCGTGAGCAGGGTCCGGCCGTGGTAGGCGTGGTCGAACACCACGATCCCCTGGCGCCCGGTGGCCGCCCGCGCGATCTTGACCGCGTTCTCCACCGCTTCGGCGCCGGTGTTCACCAGCAGGGTGCGCTTCTCCCCCGGCACCGGGGCGAGCCGGTTGAGCGTTTCGCACACCTCCACATAGGACTCATACGGGTTGACCAGGAAACAGGTGTGGGTGAAGCGGTCGAGCTGGGCGCTCGCGCGCTCGACGACCCGTGGCGCCGAGTTGCCCACGGTGGTCACCGCGATCCCGCTGCCGAAGTCGATGAACGAGTTGCCGTCCGCGTCGACCAGCACCCCGCCACCCGCGGCGGTGACGAACACCGGCAGGGACGAGCCGAGCCCGGCGGGCAGCGCCGAACGCTGCCGCCGCAGCAGTTCCTCGGATCGCGGGCCGGGTACCTCCGTCCGCACCCGGCGGACCTGCTCCAGGCCCGGCCCGCCGATCTGTTCCGCGACAACGCTCATGACGATGAAACCTCCGGTCCGCCCGACGATGACTTCGGCCGACGGTAGGCAGCGCCCCGGCCGGCGGCCATGGACGAACGGGCCATCTACTCGGCTGAAGCATGGACAGGATGTCGAGTGCCTCGCGGCGGAGCACCGCCGAAACTGGTGACGCCCAGCCACTGAGGAGGAACGGATGACCATCACGGGCGCACTGTCCGGCCTGCTCGTCGCCGACTTCTCCCGGGTGCTGGCGGCGCCCTACGCCACCATGCTGCTGGCCGACCTCGGCGCGGACGTGATCAAGGTGGAGCGCCCCGGCACCGGCGACGACACCCGCGCCTGGGGCCCGCCGTTCGCCGGTGACCAGGCCACCTACTTCCTTTCGGTGAACCGCAACAAGCGTTCGCTCACGCTCGACCTGCGCACCGGCGAAGGGCGGCGCCGGGCCGAAGAACTGGTCCGCCGCGCGGACGTGGTGATCGAGAACTTCCGACCGGGCACGATGGCAGGGCACGGCCTCGACCACGAGCGGGTCCGGGCGCTCAACCCCCGCGCGGTGTACTGCTCGGTGACCGGGTTCGGCGCGGGCGCCGGTGCCGCGCTGCCCGGCTACGACCTGCTCGTGCAGGCCGTCGGCGGGCTGATGAGCGTCACCGGGCCCGGCCCCGGCGAACCGGTCAAGGTCGGGGTGGCGCTGGTGGACGTGCTCACCGGACTGCACGCCGCGGTCGGGGTGCTGGCCGCCCTGCGGCACCGCGACCACACCGGCGAAGGCCAGCTCGTCGAGGTGAACCTGCTGAGCACGCTGCTGTCCAGCATGGTCAACCAGAGCGCCGGGTACACCCTCGCCGGTGCCGTGCCCGGCATCATGGGCAACCGCCACCCGTCCATCGCGCCCTACGCGGTGTTCCAGGCCGCGGACCGGCCGATCGTGCTCGCGGTCGGCAACGACCGGCAGTTCGCCGCGCTGTGCGAAGGAATCGGCCTGCCCGAGGACCCGCGCTTCGGCACCAACACCGAGCGGGTCGCGCGGATCGACGAACTCACCGAGCTGATCACCGCGCGGCTGGCCACCCGCACGGCCGGCGACTGGTTCGCCGTGCTCGGCCCGCTCGGCGTGCCCTGCGGCCCGGTGAACGACCTCGCCGCCGCTTTCGCGCTGGCCGAAGAACTCGGCCTCGACCCGCTCGTGCCGTCCGGGGACGGCGATCTGGTGGCCAACCCGATCGGCCTGTCGCAGACCCCGCCCGGCTACCACCGGCCGCCGCCCCGGCTCGGCGAGCACACCGAGGACCTCGCCGCCTGGCTGGACGCCCCGCAACCCCAAGGAGACCGATGATCACCGACCCGTTGCAGCTGCTCGACATCCCGGCCACGCTGCCCGACGACGAACGCGACATCCAGGCCACCGTGGCCCGGTTCGCCGAGGACCGGCTCCGGCCCGGCATCCGCGAGTGGTACGAATCGGGGCGGTTTCCGCGCGAGCTGGCGCCGGAGCTAGGCAAGCTCGGGGTGCTCGGCATGCATCTTCAGGGCTACGAGTGCGCGGGCGTCAGCGCGCTCGGTTACGGCCTGGCCTGCCTGGAGCTCGAAGCCGCCGACTCCGGTTTCCGCAGTTTCGTGTCCGTGCAGGGCTCGCTGGCGATGTACTCGATCCACCGGTACGGCTCCGAAGAGCAGAAGGCCGAGTGGCTGCCCGCGATGGCCGCGGGCGAGTCGATCGGGTGCTTCGGGCTCACCGAGCCGGATTTCGGCTCGGACCCGGCCGGGATGCGCACCCGCGCCGTGCGCGACGGCGACGACTGGATTCTGGACGGCACCAAGATGTGGATCACCAACGGGTCGATCGCGGATGTGGCGACGGTCTGGGCCGGTACCGAGGACGGTATCCGCGGATTCCTGGTGCCGAAGGGAACGCGGGGGTTCACCGCACGGCCGGTCGGGCACAAGCTCTCGCTGCGCGCCTCGGTCACCGCGGAGCTGGTGCTGGACGAGGTCCGCCTGCCCGCGAGCGCCGCGCTGCCCGCGGCCCGCGGCCTGTCCGCCCCGCTGTCCTGCCTGAACGAGGCGCGGTTCGGCATCCTGTTCGGCGCCGTCGGCGCGGCCAGGGACTCGATCATCAGCGCACTGGACTACGCGAAGACCAGGGTGCAGTTCGGCAAGCCGATCGGCGGTTTCCAGCTGACCCAGCAGAAACTGGCCGACATGACGGTGTCGGTGAACAACGCCATGCTGCTCGCCCTGCACCTGGCCCGGCTGAAGGACCGGGGCACCATCCGCGGGGAGCAGATCAGCGCCGGAAAGCTGAACAACGTCCGGGAGGCGCTCGCGATCGCCAGGCAGTGCCGGACGATCCTCGGCGGCAGCGGCATCACCACCGAGTACTCCCCGCTGCGGCATGCCGGCAACCTCGAGTCCGTGCTCACCTACGAGGGCACCGCGGAGGTGCACACGCTGGTGATCGGCCAGGCGCTCACCGGCCTTCCCGCCTACCGCTGAGCCGCCCGGCTCTCCCACGCCAGCGCGGCGAACAGCAGCTCGGCACGCACCCTGGCCGAGCCGAGGTCGCAGCCGAGCAGCCGCTCGACCCGGTCCAGCCGGTTGCGCAGGGTGTGCCGGTGCACTCCGACCACGGCCGCCGCGGTCTCCCACTGGCCGTTGGCCTCCAGGAACGCCCGCAACGACGTGACCAGCGCCGGGTCGTGCGCCTCGAGTTTCGCGATCGTGCCCGAGGCGACCGAGTCCAGCACCTCCCGGCTGGCCGGTGTCCTCAGCAGTGCCGCGCCGGCCAGTCCGCCGAACTCGGCGGGACCGGCGCCGGGGTCCGCCCCGGCCGCGGCCAGCCGGGCGCGGGCCAGCGCCTGCCGAAGCTCGTCCAGCGGGTGCGCCGCACTGAGCCCGGCTCGCAGGGCTTGGCCTGCCAGCAGCTCGGCCACCGACTCCCGCGTGATCTCGCCGGGCAGCAGGATCACCGCTTCGCCGTCGGCCTCCTGCGCGACCAACGGCAGTCCGCGTTCGGCCAGGCCGGTGTCGATCACGTCGAGTGCGGCACGCGGGTCGCCCGTCAGCACTACCAGCACCCGGACGCCACGGCCGGGATCGACGAGATCGGCAAGCTGGGGCCGGAGCCGCCGCTCGTTCGCCGGATCCTGCAGCAGGAGGCCGAGCAGCATGGTGCCCAGCCGGTTGCGCTCGGTGCGCAACCGGAGCGGCTTCTCGCGGTCCAAGGCGAGCAGCGAGGCCGCGTGCCCGAGCAGCACCTGGTCGACGTGGCCGAGCGGCTCGTCGGCGACCACGGCCAGCCGGCCGTGCACCACGTTCCCGACCCCGACCACCTGCACGGTGATGGCCCGTCCCGCCGTCACGACGGTCGTGCTGGCCGACCGGCCCGCATCGTCGCGCACCAGCGACCGGACGGCGGCGATGGTCTCCTCGGTGCTGCGCGGGCAGGCGGCCTCGACCTGCTGTCCCGCACCGAGGAACAAGGTCGCCGCGCCGGTCGCGGTGGACAGCTCGCGCACGATCGCGGCGGCGCCGCCACGTAACGCGGCGCGCGTCATCCGAGGCTGGGCGCGGGACACCCGCAGCACGGCCTCGTAGCGCTGCTCGGCGAGCCGGTCCAGCACGGCCTTGGTGATCGCGGCGAACGGGGTCGGCAAAGGGACCTCGAGCACCGGCAAGCCGAGCTCGTCCGCGGCGGCGAGCACGGCGGGCGGGATCGTGTCGTGTGACAGCCCGGTCCCGAACCCGAGGGCCGCCACCCCGGCGCGATGCACCCCGTGCACGTACTCGCGCTGACGTTCGGGCTGGTCGGAAAGGGGTGCGCCGGTGGTCAAGATCAACTCGCCACCGGTCAGCCACGGACCGGGGTCCGGCAGGTCGATGCTGTGCGCGAAGAGCAGCGGCCGGTCCAGGCCGTTCTTACCCGCAACCAGCGTCAACCCCAGCTCGGGCCGGTCCAGCAGCCAGCGAAGCGACACGTTCACGCCGCCACGGTAACCGCGCACGCACAAACCGGCGGGCACCACTCCTCTCGGAGCGGCACCCGCCGGTCGGTCAGATCAGTGCGTCAGCGCCAGGTCAGATGACGGTGACGCCGGTGGCCTGCGGGCCCTTCTGGCCCTGGCCAACGTCGAACTGCACGCGCTGGTTCTCCTCGAGCGACTTGAAGCCGCTGCCCTGGATCTCCGAGTAGTGCACGAACACGTCGGCACTGCCGTCCTCGGGGGCGATGAAGCCGAAGCCCTTCTCGGAGTTGAACCACTTCACGGTGCCCTGAGCCATTTTTTCTCCTCAACTGCTGGCGGATGCGGTACGTCGCTGCTGCGACGGGCCGGGCCTGTCTGCGACGGCAAAATCTCCGACCATGCCTGGAGGAAAACTCTGCGCCCGCAACTACGTTTCGCGAGCGCGCATGAACACGAACACAAAACCAACGACCGAGCACAGTCAACCAGGCCGGGCGCCGCTTGTCACCACCGCCCCTCACGACCCCGACCGACCTACCCGAACGGACCAACGACCCCGTCGCTGTGGGTCACCACCACCCGACGCCCCTGGCGGGTTGTTGCGTCTGTTTCTGAATTGCGCAGCCGACACGCCGCCCGAGCGTAGAACTCGCCCACCCCCAACGTTCGACTCGCCCAGCGCGAACGCAGAACTCGCGCGAGTCCCACCTTCCAGCGCCGCGAGTCCCACGTTCGGGCAGCGCGAGTTCAGCGTGCAGGGTTAGAGGTTCAAGGGAATTAGGGTGGTGAAGCAGAAGGGGTGACCGGCGGGGTCCAGCATGACTCGCCAGCGGTCCGGTGAGGGTTGCTCGGCTGCGCGTTGTGCGCCCAGGCGGAGGGCTTCCGCTTCCGCTTCGTCCAGGTCGGCGACCGCGAAATCCAGGTGGATGTGCTTGGGCGTATCACCGGCCGGCCAGGTGGGCGGGCGGTAGTCGGGCACGTGCAGCGCGCCGATCACGCCGCTGTCGAATTTCACCACCTGGACGGTGTCCGTACTGAAGACGATCGCGCCATCGAGCAGTTCGGCCCAGAAAGCGGCCAAGGCAACGGGATCCTGACAGTCGAGCGTGATCAGTCCCAAACGGATCAAGGCCATGTGGCCAGCCTAGCGAACTCGCCCATCAACGGTCCTGCAATTTTCGGGTCTGCGCCAGCACGATCTCGTTGGCCCGCTCGGCGAAGTCGAGCAGCAACTCCCGCTGCTGCTCGGTGTAGCCCTCGATCAACGCGGTGTAGGAACGGTGGAGCTCGTCGAAAGTTCCTTGCAACTTTTCGTAGGCGCCCTCGCGCACCAACTCCACGAGCACCCGCCGCCGGTCCTGCGGATCCCGGCCGCGCCGGACGAACCCCGCCTTCTCCATCCGGTCGATCACCGACGTGATCGCGCCGCCGCGGGACAGACCCATCCACTGCGCCAACTCCCCCGGCGTCTTCGGGCCCTCCTTGTCCAGGATGGCCAGGCAGTTCACATCGGTGACGTTGATGCCAGCACGACCAGCGAGCGCGGCATGGAAGAGCACCGCGCGATTGGCGGAGAGACGGCTCTCGTCGTACAACGCCGCCACCGTCCGCGCACGCGCCGCCCTGGCCGTTGACATGGATCACCATCCTGATTAATCTCTCGCTTATCGAGAGACTCTATTTTCGTTCAACTCTATCTTGGTGCTACCTCGCCGAGCTTACCCATACCTCAGGGAGAACGCCTTGACCGGCACCCTCGTCGAAAAACCGCCTCGCACCCGGCATTGGGCGGCGCTGACCGTCGTGCTGGCCGCGACCTTCATGGACCTCGTCGACAGCACGATCGTCACCATCGCGCTACCGCGGATACAGGCCGAACTCGGCGCCGGATCCGCTGCCGCACAATGGATCCTCGCCGGATACTCGCTGACTTTCGCACTGGTGCTCATCCCCGGCGGCCGGCTCGGTGACATCTTCGGCCGCAAGAAGGTTTTCCTCACCGGCATCATCGGCTTCACCATCGCCTCGGCGGCCTGCGCGATGGCACCCACCGCGGGCGCACTCGTGGCCGGACGACTCGCACAGGGCGTACTGGCCGCATTGATGGTGCCGCAGGTGATGTCCGTGATCATGGTCATGTTCCAGGACGACAGGCGGCTGAAGGCTTTCGGCCTGTACGGCGCCGTGCTGAGCCTGGCGAACGTGAGCGGCCCCGTCCTCGGCGCACTGTTCACCGAATACAACGTCCTCGGGCTCGGCTGGCGCGCGATCTTCTGGGTCAATGTGCCGATCGGTCTGCTGGCCATCGCCTGCGCCATCCGCTACCTGCCGGAGTCGAGGTCGGAACGCCCCCTGCGGCTGGACCTCACCGGTATCGGTCTGCTCAGCCTCGCTTCGTTCGCGGTGATGTTCCCGCTCATCCAAGGGCGCGAGAGCGGCTGGCCCGGCTGGATGATCGCGCTGCTCGTCGCCGCGGTACCGCTGATCGTGTTGTTCGCCATCGCCGAACACCGCCGGCATCGGCGTGACGGTTCCGCACTGGTGCCACTGCCCCTGTTCCGGGCGCGCTCCTTCAGTGTCGGGCTGGTGGCCATGCTCGTCCTGTTCTCCGGGCTCGCGTCGTTCTTCATGGTGGTGGCCTACGAGTTCCAGCTCGGGCTTGGCTGGTCGGCACTGCGCACCGCGGTGATCGTGGTCGGCTGGCCGGCGGGCATCCTGCTGACCACCCCAGTGGCCCAGCGGCTCGGACTCCACCACGGGCGCCGGCTGGTGGCGATCGGCCTGGCCGTGCTGGCGGTCGGCACGCTGGCGTTGATCTACCTGCTTGGCACCGCGGGCGACGAGGTCGCGTTGTGGCCGGTGACGCTGTGCGTGCTGTTCATGGGCGCCGGAATGGGGCTGTGCGTGTCGATCCTGACCGGGCTGGTGCTGGCCGAGGTTCCCGCACCGGACGCGGGCGCCGGATCCGGGGTGACCAATGCCGCGCTCCAACTCGGCACCGCGCTCGGGGTGGCGATCACCGGGCTGATCTTCTTCGGCCTGACCGAGGCCGGCACCGGTGCGGCCGACGCGGGAACGATCACGCTCTGGTACAACGCCGGTGCTTTCCTGGTGGCCCTGCTGCTCGTCCCGCTGCTGCCACGCGCCGCGCACCAACCTGGGAATCAGCTGTGAATCGGGAAAAGCCGGTGAAAACCGGGAACGAGCGGGCAGAAAGCCTCCGTTGCAAGGTACATGAACCGGCTTACCGCCCGGAACAGAGTGCTTGGTTGCACCGTGCTCGGCGTGAGCGTGCTGCTGGCCGGCCTGGTCAGCGCCCAGTCGCGCAATGGTTCGGTGCGGAGCGAAGCCGCCGCACCCTCGATCGCCCTGCCATCGGGTACCCCGCCCTACGTGGCTCCCCCAGCCCCGGCGCCCGACGAACACGCGGAACTGGCCACGCGGGTGCAGCAGGCGGTCTGGGCCGTGGTGCCCGACGCCGAAGTGGCCATGCAGGTCTACGACCGGCACACCGGCACCGAACTCACCGGCCTGGACACCGAGCGGCCTTTCTCCACCATGTCGGTGGTCAAAGTGCTCATCGCACTGGACACGCTGTCCTGGGACGACGGGGCCGAGCCGAGTCACGACACCCAGCAGGAAATCCGGGACATGCTCGCGGACAGTCACGACGCAACCGCCAGCACGCTCTGGGTCGCCGGCGGCCGGAACGACATCGTGGAACGGGCCATCGACGAGCTGGGTCTCACCGGCACCACCCCACCGAGAAGATCCGGCGAGTGGGGCAGCACCCAGACCACGGCCGCGGATATCGTGACCATGTACCAATATCTCGCCGCCAAAACCCCGGCACCGGCTCGTGACCTGATGTACTCGGCGATGCACCAAGCGCCCCGCGTCGCCGCCGACGGCACCGATCAGTACTTCGGCATTCCCGACGGACTGCCGGACACGACCTGGGCGATCAAGCAGGGCTGGGGAACCAGCGGTGCTGAGGCGGTGTACCACACCACCGGCCTGCTCGGCGCGGACTCCCGGTACGTCGTCGCCCTCCTCACCTCGGCACCCGCGCAGTACTACGACGTACTCGACGACGCACTCACGGCGGGCACCTCGCAGCTCGCCGGCCTGCTCACCCAGTCCCGCTAGCCGCGCGGCACCTGCCTGGCCTCCGCCGGACCGAGCGGGTCGCCGCTGTCGGCACCGTGCAGCAGCCGCGCGAGGATCTCAACCCCACGGACCACCCTCGGCCCAGGACGGTTGAAGTAGGCGGGCCCGTCCAGCACCCAGACCGCACCGGCACGGACGGCGGGCAGCGTCGACCAACCCGGCAGGCCGGTCAGCGTGGCCAGTTCACCGAAGGTTCGCTCCGGCGCGAAACCGCAGGGCAGGATCAGCAGCACCTCCGGCCGGACGTCCAGCACCGCCTGCCAGGACATCGGCCGGGTGTGCTGCCCCGGTTCGGCCAACAGGGCGGTGCCACCGGCATGCTGGATCTGCTCGGGCACCCAATGCCCGGCCGGCCACAACGGATCCAGCCATTCGATCGCGACGACCCGCGGCCGCGGCCGCCCTGCCACGGCCTGCTGCACCACCGTCAGCCGTTCCCGCAGTGCGGCGGCCCTGGCGGCCGCGACGTCGGGCACGCCGAAGACCTCGCCGAGCAAGTGCAGGCAGTCCAGTACGCCGTCGAGCGTGGCGGGTTCCAGGCTGATCACCTTCGGCCCCGCGTCGAGCACCCGCACCGCCTCGGACACCTTCTGGTACGACAGGGCGCAGACATCGCACAGATCCTGCGTGAGCACCACGTCCGGGGCCAGCTCCGCCAACAGCTCAGTGTCCAATGTGTACAGTGACGACCCGCTGTGGCGCGAGCTGCCGACCGAATCGGAGATCTCCCGGCTGGACAGGCCAGGCCGGTCGAGGCCGCTGGTGGTCACCACGGGCACCGACTCGACCCCGGCCGGCCAGTCGCATTCGTGCGTGCGGCCCACCAGGTCCGGCAGCAGGCCCAGTTCGGCGATCAGGTCGGTGGCGGCGGGCAGCAGCGAAATGATCCGCATCCCGCCATGCTAGGCGTTCACCGAGCGGCCACCGGGTGCTCCGGTCAGTTTCGCCAGGCGCCCCCTTCCGCCGCCTCCGCCACGTACTCCGCGAAATCCTTCGCTTCCCGGCCCGTCACCCGCCGCACCGTGTCAGCGGGTTCCCGGTCCCCTTGTGCACGCAACGCGGCGAACGCCTCCACTTCCTGGGCCGCCTCGTCAGCGGAGGCTCCCGCCGCCAGCCGTTCGGCCAGATAGGCTTCCGGATCGCCGAGGAACCGGATCGGTCTGCCGGCCTCGGCGCTGATCAAGGCGACGGCCTCGCCGAAGGACAACGCCCGCGGGCCGCTGATTTCGTAGCTCTGGCCGGCATGGCCGCGCTCGGTGAGTGCGGCCACCGCGACGGCGGCGATGTCCCCAGCGTCCACAAAGGCCTGCCGGGCGTCGCCGACCGGCAGTGCGACCTGTCCGGCCAGTATCGGCTCGCGGAGGAAACCGACATCGAAATTCTGGTCGAACCAGTCCGGCCGCAGGATGGTCCAGTCCACATCGGACGCCCGGACGGTCCGCTCCGCGGCCATCAGGCGCTCATCGCCCATCACCTCGATGCCACCGCTGGAAAGCAGCACGATGCGCGTTACGCCGTGCGAGACCGCGCACCGGACGAACTCCGGATCGACCGGCACCCCGTCCGGTGCCATCAGGTACAGCCCGGAAGCTCCGGCGACGGCGGGTTCCCAAGTATCCGGAGCCGCCCAGTCAAATCGCACTTCACCGGTCCGGGACGCGGCCCGGACCGGATGGCCGCGGGCTCGCAGCAGATCGGTCACCCGGCGGCCGGTGGACCCGGTCGCGCCGAGGACCAGCATTGGTTTCTCAGTCATCTGGCCAGTGCAGCACCGGGCACCGACAGTTTTCTGAAATGCCTGGTCCACGGGCGATCTCGGGCGGCGAAGTTCTGCGATAGTGGTGGTGATGATCGCAGATGACGAAGGCCTCGAAGAACGGCGGCTCGCGCAGTCCCTGGTCAGGCTGATCGACTCGGCCCGGCACCGGATGATGGCCGAGGACCCCAGCGAGCTGGTCACCAGGATCACCGAGCACCTCGGCTGCGAGCTGGCCGCCATCCCGAACGTGAGCATCACCTTCGAAGGCTGGGAGCAGGTCAACTTGCACCGCGGCGTCACCGCCTATCTGGAGCGGTGGAGCCCGGAAGCGGAGTGGTTCGGCCTGACCGGGCAGATGCACGGCATGCAGAACCTGATGGACATCCTGGCCATGGCCGGCCGGCACGGCATGTTCCAGCTCGGCGCGGTCGAGTACACCACCGCGGCCACCGGGCCCGATACCGCCGTCGAGGTCATCCAGTTCGGGCTGGTCGCCACCCGTGCCCCGTCCGGAAAGCCCGCGGTGATCAACATCCGGGGACCGGTCGAGCACTCGCCGCAGTCCCAGTGCGCGCTGCGCGTGCTGGCCGCCGACCGCGAAACCGCCACCGCCGTCCGGGCGGAGGTGGAGGAGCTGGTGCAGGCCCACAACGTGTTCAGGTCGCAGCTGCTTCAATTCGACGTCAGCGAGAACCGCGGTAACGAGCTGGTGTCCTTCCTGCCCCGCCCGGAGGTCTCCGCCGGCGATGTGGTGCTCCCGGCCGGTGTGCTGGAGGCCGTCGAACGGCATGTCGTGCGCGACGCCGCCGCCAGCGCGCGGCTCCGCGAGCACGGGCAGCACCTCAAGCGCGGTGTCCTGCTCTACGGTCCGCCGGGGACCGGAAAGACCCACACCGTCCGGTACCTGATGAGCAAGCTGACCGACGCCACCGTCACCGTGCTGTCCGGACGAGCGCTGACCAAGCTGGTGCCCTCGGCGGTCAGCCTGGCCCGCCGGTTCCAGCCGTCGGTCGTGGTGATCGAGGACGTGGACCTGATCGCCGAGGACCGGTCGTTCTCCGACGGCGCCACGCCGGTGCTGTTCGAACTGCTCAACCGCATCGACGGCGTGGACGCCGACACCGACATCACCTTCATCCTCACCACCAACCGCGTGGACACCGTCGAGCGCGCATTGGTCGACCGTCCCGGCCGGATCGACCTGGCCGTGGAGATCCCGAAACCGGACGCCGAGGGCAGGGAGCGGCTCATCCGGCTGTATGCCGCCGAAACCGAGCTGGACCTGCCCGACGTGTCCGAACTGGTCGCCGCCACCGAAGGGGTCACGGCCTCGTTCATCCGGGAACTGGTCCGGCGCGCGATCCTCGGGCAGATGGAGCACACGACGTCGGGCCGGGTCACGCTGGACGCGCCGGCGCTGCGGCGCGCGCTGGACGGGCTCTTCGACGAACGCAACAGCCTCACGAGCAGCATTCTCGGCAGGACGCAGCGGGCGACCTGAGCGGTCAGCTCGCCTGGGTGCGGAAGGTGCGGCGGTAGGCCGAAGGGGACGTGCTCATCGCCTTGGCGAAGTGGTGGCGGTAGGTGACGGCGGTGTCGAAGCCGACCGTGGTGGCGATTTCCTCGATCGGCGTTTCGGTGGACTCCAGCAGTTCGAGGCTGGCCTGCACGCGCTGGGCGATCAGCCAGCGGATCGGCGTGGTCCCGGTGCAGCTCGCGAAATGGCGCAGATAGGTGCGTTCCGACATGGACGCCCGCCTGGCCAGTGCCGCCACGCTGACGGTTCCGGTCAGATTCGCCAGCATCCAGCTCATGCTGCGGGCGATCCGGTCGTCGGCGGGCCCGGCGCTGATCGCGCTTTCGATGTACTGCGCCTGCCCGCCGTCCCGGTGCGGCGGTACCACCAGCCTGCGCGCGATCGCGTTCGCCACCCCGGCGCCGAAATCCTTGCGCACCAGGTGCAGGCAGAGGTCCAGCCCGGCCGCGCAGCCGGCGCTGGTCAGCACGTCCTCACCGTCGACGTACAGCGAGTTCGCGTCCACGTCGATTTTCGGGTACTTCCGGCGCAGCTCCTCGGCATAGCGCCAATGCGTGGTGGCGCGCCTGCCGTCCAACAGCCCGGCCTCGGCGAGCGCGAACGCGCCGGAGCAGATCGAGACGATGCGCGCCCCGCGTTTGTGCGCCCGCCGCAGGGTGGCCACCAGTTCGGGTGACGGCTTCCGGCCGATGTGCTTGACGCTCGGGATCACCACCGTGTCGGCGCGCGCCAGCTCGTCCAGCCCGTTCGGCGTGTGCAGGGTCGCGCCGCCGACCATGCGCACCGGCTCGGCCCGCTCGGTGCAGATCTTCAGCCGGTACCAGGGCACGTCGATATCGGACCAGACGAGCCCGAACACCTCGGTCACGATGCCGGTCTCGAAGGCGGACATGCCGTCGTAGGCGAGTACGGACACGGGAGGACGACGCATGGCGGTATCTTAGCGCATAGCGTCGCTACCGCCACTGGTCGACGGCCTTGCCGTCGCACACCATCGAGGTATGACAAAGCCAGTTCCGCCGCTACAACGGCTCTTTCTCCTGATCCGCGACCTCGCTTACGGCCTGCACGCCGGGAACGCGATCCGGCACGGCCTGCCGGTGCCACCCCGCCGCTGCCGGTGAGCCGGAAGCTCGCGACGGCCGCGCTCGCCACCATCGGGGTGTCGTTCGGGTTCGCCCGTTACGGCACCGGGCTGTTCCTGCCGGAGTTCCGCGCCGAGTTCACCCTTTCCTTGCCGCAGATGGGTTTCATCACCAGCGCGGGTTATGCGGGCTATCTGGTGGGGCTCGTCGTGGTCGGCGCGCTGGTGGCCAGGCTCGGGCCGCGGCCGTTCGTCGTCGCCGGGTGCCTGGCCGCCACGGTGGGGATGGCTATGGTCGCGAGCGCGGCCGGGCCGGTGCAGCTGATGGCCGGGCTGGTGCTGGCCGGCGCGAGCCCCGGCCTGGTGTGGGCACCGTACTCCGACGCCGTCGAGGCGATGGTGCCTGCGGACCGGCGGGCGCGGGTGCTCGCGATCATCCCCTGCGGAACCGCGTTCGCGGTGCTCGTCTCGGGACCGCTGGCGCTGCTGGTCACCTGGCGGTGGGCGTGGTGGCTGTGCACCGCGGCCGCGGTGGCGGTGACCCTGTGGAATCTCCGGCTGCTGCCCGCCAGGGTGGCCGCACCGGACCATCGGCCGCGCATGGGCGGCCGATGGTTCTTCCGCGGCGAAGCCATCCCGCTGTACCTGACCGCTTCGGGCTACGGCGTCGTCGGCGCGATCTACTGGCTGCTCGCCCTGCAGGCGGTGACCGACGCGACCGGTGCGGGTACCGCGACCCCGGCACTGTTCTGGACCGCGATCGGGTTGTCCGGCACGGCCGGGGTCGCGACCGGCCGCGCGGTGACCAGACTCGGCCTGCGCCGGTTGCACACGCTGCTGGTCGGCTGCCTGGCCGCGGCCGTGGCGGTACTGGGGCTCGCACCGGGGAACCTGGCCGCCATCGGACTGTCCGCGGCGCTGTACGGCGTGACCTTCATGGCGTTCTCCGGCCTGCTCGCGGTTTGGAGCCATCGGGCGTTCCCGGAACAGCCCTCGACCGGACTCAGCGCCACCGTGTTCTGCCTCGGTGCCGGCACCGTCGCCGGCCCGGCCGCGATCAGCGGCCTGGCCGAACGCCACGGCCTGTCGGTCGCATTGCTCGTCGCCGCCGCGATCGCCGCGCTCATGTGGCCGTTGAGACCGGCCGCCGCGGCACTGGTGGCTAGAGGTCCGGCAGCGGATCAGGCGGCGCCAGGTCACGCGAGCCGAGTTCCGCATCGGCCGCGTTGATCACCGAGACGTACTCTTCGTCCACCTCGTATTCGACCCCGTGCAAGGTGAACCGCGGCGTGGACTGGGTGTCCACCGGCCCCAGCCGCACGTTCCGCGGGCTCCGGAACAACACGGACTTCGGCCGCCGCCGACTCCAGAAGCCGGTGGAAAGCACCGTGATGGCGTGCCGGCTGACCACGACGAGCACACTCGGCAGCGCGCTCCCCAGGACGTCGGCCGGAAAGACATACTCGATGTCATCGGCCGGCTCGAGGAACCCGCGGATACGCTCCCGGACAGCGGACGAAACAGGCACGATCCCCAGATTACCCCGTCGTCGTTTTCGACGACGCCCCGAACGCGGAACTCGCGGTGCGCGAACGTGGGACTCGCGCGAAACGCCAATATAAAAGGGCCGAATTCACGCGAGGGTATAATCGTGAAATGGCCACTAAGGGCGAATCTCCGGGTTTTCACCGATGCGAGACCGGATGAGCGTCGGCATCGTTGAGGTCATGACGAAAACGTTGACGAGGTCGAACCGGAACCGGGTCATCGCCGGCGTGTGCGCGGGGCTGGCCGAGAGCCTCGGTTGGCAGCCGAAGACGATGCGGTTGCTGTTCGTGCTGTCCTGCCTGCTGCCGGGCCCGCAGGTGCTGATCTACCTGGTGCTCTGGATCGTCATGCCGAAGCGGCCGAGCGCAGCGTGAGCACGGTGATTTCGCTCGGCGCGAAAATGCGCAGCGGTGGTCCCCAAAAGCCGGTCCCCCTGCTGGTGTAGAGCTGGGTCCGGTCGCCGTGCCGGCTCAATCCCCGCACGGACGGCTGATCGATCTTGACGAGGTAGTGGAACGGCCAGATCTGGCCGCCGTGGGTGTGTCCCGAGATCTGCAGGTCGACGCCGGCGGCCACGGCCTGTGCGACCTGTTTCGGCTGGTGCGCGACGAGCAGGACCGGCGAGTCCGGGTTCGTGCCGGCCAGCGCCTGCGCGAGGTTCGCGCCGTGCCCCGCCGTCTTGGACGCCGCCGCGGTCGCGTCGTCCACGCCCGCGAGCACGAGCTCGTCGCCGCCGCGCCGCAGCACCAGGTGCCGGTTGTGCAGCGGCTCCCAGCCCAGTTCGGCCATGTGCTCGAGCCAGCTCTGCGCGTCGCCGAAGTACTCGTGGTTCCCGGTCACGTAGACCTTGGCGAGGCTCGCCTCGACGGTGCCCAATGGCGCGGCCTGCTCGCGACGCCGCGCCACCGGGCCATCGGCCACGTCCCCGGCGTGGATGAGGACGTCCGCGCCGAGCCCGCCTGCCGCGGCCGCCACCTTCGCCGACCACTTTGCCCGGTTGATCGGGCCGAGGTGGGTGTCCGTGAGCACAACGACCCTGACGCCGTCCAGACCACGCCCCAGCCGCGGCACGGTCACCTCGACCCGCTTGATCCTGGGCAGCCGCATCGCCTCGGTGCAACCCCAGACCACCAGGACCAGCGCGAGTCCCGCAACGACCAGCGCCACGATCCGGGACCGCACCGGGTCGGCGACGCCGGAGACGGCGAGCACGAGCCGGAGCAGCTCACCGAGCACGGTCCAGGCGAACAGCACCCAGATCACCCCGAGCGTGCTGTCGCCGATCCGCGCGGCCAGGTCGGAGCCCCGCGGGCCGTGGCCGAAGAACATCGACACCGGGAACGCGACGAGCCCGACCGCGAACACGACGGTGCCGGCCACCACCACGGGCCCCGGCCAGTCCGGCCCGGAGAACACCAGCTCCCACCATGGCAGGAAGAACAGCAGCACGAGCACGGCCAGGAGCAGCACTCCCAGCGACAACCGGCGCGACCACCGCTTCATCCGCTCACCCTTCCCGAGGGCGGACCGCACGACCGGCCGTCTCGAACCCTGACAAGACCACTGTAGGCAGCTCACACGAAGGGGTGGCCGTCGGAACCGCACCGGGCCCGTCGCCGACCTGGTTGGGGACGAAAACCGACCTGACGGAAGGCGAACCGAACAAATGGCCGAGTCCAGCTACACCGTGCACGGGATGACCTGCGGGCACTGCGCGTCCTCGGTGACCGAAGAGGTGGGCAAACTGCCCGGCGTGCAGAAGATCGACGTCGACGTGCCCAGCCGCAAGATGGTGGCGATCAGCGCGGCCCCGCTGCGGACCGAGGACGTCCGGGAGGCCGTCACCGAAGCGGGCTACCAACTGGTCAGCTGAGAAAAGCGCGGGTGGCCCTTGCCTGGCCACCCGCGCTCAGCGGCTCAGACGCCGGCCGGGCTCAGCAGCTTGTCCAGCACGCCGGCCTTGACATCGCCGACGAGGTCGCTCAGCTGCCCGACGCTCATCTGGATCCGCTGTCCGAAGTCATCGGTGATGATGATCCGCTTCTCCTCCGCGGCGTCCTTGTCGACGTAGAGTTCGGGGCAGCCGCAACTGCAGTTGCCGCAGAACGTCGCCACGTGTTCGAGGTTTGCCGGGACCGACATGTGGACCACTTCCTTCGCAGATCGGGTCGAAACTGTCGTAGGCGAAGTCGCCACCGGCCCGCGGATAGTTCCAGCTTTCACCTGATCGAGGGGCGCCCTCGGCACGCCGTAAGCAGCCGCCGTGCACCCGGCACCGGCGGTGATCCTAAGCTCGGCACATGGCGAAGTACTTCGACGTGCATCCGGTGAACCCGCAGCGGCGCTCGATCGGCCAGGTGGTCGACCTCCTGCACGCCGACGGGCTGATCGCCTATCCGACGGACTCCTGTTTCGCACTCGGCTGCCAGCTGGGCAACCGGGCCGGGATCGACCGGATCAGGACCATCCGGCAGCTGAACGACAAGCACCACTTCACCCTGGTGTGCCAGGACTTTTCCCAGCTCGGCCAGTTCGTGCACGTGGACAACAGGGTGTTCCGGGCGATCAAGGCGTCCACCCCTGGCAGCTACACCTTCATCCTGCCGGCCACCAAGGAAGTGCCGCGCAGGCTGCTGCATCCGAAGAAGAAGACGGTCGGCGTCCGGATCCCGGACCACGTGGTCACCCAGGCGCTGCTCGCCGAGCTCGGCGAGCCGCTGCTGTCGAGCACCCTGCTGCTACCCGACCAGGAGGAGCCGCTGACCCAGGGCTGGGAGATCAAGGAACGGCTCGAGGACTCGGTGGACGCGGTGATCGACTCCGGCGAGTGCGGCACCGAACCGACCACCGTGATCGACTTCTCGCTGGACGAGCCGGAGATCGTGCGCCGGGGCGCCGGGGACACCTCGCTGTTCGAATAGGCCGACCGGTATCAGCGCGTGACCCAGCGGTACTGCCGCGAAACCTCCTCCGCGGTGGCCACCCTGTCGAGCAGCATCAGGCTGTCGAACCGGCAGTTGCACGGGTTTCCCTCGCGCGTGTTCTGCGGGAAGCTGCCGCCGATCTTGATCCCGCGCGGGTCGGTGGGCGAGCTGTAGTGCGGCCCGCCGTCGCCGACCTCCCACGGATCCCCTGGCACGGTGTAGAAACCGGGCACCGGTTGTCCGTTGCGGTACAGCTTCATGGTGCCGTCGCCGAAGTCGAAGGTGGCCGCCAGGAAGACCCACTCGTCCTTCGGCAGCAGCGTCCGCCAGTCCTCGGCGGCGGCGAAGGTCTGCGACTCACCGCTGTCGAGGCGACGGCCTAGTGCCACCAGGCGGAGCTCACCGTCCACCTCGATCAGCTCCAGCAGGGCGCGCACGCCGTGCCCGTCCGAGGTGCCGGACAGCACCCCGGCGAGCCCGATGGCGCCGTAGAAGTCGTCCGGGTCCTGGCTGTTCGAATTGGGACTTGGGTTCTGGCCGGTCATCTTGAACCAGCCGAGCACCGAGGTGCCCTGGACCCGGTTGAACGCGTTCATCGTGGGCACGCCGGAAGCCGAGTAAAGACCGGCCTTCCAGTCGTCGTTACCGGCCACAGCCGGGCCGATCTGCCTGGTTTCCAACGAGGACCTGCTGCGCGGATAAGCTCCATCGCGCGCCCGCATCGCCGCGCCACCGTTGACCAGCTCGATTTCGGTCCCGGAAAAGCCCAGATCCTTTTCCTTCGCGGAGTTCCCCGACACCGGATGCTCGAAGTCGTAGTGCGCCGCGAGGTCCTGCCGCAAGCCCGGGTACACGTCCCGCGCTCCCCCGGCCGCCGCTTCGCCGAGCCCCGGCGTCAGGCCCAGCGCCAGCACAACCGCCACCAGCAAGGGAAATCGTGCGTGTTTCATCGCACCGCCTCGCCGGTGATCTTGAGCTCGCGCAGGCTGCCGATGTTGTCGAAGGACCCGAAACCGACCCGGCCGGAGCCGAGGGTCTTGTCCACGGCGGTCATCAACGGGCTCTTCGAACCGTCCACATACACCGCGATCTCACCGGATCCGGCGCAGTGCGTCACCCTGACCTGGTGCCAGTTCGCGTCGGTGATGGCCGGGCTCGCGCCCTTCGACCGGACCGGATCCCACTGGTCGTCGAGCCGCAGCCGGTCCGCGTTGTGCACCAGGAAGATCCCGTTGTGCGGGTAGATCTTGTTGTCCGTGGACAGATGGGCGTAGTAGAACTCGGTGTCCGAGCGGTAGCCGAACACGATGATCACGTCGCGGTTGGTGATCTCCACCGGGGTGTCCAGCCGGACGCGAGCGTCGATCCTGGCCGATGCGAACTCCGGGCCCTTGGTGAGCACCGCGTACTCGAACGGCCGGCGCGGTCCCGGCCTGGCCTCACCGGCTTCGGCCAGCACCACCGCGTCTCCGGGGAACCGCCACTTCGATGGCGTGACCGGCGCCCAGTTCCGCGCGCCCATCGTGTTCGTCACCCGGTCCGCACCGGCGTCGCAGCTGGCGAACTGGCGCGCACCAGTCACCTTCCACACCTTGCCGTTGGCCTTCGACAGCGCGTAGAGCTCCCCGCGGGCGTCCACCCCGAACCGCAGGTCCACGCGGGCGTCCCCGGCCAGTTCGGCGGTGGTCACCCGGTTGCCGGACTTGTCGTAGATCATCAGCTCGTGCACCGCGGCCATCGGCCTGCCGCGCCGCATCTCGGCGGCCTCGGTGTAGAACACGCGCCCGTTGACCAGATCGGCGAAAACGTACTTGCCGCGCAATTCCGGCACCGCGTGGCCGCGGTAGACGAACCCGCCGCTGATCGCGTGGCCGCTGTCCCGGTTGCACGGGAAGTCCGGTGGCGCGTTGTGGTCGTAGGCGGCGACCGGGTAGGTGTAGCCGTACTTCTCGTCGTCCGCGGGCAGCGGGTAGAGATTGCAGCGGTCGTCGCGGTCGAACACGAACGGCCCCTCACGCTCGCTCCAGCCGAGGTTGTCGCCGGCCCGCACCTCGTAGACGGCCTCGATGTCGTGCTCGCCGATGTGCCCGAGGAACATCCGGTCGCCGGCCGCCGGGTCCCAGCTGAACCGGTGCGGATCGCGCATGCCGTAGGCGTAGATCTCGCCGCGGGCGCCGGGCTTGCCGGTGAACGGGTTCCTGGCCGGAATGCCGTACCGGCCGCTCGGCCCGTTCGTGCCGCGCGGGTCGATCCGCAGGATCTTTCCGTACGGGGTCCCGAGGTCCTGCGGTTCGGTGCTGGTGACCCCGCGGCCGCCATCGCCGACGGTGACGTAGAGCAGCCCGTGCTCCGGCGAACCCTGGCGCGCGGTCGGGTTGAAGTCGATCTGCTGGATGCCGTGCGAGCGCGCGTAAAAGCCGAGCCGGAGCACCTCGCGGTGGGTCCCGCTGAAGGTCTTCGCGGCCGGGTCGGACGCGGTCCACTCGGTGATCACGCCGTGCACCGTGGTGCCCGGCTGCGGCGGCAGGTCGGTCGGTTTCTGCAATCCGGCGCCACCCTCGGTGTGCACCGTGTAGAACCTGCCGTTCCAAGCGAAACCCGGGTCGAAGGCGACGAAACCGAACCCGCTGCCGAGGCCCTGTCCGGAGTAGAAGTCGGGCGCGAAAGTGCCGCCCACGTCGAGATACTCCCGTGGCTTCCCGTCTTCGAGCAGGTACAGCTTGCCGTTGAGGTCGGGCACGAACAGCCGCCCGGAGTGATCCGGCACCTGACCGAGGTAGTTGATCCTGGCCCAGCGCTTGAGCCTGTCGTCGGTGGTCGGCGGGGTCGTCTCCGACTTCGGCAGCGCCGCGAACTCCTCCAGCTGGATGCCCAGCCCGCTCACCACCGGATCCTGCGGAATGGGGTCGGTGACCGGGGTGTCCGCCAGCGCCGGCGGGGCCACGCCGAACGCGACCAGGACAACGACCATGACCGTGACCAGAGACCATCTCGGCTTCGACATCCCACTCACCTTTGAGTCGCCCGCCAGCCTGAAAGCGCTTTCGTGAAAGCGCTTTCGGGACCATACCCGGCGAAGGCTCGGCCAGACAAGCCATGATCCGCTATCTCGCTGGCCGGTTCCGGTCACCGGCGGCGGACGGCACCGTCCTAGCGGGCTTTCCGGTGAACAGTTGACCTGCGAGAACGGCAACCCAGCCCGGTTCTGCCGCGTGTCAGTAATGCTCAACGAGCGTGCGGGCGAAGCACGCGAAAACAGCGAGGGGTAGAAATGAACAACCACTGCGAACAGTCCGCGAAGTTCCCCAACCGAGCGAGATCCCTGGCGCTGGTCGCCGCGGGGGCCGGTCTCTGCCTGGCACTGGCCGGATGCTCCGGGGGCTCGAGCCCGGAACCGGCGATCACGATCACCTCCACCTCGACCATGTCCTCCGACCCGGCCGCGAACCCGGCGGCCGTGCAGTGGATGGACGGCTTCTGCGGAGCGATCCACGGCTACCGGGAGGCGAACAACCGGCCGGCCGAGCAACCGGCCGTCGGCACCGTGGAAGAGGCCCAGAAGCAGATCAGCGACACACTGGGCACGCTGGCGACCCAGATGGGCAAGGCGGTCGACGACCTGAACGCACTGCCCCCGGCGCCGGTGCCGCTCGCCGAAACCGTGCAGAAGACCTACCTGGACAAGTACACCGCCGGACGGGACACCGCGGCCAACGCCAAGGCCACCCTGGACAAGGCCAAGCGGGGCGATGAGAAGTCGCAGTTCCCCGCCGCCGACGCGGTCGAGGCAGCGCAGAAGAAGATCGCGGACGCCTACGACCCGGTCGGCCCGGTCATGGGCTCACCCGAGCTGAGCGCCGCCGCGGCCTCCGCCCCAAAGTGCACCGTCCGCTCCTGATCCGCTCCTGATCCCGGATGTCGTGAAGGGCACCTTCCCTACCATCAACGTAGGCAAGGTGCCCTTCACGGAGTTCGGAGTTCAACCGCGGGTGAGGGAGAGGTAGTCGCCGGGGGTGGCGAGGACGCGTTCGACGACTTGCCGGGCCGCGCCAAGGATGGCGGCGTCGCCACCCAGCTCGGAGGCGGTGAGCACGGGCGACGAGCCGCGCAGCCCGCCGAGCCGGGCCCGCAGGGTGTCCTCGACCGCGGTGCACAACCAGGGGTAAAGCTTGGCGAAGATGCCGCCGAGCACGATCCGGTCCAGGTCGAGCAGGTTCACCGCGGACGTCAGCGCGACGCCGAGCGCCCGGCCCGCCTCCGCGCAGGCACTGGTCGCGAACTCCTCGCCTCCCGCCAGCGCGGCGAGCAGTCCCGGCAGGTCCCCCGCCCGCTTCGCGGCACGCAGCAAAGCCTCCTGACCGGCGTAGCTCTCCAGGCAGCCGTGGCCGCCGCACCGGCAGGGCGGTCCGGTCGGCGACACCACCACGTGGCCGAGCTCGCCGGCGAAACCGTGCGGGCCGCGGAACAGCGAACCGTCCACGACCAGTCCGGCGCCGATGCCGATTTCACCTGACACGTAAAGGAAGTCCCGTTCCGCGCCGGCGCCGAACCATAGCTCGCCGAGCGCGGCCAGGTTCGCCTCGTTGTCCAGCTCGACCGGCAACGGCAGGGCGAGCAGCTCGGCGGCCCGGACGTCGCGCCAGCCGAGGTTCGGCGCGTTGCTCAGCAGGCCGTCCTCCACCGTCCCGGACACCGCCAGCGACGCGCCGGCCACGGACAGGCCGAGCCGGTTCGCCGCACCGAGCAGCTCCTCGGCCAGCGACCGCAGGCAGGCGAGCACCTCGGCCGGGTCGGCGCCGCGGTTGTCCCGGTCCAGCCGGCGGCGCAGACGGACGGTGCCGGCCAGATCGAGCAGGCAGGCCGCGAGGTAGTCCACATTGACCTCGAGGCCGAGGGACGCGAGCCGCTCTCCGCTCAGCCGGACCTCGACCCCCGGCCTGCCGCGTTCGCCGTCGCGGACCGGCCCGGACTCGGTGAGGATGCCGGCCTCGATCAGGTCACCGACCAGTTTGGACACCGTGCTCTTGGTCAGCCCGGTCAGCTCGGCCAGCGCGGCCCTGGTCAGCGGCCCGGCGCGGGCGACCTCGCCGAGCACCACCTCGAGGTTGCGGGCACGCATCGAGTCGTGCCGCACGGCCCGTGTCATGTCCGTCCCTCCCGTCGCTCACCGGTCTTTCGCGAACTTTCGCACGGTCCGAGTATTGACGCCGCCGTGGTGTCGCCGCATATTAGTCTACAACGTGAACTAATTGAGAGGATGCGCATGGACGCCTTCGGCCCGACCAGGGAAGATCGCTTCACCTTCGGTCTGTGGACGGTCGGCTGGACGGCCGCCGACCCGTTCGGGGTGGCGACCCGCGCGCCGCTGGATCCGGTGGAGAGCGTGTACCGGCTCGCGGAGCTCGGCGCCTACGGGGTGACCTTCCACGACGACGATCTGCTGGCCACCGAAGCCGACCGGGACAAGGCGATCGCGCGGTTCAAGGGTGCGCTCAGCGCCACCGGGCTGACGGTGCCGATGGCGACCACCAACCTGTTCACCGACCCGGTGTTCAAGGACGGCGGCCTCACCAGCAACGACCGCGACATCCGCCGCCACGCGCTGCGGAAGGTCCGGCGCAACCTCGATCTCGCCGCCGAGCTCGGCGCGAGCACCTACGTGGTGTGGGGCGGCCGGGAAGGCGCCGAGTCCGACGCGGCCAAGGACGTGCGTGCCGCGCTGGACCGCTACCGGGAAGGGCTCGACCTGCTCGCGCAGTACGTGCTGGACAGCGGGTACCAGTTGCGGTTCGCGCTCGAACCGAAACCGAACGAGCCGCGCGGCGACATCCTGCTGCCCACCATCGGTCATGCCCTGGCCTTCATCGGGGAGCTGGAACATCACGAGCTGTTCGGCGTCAACCCCGAGGTCGGCCACGAGCAGATGGCCGGGCTCAACTTCGTGCACGGCATCGCGCAGGCGCTCTGGCAGGGCAAGCTCTTCCACCTCGACCTCAACGGCCAGCACGGCCCCAAGTACGACCAGGACCTCATCTTCGGCCACGGCGATCTGACCAGCGCCTTCTTCCTGGTCGACCTGCTCGAGCACGGCGGCTACGACGGCCCGCGGCACTTCGACTACAAACCGCTGCGCACCGAGGACGCCGACGACGTGTGGGTCTCCGCGGCCGCGAACATGCGGACCTACCTGATCCTCAAGGAAAAGGCCAAGGCGTTCCGCGCGGACCCGTCGGTCCAGGAGGCGCTGGCCGAATCCAGGGTGCCCGAGCTCGCCACACCGACGCTGTCCCCCGGCGAAACCCTCGACGACCTGGAGAAGGACGAGTTCGACCTCGGCGGTGCCGCGAAACGGGGCTTCCACTTCACCCGGCTGAACCAGCTCGCCCTGGAGCACCTGCTCGGCGTGCGGGACTGAACGGGCGTCAGGGCAGGTAGCGCTCGAGATCCCAGCTGTGCCGGTCGAGGTGCTCGCGCATCGCGGCCTCGGCCGTGGCGCCGTCGAACCGGCCCAGCGCCTCGGCGATCTGGCGGTGGTGCCCCAGCGCCATCTCGGCCCGGCCAGGCTGGACGGAGAAGGCGACCACGCCGGTCCGCTGCTGGCGGTCCCCCATCGAGCCGTACAGGTGGGCGAGTTCGGTGTTGCCCACCGCCCTGATGATCGTGTTGTGGAACTCGCGGTCGCAGGCGACCACCGCGGGATAGCCGGACCCGGCGTCCATCAGCGCCTGCTGCTCGTCGATGAGCTTCTGGAGGTCGGCGCTGATGTCGATCTCCTGGGTGATGATCTCCCGCACGGCGTGCAGTTCCAGCACCAGCCTGGTGGTGTGCAGCTCCCGGATCTGCCTGGCGGTCACCGTGGTGACCAGCGCCCCGCGCCGGGGCAGCAGCTGGAGCAGCCGTTCGGCGTCCAACCGCAGGAATGCCTCCCGCACCGGCGTGCGGGACACGCCGGTGACCTTCGCGATGTCCATCTCCGTCACGATGTGCCCCGGCGGCAGGGTCAGGTCCACCACCAGCCGCTTGACGTAGTCGTAGACGAAGTCCTTGGCCGGCACGTCCGCCGGCCGCCGGGTTTCGGGCAGCTCCGGGGGCGTCGGCGCGGCTGCGAACGAGGCGGTCACTGACACTCCTGGCTGGCCGGACACGGACTTCGCCAGTCTAGGCGATGCCCGCTGCGCCCGGCCTGGTGCCGTCGTGAGTGGAAAGTGTTGCCGGGACAACACTTTCCACTCACGAGGCCGGTCAAGCGGGGACGACCTTGAAGCGACGGTGGCGCAGCGACGGGTTCCGCTCCCGCACCGACTCCAGCCGCGACTCGGTCAGTTCCGCCAGTGCGACGCCCGGCGCCTCCCCCGCCGACGCGAGCGTGACGCCCATCGGGTCGACGATCATGCTCTGCCCCGCGCAGTGCGGGCCGGTCTGCCCGGCGGCGAGCACGTAGCTGGTGTTCTCGATGGCGCGCGCCCGCACCAGGGTGGACCAGTGGTCCTCCTTGGCCGGGCCGACCACCCATGCCGCCGGCAGCACCAGCGCGTTCGCACCGGCGTCCACCAGCACCCTGGCGCTCTCCGGGAAGCGCAGGTCGTAACAGGTCAGCACGCCGAAGCGCAGGTCGCCGAGATCGAAGATGAGCGGCTCGACGATGTCGGCGGGCAGCACGGTGTCCGACTCGCGGAAACCGAAGGCGTCGTACAGGTGGATCTTGCGGTACACCCCGGCGATCTCACCCGAGGCGTCCAGCGCGACCACGGTGTTGGCGTTCCGCGACTCGCCGGGCAGGCTTTCCGCGATACCGACCACCGCGTGCACGCCCAGCTCGCGCACCGTCTCGCGCACCGCGTTCAGCCACGGCCCGTCCAGCGGTTCCGGATAGGACCGGTCGCTGCTGCTGCGGGTGGCGTCGTTGTACATGCCGTACTCCGGGGTGACCACCAGCCGCGCGCCCCGGTCCGCGCCGACGCGGATGCCTTCGCGGACGAGCTTGAGGTTCTCCTGCTTGTCCAGCGCTGCGGCGAACTGGGCCACCGCGACGGTCAACGTCATCGTGCACTCTCCTCGATCTCAGTTGTCCCGCCCGCGAGCGAGCGGGCGCCTTGGGGGGCCTGCAACGGCCGTTCGGGATGTACGAAGAACCAGCAGATCGCGCCGAGCACACCCGAGGCCGCGAGAATCGTCATGGCCAGCAACCAGTTCCCGCCGATGCCGACCAGGATGCCGGTGAACAACGGGCCTGCCGCGGACATCAGGTTGCCCCACAGGTTGGTCCAGCCGGTGACGGTCGCCGAGTAGCTGCCGCCGAGGTCCTGGCAGGCGGCCCAGACCTGGACCTGCACCATGCCGACCGCGCCGAGGCTCAGGCACAGGAACGTGATCATCATCGGCACGTTCGCGGTCACCGCGCCGAGCACCAGGAACGCCGCCGCGAGCAGGTAGCCGACGGCCGCGATGCGCACCCGGCCGGGCCAGCGGCGAAACGCCCTGTCGTTCAGCGCACCCATGCCGAACACGCAGGCGATCATCGCCAGCCACGGCAGGGAACCGAGAAAACCCATTTCCTTCAACGAAAGCCCGCGCGCGTCCACCAGGTAGGTCGGCAGCCAGGTGGCGAAGAAACCCTGGATCAGCAGCAGGCAGGCGTACTGCGCGCCGATCGCCCAGAACTGGCCCGAGCGGGCGAAGGCGCGCCACGGCAGGTTGACCCCGCTGTGCACGCCGCGCCGTCCGGACTCGATGTGCCCGACCTCGGCCGCCGAGATGGCCGGATGCGCGCTGGGCTCGTCCCGGACCACCCACCACCACACGACCGCGAGCACCAGCCCGACGATCGCGAAGAAGTGGAACGCGTCCTCCCAGCCGAAACCGTCGATGATCCACACGACCAGCGGGGAGCCGACCACGTTGCCGAGGTAGAGCCCGCACAGCAGCAGGGAGTTCGCCCGCGACTGCTCCTGCTGCGGGAACCACCGCTGCAGGGTGTAGACCGAGGTCGGCCAGTCCGCGGCCTGCCCGAGCCCGAGCAGGATCCGGATCACCACGAACCCGAGGAACACCACGCCGTACGGGGTCAGGAAGGTGAACACCGACCACCAGATACCGGCGATGGCGAGCGTCTTGCGCGGCCCGAACCGTTTCGCCAGCAGTCCGCCGGGCACCTGGAACAACGCGTAGGCCCACCAGAACGAGGTCAGGATGATCGACATCTCGGTGACGGTGAAGCCGAACTCCTTCTGGATGACCGGTGCCGCCACCGTCATGGCGGCCCGGTCCATGCTCATCACGAAGGTCACCGGCAGCAGCAGCCCGCCCGCGATGAACCAGCGCAGCCGCCCGGTGCCGGGGCCCGACTCGGTCGCCGTCATCGGGTCACTCCACCGGGTCGCGCGGGAGGCCGGCCTCGAACTGCGCGAGCGCACCGGACCATTCCGAAAGCCGCGCCCCCACCGCGATCTTCTCCTTCAGCTCCGGCTCGGCCGCTTCCTTGCCGGCCAGTATCCCGGCGATCTCCAGCGCCTCGCCGCGGCCGAGCACCGCCACCCCGTCGGAGTCGCCGAAGATCACGTCACCGGGGTTGATCGCCACTCCGCCGACGCTGACGCCGACGTTGATCGAGCCCTCGATGCCCAGGATCCGCGTGGTCCTGGCGGAAACGCCAGCGGAGAACACCGGCAGGCCGAGTTCCAGGATCTCGTCCACGTCGTTGATCGACCCCGCCACCAGCGCGCCGACCGCGCCACGGGCGGCCGCGGTGTAGGCGACCATGCCGCCGAAGCAGGAGCGGTCGTCGCCGGACTGGTCCACCACGAGCACGTCACCCGGCCGGACCTCGTCCGCGGCCACGTGCAGCGCGGTCGAGTCCAGATGCGGCAGCCGGACGGTGAACGCGGTGCCGACGAAGGACAGCGGACGCCGGACGGGCCGCAGGCCTCGGGGAAATCCGTGGTCACGCAGGTGCCCGAGGGTGGACGTCTGCACCTTCGACAGCGCGTCCACCACGGCCGGGTCCAGTGGCTCCGGTGCCTTGCCTCGCACGAACATGCTCGCTCCAATCAGCTCCGCTGCATGCATACGTAACGCATGCGTTGCGTATGCCTAGCAAGCCGAGGTCCGTCTCCGCAAGGGGTACGGCCAGGTGAATCGGTCAGGCCGGCAGTTGGTCGAGCACATCGGGGATCGGTCGCAGATGCTCGGCCAGCGCCGCCGTGATTCCGGGGAAATCGTTGCGGCGCAACAGTTCCACCAGGTTCGAGTGCTGATCGTTGATCACCGGGATGCGCACGGGTTTCGCCCGCATCGCGCTCACCGCGACGCGCTGCTGGCGCGAGCGCAGGGAGTCGTAGACCTCCAGCAGGACGGCGTTGCCCGCCGCGGCGACCATCGCCCGGTGGAACCTCCGGTCCAAGCCGGAGAGCAGGAAGTAGTCCTCGGACATGCCGAGCTCGCTCATCTGCTCGGCCAGCTCGGCCATCTCGGCGGGCACCCCGGCTTCGCGGCGGCACAGGATCTCCGCGCAGTACCCCTCGACCAGCCGCCGCGTCTCGTAGACCTCGGCCAGCTCGCGGCCGGTGACGGTGCGGACCTGGGCCCCCTTGCGCGGCAGCAGCTCGATGAAGCGTTCGGCGGCCAGCTGGTGGAAGGCCTCCCGGATCGGGGTGCGCGAAACGCCGACCGTGCCGGAGAGCCAGTTCTCGTCGAGAAAGGTGCCACCGGCCAGCTCGCCGCCGATGATCCGGTCTCGCAGCCAGTCGTAGACCCGTTCACGGGCGGGCGGGCGCACCGAGCCGCGCGGCGCGGCGGCGGGCTCGGGCGAATCGACGGAGGAGGTGCTCATCGGGTCCTTTCTTGCCCAGCTCAGCGGTCTGACCTGCATCCTACACGGCTGGACAGCCTGAAATACGTCATGTATACACGGCGAATACACGCGGCCCGTGGTCCTTTCCGACGTCAGAACCCCAGGAGACGGTGCGTTGACCGAACAACGACTCGACCCCAAGTACGCCTGCTGGCTCTCCGGCCCCAACGTGGCCGCGGCGGAGATCGCCGCGCAGATCGGCTACGGCGCGGTGGTGCTCGACATCGAGCACGGCACCTTCGACCTCGCCGCGCTGGAGCGGTTCATCCCGCTGCTCAAGGCGATCGGCATGGACGTGATCGCGAAGGTGCTCGGCCCCGAACGCGGGCCGGTGCAGCAGGCGCTGGACTTCGGCGCGGACGCGGTGGCGATCCCCCATGTGGAGAACCTCGCCCACGCCGCGCGGGTGACCGCCTTCGGCAAGTTCCCGCCGCTGGGCGACCGCAGTTTCGCCGGCGGGCGCACCAGCTCCTACGGCGGGTTCGACGACGGCTGGGTCGCCGAACAGGACAGCAGGACGCGGATCTACCCGATGATCGAGGACGCGGGTGCGATCGAGGACATCGCGGGCATCCTCGCACTGCCCACTGTGGACGGTGTGTTCGTCGGCCCGTCGGACCTGTCGCTGCGCCGGGCCAGGGGCGCCTACCGCCGCTCCCCCGGCGACTTCGCCGACCTGAGGCTGATCGCGGACGCCGCCGCGGCGGCGGGCAAACCGTGGGTGCTGCCGGCCTGGAGCGACGAGGAAAAGACCTTCGCCCTGCGCCACGGCGCCGGGCAGCTGGTGCTGACGATGGAACACGGCGCGCTGCTCGCCGGGCTGTCCGCCGCCTGGCAACGCACCAACGACCTGGCGGCGAACCTGTGACGGCCGCCGCGGCGGCGAAGACCGGACGCGGCACCGGCCGGGCAAGGTGGGGCATCGCCGGGGTGCTCGGCGCCGGCATGTTCGTGAACTACGCCGACCGCGTCAACCTCTCCATCGCGGCCACCCCGATGATGCGGGAGTTCGGCCTCACCGCCGGGCAGCTGGGCATGGTGGCGTCCGCGTTCCTGTGGACCTACACGGTGCTGCAGCTACCGGTCGGCCAACTGGTGGACCGGATCGGGGTCCGCTGGATCAACCGGATCGCGGCGTTGCTGTGGGCGCTGGCTTCCTTCCTCACCGCCGCGGCCGGCGGGCTCGGCCTGCTGCTGGTCTCCCGGCTGATCCTCGGCGTCGGTGAGGCGCCGACCGTGCCAGCCGGCTGGAAGGCCACCGGGTACTGGTTCCCCAAGCAGGAACGCGGGATGTGCACGGCGATCTTCGACGGCGCGTCGAAGGTGTCCAATGTGCTCGGTGTGCCGGTGATGGCGTTCCTGGTCAGCGGCTACGGCTGGCAGGCGGCATTCCTGTTCACCGGGGTGCTCAGCCTGCTCTACGCGGCGGCGTTCTGGATCCTGTACCGGGAGCCGAAAGAAGCGCTGGCCGATGGCAAGCTCTCCCGGGAGGAGTACGACTACATCCGGGACGGCGGCGCGCAGGACGAGCAGGCCGAAACGCCGCCGGTGCTCACCGGGCTCGGGTATCTGCTGCGGCGCCGCAAGACCTGGGGACTCGCGCTCGGCTACGCGGCCTACACCTACGCCTACTACGTGCTGCTCACCTGGCTGCCGTCCTATCTGGAGAGACAGCTCGGGATGAGCCTGCTCAGCGGCGGGATGTACACGGTGATCCCGTGGATCGTGGCGGTCACCGCCGAACTGCTGGTGGTCGGCTGGCTGATGGACCGCTGGATCCGCCGCGGCGGCGGGCTCACCAGGGTCCGCCGGGTGGTCCTGATCAGCAGCATGCTGCTGTCGCTGTCGATCACCGGCGCCGCGTTCACCACCTCGGTGCCGGTGGCGCTGGCGTTCCTGTCGCTCGGGGCCGCCGGACTCGCCGTGTCCGCACCGGCCGGCGCCAGCATCGTCGCGCTGATCGCGCCCGAGGGCATGACCGGCGCGCTCGGCGGGATCGTCAACTTCGCGGCGAACCTGCTCGGCCTGTCCGCGCCGATCGTCACCGGGTTCATCGTGGACGCCACCGGCTCGTTCTCCAGCGCGTTCGTGGTCACCGGCGTGGTCGTCCTGGCCGGGATCCTCTGCTACACCCTGCTGCTCGGCAGGATCGAGCAACTGCCGCGTCCCTGACCGCAGATGGCAGGATGGCGGGATGTCCGAAATCGACGCTCTGACCCAGAGCGACCTGACCGCACGCACCTCCCGCGCCATCGCCGCGGCCGCCGGAGCGGCCCGTGACCTCGGGCTCGAAGTGACCGGCACCGAAGTACTGCACGACTCGTTCTCCGTGGTCGTGCGCCTCGAGCCGCTGCCGGTGGTGGTCCGGGTGCCGACCGTGCTGCCCGAGCCGATCGGGTCGGATCTTGCGGCACAGGCGGCGAGGCAGCGGGTGGAGCTCGACGTCGTGGGCAGGCTCGCGGACCTCGGGCACCCGGTCGTCGCGCCGAGCCCGCTGGTCCCGCGCGAACCCGTGCAGCGGGACGGGTTCTCGATGACCTTCTGGCAGTTCGTCGAGCAGGACAAGTGCGTGGAACCGGACTACGTGCGCAACAGCGGCCTGACCGCCGGGTTGCACGCGGCGCTGCGGGAATACACCGGAGAACTGCCCTTCCTGGCCACCATGGTGATCGTGCCGACCTGCCTGTCCCAGCTCGAAAACCGGCCCGACCTGCTGGCGCCGTCCGATCTGGACCGGGCGAAGCGGGAGTGGGAGATCCTCGAGCCCGTGCTCGGCTCACGCGCGGGCTTCGAGGCGGCGTTCCCCGGTGTGGAACTCCAGCCGATCCACGGCGACTCGCCGCCGTTCAACCTGATCGTCACCACGACCGGCGCGCTCTACGCCGACTTCGAGGACGCCACCCTCGGCCCGGTCGAATGGGACCTCGCACTGACCGGCCCCGAGGGCGAGAAGGCCTACAACACCGCCGCCGGGGCGCTGGGCCTGCGGAGCCTGGACGACCGGGTGCTGCGCGTGATGGAGGCGGCGCGCATGCTGCAGCTGGTCGCCTGCCTGACCGTGGCGCCGAAAATGCCGACACTGCTGGAGGGGCTGCAGCCGTCCCTGGACTTCTGGCGCGGGATGCCGCTGGCCGGCGGGTTCGGCGGCTGAGCCCGTTACCTCCGAGGTAATCGACCGGCCTCCGGCTGCTCCCTAATCTCCTTCTCAGCGATACGACAACCGAAGGGGAATCGGCCATGACCACCGCGCTCACCGGGAAAACCGTCCGCCAGAACAGCTTCCTGCGATTCGTCCTGCTCGCCGACGCGGTGGGCACCATGGCCAACGGGATCGCCTACCTGGCGATCGCGCCGCTGCTCGAAGACTGGTTCGGCCTCGCTCCGGCGGTGCAGTACCCGGCCGGCGTCTTTCTGGTGCTCTACGCGGCCGCGGTGTTCTTCACCGGTATCCGGGAGCCGATCCGGGCGGGTGCGGTGAAGCTGTTCGTCGACGTGAACCTGCTGTGGTTCGCGGCGAGTCTCGTGCTGGTCTTCACCGGTGTGCTGGGCACGAACGCCGTCGGCACGACCTGGGTCGTGCTGCAGGCCGTCGCGGTGGCGGCGGTCGCCGGGCTGCAGCTGGCCGGGCTGAAGCGGAACTGAGCTACCGGGGCGGCCACGGGGCGCCTTGACCACCGTCGGCGTGCAGCACGCTGCCGGTGGTCAAGGTCGCGTCGAAACCGAGGAACAGCACGGCCGCCGCGATCTCCCCGCAGTCCCCGCGGCGGCACCCGAGGCCGGGGCGCACCGCGTTCACCCGGATCCGCCGCAGCTCGCCGGCCAGTGCGCCGGTGAAAGCCGCCACCGCGGCCAAGGCCCCGCTGAGCACACTCGAGCCGGGGCCCGGTGCCGCGGTGCTGAACACGATCGCACCACCGTCGCGCACCAGCGGAGCCAGCCGTTGCGCGGTGAAGAACGCACCCTTGACGGTCACGTCGAAGGTCCGGTCGAACACCGTCTCGGTGACCGCTTCCAGCGGTTCGAACTCCGCGTGACCGGCGTTGACGAACAGCAGGTCGAGTTCGCCGAGCCGGTCCTCCGCGGCCTCCCCCAGCGCGTGGATGTCGGCCATGCTCGCCGCGTCCGAGCGGAGTACGTGCACCGGCAGCTCGTCGCGCACGGCTTCGACGTCCCGCTCGTCCCGGCCGGTGAGCAGCACCTCGGCGCCGCCCGCCGCGAGCGACCTGGCGACGGCGAGGCCGATGCCCTGCGTCCCACCGGTGATCACCACCTTCTTGCCCGCATAGCAGCGCATCGGTCCTCCTCCCCGCCGCCGTGCGGCTACGGCTTCTTGATCACCTCGAACAGGCTGGTCCAGTGGTCCTTGCCGTGACCGGCCGCGATGGCGCGGTCGTAGTGCGCCTTGACCGCTTTCGGCAGCACCAGGTCGATTCCGGCGTCCTCGCTCGCGCCGACGATGTGATCCGCAGTCGCGCCCATCATGGCCGCGTTCCCCAGTTCGCCCGGATAGTCGCCGTTGTCGAGCTGGCGGCCGGTGCCGTCGAGGAAGAAGGACATCTCGTCGAAAAGGGCGACCGCGTAGGGCTGGAACGTCTCCGCGGCCACGCCCGCCGACCCGACCAGCGCGACGGCGTGCATGTACGCCGACAGTGTGGTCAGGAAGATGTCGAGCTGCGCCTGGTAGAACAGCTGCGCCAGGATGTGGTCCTCGCCGCGGTAGTCCGGCCTGCCGATCAGCTTCAGCACCGGCTCGTGCGCGTCGAACACCGCACGCGGGCCGCTGTAGAACACGTACGCGTTCTCCTTGCCCACCAGCTCGGGCGGCACCATCACGCCGCCGACCACGAGCTCGGCGCCGCGCTCGGCGAGCCACGCGGCGGCGGCCCTGGTCTCCTCCGGCGTGTCCGAGCTGAGGTTGACCACCACCCGGCCGCTCAGCGAGTCCTCCGCCTGGCCGAGGATGTCGTACATGGCCTGGTAGTCGGTCAGGCTGAGGATGACCAGCTCGTTGGCCTTCAGCACCTCGGCCACCGTGCCGGCCAGTACCGCGCCACTGGCCACCACCCCGTCCGCCCTGGCTGCCGTCCGGTTCCACACCGTGGTCGGATGCCCGTTGTCCAAAAAGGTCCGGACCATCGCCTGGCCCATCGGCCCGAGGCCGATGAAGCTGATTCCGCTCGCGTTCTCACTCATGTTGTTTCCTTGTGGTAGAAGGGATTACTTCTTGATCTTGAGCAGCTCGATGACACCGGTGACGTTCTCGTGGCCGTGCCCGTCCGCCACCCGCCTCGCCATCAGCGGCCCCAGCGGGGCGAGCAGCTCCGGGCTGATCCCCTGATCACTGGCGAACTCGAGCAGCTCGTCGTAGGCGGTCGCCTGCATGCCCAGGCTGGAGACCACGTTGAGCGAGTAGTCACCCTTGTCGATCTGTTCCGCGGCCCCGGAGGTGAACTCGGCCATCCCGCTGAGCCAGCGGTTCAGCATCGGGGCGAAGGACTGCACTTCGATGCCCTCGGCGTGGATGAGGGCGAACGAATGCAAGATGCCCATGAACATGCCGTACATCCCGCTGAGCAACGCGAAGTCGTACACCGCCGCCTTGCCCGCGTCGGCGCCGAGGTAGCGGCTCTCGCCGAAGTTGTCCAGCACCGCCCGGTAGTCCTCGAACGCGCCGTGCGAACCGCTGTAGAGCAGGAACGACGACGGGCTGCCGATCATCGGCGGCACGGCCATGATCCCGCCGTCGAGGTAGTCCGCCCCGCGCTCCGCCGCCCACGCGGCGAACTCGCGGGCCTGCGCCGGGGTGCCGCTGGTCAGGTTGACCAGCACCCGGCCGAACGACGGGCCGAGGTCCGCGCCGAGCACGTCGTACACCGACTGGTAGTCCAGCAGGCAGACGACCACCAGCCGGTTCACCGCGATCGCCTCGGCGGGGGTGGCGGCGACGGTGGCCCCCTTGGCGGCCAGTGGTTCGGCCTTCGCGGCCGAGCGGTTCCAGACGGTGGTCGGGTGACCGGCGGCGAGCAGGGCCTCGGCCAGTGCCGTGCCCATCGCCCCCAGGCCGAGCACCGTCACCGCGGGCTTGCTGAGATCAGTCTGCATCTTCACTGTCTTTCTCTTCCGCAGTAGTGCTCCCTTGACGAGTTCCACCGTGCGCCCGGCCGCGCACGGTTCGCTGCGGGTCCGCGCACGACCGGCCGCCAGTACTGTCGGCGTGCCGGGCTACCGTCGGTTCATGCGATTCGGGGTGCTGGGGCCGCTGGCCGTGTGGACCGCGGACGGCCGGCAGGTCCGGGTGCCCGAGGTGAAGGTCCGCATGCTGCTGGCGGACCTGCTCGTGCAGGACGGCAAGCCGGTCTCGGCCGACCGGCTCGCCGAGGACCTCTGGGCCGGCCGCCCGCCCGGCAACCCGACGAACACCCTGCAGACGAAGGTCTCGCAGCTGCGCCGCGCGTTGGAGGACGGCGAGTCCGGCGGGCGCGAGCTGGTGGTGCACCAGGCACCGGGATATCTGCTGCGGGCCGGTGCGGAGGACGTGGACGCCCGACGGTTCCGCGCGCTGACCGGGAGAGCACGGGCCACCGGCGAACCGCGGGAGAAGGCGGCGCTGCTGTCCGAAGCGCTGAGCCTGTGGCGGGGCCCGGTGCTGGCCGAGTTCGCCGACGAGCCGTTCGCCGCGCCCGCGGTCCGGCGGCTGACCGAGGAGCGGCTGGTCGCGCTGGAGGAATGGGCCGAGGCCCGGCTCGCCCTCGGTGAGCACAGCCTGCTGGTCGGTGAGCTGGGCGACCTCGTCGCCGAGAACCCGCTGCGCGAGCGGCTCCGCGGCCTGCACCTGCGAGCGCTGTACCGGGCCGGGCGTCAGACCGAGGCGCTGGACAGCTACCACGAGCTGCGCCAACGGCTGGCCGAGGAACTGGGGCTGGCCCCCGGCCCCGAACTGACCGGGTTGCACCAGTCCATCCTGGAGCAGGATCCGGCGCTGGACGGCGCGCCCGCGCCCGTGAGTTCCACGGCCCGCCCGCGGAGCAATCTGCCCGTCCCGCTCACCGAACTGGTGGGCCGGGACTCGGCGGTCCGCGAGGTGCGGGCGATGGTCACCGGCGCGCGGCTGGTCACCCTGACCGGGCCGGGCGGAGTCGGCAAGACCAGGCTGGCGGTGGAAACCGCGCGTGAGCTCGCGGACGCGGTGCCGGACGGCGCCTGGCTGATCGAGCTGGCCGGGCTGGACCGCAGGCTCTGCCCGGAACAGGAGTGCCCGGCGGACGACTGGGTCGCGGACGTCGTGGCCGCCACGCTCGGCATCCGCGAAGACCCGTCGTCCTGGCCGGTCGACACCGCTCAGCGGCTGGCGGATGCGTTGCACGGCAAGGAGATCCTGCTCGTACTGGACAACTGCGAGCAGCTCGTCGAGCCGGCCGCGAGATTGGCCGCGCTGCTGCTGCGGGCGGTGCCGGGGCTGCGCGTGCTGGCCACCAGCCAGGAACCCCTCGGCCTGGCGGGCGAGCAGGTCTGGAGCGTGCCGGCACTGGAGGTCCCGGCCGATCTCCCCGCCGTGGAGGTGCTCGCGTCGGCGCGGAAGTTCAGCGCCGTCCGGCTGTTCGAGGCCCGCGCGGCCGCGGCGGCGCCCGGGTTCGAGCTCGACGAGCGCACCGCACCGGCCGTCGCCGCGATCTGCCGGCGGCTGGACGGGATCCCGCTGGCGCTGGAACTGGCCGCGACCAGGGTGCGGGTGCTCGGCGTGCCCGAGCTGCTCAGCAGGCTCGACGACCGGTTCCGGCTGCTGGCCGGCGGGCACCGGGACGCGCCGGAGCGGCAGCAGACCCTGCGCGCCATGATCGACTGGAGCTGGGAGCTGCTGACCGCGGCCGAACGGATCGTGCTGCGGAGGCTGGCCGTGCACGCCGAAGGGTGCGGTCTCGCCGCCGCGGAGACGGTCTGCGCCGGAGACGGCGTCAAGCCCGACGAGGTACTGGACCTGCTGGCCCGGCTCGTCGACCGGTCATTGGTGGTCAGCAGGCAGTCCGGCGCCGGGGAACCGCGGTACCGGCTGCTCGAGTCCGTCACCGAATACTGCCTCGAACGCGTGCACGAGGCCGGCGAGTTCGACCGGCTTCGGCTGCGCCACAGCCGGTACTACCTCGCGCTGGCCGAGCAGGCCGGGCCGCTGCTGCGCGGCCGCGAGCAGCGGCGCTGGCTGGAACGGCTGGACCTGGAGGCGGCCAACCTGCGCACCGCGCTCGAAACCGCGGCGCAGCAGGCCGAAGCCGAACTCGCCCTGCGGCTGGCGAATGCGACGTCCTGGTTCTGGTTCCTGCGCGGACGGCTCAACGAGGTCCGGCGGTCCCTGCGGCTGGCGCTGTCCGTGCCCGGCGACGCGCCGGCCGGCATCCGGGCGGTCACCAGTGCGTGGGCGGCGGGTTTCGCGATACTGGAAGGGGAAGGCTCGGACAGCGGGGCCTTCGAGGCCGCCGAAGAGATCGAGCACCCGGCCGATCGCGCGATGGCGCTGTGGTTCCTCGGTTACGCGCTGGCCACCGTCGGCGACATGGGCACCGGCGAACGGCTCACCAAGCTGGCGATGACCGGCTTCGACGAACTGGACGACCAGTGGGGCATCGCGGCCGCGCACAGCGACCACGCGAACTACGCGATGGCGTCCGGCGACTTCACCGGTGCCGAGCGCAACGCCACTCGAAGCGCCGAGCTCTTCCACCGGATCGGCGACCGCTGGGGCGAGTTGCAAGCGTCCTTCGCGCTGGGCGCGCTGGCCGGGATCACCGGTGACTACGAGCTGGCGGCCAGGCTGCACCGGGACGGCCTGCGCATGGCGGAGGAGCTCGGGCTGTGGCCGGAGGTCTCCTACCAGCTTTCCTGGCTCGGCCGGGTCGCGCTGCTCACCGGGGACTTCGACCAGGCCAGGGAGTTCCACGAGCGGGCCATGCGGCTGGCCGCCGAGCAGGGTTTCAAACCGGGCGAGATGTACGCCGAAACCGGGCTCGCGCTCGGCGCGCGGCAGACCGGTGACTACGACACGGCCGAAAAGCATCTGCGCACCGTGCTCGCCTGGCACCGGCGGACGGACTTCGAGCCGGCGAGCACGCTGATCCTGGCCGAGCTGGGCTTCCTCGCCGAACAGCGCGGCGAACAGGCCACAGCCACCGAGCTGCAGTTGGAAGGGCTGGCTTTGGCAAGGCAGACCGCGGCCCCCAGGGCGGTCGCCCTCGCGCTGGAGGGACTGGCCGGTGCCCGCGCGCTCGCCGGCGAACCCGCGCACGCCGCCAGGCTGCTCGGCGCCGCCGCTCGGCTTCGGGCGTCGGTGGGCACCCCGCTGCCAGACGGTGAGCGCACCGACGTCGACCGGATCGGCGCGAAGGCGCGGAAAGCGCTCGGTGAAGCCGTTTTCGCCGCGGAGTTCGAACACGGCGCCGTCCTCGAACTCGACGAACTGGTCGCGTTCTGATCATTCGCCGGTCGTGCGGGCCGGCCGGTATCCGAGTGCCGCGCTGACGCAGGCGGCGGTGTGCCGCAGCTCCGGCACCAGTTCCGCGGTCCGGCGCGGGGTGAGCCTGGTGCTGGGCCCGGAAATGGTGACCGCCGCGAACGGCTCGCCGTGGCCGTCGCGGATCGGCACGCCTACCGCGTGCACCCCCGGCACGCTTTCGTCGAGGTTGACGCCGTAGCCGAGGGAACGAACCAGCGCGAGCTGCTCCAGCAACGCGGCGACGTCGGGCAGGGTGGCCTCGGTGAGCCGGTCGAGCCCGGCGGGATAACGCGAGCGGACCTCGTCCGCGGACAGTTCCGCCAGCAGCACCTTGCCCGCGGCGGCGGCGTAGGCGGGCACCCGCTCACCGGTGCGCGGCGCGACCCGCAGCGGCTGGCGGCCCTCCACCCCGTCCACGAACAGCACCTCGGGACCGTCCAGCACCAGCAGGTTGACCGTCTCGTTGACCTCGGCGCAGAGCCGGTCCAGATGCGGCCTTGCCAGCCGCACCAGGTCCTGCCCGCCGGCCGCGTCCCGCAGCAGGCCGACCAGGGTGGGGCCGTACCGGTACCGGCGCCCGCCCGGCTCCTGCTCCACGAACCCGTGCAGCCGCAGGGTGGAGAGCAGCCGGTGCGCGGTGGACCTGGCCACCCCGAGCGCTTCGCCGACCTCGCTGACTCGCACCGGTTCGCGGTCTCGCAGCAGCACCAGGATCCGGAGGGCGTTGCTCACCGAGTCGGTGGCGTTGTTCGACATAGCGGAATCTTAGCCGAATTCGTTCCGCAGAGAAGGATATGGTCCTAACCTTCCGAGCCATGTCGAACGGCAACGTTGCCCCAGCCCGGTCCTGGTGGGTGCTCTGCGGGTGGCTGCTGCTGGGCTGGACCGCCAGCGCCGCGGACCGCGCCGTCACCGGCCCGGTCGTCACCTGGATGATCGACCACCACGTCGGCTTCCTGGAGGGTGTGGCCAAACCGTACGCGCTCGGCGGCTTGATCGGCGGCCTGTTCTTCGCCGGTTACATGCTCACCCAGTTCCCCGGCGGCTACCTCGGTGATCGCTACGGGCACCGCACCGTGATCGGGATCAGCCTGCTGTGGGCCGGTATCGCGACCGTGGTGAGCGGGCTGATCACCGGCCTGTTCGCCTTCGTCGCGCTGCGGGTGATCACCGGCCTCGGCGAGGGCGCCTACTACTCCAACGACCGGACCCTGATCAGCGCCGAAACCCCGCCACGGCGGCTCGGCCTGGCGATGGGCATCGTGATCACCGGCCTCGCACTGGGCATCACCATCGCCACCCTGCTCTCGCCGCCGATGATCGGCCTCGGCGCCCAGCTGCTCGGTTCGGCCGACGCGTGGCGGATGCCGTTCCTGCTGCTGGGCATCGTGACCATCACCATCGGGATCGGCGTTGTCCTCTACTTCCGGCGTCAGCAACGCGGGCTGCCCTACCGCCGGGCCACCCTGACCATGCTCGGGTACGCGGCGATCGGGCTGGTCGCGGTGATGAGCGTGTACCTGCTCGGCACCCGGCTCGGGCTGTCCGACCTTGCCGTCGCGGGCCTGGAACTGCTGCTGGCGCTGGTACTGGTGCTGGTGGTGTTCCGCCGCAAAGCCGGTGAGCTGCGGCCGGTGCTGCGCAACCGCAGCCTGATCCTGATCTACCTGGCGAACTTCTCGATCCTCTGGCACCTGTGGTTCTTCAGCTTCTGGTCGGTGTCGATCGTCGCCGGTGCCGCGCATTCCTCCTTCGCGCACGCCGCGCTGATCGCCGCGTTCAACGCCGGAGCGGGCATCCTCGGTTTCCCGGCTGGCGGCTGGCTGTCCGACTACGGCATCCGGCGCGGCTGGGGCAGGCGCACGATGATGGCCACTTTTATGCTGCTGCAAGGCATCCTGACCATCATCTTCGCCATCCACATCTCCTCCGGCCAGCCGTCCATGCTGTTCATGGGCGTGCTGCTGTTCGTCGCCAGCCTGTTCTTCAACGCGTTGCAGCCGATCGGGCACGCGCTGACCGCGGACCTCGCGCCACCGGAGCACCGGGGTGCCGCCTTCGGCATGGAGAACCTGATCGGCGAGATGGGCGCGGTGCTCTCCCCCGCCGTCGGCGGGGTGCTGCGCGACGCCAACGGCGGCTGGACCCAGGCCGTGCTGCTCGATGCCGGGCTGATCCTGGCCGCCTTCGTACTGCTCTGCTTCGTCCGTGAACGCCGCGACTCGGCCGTCACTTCCCCCGCCTGACAAGGAGAATCCGCTTGCCCACCGTCCGTGATGCCACCGTCGGCGTGCTGCGCCGGCACGGCATGACCACGATGTTCGCCAACCCCGGTTCCACCGAGATCACCCTGCTCTCCGAGCTGCCCGACGACCTCGACTTCGTGCTCGCGCTGCACGAAGGCTCCGTCGTGGGCATGGCCACCGGCTGGGCGATCAGCCTGGACCGGCCCGCGCTGGTGGTGCTGCACACCACCGCCGGTCTCGGCAACGCGGTCGGCGCACTGGCCACCGCCAGGGTCAACCGCGCCCCGCTGGTGGTGCTGGTCGGCCAGCAGGACCGGCGGCACCTGGCGAGCGAACCGTTCCTGACCGGCAGGCTGGACGGGCTGGCCGGGGACTACCCGGTGTGGACCGGCCGGCCGGCGCGCGCGCAGGACGTGCCGGGGGCGATCGCCCGCGCCTGGCACGAGGCCGTGCACCACCGCGGGCCCGCCATCGTGATCGTGCCGATGGACGACTGGGCCGCCGAAGCCGATCCCGGTGTGTTGCCGGCCCCCGCCGCTGTGCACTCGGCGTCCACAGTGGACGAACTCGCGCTCGAACGGCTGGCCGAGATGCTCGTCGGAGCCGACTCCCCCGCACTCGTCGTCGGTGCCGGTGCGGACAGCGCCGAGTCGTGGGCCGCGCTGGTAGCGCTCGCCGAGCGGCAGGGCAGCCCGGTCTGGCAGGAGTCCTTCGGCGCGCGGGCCGGGTTCCCGCAGGACCATCCGCTGTTCGCCGGGCACCTGCCGGCCGGGCGGAGCAGGCTGCGCGCCGCGCTGTCCGGGCATGACGTGGTCCTCGCCGTCGGCGCACCGGTGTTCCGGCAGTACAACTACGAGCCGGGCGAGTTCGTCGAACCGGGCACCCGGCTGGCCGTGGTCACCGACGATCCGGACGAGGCGCATCGCAGCCCGGTGGAGCTGGCCGTGCTCGGTGCCCCGGCGGCGATCTGCGCCGAGCTGGCCGGCCGCGTACCGCAACGGGACGCCGATCCGATGCACCGGGACGTTCCTGTCGTCTCGCCGCCCGCGAGCGGGGAACCGCTGCGCGCCAAGCACGTGCTGGCCGCGCTCGCCGAACGGCTGCCGCGAAACGCCGTGCTGGTGGAGGAAACCCCGTCCAGCCGGCCGGAGCTGCACGCGATGGTGCCGGCCAGGGAACCGCTGGGCTTCCTGTCCGCCGCGATGGGCGGGCTCGGTTTCGCCCTGCCGGCCGCGACCGGGGTGCGCCTGGCGAGCCGGGACCGCCCGGTGGTCGCGGTGGTCGGCGACGGCTCCGCGCTCTACGGCATCCAGGCGTTGTGGAGCGCCGCGCACTACCACTGCGGGGTCCTGTTCGTGGTACTGGCGAACGGGCGGTACGCGGTGATGGACCGGCTGGCCGAGACGCACGGCTCCGGCAAACCGCCGTGGCCGGCATTCGACGAGGTCAGCGTGTCCGGCATGGCGACCGCGCTCGGCTGCGCGTCCCGGCGGATCGAAACCCACAGCGAGCTCGTCGCCGTCTTCGACGAGGTACTGCCCACCCTGGCCGAACGCACCGAACCGCTGCTGCTCGACGTGGCGGTGGCGGCCGACCCCACCTTCCAACCGTGAGCGCAGGAGGAACCGTGCAACTGCTCGATCCGGCGATCTGGACCGGACAGATCCACAGTGGACAATGGCGGGACGGCGGTGGCGGCGATATCGCGGTACGGGAGCCGGCCACCGGCGGCGAGCTCGGCCGGGTCGGGCTGGCCGACGCCGCCGATGTCGGACGCGCCGCCGAACTGGCCGTCACCGCGCAGCGGGAGTGGGCGGCAACGCCGTACGACCAGCGCGCCGCGGTGCTCCGCCGGGCCGGGCTGCTCTTCGAGGAGCATGCCGCCGAGCTCGAACGGTGGATCGTCCGGGAAGCAGGCTCGGTGCCGGGCAAGGCCGCGTTCGAAACCGCGACCGCGGCGCAGGAGTGCTACGAGGCCGCGACACTGACGTCGCACCCGCTCGGCGACATCCTGCCCAGCGCACAGCCCCGGCTCAGCCTCGCCCGCCGCGTCCCGGCCGGTCTGGTCGGGGTGATCGCGCCGTTCAACGTGCCGCTGGTGCTGGCGATCCGCTCGGTGGCACCGGCGCTCGCGCTGGGCAACGCGGTGCTGCTCAAGCCCGACCCGCGCACCGCGGTCAGCGGCGGCGTCAGCATCGCGAGGATCTTCGAGGCCGCCGGGCTGCCCGAAGGCGTGCTGCACGTCCTGCCCGGTGGTGCCGACGTCGGCGAAGCGCTGGTCGCCGACCCGCACGTCCGCGTGGTCTCCTTCACCGGGTCCACCGCGGCCGGCCGTGCGGTCGGCGCCGCCGCGGCCCGGCACCTCAAGCGCGCCCATCTCGAACTCGGCGGCAACTCCGCGCTGATCGTCTGCGCGGACGCCGACCTGGATGCCGCAGTGTCCACCGCGGCCTGGGGCTCGTACTTCCACCAGGGCCAGATCTGCATGACCACGGGCCGCCACCTGGTACCGGCTTCGCTCGCCGACGAGTACGGCGAGCGGCTCGCGGCCAAGGCCGACGCCCTGCCCGTCGGCGATCCCGCCACCGAGGAGGTCGCACTCGGCCCGATCATCGACGCCGGCCAGCGCGACAAGATCCACGCGCTGGTCCAGTCCAGTGTGGATGGTGGCGCCAGGCTCACCGCCGGCGGCACCTACCAGGACCTGTTCTACCGGCCGACCGTGCTCACCGGCGTCCGGACCGACACCCCCGCCTACCACGACGAGGTCTTCGGCCCGGTCGCGCCGATCCTGACCTACTCCACAATGGACGAAGCGGCGGCGCTGGCCTCGGCCAGCGAGTACGGCCTCGCGCTGAGCATTCTCACCCGCGACGTGATGGCCGGGCTCGCACTCGCCGAGCAGATCCCGTCCGGGTTGGTGCACATCAACGACCAGACCGTCAACGACGAAGCGGTGGCCCCGTTCGGCGGAGTAGCCGCCTCGGGCACCGGCTCCCGTTTCGGAGGTGCCTCGGCGAATATCGAGGCGTTCACGGAAACCCGCTGGATCACCGTTCGAGGACAGCAACCGGGCTATCCCATTTAGTTGCACCTTCGGGTTCTTTTTCGTTCTTGATCTTGTTTGTTCGATATTATGGAGGCGTTAGCGAGGATTCTTCAAGGGGGTTGTTATGTTGTCTGCTGAGGCGATCGGTGGGTTAGATGATGCCGGGTCGGTGGATGCCGTGGTGGCTTCCCGCCGGTTGCGGTGTCAGCTCGATGCGTTCGAGGTTCGTGTGATCGCGCGGTTTTCGGCGGTGCGGGGTGGGGTGCGGTCGGTGGTTGATGAGCTGGCTCCGGAGCTTCGCCTGTCGCGTGAGGCGACTGCAACCCGTGTGGGTTTGTCGGTGGCGTTGGTGAGTCGGTTGCCGTGTTTGCTGGCGGCGATGGAGGCCGGCGAGTTGGACATCGACAAAGCCCGTCAAGCGTTCGACGGTATCGCCGTTTTACCGGATGAATTGGTAGGTGAAGCCGACCGTTTACTGGCGGAGCGGATTGGTCAGAAGAGTCCGTCGAATTGGCGTAAAGCGGTGACGCATGTGGTGGCGGGTCTGGATCCCGAAGGCCAGAAGACACGCGCTGCGGCTCGTCGGCTGGACCGGAAGGTGGAGCTGATCCACGAGCCGGATGCGATGGCCTCGCTCTGGGCGTACCTCCCCGCCGAGATCGCCGCGGCGGTGTATGCCCGGGTGGATGCTCTGGCCCGCAAGCTCCGTACCCGGGATGAGCCGCGCACAATGGACCAGCTTCGCGCGGATATGTTCACCGAGCTGCTGCTGGGCCAACACGGCGGCATCGATGGTGTGGCCGCGCAGGTGTTCATCCACATCCCGCTCGACACCGCTCTCGGCCTCCGAGAAGACGGCTGCGAGCTGGTCGGTCACGGCCCCATCCCAGGTGAGATCGGCCGCCATCTCATGAACCGACCCGATTCGGTGTGGCGCAAGGTGTTGACCGACCCCGTATCCGGCACGGTCCGGGATGTGGGCCGGACTCGCTACCGGCCACCGGCCGACCTGGCCGAGTTGGTCCAGGTTCGTGATCGCACCTGCCGCGCCCCCGGCTGTAACCGGCCTGCGCAGCGGTGCGATACCGACCACTGCACCGCCTGGTCCGCCGACGGCCAGACCGGCGAACACAATCTCTGCTGCCTGTGCCGCTACCACCACCGGCTGAAAGACGAACCCGGCTGGCTCTTCGACTTCAATCCCGACACCGCCGACCTCACTGTCACGACTCCGACCGGCCGCACCTACACCACCCACCCCGAACCTCTCGTCGATCCAGCGGTGCCGTCGTCGAAAAACGACGACGAGCCTCCACCCTTCTAACCATCCGGGTTCGAGGGTGGGTGGTCGCCTTGCAGGCCGGTCCCGCGGGCAGACGTACCCGACCACCACCGCTCACCCCGCCGACCCATGTCCGGCCGGTATCCACTCCCGTTGCGAGGGTCCCCGGTTCGAGTTCCGTTCTGGAGCCTCCCGTCGTCGAAAACCACCGACACGCCGCCCGAACGTAGAACTCGCCCACCCCCAACGTTCGACTCGCCCAGCACCAACGCAGAACTCGCGCGAGTCCCACCTTCCGACACCGCGAGTTCCGCGTTCGCGCAGTGCGAGTTCTGCATTCGGGGACGCTAAGGGGAGTCCACGGAGTGTTGTAGGGCGTCCAGGAGCCAGGAGTGGATGGTGCCGGCGGTGGCGGGTTCGCCGGTGACTTCCCGGACGAGTTGCCAGTAGCGGTTCAGGCGCGGGTCTCGGTCCACGGCGGTGTCCGTGAGCAGTTCGCGCCGGAAGGTGGGGCTGTCCCGCTCGCCTCGGACGGCGGCGTGGATCTCCACGAAACAGTCGAGCGCGGGACCCGGAGCGGGCGGGTGGCCTGCCAGCACCAGCGGTTCGGCGAGTGCGCAGGCTTCGCCGACGCCGGTCAGCAGGGCACCCTCGTCGGAGATCAGCTTCTGGTTGACCCGCGCCCTGGCCATCAGCTGCCGGGTCAACGAGCGGTTTCCGACCAGGGTGACCAGCTCCGCGTAGGCGACCACCTTGGCCGGGGTCGGGTCCACCGGCGGATCCGGCACGCACATCTCGACGAACGTGCTGAACACCTCGACCGGCAGCGGCGACAGGGTCAACCGGTGCCAGAACGAGACGAGGGCTTCGTGGGCGGCCCGGCTGTCCTGCACGGCGGCGAGCAGATCCAAGCGTGCGGCGCGATCGGCCGGACCCGCCTCCTCCACCGCCCGCAGGGACGCGCGGCGCCAGGACAGTGCCGCCAGTTCGACGTCGAGCGCGGCGCGTTCGACGGCCACGGCCTCGGCTACGGAACGTTCGCCGGTGAGCACGGCCGTGATCGCGGGCAGGCCGAGCCCGAGGCCGCGCAGCCGCCGAACGAGACCGAGCCGCTCGACCGCGTCCTCGCCGAACCTGCGGTGCCCTCCCCCGCTGCGCCGAGCCGCCAGGATCCCCTCGTCGCAGTAGAACCGGATGGTGCGCACGGACACGCCGGTCAGCCGCGCCAGGTCACCGATGCCGAGCTCGCCCGTCGTCCCCGGAACCTCCACGCCCGGACAGTACCGGTCAGACCTGTTTGCCGGAGTTCATTCCCCGGGACTACCGGGGAGACTTGACTATTCTGAATAATGCAGGCAGGCAAGACCGGTGCCCGGACCAGCTGTCCGGCACCGAGACAGCGCGCAACGACGCCGCTGCCCATTCAGATATCCAAAAGCACCGATCGCCGCGCATCGGTGCCTGCCGTCCGTTCACGGTTGAGTAAGGAGCGTTGTGGGCAAGCGAGACGTGGTACTGGTCGTCGACGGCGAGCCGCCGGCGGCGAAGCGCAAGGTCCCGCGTTACCACCTGGCCAAGGCCGAGGTGCAGCGGCTCATCCGGACCCTCGGCGAAGGCGCGGCCCTGCCCGCCGAGCGCGAGCTGGCCAAGCGGCTCGGCGTGGCCAGGATGACGCTGCGCCAGGCCATCGGTGAGCTCGTGCTGGACGGGCGGCTGGAGCGCAAGCACGGCAAGGGAACCTACGTCACGCCGCCGCATCTGGTCCGGCCACCGGTGAGCGGACGGGCCGAGGAGCGGCGGCTGGTCGCCGTCGACCGGCTGCCCGCGGACGAGCTGCTGGCCGCGGAGCTGGCCATCGCGCCGGGCGAGCCGGTGGTGCACGTCGAGCAGGTGCTCTCCGCATCAGGCGAGCCGATCTGCCTGGAATCCAGCTACCTCGCGCAGCAGCGGTTTCCCGCGGTGTTCACGGCGGGCCGGGTGGAGGACAGGCTGCAGGCCGAGTTCGGCGTCACCTTCTCCGGTTCGGAAGAACGGGTGGAGACCACGCTGGCCACGCCGCGGGAGGCCGGGCTGCTCGGCACCGGCCCGGCGCTGCCGATGATGCTGCTGCACCGGGTCTCCTACGACACCGCGGGCGCGCCGACCCATCGCAGCCGGGCGCTGTTCCGCGGCGACCGGGTCTCGCTGACGGTCGGTGCCGCCGCTGGGGGTTGAACCGGCGCACTCAGAATCTTGCGGGAGACCCGCACCCGATCGATGGGGGCATGCACAAAAAGCCTCGCATGCCCCCATCTCAGAGGCCCGCCGTGATCCTGGTGAACTCCCAGTCCGGCTGGGCGATCCCGCTGCAGTGGGAGGTCACGCCGCCGTCCGGGCAGCCGCGGTCGCGGTTGACCGACCAGAAGGACAGCCGGCCGAGCCCGTTGGTCTTGGCCCAGTCCCGGATCTGGGTCCATGCCTCAACGGAGGTCAGCTCCCGCTGATCGGACAGGCCGTTCATGCCGGAGATACCGGAGTGCGCGAAGGCCTCCGCGTCCGACCAGCCGAAGGTGGCCTTGAGCTTGTCCTTGAGCGCGGTCGTGGCGTTGACGGTGTCGTTGTAGATGTTCGAGCTGCCGAAGTCGAACGGCATCAGGGTGAAAACGTCGATACCGGCCTGCAGCGCGTTCGCCTGCTCGATGAGCCGGTTGCCCCAGGAGTTCGGGCCGGTGGTCGTGGTGGGGATGGTGACGATCGTCTGCATCCCGGCGTTGCGCTGCTTGACGATCTTCAGCGCGTTCAGGATCCGGTCCTGCACGGTGGCGTTCTCGAACTCGTCGGTGTTCTCGATGTCGATGTCGATCGCGGTGAGCTGGTACGCGTCGATCACCTGCTGGTATGCGCCGGCCAGTGCCTCCGGAGTGGCGCAGTTCGGCCCGAGCTTGTTGCCGCTCCAGCCGCCGATGGACGGCACCACGTCGCCGCCCGCGGCCCGGATCTGCGAGATGGCGTTCGCGTCGGCGCCGCCGGCGAGCGGCCGCGTGCCGTCCCAGGCTGGGGCGCAGCCACCGGAGGACAGGATGAACGCCATGGTGAAGGTCTTGATCCCGGTCGCGTTCATCACCGTGGCCGGGTCCGGCGGGTTGCCCCAGCCGAGGTAGAGGTAGGGCGCGGCCTTCCCGGCGGCCAGCGGCGCGGGTGCGCTGCCGGTTGCCGACGCCGGCAGCAGGCCGGCGGCCGTGATCGCCACGCCTGCCGCCAGCGCGGCAAGGCTCTTGCGCTTGAAGGACATGGCGTACTCCTCAATCCTGGTACTGGGCGACGATCTTCGTGAACTCGTACGGCTGCTGGGGGACGCTGCTGCACTTGCCGTCCACCCAGCCGGTCGGCTTGGTGCACTCGCGGTCCCGGTTGAGCGACCAGTAGGACAGCCTGCCGAGCCGGTGCTGCTCGGCGTAACCGAGCAGGGTGCGAAAGGTCGCCGTGGTGAACAGCTCGCTCGGCTGGTCGGTGTGGCCGTTCATCATGATCAGCCCGGTGTGCGCGTAGACGGCCGCGTCATCGAGATCGCCGCGAAGCGTCTTCAGCTGGCCGTGCGCCAGTTCCATCACCTTCTGCACGTCCTCGGCCATGTTCGCGGCCGGGCCGCCGTAGTCGAAGGCCATGATCTTGTACAGGTCGATCTGCGCGCCGACGTCCTTGGCCCGCTGGATCTCCGCCTTGCCGAGATCGCTGAGCCCGACCGTGGTGGCCGGCAGGGTGAGCGAAACGTGCAGGTTCGGGTTCTTCTGCTTGAGCGTCTTGACCGCCTGGAACCGCCGGGTCTCACCGGCCACGTCACCGAGGTCGTCACCCTCGATGTCCAGGTCGATGTGCGTGAGCGCGTACTTGTCGATCACCAGCTGGTAGGCGGCGGCGAGCGAGGACGCGTCCGAACAGGCCGCGCCGAGCTCGCGGCCGTTGTAGCCGCCGAACGAAACCGACACGTCGCCGCCGGCCTGGCGCACCTTGGCCACCTTCGCGGCGACCGCGGTGTCGGCGCCGACCGGCTGGGCGGCGTTGCCGTCCCAGGTCGGTGTGCAGCCACCACCGTTGGGGGCGAGCACGAAGGCGAAGATGAAGCTCTTCTGACCGCTCGCCGCGATCGCCTCGCCGATGTCCTGCGGATCGTTGTCAAGGGGCATGTAGTACGGCGCCGCACGCACGGAACCGGCTGGCAACGGCACCGGGACCGCTTCGGACACCGGAATCTGGGCCGTCACGGGCAAAAGCAGCGCACAGACGGCCGCTCGCCAAATCGTCTTCATCGACGTTCTCCAATGCAGGCGTTGGAGGTTGCGGCCGTCCGGCAGGGGTGAGGACGCGGCCGTGCGAACAAGGATAGACCGGTCTAGACCAATTTTGAAGAGGTCCAGACCCATCTGTCCGATTGGGGCGGCACGCGACAGGACGAGCCGGTCACGCCGGGAGAACGGGTCAGCGCGGCGATTCGGAGCCGAACAGGCTGGTCACCGAGCCCTCGTCGAAGACCTCCTGAACGGCCCTTCCCAGCAACGGCGCGATGGACAGCACGGTCAGCTGCGGGAATCGCCCGGACGGCGGGATGGGCAGCGTGTCGGTGAGCACGACCTCGCGCACCTCGGAGGTCTCCAGCCTGCGGGCGGCGAGCCCGGAGAGCACGCCGTGGGTGGCCGCGGCGATCACGTCGGCGGCGCCCTCGGCACGCAGCAGCTTCGCCGCGCCTGTCATCGTGGCGCCGGTGTCGATCATGTCGTCGACCACCACGCAGACCCGGCCCCGCACGTCGCCGACGACCTGGTTCGCTTCCGCGCGCCCGTTCAGCAGCGAGTCACGACGCTGGATGAACGCGATCGGCCGGTCACCGAGCAGCTCGGACCAGGTCTCGGCCAGCTTGACCCGCCCGGAGTCCGGCGCCACCACGGTCAGTTCGGCCTCCGCGTACTTCCCGCGGACGTACTCGGCCAGCATCGGCTGGGCGCGCAGGTGGTCGACGGGCCCGTCGAAGAAGCCCTGCGCCTGCGCGGTGTGCAGGTCGACGGTGACGATCCGGTCGGTGCCGGCGGTGGCGAGCAGGTCGGCGACCAGCCGCGCGGAGATCGGCTCGCGGCCGCGATGCTTCTTGTCCTGCCTGGCATAGGGGTAGAACGGCAGCAGCACGGTGACCCGGCGGGCACTGGCCCGCTTCAGCGCGTCCACCATGATCAGCTGTTCCATCAGCCAGGTGTTGATCGGCACCGTGGGCGCCTGCAGCACGAAGGCGTGGCAGCCGCGCACGGACTCGTCGAACCGGACGAAGTTCTCACCGTTGGCGAAAGTGTGCGCGGTCTGCGGGGTGACCGAGGTGCCGAGCTGCGCCGCGATGCCCTCGGCGAGCGCGGGATGCGCACCGCCGGAGAAGAACATCAGGCTCTTCGTCACGGTTCCCGGCAGGATGGGCACCGGGCTGGCTGCGGAGGACATCGTAGGCGTTTCCTTACCGGTTTTCGCTGCTCGCCGAAGTACGGGCCGAGTCAAGCACGGCACCGGCCGCGTCGGCGACCAGGTCGGCCAGTGCAGGCCCGCGGCCGTCGGACACCGGCCTGTCCGGCGGAGTGGACATGACCATCGCCAGCGCGGCCGCCAGGAACGCCTCCACGTCAAGCGCCGCCCCGGGCACGGCCAGTGCGGCGCGAAGCAGCCCAGCGGCGGCGAACGGTGCCGAGCGGGCGTCGTCCCGGGTGAGCACGATGCGATCGCCATCCCTCGCCGACGGCAGCTCACCGACGAGGTCGATCACCGCGTCCGCGCCGAAAACCAGCTGGTGCAAGGGAAAAGCCGCCGCGTCCGACCGGTTCCAGAGGCTCAGGTCGCCGATTCCGGCGGCCAGCAGCAGCGGGGTAAGCCCCGGCAGGTACCACGACCCGGCCACGAGCACCCGGCTGCCGCGCGGGCGGCGCCCGGCACGAGCCAGCGCGGCCAGCAGCGCCGCGGTGAGCGCGATCGCGGTGGCGTCCTGATCGGTCACCACCGGCGGCCCACCGGCGGCCAGCAGCTCGCGCTGCACCCGCCGGGTGCGGCCCGGCTCGACATGGGTCAGCAGCACGGCCCCCACCTCGGCGGGGGACGCCCGGATCCGCGCCGCCAGCTCGTCCGGGCCGGTGTCCGCCACGACCAGCGGGCGGGCGGGGATCCCGGCCAGTCCGCTGATCAGCTCGGTGTACTGGCGGAGAACGGGCTCGACCCCGGCCTGCGGGTCAGCCAGCGCGGTGCCGTCGGAGACCACCGCGAGCCGCTGTGCCATCGGTCAGTCCTGGTCGAGGGCGGAGGCGAGCATCGCGGAGTCCACCCAGCCGTCGGTGTCGATATCGGACCGGGCAGCGAGTTCGAGCAGATCCTGGAGCCGCGAAACGTGCAGATGGACCTCGTAGTCGTGTCCGGCACTCCTAGCTGTGGCCAGCACGCCCTGGGTGTCCTCGATCCGGCCGCGCAGAACCGCCGCGAACTCACTCACCGCTGCCGCCTCTTTTCCCGCTCTGGACCTTCGCACGCGAACCAGCCCCTCAGAGATCAGGCGTCCATAATCTCCGCACTTAAAGAACTATGCAAGTCTTTGATCGTGCGAGTAAACACACACCGGCCAGGTCAGCGCCGGTTCGTACGCAGATCGTCGAGCAGCTCGACCTGCCCGGACAACACCCCGGTCAGGATCGAACGGGCGACGGCCAGCAAGCCGGCCACCTCCGGACTGGTCAGCGCGTAGTAGACGGTGGACCCTTCCTTGCGAGTGGTCACCAGCCCGGCCCGGCGCAGCACCGCGAGCTGCTGGGAAAGGTTCGCCGGCTCGATGCCGACCTCGGGCAGCATCTCGCCCACCGCGTGCTCCCGCTCGCTGAGCAGCTCCAGCACCCTGATCCGCGCCGGATGCCCCAGTGTCTTGAAGAACTCCGCCTTCAATTGGTACAGGGGCCTGCTCACCGGTGCTCCCAACTGTGCCGCGAATTCAGCAGTTGCGAAGTCTAGCAACTTCTCGCCCTGCCGCCCGCCGTCGGAACCAGGACGTCAGAGGTCTGCCAGCAGCAGGCCGCTGCGAGGTTTCGGGGTGAAGTAGGTGGCCTTGCGGGGCATCCGCTCCCCCGCCGCGTGCACCGCGAGCAGGTCGGCGAACGGCACCGGGGCCAGCAGCAGCACCGCGTCGCGGTCCGGGCCCGGCGTCCACCCGCCGGGCAGCGGCCGCAGCGACGGGCCGGCGGGATCGATCCCCAGCGCCCGTTCCACCAGCAGTTTCTCCACCACGGCGTGGTCGATCACCGGTTTCCGGTCCACCGGGACGGACGGCAGCCGGATCCGCATCGCCTCCGCACCGGCCAGTACGACCACCTCGCCCGGCACCACCGGCGGCTCCCTGTCCACGGTCGGGCGCACGTCGAGGCCGACCGCACGCCAGCGCCGGGCCAGCTCCGGCGCGTCGAGACCGGTACCGGTCAGCACCCGGTGGATCGGCCCGATCCGCAGCCGCGGGCCACCGGTGACCAGAGCGAGCAGCGTGCCGCGCTCGGCGGTCGCCGCGGCGGCGACCCGGTGGTTGCCGTCCGCGACCAGCAGCGGCCGCGCCCGGAGCGCGCGGAGTACCGCGTCCCGCCGTTTCCCCTTGCCCAGCAGCCACATCCGGTGCTCGCGGCCATTACCGTCCACAGTGGATACTTCGGCCTCCCCCAGTTCCGCGCAGACCTGCTCGAGCAACCCGGTCAGCGACTCGCCGCCCTCCACCGGAACCAGCATCGCCGCGCTGGTGGCGCAGCCGAGCCCGGCCAGCATCGCCGCCCGCTCCTCGACCACAGCCGGGTAGACCTCCTCGGTGTGGCGCACCTTGGTCAGGCCGTCCAACCCGACGGCCGCCGGGTCGACCGCGCACAGCACGCCGAGCGCCGAGCCGTCCGGCCCGTCCACCCGGTACGGCGCCACCACATCGGTCACCCGCCGGTAGTGCCCGGCCCGCAGCCGGTCCAGCGCGGCGGTGGCGATCGGCAGCGCCGCCCGCAGGCCGAGCCCTTCGGCCAGCGCCGCCGGGGTGCGGTGCGGATGTTGCACGGCGAGCAGCGTGCCGTCGGCCGCGCCGGGAACGGCGAGCGCCGCGATCACCGGCTCCGGCTCGGCGAACTCGTCCACGTCCGGCCCTGGCACCTCACCTCGCACCACCCAGCCGGTCCGGATCGGCCGTATCCAGCCACTCATGGACACCATCATGACGAACTCTGCTCGACCTTCGCTCGATGCAGGAGAGCCAGGCCATAAATCGCTAACGTGGAATGGCCGGTCGTGAAATGCTTACCTATGCGAAGTAGTCGACGACGGACCGCCAAGGAGTAAGCCGCAGATGACCACCCCGGCCCCCGCGAATCCGAAGGGCATCGGCTTCCGTTCGGAACGCGGCCCGGTTCTCGCCGCCGTCATGCTGAGCACCAGCCTGGTCGCGCTGGACGCCACGATCATCGCCACCGCGGTCCCGTCGATCGTGACCGATCTCGGCGGGTTCTCCCAGTTCCCCTGGCTGTTCTCGATCTACCTGCTCACCCAGGCGGTGACCGCGCCGCTGTACGGCAAGTTCTCCGACCTGCTGGGCCGCAAGCCGGTGATGTTCTTCGGCATCGCGGTCTTCCTGCTCGGCTCGGTGCTGTGCGGGGCCGCCTGGAGCATGCCGGTGCTGATCGCGGCCCGCGCGGTGCAGGGCATCGGTGCCGGCGCCATCCAGCCGACCAGCATGACGATCATCGGCGACCTGTACTCGGTGGCCGAACGCGCGCGGGTGCAGGGATATCTGGCCAGTGTCTGGGCCATCTCCTCGGTGGTCGGCCCGACCCTCGGCGGCGTCTTCTCGGAGTACCTGAGCTGGCGTTGGATCTTCTTCGTCAACCTGCCGCTGGGCGCGATCGCTGCCTGGATGCTGGCCAGGAAGTTCAAGGAGCGGGTCGAACGGAAGAAGCACCGCATCGACTTCGCCGGGGCGGCACTGCTCACCAGCGGCTGCTCGCTGATCATCCTCGGCCTGCTCGAAGGCGGCGTCTCCTGGGAGTGGGGCTCGACGCCGAGCCTGCTGATCTTCGGCGCCGGTGTGCTGCTGCTTACCGGGTTCGTCCTGGTCGAGCGCCGGGCGGCGGAACCGGTGCTGCCGCTGTGGGTGTTCAGCCGCCGCACCCTGATCGGCGGCAACCTGATCTCACTCGTGGTCGGCGCCGTGATGATGGGGCTGACCTCGTATCTGCCCTCCTACGTCCAGGGCGTGCTTGGCACCGGCGCGCTGGTCGCCGGCTTCGCACTGGCCGCGCTGACCATCGGCTGGCCGCTCGCCGCGTCGCTGGCCGGGCGGGTGTACATGCGGATCGGCTTCCGGGACACCGCGCTGATCGGCAGCGGGGTGATCGTGCTCGGCACGACGCTGACCACCCTGCTGTCCAAGGACAGCCCGGTGTGGAACGCCGCGGCCGCGGCCTTCGTGCTCGGCGTCGGGCTCGGTCTCGCGGCCAGCCCGACGATGGTGGCGGTGCAGTCCACCGTCGGCTGGGAACGCCGCGGGGTGGTCACCGCGACGAACATGTTCAGCCGCTCGCTGGGCAGCGCGATCGGGGCCGCGGTGTTCGGCGCGATCGCCAACGCCACCCTCGCCGACCGGTTCCGCGACCCGCCAGCCGAGGTGGCGGGCCAGCTACCGGACAGCGCCGACGCCACCAACCTGGTGCTCGGCGGACATGTCGACGGACAGTCTTCCGGGGCCACCGACTTCGTCCGGAACGCGCTGTTCGACGCCACGCACAACACCTTCCTGGCGCTGGCCGCGATGGCCGTGCTCGGCGTGGCCGTACTGCTACTTATGCCCCGCAAGACCGTGGAGCTCACCTTCGACTGAGCGGGTTCAGGGATCGACCACGCTCAGTTCCTCGGCCACCAGCGCGTCGGACACGTCGCAGTTCGGCAGCCAGGCACGTGCCACGTAGCCCGTGACGCGCACCCAGCGGGAGAACCCGCCGGTGCCCGCCTCGGACAGGTAGTGCCCGAACGCCGGCCCGGTCAGCTCGAACACCTGGCCGGTGCTGACCCGGATCTCCGCGCAGGCGGCCTGCCCGCCGGCCCAGATCGCGCGCCCTTCGACGGTGATTTCCGGCCCCCGCACACCGGACTCCGGCACCACGATCGACGAGAACGTCACCGGATCCCGCGACGGCACCGCCGGCACCGTCGATGCCTCGGCACACCCGGTGACCAGCGTCATTCCCCCCACGAACAGCACCGCGACCCTTCGCCACGCCCACCCCACACGTTCGAACATGTGTTCGATTATGCCACAGCTGGCCGGCCGCGGCTGCAAAACGTGTGACTGGGTTTGATCGCCGACGAGGGGAGCCCGCCCGGTCTTGCTCAGCGGATCGTCGGGGCTCGCGGGGTGACGGCCTCGCGCAGCTCGGCGGCGGCTTGGGCGATGAGTTCGGAGAAGGTCGCGTCCGGGTCGGCCAGCCAGCGGGAGGTGGCGCGCCGGGAGATCGCGATCGCCACGTCGATGATGAAGCGTGCCTCGCCGGACTCGACGCCGCGGCGCTCGAGCGCCCGCGCCAGTGCGCCGGCAATGTCGGCGAGCTTGATCAGGTCGCGTTCGGCCAGTGCTGGGCTGGCGGCGATCACCCCGACGCGGCGCAGCAGGAACTCGCGCGAGCGAAAGACCTCGTCGGCGGTCCCCAGCGCGGTCAGCAGCGCCTCGAACGGAATGAGACCCGGGGCGGCCGCCTCGACCTTGGCGACGAGGTGAGCCTCGAGCTCGTTGCCGGCAAAAAGGACTTCCCGCTTGTCGGGGAAGTAGCGGTAGAAGGAGCGCTCGGTCAGACCGGCGGTACGCGCGATCTGCGCGACCGTGGTGCGCTCGAATCCCTGCGTCTCGAACAGCTCGAGCGCCGCGCGCTCGAGCCGGCCCTGTGCGTCGGACTCCCATCTCGGCATAGCCACCAGGATGACAGCAGAGGCTGTCGTCGTGCTGCTAGGGTCAATGACAACAGATGCTGTCATCACACAGGAGATCGTCATGAAGGCTCTGCAGTTCGACCGATTCGGTTCCCCGGACGTGATCGTGCTCCGTGACGTCCCGAAGCCGGAGCCGGGACCCGGCCAGATCCGGATCGCCGTGCGGGCGTGCGGCCTGAACCCGAGCGACTGGGCGGTGGTCGACGGCCTGCTCGCCGACCGGTTGCCGCCGCTGCCGCGCGGGCTCGGCTTCGAGGTCGCGGGCACCGTCGACGCGCTCGGTGAGGGCGTCACCGGCGTCGAGATCGGCGACGGCGTGTTCGGCCCGGCGACCTTCGACGGCCCGACGGCCGGGGCCGCCGAGTACGCGCTGATGCCGGCCTGGGCGCGCATTCCCGAGGGCGTCACCGCCGTACAGGCCGCCGCGCTGCCGATGGCGGCCGAGACGGCGTGGCACGCGCTCGACGACCTCGGCATCGGGCCGGGTGAGTTGCTGCTCGTCCACGGCGCAGGATCGACCGTCGGCGAGGCCGCGGTGCGCTTCGCCCTGCACCGGGGTATCCGGGTGATCGCCACCGCCGGGCCCGCACGGGCCGCCGCCCTGGAAGAGATCGGCGCACAGGTGACCGGCTACGGCGACGGCATGGCCGACCGCGTCGCCGCGCTGGCCGCAGGCCGCGTCGACCATGCCCTGGACACGGCCCCGACCGGCGGCCGGATCGACCGCCCCGACCAGACCAGCCCGGCCGGTGGCGCACTGCCGACCCTCATCAAGCTGACCGGCGACCCCGACCGCGTCCTCACCGTCTCCGACTTCGCCGCCGCGGCCGAACTGGGCACCCGGATCACCCACATCGACCTGCGCTACGACCGACTGGACGAATTCGCCCGGCTGGCCGGCGAAGGCGTCCTGGCCGTATCGGTCGCCCGCACCTACCCCCTCGACCAGATCCACGAGGCCGCCAAGCTCAGCCAGTCCCGTCGACCCGGCGGCAAACTCACACTCGTCCCGTGATCGCCTAGCCGCTCGTGCTCGTCCACCGCGACATCGAACCGTGCTGCTCGGTCCGCGTCCGACTGGACTCGCGAAGCGGTGACAACCACCGTCAGGCCGGGACGTCGAAGACCAGTTCCGGGCGTTCCCAAGGGATCTTCGGTGGCTTCGCCGGGATCACCCCGATCCGCCGGGCGCCCATCCGCAGGTAGAAACCCTCCGCGGGCGGATGCGAGACCACGCGCACCGAGCTGATCCCCTTTTCGCGCGCTGTCTCGAACATGTGCGCCACCAGCTCGGCCCCGAGACCGGTCCCCTGCGCCTTGTCCGCGACGAAGAGCAGGTCCAGCTCCGGCGGCTCCACGATCAAGCTGTAGAAACCGAGGATCTCCGCATCGGCCATCGCCACGAAGGTCGGATACTGCTCGATGTCGGCCGCGGTCACCTGGTAGCCGGCCAGAATGGAGGCGTACCGGCCCTGGTAGGCGGCGCTCGCCTCCATCAGCGCGGTCAGCGCCCCGGCCTGGTGCGTGCCGGCCGGCACGATCCGAAAGTCGCTCACCACGTCCAGCCTAAACGACCTGAAAACAACTACGTGTCAGCTTCGCCGCGGACCTATCCTCGACAGGTGAACGATCTGGGGGAAGCAATCGACGAGCTCGCCGCCGAGACCGGGTTTTCGGGCGTGGTCCGGGTCGACCGGGGCGCCGAGGTCCGGCTGGCCAAGGCGTACGGTCTCGCGCATCGCGGCTGGGGCGTCCCGAACGCGCTCGACACCCGGTTCGCGGTGGCCAGCGGGACCAAGGGGCTGACCGCGCTGACCGTGGTCAGCCTGATCGAACAGGGCCTGCTGGAACCCGCCACCACCGCTCGCTCGGTGCTCGGGCCGGACCTGCCGCTGATCGACGACGCGGTCACCGTCGAGCAGCTGCTCACGCACCGGTCCGGCATCGGCGACTACTTCGACGAGGAAGCCGAGCACGACATCACCGACCACGTGCTTCCGGTCGGCGTGCACGAGCTGGCCACCAGCGAGCAGTACCTGCGGGTACTCGGCGGGCATCCGCAGAAGTTCGCTCCCGGCCACCGGTTCAGCTATTCCAACGGCGGCTTCGCGGTGCTCGCGGTGCTCGCCGAACGCGTCAGCGGCGTCCCGTTCCACGAGCTGGTGAAGCGGCGGGTGTGCGACCCGGCCGGCCTGCGCGACACCGAGTTCCTGCGCTCGGACGCGCTGCCCGGCCGCACCGCGACCGGCTATTTCACGCCGGATGGCTTGCGCACCAACATCTTCCACCTGCCAGTCCGGGGCAGCGGGGACGGCGGCTGCTACTCCACCGCGGCGGACGTGCACGCCCTGTGGGCCGCGTTCTTCGCCGGGCGGATCGTCTCGGCGAACTGGGTCGCGGAGATGGTCCGCCCGCACAGCGAGACACCCCACGAGTTCATCCGCTACGGCCTCGGCTTCTGGCTTTACGAGTCCACCGGTTCGGTGAAACTCGAAGGCTGCGACGCGGGGGTGTCCTTCCGCAGCGTGCACGACCCGGTTTCGGAGCTGACGCACACGGTGCTGTCGAACACCGCGGACGGCGCGTGGCCGATCACCCGCCGCCTCGCCGAGCTGTTGGGATCTTGAAGCAGGGGCCGTGAACATCCGCGTACAGCACTGACATCATGCGAAGGTGTGGCGGCCCGGCAGCAGAACCTCGCGACGGGTGCTGCTGTCGTCGATCGCCATCGGCGCCGTGGGCTCGGGGCTGTTCCTGCCGGTGGAGCTGCTCTACCTGATCCGGGTGGCCGGTCTCTCCACCGCCACCGCCGGGCTGACCATGGCGGCCGCGAGCGCGGTGTCACTGGCGCTGCCCGCGGTCACCGGCACGATGGTGGACCGGTTCGGCTCGGCGAGGACCTTCCTGCTCGCCCGCTGCACGCAGCTGGCCGGCGCGGTCGGGCTGCTCTGGGTAAGCGATGTGGCCGGCGCGTTCCTGGCCACCCTGTGCGTGACCGCCGGGATGCGGATGTTCTGGTCCTCGGTGTTCGCCGTGGTCTCGGACGTGCTCGCCGAACAGCACAAGGAACGCGGGTTCGCGCTGGCCGGCATGGCCGAGTCGGCCGGGGTCGCGGCCGGTGGTTTCCTGGCCAGCCTCGTCCTGGTGCAGGACGATCCCGGCGTCTACCGCGTGCTCGTCGCCTGCAACGTCGGGCTTTTCGCGGTCAGCACGCTGATGGTCAGCCTGGGCGTACGCCGGCCGGAACGCCGGCGGCAGCACTCCGACGACCCCCGCGGCGGCTACCGCGAGGTGCTGCGGCATCGGTCGTTCCTCGGGTTCGTACTGGCCAGCGTGCCGCCGACGCTGAGCATCTCGCTGTTCGCCAGGGTGCTCCCGGTGTACGCGGTGAGCATGCTGCAGGTGCCGAGCTGGGTGCCTGGTGCCCTGCTCGGCTGGATCACCGCGGTCTCGGCGCTCACCCGCGGCTTCGTGGTTCGCGCGGCGGTGACCCTGCCGCGGTCCACCGCGCTGCTCGGCTCCACCTTCGCGTTCGTCGTCTGGACCGTCGGGGTCGGCGCGGCCTTCTGGGTTCCGGACGGCCTGCTGGTGGCCTACCTGTTCGCGCTGACCCTGCCCTTCCTCGCCGCGGACCTGCTGTACGGTCCCATCGCGAACACGCTGGTGGAGAGCATCGCGCCGGCCCATCTGCGCGGCCGCTACCTGGCCGGTTTCCAGTACACCTACGGCGCCTCGGACGCGCTGGCCCCCGCCTTCGCCGCCGTGCTGGTGGTCTCCCCGCCACTGCCGTGGTTCGTCGCGAGCGCCCTGCTGCTGGCCACGACCGCCTGTCTGCCTGCGGTTTTCCGACGTTTCCCGGCCTCCGCACTGCGCCGCGCGGCACCTTCCTGAGCATCATCTCAGGTGACCAGCGGCAAGATTGATTACGTCGTATCGTGGAAATCAAGGGCGCCGGACTCGCCGCCGGATCCGGAGCCTGGACACCTCGGACGACACCGCGGGATCCGCACTGTCAACTAGGAGGAATCTCATGCGCTGGGACGACAATCGCCCAGGTTGGGGCGGCTGGGACGGTGGTTGGGGCTACTCCGGTGGCCCCAGCTGGGTGGGCTGGATCTTCATCGTCGTGACGATGCTGCTCTTCTGGGCCGCGTTGATCACCGTGATCACCGTCGCGGTGAAGCGTTCGCGCCGGGCGCAGCAGGCCGGGCCCCAGGTTCAGGCCGGCCCGAGCCCGGCCGCAGGCCCCGCCTCGCCCGAAGCGGTGCTGGCGAACAGGTTCGCGCTCGGCGAGATCGACGAAGAGGAGTACGTCAAGCGACGGGAGACGTTGCGCAGCAGCTGACCGCGGCTGCCACGGGCATCCGCCGGTATGGCGGAACCTGCCGGGCCCTTACCCCCAGGGGGCCCGGCGCTGACGGAACGGCGCTCACCGGCCTGGTGAGCGCCGTTCCTCATTTCCATATCATCCGAGCGCACCGGAATTTATAAGTACAGTAGTTATCGATCTCCGGATTGTTTCGCTTTCCGGTCCCGCCGACGCTGGAGGCCGAGCGTCGTCAACGGCCCCTGACCGGGCGCCATGAAGGAGATCCAACCATGAAGTTGCGCCGCGCCCTGCCCATCGCCGCCGCCGTGGCGATGGTCGCCGTACCGGTCGGCGCCGCCACCGCGGCGTCACCGGGAACCCTTGCCGCACCGGACATCCCGGTGGCCAACGTACAGGCGCACCTCGGCCAGCTGCAGACCATCGCGACGAACAACGGCGGCAACCGCGCACACGGCAGGCCGGGCCACAAGGCCTCCGTGGACTACATCAAGGCCAAACTGGACGCGGCCGGCTACACCACCCGCATCCAGCAGTTCAGCTACAACGGCGCCACCGGCTACAACCTGATCGCGGACTGGCCCGGCGGCGACGCGAACAACGTGATCATGGCGGGCGGTCACCTGGACAGCGTCAACGCGGGACCGGGGATCAACGACAACGGCACCGGATCCGCCGGGCTGCTGGAGGTCGCGCTGACCGTGGCCAAGGACCAGGTGCAGACCTCCAAGCACCTGCGCTTCGGCTGGTGGGGCGCGGAGGAGCTGGGGCTCATCGGCTCCACCTACTACGTGAACAGCCTGACCAGCGCCGAAAAGAGCGTGCTCAAGGGCTACCTCAACTTCGACATGACCGGCTCGCCCAACCCGGGGTACTTCGTCTATTCCAGCTCGGGTCAGCCCTCGGGCTCGCAAGCGCTGGAAAACCTGCTGAAGCAGGGTTTCAGCGCGGCCGGAGTGCAGACCGAGCCGACCAACGTCGGCGGTCGCTCGGACCACGCCGCGTTCGCTCGCGCCGGAGTCCCCACCGGCGGCACGTTCAGCGGGGCTGAGACCACCAAGACGCAGGCTCAGGCCACCAAGTGGGGCGGCACCGCCGGGCGCGCCTTCGACCCCTGCTACCACCGGTCCTGCGACAACAGCGGCAACATCAACACGACGTCCCTCGACCGCCACACCGACGCGATGGCCTACACCATCTACTCCCTCATCGGCGCCTAAAAGGTCAAATAGCCGACTTCTTGCCCTTGCGGAAAGGGCAAGAAGTCGGCTATTTGCCGTTTCAGGGGTGTGCGACAGAGAGTGGAGCGGGTATTGACGATTGTGGTCTAGACCACATACGGTGCTGGGGACTCGCTCCTACCGGCAAAGGCGGTGCTCGACATGCCAGGAACGCGGACCAGAATCGCCGCACTCGTCACCGCGGCGGCACTCACCGCCCTCGCCGCGGTGACCCCGGCGAGCGCTGCCAGGGTGACGGCCACCCCGGAATCCGCGCCGTACATCGACATCACTGCGCCGAAACCGTCCCTTGTGGACGTTGCGAACGCGACAGGGCAGAAGGTGTTCACCCTGGCCTTCGTGCTCGCGGACAGCACCGGCTGCAACCCGGCATGGGGCGGCACCATCCCGCTGGACGACCAGCGGATCCTGGACGACGTCCGCGCGCTGAAGGCGGCCGGCGGCAAGGTCATCGTGGCCACCGGCGGCGCGGCCGGTCCCTATCTGGAGTCCACCTGCGACACCGCGGACGCGCTCGCCGGCGCGTACCGGAAGATCCTGGACACCGTCGGCGCCGACCAGCTGGACATCGACGTCGAGTCGAACATCCCGCAGGACATGGTGAACACCGCGCTCGCCACCGTGCAGAAGGAACGCGGCACCGCGGTCAGCTACACCATGCGCGTGCTCGGCGACGACTACGGGATGGACCCCTACTCGCTCGAGGTGCTGCGCAGCGCCGCCGCGCACGGGGTCGACGTGCTGGTCAACCCGATGACCATGGAGTTCGGCAGCAGCAGGCCGAACTGGGGCGACGCGGTGATCGCCGCCGCGAACGCCAGCCTCGGCCAGCTGCGCGAGATCTGGCCGGACCTCTCCGATGCCGACCTCAAGCGACGGCTCGGTGTGACCCCGATGATCGGGCGCAACTACAACGGCAAGATCTTCCAGCAGTCCGACGCCACGAAACTGGTGGACTGGGCCAACGCCAACCACATCGGCCTGCTCGCCTTCTGGTCCGCCGGCCGCGACAACGGCTCCTGCCCCGGCGGGGCGGTCTCGCCCACCTGCAGCAGCATCGAGCAGTCCGAGTACGAGTTCACCAAGATCTTCGCCGGGTTCCACGGCTGACCCGGAACCGCCGATCCACTGCTCAGTGGATTTCGCGCAGGGCCGGCAGCAGCGTGCTCTTCGCGAAGCCGAAGAAGTCCTGCTGGTGCTCCCCGCCGATCTGCACCAGCGCGACATCGGTGAACCCGGCGTCGGCGAACTCCTTGACCCTGGCCACGATCGGCTCCACGTCGGGGCCGCAGGGAATGCCGCCGGCCACGTCCTGCTCGGTGACGAACTGGGTCGCACCGGCGAAACCGGCGGGCCCCGGCAGCTCGGCGTTGACCTTCCAGCCGTTGCCGAACCAGCGGAACTGCTCGTGCGCCCGGCGGACCGCGGCGTCGGGGTCCCGGTCCCAGCTCACCGGCAGCTGTGCGATCTTGCGGGCCGGCCCGTCCGAGCGGGCGCTCCGGTGCGCCTCCCACTCGCGGCAAAGCTCGGCCTTGGGCTCCACCGCGACCATGACGTCCGCGAACGGCGCGAACCGCGACACCGACTGCGGGCCGGAAACCGCCACCGCGAGCGGGGTCCTGGTCTCGGGCAGGTCCCAAAGCTTGGCCGAGTCCACTCGGAAGTGGTCACCCGCGTAGTTGAAGGATCCGCCGTCGAACAGGCCGGCGATGATCTGCACCGCCTCCGCGAGCATCTCGTGCCGCACGTTCGCCGGTGGCCAGCCACGGCCGACGACATGTTCGTTGAGGTTCTCCCCCGCGCCGAGACCGACCGTGAACCGGCCCGCGGACAGCAGCTGCATGGTCGCCGCCTTCTGCGCCACCACGGCCGGGTGATACCGCATGATCGGGCAGGTCACGTAGGTCATCAGCTCGACCCGCTCGGTCACCTGCGCCACCGCGCCGAGCACGCTCCAGACGTAGGGCGCGTGGCCCTGTTCCTCGAGCCAGGGTGAGAAGTGGTCGCTGGCCACCTCGAAGTCGAAACCGGCCCGTTCGCCGTCCGCCGCGAAGCCGACCAGGTCCCGCGGCCCGGCCTGCTCGGTCATCAGCGTGTATCCGATGCGCACGACTGCTCCTCCCTGCCGATGATCACCATGGCCGCCAGGGGTTACCCGGAAACAGGCCAGGTCAACCCCGGTTAAGCTGGGTCCCGATGAGACGCAGGCTCAAGGGACCGCTGCCGCAGCGGCACGGCCTCGACCCGGCCAGGCTGAAGCTGCCGGCCGAGGGACCGTGGGCGACCCTGCGCGACCACCTCGTCGACCGCTTGCCCAAGGTGGCGCCGGCGAGGATCGACGAGATGCTGCGCGACCGGCTGATCTTCGGCCTGCACGGGCCGATGGCACCGGACGCGCCGTTCGTGCCGGACTCGTTCATCTGGTTCCACCGCGACCTGCCCGACGAGGTCGCGGTCCCCTTCGAGCTCGGCATCGTGCACCAGGACGAGCGCCTCGTGGTGGTGGACAAGCCGCACTTCCTGGCCACGATCCCGCGCGGGCAGCACATCCTGGAGACCGCGCTGGTCCGCCTGCGCCGGCAGCTCGACCTCCCGCAGCTGAGCCCGGCGCACCGGCTGGACCGGGTGACCGCGGGGCTGGTGATGTTCGTCGTCTCCCCGGAGCACCGCGGCGCGTACCAGACAATGTTCCGGGATCGCATGGTGCACAAGGAATACGAGGCCGTCGCACGGTTCGACCCCGGACTGGAGCTGCCGTGCACAGTGCGCAGCCGGATCGTCAAGGAGCGCGGGATCATCACCGCACAGGAGGTGCCCGGCCCGCCGAACAGCGAAACCAGGATCGAGCTGATCGAGCACCGGGCCGGCCTCGGCCGGTACCGGCTGCTGCCGGCCACCGGCCGCACCCACCAGCTCAGGCTGCACCTGAGCGGGCTCGGCCTGCCGATTCTCGGCGACGACTTCTACCCGGTGCTGACCGAAACCCCGCTGGACGACTTCAGCCGCCCGCTGCAGCTGCTGGCCAAGGTGCTCGAGTTCACCGACCCGGTCACCGGCGCGCCACGCCGGTTCGAAAGCCGCCGCACCCTGGCCGCGTGGGATTCGTACGATCAGTGGACGGGCTGAGCCGTCAGGACGCGAAGGCGAACACCGCGGCGGTCAGCTGTTCCGGGTCGCGGTCGATGGCCAGGTGGTCCTGCCCGTACAACGGAGCGATGTCCGCCCGCGGCAGGCGACGGGCGATCAGCTCGGCCGCCGGCCGGAAGTAGCCGGGGCTCTCGGTGCCGAGGAGCAGCCGGACCGGAATCCCGATGCGCGACAACCGGTCCGAGCTGTCGAAGGCCTCAACCGAGTCCAGTTCACGCCCGATGGTGTGCGCGGCGGCAAGGCGCGCCAGCCAGATCGGCGTACCGCGCATGGCTTCGATGTCCGCTGTGGACACCTCGATGACCTCGCGGAAGAAGGTCTCCAGGATGCCTTCGGCGTCGTCGCCCGCCGCTACCACCCGAAGCCGGTCGAGCGTGTCCGGCGGAACGACCCGGTGCTCGCCGGTGGACATCGGCGGCTCGTAGAGCGTCATCCGGCCGATCGCGGTGCTGACGAGAGCGGCTTCGAGCGCGCACAGGGCGCCGTAGGAATGCGCGACCAGGTAGACGTCCCGGCCCGCCGCCTCCACCACCGCGGCGACGTCCTCGCCCTCCCGCTCGATGTGGTAGTCGCCCGCTTCCGCGGTGCTGAGCCCGCGGCCACGACGGTCGAGCACGTGCACGGTGAACCGCTCCGCGAGCCGCGGAAGCACCGGCGCCCAGCGGCTCCGGTCCGCGGTGCCGCCGTGCACCAGCACCATCGGCGGCCCGGCACCGACGACCTCGAAACCGATCACGCTGCCGTCCGCCGACTCGACCGACCTGAGTTCACCCATGGCTGGATGCTAACCCGGCATCCTTGTGCCTGCCCGCCCTTCCGAGCCGCTGACCAGCGGGTGTGGCTGAGCGCTTCAGCTGGCCACATGAGCGTCGTTGCCGGGCCGGAACTGCCCTGTTCGTCGGAACTCCTCAGCCGCCGAACAGGCGCTCGTCGACACGGTGGTCGAGGGTGTTCCAGGGTTGGCTGGACAGCCACGGCTGCCGGTACCGCTCGGCCTCCATCCGCAGCCACTGCCCGTACAGGTGGTTCATCCGCACCACCCCGCGCCGTTCGCGCGGGGCCAGGGCGAGGAAACGTGGGTTGCTTGGCCGGGTCGCGAGCGTCGTCCACAGCAGGTGTTCCTCAGGTTCAACCAGGTAGACCACGCGGCAATCCCTGTGCGCGTACTGGTGTATGAGGCTCGGCTGTATGCCTTCACCCTCGATGATCCTGGAGTCGCCGAGCGCGCTGAGCCGGTCGAGTTCGGCAGCTAGCGCGGATTGGAGCTGGGTCGTCGAGGCCAGCAACGCGTCCAGGAGTTCGGCGTCCGGCCGCAGCCAACTATGTTCGTGGCTTGCCGTGAGGTCGTGGGTGCGCAGATCGTCGACGTGAATCACCTCGTCGATACCGTGTCTTGCGGCGAGGCGCTCCGCCACGGTCGTCTTGCCAACGCTGGAGCTGCCACCGATCGCATATACCGTCACAGGAGCTGATGATCTCCGGCAACACCTAGCCAGCCTCGGCCAGGTTCGTTGTGGGTGTCGAACCGCAGGTGACAGATACGGCTCACAGGCACAATCCTGTGAAACGCCGACACGCGCGCAAGGGGCGGGGTCAGGGGCAGTCGGCGGCGGGGTGGAGGGAGCACAGTTGGCGCTTCAGAGCGGGGACGCCGACTGGGATGCGGATGGTTCCTTCCATCCGCGTGCTGCCCTTGTGCCGCAGGGACACGGACAGCATGTCGCCGGCCCGGCGGGAGGAGATCTGCTCGACCTCGGCCTGCCCGAGCGACAGGCCGAGGTCGGCGGCCAGCAGCCGGCCCGTTTCCGCGTCGAACAGCTCGAAACCGCCCGTGGTGCTGACCGCGAGTACCAGGGTGCCGCCGTCGACCGTCTGCGCGGCGGCGATCCGGGGCAGCCTGGTGGCCAGGTTCAGCCTCCTGGTCCAGCCATCGGTGTCACGGCGGTAAAGGGTCACGTCGCGTGCGCCTGGCGTGTAGGTCAACGCCAACCGCCCCGCCTCGTCGAACGAGGTGGCGGACCGTTCGTCGAGCAGCGGCGGACCGTCCATTGTGGTCACTCCGGATCCGCCGTCGCGGGGCCAGGTGGTCACCGTGGTCCGGTTGCCCGCGCGCGCCACGATCCGGCCGGTGCCGGCACCGATCTCGTACGACAGGATCTCCGGCCGCGGGCCGCTGGACACGGTCCGCCCGTCCCGGCAGTCGAGGTACTGGCTGTCGTCCACGCGTGCCACCGGGATCTGCGCCTCGGCGTCGGCTCGCGAAGTGGCGAAATCCGGTCCCGGCAAGTACGACACGCTCTTGTCCGTGCAGGCGTCCGATGGCAGCACCGTGCGGCCATCGACCAGCCAGGCCCGCTTCGAGCCGTACTCGGCGAGGGCCGCTCCGGTGCCGTCCGGTCTGGCGGCGAGCAGCTCGGCGGAGGCGGGCAGCGGCACCCGGTCGACGACGCCGGTGGCGCCCGCGATCACGAGTTCTTCGCTGCGCGGGAAGACCTGCCGCTCGCCGAGTGCCGTCACGGCACCGCCCTGCTCGGTGGTGACATCCCACGGTTTCGGCAGCGAATCCGCGGTCAGGGTGGACAGGATCTCGATGGCGAACCCCGGTTTCAGCAGTGCCACCCGGTCCCCGACCGGCGCCACGGCGACGGTGTCCGCGACCAGCGTGCCGCGAAGCACGACCGGCTCGTCCCCGAGCTGCGGAATCGCCGACAGGGAGCGGCCGATGGCGACCGCATCGCACTGGCCGTCGATCCGTCCGGTGAACTCGCCTCGGCCGTCGATGCGGTCGGTCCGCGCGTTACCGTCGATGAGCAGCGACCCGTTTTCGGGCACGTCGGTGTGGATCATCACCTCGGAACGTTCCGCGCATCGGGCGGCGATCGGTTCGGGAGGACCGCCGTCGTGCGCGACGATCCAGTCCTTCACCGCGACCTGTGTCCACGCCTCCTCCGCGTTGGGCGGCAGCTCGCCCGGCGACCGCACGACCGCGGCGTCGTCATCGTGGAGCGCGACGAAGTTTTCGGACGCCAGCGGTTCGAGGCGGGTGGGTAAGGGAATCGAGCGCGGGTACCCGTCGGGATCTTCGACCTTGGTCCGCCGGTCGTCGCGGGTCCAGCCGATGGTTCCGTCGGCGGTGATCCACGCGAGATCGCCGGTCAGCCGGTTGGATTTCAGCAGCGGAGCGACGTCGGCCGCGTCGGCGGGAACCGTCCACGTCCGCAGGCTTGGGACGCCGCCCTGCAGCGTGACCACGCCCCACTCTCGGGCGCCCGACGCGACGAGGAAACCACCGTGGCCGTCGGCGAACCTGGCGGACCAGGCGGCCGAGGCCGTGAGCGGCAGCCGCTTACCGCCCGCCACCACGGCGACCCCGGCCGGGCCCGCGACGACCGCGGCCCTGGCCTTCGGGTGGGCGGCGACGCTGTCCACGCCGTCGAAAGTCACCGTGGTTCCGCGAACATCGACCAAATACGCCGTCCCTCCCCCGTTCAGCAGGATCACCCCGTCGGCGAACGAATGGACCTCGCAGGCGGTTCGCCCCGGTGGGCCGAGACGGGTGGTCTTCGCCGCCGCCAGCTCGATCAGGACCGGCCCGGCGGCGCTGCACGCCGCGAGGTGGTTGCTGCCGAGGAAGGTGATGTCCCGGAGGTCGGTGACGTCGGTGGTCACGGTCGCCGCGACCCTGCCGGTGTCGACCTCCCACACCCGCAACGCCGAGGTGTCCCGCTCCCGGCCCGCGCCCCAGGCCACCAGCCTGGCGCCGTCCGCGGAGAAGCTCGTCCCGGTGGCCGGATGCCCGGTCTCCGCCTCCGGGTACACCAGCGCACGCTGCAGCCGCCGCGCGGCCTGCGACACGGCGAGCATGGCCGACCGGACGGTGGGACCGTCGTCGCGCCGGGCGGCGCGCAGCGCGCGTTCGATGGCCAGCGTGGGGGAATCCTCCGCGGCCAGCAGTGCCTCGGAGGCGTCGGCCTGTGCGCGCGCCTGCTCGGCGTTGCGCTCCGCCTCGCGCTGGTTGTTGACCGCCGCGATCGCACCGATGGCCGCGGCCCCGAACAGCAAGGTCATCACGACCGCGACCGCGGTGATGGTGCGGGTCCGGCCGCGCTGATACGTCGCCTCTTCGAGGAGATATTCGTTGGCGTCGACGTCCATCAGCGCCGCGCAGAGTGCGGCCAGCCCTTCGTGCCCGCGGAACAGCGACCGGTCGGCGAGCTCGATCCACTTCTGCTCGACCTCGAACAGCTCGCGCAGCGGGGCGGGAAGCGCGTCCGGCTCGCGGAACGTGCCGCGAGCGGGGTCCCAGTCCAGGTTCAGCTCCGGGTCAAGGCGCACCAGGAAAAGCCGTTCCGGCGAGCCGCCGCTGTCCAGCCAGTGCGAGATCTCCTGCGCCACCCAGCTGGACTCGACGGTCGTGCGGTCCAGCAGCACGATGAGGCACCGCGACTGCGCGACGGCGGTGAGAATCTCCTCGCTCAGCGGCCCAGGCCTGAGATCGGACGTGTCCAGGTAAACCGCGAACCCGGTGCCCGCGGCATGCCGCTTCGCGATCGCGTACAGATCGTGTTTGAGGCGTTTGGCCGCCCGTCGCGCGGTGCTGCGGTAGCTGATGAACGCGTGGTAGCGGCTTTCCGTCACGGCCGGGCGCATTCCGCGGGCGCCGGGCGGCCGTGGCCGATCCGGTAGTAGCCGCCGAGCTGCGGGCCGGAGCCACGGGAGAGCACGCCCTCCGTGTACTTCCCGCTGATCATGACCACCTCGCCGCAGCCGGGGCCGACCCAGCGCGCGGCGGTCGCCCGGTGCCCGCCGGAGTCCGCGGGTGCCCCGGTGGCGGGATCGAACAGGCGCTGCCAGACCTCCGGCCCGAGGTCGCAGGTTTCGCCATCCGGCGGGTTGTGCACCTCACCGGCAACGACCAGCTTCTCCCCCGCCCACTGCAGGTCGGTCAGCTCGAACCACGGGTTGACCACGTCCGCGCTCACCCCCGGCACGACGGGTTCGATCTTTTGCGCCTGCAGCGATCCCACGTCCACCACCAGTAGCTCCGACGTGTTGACGCAGTAACCGCCCGATCCGCTCAGCTCGACCGCGAGCCGGCGCCCGTCCGGGGACGCCGCGGACCGGCCGATCACGCGGTCGACCTTCGTGTTGCCGAGCAGCCCGCCTTCGAAGGAGTACTGCGCGATGATCGAAGGCCCGCGCCGGTTGCCGCCGTCGCGGGCCAGGTAGCCGACCGTGACCCGGTCACCGTCCGCGGCGAGGGTGACCGGGGATTCGGTGTTCTCCCCGGGGTAGTCCGTGCTGACGCGTTCTTCCAGCCGCTGCGCGGGAACGACCCGGCTGGTGGACAGGTCGCGCTCGAACAGCACCAGGTCGAACCCGTTGCCGGGGGTGAAGTTCCGCCTGGTGGTCACGATGAACTCGTCGGTCACCGCGACGCCGGCGCAGTCCGCGCAGTCCTTGACGATCGCCTGCTGATGCGGCTGCACCACCGCGATGCGGCCGGCGTAGACCACCGCGGCCCGCTGCCCGTCGAGCCGGGCCGTCAACTCCCCGTCCGTGTCCTGCTCGGGAGCCTCGATGCCCTCGACCTTCTCCAGCCAGTCGGCGCCAACCAACGCGACGCCGTCGTTGCCCGCGACCACGGCGAACTCCGGCTCCGGCTCGGCGGTTTCGGACGAGCCGCAGGAGGAGAGCGCGAGCGACAGCACCAGGACCAGCGGGGTGAATAGCCGCGTGCGGCGGTTCATCGTGCACCTGCGCTCTCGTTTCCGCGGTTGTCGGCGCGGGCGAAAGACTTGTCGGCCAAGCCCGGCTCCCTCCGCCTCGGGAGCTGACGACCTTACCGTGAACAAGACTGTCCATGACTCGGATCCGCGAACCCGTGACCGATGGTGGCCGAAGCTGCCTCCTGCGGCAGAATCGTCAGCCGAGCACGGCGCCGTCCAGGGTTAGACCGAGATCCTGACCGGCGTTGGCCGGCTCGGACCGGGTGATCGTCACCGGCAGCACGCCGTGGCCGAACACGAAGAACGGCCCCACCGAGCCGCCGGTCAGCTGGGCGCCGGTGACCACGCGCCGCTGCCCGCCGACCGCCACGGCGTATTTCGCCTCCGGCTGCGCGGTACCGCTCAGCTTCAGCGAATAGGCACCGGGCCGTCCTCCTCGCAGATAGGCGGTGCGGCGGACGACGGTCTGCCGGGTGGAGGAATAGCTGCCGTCGTCGGTGTAGCTGCGGCCCTGCTGCCACGCCTGTGGTTCGAGCGTCCACTGGCCGGAAGGGCCTTGCGCGGCAACGGTTTCCGGGGTGATCCGGAGCGGCCCTGCCAGCTCGACCTTGAGCACCGGCAGCACCTCGTCGGTGGGCGACTCCGGCAGCTCGACGGTGAGCGTGCCGTCGGTGTGCCGCCAGCGCAGCCGCTCACCGGAACCATCGGCCAGCACCCGTTGCGGGCGGGTCACCAGACCGGGCAGCACCAGCTTGCCGTCCTTCGGCCAGTCGGTGACGTGCAGGTACAGATCGCGGCCGTGCACGGTCGTCTCGCCCCACGGCAACTCGCCGAACCTGGTGGCCGACGCGCCGAGCACCGCACCGGGATGCCGACCGAGCCAGCCGCCGATGTCGCGCAGCACGTCGGCCTCGAACCCGACCACCGAGCCGTCCCCGCGCGGCCCGATGTTGAGCAGGTAGTTGCCGCCGTGCGCGCGCACCCCGACCATGCCGCGCACCAGTTCGCGCACCTTGCCCGGCCGGTCGGTCCGCTCCTGCCAGCTCCGGTAGCCCCAGGTCTCGTGGTAGATCGAAGCCGGCGTCTGCCAGGCCCCGTCCAGCGCGAAACCGGGAATCTCGTTGTCCCCCATCACCCGGAAGTCGCCCTGGTTGTTCCACACCCGGCTGTTCACCACCGCACGCGGTTGCAGCTCGTGCACGATCCCGGCGAACCGGCGGCTCTGCTCGACGGTGGGCGCGGACATGTCGAACCACACCTCTGCGATGTCGCCGTAGTTCGTCATCAGCTCGCGCAGCTGACCTTCGATCATCGGCTCCATCGACGCCGGGACCGGGTTCTCGTTGTTCCCGTCGAACGCGTGCCCGGCGTGCCAGTCCACCAGGGAGAAGTAGACGCCGAAACCGAGCCCCTGGCGCCGGCATTCGTCGGACAGCAGGCGCAGCGGGTCCTTGCCGAAGGCCGAGCGGTCCACGATGTCGTAGTCGGTGGTGGCGGTGTCGAACATGGCGAACCCGTCGTGGTGCTTGCTGGTGATCACCACGTAACGCATGCCGGCCTGCTTGGCGGTCGAGCAGATCGCGGCCGGGTCGAACCGTTCCGCGGCGAACCCGGCCGCCACGGCGGCGTAGTCCGCCCGGGAGATGTTCGCCCACATCTGGATCTGCTCGCTGTAGCCCTTGGTCACCGGCTCGCCCCGCCAGACGCCGCCGAGCTGCGAGTACACGCCCCAGTGGATGAACATGCCGTACTGCATCCGCTGCCAGGCCGCGATCCGCTCGTCGGTGCTCTGCGGGACCACGCCGTCGATGCCGTCCGCGAACGGTGACTGCGACGGCTGCGACTGCCGGGGCGCCTGTGCGGCGGCGGCCGGTGCGAGCCCGGCTACGGCCAGTCCGAAAACCGCGAGCAAGCAGGCGAACCGGCGCATCAGCACACTCCAGACATCCGATGTATCCCGGATATTAGGGATGCGCGTTTCGCGCTGTCAATGATCTTTGTGCACGCCCCGCCCGAATGAGCCAGCGAAACGATCAGATGTTCAACGCCGCGCCGTATAGGTCGTTATACAGCGGCCCCGAGCTGGCCGGAGATGGCCGCCGCGGCGCGGGCGGTCACCCTGCCCGCCAGTCCCAGCCGGTCCCCGATCCGTTCCAGCGGGGCGGAGATGTTGAGCGCGGCCACCACCCGGCCGCGGAAGTCCCGGATCGGCGCGGACACCCCGGCCAGCCCGTCCTCGAACTCCTCGCGCACGCTCGCGTACCCGTCGCGACCCGCCTGCCGGATCCGCGACCACAGCGCGGGCAGGTCGTCCGTCGCGCCGAACCGCACGTACAACTCGTCCGGCGTGGCACCGAGCAGCAGCACCCGCCCTGCCGACGTGCAGGCGGCCGGGACCCCGCGGCCCTCCCAGTCGTGCACCCGGAAGGAATGCCCGGAGACCGACAGCACGGTGAGCACCTCCCGGTCCCGCAGCACGCACAGGTGGCTGGTCTCCTCCAGCTCCGCAGACAGCGCGTGCATCACCGGCTCGGCGGCGCGCACCAGCCGGTTCTCCGCGGTCCTGGCCACCAGGGAGAACAGCCGCCAGCCGAGCCGGTATTCGAGGGTGTCCGGGTCCCGCTCGACGAGGCCCTCTTCGGCCAGCGCCCGCAGCGCCCTGGACACCTGGCTCTTCTCCCGGCCGGTCAGCCGCGCGAGCCCCACCACGCCGAGCCCGCCGGCCCGCTGTGCCTCTTCTGAGGCCAGCGCTTCGAGTAAGCCGACGTCGCGGCGCAGGCCGTGTCCTGGTTGCCGCGGCCGCAACTCCGGTTGCGATTGACCCGATTCGCTTGCCGACCTTCCCATCACGCTCCTACGTTCCTGCACCGATGAAGATCACCGACATCACCCTCGACCGGCTCCGGCTCGACCTGGACCCGCCCCTGCGGGCGGCCTGGGACCCGGAGCCGCGACGGCACTTCGACGCCACGATCGTCCGGGTGCACACCGATGACGGCGTCACCGGCATCGGCTCCGGTGACACCATGGCCGGGTTCGAGGCCTACCGGGAGCTGTTCCTCGGCCGGGACCCGCTGGACATCATGCGCCATGTGCGGGCGATCGAGACCGCGAACTTCCACGGCGGCCGGTACTGGCCGCTGGAGGCCGCGCTGTGGGACATCATCGCCCAAGTGGCCGGGCTGCCGGTCGCCGCGCTGTTCGGCAACTCCGCCCGCGCCCTGCCCGCGTACGCGTCCACGGCGGAGGTGAAGTCCCCGGAGGAACGGGTGGAAGCCGCGCTGGCGGCCCGTGCGGCCGGGTTCCGGGCGATGAAGATCCGGATCGACCGGAACCGGATCGCCGAGGGCATCGCGACGGTGGCCGCGGTCCGGGCCGGGCTCGGCCCGGAGTTCGAGATCATGGTGGACCTGAACCAGTCCTGGCGGATGGCCGGCGACACCGCCGACGCCACCGAGCTGGCCGCCACCCGGCGGCTGGTGCGGCGGCTGGCCGAACTGGACGTGTGCTGGGTCGAGGAGCCGCTCCCCTACGGCGACCTCGACGGGTTCCGGGCCCTGCGCGCGGACAACCCCGGGGTTCGCCTTGCCGCTGGCGAGATGCAGCACTCGGTCCAGGATCTCTTGCACTACCTGGAAAACGACGTGCTGGACGTGTACCAGATGGACGTGGTGCTGGCGGTCGGCATGCACCGGGCGAGGACGCTGGCCGAGCTCGCGCACCTCAAGCACCGCCGGTTCACCCCGCACAGCTGGACCAACGGCATCGGGCTGCTGGCCAACCTGCAAGTGAGCGCCGGGGTCGGCGGCGGGCCGTACTTCGAGTTCCCCTACGACCCGCCGGGCTGGACACCGGAGCGGCGCGACTTCATGCTCACCGCCCCGGTGACGATCAACTCGGCCGGCGCGGTGGAGGTGCCGCGGGTGCCAGGGCTCGGCGCCGAACTCGACCCCGAAGCCGTGGAACGCTGGAGGATCCCGTGACTAGCACCGCCAGCACCGACAACACGAGCCGGACCTACGACCAGTGGCTCGCCGCGGCGAGCGCGCTCCGCCCGGAGACGAGGCCGTTCATCGACGGCGCGTTCGTCGATGCCCGCTCCGGGGAGACCTTCGAGACCACCTCACCCCGCGACGGCTCGGTGCTCGCCAGGGTCGCCGCCGGCGGGGAGGCGGACATCGACCGCGCGGTGCTGGCAGCACGCACGGCGTTCGAGGACGGCCGCTGGTGCGGGCTCGCGCCGAGGCAGCGCAAGCGGGTGCTGCTGCGCTGGGCCGAGCTGATCCGGCAGCACGCCGGGGAGCTGGCGCTGCTGGACACCCTGGAGATGGGCAAGCCGATCACCGAGTCGGTGCGGGTGGACGCGGCCGGGACGGCCGACACGATCGCCTGGTACGCCGAAGCCGTGGACAAGAGCTACGACGAGCTGGCGCCCACCCCGCCGGACGCGCTCGCCATGATCACCCGCGAGCCGCTCGGTGTGGTCGGCGCGATCGTGCCGTGGAACTACGCGTTGCTGATCAGCTCCTGGAAGCTCGGGCCGTCGTTGGCGGCGGGCAACTCGGTGGTGCTCAAACCGGCCGAGCAGACCTCGCTGGCCGCGCTGCTGCTGGCCAGGCTCGGTACCGAAGCCGGGCTGCCGGACGGGGTGCTGAACGTGGTCCCCGGCCGCGGCGAGGTCGCCGGGCAGGCGCTGGGGCGGCATCCCGGCGTGGACAAGATCGCCTTCACCGGTTCGGTCGAGGTGGGGCGTTTCCTGCAGGTCTGCGCCGGGCAGTCCAACGGCAAGCAGGTGGCCGTGGAAGCGGGCGGCAAGTCGCCGCAGCTCGTGCTGCCGGACGCCGACCTCGAAGCCGCCGCGACGGCCGTGGCGTGGGGAATCTGCTACAACGCCGGCCAGACCTGCAACGCCGGTTCCCGGCTGATCGTGCACTCCTCGGTCAAGGACCGGCTGCTCGCCAGGATCGTTGCCGTGCTCGATGAGTCCTTTGTGGCCGGTGACCCGCTCGACCCGGCCACCACGCTGGGCCCGCTGGTGGACGCCGCCGCGGTGCGGAAGGTGCGCGGCTATGTCCGCAAAGGTGTCGAAGAGGGCGCGACGATCGTCTGCGGTGGCCAGGAATCGGGCCCGGTGCGACCGACCATTTTGGACGGTGTGCGGAACGAATCGGTAGTGGCGAGGGAGGAGATCTTCGGCCCGGTGCTGGCGGTCATCTCCTTCGACGGCGACGCCGATGAAGGAGTCCGGCTGGCCAACGACACCGACTTCGGCCTGGCCGCGTCGGTGTGGACCAGGGACATCGGCACCGCGCACCGGGTGGCGAAACGGCTGCGGGCCGGCACGGTCTGGATCAACACCTTCGACGCCAGCGACGTGGTCACCCCGTTCGGCGGGTTCAAGGCCACCGGCTCCGGCCGGGACAAGTCGCTGCACGCGCTGGACTCCTACACCGCGCTCAAGACCACCTGGGTGGCACTCGGATGACCGCGCTCCCTGGCGGGACCGTCGCGGGACGGCGGCTCGAACTCGATCCCACCTGCCGGATCGAGTTCGGCGCCGGCGGTGCCGACCGGCTGCCCTCGCTGATCACCGGGCTCGGCGCGCGGCGCGTCTTCGTGGTCACCGACCGCGGCCTCGGCGCCACCGGGATCGTGCACCGGGTGAGCAGGGCACTCGGCGCGGCAGGGCTGGAGCACGAGATCTTCGACGAGGTGGCGCCCAATCCGGACACCGGCACGGTGGACGCGGGCGCGGCGCGCGCCCGCGAGTTCGGCGACGCGGTGGTGCTCGCGCTCGGCGGCGGTTCCGCGCTCGACGCGGCGAAGGCCATCGCGCTGCTCGCCGGCAATCCGGCGGCCGCCGCAAGCGATGCTGCCGAACTGACCACGGACGGCCTGCCGGTGGTGGCGGTACCGACCACCGCCGGCACCGGGGCGGAGACCAACGGGTTCGGCGTGCTGGAGGACACCTGCCGACGCCGCAAGGTCTATCTCGGCAACGCTTCGGTGAAACCGCGGATCGCCGTGCTCGACCCGGCGCTCACCCTCGGCCTGCCGGCCCCGATCACCGCGGCCACCGGCTTCGACGCTCTGGTGCACGGCATCGAGTCGCTGGCCTCCCGCGGTGCGAACCCGGTTTCGGCCGCCTACGCCGGGCACGCGGTGGCGATGGTGAGCCGCTGGTTGCCCACGGCCTACGCGGACGGCGGCGACCTGGAGGCACGCGCGCAGCTGATGCTGGGGGCGCACCTGGCCGGGCAGGCGCTGACGCTGTCCGGGCTCGGCCTGGTGCATGGCATCGGGCACGCGCTGACCGCGCACACCGGCACCCCGCACGGCATCGCGCTGGCCGCGGTGCTGGAGGAGGTGATGACCTTCAGCGCCGCCGCCGCGGAACCGGCCTACGAGCAGGTCGCCATGTCGATGCGGGTCACCCCGGCAGGCACCGCGGACGGCGGCTGGGCGACGGCCGCGGTCGGCGCGGTGCGGGAGCTGGCGGGCACGCTCGGCGTGAAACGGCGGCTGCAGGACCTCGGCGCCGAGCGCGCGCTGCTGCCGTCGATCGCGGCGACCGCGCTGGCCGACCCGGTCAGCGCGAACAGCCCGGTGCTGCCCACCGAGACCGAGCTGCTGGACCTGCTCGAGTCCGTCTACTGAAGCTGCGGCTGCGGGCAGCCGCAGCTACGCCGCCGGACCAGCTCGGCCACCAGCCGCTCCTCCTCCGGCGGCGCACCCAGCAGCCGCCGTACCGCGTGTCCGGCCATTGTGGACAGTGGCTGGGCGGTGACGGTGAGCGAAGGCGCGGTGAACTCGGCGTCCGGCGTGCCGTCGCAGCCGACCAGCGCGAGTTCGCCCGGCACGCCGACGCCCGCCGCGCAGGCCGCGGCGAGCACCCCGATGGCCTGTTCGTCGGTGGCCACCACTAGCGCCCGCGGCAGCTCGTTCTCCGCGATCAGCCCGGCGGTCAGCCGCGCGGCCGCGGCACGGGTGAACTCGCTGCGCAGCAACGCTCCCCCGGTCGCCGCCGCCCGCCAGCCGGCCAGCCGCCGGCCGACCGGGCCGTGGTCGTCCGGCCCGGCGAGGAAGGCGATCCGCTCGTGCCCGTGCGACCTGAGATGCTCCACGGCCATGACGGTCGCGGCCGCGTTGTCCGGGGCGACCAGCACGGCGGCCGACCCCGGCGGGCGGTGGTGCAGGTAGACGGCCGGGGTGTCGGCCGCGCGTGCCCGCGCCACCGGATCCTCGTCACCCCCGGCGGAGACCACGATGACCCCGTCCACCTGCGCGGCCAGAAACCCTTCCACCGCATCGGACTGCCGGGCCGGGTCGAAGGCGGAGTTCGCGACCACGGTCAGCTTCCCCACCGCCGTGAGCGCCTTCTCCAGCTCGCGGCCGAGCGCGGCGAAGTACGGGTTGACCGCGTCCGGCAGCACCACGCCGACCAGTCCGGAAGAACCCGAACGCAACGCGGCCGCGATCCGGTTGCGCCGGTAGCCGAGGTCTTCGGCGGCCTTGAGCACGCGCGCCCTTGTCTCCGCGGCGACCGGGCGCGGGCCGTCGTTGAGCACGTAGCTCACCACCGCCACGGACGTGCCCGCCCGCCGTGCGACCTCGGCCATGGTCGTCGCCATGCAAACCTCCTTGACACCGCCGCGGGCCGGACCCGATGCTGAGTCTAATCGTTTAGATCGAAGGGGCGCCATGCACAAGCTGATCGTGGACACCGACACCGGCTCGGACGACGCGGTCGCCCTGCTGCTCGCCGCGCTCGACGACGGGTTCGAGCTGCACACGGTGACCACGGTGGCCGGCAACGTGCCACTCCCGCTGGCCACCCGCAACGCGCTGATCACCCTCGAACTGGCCGGCGCCGGCCGGGTGCCGGTGCATCCCGGCTGCGACCGTCCGCTGCTGCGGCCGCTCGGCACGGCCGAGGTCGTGCACGGCGCGGACGGCATGGGCGACACGGACCTGCCCGAGCCCGCTTCGGAGCCGAAGCCGGAGCACGCCGCGGACGTGCTGCTCTCCCTTGCCCTGCACCATCCCGGCGAGTTCACCCTGGTGACACTGGGACCGCTGACGAACCTCGCCGCCGCGGTGGTGCGCGATCGGGAGTTGCTGCGAAAGTTCCGCGGCGTGTACTGCATGATCGGCGCGCCGGACGCGGTCGGCAACGTCAGCCCGGCCGCGGAGTTCAACGCCTGGGCCGATCCGGAGGCGGCGGAGATCGTGGCCGGGGCAGCCGAACCGGAGCTGGTCACCTGGATTGGCTGGGACGTCTCGCGGCAGGACGCCGTGCTGTCGGACGAGGACCAGCGGCGGCTGCGCGAACTCGGTACCCCGCTGGGCACCTTCGCCGACCGCATCAACCGCCGCGTCGCGGAGTGGGCGAGCGCGGTGACCGGGCTCGACGGCTACGACCTGCCCGACCCGGTCGCGATGGCCACGGTGCTGCGTCCCGGGCTGGTGCTGGCACGGGAGACGGTGTCGCTGCGGGTCGCGCTGGGCGACGAGACACGCGGGCAGACCCTGGTCGACCGGCGCCGGACCGCGCCGGCGCCGAACCTGACCCTGGTGCGCCGGGTGGACCGGCTGGGGTTCCGCGAGTTCCTGTTCGAAACGCTGGGAAAGACGGTGCTGCCATCATGAACACCCGCTGCGAGCTGCATTGCCACCTGGACGGCTCGGTCCGGCCGGGCACCATCGCGGAACTGGCCGCGGCACAAGGGATTCCGCTCACCCGGCCGGTCGAGGAGTCGGTGGTCGCCCCGCCCGTGTGCGCCAGCCTGCCCGAGTACATCGGCTATTTCGCCCTCACCATCGCGGTGCTGCAGACCCCGGACGCCCTGCACCGCGCCGCCCGCGAACTGGTGCACGACTGGCACCGGGACGGGATCGGCTACGGCGAGGTGCGGTTCGCCCCGCAGCAGCACGAAGCGCGCGGCATGAGCATGGACGACGCGGTGCTGGCAGTGGCGGACGGTCTCGCCGCCGGACGCGCCGAAACCGGTGTCCGCACCGGGCTGCTGCTCTGCTGCCTTCGCCAGCAGCAGCCGTCGGTCGGCGAGCGCGTGGCGGAGACCGCGATCCGGCATCGGGACCGGGTGGTGGCACTCGACCTGGCAGGCGACGAACGGTGTCCCGGCACCCCGCAGCTGGCCGCCTTCGACGCGGCCCGCGACGCGGGTCTGGCCATCACCATCCACGCCGGCGAGGCGGCGGGCCCGGAAAGCGTGTGGGAGGCCGTCGACGTGCTCGGCGCGGCCAGGATCGGCCACGGGGTGCGCGCCGCGCAGGATGCGGCCCTGCTGGAGCGCCTGCGCCGGGACCGGATCGCGCTGGAGATGTGCCCGACCAGCAACGTGCAGACCAGGGCGGTGGCGAGCCTGGCCGAGCACCCGGCAGACCGGCTGCTGGCGGCCGGACTGGCGGTCACCATCAGCACCGACGCGCACGTCGTCTCGGACACCACGGTGACCCGCGAGTTCGAACGGCTCGGCGAGCGGTTCGGCTGGACGGCCAGGCACGAGGAACGGTGCCAGGCCAACGCACGCGCCGCCGCCTTCGGCTGAGGAAGTGAATCTTCGAAAATAATCCGGGAGGCGGTGTCGGATCGGGGCAGGGGCGTTCGTAGCAGGGGTGAGTGGCCGCCGACGAGGGGCGCCCCCGAGCAGAAGGAACCGCGACCATGAAACTGACGACCATCACGAACATCTCCGTCGACGGAGTGATGCAGGGACTCGGCGGGGCGAAGGAGGACCGCAGTGGCGGCTTCGAGCGCGGCGGATGGGCCTTGCCGCTGTTCGACGACGAGGTCGAGACGGTCCTCGGCGAGGTCTATCAGCGCACCGACGCGTTCCTGTTCGGACGGCGGACCTACGAGATCTTCGCCGGCTCCTGGGGAGCGATGGAAGATCCGAGCCAGAGCGCGATCGCGGCGGCGTTGCACGCACGGCCCAAGTACGTGGCATCGACCACGCTCACCGACCCGCAATGGGCGGACACGACCGTCCTCTCCGGTGACATCGCGGCCGCCATCCGCGAGCTGAAGGCCAGGCCGGGCGGCGAGCTGCAGGTGCACGGCAGCGGCAGCCTGGTCCGCTGGCTGTTCAACCACCAGCTCGTCGACGAGCTCGTCCTGCTCACCTATCCCGTTGTCGTCGGCGAGGGCACGCGGCTCTACCCTGCCACCGGCCCGGACACCGCACTTGAACTGGTCGGCTCGCGAGCCACCTCGGGTGGCGTGACGATCCAGACCTACCGGCCCGCAGGGCGCCCGCAGTACGCAAGCTGAAGCACGCGCAACCACAGGAGATGATCTTCAAATGCAGTATCTGGTTTCCGTGATCGACGACAAGAGCAATCCCGGCAGCACGGACAGGCTGCCTGCGATCAGCGCGTTCAACGAGCGACTGATCGCCGAGGGCTACTGGGTTTTCGCGGGCGGACTCGCGGACACCGACGCGGCCACGGTGATCGACAACCGGGGCGGCGAGGCGTTGTTCACCGACGGGCCTTTCGTGGAGTCGAAGGAGTACCTCGCCGGCGTCTGGGTGTGGGAGGTCCCCGATCTGGATGTGGCGCTCAAGCTCGCCACCGAGGCGTCGAAGGTCTGCGACCGGAAGATCGAGGTGCGGCCGTTCCGGTGAGCGCGACCGACATCCAGGCGGCGATCACCCGCGCACACCACGAGGAGTGGGCCCGCGTGGTCGCCGCACTGGCCAGACGTTTCGGTGACCTCGACATCGCCGAGGAGGCGGCGGCCGAGGCGTTCGCGACCGCCGTCGCGCGGTGGCCGTCCGACGGCGTACCCGCCAATCCCGGCGCCTGGCTGACCACCACCGCCAACCGCAAGGCCATCGACCGGATCCGGCGCGAGAACAAGCGCGACGACAAGCAGAAGGAGGCTCAGCTGGTGTACGACGACGACAACCCGTTCGAGCCTCCCGACCCCATCGACGACGGGCGACTCCGGCTGATCTTCACCTGCTGCCACCCGGCGCTCGCGATGGAAACCCGCGTGGCACTGACGCTGCGCATGGTCGGCGGTCTGACCGTGCCCGAGATCGCCCGTGCCTTCCTGGTGGCCGAGACCACCATGGGGCAGCGGATCACCCGCGCGAAGGCCAAGATCAAGGCGGCTCGCATCCCTTACCGGGTGCCGTCCGCGGAGGATCTCCCGGCACGCGTCTCCGGCGTGCTCGCCGTCCTCTTCCTCGTCTTCAACGAGGGCTACCTGGCGACCGGCCCGGACACCGATCCCGTACGGCACGACCTGACCGCCGAGGCGATCCGGCTCACCCGGCTGATCCGCGCCCTCCTGCCGGCGGACGGTGAGGCGGCCGGGCTGCTGGCGCTGATGCTCCTGATCGAAGCCCGCCGCACCGCCCGGGTTTCGACCAGCGGCGAACTGGTCACCCTCGACGAGCAGGACCGCGGGGCCTGGGACGCGGCGCTGGTCGCCGAGGGGCATCGGCTGGTGCGCGAACGACTCGCCACCGGGGTGGCTCCGGGTCGGTACCAGATCCTCGCGGCGATCAACGCCGTGCACACCTCCGCCCTCGACGTACGGGACACCGACTGGTCGCAGGTCGTCGCCCTCTACGACCAGCTCGTCCGCCTCGACCCGTCGCCGGTGATCGCCCTCAACCGGGCCATCGCGGTCGCCGAGGTCGACGGCCCGGAGGTGGCCTTGGCGGCCGTCGACCGTCTCGGGGACAAACTGGCCGGCTATCACGCCTACCACGCCACCCGCGCCGACCTGCTGCGCCGGCTGCGCCGCAGCCAGGAATCGCGCGCGGCCTACGACAAAGCCATCGAGCTGGCCGGCAACACCGCCGAGTCCGCCTCCCTGACCCGCCGCCGCGACCAGCTGGGATAGCTAGAACAGGTGTTCGATTCTCTGGTAGACTGACCACGTGGACACGAGTACGCGGGACGTCACGTCGAACTGGCTGGAGGACTTCAGCCGGCGGTGCCGCACGGCCTTCAACAGGCGCAATCTCACCGTGCGCCGGTCGAAGAAGGTGCACGCCGTCTCGTGGGCGCGCGGGCTCGGCGGGTTCGAGTTCCCGCTGCCCGCCTGCCACGTCGGCGTGGCCGGTTTCGATGTGGACGCACTGCACAGCACGGACGAGCCGGTGAACTGCCGCCGCTGCGGCCACCACGCCCGCGATGTGCTCGACCTCGGCAGCGAACGGCCAGGCGCCCAGCTGAGCTTCGACCTCGGCGACCGGACGGGCGGCTGATGCCACGGCTCCCCCGTTGGGGTGCTTCGTGATCGACACTGGACCGGCGCCGGGGACCGGCACGAGAATGAACGGTCCCCTCTAGCCGAAGGAGTTGCCCGATGCACCCGACTGGCGTCACCGCGAACCTGGCGGTTCCCGACATGGCCGAAGCCCGCAAGTTCTACATGGACTATCTCGGCCTCAGCGCCGAAGGATTCGACCTGGGCTGGGTCGCCAACCTGCAATCCCCGGATGGCCGCGCGATCGTCCAACTGGTCACCAAGGACGCGACCGCACCGGTCGACTCGGTGATCTCCGTTCATGTCGGCGATGAGGTCGAGGCGGCGTACGAGGAGGCGCAGCGACGCGGTTTCGAGATCGTTCATCCGCTGACCACCGAGCCGTGGGGAGTGCGCAGGTTCTTCGTCCGCGCGCCGGACGGCAACGTCATCAACATCGTCAGCCACAAGGACGACTGACGGTTTCTCGCGTCAACGCACACCTTTCTGGGCGAGGCTCTGGAGTTGCCCTTCGTGCACGTCGCTCATCCACTCCCAGCCAGGCTTGGCCGATGCGCCGATCCGCGGGTCGTCGGGAACCTGGGCGTCACGTAGGGCGTGCACGTACGCACGATCCTGTTCGATCCTCGCGCGTACCTGATCACCTCTGCCGACGGACCCGTGACCGGGGATGAGGACATCAACATCGTCCGCCACGCCCTCGAGCAGCCGCAGCCCGACGAGGTAGTCCTCGATCGGATTCGCGGCATCCAGGTCGGGCATCGGAACCAGGACATCGGAGAGCATGTCGCCGGCGACGAGAACCCCGCGTTCTTCGATCACCAGCGCCGCATGGCCCTGGGCATGGGCCGGATGCTCGATGATCCGGATCATGGGGCCATCCCAAGGAATCCGCGCGGTTTCAGCGGGCAGGCCGGTAATGAGGCCGAACAGGTCCAGCGGTGTTTCGTCGGCGATCTCCGGCGGTAACCCTTCAGCGGCGCGGGCCTTCCAGTCCGCGTTCGACAGCACATCTCGCATGAAAGCCGCACAGCGGGCAGTACCGTAGCGAGGCGCTTCGCCAAGTTCCGCATGCCAGAGCACGTGATCCCAATCAGGATGCGTCGAGAAGCCTGCTACCACGGGCTGACCCGACTGGCGAAGGTCGTTCGCCAGGCAGGCCATTTCACCGCCGGTTATCCCGGGGTCTATGAGCAACACGCCGGCCCTGCCTTGCACGACAACGGTGTTGTTCTGGAGCAACTCGCTCTGGTGGATCAGCACACCCTCCGCGACCTGCGTCAGCATGGGGCTCCTCCCGCTTGTGGTCCGCAACCGCTTGTCGAAACGGTAGCCTCCAACCGCGTGACCGGAGGAGTTGATGCAGGAATGACGGCAGAGCGGCCGATGCCAACGCAGGACGAAGTGCTCGGGTACTTCAACACGCTGTCGAACTGGGGACGGTGGGGCGACAACGACGAACTCGGCACGCTGAACCACATCACGGACGACGTTCGGCTGGCTGCGGCGCGGGCCGTGCGGCACGGCAGGAGCGTGTCATGCGGCTGGGAAGTCGTCGTGCCGGGGGAAATGGAGCGGTCGACGACCTCGTGCCCGTGCGCCGCCGACATGCCGGGAGCCGAGAACATGCCGGTGCCCGGATTCCGCAACGACCGACGGTGGGGCTTCTCGAACGAACAGCTCGGCATCATGTTCCACGGCAACACCATCACCCACGTCGATTCGCCGTGCCACATCTTCTGGGACGGCGCGATGTACAACGGGCGGTCGCACTCGCTGGTCGACGCCGAAACGGGATCGGCGTGGGCGGCCGTCACGGCGGCGGCGAACGGGATCATCACGCGGGGTGTGCTGCTGGACGTCGCGAAGGTCCGCGATGTGCCGTGGCTGGAACCGGGACAGGGCGTGTTTCCCGAAGATCTCGAGGAGGCCGAGCGTCGCCAGGGTGTTCGGGTGCGATCCGGCGATGCGGTATTCCTGCGGACCGGCTATGGCCGCCACCGGCACGAGGCCGGTGCGACACAAGGCTTCACGCAAGCCGGCTGGCACGCGTCCTGCCTGCCGTGGCTGCACGAACGGGAGGTCGCGCTGATCGCCGCCGACACCCCGCAAGACGTTCAGCCGTCGGGGTACGAGGACGTGTTGATGCCGGTGCACGCCGTGAGCCTCGTCGCGATGGGTCTGTGGCTGCTCGACAACTGCGATCTGGAGGAGTGCGCGACGACGGCCGCCGAACTCGGCCAGTGGGACTTCCACCTCGCAGTCGCACCGATCCGCTTCGCCGGCACGTCCGGCAGCCCGGTCAACCCGATCGCCACCTTCTGACGCGTTCGCCGACACAACACTCGAACAGGCGTTCGATCATCGGGTAGGCTCGGGCGCATGTCGATGGCTCTGCAAGCTTCCCTGTTCGACGAGGGCGGCGCGGCCGGGCTCGGCTCGCTGGACGCCGTCCGGCGCACCGTGCTCGGCCGCGGCGCGTGGATCGACGTCCTGCCCGGCTGGCTGACCGGCGCCGACGAGCTGTTCGAGCACCTGGCCAGCACCGTGCCCTGGCAGGCCGAGCGGCGGCAGATGTACGAGCGGGTGGTTGCGGTGCCGCGGCTGCTGAGCTTCTACCGCGAGCACGATCCCCTGCCCGCGCCGATCCTGGACGCCGCGCGGTCCGCGCTCGACGAGCACTACGCGGCCGAGCTCGGCGAACGGTTCCGCACGGCCGGCCTGTGCTACTACCGGGACGGGCGGGACAGCGTGGCCTGGCACGGCGACACCCTCGGCCGCGGCGCCACCGAGGACACCATGGTGGCGATCATCTCGGTCGGCGCGCCGCGGCCGTTGCTGCTGCGGCCCCGCGGCGGCGGCCGCACCGTCCGGCACGCGCTGGGGCACGGCGACCTGATCGTGATGGGCGGCTCCTGCCAGCGCACCTGGGAGCACGCCGTGCCCAAGACGGCGAGGCCGGTCGGGCCCCGGATCAGCATCCAGTTCCGCCCCCGCGGCGTCCGCTAGGGCCAGTAGGGGTCGAGCAGGTCCAGCTCGTTGGGCAGGCCCTGGTCGTAGCGCTGGTCGTCGGCGGTGTAGTACCGCTCGAACTCCGGTGGCCGGTACAGCCGGTGCAGCACCGGTGGGTCCACAGTGGACCCGGCGGCGGCCAGAACTCCAGCGGCCGCCTGCTTTCCCGCTTCGTTGGCGCCTTCCATGGTGGCAAGATCGATGTCGGTACGGACGTAGTCCGCGGCCAGGAACAGGTTCCGGATCCCGGTGACCGCCGTCGGCCGATCCTGCCACGAACCGGGGGTGTTGATCAGCAGCGGCTCGTCGTTGGCCACCGCCGGGGTGCCGTGCCCGGTGATCGCCGGATCCACCGCCACGCTGTGCACGATCTCGTCGGGCAGCAGCGACGCGCCGTCCGTCAGGCTCCCCCGGATCTGCGCGAGCACCTCGTCGATGAGCTCCTGGCGGGTGCACTCCTTGGCTGTCTTGCCGTAGCGCACGCCGGGCTGGTTCCAGTTGGACACATCGACCGAGAGCACGTCCGCCACCGTGCCGTCCCCGTAACCGGCGAGGTCGTGGTTCCAGAACTGCGCCTGGCTGATCGAGGTGAGCGCGAACGGGCTGTACCCGTATGCCACGTGGCCGTGGTTGATCGGCCGCCGCTCACGCAGGAAGAACTGGATGCCGTTCATCCAGTCGGTCTGCAACCGCGTCACCCCGGCGAGTTCCGGGGCGCTGTCCAGGATGCGGCGATCGAGCAGCCTCGCGGCCCGTTCGGCCGGTACCGCCAGCACGTAGTAGTCGGCGTTGATCCAGTGCGGCCGCCCCCGGCCGTCGATGGCCCAAGCACCGGTGATCCGGCCGCGGTGGCAGTCGAGCCGGACGACCGTATGCCCCAGTTCGAACCGCACCCCGAGCCCGGACAGCAGGTTCGTCCACGGCTCGAGCCAGGCGCTGCCGGTCGGGCCGTTCAGCAGCTGGTCCGGCGGCCGCCCGGAACCGAGGCCCGCCATCGCGTAGAGCCAGGCCTCCCCCATCGCGCCCATGGTGCGGGTGTTCGCCTTGGCCGGGTTCGCCGCGACCAGTGTCTCGGTGAACAGGTCCACCAGCAGCTCTCGGTACACTTCGGACATCCGCCCGGCCGCGGTGTAGTCCGAAAAGGACATTCGCTCCCACTGCCCGAGCCGCCGCCGGGGGCCGCTGGTCAGGAACACCACGATCTTCTCCGCGAAGAAGTCCGCTTCGGCGGGCGACACCTTCACCATCGACGTGGCGAAGAACCTGAGCAGCGAGCGGATGAACTGCGGGTCCGGCCTTATCGGCAACGAGTTCGGCAGCCGGATCGGCGCCTTGCCGGGTACCGCGACCAGCTCCTGCGTGCCGGTCACCAGGTTGTCCAGTGCCGTGCCGCCGCCGGGCAGCGGAATCCGGCCCAGGGTGTCCGGCAGGTTCTGGTAGAAGCCCGGCACGAACCGGAAACCGTGCTCACCGGGGAGATCCGGCCTGCCACCGGTGCCGCTGCCGGGCACCGGGATGCTGCGTGCCTTGCCGCCCAATGCCTTGCGTTCGTGCACGGTGACCTCGAAGCCGCGCTCGGCCAGCTCGTGCGCGGCGGTCAGCCCGCCGACACCGCCGCCGAGCACCGCGACCCGCCGTCCGGAACGGCTCGCCGCGGCGGGCACCGCGCCGAGCGTCATGCCGATCCCGGTCCCCAGCATCCCGCCCGCGAACGTTCTCCTGCTGAACCCGCTCATCCAGGGCCTCCCCACCCACCGAATCCGCCGAGCTGAGGATTTCGGGTCGGCGGGGTGATCGGCAATAGCCCGTTCGGCGGCAGCTCAGGGCACCAGCACCGCGGCGCCGGTGACCCAGCCGCCCGCGAGGTCGCGCAGCGCGCCGTCGGCGTTGCCGAGCGGGTACTCGGCGGTCGTGACCCGCAACGGGTGCACCGCCGCGAACTCGAGGAACTCGGCGGCGTCGGTCCTGGTGTTCGCGGTGACCGAGCGAAGCCCCCGCTCCTGGAACAGGTGGCGCTGGTAGTCCAGCGGCGGCACGCCGGTGAGGTGGATGCCCGCGACGGCCAGCGTGCCCCCGCGGTCGAGTGCCACCAGCGCGGGCGGCACCAGCTCACCGGCAGGCGCGAACAGGATCGCCGCGTCCAGCGGCTGTGGCGGCGGGTCGTACGAGCCCTGCGCCGAGGCGGCGCCCAGGTCCATGGCCAGCCGCCTTGCCTCGGCGTCCCTGGTCATCACGTGCACCTCGGCCCCGCCCGCGATCGCCACTTGCGCGGCGAGGTGCGCGCTCGCGCCGAACCCGTAGATGCCCAGCCTGCCGTGCTCGGGCAGTTCGGCGAGCCGGAGTGCCCGGTAGCCGATGATCCCGGCGCACAGCAGGGGAGCCAGCTCGACGGCGGAGTACCGGTCCGGCAGCCGGAGTGCGTAGGCGGCGGGCACGGTGGCGAACTCGGCGTAGCCACCGTCGGCGTCCCAGCCGGTGTACACCGAGTCCGGGCAGAGGTTCTCCCTGCCCGCCGAGCAATAGCGGCACTGCCCGCAGGTACCGCGCAGCCAGGCCACCCCAGCGCGGTCACCGGCCGCGAACCGCCCGCCCGCACCGTCGCCGATCCCGACCACCTCGCCCACCACCTGGTGCCCCGGGATCACGCCGCGGCGGTGCACCGGCAGGTCGCCCTCGGCCACGTGCAGGTCGGTGCGGCACACCCCGCAGGCCAGCACCTTCAGCAGCAGTTCGCCAGGCCCCGGGTGCGGGACCGGATCGCGCACCGCGAGCAGCGGTGCCGAAGCGATCGGGCCGGGACGGGCGACCCGCCAGGAACGCATGGTGGGATCACCGGGCATATCAGTCCTTTCGGCCGAAACGGACCTCCAGTGTCTGCCCTTCGGCCGGCCGGTGCGAGCCGGCCAAGGTCACAGTGCCCGATAAACAATGCCCGAATAGACAATGCCCGAATAAACGGCCTCGACGGGGAGCCTCGCTCAGTCCCGGATCTTGAGCACGAGCTTGCCGACGTTGTCCCCGGAGAACAGGCTCAGCAGGGTGTCCGGGAAGGCCTCGAGCCCGGCCTCCACCACGTGCTCGCGGACCTTCAGCCGCCCGTCGGCCAGCCAGCCCGCCATCTCCGCCGAGGCCGCGCGGAACCGGTCCGCGTAGTCGAACACCACCATGCCGGTCATCGAAGCGCGGTGCACCAGCAGCGACATGTAGTTGGCCGGGCCGCGCACCGGCTCGGTGTTGTTGTACTGCGAGATGGCCCCGCAGATCACGATGCGCGCGCCACGGGCGAGCCGGGTCAGCACGGTGTCCAGGATGTCGCCGCCGACGTTGTCGAAGTAGACGTCCACCCCGTCCGGGGCGTGCTCGCGCAACGCCGCCTTGACGTCCTCGGCCTTGTAGTCGATGGCCGCGTCGAAACCGAGCTCGTCGGTCAGCAGCCGGCATTTCTCCGCCCCGCCGGCGATGCCCACCACCCGGCAGCCGTGGATCTTGGCGATCTGGCCGGTGACGCTGCCGACCGCACCGGCCGCGCCGGAGACCACCACGGTCTGCCCCGCCTTCGGCCGCCCGATGTCCAGCAGCCCGAAATACGCGGTCATCCCCGGCATGCCGAGCGCGCCGAGGTAGGTCGCCAGCGGCGCCACGTCGGGGTCCACCTTCCGCACCTCACGGCCGTCGGACACCGCGTACTCCTGCACCCCGAAGGTGCCGGACACGTGGTCGCCCACCGCGAACCGGGGGTTCCTTGACTCGATCACCCTGCCGATCGCGCCGGCCCGCATCACCTCGCCGATCTCCACCGGCGGGATGTAGGACTTGCCCGCGTTCATCCAGCCGCGCATGGCCGGGTCCAGCGACAGGTGCGAGATCTCGACCAGGAACTCGCCGTCCGCCGGCCCGGCGACCGGCTGGGCGCGGTACTCCCAGTCGGTGGGCTTCGGCAGGCCGGACGGTCGCGCGGCGAGCCGGAACTGGTGGTTGGTCAACTCGGTGCCGGTGCTCAAGGGACTCCCTGTTCTCGTCGGGTTTCTGGTCGGTACTGATGTTCGGTACTCATGTTCGGGATCGGGCGAACCACCGGCGCGGGTTGCCGGCCAGCATCGCGGTGAGGTCCCGCTCCTCGACGCCGCGCTCGCGCAGCGCGGGCACGACATCGCGGAGTACGTGCAGGTAGTGCCAGTCGGGCATGGCGGCCAGCAACTCGGGCTGCACCCAGTCGATGTAGCAGGACGCGTCCTGGGAGAGCACCATGCTCTCCGCGTAGCCGCGGCGGCACAGCTCCGCCACGATGGCGACGCGCTGCTCGAAGGGCTGCACCACCTCGATGCCGAACCGGTCCATGCCGAGCAGGTAGCCGTCGTCGGCCAGTTCCGCGAGATGGTCCGCGTCCGCGCTGTCCCCGCTGTGCGCCAGCTGGACGGCGGCCGGGTCGACACCCTCCTCGCCGAGCACGCGGCGCACGTCGAGCCCGGTCCGCGACCCGGGATGGGTGTGCACCATGATCGGCGTCCCGGTCTCCAGATGCGCCTTCGCGACCGCCCGCAGCACCCGTTCCACACCCGCGGTCAGGCCGTGCTCGTCGATGGCGCACTTGAGCAGGGCGGCCTTGACCCCGGTGCCCTGGACGCCGTCGGTGATGTCGCGGACGAACAGCTCGACCATCGGTTCCGGCTCGCCGGGCAGCACACCACGGTGCGAGAAGTAGCCGGGCACATCGCTGTAGGTGTAGATCCCGGTGGCCACCAGGATGTTGAGCCCCGGCACCTGCTCGGCGATCCGGCACACCCGCGACACGTCCCGGCCGAGGCCGTCGACGGTGGGATCCACGATCGTGTGCACCCCGCTCGCCCGCAGCTCACGCAGCCGGAGCACGGCGTCGGCCACCCGCGCCTCTTCGTCCCAGTCACGACACCAGTTCGCCTGACTGTCCGGGGTGAGCACGAAGATGTGCTCGTGCATCAACGTGGTGCCGAGCTCGGCCACCGGGACCGGCCCGCGCACGGTTTCGACCACGTCCCGGTTCATGTCCTCCTCAGCTCCTTCTTGAGGATCTTGCCCGACGGCCCCTTCGGTAGCTGGTCGACGAAACGGACCACGCGGGGGTACTTGTACGCCGCCATGCGCTCCTTGCAGAAGGCGCTGATCTCCTCTTCGGTCACCGTCGCGCCGACCTTGAGCGAGACGACCGCACCGACCTCCTCCCCCAGCCTGGGGTCGGGATGGCCGATCACCGCGGCCTCCTCGACCGCGGGATGGGTGTAGAGCACCTCTTCCACCTCGCGCGGGTAGACGTTGAGCCCGCCCCTGATCACCAGGTCCTTCTTGCGGTCCACGATGAACAGATAGCCGTCCTCGTCCAGGTAGCCGAGGTCGCCGGTGTGGAACCAGCCGTTGCCGAACACCTCCGCGGTGGCCTCCGGGCGCCGGTGGTACCCGGCGATCACGTTGTGCCCGCGCAGCACCACCTCGCCGATCTGGTCGGCGCCACGAGGCAGCGGGCGATCGTCCTGGTCGACCACCCGGAGCTGGACGCCCCAGACCGGCTTGCCGACCGAGAGCACCCGGCGGTCCGCCGCGCTGCGGTTGAAGGTGGCCGTGCTCGCGGTTTCGGAGAGGCCGTAGCCCTCCAGGATCACGATGCCGAACGCCTCTTCGAAGGCCCGCAGCACCTCGCCCGGCAGCGAGGCGCCGCCCGAGGTGCCGATCCGCAGCCTGCCGAGGTCGAGGCCGGTCCGGTCGGCACCAAGCAGCCCGAGGTACATCGTGGGCACGCCGAGCAGCACGCTCACCCCGTCCGCGGCGATCCGCTCGATCGCCTCCTGGGGCTCGAACCGCGGCAGCAGCGAAACCGCCCCGCCGTAGCGGACCGCCACATTGAGCACACTGGACAGTCCGAAAACGTGGAACAGCGGCAGCGCACCGAAAGCGATGTCGTCGGGCTCCAGGCCGAACAGCTCACCGGAGACCGTGCAGTTCATGTAGAGCTGGAAATGCGAAAGCTCCGCGCCCTTGGGGCGTCCGGTGGTGCCGCTGGTGTAAAGCAGCACCGCGACGTCGTCGGCCGAGGTGGGCTCCGGCTCGCCGCGGACCTGCTCCGCCACCGGATCCGACGGATGTTCCGGCAGCAGGTCGGCGAACCGCCGCGCGCCATCGGGCGGTGGCCCGCCGGGGACCGGCACCACGTGCACGACGGTGCCCGGCACGGCGTCCGCGGCCGCCCGCGCCTCGGCCGCGAAGGACTCGAAAGCGACCAGATGCCGGGCACCCGAGTCCGTCAGGTGGTAAACGATCTCGTCGCTTTTGAGCAGCGGGTTCAACGGCATCACGGTAACCGCCGCCTTGAGCGCGCCGAAGTAGGCGATCACGAACTCGGGCAGGTTGGGCAGCGACAGCGCGAGCACGTCGCCGCGGCCGAGGCCGGCTTCCCGCAGGCCACGGGCGAACCGGGTGGACAGCTCGTCGAGCTCGGCGTACCGGATCTCGCGGCCGAGGAAGTACAGGCAGGTCTTCTCCGGCGTGGCGATGGCCGACTCGCGCAGGATGGTGGCCAGGTTGAAACTCACGTGCACCGCCTTCCAGCCCACGGTATTCGGTACCCGCGGCACCGGTATCGCACCATACCGACCAGTCGGTACCTTGGCTAGAGTAGGCATTGACGCTGTCACCGGGCAGCTCGGGAAGGTGAGGCGAATGGCCACCGGAAAGCCGTCGGCGGACGAGTCCGCTCCGCTGCCCGTGCGGCTGGTCGCGGTGGCGTCCAGGCTCTTCGCCGACCAGGGGTTCGAGAACACCTCGGTGCAGGAGATCGTGCAGGCGGCCGGGGTGACCAAGGGTGCGATGTACCACCACTTCGGTTCCAAAGAGGACCTGCTGGTGGAGATCTACCACCGGATGCTGGCGATGCAGCTGAAACGGCTGGAGCGGATCGCGGGCGGGGACGCCGAAGTCGCCGACCGGCTGCACCGGGCGGTGGTGGACGTGGTCGTGACCACCGTGCGCCACCGGGACGACGCGGTGGTCTTCTTCCGCTCCATGCACCTGCTCGACCCGGCCAAGCGCGCCGAGATCCGCGCCGAACGGCGGCGCTACCACGAGCTGTTCCGCGGCCTGATCGAACAGGGCCAGCGGGCGAACGTCTTCCGCGGCAACGTTTCCGCCGACATCGCGACCCACAACTTCTTCGGCGGCGTGCACCATCTGGACAGCTGGTACCAGCCGGACGGCACACTGTCCCCGCAGCAGGTCGGCGAGCAGTTCGCTGATCTGCTGCTGCACGCGCTGGCACCGGCGATCGAGGACTAGCGTGGTCGCCCGCGACAACGTCTCGGCTAGGGTGGGAGCAACGGGTAACCGGACGAGCGGGAGGCGTACTCGATGGCCACAGGTTCCAGCGACGGGCGGCACCAGTTCGCGACCTTCATGTCGTCGCCGACCTCGTCCTTCGCCGAGCTGCTGGCCCAGTGCCGGCCGGAAGCCCTGCCATGGGCGAACGGCTCCGCCACCCAGTTCGCCGCGCAGGTGCCGCACGGCACCACCATCGTCGCGTTCCGGTTCGCCGGCGGCGTGCTGATGGCGGGCGACCGCCAGGTGACCAGCGGTACCGTGATCGGCTACCGGTACGGCGAGAAGGTTTACACGGCGGACGAATACTCGTGCGTCGGCGTCGCCGGCACCGCCTCGCTGGCGTTCGAGATGGCCCGCTTGTTCCAGGTCGAGCTGCTGCACTACGAGAAGATCGAGGGCGTCGCGCTCTCCTTGCAGGGCAAGGCGAACAAGCTGGCCGGCATGGTGCGCGGCAACCTCGACCTCGCCATGCAGGGCCTCACCGTCGTCCCGCTGTACGCCGGCTACGACCCGGAGGCCGGCATCGGCCGGATCTTCAGCTACGACCCGGCGGGCGGGATGAGCGAGGAGCACGAGGGCTACCACTCGATCGGCTCCGGCTCGATCTTCGCCCTCGGCAGCCTGAAGAAGCTGCACCACGCCGAGCTCAGCGCCGAGGACGCGCTCACGGTCGCGCTCGAAGCGCTGTACGACGCCGCCGAGGGCGACACCGCGACCATGGGCCCGGACCTTGGCAGGGAGATCTACCCGCTGGTGCACGTGGTGACCGCGGACGGCGACCGCGCCGTGGCGGACGAGGAGATCGCGGCCGCCGCGCACCGGGTCGTCGAGGGACGGCGGCGCCGCCCGGACGGCCCCAGGGCCGAGCTCGGCTGACGCTCAAGCCTCCCGACGTCGCTCCGGCAGGTGCACCAGTACCAGCGCCACGCCGGCGACAAGCACGTTACGCAGAGCGGACTCCAGCCCGTTCCACTTCTCGGACTGCCACATCTGGAACCACTCGCCGCCGATCACCAGGAACCCGCCGGCGAACAGCACCAGCTGCATCAGCCAGCCGAGGCTCGCCAGCCGCCGTGCGCGTTCACCCGGCGCGCGCCCGGTGAACGCCCGCACCCAGGCGACGCAGGCGGCGAGCAGTACGAGCGCGCAGAGCGCCTCCCAGACGATGATCGCCAGATAGGCCGTGTTCGCCAGTCCGGGACTCTCGATGGCACGCCACATCGTGTCCGGCGAGCGGAACGTGGTGTCCATGGCCAGCACGTGCTGGACGAACTCCTGGTTCGTGCCGAAGTCGGTGATGTTGCCGACGACGATGAGCGTCATTTGGACGGCGGTGATCACGGTCAGTGCGGCGACGACCACGCTGAGACCGCCGAGTCGGTACAGAAGGCGCATGGCCGGTGACGCTACTAGCAGGGCGGGTCGTAAGTTAGCTGCGGAAGTCGCAGCCGCCACTGGTCCGATCCGAGTATTCCCTTGGTGCTGGCGCAAATCCGGTCCACCGCCGGGTCCAGTCCCAGATCCCAAACCCGCATCGCGCTGTCGGAACCGACCGACGCCAGCACGTCCGGCCTCGGCCCGAAGGTCACCGAGCCGGACGAGGCGGTCCGCCCGCCGAGCGCGGCGGTCACCGGCACCGGCGCGGACGGATCGCGCACGTCCCACACCCGGATGGTGTCGTCCTCGGCCGTCGACGCGATCCTGCTGCCGTCGGTGCTGAACACCGTGCGCGCCACCGCCTTCTCGTGCCCGATCAGCGGCACGCCGAGCGGCATCGGCCGCGCCGGCTCGGAGATGTCCCACAACCGCACCGTGCGGTCCTCGTTCGAGGTGACCAGGGTGCGCCCGTCCGGGCTGATCTGCGCGTGCCGGACCGCTCCCGCGCCCTGCCGCAGCGGCTCACCGACCGGGCCGGCCTTGGCCGGGTCCGAGGTGTTCCACAGGCGCACGGTCTGGTCGCTGCTGGCGGTGGCCATCAGGCTGCCGTCGGTGTTGAAGGAGATCGCCTCGATGTAGCCGGAGTGCCCGGTCAGCGGCGCGCCGAGCCGCTTGGGCGCGGCCGGGTCGCTGACATCCCAGAGCAGCAGGCTCTGGTCGTCGTCGTTGGTGACCAGCCTGCGGCCGTCCGGGGAAAAGGCCAGCGCGGCGGAGTACCGCTTCCGCACGGTCAGCGGCTCGCCGATCGGCTTGACGTTGAAGGTGTCCGAGATGTCCCACAGTCGCACCGACCGGTCCCCGCCGACGGTGGCCAGTACCCGCCCGTCCGGGCTGAACACGGCACTGTTCACATACGCGGAATGCCCGGTCTCCAGCGCACCGAGCCGCATCGGCTTCGCCGGGTTGGACAGGTTCCAGAACCGCACCGTGCGGTCCTCACCGGCGGTCGCGGCCATCTGCCCGTCCTTGGTCGAACTGATCCAGCGCAGCCTGCCGGTGTGCCCGGTCAGCGCCCGCGACGGCAGCGACCAGAGCCGGACCTGCCCGTCGTTGCTGCCGGTGGACAGGGTGCGCCCGTCCGAGCTGAAGTCCACCGCGAAGATCTCGCTGTTGGTGCCCGCCAGCGGCGAGCCGTACGGGACGGCCGCGCTGCGGTCGGACAGGTTCCACAGCCGGGCGGTGCCGTCCGTGCTGCCGGACGCGAGCAGCCCGCCGTCCGGGCTGAACTTGACCGACCACACCGGATCGAGGTGCCCGGTAAGCGGCAGGCCGAGCGGTGCCGCCGCGGCCGGGTCGCTCAGGTCCCACAGCCGCACCGAAAGGTCGTCGCCACCGCTGGCCAGCGTCTTCCCGTCCGGGCTGAAGGCGACCGAGTGCACGGTGCCGCGGTGCCCGGTCAGCTCACCGAGCGGCACCGGCGCGGCCGGGTCGCGCATGTCGGAGAGCCGGATGGTGCCGTCGTCCCCGCCAGCGGCCAGCACCCGCGAGTCCGGGCTGAAGGCGAGCGTCCGGACCGGACCGGTGGCCCCGCCGATCGGCTGGCCGATCGGCACCACGTTCGACATGTCGCGCACGTCCCACAGGCGCACCGTGCGGTTCTCGGTCGCGGTGGCCAGCGTCCGCCCGTCCGGACTGAACGCGAGCAGGTAGATGGTGCCGTCCTGACCGCTCAGCGGCCCGCCGATCGGGCGCGGCCCCGAAGGGTTGGTGATGTCCCACAACCGGATCGTGTGGTCGTCGCCCGCCGACGCGAGCGTCCGGCCGTCCGCGCTGAACACCGCCGAGCTGACCCAGCCCTGATGCCCGGTCAGCGGTTCGCCGACCGGCTTCGGGTTGGCCTTGTCCCGCGTGTCCCACAACCGCACCGTGCGGTCGTAGCTGGCGGTGGCGAGCAGGTTGCCGCTGCGGCTGAAGGTGGTCAGGTACACCGCCGCGGTATGCCCGGTCAGCACGGTGGCCAGCGGAACGTCCTGTGCGGACAGGATCTTGGCCTGCACGTCCAGGTTGTCCGGCCGCAGCCGGTGCGCGACCAGGTTCAGCTGCGCGGACATCGAAGGGTCCTTGTCCTGCCAACGATCCGCCTCGGCGACCACCTGGCCGAACACCGCGTCGTTGCGCTGCCGCAGCGCGATCGTGGCGGCAACGGCCGCGGTCAGCGCGCACACCACCACCAGCGCCACCGCGGCGCGGGTGAACCAGGCGAGCCGACGGCGGTGCCGGGCCGAAGTGGCCAGGAACTCCCGTGCGACGCCGGTGAGCGCGGCCGTGGCGGTGCCAGCCCAGTGCCGGGCGCTCGCCAGCCGCGAACCGCGGTAGAGCAGCGACGCGTCCCGGCCCTGGTTGTCCCAGACCTCGGAGTCCTCTTCGAGCCGCTGCCGGAACAGGTTGCCGGCCCGGTCCTGGTCGATCCACGCGCGCAACCGCGGCCACGCCTGCAGCAGCGCCTCGTGCGTGATCTCCACCGAGCCGGCGTCCATGGTGACCAGCCGGGCCCTGGCAAGCACCTCCAGCGCGTCCTGCGCGGCGGCGCTGTTGGGCGCCTGCTCCACCAGCTCGTCGCGGGTGGACCGGCGGCGGGTGTCCTGACTGTCCTTGCCAACCCGCACCAGCCGGAGCAGCACCAGCCTTGCCGCCGCCTGCCCGGCCTGGTCCAGGTCCGCCCATGCCCGTTCGGCGGTGGCCGCGACCGCGCCGTGGATACCGCCGGCCGCGCGGTAGCCGGCCGTGGTCAGCTTGCCGGCCTGCCGTCGCTGCCAGGTGACGAGCAGGGCGTGCGAAAGCAGGGGCAGCGCCCCGGCGTCGTACGCTTCGCGCCCGCCCCGGCCCATCCGGCCGCCGGTGACCCCGAGATCACGCAGCATCAGGTCGACCAGGCCCGGCTCGAGCTGCAGCCCGACCGCCTTCGCCGGGGACGCGACGGCGGTCCGCAACTCGGTGGCGGTCATCGCGCCGAGCACCGACTGCCTGTCCTGCAGGGCTTCGGCCAGCTCCGGATAGGACAGGCAGCTGCCGTAGAAGTCCGCGCGCACCCCGAGCACGACCAGCGCGGACGGCGCCTCGCCGGGTGCGGCCGGGGTGCAGAGCAGTTGCAGCAGCTGGACGAACTGGCGCAGCCGGTCCTCGTCGCGGTCCGGGCTGAACGCCTCCTCGAACTGGTCCACCACGAGCACCAGCCGGGCACCGGGCGCGCCGTGCCGCTCGGCGTGCGCGGTCGCCGCCGCGCGCACCCCGGCGGCGAAAGCCTCCGGCTCGTCGGCGGCGAGCTCCAGCGACTCCTGCAGCCCCGGCACCCAGTGCAGCAGTTCCTTGAGCGGGTCCGACCGAGGGGTCATCAGCACCACCGGCCAGCCGGCGGAGGCGCCGTCGGCCAGCGCGCCAGAACCGAGCGCGGGCACCAGCCCGGCCCGGAACAGCGAGGACTTCCCCGCCCCGGAAGCGCCGACCAGCATCACGATGCCGCCGGTCGCGAGCGTGCCGTCGAGCCGGGTCAGCAGGGCCGACGTACTGCGCTCCCGGCCGAAGAACCAACCGGAGTCCTCTTCCCCGAACGGCGCCAGCCCCCGGTACGGGCACACTCCGGTCTCGTCCGGACCGGACGGCCGGGGGGCGGCCGTGCCGGCGACTGGGTCCTCGTCGGACTGTTCGGTGCCGACCGGACTGGCCAGCGCCGCCTCCCACAGCGCGCGCCAGGCGTCCAGGTCGTAGAGATCGTCGACGAACGGCTCCGGCCGGAGTTTGCGCGCCTCCCCGATCAGGACTTCGAGCACCACCGCCAGCGCCACGAACTTGGCCGGCACGTTGCGGCCGCGGCGCCAGTCGCTGACCCGTTGCGCGGACACCGACACCGGGCGGCCGCGGTCGTCCGCCCGGCGGGCCCGGCTCACCGACTCCGTCACCTTCTTCAGCGGCGGGTCCCCGGCTTCCGCGTAGAGCAGCGCGAACCGCTCCGCGAACAGCCCGCGTGGTCCTAGTGCCGGTCCGGGATCATCCATCTGCCGAACTGCCATCCTCACCCTCCGCCGATCCGGATCCGGACCGGAAAAACCACTGTGCGCACCTGAGCACGCATCTTACGTAGCTGTGGGACCGGACACGGCCGCATCGGTACCGACACCTGCCATTCTGAACTCGGTTTGCGCTGCTCCGCTCGCGTCCCGGTTCCAATGAAGCATCCGGACGGCCAGGCGCGGCACCGGCAGTTCGGCCACCGATGTATCGCGGACATTTTCGTCACTGAGGTGTCTAGGGGTTGCCTCAGCGTCGAACGCGACGGTTACCGCTCCCAACGGCGAGAGCGATCCGGACCGGAGTCTGCACGCCACCCGGCGAGCCGGTCCCTCCGCTGCCGCGGAACGCGCTCGGCCGGGCTGGGCGAGGCTTCACCGCCTCGCCCAGGTTCGCAGGCGCGGGTTGAACCGGTCGTCTCGGGGTACTCGGATTCGGGAGTATCGCGATCGAGGAGGCGGCCACGATGAGCACCGACGAGTTGACCGACGGACTGACCCGGCGGGAAACCATCCCGGCGCCAAGACCGGCGGAGCCCGATTCCGCTGTGGTGCCCAAACAGCCCATCGAGTACGACCCGGAGGCGCTCGAGCCGACGATCGTCCTCGGCCGGGAGTGACAAGGGTCCCGATGGCGCCGGGGTGTTCCGCCCCGGCCATCAGGACCGAACCGAACGAAGGGCGCGGGCCGCGCGGTCGACCGCGTCCTCCGCTCGGGTCTGCGCGCGCTCGGCTGCCCGCAGCTCGTGGCGCAGCGCGGCGGTCTTCCGCTTCGCCTCCGCCGCTGCCCGTTCGGCGTCGGTGAGAGTCTTCTTCGCGGCACGTTCGGCTTCGGCCTGCTTCCGCGCGCGCTCGGCCTTTCTGGCGCGTTCGGCCTTCTCCTTGGCGCGTTTCGCCCGTTCGGCCTCGGCCGTCCGGCGTGCCGTGTCCGCTGCGGGACGATCCGGCCCGGAGCGGGCCGGTCGCTCGGGCGCGGTCGGCTTGGTCGGTTTAATCGGCTTGGTCGGCTTGGTCGCTGACAGCAGCCAGGACTCGGCGGCGCCGGCGGGCGTGCTCAACGACCTGCCCAGCCGTCCGACGAGCAGTTCCGGGCCCGCGTCCGGATCGACCACGGCCGCGTTCAGCGTGTCCTCCAGCTCGGCGGCGGTGCCGGCGCTGAGCTGGCCGAGCTGACCTGCCAGCGCACGGGCGCCGGCGAGCAGCTGCCGGACCAGCCGGGTGCGTTCCTTCGAAAGCTCCTGCAGGGAAGGTCCCCGGCCCGCCCGGTGCGCCTCGCGCAGGGACTCCCCCACCTCGACGAGCCGCGCCACCTCATCGCGATGGGCACGGACGAGTTGGTTGGCCAGCCAGGCGGCGCTGGTCGGCTTGGGCAGCGCCTTGATCTTCGCGGCCACCCCGGCGGCACCGGCGGACCGCGCCTCGGCGTGCCGTTCGTTCCTGGCCGCGACGAACTCCGCGCGCGGCAGCGCGTACAGCTCGTCCGCGACCGCTTCGAAGTCCACCCTCACTGCATACCGGGTGCCCCGAGCCGGCGCACGGTTTCCACGATCTCGCGGTTGGACACGCCCTTGATCAGGTAGCTGCGCACGCCCGCTCGCGCCAGCTCCTGCCGGGCGCCCGCGTCGTCGTAGGCGGAGAACACCATCAGCCGGGTGTCCGGCGAACGGCGGCTGAGCTCCCTGGCCACCAGCAGGCCGCCACCACCGGTCATCCGGACGTCGAGCACCGCGACCGTGGGCAGGTGCAGCTCGCCGAGCGAGACCGCCTCCACCGCGTCACCCGCTTCCGCGATCACCTCGATGTCGGACTCGGACTCCAGCACCTCGCGCAGCGCGCCCCGGATCATCGGATCGTCGTCGACGATGAGCACCCGCACCGCGGCACCGCCCGGCTTCGTCACCAGACGCTCCCGTCGATCGTGCCGACGTCCTGGGGCGCCGAGGGTACCCAGAACTCGACCACGGTCCCGGTGGCGGCACCGGTCGCCTGCCACCAGCCACCGGCGCTCTCCGCCCGCTCGCGCATGTAGAGCAGGCCGAAGTGGCCGAGCTCGCCGACGCCATCCGCGCCCGGCAGGCCGACCCCGTCGTCCTGGACCCGGACCAGCACTCCGCCGTCCAGCTCCCGCATCGACACGTCGACCGTCGTCGCCATGGCGTGCTTGCGCACGTTGGTCACCGCCTCCTGGATGATCCGGTAGATCGTCACCGCGGTCTCCGGCGGCAGGTCTTCGGGGAGCTCGGCGTGCAGCCGGAAATCCAGGTTCCCCTCGTCCGTCACCTGGGCGAGGTGTCCGCTCAGCACGTCGGCGAGGCCACGTTCGCCGAGTGCCGGCGGCTGCAGCCTGGAGACCAGGTTGCGCAGCCGCACGGTGGTCTCGTCCACGGTCTCCGCGAGCCGGTGCACGGTCTGCCGCAGCCCGCCGACCGGGGCGTTGCCCTCCAGCAGCTGCAGCCGCATGCCCACCGCGACCATGGCCTGGATGGCGTCGTCGTGCACGTCCCAGGTGATCCGCCGGCGTTCCGCCTCGTGCGCCTCGACCAGGTGCGTGAACAGCCGGCGGCGCTCGACCAACTTGTGGTTGGCTTTGACCCGCTCGGTGAGGTCCCTGGTGACCTTGCCGAAGCCCTGCAGCTCGCCGTGCTCGTCGAAGAGGGCGGTGATCACCACGTTGGCCCAGAAGCGGGAGCCGTCCCGCCGCAGCCGCCACCCCTCGTCCTCGAACCGCCCTACGGCCGTGGCCTCCCGGAGCTCGTAGGCCGGTTTGCCGGTGGCCAGGTCCTCCGGTGGGTAGAACACCGAGAAATGGCGGCCGATGATCTCCGTCGCCGGGTAGCCCTTGATGCGCTCCGCCCCGATGTTCCAGCTCGCCACCCGGCCGGCGGTGTCCAGCATGAAGATCGCGTAGTCCACCGCGCTCTGCACCATCAGCCGGAAGGACGCGTCCGAAAGCGCGTCCGGCCGAAGGGGATCAGGTTTGGCCGAGCTGCTCACGCCCCAGCCTTGCACGACGGGCGCCGGCATGCCGGTCAGCTCGCGGCGGGCCCGGCCTCCAGCTCGCACCACACGACCTTGCCCCGCGCCAGCCGCCGCACCCCCCACTCGACCGCCAGCCGCTCGACCAGCTGAAGACCCCAGCCGCCTTGCTGCCCGCCGGTCCGGCGCACCGGAAGCCGCGAGCTGGAGTCCGCCACTTCGATCCGGATCCGGTACCCCAAAAAAGGCAGAGAAGACACAGACGAACCGGCCGAGCGTTCGTCGTGCACGGTGCGCACGGTCAGCCGGGGACGGCCGGTGGTGTGCCGGAGTACGTTCGCGACCAGCTCGGAGGTGACCTGCATGGCGTCCTCGATCGGGCCGGTGCATCCCCAGGCGGTCAGCGCGCCCGCGACGAACCGGCGCGCTTCAGCGTCGCTGCCCAGTTCCGCGGGCAGCGTGGTGGCCGCCTCAGCACGGAGAACGTCGTCCATCAAGTGCATGGTCAGCTGGACCGGCGAACTGGCACAAGAAGCACCCGCTTCTGTCATCCTGATGCAGACGCATCAGTCGAGCAGCCCTTGCCTCCTGGCCACGGCGACGGCTTCGAGTTTGGAGTGCGCGCCCAGTTTCGCCAGTATCCGCTGCACGTGGTTGCGCACCGTGTTGCGGGCGAGGCTCAGCCGCCCGGCGATCTCCGTGGTGGTGACCCCGTCCGCGAGCAGCACCAGCAGTTCGTGCTCGCGCGGGGTCAGCCCGGCCGTGCCGCCGGAACGGCCGGTCAGGCGGTCCAGCATCTGCAGCAGGGTGCCGCCGAAGACCGCCTCGCCGCCGGCCACCCGGCGGACCGCGGCGGCGAGGTCGGCAAGGCCGGCGGACTTCACGAGCAGGCCCGCTCCCCCGGACTCCAGCACCCTGCCCGCCATTTCCTGGTTCGCGTCGCCGGTCAGCACCAGCACGCGGGAGTCCGGGCTGGCCTCCCGGAGCTCGCTGATCGCGGGGATGCCGTCGCCGTCGGGCAGCCGCCGGTCCAACACCACCACCTTCGGGCGGTGCCGGGCCACCTGCCGGAAAGCCTGCTCCAGCGAGCAGGCACGGGCCACGATCTCGATGTCCTCCACCGCGTCGAAGGCCAGCGTGATGGCCTCGGCCACCATGTCGTGGTCTTCCACCAGCAGGACGCGCACCGGGTGGCCGGGCCGCTCCCGAGGCTTTCCGGACGCGGCCGCCCGCGGCTCACCCATCAGGCGCCACCTGGTGACACCACGCGAAAGGCGGCCGGGGTCCCATATCCCGACCGTATCCCGGCGGCAGGGCGGACGGAAATCGCGGTGTCCCCGCTCATCGGTTCGGCTGCAGCAGCACTTTGATCGCGCCATCGCGCTTCTGCTGGAAGATCTCGTAGCCGTGCGCCGCCTGTTCGAGCGGCAGCCGGTGGGTCGCGAAACCCTCCACACCGAGCGGATCCCCGGCTTCGGTGAGCACCGCCATGATGTCGTCGATCCAGCGGCGCACGTTCGCCTGCCCCATCCGGAGCTGGAGCTGCTTGTCGAACAGGTCCATCATCGGCAGCGGGTCGAGCATGCCGCCGTAGACCCCGCTCAGCGAAATGGTCCCGCCGCGGCGCACCGCGTCGATCGCCGCGTAGATCACGCTCAGCCGGTCGATACCGGCTTTCTCGGTCAGCTTCGCCGCGACCGGACCGGGCAGCATGCCCATCAGCTGGTGTGCGAGCTTGCCGAAGGGCGCACCGTGCGCCTCCATACCCACCGCGTCGATCACCGAGTCCGCGCCACGGCCACCGGTCAGCTCCCTGATCGCGTCGCCGATCTCGTCGTGGTCGCGGAGGTCCAGGGCGGTCGCGCCGTGCGCCCGAGCCAGTATCAGCCGCTCGGCCACCAGATCGACCCCGATCACCGCACCCGCGCCGCGGTGCTGGGCGATCCGGCAGCACATCTGGCCGATCGGGCCGAGCCCGAAGACGACCACGCTGCCGCCGTCCGGGATGTTCGCGTACTCGACGGCCTGCCAGGCCGTCGGCACCACGTCCGAGAGATAGACGAACCGGTCGTCCGGCGGGCCGTCCGGCACCTTGATCGGCCCGTACTGCGCCTGCGGCACCCGCAGGAATTCGGCCTGACCGCCGGGAACCTGGCCGTAGAGCTTGGTGTAGCCGAACAGCGCGGCGCCCTTGCCGCGCTCGCGGACCTGAGTGGTCTCGCACTGGGACTGCAGCCCGCGGTCGCACATGTAGCAGTGCCCGCAGGAGATGTTGAACGGCACCACCACCCGGTCGCCCGGCTTGAGGCGACCCACCTCGGCACCGACCTCTTCGACCACGCCCATCGGTTCGTGCCCGAGCACGTCACCGGGATCGATGAACGAACCGAGCACCTCGTACAGGTGCAGGTCCGAACCGCAGATCCCGCTGGAGGTGACCCGGACGATCGCGTCGGTGGGTTCCTGGAGCACCGGGTCGTCCACGGTGTCCACGCGGACGTCACGTTTTCCTTGCCAGGTCACGGCCTTCATGGGGCTCCCTTCACCGGAGTCGGTCCAGCCACGGGTTCCCCCGGCCGTGCCGGGTAAACCGGCTCAGCCGGCCCGGCGGGCCAGCAGCGGGATCCGCCCACCGGCCAGCACCGCTTCCACCTGCCGCTCGGACAGCCGGTGCGCCAGGCGGTAGTCCTCGGCCTTGGTGACGTTGTGCACGGTGATACCGCTGCCACCCGGCAGTTCGCCGCGCAGCGCGGACAGCCTCAGGGTGTCGCCCCGCTCGATCCGGTCGTAGTCCGCCGGGTCGGTGAACTCCAGTGCCGGCACGCCGAAGTTGGCCAGGTTCTGCCAGTGGATCCTGGCGAACGACTTGGCGATCACCGCGCGCAGCCCGAGGTACCGAGGGGTGATCGCGGCGTGCTCCCGCGACGAACCCTGGCCGTAGTTCTCGCCCGCGACCAGCACGTGCCCGGAGCCGTCGGCCAGCTCGGCTGCCTTCTCCGGGTACTGCTCGTCGATCCGGGTGAAGGTGAACTGGGACAGCTTCGGCACGTTCGAGCGGAACGGCAGCGCGCGGGCACCGGCCGGGGAGATCTCGTCGGTGGACACGTCGTCGCCCAGCTTGAGCAGCACCGGCGCTTCGATTCGGTCGGGCAGTTCCGGGAAGTCCGGCAGCGACGAGATGTTCGGGCCCTTGACCAGTTCCTCCCGCTCCGCGTCCGCCGGTTCCAGCGGCGGCACCAACATGTCCGTGTTCACCGAGGCACGCCCGCCCAGCCGCAGGTCCGGATAGGACAGTCCCAGCTCGCGCGGGTCGGTGATCATCCCAGTCAGCGCCGCGGCGGCCGCGGTCTCCGGGGAGCACAGCCAGACCGAGTCCTCCCTGGTGCCGGAGCGGCCGGGGAAGTTCCGCGGGAAGGTGCGCAGCGAGTTCCGGCCGGTGGCTGGCGCCTGGCCCATGCCGATGCAGCCCATGCAGCCCGCCTGGTGGATCCGCGCGCCTGCCGAGATCAGCGCGAAGGTGGCGCCGAGCTTGGTCAGGTCGGCGAAGATCTCCCGCGACGACGGGTTCACGTCGAAGCTCACCGTGTCCGCGGTCTGCCTGCCGCGCACCATCTCGGCGGCGATCGCGAAGTCGCGCAGGCCGGGGTTCGCCGAGGAGCCGATCACCACCTGGCTCACCTCGGTCCCGGCCACCTCGCGCACCGGCACCACGTTGCCGGGCGACGACGGCTTGGCGATCAGCGGTTCCAGCGCGCCGAGGTCGATCTCGTCCTCGACGTCGTAGCTCGCGCGCTCGTCCGCCACCAGCTCGCGGAAGTCGTCCGCCCGGTCTTCGGCGCGCAGGAACTCGCGCACCGCGTCGTCGGCGGGGAACACCGTGCTGGTCGCGCCGAGCTCGGCGCCCATGTTCGCGATCACGTGCCGGTCCATCGCGGTCAGCCCGGCCAGGCCCGGCCCGTGGTACTCGATGATCCGGTTCAGCCCGCCCTTCACCCCGTGCCGCCGGAGCATCTCCAGCACCACGTCCTTGGCGGAGACCCAGTCCGGCAGCCGCCCGGTCAGCCGGACGCCCCAGATCTCCGGCATCCGCAGGTACAGCGGCTGCCCCGCGATCGCCATCGCCACCTCGAGCCCGCCGACGCCGATCGCCAGCATGCCGAGCGAACCCGCCGCGCAGGTGTGCGAGTCGGAGCCGACCATGGTCTTGCCGGGTATGCCGAAGCGCTGCATGTGGGTGGGGTGGGAGACGCCGTTGCCCGCCTTGGAGAACCACAGCCCGTAACGGCGGCAGGCGGAGCGGAGGAACTCGTGGTCCTCGGCGTTGCGCTCGTCGGCCTGCAGCAGGTTGTGGTCGATGTACTGCACGCTGACCTCGGTGTGCGCCCGGTCCAGCCGCAGCCCTTCCAGCTCCTGCATGACCAGCGTGCCGGTGGCGTCCTGGGTGAGCGTCTGGTCCACCCGCAGGGCGATCTCACCGCCCGCCACCGGCTCACCGCCGACCAGGTGCTCGTTGATCAACCGCGCTGCGACCGTACCGCTCATGGCCGGGGGTTACCCGTTTCTGCGCGACCCGAAAACCCGGACCCGCCATACTCGGCCGGGTGAACCACGAGGTGCGGGCCGACGACGGCTGCCGGCTCTGGGCGGCCGAACTTGGCGAGGGCGAGCCGCTGATCCTGTGTCACGGCGGCCCCGGGCTGTGGGACATGTTCGACGGCCTTGCCGCCGAACTCGCCGGCCGGATGCGGGTGATCCGCTGGGACCAGCGCGGCTGCGGCCGCTCGGAGCGCCGGGGACCGTACTCCCTGGAGCGCACCCTGCGGGACCTGGACGCGGTGCGGCGGCATTTTCACCTGGCGCGGCCGGCGGTGCTGGGGCACTCCTGGGGCGCGCAGCTCGCCCTGCGGTACGCGCTGGAGCACCCGGACCGGGTGCGCAGGCTGGTCTACGTGTCCGGCACCGGTCTCGGCCGGGACTGGCATCTCGCGTACGAGCGAAACCTCGCGGCGCGCCTCGGTCCCGAGCTGGCCAGGGTCGCTGAGCTGTCCGGCCGCGAACGCACCGAGGACGAGGACCGCGAGCTGGCCGTGCTGCAGTGGTCGGCGGACTTCGCCGATCCGGCCGGCGCCCGCCGGCACGCCGAGCGGATGGCCACGCCCTGGTTCGGGATCAACTACGAGTGCAACGCCACCATCAACGCCGAGGACCGGACCGCCACCTGGCACGAACCCCGGCTCGTCGAAGCCTGCCGAGGGCTGACCGTACCGACGCTGATCGTGGACGGCGCGAAGGACATCCGGCCCCGCCGGGCGGTGGACTCGCTGCACCAGGCGCTGCCTGCGGTGACCAGGGTGGTGTTGCCGGACGCCGGGCACGTGCCCTGGCTGGAGGCGCCACAACGGTTCCACTCGGTGCTGACCGGGTATCTGCTCGGTCCCGTTTAGCGATCGATCTTCCGCGGTACCCGAGACCCATGAGCGAAACGGTCGCGGACTACCTACTGCAACGCCTGCGCGACTGGCAGGTGCCGCAGGTGTTCGGCTATCCGGGCGACGGCATCAACGGACTGGTCGCCGCCTTCGCGAAAGCCGGCAACGAGCCGCGTTTCGTGCAGGCGCGGCACGAGGAGATGGCCGCGTTCCAGGCGGTCGGCTACGCCAAGTTCAGCGGCGAGGCCGGGGTCTGCCTTGCCACCTCGGGACCGGGCGGCATCCACCTGCTGAACGGGCTCTACGACGCGAAGCTGGACCACGTGCCGGTGGTCGCGATCGTCGGGCAGACCGCCCGCACCGCGATGGGCGGCAGCTATCAGCAGGAGATCGACCTGCAGTCCCTGTTCAAGGATGTGGCCAGCGAGTACCTGGTCGAGGTGAACGTGGCCGAGCAGCTGCCGAACGCACTCGACCGGGCGATGCGCACCGCGCTGGCACACCGGGCGCCGACCGCCCTGATCATCCCCGCGGACCTGCAGGAGGAGCCGTACAGCCCGCCGCGGCACGAGTTCAAGCACGTGCCGTCCAGTCCGCCGGACCTGCCACGCGCCAGTGTGCTGCCCCCGTCCGAGCAGCTCGCCAAGGCGGCCGAGGTGCTGAACTCCGGGCAGAAGGTGGCGATGCTGATCGGGCAGGGTGCGCGGAACGCGGTGACCGAGGTGCGCAAGGTCGCCGAGCTGACCGGCGCCGGGGTGGCGAAAGCGCTGCTGGGCAAGGACGTGCTGCCGGACGACCTGCCGTACGTGACCGGTTCCATCGGCCTGCTCGGCACCCGGCCGACCTACGAGCTGATGCGCGACTGCGACACCCTGCTCATCGTCGGCTCCAACATGCCCTATGCCCAGTTCCTGCCCGGATTCGGCCAGGCTCGCGGAGTCCAGATCGACATCGATCCGCGCTTCATCGGCATGCGCTACCCCACCGAGGTCAACCTGCTCGGCGACGCCAAGAGCACACTTCAAGCGCTGATCCCCTTGCTGGCAGGCAAAACCGACCGGTCATGGCAGCAGAACCTGCGGCGGTCCGTGACGAGCTGGTGGCAGACCATGGAGCAGCAGGCGATGCTCAGCGCGGACCCGGTCAACCCGATGCGGGTCGTGCACGAGCTGTCCCAGCGGATTCCCCAGGACGCGATCGTCACCGCCGACTCCGGCTCGGCCGCAAACTGGTACGCCAGGAACCTGCGGATGCGCGGCCGGATGCGCGGTTCGCTGTCCGGCACGCTGGCCACCATGGGCCCCGGGGTGCCGTACGCGATCGGCGCCAAGTTCGCCCATCCGGACCGGCCGGTGGTGGCACTGGTCGGCGACGGCGCGATGCAGATGAACGGCATGGCCGAACTGCTCACCATCGCTCGATACTGTCCACTGTGGACCGATCAGCGGTGCGTGATCTGCGTGCTGCACAACGGCGATCTGAACCAGGTGACCTGGGAACTGCGCGCGATGGGCGGGTCGCCGAAGTTCGAGGAGTCCCAGTCGCTGCCCGAGGTTTCTTATGCCGCCTTCGCCGAGAACGCCGGACTGGAAGGCATTTCGGTGACCGACCCGGAACTGCTCGGCGACGCGTGGGACCGCGCTTTCGCCGCGGACCATCCGGTGCTGCTGGACGTGCGCTGCGACCCCGAGGTGCCGCCGATCCCGCCGCACGCCACCTTCGAGCAGCTCAAGTCGATGACCGAGGCGGTGCTGCGCGGGGAGCCGAAGGCCTGGCAGCTGATCACCATGGGCATCAAGACCAAGGCGCAGGAGTTCCTGCCAGGCAAGCGCTGAGTTTGGAGGGAGACACGGTGCACACCAAGGAATTGCGCGCACTGGCCGAGGAAACCGGCCCCTTCGCGTCGGTGTACTTCGAGGACTCGCACGACACCGCCGACGCCGAGAAGCAGCTGGAGCTCAAGTGGCGCGAGCTGCGGACCGAGCTGGCCGGCCATGGCGCCGGCGAAGTCGTACTGGATCGGCTCGAGCACAGCGTCTTCGACCAGGAGCGTCCCGTCGGCCGCAGCGCCCGCGCGCTGGTGGCCACGGAGGACCGGCTGCTCGTGGACCAAGAACTGACCTGGCCACCGGCGGCCCCGGTGGCCAGGTTTTCCACCCTGCCCTACCTGCTGCCGCTGGTCACCGGCGGCCGTCGCGGCCCGTCCTACCTGCTCGCGACCGCCGACCGGGTAGGCGCCGAGATCTCGGTGGTGGACGAAGCCGGCCGGCCGCTCGAAGCCGAGGCGGTGGAGGGCGAAGACCACCCGGTGCACAAGGTGCGCGGCGGCGGCCTGTCCCACCGGCGGATCCAGTCCGCCGTGGAGGAGACCGTCCGGCACAACCTCGAGGACGTGGCCGAGGAAGTCGCGAAGGTGGCGGCCCGCACCGGCGTGCAGCTGATCGTGCTGGCCGGTGAGGTGCAGGCACGCACCCAGCTGCGGGACGCGCTGCCCGAGCAGGCTCGCCGGATGAGCACCGAACTGACCGGAGGCGAGGTGGAACGGGAACTCGACGAGCTGCTCACCACCTGGCGCCTTGGTGCGCTGGATGAGCTGGCCGAGCGGTTCCGGGCCGAGTCCGGCCGGGACACCGGGCTAGCCGTGCAGGGGCTGACCGCCGTGACCACCGCGCTGCGCGAGGGCAATGTGGCGCACCTGCTGGTCACCGAGCCCGGTGCGGAGACCGTGCACCGCGGCGCCGGGGCCGCCCAGGTCGCGGCGAGCGCCACCGAGCTCAGCGCACTGGGCACCGCGGAGGCCGAGCACCGGGCCGACGAGGCGGTGCCACTGGCCGCACTGGCCGTCGGTGCGGAGATCACCGGTTTCGACGAGCGGCTGCGGCTCACCGACGGCTTCGGCGCCCTCCTGCGACACGGCTGACCCGGCTCAACGCCGGAAAAGGGTTCGGGCCTGCCACCGGTGGGCCGCTAACGTGCGGGCGTGATCAAGCGGGTATTCGTGCTGGGCATCGTGCTGCTGTCGTCGCTGACCTTCCCGCTGACGATCACCGGCGCGTCGGTGGCACTACCGGACATCCAGTCCGACCTCGGCGCCGGACTCGCCGCCACGCAATGGGTGGTGAACGGGTACAACGCCTGCTTCGCGAGCTTCCTCGTCTTCACCGGCTCCCTTGCCGACGTGCTCGGCAGGCGCCGCGTCTTCGCCTGCGGCGTGGCATTGTTCTGCGCCGGCGGCCTGGTCAGCGCCTTGGCCGGGAACATCCTGCTGCTCAACCTGGTGCGGGCGGCCGGTGGCATCGGTGCGGCCGCCGCGGTGACCGGCGGTTCCGCGATCCTGGCCGCGACCTTCCACGGCCCGGCCAGGGTGCGGGCGTTCGGGCTGCTCGGCACGGTGCTCGGGGCCGGGCTCGCGTTCGGGCCCACGATCGGCGGGCTGCTGGTGGACGCCTTCGGCTGGCGGGCCGTGTTCGCCGCCCCGGTCGCGCTGGCCGCACTGGTCCTGCTGCTGGTGCCGGTGCTGCCGGTGGCACGCGGCGAAGGCGGGCGCACCATCGACTGGGCCGGTGCGGCCCTGTTCACCTCCGCGCTGCTGCTCTTGATCTTCGCACTGGCCGAGGGGCCGGAGCTGGGGTTCGGCAGCCCGGCCATCGTCGGCGGGTTCGCCGTGGTGGTGCTGCTCGGGGCGGCCTTCGTGCTGGTCGAGCGCCGCCGGGCCGAGCCGATGTTCGAGCTGGCGCTGCTGGCCAACCCGCGGTTCCTCGGCCCCGCGGTTGCCGCCGGCGCCATCGTCGTCGTGCTGGTGCCGCTGCTGGTGTTCCTGCCGTCCTACCTGATCTCGGTGGTCGGCCTGGACGCCGGGCAGGCGGGCAGCTGGCTGCTGCTGCTGACCGCGCCGACGGTGGTGCTGCCCTCGGTCGGCTCGGCGCTGGCCAGACGGCTGCCGGTGGTGCTGCTGACCGCCGGCTCGGTAGCGGTCACCGGGGCCGGCGTGCTGCTGCTGGTGACCATCGGCCCGGAGAGCACGCCCCTGCTGCTGGCCGGGCCGCTGCTGCTCACCGGCGCCGGCTTCGGGCTGTCCACCGGGCTGCTCGACGGGCTCGCCATCAGCAGCGTCCGCCCGGAGCAGTCCGGCACCGCGGCCGGCATGTTCAACACCGCCAGGCTGGCCAGCGAGACGATCGGCATCGCCGTGGTGGGCGCGATGCTGGTGGCGCTCAGCCGCGGCAGGCTGACCGGCGCGCCCTACACCGGCGCGCTGCACACGGTGTGCCTGGTGCTGGCCGGTTTCGCGCTGGTGGCCACGCTGGGCGTGGTCGCCCTGTCGCGCCGGGCGGACCGGCTCTCCCCCGCGCGGGCGGGCGGTTAGCCGGGTTCGACGCCATCCGGCCGGGTGAGGGATTCGAGCGTGCCGAGCACCGCGGCGGTCGAAGCGTCCCGGCCCGGTCCCGGCAGGCTGTCGCTGCCGGCGGACAGCACGATCGCGGCGACCTCGTGCAGCTTGGTGTTGGACAGCTGGGACACCTCCCGCAGCAGGGCGAACGCGCCCTCGTCGTCCAGGTCGTGCAGCAGCATCAACATGCCCTTGGCCTGCTCGATGACCGGCTGGGACGCGAGCTGCCGGCGGCGCTGTGCCAGCTCGGACCGGACCTCGTCGAACTCGTCGTCGGTGTGCCTCACGCGCAAATATTGCCATGCGCCCGCGAACCCGCAACCGCCGTCCTCCCCTGGCTGGGAAACCAGGGCGATCCGCTACCTGGCCACCACGCGAATCGTGTCCAGGCGCGGGTCGGCGGCGTCCGGGATCAGCATGCCCGCTTCGACTCCCGAACGCAGATAGTCCACGGCCGCACGGGTGATGACCTCTCCCGGCAGCAGCACGGGCACACCGGGCGGGTAGGGGCTGGCGGTCTCCGCCACCGTCCTGCCAACCGCTCGCGCGGCATCGACGTCCTCGGTGGGCCCGAAAAAGGCATCCCTTGGCGACATGGCCTGCTCCAGCTCCAGCTCACCGGGATCGGGCAGGTCGACGGGTTTCGCGACCGGTACCTCGGCTATCCAGTCCGCCAGTGACCGGATAGCGCCGACGAGCCGTCCGGCGGTGTGCTCGTCGTCCGCGATGGTGAGCTGGGCGGCCATCCGGCGATGGTCGGACAGACCCATGTCGATCCGATGATGCGCACGCAGCCACCGGGCGGCGTCGTAGCCGGACCGGTCCAGACCTGCCAGGTCGATGATGATCTTCAGCGGGTCCTGGTCGTCGGCGAGGCCGGCACCGACCAGATCATCGCGGCTCATCACCCGCACCCCCGCGATGCCGTCCAGCTCGGCACGGGTAGTGCGGGCCAGGTCCATCGCGGCGGACAGCAGCCCGTGGCCGTGTTCGACCATCTGGCGCCGCCAGCCGTCGAGGCCGGCGTAGATCAGCGAAGACGGGCTCGTCGTGTCGAGCAGATCGGCGCGGGCGGCAAGCACCTTCGCCTCGACCCGGTCGCCCTGCAGGTGGTAGACCGACCCCTGCTCCAGTCCGGCGCCCATTTTGTGCACGCTGGTGACGCACAGATCGGCGCCGGCGTCCATCGCCCATGACGGCAGGTCCCGGTGGAACGGCAGGTGCGCGCCCCATGCCTCGTCGACGATCAGCGGACGGCCGCTGGCGTGGCAGATGGCCGCGGTCTCGCCGATATCGGCGCAGGCGCCGTAGTCGGTCGGCGTGATGAGCAGCATGCCCTTCGCGTCCGGATGGTCGCCGAACAACGCGCGCACCGCGTCCGGTCCCGGCGGATGCGCCAGGTTCAGCTCGCCGTCCCAGCGCGGATGCACCCAGACCGGCTCGACCCCGCTGATGATCAGCCCGGCCACCACCGACTTGTGCGCGTTGCGGGAGACCAGCAGCTTCTCCCCTGGCCCGGCGACCGAGAGCATCGCGCTCTTGACCGACAGCGAACTGCCGCAGGTGGAGAAGAAGGCCCGGTCCGCGCCCACCGCGTCGGCCATCAGCTCCTCGGCCTCGGCCAGCACGCCGTGGTTCATCGCGCGGTCGTCCAGCCCGTTCAGCAGGATGATGTCGGAGGCGAACACGTCCCGCCCGACCACTTCGGCCAGCCGGGGGTCCACTCCGCGTCCCTGCTTGTGTCCTGGTGGGAGAAATGTGAGGTGATCCAGCTCCCGGTAACGCCGGATGGCTTCGATCACCGGCACGCGCGCATGATCCATCACGGCACCGGGTACCCACCCGCTTCGGCCGCAAACGCCGTCGCGCTCCGCCGGGCGAGCAGCGGGGCTCAGTTCCCGCCGGTGTCGCGGAAGTCGTCCGGGTCCACCCCTTCGAGCAGCTCGCGGAACTGCTCGATCTCCTGTTCCCGGTTCGCCAGGCCGGCCAGGTCCGGGGGCTCCCCGGTGCCGGACTGGCCCTCCGCGTCGAGCACCGCCAGCTCCACGCCCGCCTCGTCCAGCACCGACTCCACCACCCGCATCGGGACGCCCGCCCTGATCCCGATGGCGAGGGCGTCGCTGGGCCGCGCCGAGATCCGGACGTCGTTGTCCAGCACCAGGTCGGCGTGGAAGATGCCCTCGCGCAGCGCGGTCACCTCCACCCCCGCCACCTGCCGGCCGAAAGTACCGATCACCTGCCCGATCAGTTCGATCGTGCCCGGCCGCGGGTTCACCACCGCCTCCTTGGCCGCCAGCAGCGCCTCGGCTTCGGGGGCGCCGATCGAGATGAGCAGCCAGCGCCGCTCGCCGGCGGCCTCGCGCAGCAGGACCACCGGTGCCGTGTCCGGCGACACGACGGCCAGCCCATGGAAGTCCACCGGCACCATCACACCCACCCGCCTCCGCCTTGCCACTGCATCGTGAATACCCCTTCCCGGCCCCGGTACGCGTCCGCACACGCCGTCCGCCCTCGGTACGACTGTGCCGCACCGGCGCGGCCACGGCCAAACCCGGCCGGTTAACGGTTCGCCCGTGCGGGTATCCGGAGGTCGCCGGCAACCAGGGCAGGAAGGAGAAACCGATGTTGCGGAATGGGCCGACCGCAGGCCCCACCTTCGCCGACCGCGCGGAAGCCGGGCGGCGGCTGTCCGGTGCGCTGAGCCGGCACGAATGGCACCAGCCCGTGGTACTCGGCCTGGCCCGCGGCGGGGTACCGGTGGCGGAGCCCGTGGCGGCCGGGCTGGGCGCACCGCTGGACGTCGCGGTGGTGCGGAAGATCGGCGCTCCCGGGCACCCCGAATTCGGCGTTGGCGCCGTCACGCCGACCGGACCACCTTGGTACGACCGGAGAAACCTGGCCGTGCTCGGCCTCACCCCGGACGAGCTGGCGGAGACCTGCCGCCAGGAGTGGGAGGAGGCCCGCCGCCGGGTGCGGCTCTACCGCGACGGCGTCGAACCTCCCGCGTTGGAGGACCGGGACGTGCTCGTGGTGGACGACGGGCTCGCCACCGGCGTCACCGCGACCGCCGCGGTGCGTTCGATCCGCGAAGCGCGTCCCCGCCGGGTCGTGTTCGCGGCGCCGGTCTGCGCCCCCGACGCGGCGGAGGCGTTGCGCGGTGAGGCGGACGAGGTGGTCTGCGTGTCCAAACCGGACCGCTTCACCGCCGTCGGCCAGTGGTACCGGGACTTCCGCCAGACCACCGACAAGGAGGTGGTCCGGCTGCTGGCCACAGCCAGGCGGCGGTGTTAGGGTCGGGACATCGGTTCAGCCCATGTGCCGCCCTGTCCCCCGGGTGTCGCGTGCGGCGCGGCCCCCGGACGATGTCCTACGGAGGGTTCGCATGACCGACCTGCCTGTACACGACTCCCAGCCCACCTCCCCGCCGAAGCTGCCCTTCCCGCGGCGGCAAACGCGCCGCACCGGCAATGAACTGCTGCGGACCGACGTGCGCCGGGCCGCGGACGGGACCGTGGTGGTCGCGCTGAGCGGCGAGCTCGACCTGACCACGGTGCCGCGCCTGCGTGAACTGATCCGGCAGCGGCTGCGAAGCGCCAGCGGCCTACTCGTACTAGACCTCGGCGACCTCACGTTCCTGGCTTCGGCCGGGATGAGCCTGCTCCTGGAGACCGATCTTCATGCCAGGGCACGCGGCACCGAGCTGCGCATCGAACTCGGCGAGAACGAGCAGGTGCGCCGGGTACTGCGGTTGACCGGGCTCGCCGACGAACTTCCCCTGCACTAGGGCGAAAAGCGGCAGATCAGGTAGCCTGCCGCTCCAGCCTCGGCGTGAACGGCGCCACCGGGGCGATCGGGGACTCCGTCCGGTCCGGCGCCCGGTCCGGCTCCGCACCCGCCCGGGTCAACGGCTGCAACGGCAGGCCCGCCGGCTCCGCTATCGCTTCGAGATGGCGGAGCATGATGCCCTCCCGCAAAGCCCACGGGCAGATCTCCAGCGACTTGACGTCCAATGTGGACATCGTCGCGTCGGCGACCATGGCGCCCGCGGCGATCTGCCTCGCCCGCGAGCGCGACACCCCGCGCAACCCGGCCCGCTCGCTCGCCGGCATCTGGCACAGCCGGGACGCCCACCGGTGCAGCTCGCGATGGCGGAGCGTCCGCCGGACGAACGGGCCCTTGCGCTGCGGCGGCGCGCCGCCCAGCCGCGCCAGCTGCTTGAAGGTCTTCGACGTGCCCACCGAGCGGCGCGGCACGCCCTCCCACCGGAGCCGGTCGGCGACCTCGCACAGGGTCTCCCGCACATGCCGGCGAAGTGCCTTGAGCTGGCCGCGGGTGGGCGGATCACCGGCCAGGAAGGCACGGGTGAGCCGGCCGGCGCCCAGCGGCAGCGAGATCGCCAGCTCCGGTTCCGCGTCCCGGCCGAGTACCAGCTCCATCGACCCGCCACCGATGTCGATCAGCAGCAGCCTGCCCGCCGACCAGCCGTACCAGCGGTGCGCGGCGAGGTAGGTCAGCCGTGCCTCCTGCTCTCCGGTGAGGAACTGCGGCCGGACCCCGGACACCGCCTCGATCCGGTCGATGACCTCGTCGCGGTTGGTCGCGTCCCGCACGGCGGCGGTGACGAACGGGTACAGCTGGTCCACCTGGTGCCGGCCGGCGGCGGTCACCGCACGGCCCACCGCGTCGGCGACCCGTTCCGTACCGGCCTTGCTCAGCGAGCCGTCCGGCAGGATCTCCTCCCCCAACAAGGTCGGCTTCTTCACCGCGTGTGCGGGCAGCGGCGGCGCCCCGGGCACCACGTCGACAACCTGCAACTGCGCGGAGTTCGATCCGATGTCCAGCACTCCGAGACGCATGGCTGCGGGTACCCCGTTCGTGGCCGCGCACACCTCGAACCGGGCTCGTGCCCGGGAAGTTCGCCGGAACGCCATGCATGAGCTGGGACCATCGCGGGTAGCCGGAGCCCATGAGCGAGAAGGACATCGTCCGGCGCCTGCTGAACACGGCGGGCCGGACCTTCGCCGCGGAAGCCGGGATCAGGCTGACCGACAAGCCCGCACCGCTGTACCGGCTGCTGGTGCTGTCGGTGCTGCTGTCCACCCGGATCAAGGCCGACATCGCGGTGGACGCGGCACGCGAGCTGCACCAGGCCGGGCTCGGCACCCCGCGCGGGATGGCGGAGTCCGGCTGGCAGGAACGCGTGGACGCGCTGGGCCGGGCGCACTACAAGCGGTACGACGAGCAGACCGCGACCGCGCTCGGCAAGGGCGCGGAACTGCTCCGCGAGCGGTATTCCGGTGACCTGCGCAAGATGTGGTCGTGGGCGGAGCGCGATCCCGATGCGCTGCGGGAGCTGCTGACCGAGGTGCCGCGGCTCGGGCCGGTCGGCGCGGACATCTTCTGCCGCGAGGCGCAGCAGGTCTGGCCCGAACTCCGTCCCCACCTGGACAAGAAGGCCCTCCAGGGCGCCGAACGGATCGGCCTGCCCGGCGACCCGGATCGCCTCGTCGGGCTGGTCGACGACGACGATCTGGCGGTATTCGCCGCCGCACTGGTCAGGGTGGCGCTGAACGCCAAGCTCGCCAAGGAAGTGGCGTGACACCCACAGACGTCACTGACGTCACTGACGTCACTGACGATTCGAGGGATGCGAAATGACCTACGCCGACCCGAAAGCACTGGAACGGGCCATCGACGGCCTGGAATATCCCTGTGACCGCGGCAAGCTCATCAAGCACGCGGCGGCGCGCGGCGCCGACGACGACATGCTCGGCCATCTGTGCTCGCTGCCGGAACAGGACTACGCCGACGCCGGCTCCATCCGCACCGCACTGGACCAGCTCGCCCAGCCGTCGTGAGTGGAAAGTGTTGTCCCAGCAACATTTTCCACTCACGACCTCGGCTGGGCTCGGCTGGGCTCGGCTGGCTTCCGGGGTTATCCGGGCGGCGGCTGGACGTCCCCGCGCCAGGCACCGGTCTCGCGGCCGCGGGACTCGATGAACTCCTTGAACCGGGCCAGGTCGCCCTTGACCCTGCGGTCCAGTACGCCGAGCTTGTCCGCCGCCTGCTCGGCGAACCCCTCGGGGTCGATGTCCATTTGCGCGGTCACCCTGGTCCGGCCCTGGCCGAGCCGGTGGAAGGTGATCACGCCGGCATGGTTCGGGCCCTGGTCGGAGCGCCAGGCCACCCGCTCGTCCGGATGTTGTTCGGTGATCGTCGCGTCGAACTCCCGCTTCGTCCCGCCGAACTCGGTCACCCAGTGCGTGTGCGTGTCGTCCAGCTGCCGGATCTCGGTGACCCCGTCCATGAACTCGGGGAACTCCTCGAACTGGGTCCACTGGTTGTACGCCGTCGTCACCGGCACATCGACCTCGACGGCCTCGGTTATCGTGCCCACGAATACGCCTCCGCTTGCGTTGGGGACCTTGCTTTCCCCGGATACCCGGGCCCGGCCGGTTCACACCCGCGTTTCGGGGCCACGCCCGCGAGGTAACCGGGCGCAGTTGCCAAGCCCGGCACCGGGAGTGAGATGACTCGAACACAGCAGGACGCCGCGCCCTTCGTGCCCGAGAGCCGGAAGCTGCCCGAACTGGCCGCAGCGGCCGGTTCCTGCCGCGGGTGCGGGCTCTACCGGAACGCCACCCAGACCGTGTTCGGAGCCGGTCCGGCCGAGGCCAGGATGCTGATGGTCGGCGAACAGCCCGGCGACGCGGAGGACCGCGCCGGTGCACCGTTCGTCGGCCCGGCAGGCCGGTTGCTCGACCGGGCACTGGAGGAAAGCGGAATCGACCGTGGCCAGGTGTACGTCACCAATGCCGTGAAGCATTTCAAGTACGTCCGCGCCGAACGCGGGAAACGGCGCCTGCACAAGAAGCCTTCGCGGACCGAAATAGTGGCCTGCCGTCCGTGGCTGTACGCCGAACTGGACGCCACCGGCCCGGAGCTGCTGGTCTTCCTCGGCGCCACCGCGGCCCAGTCGGTGCTGGGCACCTCGTTCAAGATCACCGAGCAGCGCGGGAAACTGCTCGATCCGCCGGATGGCCTCGGCAGGCGGCCGGTCCGGCTGGTCGCCACCGTGCATCCGTCGTCCGTGCTGCGCGCACCGGACCGCGACCGCGCCTACCGAGCCTTTCTCGCCGATCTGCGGACCGCCGCCGCGGCACTAAAGTGAACCAGGTGGCCGATCTCACCGAGTACCGCCGCAAACGCGACCCCGGTCGCACCCCCGAACCCGTACCTTCCGGCGACACCCTGCCCAGGGGCGACGACGACGTGTTCGTCATCCAGGAGCACCACGCCACCCGGCTGCACTGGGACCTGCGCCTGGAACGGGACGGCGTGCTGGTGTCCTGGGCGGTGCCGCTGGGCCTGCCGATGGAGCCGGACCGGCCGCGGCTGGCCGTGCACACCGAGGACCATCCGCTCGAATACGCCTCCTTCCACGGCGAGATCCCGGCCGGCGAGTACGGCGCCGGCCGGATGACGATCTGGGACCACGGCCGGTACGAGACCCTGCACTTCAACGACCACAAGGTGGAGGTCCTGCTGCACGGCGAGCGGGTGCGCGGCCGGTACGCGCTGGTGAACCAGCACTCCCCGGCCGAACCGCGCGCCTGGCGGATCCGCCGGGTGGACCCACCGCCCTGCGGTTGGGAGGAGCTGCCCTCGTTCGTCTCGCCCATGCGGCCGGTGCAGGGCAAGATGCCCAGCGTCGACGAGGACGTCGAGTGGGCCTACGAGTTCCGCTGGGAAGGGCTGCGCACCCTGGCCAGGGTGCAGGGCGGCCGGATCAGCCTGCGGGACGGCGCGGGCGGGGACATCACCGCCGACTATCCGGAGCTGCGCGCCCTCGGCGCCCGGCTCGGCTCGACCGAGGCGTTGCTGGACGGCCAGCTCGTCGTCTTCGACCACGGGGTGCCAAGCCTGAGCGCGTTGCGGCAGCGGGAGTCGCCCGGCTCCACCGCGAAGGCCAAGCGGCTCGCGGCCAGGTTCCCGGTGCTGTACCTGCCGTTCGACCTGCTGCACCTGGACGGGCGGAGCTGCCTGGACCTCGGCTACCTCGAGCGCCGCGCGCTGCTCGACGGCCTCGGCCTGGACGGGCCGAGCTGGCGGGTGCCGGATTTCTACGTCGGTGACGGCGGCGCAGTGCTGCGCGCTGGACGCGAACACGGCCTGCCGGGGATGCTGGCCAAACGGACCAGCAGCCGCTACCGGCCGGACCGGCGCAGCGCCGACTGGATCTCGATCACCGGGGTCCAGGTGTGCGAGGTGGTCATCGGCGGCTGGCGGGAGGGCGGCGGCAAACGGGCCGGTTCCTTCGGTTCACTGCTGCTCGGTCTGCCCGACGGGGACCGGCTGCGGTATGTCGGCAACGTGGGCACCGGGTTCTCCGACCGGGATCTGGAGACGCTGAGCGGCCGGCTGCACCGGCTGTCCAGGAAGACCTCGCCGTTCCACACCGTGCCGCCCGCCACCGCGGACGGGACGCACTGGGTGCGCGCGGAGCTGGTCGGCGAGGTGGTCTTCCGGGACTGGACGAAGTCGCGCTGCCTGCGCACCCCGAGCTGGCGTGGTCTGCTGCCCGGCCGCGCTCCGGCGGACCTGCCGGTGCGGGCCTGACCCCGTTCAGGCACCGAGGATGGAGATCGCGGCACCGAGCAGAGCGGCGTGGGCTGCCAGCTCGGCGTCGGTGGGTTCGCCGAGTTTCGCCCGCAGCTCCGCCCGCGAGGTCACCGTCATCGCGCCGGGATTGTGGCCGAGGCTGGCCGCCGGGACGATGATCAGCCTGCCCCCGACGAGCAGCAGGTTCGGTTCGGTCATCGGCGACTCCAGGACTCGTCGGAGGTCCGCGACGGTGATCTTCATGGCTGCCTTTCCTTGCCGGTGCGGTACCCGGCCCAAGCGTGGAATCCCCCGGTCCGCCCCGGCGAACTGCCGGTTCGCCGTGCCGGCTGGCGGGTAATCTGCCCCCATGGTCTCCAGCGGAGAACGTGTCCTGGTGGAAGTCTCCGGGCGACGGCTCACGCTGTCCAATCTGGACAAGGTGCTCTACCCGGATGTCGGATTCACCAAGGGCGAGGTGCTGGACTACTACCGCCGGGTCGCCCCGGTCATGCTGCCGCACCTTGCCGGCCGCCCGGTCACCTTCTCGCGGTACCCGGACGGGGTCGACGGCCAGCAGTTCTACCAGAAGGACGTCTCACCGCACGTGCCGGACTGGGTGCGCACCGCCCGGCTGTCCCACAAGGGCGAGGAGGTCAACCACTACCCGCTCGTCGACGACCTGCCCACCCTGATCTGGGCCGCCAACCTGGCCGCGCTCGAGCTCCACGTGCCGCAGTGGAAGGTCGGCCCCCGCGACACGCGGCGCAACCCCGACCTGCTGGTGTTCGACCTCGACCCCGGCCAGCCCGCCGACGTGGTGGACTGCTGCCGGGTCGCCGAGCGGCTGTGCGAGGTGCTGACCGAGGACGGTCTGGCGCCCGCCCCGAAAACGAGCGGCTCCAAGGGACTCCAGATCTACTGCGGAATCCGCACCCGGAGCCCGGACAGCGCCAGAGAGTACGCGAAGGCGGTGGCCGAGCGGCTGGCCGCGGAGTCCCCCGGCCGGATCGTGGCCAGGATGACCAAGTCCCTGCGGCACGGGAAGGTCTTCATCGACTGGAGCCAGAACAACCAGGCGAAGACCACGGTCGCGCCCTACTCGCTGCGCGGGCGGGCCAGGCCCACCGTGTCCACCCCGGTCACCATGGACGAGATCCGGGCCTGCCGCACCGCCGAAGACCTGGTGTTCACCAGCGACGACGTACTGGACCGGCTGGAGGAGCACGGCGACCTGTTCGCCGGGCTGCCCACGGCACGCGGCACGCTCCCCCGCGGTTAGGCCCGCTCAGCCGCCCTCGCCCTTGGTGGCGTCCGCCGCCTGCTCCGAAGGGGTGCGCTGCCGGGGCTTCCGCTTGAACGGGGTCACGCTGTTCTCCGCCCGAAGCCGCTCGACCAGCTGCGGATAGTGCAGCTCGAACGCGGGCCGCTCCGAGCGCACCCTGGGCAGCTCGGTGAAGTTGTGCCGCGGCGGCGGGCAGCTGGTCGCCCATTCCAGCGAGTTGCCGTGGCCCCAGGGGTCGTCCACGGTCACCATCTCGCCGTACCGGTAGCTGCGCAGCACGTTCCAGATGAACGGCAGCATGGACAGCCCGAGCAGGAACGCGCCCACCGTGGAGATCGTGTTCAGCACGGTGAACCCGTCGCCGGGCAGATAGTCCGAGTACCGCCGCGGCATGCCTTCGTTGCCCAGCCAGTGCTGCACCAGGAAAGTGCCGTGGAAACCGATGAAGGTGGTCCAGAAATGCAGCTTGCCAAGCCCTTCGTCCAGCATTCTTCCGGTCATCTTCGGGAACCAGAAGTAGATGCCGGCGAAGGTGGCGAACACGATCGTGCCGAACAGCACGTAATGGAAGTGCGCCACCACGAAATAGCTGTCGGTCACGTGGAAGTCCAGTGCCGGCGCGGCCAGGATGATCCCGGTGAGCCCACCGAGCAGGAAGGTGACCAGGAAGCCGACCGACCACAGCATCGGGGTTTCGAAGGTGATCGTGCCCCGCCACATGGTGCCGATCCAGTTGAAGAACTTCACCCCGGTCGGTATCGCGATCAGGAAGGTCAGAAATGAGAAGAACGGCAGCAGGACCGAACCGGTTGCGAACATGTGGTGCGCCCACACCGCGAACGAGAGCGCGGTGATCCCCACCGTCGCGAACACCATCAGCTTGTACCCGAACAACGGTTTTCGGCTGAACACCGGGATGATCTCGGTGATGATGCCGAAATAGGGCAGCGCGACGATGTAGACCTCGGGATGGCCGAAGAACCAGAACAGGTGCTGCCAGAGGATCGCGCCGCCGTTGGCCGGGTCGAACACGTGCGCGCCGAGCCTCCGGTCCGCGTACAGGCCGAACAGCGCCGCGGTCAGGATGGGGAACACGGCCAGCACCAGGATGCTGGTGAACAGGATGTTCCAGGTGAAGATGGGCAGCCGCCACATGGTCATCCCCGGCCCGCGCAGGCAGAGGATCGTGGTGGTCATGTTGACCGCGCCGAGAATGGTGCCGAGGCCGGACAGGATCAGCCCCATGATCCACAGATCGGCGCCCATGCCCGGCGAGTACGACGCGGTGGACAACGGCGTATAGGCCGTCCAGCCGAAATCGGCCGCACCGGCGGGGGTGAAGAAGGAGCCGAGCACCATCAGCCCGCCGAACAGGTAAAGCCAGTAGGCGAACGCGTTCAACCGCGGGAATGCGACGTCCGGGGAGCCGATCTGCAGCGGCAGGATGAAGTTGGCGAACGCGAACAGGTTGGGCGTGGCGTAGAGCAGCAGCATGATCGTGCCGTGCATGGTGAACAGCTGGTTGTACTGCTCCTGGGAGAGGAACTGCATGCCCGGCAGCGCGAGCTCACCGCGCATGAGCAGCGCCATCGCACCCCCGGCCAGGAAGAAGCCGAACGAGGTGACCAGGTAGAGAATGCCGATCTGCTTGTGATCGGTGGTACGCAGCAGCTTCAGCAGAGTCCCGCCGCGTGGTCCGCTGTGCCGTTGAAAGGGCACCGGCCCCCGTGTCACGTCCGGCCGGGCCGTCGCATCCACCACCGCCAACCACCTCCACGCGCGCGTTTTGGTCTCCGGACACCTACCCGTCCGGGGGCAACTCCTACTGTGGTCCGGATCACCGGCGACCGCAAGAACGTTCACCGGGTCGCGAACGGGTACCCACAACGGAAGGATTGAAACGGACAGCGGAGCGAGATCCCGGCCGCGCCGGATGCGGCTGCCTGCCGTAGCACGAAAGGCGGTATGGGGAGAACGACCCGGGGTCTCGGGGCCGTTCGCCGATGTGCGCAGCAACCCGCCGGCTGCAGTCCAGAAGGCCGCCACTGGCCGTACGGCACATGGTCAGAACCGCCCGGTTGGCCCCTACCCTACAACGGGTCCGGGCGCGCCGGGACCCTGCGGACCCCCGAACCGGGCCGGCGGCACGGCCCCTTCCCCAGCCGCCGGGCCTTCGTGTCCATTGTGGACAGCATGGCGAGTGAGCTCAGCCTGCTCGCCGCTCATCTGAGCAGTTGTTCGATCTCGGCACTCTCGGATCTCACTAGCCTCAGCAACCTCGGCGACCTCGGGAGCCCCAGCGGAAACAGCCTGGCCCTGACGCCGAACCCGCCGGCCTGAACGGCATTCAGGGCGGCCGGGAATAGGGAGCGCCCCCGGCGCGGCCTGGGGGTCACGGCACCGGGGGCGCTCGGCCGGCGCCCGAGGGGGAGGTAGGCGCCGGGGCACACCGGGGTCCCAGATTTTCATCCTCACCCCAGCGGCACTGCCTACGATACTTGGCGACGAGCCAATGCGCTCGTCAGTTCGCCAATCAGAGTGAAAAGAGTTACGTGGCTTCTTGCGAGTAGCAAGATGCATCTCGGCCGCTCGCGCCAAACCCGTCTTCGCGCCCGGAAGCGGACGTGTCGTACCGGCGTCAGCGGGTATCCGGAGTTGCAACGGCAGAAGCGCGATGCCAGGAGTGCGAGATGAGCCAGATCCCGACGACCGGTGAGCTCGAAGCGATGCTCGCGAGTGTCGTGGAGTTGCGCCTTCCGACCGAACTCGACCAGCTCGTCGTGGCCAGAGCGGTCGCCGAAAGCGTTGCCACCCGCGGAGAGTTCGATCTCGACGGCATCGCCGACATCAAGCTCGCCACGGACGAGGCTTGTTCCCGGATGATGGCGGGAGCGGCGATGGGAGCCGTGCTGAGCTGCCGTTTCCAGAGCACCTGTGACCTTTTGCGGGTCAAGGTCTCGGCATCGGCGGCAGCGCCCTATGCGGCGTGCGAGCACAACTTCGGCCGTCATGTGCTGAACAGGGTGACCGACTCGGTCGAGATCGCCCAGGAAGCTGCGGGCGTACCGGGCTTCCCGACGTCGATCGAATTCACCAAACGGAAAAGGAGCCGCTGACCGGTCGGCCCGTTCTCAGTGCTTGCGGCGGCGAACCAGCAGCCGCACCGCGAACACCACCACGAAGGCACCGCCGAAAACGACCATCGGGCTCTGCCGGGCGGCGCCAGACGCCCGCATCGGCCTGTCCTTCACATGCTCTGTCATCGTCGCGTGCCCCTCCTGTCGTGCGCTCTTTTGAGCACCCGGACGTCCGCCTCTCCACACTGGACGGATTCAGCGTGCCTCGAACTCCAGTCCGAAGTTGTCGATCGTCGCCGGTAGCGGGCGGTTCGGGTCGAGGTCCGGCGCGGAGATCAGAGCGTAGTCGTGCCGCCGGATCAGCGCGGCCAGCATCGCGGTGGTGGTCATCAGCACCAGGTTGCGGCCTGGGCAGGCGCCGGGGCCGCCGCTGAACGGAGCGAGCGCGGGCTTGCACGCGGCCTGCCCGTCCAGCCAGACGTCCGGAGCGAACCGGTCGGCGTAGGGCAGCGTCTCCCGGTCCCGGTGGAAGAACGGGGTGAAGATCAGGAACGTGGTGCCGGCGCGCAGCTCGCCGGTGCCCCACTGAGTGTCCACAGTGCTCTCCCGCAGCAGCACCGGCGTGGTCGGCCACAACCGGACCGCGTCCAGCACGCAGGCCCGAAGGTACGGCAGCGGGTGCGCCACGCCCGGGTCGGCCTGCGCCAGTTCCTCGCGCACCCGCGCCAGTTGGTCGGCGTGGGTGGCCAGCAACGCCAGGGTGCGCGCGGTGACCATGCCCGCCGCGTCGAAGGCGAACAGCCAGTGCGGCACCTGCCCTGCCGGGTCCACCTCCGGCTCGGCCGGAGTGGACGCGAGCACCTGCGCCAGGCTGCCCGGTTCCGCGCGGTCGAGATGGGCCCGCAGCCGTTCGTCGAACCGCTCGCGGAGCCTGCCGAGCCGCGGGCCGAGGTAGGCCCAGTTCGCGGCCAGGCGCAGCCGGTTCAGCCTGGCGATCAGTTCGGTGTCGGCGCGGGCGCCGTCACCGAGCACGATCCGGCGCACCACCCGCCACCATGCCGCGTCGAAGGCATTCCAGTCCAAGCGCCCGTCCCCGCCGGGCAACCCTTCCGCCTCCTCTTCCACCACGGCCGCCGCCTTGGCCGCGACCTCGTGCATCGGACGCTCCGTCTCCAGCACGGCCTCGTTGAAGGCCCGCCGCTTCGCCCGTTCCCCGCCGGCGGAGATCAGCACCCCGTGCGGCTGGAAATGGCTCAGCGCGGCCCTCTTCTCCAGGCTCGCCGGGGTGAACGGCTCCGGGGAGTCGGCCAGCAGCCTGCCGGCGTCCGCGCCGGACAGCGGTACCGCGATCGACCTGCCCGGTACCCGCAGCACCAGCGGACCCGGCCCGTACTGCCGGCGCAACCGCTGGAAGAGCGGGATCGAGGGCTGGTCCAGTTGAAGCTTCTGCGCCACCGAGAGCACCGGCGGACGCCGTTTGATCACCCCGCCCGCAATGGTCGGCAGCAGGGCCTTTCCGGCGATCCGGAGGGTGTCCGGCACCGACGCGGACGCCGGCGGCTCACCCGAACCGGTCGCCAGGTCCGCCAGCCTGGGTGCGCTGTCCGGCAGGCTCATCTACTTCCTCCGTCCCTCGGCTCACCGGGGAGTACCCAAGCCGGGGACGGCCAAACGGCCGGACTCAGTGGCAGCCCGCGAGCGCCTCCGCCGTGGTGTCGCACCGGACGAACGCCCGATCGAGGCCGGTCAGCTGCAAGGGGCGCAGCACCGCACGGGGCGCGCCGACCAGGAACAGCCTGGTCCCGTCGGCCTCGGCCCGCTGCTGCGCCCGCAGCAGCACCTGAAGCCCGGCGGAGGCGCAGAAACCGATACCGCCGAGTTCCAGCACCAGGGCCTCCGGTGGCGGCGGCGACTGCGCTTCGGCGAGTACCGCGGCGAACTCGGGCGCGGTGCGCAGATCGAGGTCACCGGAGACGCTGATCGTGGTCACCCCGTCGACTGGCGACCCGACCGGATCGTCGGAGGGCCGGGTCATCACCAGGTCCAGGGTGCCGGGCTGTCCCATGTCGCACGCTCCTTCTGACCGGACCGAAGCGGACGGGTGTCAGCGCGAGGCACACTGTCAGCGGGCGGGCCGCGAGGGCCACGGGAAACACGCCGTCCTGCCTCGGCTGCTGGCTCAACCGACAGGTTCAACGGTAACGATTCGTGGCTACCCCGGCAAACGTAAGGGTCCGCGCAGCGGGCACAGCCGGTGACCGCGACTGGAGAAAAGTCGCCAAAAGTGTTATTCCTGGCCGAAACGGGTCGCGCCGCCCCCGGGTTTGCTCTCCCCGTGACCGCGCGAAGAGGAGATTGCGCATGTCCGGACCAGAAGAAAGCCCCGATCGGCGGCTGGCTCGCAATGTGAACGAACTGCTGCAGGAGATCCGCGTCGCGCAGGCGGGTGTGCAGATCCTGTTCGGCTTCCTGTTCTCGGTCACGTTCACCGACGTCTACCAGAAGGCCACCGAGTTCCAGCGCAACGTGCACCTGGTCGCCGTGCTGCTGGCGGTGATCGCGGTCGGCCTGCTCACCGCACCCGCCGCCTGGCACCGCGTGCTGTTCCGGCAGGGCCGCCGGGAAACGATCATCCACGTGGCCAACCGGCTGGCGCTCAGCGGTCTCGGTTTCCTCGCCGCGACGGTGAGCACCACCCTGCTGCTGCTGGTGGACGTGGTGGTGGGCCGGTGGCAGGCGATCGTGGCCTGCGCGCTCGCCGCGGTCGTGTTCGGCGTGCTGTGGTTCGTCCTCCCGTTGCGCGTCCGCCGTTCCGACGAATAGCCCGTCCGACCGGCCGCGGCGCTGGTAACTTCACCGGCATGGACCCGGTCCGCGCCCTGCGGCAAATCGCGTTCCACCTGGAACGTGCCGGTGAACCGAGCTACCGGGTGCGCGCGTTCCGCCGGGCCGCGGCGGTGATCGGCGAGCTGTCCCCGGACGAGGTCGGCGCACGGGCGCGCGCCGGCACGCTGACCGCGCTGTCCGGGATCGGCAAGACCACCGCCGCCGTGGTGGCCGAGGCGGTGTCCGGGCAGGAGCCCGAGTACCTGCGAAAGCTGCTCGAACGCGGGATGCCCGAACTGCCGGACGGCGGTGCGCTCGGCCAGGCGCTGCGCGGGGACTGCCACACGCATTCCGACTGGTCCGATGGGGGCAGTCCGATCGCCGAAATGGCCGAAGCCGCACAGGAACTCGGGCACGAGTGGATGGTGCTCACCGACCATTCGCCCCGGCTGACCGTGGCCAACGGGCTGTCCGCGGACCGGCTGCGCGAGCAGCTCGAACTCGTCGCCGAGATCAACGCGCGGACGAGCTCCTTCCTCGTCCTGACCGGGATCGAGGTGGACATCCTGCTCGACGGAAGCCTGGACCAGGACCCCGGCCTGCTGGCCGAGCTGGACTTCGTGGTGGCCAGCGTGCACTCGAAACTCCGCATGCCTGCCGCCGAGATGACCGAGCGGATGCTCACCGCGGTCTCGAACCCGCGGGTGAACGTGCTCGGGCACTGCACCGGCAGGCTGGTCACCGGCCGTGGCAGGCCGGAGTCCGAGTTCGACGCGGAGCGGGTTTTCCGCGCCTGCCTGGAGAACGACGTCGCGGTGGAGATCAACTCGCGGCCGGAACGGCTCGACCCGCCGCGCCGGCTGCTGCGCCTCGCGGCCGAACTGGGCTGCCGGTTCGCCATCGACACCGACGCGCACGCGCCGGGTCAGCTCAGCTGGCAGCCCTACGGCTGCCGGCGGGCCACGGAATGCGGGGTCTCCGCCGAAGACGTGGTGAACACCATGACCGCGGACGAGCTGCTGGCCTGGGCGAACCCAAGCTGATTCCACGCGGGCGCGCGCCCATGAGGCCCAATTCACAGAGCGCAAGTTTGCAGTACGTGCAAGATCCTCGCTACCTTGGTCAGGTGAACGAGGGGGCCGCCAGGGCGGCGATGGGGCTGCGGGAACGCAAGAAGTTCGACACACACCGCGCACTGGCCAGCGCGACCGTTCGGCTGGTCGCCGAACGCGGGCTGGACAACGTGACCGTCGAGGACATCAGCGGCGCGGCCGACGTGTCGCCTCGCACCTTCTTCAACTACTTCGCCTCCAAAGAGGAGGCGATCGTGCTCGCGTATCCGGACCATGAGGAGCGCTCCGCGCGGTGCGCCGAGCGGCTGCTGGCCGCGCCGGCCGAGCTGAGCCCGCTGCGCGCGCTGGCGGTGGCCCTCGAGCCGGAGATCGACCGCATCGAAGCCGACCGCGAAGAGTGGCTGCTCCGGATGTCGGTACTGGAGAACAACCCTTCGCTCGTGGCACGGCTGATCGCGCTGCAGACGGAGTCCGAACGCACCCTGCTCGACGCGGTGGCCCAGCGCACCGGGCTGGACCCGGTCGCCGACTTCTACCCCGGGCTGCTGTTCGCGGCCACCGGCGGGGCCATGCACGCGGCCATCCGGCGCTGGCACCGGCTGGACGGCGAGCCCGACCTGCGCGAACTGCTCGCCACCGCGATCGACGCGCTTTCCCGCGGCCTGCCGCAGCCCGGCCGCCACTGAATTCGACCGGCTTCGCCCGGCACTTACAAGAATGGGGATCCCTGTGACCGTTACCTCCGAAAAACCCAACGACCCCGGACCGGAGTCCTCGGCCGCCCCGATGAGCCGCAGACAGGTCCTGGAGGCCTTGTCCGGGCTCATGATGGGCATGTTCGTAGCCATTCTGGCCTCCACCGTGGTGGCCAACGCGCTCCCCCGGATCATCGCCGACCTTGGCGGCTCGCAGTCCTCCTACACCTGGGTGGTCACCACCGAACTGCTCGCGATGACCGCGACGGTTCCGCTCTGGGGCAAGCTTTCCGACCTGTACAACAAGAAGCTGCTGATCCAGCTCTCGCTCGCGCTGTTCGTGGTGGGCTCGCTGGTGGCCGGTTTCGCCGGCAACATCGAGCTGCTGATCGCCAGCAGGGTCGCGCAGGGCATCGGCGCCGGCGGGCTGACCGCGCTCGCCCAGGTGGTGATGGCCGCGCTGGTATCGCCGCGTGAGCTGGGCCGCTACTCCGGCATCTTCGGCGCCGTCTTCGCGATCGGCACGGTGGCCGGGCCGCTGATCGGCGGGCTGCTGGTGGACACCTCCTGGCTCGGCTGGCGCTGGTGCTTCTTCATCGGGGTGCCGTTCGCGGTCGCCGCGATCGTGCTGCTGCAGCGCACCCTGCGGCTGCCGACGATCCGACGCGAAGGCGCGAAGGTCGACTACCTCGGCGCGTTCCTGATCATGACCGGGGTGTCCACCCTGCTGGTCTGGTCGACCCTGGCCGGGCACCAGTTCGCCTGGGGTTCCTGGTGGACGGCCGGCCTGGTGGCAGGCGGGCTGCTGATCCTGGCGCTGGCGCTGGTGGTCGAGTCCAGGGTGCGGGAGCCGATCGTGCCGCTGAGCATCTTCCGCAACCGGACCGTTTCGCTGGCCACCATCGCCAGCTTCCTGGTCGGTGTCGCGATGTTCGGTGGCACCGTCTTCCTGTCCCAGTACTTCCAGCTTTCGCTCGGCAAGTCGCCGACCGCGGCCGGGCTGATGAGCCTGCCGATGATCTTCGGCCTGCTGGTCTCCTCCACCATCTCCGGGCAGCTGATCAGCAAGACCGGCAAGTGGAAGGGATACCTGGTCGGCGGCGGGGTGCTGATGGTCGCCGGGCTCGGCCTGCTCGGCACCATCGACGCGCACACCAGCGTGCTCGTGCTCAGCCTGTACATGGCGGTGCTCGGGCTCGGTATCGGCATGCTGATGCAGAACCTGGTGCTGGTGGCCCAGAACGACGTGCCGGCGCAGGAGCTGGGCTCGGCCACGTCGGTGCTGTCCTTCTTCCGCAGCCTCGGCGGTTCGATCGGCGTGAGCGCGCTGGGCGCGGTGCTGGCGAACCGGGTCACCGGGCTGATCTCGGACGGCCTCGGCCCGGCCGCGGCCGGCGCCACGCAGGGCGGCTCCACCAGCTCGGTACCGGACATGTCGGCGCTGCCCGAGCCGGTGGCCACCGTGATCCGGGAGGCATACGGGACCGCGACGAGCGAGATCTTCCTGATCGGCACGCCGATCGCGGTGCTCGCCGTGGTGGTCATCGCGTTCCTGAAGCACATCCCGCTCAAGACCCAGAGCGGCAACGAGCGGCTAGCCGCGGAGAACGCCGCGCAGGCGGCCGCGCACTGATCCGACGCGAAAAAATGTGGGGGCACGCCGGCCGGCGTGCCCCCACACCCGTCTCAGGTTTCAGCCGTGCGCGCCAAGGCCGTGGCGGCCCTTGCCCGGGCGGTCCACCACGGTCCGGTCCGCTTCGGTGGCCGCGGGCGCCTCTTCCGGCTCGTCCAGCCTGACCTTCTTGCGCGCGGGCAGTACCGCGATCAGCAGCCCGGCCACCGCGGCGCCGAGGTGCAGCCAGTTGTCCGCGGTGTTCAGGTTCAGCGGGTTGCCAAGCCCGGAGACGGGGTTCGACGAGAACACCCCGGTGATCATCAGGCCCCAGACGAAGACCACGCCGTAGCCGGCCAGCAGCAGCCAGCCGAACAGGCGCGCCCCGCCCGATCTGGTGCCCAGCAGCACCCCGAACAGGCCGATCACCACGTGCACGATGTTGTGCAGGGGGTTGATCGCGAAGCCGAGCAGTGTCCCGTGCTGATGCCCGGTGAAGTCACCGAACCCGGTACGGACGAGACCGATCACCCCTACGACCAGGAAGAACAGACCCACCAGCACGGCCAGCACCTGAACCGGCTGCAGTCCGGTCACCTTCATGTGAGCGCCTCGGGTACGAACCATGACCTTCAACCCTTCACGGTCAGACATAAACGCCACCTATGACTCACGTCACAACTCGTGAATACCCGTACCGGGGCGGGCCGAAACCTCCTTACAAATCGGATCCGTGACACCATCTGCACGGGCGAGCGGAGGAAAACATGACCAGCGTCGCGGTCATCGGCGGCGGCATCGCCGGCGCGGTAACGGCGATGGCCCTGCGGAAGGCCGGCCTCGACCCGGTCGTCTACGAGGCCTATCCCACCGGCGCCGACGACATCGGCGCGTTCCTGACCATCATGAACAACGGGCTGGACGCGTTGCACGCCGTCGGCGCGCGGGCAGCGGTGGTCGACGCGTCCTTTCCCGGCCGGACCGTGGAGGTGTTCGACGGCACCGGCACCAGGCTCAGCGCGCTGCCGCTCGGCGGTGCCGCCGGGCACGCCAACTCACCTCGCACGCTGACCCGCGCCGACCTCTACCGCGCCCTGCACGACGAGGCGGCACGGCGCGACATCCGGATCGAGCACGGAAAGCGGCTGACCACGGCCGGCGCGGGACCCGACGGCCGGGTGACCGCCGAGTTCGCGGACGGCACCGGCGTCGAAGCCGACCTGCTGGTCGGCGCGGACGGCATCCACTCCGCCGTCAGATCACTCATCGACCCGGCGAACCCGGGCCCGCGCTACACCGGCCTGAACATCGTCTACGGCTACACAGCGGGAAAAACGGCCGCCTCCGCGCCGGAGGGCTATCACATGATCCAGGGCGGCAAGGCTTTCTTCGGCTTCACCACGGCACCGGACGGGCGGAGCTGGTGGTTCGCCAGGCTGCCTCGGCCGGAGCTGGACCGCGCGGAGATCTCGGCGCACACCCCGGAGGACTGGCGACGGCTGACGATCCCGTTCTTCGCCGGTGACGACACCCCGTCGGCCGAACTGATCGAGGCCACCGGCGACGACATCGTCGGCGGCAACGCCTACGACGTGCCGTCCACTCCGGTCTGGCAGCACGGCTCGATGGTACTGGTCGGTGACGCCGCGCACGCCGCCTCACCGGCCGCCGGCCAGGGCGCCTCGATGGCCATCGAGGACAGCGTGGAACTCGGCCGCTGCCTGCGCGATCTGCCGGACCTCGGCGAAGCGTGCCGGGCCTACGAACTGCTCCGGCGCGGCCGGGTGGAGCGCCTGGTGGCGGCGAGCGCCGAGCAGGGCGCCAGGTCCGCCGGCACGGGCGGGCGCGAGTGGCTCTACCAGCACCACATCGACTGGGACGCGCCCGTCGCACCTGCTGAGATCGCCGACACTCCTAGTTGAGCGCTCAATCATTGGCGCGTACGGTCGCGGTTGAAGGGGCTCATCCGGTGAGTCCCCGTCCACTGTGCACACCGACCCACGGGAGAAACCGCATGAGCGCGCCCACCACCGAGATCCCCGGTTACGTCGCCGGCACCTGGCAGATCGATCCGGTCCATTCCGAGGTCGGCTATTCGCTGAAGCACCTCGGCCTCGCCAGGTCCCGCGGCCGTTTCCTGGCCTTCAGCGGCCAGGTGGTCACCGGGGAGAGCATCCTGGACTCCTCGGTGACCGCCGAGATCGACGCCGCCTCGGTCAGCACCGGGGTCACGCCGCGGGACGAGCACATCCGCACGGCCGAGTACTTCGACGTGGCGAACCACCCGAAGATCACGTTCCGCTCCACCGGCATCCGCCGCGAGGGCGAGGACTACTTCATCGACGGCGAGCTGACCTGGCGCGGCGTCACCAAGCCGGTCTCGCTGACCGCCGAGTTCAACGGGGTGGGCCCGAACCCCGCGAACGACAACGCCACCACGCTCGGCGTTTCCGCGGAGGCCACCATCGCCCGCCGCGACTTCGGCATCGGCCCGGAGGGCAACGGCTTCCTCGGCGAGAAGGTCAAGATCACCCTCGAGATCGAAGCCGCCCTGCAGGCCTGAGCGGGATGCATGGCGATGGCGGTCGTGAGTGAAAAGTGGCGCTCCGACAACACTTTTCACTCACGACGCCGCCGCGGAAATGGCCTCACCTGCTCAGCAGCCGGGCGACCCCTCCGGTCACCACCAGCCAGAACACCGCGGCGAGCCCGTAGTTGATGAACACGCCGAGGTTGTAGTCGTCCAAAGTGAACAGTCCGGGGAAGAACAACGCCAGTGGTTCGGCGATCGCACGCATGAACCCGAAGAAGGCGTTGGCCTGGTTGGCGCCGAGCACGATCATCAGGATGTAGACGACCTCGATCACCGCGAACAGCGCACCGACGCCGGTAATAACCCGCACGGCCGTGCCACGGCCGCTGGAAGCTCGCCAAGTGGACATACCGGTGAGGTCCCCGTGGTGCGCGCCGGTGAAACCCGACAACGCCGAAATTGCGGCGGATGGCCTCAGGTGTCCCCCCGATCGCCGGGATCAGCCGGCGTAGGGCGTCTTCACCCGCGCCTCCCGCAGCGCGTACGCCCACCAGGCCAGCTGGTCGAGCAGCGCCTTGGCCGCACCGGCGGCCCCGGTCTCTTCCTTGAGCCTGCCGTCCTCGCCGAACTGGCTGTGCGCCAGGTAGAAGCTCACCGTCTCCCGAATGGTGACGGTGTGCAGTTCGGCGAACACCGGCCGCAGTTGCTCCACCGCGCGCAGACCGCCGGCGAAGCCGCCGTAGGAGACGAACCCGACCGGCTTGGCGGCCCATTCGGGGTAGACCGAGTCGATCGCCAGCTTCAGCGCGGCCGGGTAGCCGTGGTTGTACTCCGGGGTCAACACCACGAAGCAGTCCGCCGCACCGATCCGTTCGGCGAAGGCGCGGACCTCCGGCGAAGGGTACCGGCCGAACGTCACCGGCTCGGCCTGCTGCGCCAGGGGAAGGGACAGCTCGGCGAGGTCGATCACGTCGATCTCCAGCTCGTCGCGGGGCCTTGCCTGTTCGAGGAACCAGTCGGCCACCGTCTTCGCGAAACGTCCTTCCCTGGTGCTGCCGATGATCAGGGCCAGGTGCAAGGGTGCTGAGGGCATTGCGAAGTCCCCAAAATGTTGATCCGACACGAACAGCACCCAGTCTTGTACCTTAACCATTGTTCAGGTCAAGTTCTAGTTCGGCAGTTCGGCCCAGCGGCTGGTGTCGGCGCAGGTGGTGAAACCGAACCGGCTGGCGGAGGCGCCGGCTTCCTTCGCGGATTCCTTGACGATGGAGTACTGCATCGCCAGCACCATGTCGGAGCCGAGCCGGGCGTTCTGCAACTGCCCCCGCAGGTCGTCCATTTCGGCGGACAGCTTACCCAGCTCGTTTAGCCAGGTGTCCAGCTCCGCCTGCCCGGACTCTGGCGCCGCCATACCCCTGACCTGGTCCTGCAGCTGGTCGAGCAGCTTTCGCCGCTCCTCCAGCACTTTCTGATCACCGGAACTTCCGCCGAGAGCCAGGTCGCCGGTGAACCGGCTGGTGACCTCACCGCATTTCGCGTCCGCGCTCTCGCTCAACTCCTCCTTCGGCGAGGACGAACATCCGGCGAGCACGAGCGCCAGTGCGGCACCGGCCAGCAGCCGGCGGCGACCCGAGGAGTGGTTGACCATGCCGGGAGCTTCGCAGAGAGGGCCGGGGACCGGTCCCGGCTGGCCGGAAGATGCCACCGGACGACCTGCCGGCCAACACTGTCCATAAAGGACACTTTCGCTGCCGGGCGTACGGGCGTGCACACGCGACCATTCGGCGTATCTTCGTGAATTTGTCGCGTGGCCCCGTTTCCAGTGCCCGGCAGAGCTGGTATCCAGGCTAACCGTGACCAGACCACTGACCCCGAAAGGTTTCACCCGTGCCTGATTCCGACCTCTATCGGCGCCTGGGCAAGGAAGCCGGTATTTCCACCGTGGTCGAGGACTTCTACCGGAGAGTGCTCGACGACAACGAGCTCCGGTCCTTCTTCGCCGAGGTCAGCCTGCCGTCGCTGCGCCGGCACATGACCGCCTTCCTGGCCGCCGCCACCGGCGGTCCCGTCTCCTACCAGGGCCGGGACATGCCGGCCGCACACCGCGGACTCGGCATCACCGACACGCATTTCGACGCGGTCGCCGGGAAACTGGTCGAAACGCTGCGGGCGCACCAGGTGCCCGCGCCCGACATCGACGCCGTGGTCGGCAAGGTGGGTGGCCTGCGCGGCGAGATCGTGGAGGTGGCCGGTTAGTGGATCCGGCTGAGCTCAAGGACTCCTGGGCACGGGTGGCTTCGGCCGGTGGGGACGCGGTGGCGTTGTACTTCTACTCCCATCTCGCGCTCTGCGAACCCGAGATCCGGGACATGTTCCCGGTCGGTATGGCCGGTCAGCGGGACAAGTTCGTCGCGGCGCTCGGCCGGATCGTGGCCAGCGTCGACCGGGCGGACGTGCTCGGCCCGTTCCTGAACCGGCTCGGCCGGGGGCACGTCGAGTTCGGCACCAAGGCGGAGCACTATCCGCCGGTCGGCGCCAGCCTGCTGGCCACGCTCGCGCATTTCGAAGGGGAGCACTGGACCCAGGAGCTGGCCACCGCATGGACGAAGGCGTATCAGGACGTCAGCGCGCTGATGATCGCCGCCGCCAACGAACAGCACGTTTTCAACCGCCCCGGCCGGGCGACCGGAGGTGAGCGGACATGACCGAACCACGGTCCCAAGGGCGGCTGACCCCGCACGACATTCGCCAGGTCACCTTCCCGCCGAGCCGGTTCGGTTCGCGCGGCTACCGGGAGGCCGACGTCGACGCGTTCGTCGACCTGGTCGCGGACGTGCTGGCCGACCGCGACCGGGCGATCGCCAGGGAGCGCGAGGAGGTCCACCGGGTCAAGGACTGGCGCCGCGCGCATGGCATGGCGGAACAGGGCACCCGCACCCCGTCACCCGAGGAGGTCCACCTCTACAGCCGGGCCCAGCTCCGCGCCGAAGCACTCGAAGCCCGCGCGGAGCAGATCGTGGTCCAGGCCGAAGCCGCCGCGCAGCAGCGGTTCACCGAGATCCTGCAGCGGGCCGGTGAACAGGCCAAGGTGCTCGGCGTGCACGCCACGGTGATCCGGGCCCAGCTGGAGGCGCAGCTCCAGCGCCTGATCCAGGACATCCACACGCTCGGCCAGCCCATCCAGCCGGACACCGAGATGCCCCCGCCCCAACATCTCCCCGGCACCCACCGCATCCACGACTGAAAGCCCCTTAAGGCCACCATAGGGGCATCCAACGCCCCTATGGTGGCCTTGAGGGACAGTCGCTACCCGCCCAGGGCGAGTGCGACGGCGCCGCGAAGGGCGCCGTCCTGGTCGAAACGCGCGGTGACCAGTTCCGGCGGGAAGGGCACCGCCTCGGCGAGCCGCTGCCGAAGTGGCAGCAGCACCACCCCGGCCGAGCGGACCAGCCCGCCGCCCACCGCGATCCGCGCCGGGTCGATCGCGATGGCCAGGTTCGCCACGTGCACGGACAGCTCGTCCAGCGCGTCGGCGAGCAGCTCCTTGGCCGCCGGGTCGTGCCTGGCCAACCCGAACAGCTCACCGGCCGACGTGGGCCGGCCGAGCAGCTCGGTCGCCCGCCGCCCGAGCGCCCGCCCGCCGACGGCCTCCTCCAGCGGCGCCGCCCCGGTGGAGAAGCCGGTGTCCGACGACCCGCGCAGGTTGTAGCCGAACTCGCCGGCCGCCCCGTTCGCCCCGGTCAGCACCTGGCCGCCGACCAGTACCGCGGCGGCCAGGCCGGTGCCGAGGTAGAGGAACAGGCCGGGATCCACCCCGGCCAGCGCGCCCCACCTCGCCTCGGCCAGCCCGGCCGCCTTGACGTCCGTGCCGACCGCGACCGGCACCGAACCGAACCGCGCCTTGACCAGTTCGCGCAGCCGGAGCCGCTGCCAGCCGGGGACGTTCGGGGCGAGCAGGATCTCGTCCGGCAGCACGATCCCGGGGCTGACCACCCCGATCCCGCGCGGGGTCACCGGCGGGCCCGGCCGGTAGCCGGCGAGCATGCCCTCCGCCGCGGCCAGCGCCCGGTCCACCACCTGCTGGGCGCCGGCCTCCGCGTCGGTGTCCAGCACGCGGCTCGCCAGTATCGAGCCGGCCCGGTCGGCGAGGCCGATCGCGACCTTCGTGCCACCGAAGTCGATACCGAGAATCAGTTCGGTCACTCCTTGGTTCCGTTCGGTACCGGGATGCGGTAGCCGCCCGACGCGCTGGAACCGGCCGGTGCCGCGACCGTCGGCGCACCCGTCCCGCCAGGCGCCGCGACGGTCACCTTCGCGGCGTTCCAGCCGGACACGCTCACCACCGGCGCGGCCCCCTTCAGATCCGCCGACCGGTAGCTGGTGGTCAGCACCTGGGACTGGCCCGGCCACAGCACGGCCGCGTTGTCGTCCCAGGTCGCGGTGGCCACCTGGTTGTCACCGGGCAGCTCCTTGCCGTCCGCGGTGCCCTTGCGCAGGTCCGCCCGCAGGTAGAAACCGACCGCCGGGGTCTTCGACGTGTTGGTCACGGTCACCGAGGTCTCGGTGTCCGCGCCGTTCGGTCCCGGCTTCTGCTGCGTCTTCGCCACCGCGCTGATGGTCGCCTCCGGCAGGTCCTGCAACGCCGAAAGGTCGCTGTACTGGGAAAGGGTGGCCTGCGGCTTGCCGTAGGTCTTCTCCCAGTCCACCACGTCCTGCTGGGTGGAGCGCCAGTAGACGTTGCGGTCCACCACCTTGCCGCGCTGGCTCAGCTCCAGCTCGACGAAGTAGACCTGCGCCTTCGCCGGCGGCTGGGTGGTCGCCGGCACCTTCGGCTTGAGCACGGCATTGCGCACGCCCTGCGAGCCGAGGCTGATCCCGCCGGCCTGCTGCTCGTCGAGCACCTTGCCGTCGATGTCGTACACCTTCGCCCGCACGGACAACTCGCCCTGGGTGGCCCCGCCAAGGTTGCTCAAGGTGACGCTGTTGTCGTCGTAGGTGAACAGGGCGTGCAACGGCTTGTTGGCCTTCTGCGCACCGAAGTACGCGCCCGGCTGGTCACCGTCGTAGTTGTAGAGCGACCAGAGCAGGGTCGGCCAGCCCTTGTTCAGCTGCCAGTACACGATCCCGGTGGCCGGGTTCGACTTGTCCGTGGAATGCGCGATGTAGGACTCGAACTGCGAGCGGGTGTTCTCGTAGTTCGCCGCCTGCGCCTGCTTCACGAACGAGTCCAAATCGGACCACTGCCCGTAGCGCTTTGCCAGCGCGGTGTCGAACACGTTCAGCGTGCCGAACTGGTAGCCGCCTTCGGTGCCGGTCTGGAAGTTCGCGTGGTACTGGTTGTACTTCGGGTCCTGCCAGAGCTTCGCCTGTTCCTCCGGGGAAAGGAAACGCCGGATCGAGTCCATGGTCGGGATGGTGTGCCCGGCGCTCTGCTCGCTGTCGAAGCCCCATGAGCCGCCCACGTTCAGCCGGCTCGGGTCGTCCGGGTCGAAGTGCGTGGTGTCGTACCAGTAGCTCGGCGGCACCCAGTCGTACGGCCCCTCCTTCATCCCGGCCTGGCCGAGGGTCGGCGTGCTCTTGTACATCGCCGAAGCCATCAGCGGCACGTCGAAGTCGTTCTCGGCGAACCCGCGCAGCGTCTCGCTCTCCTGCCGCGGGGTGGGCTCGTTGTCGCTCCAGCCGTAGGTGAACACGCTGGGGTGGTTGCGTTCCAGCTGCGCGATGCCGACCGCCGACTCGTACATGATCCGGTAGTCGCGCTCGGTCAGCTTGGTGCCGGGCTCGGGCTGCCAGGCGTCACAGCACATGAAGCCGCCGTAGATCAGGATCCCGGCCCGGTCCATCTGCTCGTAGAACTCGGTCGGCATGTCGTGGCCTTCGAGCCGGATGCCGTTCAACCCGAGGTTCTTGATCAGCTCGATCTGGTGCGCCACGTTCTCCTTGGAGTAGCGCAGGAAAAGATCCGGCGCCCAGCCGCCGCCGCGGAACACGAACTCCTTGCCGTTGATGCCGAAGATCCGCGAGCCCTCCGGCGCCTGCGGCGACTTGCCGACCAACCGGGTGTTCACGCTGCGAATGCCGAAGGTGCTCTGCGAGCCGAGGGAAACCTTGCCCTGCTGGGAAACCGACGTGCTCAGGGTGTACAGCGGCTGGTCGCCCATGGCGTAGGGCCACCACAGCCGCGGCTTGGCGATCCGCAGTTCGCCGTACTTCTCCGGGGTGAACGACACCGTCTGCTTGCTGTTCGCCTTGACCGACACCCGCTGCTTCAGCACGATCGGCTTGCCGCCCGACGGCGGGGTGATCTTCGCGCTCACCTCGGCCCGCTGCGCGCGGCCGGAGTTGTTCGTGACCTCCGTCTTCACCGTCAGCGACGAGCGGCTGCCGTCCGGCGCGGTGTTCTGCTTGACCCAGGAGCCACCGCCGGTCAGCTCGTCGGAGACCTGGAGCTTGACCGGGAACATGATGCCGGTGTTGTTGTCCGGCGGGATCTGGCCCCAGTCCACCTGGTCCAGGGTGAACATCTTCAACGGGTCGTTCGGGTACATCTTGATGGCCAGCGAGTTCTTGCCCGGCCGGACGATCTTGCTCACGTCCAGGGTGCGCGACGCCAGCGACCCGGAGACGGTCTCCCGGTCCGCGACGAGGGTGCCGTTCACCCAGACGTCCGCCTCGCCGACCACGCCCGGCATCAGCAGCTTGGCGCTCTGGCCCGGTTTGACCGGCGGGGTGAAATCGGTGCGGAACCACCACGGCACCGCGAACCTGGGCACGGTCACCGGGCCGAGCTTGGGCATGTACCCGAAGCACTTGCGCATGTTGTCCGAGTAGAAGACGTCCGGGCACTCGCCGTTCTGCACCAGCGCGTTCAGCTCGGTGCCCGGCGCGCCGGCGTCGTCCGGTTTGACCGGCAGCCAGCCCTTGGTGGAGAAGTCCGGGCTGGACACCTGCTCCCCCGGCTGCTTCGCCAGCTCGGTGCTGAGCACCTGCCAGCCCTGGGTGCCGAGCGTGATCGGCTCGGCCGACCGCGCGGCGGCCTGGTCCGACGGCTCTGCCGCGGCCGGCGCCGACACGGTGACCACGGTGGGCAACAGGATCACCGCCGCCCCGGCAGCCATCCGGGCTATCCACGACCTTCTCATGCTCCGACCTCCTTCGTCCGATCATCCAAATAGGACTCTCGGATCTCCTTGGGACCGAACGGCCAGGTTTTCTCTGCACGCGCCCAGATCAGGAACGCGATGACCCCGACGACGAGCCAGCCGATGGACAGCAGCACCGGCTGGGTACCGGACTGGTAGTAGATGAAGATCCAGCCGATCAGCGCCACGATGCTCGGTACCGGGTAGAGCCACTGCCGGTACGGGCGCCGCAGGCCGGGCTGGCGCCGGCGCAGCACGGTCAGCGCTGCCACCTGCGCAACCGACTGGACCAGCACGAACACCGTGGTGAGCATGGCGATCACGTCGGCGAGGGTGAACAGCGAGCCGAGCGCGGTGATCCCGCCCATCGCGAACAGCCCGACGGTCGGGAAGTTCAGCCGCGGGTGCAGCCGCCCGAACCAGGGCAGGAAGAGCTTGTCCCTGGCCGCTTCGAAGGGCACCCGCGAACCGCCGAGCAGCCCGGCGAACACCGACCCGAACGCGGTGATCACGATGAACACGGTGAGCACCTTGGCCACTCCGGTGCCCCACGCCTGCTCGAACACCAGTGACGCGATCGAGCTGGACTCGGTGATCTTCTCCCACGGCACCGCGCCGAGCACCCCGAGCTGCAGCACGAAGTACAGCCCGGCGATACCCAGGATCGAGTACACGATCGCGCGCGGCAGCGTCCGGCCCGGCTCGCGCAGTTCGGCGCCGAGGTAGGCGGAGGTGTTGTAGCCGAGGTAGTCGTAGATGGCGATCATCAGCCCGGCACCGAGCCCGGTCCAGAACGGCCCGCCGAACAGCTCGAAGGCGCCCGGCGTGAAGCCGAAGGCGAGGTCGGCGTCGAAGTGCAGGAAGGACGCGACGATCACCGCGAACACCGAGCACAGCATGATCGCGAACAGCACCGTGGTGAGCTTGCCGATCTGGCCGATCCTGCGGTACAGCGCGAACACCACCAGCGCCACCACGGCGATGCCGATGGTGTGGCCGAGCGCGGTGGTGTCACCGTTGGCGTCGACCACCCCCGGCACCAGGTAGCCGAGATAGGTGACCAGCCCGATCACCCCGGTGGACATGATCAGCGGGATGAACAGCACTGCGCTCCAGGCGAACAGGAACGGCATCAGCCGCCCGGTGCGGTACTGGAAGGCTTCGCGCAGGTAGATGTAGGTGCCGCCGGCGCCGGGCATCGCGGCGCCGAGCTCGGCCCAGATCAGCCCGTCCGCGAGCGCGATCACGGCGCCGATCAGCCAGCCGAACATGGCCTGCGGCCCGCCCATCGCGGCGACCATCAGCGGGATCGTCACGAACGGCCCGATGCCGCACATCTGCGTCATGTTGATCGCGGTCGCCTGCAGCGGGCCGATCTGCCGCTGGAACCCTGGGGTCCTGGTGCCTGGCGAATGAGGTTCGCCTGAACGGGTGGGAGAACTCACGGTGCGCCTCCGGGGAGTAGTTCGTAAAGTTTCTTAACATATGAGCCGCCGCACCGGAAGAGGTGCGACGTAAACTCGTGTCAAGTCGTGGCGTGGAGGCAGGGGATGAACGTGCGCAGGTCGCCGCAGGTCGGTACGCCCGCGAACATGCGGGAGTTGAACCAGCGCGTGGTGCTCGAATGGCTGCGCGGGCAGGGGGCCGCCACGCGGCCGCGGATCGCCGCGGACACCGGGCTCTCCAAGCCCACCGTCGGCCAGGCGCTGCTGGATCTGGAGCAGGACGGACTGGTCCGCACCGCGGGCCGGACACTGGCCGGTCCCGGCAGGTCGGCGGTGGTCTACGAGATCAACCCCTCCGCCGGGCACGTGCTCGGCATCGACATCGGCCGCCAGTTGATCCGGGCCGCGGTGGCGGATCTTTCCGGCACCGTGGTCGCCCGTCTGGACCAGCGCAACCGGGCGCGCTCGGCGACCGCGCTGGTGCGCACCGTGCGCGACTGCGCGGATGCCGCCGTCGCCAAGGCCGGGCTGAAGAAGGAAGACGTGGTAACCACCGTGGTCGGCAGCCCCGGCGTGCCCGATCCGCGGTCGGCGACCTGGAAGCAGGCGCCGAACCTGCCGGGCTGGGAGCGCAAGGGCCTGCTCAACGAGCTCAAGCAGGTGCTCGGCACGGCGATGGTGGTGGAGAACGACGCGAACCTGACCGCGGTCGGCGAGCACGAGGCCGGCGCGGCGCGCGGGGTGGACGTGTTCGTCTGCGTCACCGTCGGCACCGGGATCGGCATGGGCATCATCGTCAACGGCAAGCTTTTCCGCGGCGCGCACGGGGCGGCCGGCGAGATCGGCTACCTGCCCTACGGCTGGCCCACCGGTGGCGCGCCGGAACTGGACCTCGACCGGCAGCGCCAGGGCATGCTGGAGTCGGCGGCCGCCGCGCATTCGGTGGTGGAGAGCGCGGTCGCGAAGGGCCTCACCGAGGTGAAGACCGCGAAGGACGTGTTCCGGCTGGCCCGCGAAGGCGACACCCGCGCACTGACCACGGTGGAGGAAGAGGCGGCCCGGCTGGCCTTCGTGATCTGCTCGGTGGCCGCCGTGATCGACCCGGAGCTGGTGGTCATCGCCGGCGGCGTCGGCAAGAACACCGATCTGCTGACCGCGCCCCTGCAACGCGCCCTCGCCAACGCCATCCCGGTCCAGCCCCGGATCGTCCCCGGCGAACTAGGCGAAGAAGCCGCCCTCACCGGCGCCATCGAAACGGCCCTGCACACCGCCCGCGACGTCGTCTTCGAACGCCGCGGCCACGCCGTCTGACCCGTGTCCGCACCCCGCGTACGCCGCTAGCGCCTGTTCCGCGCGTACACCTCGATCTCGATCTTCATGCGGGGGTCGGCGAGGCCGCACATGAGCATCGTGGCGACCGGCCGCACCTCGCCGAAGCAGCGACGCAGAACCGGCCAGCAGAGCTCGAAGTCGTCCCGGTCGGGCAGGATGTACCGCACCCGCACCACGTCGGCGAAAGTGCACCCCGCCTCGGACAACGCGTCGTCGATATTGCGCAGGCACTGCTCGGCCTGCTCCACCACGTCGTCGGAGATCGTCATGGTGGTGTAGTCGAACCCGGTCGTCCCGGACACATGCACCCAGTCGCCGTCGACCACGGCACGGGCATAACCGATCTGCTCCTCAAAGGCCGAGCCGCTGAGGATCGCACGCCGCTCTGTCATCCGCCGAACGCTAAGTGACCAGCGCGAATACGTCTAATACAAGTAACGGCATGGTCTGATATCTCTAGGCGTATGGAGCGTCCGGAACTTCCCTTGCCGCAGTTGCATGCCTTCGTCGTGCTCGCGGAGGAACTCCACTTCGGTCAGGCAGCCACCCGCTTGGGCATCGCACAGCCACCGCTGAGCCAGCAGATCCGCCGCCTGGAGAGCAAGGTCGGCCACCCGCTGTTCAACCGCGAACCAGGGCGCGTCACCCTCACCCCCGCCGGCCGGGAGCTGCTGCCCGTTGCCCGACGGGCGCTCACCGACCTCACGAACGGCCTGGCCGCGGCCAGAGCCATCGGCAGCGGCCAGGCCGGCCGCCTGCGGATCGGTTTCGCCGCCTCCCTCGCGCTGACCGTCCTGCCCGATCTGCTGCGCGCCTTCCGCGACCGCTTTCCCCACGTGCACCTGGACATCGAGGAGATGACCACAGCGCCGCAGATCGCCGCCCTGCGCGAGAAGACCATCGATATCGGCCTGCTGCGCGAGCCGCCCACCGACGAGGCGGAACTCAACTTCAAGACCGTGCTGACCGAGCCCTTCGTGGCCGTCCTGCCGTCCACGCACCCGCTGGCCGCTCAACGAACGGTCACCCTCGCACACTTGGCGGACTCGCCCTTCGTGCTCTTGCCCCGCGCGGCCGGCCCTCAGCTGTACGACAAGATCATCGGCCTTTGCGCCGCGGCCGGCTGCACGCCCCGGATCGCCCAGCACGCGGTCGAATGGCAGACCGTCTGCGCCCTGGTGGAAACCGGCCTCGGTGTCTCGCTGGCCCCGGCGAGCATCCGGCGCATCCGTCTCAAAGGCGTCGCCTTCCGCGGGATCGAACCCGGCGCTCCCCGCACCCGAGTCGCCGTCGCCTGGCGGAAGAACGACCAAAACCCCTTGGTCGCAAGCCTTCTGGCGGTCGTCAGCCAACCTCCCGCTCGGCCGAAGTAACGGGGAGGGGCCACCGGTACCAGCCGTCGTCAGAGTTCGGGGGCGTTCTCGGCTCAAGGCGTCAGCTCGCTGTGTCAACGGACGGCTTGGTCCCTCGACCTACGACGCGAAGTGCCCCGTCGCCGCTGATCGGGGTGGGTCGGGGCGGGAGCCAGTCTGACTAAGGTGCTCGGGGCCGGGTAGTTGATCTTGCTGGGGTGTCGGTTTGGCGTCGGTTGATCGCACGGCCTATCCGCGCTTCAAGCGTGCGGTGTCGGTGCGCGAGCTGGCCGAGGCGTTCACGCCTTCTCCGGACAAGATCGCGTGGGCTCGCGGCAGAACGCAGCACGAACAGCATTTGCTGGCGTTGTTGGTCCAGCTGAAGTGCTACCCCACCTGCCCCCGTGTCCGAGGGCAGGTCACGTACTCCTGAACAGCCGGTCCAGATGCACGTCGATCGCGGCGAGCGCGTCCTGGGGCTTGATCACGTCGAGTTCGATCAGGGAGGTGAAGCCGGTGAGGGCGAGGAGCAGGTTGGTCTCGGTCGCCGGGTCGCGGCCGGAGTCGATGTGCCCGTCGGCGATCGCCTGGCGGACCAACTGCTCGACGAGAGCCCGCCCTTGGACGAGGCCGTGACGCGCCTGCTCGTGCACGGCCTCGTCGTGCAGCGCCTCCAGGACGTAGGCGGCGCTCATCCAGCTGGTCGCGCGGGCGTCGGCATGCAGGGGGAGCATTTCCGCGAGCGTCAGTCGCAGCACGTCACGGGGGTGCGGACGGTCACCGAGCTTTTCGAGCCCCTGGTGTACGCGCACCGAGGTCTGCTCGGACGCGAAATCCATGGCGAAGGAGAGCATGGCCGTCCGGGAGGCGAAGTAGTGCTGCAGCTGCCCGAGTGACATGCCCGCCTCCTGCGCCACCACGCGCATCGTCAGCTGTGTAACGCCGCGCTGCTCCACCACCCGCCACAGTGCGCGGGCGATCACTTCGCGGCGTCCGCGGTGATCCACCTGTTTCGGCATCGCCGGTCCCTCCCTCGTACCCCGAGACGGTTCCAATACAGTTGACATAATACACCTGACCCATAATCCTGGGTCCACTCGAGGGAAGGAACCGTCATGTCCGAACAGCCAAAGGTACGGACCACGGAAGGCGTGGTGCAGGGGCGCCGGCGGCAGGGGCACGCGGTGTTCCGCGGCATCCCCTACGCCCAGCCCCCGGTCGGAGCGCTCCGCTTCGCCGCGCCCGCGCCGCCGCACCGCTGGGAGGAGACGAGGCAGGCGGTCGAGTTCGGCCCCGTGGTGCCGCTGTCCCTGCCGATCGACGTGCCCCCGCAGGGCACCGACTGGCTGACGCTCAACGTCGGCACTCCGGATCCCGGCGCGGCGGGACTGCCGGTGCTGGTGTGGATCCCCGTGGGCGGCTACCTCTCAGCGGCGTCGAGCGACCCGATGTATGACCCGGCAGCGCTGGCCGAGGCGGGAGTCGTCGTGGTGACCATCAACTGCCGCGTGGGCGCGGAGGGATTCGCGTTCCTCGACGATGTGCCGCCCAACCGCGGATTTCTCGACCAGATCGCGGCGCTGGAGTGGGTGCAGCGCAACATCGCCGCCTTCGGAGGCGACCCCGGCCGGGTCACCGTGGGCGGGGTGTCCGCCGGGGCGGGCTCGGTCGCCGCCCTGCTGACGTTGAAGTCCGCGCGCGGCCTGTTCCGGCGGGCCATCGCCCATTCGGTGCCGGGGCTGCACAGCACCCCGGCGCTGGCACGGCAGGTCACCGCCGCGTTCGCGGACCGGCTCGGCGCGACGGCCCCCACCGCCGAGGCCCTGCGCGACATCGACCCATGGCACCTGGCCGCCGAGCTCACCTCGTTCAACGCCGGCCTCCACGCGCACCGGGAGAGCTGGGGACGCCTCACGGAGACCGGCACCGCGCTGTGCCCCGTCGTCGACGGCGAGGTCCTCCCGGAAACGCCCTGGCCCGCGCTGGCCGGCGCGCGCGCAAGCGGGACCGAACTGCTCGTCGGCCACACCCGGGACGAATTCCGGTACTTCAGCGTCATGAGCGGACGGTACGGCACCTTCACCGAGGAGGACGCCCACGCAGCCCTGGAACTGCACGCCCCGCAGCCGGACGGCGCGCGGGCCTACCGTGCCGCGTTCCCGCAGGCAGGCCCGGAGGAGCTGGTGGAGACGGTGTACTCCGACGCCCTCTTCCGCATGCCGTCACAGAAGCTGGCCGAGGCGAACGCGGCAGCCGGCGGCACCTCGTACCTGTTCGAACTGGGCTGGGTTGCCCCGGCCCTCGGCGGCATCCTGGGCGCCTGCCACAGCCTCGACGTGCCCCTGGCGTTCGGCACGCTGGACAGCCCCGTCGGCACCCAGCTCATCGGCGAGGAGCCCACTCCCGAGGCCGTCGCGCTCTCCCGCGAACTCCAGGAGGCATGGGTCCGCTTCGTCACCACCGGCGACGCGGGCTGGTCCGCCCACCGGCCCGGCGGGCACCTCACCCGCGTCCTGGACACCGAGTCGAAGACCCTGCCCTACCCCGAACAGGCATCCCGCCAGATCTGGGAAGGCCACTCCCCCGCCCCTTTCGATCTCTCGTAATTGTCTGGGTCGGCTCCTAGTCCCCATCTTCGAGAAGTAGCCAGAGGACGGCTGACCAGCAGTTACTCAGCCGCGCGGCCCGTTTCTGGCGTATTCGGTTGCCACCCCTTCCGCGTTGTCACGGTTGGCTCGTTGCTGTGTCGCGCATTCGGTGGTGTCTCTGTGATGACGTAATTCTCAGCGAGAACGGACTATGCCTCTCGCCGTCGTGATGTGGCGGACGAAGGCCGTTCTTCTGCGGGGCGTTCTTGGGCTTGTTGGCGGGCAGTCTGGGGGTCTTCCCGCTTCTCTATTGCAGCCCTCGCAGACAACAGGGCCTTCTGGAACTCGATGAAGTGCTTGCGAGTCTCCGACGGTGTGCGATCAGTCGTGGGTGGGCCTTCCGGGAGCCATCGGGTGGCTGATGTCTCGGTGTCGCCGCTTGCGGCAGTGGTTGTGGGTTGTGAGGCTCCGAGGGTCTGCTGATCTGCAGGACTTGCGATGGTCATGGCGGAGATTTGCTGAACAACGTCGGGTGTCTCGCGACCGAACTTCTGGTCGAGCACGATCCTCAGCCGTGCGGCTGCGATCTGCTCCCCCGTGACCTGCGGCGGCCTGCTCATCCTTGTTCCGCCTGCCCCTCGTCTGTCACGGGTAGGTCGTCTTGGCCTGCCAGGATCTCCTCCAGTACACGCTGTTGGAAGACGTCCAGCAACTGCCATTCGTCATGTTGGGTCAGGTCAGACTGGGCAAGCGCGGTGAGTAGCTCCAAACCGAGGGTGCGGCTGGCCATAGACCGGTCCCGTGCGAGCTCTGCGGCCCAGGTGAAGCGCCGCCACCATTCCTCGCGTTGTGCCGCCAGTTCCCGCTGCTGGGTGGCGCGGTCGTTGCCGCGAACCGAGTGCCGGACCCCGATCCAGGCGCCCCCGGCGGTAAGCAGACCGACAAGCAGGGACAGCCCGGCTTGCAGCCACGGGTTCATGATCACCTGCCGTCATCGACCGGTCGCGGAACACGCATCGTAGCGAGATGGTGGTGGTGGGATCTCCAAATCGCGGCAGTTGGTGGACCTGTGCTGCGCCGACGTCTCACATCCGCTTGGACGGAGGTGTGGCGGGATCACTCGTGGTGTTTGCGGAGCCGGTCGAGGTGCTCGTTCAGAGTGGTCAGGTTGAGGTCGAGCGTGAACAGGCCGCCGCGGACGTGTTCGAACCCGAGCTGTTCCCAGACCTCACCGGCGTCAGTCTCGGAGGTTGGTCTTCTGTCGGGTGAACATCCGGGCAACCGGTCGGCGACCTCCCACACGGGATCACTCACAGCCCTGCTCCATCCGTCACGACCAGTGCCGACCGGTCACTATCCCGTATGCACCGGGAATGGCCACGCACCTACGGCCGGCTGGAAGACTGGGGGCATGGAGTTCTTCTGCTACCACCGGGATCGGGTGGGGTCCGTGGGGCTGCGCGACGAGTTGTCGGAGGGGCACTGGTCGTACATGGACCGGTACGCGGCGGAGATGATCGCCCGCGGGCCGACTCTCGACGGCGGTATGCCCACCGGCAGCGTGCACATCGTCGACCTGCCGGATCCCGCCGCCGCCCGTGCGTTCGCCTTCGATGAGCCCAACTACCAGGCGGGCGTGTACCGGGACGTGCTGCTGCGCCGGTGGCGCAACACGCTGGGGCGCACCATGTGGGACTTCCCCGGCAGCCGGACGGGTGGCAACCGGTACCTGGTGCTCGGCCTCGGCGAGGGGCAGCCCGCCGATCTCACCGTGCCGCCCGAGAACGACGGACTGATCGCGTACGGGCCACTGCTGTCCGACGACGGCACCGGCTGGCTGGGCACGGCGGCACTGGTCCGGGCGCCCGGCCCGGACGCGGCACGCGCCGTGCTGACCCCGGACCGGTACGCCGCCATAGAAGTCCACAACTGGCAGCCCGGCGGACGGCCGTCCTGAACCGAGGTGACTCCCCCAGAGTCAGCCTTCGCGGAGGCTCGCCGCGTGCTGGGCACTGGCCTGCCCCGCGCCGAAGGCGGCCGGCAGCGCCACCACCAGCCCGGCCACGATCAACCAGGTCACGCCCTGCACAACGCCGACCAGCAAGGCCACCACGGCCACCGTCACCACGCACATCAACGCGCAGGCGACGACGAAAGCCCGCCGGTCCCCTTTGTCGCTCCGGCTGAACGTAAGAATCATCCGCGATCCCTCCCCTACCCACCCTGGCACAACGCCTCCGCCCGCGTACACAAACCCGGGACACGTGCGCACAGCGCGCGGGCTGCTCGTCTGCCACACCGCTCGGGGCAATCAGATCACTCCATGCGGTCGTACTCGTTTGCCAGGCGGACAAGCCACTGCCGCGAGTTCGTGAGCCAGCCGCGTTGTCAAGTCGGGCGGGGTGGGTCGACAAGTTCGATGCCGATTGCGACGACGCCGAGGGCTTCACGTTCAGGAGGGTAGATCTGGCGGATGTTGGCCAACTGCTCCTGTTTGGTTGCCAGCGGGTTGACCGAGGCGACTGTTTCATGGGCGAACATGTCGCCGAAGTTGGCATAGCGGGCGATGCGGGTGACACGGGTCAGCACCTGGTCACCTTGGCAGCGAAACCGGATCAGCGAGCCTTCCTTGATCTTCCGGCGGCTGGAGTCGTTGACCCGGATCTCAGTGGTCTTGCGCCCGGTCGCGATGAGGTCGAAGTAGCGCTTGTAGATGCCCATTTCGTGGGCACGGACAACGGGTTCTGCGGGGCGTGCGGTCATGAGTCGGCCAAGTTCCTTGACGGTGAACGAACGGAAGAAGTGCTTAGGGTCAGCCAGCAGTTCGCCGACCAGCCAGACCAACGCATCGACGTAGTCGTCAACCGAGCCGGGCCATGCGGTGGTGTCGAGCATCCAAGGTTCGACATCGGCGGGCAGAACGTTCCTACCCTGCTCCCGCAGCAGCGATTTGGACAGCTTCGCTCCGGTCGGGGCCAGCACCTGTGGTGTGAAGATTCGGGACGGCATCCGTCCCGGCGGGGTGTCCAGCGCCCCCAGGGCGCCGTCGACAAGCTGGCAGCCGAAGGTCCAGTCACCGCCCTTCATCATCACATGCAGCGTGCTGGCATCCCGGCCGAGCGCACGTTCCTTGACCAGGTTCCGGTAAAGCGTGGCCAGGTCCAGGTAGGGCTGATCGTCTTCAGGGTCGATGTGCGCCTTGTAAGGACCGTGGTCGAAGCAGACCGCGTCGAACGTCGCGCCGTCCTCGTCAAGGTGAGCGAGTTTGGTGCGGTCAGCACGCTTCTCCGCCCACCCGCACTCGGGGCAGGGGATGCGGATATGCACCACGCCGTGTGAGGGGGCCATCCACCAGCGGATGTCTTCCCGCGCTCGAGGGTGCGTAGGAACTCGGCCCGAAATCCTGGGCCGGCTTGCTGATCGGTGTAAGTCTCCACCGCGTAGTCGGTGCCCGTGGCGTCCGAGACGGAGTCGAAGAATGCCCGGTAGTAGCGCTCGACCAGCTCACCAATGCCATCCCTACCCAGCGCGTGGAAGTAGGTTTGCTGGTAGGCGCTATGTGTTTCCGGGGCGAGCACCACGTCGTAGGGAGCGTTGTCCAACGCGCCAAACCGAACGGTGGTGTCGATGGAGAACTCGCGGCGGGCGATCTTCGCCAAGAGGAACGCCGCAGCTTGCACCAGGTTCGTCCCGAGATGCGGGGCGCCATTGATCTGAGTGCCTACAACGAACTCGATCCGCGCCGGCCTCGCCGCCAACACTCGGGGCCGCAGGATGTCGATTGAGCGCAGCAGTGAGTTGGCTAGCACACTGTTGGGCGAGAGCAGCAGCGACGGTCTCCCGTTGCGGCTCAACGTCATCACGCTCCCAACTCGTATTGTGCGCTGGTCTGTAACGGTCACGCGCCTCGGCTTGGTTTGGGCAGGCGCAAGTTGGAGCAGATGAAATCAAGCCGGGCCGCCGCCGAGTCGGGCGCGACGAACACTGGTTCGTAACCGGCGTCGAAATAGCCCTGCACGATCAGTTCGTGAACACGACGGATCTCGCGGTCCTTCGCCCAGACGATGTCGTCCGGGTCCTCGAAGGTGTCCAGTGGATCGAGCACGAAAATCGTGTCGTACCGATAGAGCCGCGTCGCCTCCTCTAACTGCGGCGTCGGACGCAGGCCGAAGAATGCATCCCAGCCGTAGCCGTCCGGTATACCACGGTTGTAGAACCTGATCCCGTGCTTGTGTGCGGCGTATTCGGCGACAAAGGCCTCCAGCACCTCCAACGAGTACTCGCGGCGGTCCTCCCGGCGCAGATGCCGGCCGAGTCGTTCGCGGTGCTTGCGGTAGATCTCACGCCCCGGCTCTTCGGCCATGCAAGGAATCCCGGCACCCTGGATCGCCGCGATCAGGTCGTCTTTGCCCGACGACGGACCGCCGGTGATGACATAACGACGAGGATCGCCAGCAGCCGCCGCCTCTATCGCGACGGTCAGAGCGGGATTGGTGAAAGTGCCGGTCACGAAATTGGTCCGTTCTCCTGCTCGGGAATGAATTCTGTCGCGATCGGCGGGGTGAGAAATCCGCCGACCCAGGCGTTGCCCAACCCGGTCTCGCCATGCAGCGCAGCGGTGAACTCCTCGCGGCCGGCACCGCCGGCGGCGGCCTCGGTCAATCTGGACGCCTGCGCCGCTGTCAGGGCAGGGGTCCAGCCGGCTAAGGCGACCAACTCGTCGGGCGAAGTCTCCGATTCAGGTGCGAACGCGGTGCAGTAGCTGATTGCCTCCGCGCGGGCGACGGCCCACCGCCAGGCGGCGGTCACCGCCGTGGTGATGATGTCCGTTCGATCGGCATCCAAGCTGATCAATCGTTCGACGGCCAGCAACTCGGCGCGAGTGGCATAGATCGCCGACCACAGTCGGGTCAACTGCTCCTCGTGCTCGGCGACCTCCCAAGCGAACGGGTCGGGCGGAACCGGCTGCCGGTTCGTGGTCGGAGCCAACCGCGGGGCGATCATCGCCGACCGGGTGAATCGATCCGCATCAGCCAACAGCTCCCAGGCGATTTTCTCGATCAGCTTCGGCTCGACCCGCTTGCGAAAGTGATGTACCTCGTGCCCGGCCTGCGCTGCAGCAAGCTCCCGGCGAACCGTGAGGTTCTGCCCAGGCTCGGCCGGCGGCAGCCCGAACAACGCCCGCGCCGCGGACGCATAACGGGCATCATCCAACCGAGCCAGCAAGCCGCGCAGGGTGCCGTCCAAAGCCGCTGTGCGGCTCGCATCGTCGCCGGGATCGGCTGCTCGCGCGACGATCCCCCGCAGGTCGAGTAGCACCTCACCCACTGCAGCCGAGGTCACCGGCAAACCGCGTTTGAGCAGCCGCTGCACTCCCGCAGCGACGTCCTCCACGGCTGGGCTTTTTCTGGGCATGCCCCCAGTGAAGCACAATGCCCAGGAAAAGCCCAGTGGTCGGGAAGGGTTGCCAGGGAGGGCGTCCGCCACACCGCTCGGGGCAATCAGATCACTCCATGCGGTCGTATTCGTTTGCCAGGCGGGCAAGCCACTGCCGCGATTGTTCACCAGTGAGGGCCTCCTTGGTGACCTTCGTGAAAACCTGGCGGTACATCGCGACATCTCCGGGCATATCGAAGAACACACCGGCGGCGCGGGTGTCTTCGTATGCCACTGGACGATGGTCGGTATACGACATCACCCGGAAACCCGAACCCACCGCGCTGAACGAGTTCGCCGAGCGGGGCAGGACCCAGACCTGGCAGTTGGAACTTTCGAATACCTCAAGCAGGCGCATGATCTGGCCGTGCATCACCTCAGGACCGCCCACCATGGTCCGCAGCGCATGCTCGTGAATGCAGCAGACGAACCGAGGCGCATCGTATTTGGCGAGCACCCGCTGCCTGCGCATGCGCGTGTGCACCCGTAGGTCGATCCCGTCTTCGGGAATCAGCCCGGCACGCCGGAAGAGCGTGTCCGCGTAGTCCTTCGTCTGCAACAGCCCAGGGATGAAGATCGGGTTGTAGGTCGAGATTGCAGTGGCGATGTTCTCCTGCACGGTCAGCGAATGCAGCTCATCCGGCAAGCGCTCATTGTGTGGGCGAACCCAGTAGCCACGGTCAGTGGCCCTCGCCAGCTCCAGTACCTCCTCGAGCTTCTCGCGCAGGACGCCGCAACTTGCCACGTACAGTGCGATGTCCACCTCCGACGGGAGGCGTTTGCCGTGTTCGAGGCGGGAGACTTTGCTCGGGGACCAGCCGAGCATCTTGGCCAGCTCGTCGCCGGTCAGGTCGGCGTCCTCGCGAATGCCGCGCAGCGCGATGCCGAGTTCCCTTGTTCTGGTGGTGGACTCCATGGGTGTCATGTCACCAAGCTAAAACCGCTGGTCAGCGATTCGGGGGCACGACCCGGCGGATTCACCGGAAGAGCGGGGTGGCTTGCCGGGGGTGCACGAAAACTTTCAGGCGGACCAAACAACCCGCTCCGTAACATCGGATCATGACGTCCGACCCGGCGCCACCGCGCTCCATCACCCTGCCCGCGATGGGGCTGGCCGCACTGGCCCTCGGCGCGGCGTTGATCCTGCTGCTCCAGATACTGCCGCCGACCGACCGGATCAACCCGGTCCGGCGCACCATCAGCGAGTACGCGCTCAGCTCCAACAAGTGGATCTTCGACCTGGCCGTGCTGCTGGTCGCGCTCGGCTCGGCGGCCGCGTTCGCGGGCCTGGTGCGCCACAAACTACTGCCGGTCCGGTCATTCGCGGTCCTGCTGGGTGCACTGTGGACGGTCAGCCTGCTGGTGGTGATCGTCTTCCCCAAGCACAACTGGGCGATCGGACCGAGCACCGGCGGCAACGTGCACCGCATCGCCAGCGTGGTCGGCTTCGTCTGCCTGCCGGTCGCGGTGCTGCTGGCCGCCCGCATCGTCTTCCGGCACTCGCTGCTCTGGCGGCGGCTGGCCCAGTTCCTCGCGGTCACCTCGCTGCTCTGGTTCGGCGCGATCCTGGTCGCGGTGGGGATCATGGCGACCGGCGGCCCGCCGTGGTGGCAGCTCCTCCCGCTGGGACTGGTGGAGCGCGGCATGGCCGTGAACGAGCTGCTGGCGGTCGCCACGCTCGCGGTGCCACTGCTGCGGCGCGCCACCGTCGTGCACGCACCCGAACTGGTGAAGTGACGTAGGCCACAGACGCGCGACGGAGGCGGCGAGTAGTTTTCTAAGCGCTTGCTTAGCACTCTCAGTGTCTCTCAATGAAGAGGAGGTCCCCGTGACCGAGTCCCACTCCCGCGTCGCGATCGTCACCGGAGCCGGCCGCGGTATCGGCGCCACGGTCGCGAAACGCCTGGCCGCGGACGGCTTCGCGGTCGCACTGCTCGACCTGAACGAAGACGGTGTACGCCAGGGCGCCGAGGCCATCGTGGCCGGCGGCGGCAAGGCGATCGGGGTCGGCCTCGACGTCAGCGACGCCGAGCAGGTGGATACCGCGGTGACCAGGGTGGCCGACGAGCTCGGCCCGCCCACCGTGCTGATCAACAACGCCGGGATCACCAGGGACAACCTGCTGTTCAAGATGACCGAGCAGGACTGGGACTCGGTGCTCGGCGTGCACCTGAAGGGCTCCTTCCTGATGACCCGCGCCGCGCAGAAGTACATGACCGAGCAGGGCTGGGGCCGGATCGTCAACCTGTCCAGCGTCTCGGCACTGGGCAACCGCGGCCAGGTCAACTACTCCGCGGCCAAGGCCGGCATGCAGGGCTTCACCAAGACGCTGGCCATCGAACTCGGCAAGTTCGGCGTCACCGCGAACGCGATCGCCCCCGGGTTCATCGCCACCGACATGACCGCCGCGACCGCGGAGCGGGTCGGCATGGACTTCGAGACCTTCAAGAAGGCCGCCGCCGAGCAGATCCCGGTGCGCCGGGTCGGCGAGCCCGAGGACATCGCCCACCTTGCCTCCTTCCTGGTCAGCGAAGGCGCCGGGTTCATCTCCGGCCAGGTCATCTACGCCGCCGGCGGGCCGAGGGACTAGGGGGCGAAGCGATGCGGGTTTTTTCCGGAGTGGACGAGTTCGCGGGCGTGGTCGGCGAACACCTCGGTTACAGCGGCTGGCACACCATCACCCAGGAGCAGGTGCAGCTGTTCGCCGACGCGACCGGCGACCACCAATGGATCCATCTCGACACCGAGCGGGCCGCGGCGGGCCCGTTCGGCGCGACCATCGCGCACGGCTACCTCACGCTTTCGCTGATCCCGTTCTTCGGCAAGGACATCTACCGGGTGGAGAACCTGTCGATGGGGATCAACTACGGGCTGAACAAGGTCCGCTTCCCGCAGCCGGTGAAGGTCGGCTCGAAGGTGCGGGCCGGCGCGGAACTGACCGAGGTCACCGACGTCACCGGCGGGGTGCAGGCGGTCGTGCGGTGGACCTTGGAGATCGAGGGCGAAGCGAAGCCGGCGTGCGTCGCGGAGACGGTCGCCAGGCTGATTCGCTGAACACCGGTCACAACCGTCCGAGACGGTCGCATTGTGCGACATACCGACCAGTCGGTACTGTACTGGCATGGAGGGCCAGATGAACCAAGCCGACCCGCCGGGCCTCGATCTCGGGCGCCTGCGCGAACATCTCGACCAGCACCTGCCAGGGCTGGTGACCGGCTCGCTCAGCGGACGGCGCGTGGAGGGCGGCCGGTCCAACCTCACCTACGTGGTCGACGACGGCCGGTCCAGCTGGGTGGTGCGCCGTCCGCCGCTCGGGCACGTGCTGCCCACCGCGCACGACATGGCGCGGGAGCACCGGGTGATCACCGCGCTGCACCCGACCGCGGTGCCGGTGCCCGAGACGCTGCTGCTCTGCCAGGACGCGGCCGTGCTCGGCGCGCCGTTCTACGTGATGGAGTTCGTCACCGGCACCCCGTACCGCAGCGACCAGGAGCTGATCGCACTCGGCCCGGAACGGACGAGGGCGATCGCGCTGTCACTGGTGGACACCCTTGTCGACCTGCACGCGGTCGATCCGGCCTCGGTGGGCCTGAGCGATTTCGGCCGCCCGGAAGGATTTCTGGAGCGCCAGCTCCGCCGCTGGAAGAAGCAACTCGACGGCTCCCGCAGCCGCGAGCTGCCCGGCATCGAGGAACTGCACGAGCGGCTGGTGGCCAGCCTGCCGGTGTCACCCGATCCGGCGATCGTGCACGGCGACTACCGGCTGGACAACGTGCTGGTGGACTCCGACGACCGGATCACCGCGGTACTGGACTGGGAGATGTCCACGGTCGGCGACCCGCTCACCGACGTGGCGCTGCTGGTGGCCTACGCCCAGCGCGGTGACCTGAACCTGAAGATGGTCTCGAACGTCAGCGCCGCCCCCGGCTATCCCGGTTCGGACGAAGTCGTCGCGCGCTACGCCGAACGCTCCGGCCGCGACGTCTCCGCGCTGAACTGGTACGTCGGGTTCGCGTTCTTCAAACTGGCAGTGATCTTGGAAGGCATCTACTACCGCTTCAGCAAGGGCCAGACGGTCGGCGCGGGCTTCGCCGAAATCGGCGCGGGCGTGACCCCACTGGTGGAACGTGGCAACGAAACCCTACAAAAGGGGCACTGATGGATTTCTCTTACGACGCCAAGACCGAGGAGCTGCGGGAGCGGTTGCTGGCCTTCATGGACGAGCACGTCTACCCCGCCGAACCGGTGTTCCACCAGCAGCTCGAGGAACGCGAAAACCCCTGGGCGAGCGTGCCGATCGTCGAAGAGCTCAAGGCCGAAGCGCGCAAGCGCGGGCTGTGGAACTTCTTCCTGCCCGGCGAGCACGGCCCAGGACTGACCAACCTCCAATACGCACCCCTGGCCGAGATCACCGGCCGCAGCCCGAGCCTGGCGCCCACCGCGCTGAACTGCGCGGCGCCGGACACCGGCAACATGGAAGTGCTGGCCATGTTCGGCACCCCCGAGCAGCAGAAGCAGTGGCTGCGACCGTTGCTGGACGGCGAGATCCGGTCCGCATTCGCGATGACCGAGCCGGACGTCGCCTCGTCCGACGCGCGCAACATCGCCACCAGGATCGAGCGCGACGGCGACTCGTACCTGATCAACGGGCGCAAGTGGTACATCTCCGGCGCGATGAACCCGGACTGCAAGATCTTCATCGTGATGGGCAAAACCGATCCGGACGGCGAGCCGCACCGCCAGCAGAGCATGATCCTGGTGCCGCGGGACACCCCCGGCCTGCACGTCAAGCGCGGCATGCGGGTGTTCGGCTACACCGACGGCGACCACGGCGGGCACGCCGAGGTGATCTTCGACGACGTCCGGGTGCCGGCCGAGAACCTGCTCGACAGCGAGGGCAGCGGGTTCGCGATCGCCCAGGCCAGGCTCGGACCCGGCCGGATCCACCACTGCATGCGGCTGATCGGGATGGCCGAGCGGGCGATCGAGCTGATGTGCCGGCGCACCATGTCGCGCAGCACCTTCGGCAAGCCGATCGCGCAGCAGGGCGTGGTGCAGGACTGGATCGCCGAATCGCGGGTGCGGGTGGAGCAGCTGCGGCTGCTGGTGCTCAAGACCGCGTGGCTGATGGACACCGTGGGCAACCAGGGCGCGCACACCGAGATCCAGGCGATCAAGATCTCCACCCCGGCCTCGGTCGAATGGATCCTGGACAAGGCGATCCAGGCACACGGCGCGGGCGGGGTGAGCCAGGACTTCCCGCTCGCCGAACTGTGGACCGGTGCCAGGATGCTGCGGCTGGCCGACGGGCCCGACGAGGTGCACAAGCGCTCGCTGGCCCACCGCGAGCTGAAGAAGTACCGCCAGGAAGGCGGTTCGCGATGACCCCCGAGCAGCTTCGCGAACAGGTCCACGAGTTCCTCGCCGGGCACGACCCGGCGAGCACCGACCGGCTGGAGTTCCTGCGCGCCCGGTTCGACGCCGGGCTGGCCTGGGTGCACTTCCCCGCCGGGCTCGGCGGCCAGGGTGCCCCACGTGCCCTGCAGGCCGTGGTGGAAGCCGAGTTCGCGGCGGCAGGCGCGCCGGACAACAACCCGCGCCGGATCGGCATCGGGCTCGGCATGGCGGCACCGACCATCCTGAACTTCGGCACCACCGAGCAGAAAGCGCGCTTCCTTCGTCCACTGTGGACTGGCGAGGAAGTGTGGTGCCAGCTGTTCAGCGAGCCGGGCGCCGGTTCCGACCTCGCCGCGCTGGGCACCCGCGCGGTCCGCGACGGCGACGACTGGGTGGTCACCGGGCAGAAGGTGTGGACCTCGGTGGCACATATCGCGCGGTTCGCCATCCTGGTCACCAGGACCGACCCGGACGTGCCGAAGCACCGCGGCATGACCTACTTCATCTGCGACATGACCGACCCCGGGGTCGAGGTCCGGCCGCTGCGCCAGCTCACCGGCGAGGCCGAGTTCAACGAGGTCTTCCTGACCGGCGTGCGGATCCCGGACGCGCACCGGCTTGGCGAGGTGGGTGCCGGCTGGCAGGTCGCGCAGACCACGCTGATGAACGAGCGCGTCGCCATCGGCGGCAACGCGCAGCCCCGCGAAGGCGGCCTGGTCGGCATCGTCGCGGAAACCTGGCGCGAACGGCCGGAGCTGCGCACCGCCGAACTGCACGACCGGCTGCTCCGGCTGTGGGTGGACGCGGAAACGACCAGGCTCGCCGGTACTCGGCTGCGCCAGCAGCTCGCGGCCGGGGCGCCGGGTCCGGAGGGCTCGGCGATGAAGCTGGCGTTCGCCCGGCTGAACCAGCAGCTCTCCGGGCTGGAGGTGGAGATGCTCGGTGAAGAGGGGCTGCGGTACGACGACTGGACCCTGCGCCGCCCGGAGTCGGTGGACTTCATCGGCCGCGAAGCCGGGTACCGGTACCTGCGCGCGAAGGGCAATTCCATCGAAGGCGGCACCTCCGAGGTGCTGCGCAACATCATCGCCGAACGTGTGCTCGGGCTGCCGTCCGAACCGCGGGTGGACAAGGACGTCGCCTGGAAGGACCTGCCACGATGAACGCGCAGAAGGATGCCGACCTGCTGTACTCCGAGGTCGAGCAGGACCTCCGGGCGAGCGTGCGCGACCTGCTGGCCGACCGGGCCGACGCGGCCAAGGTGCTGGCCAGGGTGGAGAGCGACGAACCGTACGACCTGAAGCTGTGGCGCACCCTGGCCGCCGACCTCGGTGCCGCCGGGCTGCACGTGCCCGAGGAACTGGGCGGGCAGGGCGCGTCCACCAGGGAGACCGCCGTGGTGCTGGAGGAGCTGGGCCGCAGCCTCGCGCCGGTGCCGTTCCTCGGCAGTGCGGTGCTGGCGACCTCGGCACTGCTCGGCGCGGACACGGCACGGCCGGAGGTGGCCGAACCGCTGGCGAAGCTCGCCTCGGGCGCGCTGCTCGGCGCGCTGGCCGTGCCACTGTCCACTTTGCCCAGTGCGAGCTTCCCGGGTTCGGTGCGGGCGGAGGCGGACGGCACGCTCACCGGCCGGGCCGGCACCGTGGCCGACGCCTCGGTCGCCGAGTTGCTGCTGGTGCCCGCCGTCGGGCCCGACGGTCCCGGGCTGTACGCGGTGGACGCGGGTGCGAACGGGGTGACCGTCACCGGGGTGACCTCGTTGGACCTGACCCGCCCGGTCGCCGACGTGACGCTGGCGAGTGCGCCGGCGCGGCTGGTGGCCGGCCCGGAGCACGCGGCGGCCGCGGTCCGGCACGCGCTCACCGTCGGCGCCGGGCTGCTCGCGTCCGAACAGCTCGGCGTGGCGCAGTGGTGCCTGGACGAAACGGTGCGCTACGTCAAGGAGCGCTACCAGTTCGGCCGCCCGGTCGGCTCGTTCCAGGCGCTCAAGCACCGGCTGGCCGAGCTCTACCTCGACCTGGTCTCCGCGCGGGCGGCCGCCCGGTACGCGGCGGACGCGCTGGCGACCGGCAGCGAGGACACCGCGGTGGCGGTGGCCATCGCGCAGGCGTCGTGCTCCGGCATCGCGGTGCACACCGCCGAAGAGGCCATCCAACTGCACGGCGGTATCGGGATGACCTGGGAACACCCCGCGCATCTTTATCTCAAGCGCGCCAAGGCCGACGAGATCGCCCTCGGCACCCCAGGCCGCCACCGCGCCGCACTGGCCAGGCTGATCGATCTCCCCGCCTGACTGACGTCGTGAGTGGAAAGTGTTCCCGGCGTCATGCGGGACACCCGCACCCGGGCTAACACTTTCCACTCACGACCACGGACCAGCGGTTATCCGAGGTCGGCGCCGCTGGCGATCTCGACCTGCGAACGGAACAGGTTCCATTCGGTCTTGGTGATGGCGGCGGCCTCCGCGCAGATGCTCTGCGCCTCGGCGCGCAGCGGCGGCGGTGGCGGCTGCGCCGAGCTCAGGCCGTAGCACGGAATCGACTGCCCCACCTGGGAAAAGTCGGCATCGACCTGGTCGGCCGCGGAGATGACGGCGCCGTGGCGCAACTCGTCCATCGCGCGCAGCCGCTCCGCGGTGCCGGCGGCGACCTTCGAGGCCGCCTTGAGCGCCGAGCCGCAGGCCTTGTCGGTGAGCGGAGTCTCCAGGGTGCACCGGTCCAGGTTCCCGTCCACGTCCGGGTACTGCTCCGCGGCGGCCCGGTACGCCTCCGCCGCCTCGGGCATCAGTTCCGGCGTCGGCTCCGGGCTCGGCGTAGACGATGGCGATGACGATGACGATGAAGACGGAGCGGGCGGCGGGCTCTGCGGCGGCGGCTCGCTCCCGCAGGAGGCGAGCAGCATTCCGGCGACCCCGGCCAGCATCGCGTGGTGAACCCGTCGCATGTTCGCCCCTTCCTTCGTCACGGCGACGCTAGCGCCTCCGGGCCGGGACGGGTCCCGAAACGCACCTACGCGCGGGCCAGTTCCAGCAGTTCGTCCACGGACCACTGGTCGTAGACGTGCTCCCCGTACTTCACGGCGCGCACGCGGCCGTCCGGGGCGATCAGGAAGTCCGCGGGCAGCCCCAGTCGCCCGCCGTCCGGGCTTGGCGCTGGCGACGGGATGCGCTTGGCGATCATCGCGGGCACGGAGGTCGCCACCGCACGCAGGATGTGCGGCCAGGCGCGCGGGTCCAGCAGCGAGCGGCGGGCCGACTCGACGCCGAACTCGGTGTAGAGCCGCTTGCCCGGATCGGCGACCACCGCGAAGGGCAGCTCGCTGACGTGCTCGCGGAGTTCGTCGGCGGGTGAGTGGAACAGCACCACCTCGGTGACACCCGCAGCCTCGATCTCGTCGTGCCGTCGCACGATCGAGCGCAGGTGGAGGTTGCACACCGGGCAGCCGGCGAACCGCCGGAACTGCAGGTGCACCAGCCGGTCCTGGTGGGGCACCTCGACCGGTCCGCCGGACACCGTTTCGAGTTCGCGTGTGGACACCACGTCGCCGGTTCTCTTCCCTGGCACGGATTCACCTCGTCATTTTAGGCGTGCGCTGTACGCTTACGAAGTTATGCGCGCACGCTGTACGCTGTCAAGGCCATGCCTCGCCCTCGCTCACTGACCCACGCCGGGATCGCCGCGGCCGCGCTCGCGGTGATCGACCGGGACGGCCTCGCCGCGCTGTCGATGCGCGCGGTCGCCGTCGAGCTCGGCATGGGCACGATGTCGCTGTACCGCTACGTCGAAGACCGCGAACAGCTCGAAGCGCTGGTCGTCGACAAGGTGCTGGGCGAGGTCGACACCGTCGCGCCCAGCCGCGGGCCATGGCCGAAGCGGGTGACGGCGCTGGTGGAACGGATGCGCGACGTGGCGGGCGCACACCCCCAGCTGGCGCCGCTGCTGATGGCCCACCGCGACCGGTCCGCCGCGTCCTGGCACTGGACCGAGTCGGTGCTAGGCGTGCTGACCGAAGCGGGTTTCACCGGCAGGAACAGGGTGATCGCGTTCCGGACCGTGCTGAGCTACCTGTTCGGCTCGCTGCAGGCCGAACTGCTCGGCCCGCTGTCCGGCGCGGGCACGGCCACCCTGGCCGCGCTCTCCCCAGAGGACTTCCCGCTGCTCTCCGAAACCGCCACCGCCGCCCGGCGCCTCGGCGACGCCGAGAGTTTCCGCCGGGGCCTGGCCGCGGTGCTGCGCGGCCTGGATCCCACCACCGGCTGACGCTGCGACCAAAGGGCAAAAAGCCGGCTATTTGCCCTTTGGTCAGGGGCGAAGGGAGTTGAGGAGGAGGTCGGCGAAGTGGTCGGCCACCTCGCGCGCGGTCAGCGCGCCCGTGCTCCGGTACCAGAAACCCAGGTGGTGCACCGAGCCGAAGAAAAAGTCCACCACCAGTTCGGCGGGCTGGTCCGCGCGGAACTCCCCGGACCGCTGGCCTTCCTCGACCAGCGCGCGGAACCGCTCGTGGTAACGGCGGCGCTCGGCCCGCACGGCCTTCTGCTTCTCCGGGGTGAGCTGGTGCATCGACCGCATGAAGATCTTGGTGTCGTCCAGGTTGGCGATACTGCTGACCACCACATCGGCGGCGGCGGTGCGCAGCCGATCCCGCAGCGGGGCGGTGCCGTCCGCCACCCGCTCCAGCTGCTCGGTCTGCGCCCGCAGCACGCGGCCGTAGATCTCGGAGAGCAGATCGTCCTTGGAGTCGAAGTAGTGGTACATCGCCCCCTTGGTGACCCCGGCGGCGACCACGATCTCCTGCACGGAGGTGCGGTCGAAACCCTTGTCGGCGAACAGCTTCGTGGCGACCGACAGCAGCCGCCGCGGCACCGAGTCCTCCGGCTCCGGGACCGCTTTGTCCGTACCAGCTTCCGTCATGCGCCCGCCCTCCTCGTGCATCGCCACCCCGATCGACCAGCGTACCGAGAGGAACCCCGAGCACCCCTCAACTGGGCCGTACGGTGACTTTTTGTACCAGAGTCGCCACTCCCAGTAGCAGTCAGGGCCTGGTGCCGAAGGAAGGGCGGCCGAGCAGTTTCGGCAGCACGCGGTAGGCGTCGTGCACCCATTCGCACAGGCGCCGGCGGGTTTCGCGGGGGTCGATGATGTCCTCGACGAGGAACTTCTCCGCGGTCCGGAACGGCGAGCGGACCCGGTCCAGCCGTTCGCGGATCGCCTCGATGTGCTCCGCCGGGTTCGGCGACGCTTCGATTTCCGCCCGGTAGGCCGCCTCGATCCCGCCTTCGACCGGCAACGAGCCCCAGTCGCCGGACGGCCACGCCCACCGCCGGACCAGCCGGTGCCGGTTGGTGATGCCCGCGCCGCCGACCCCGAACACCCGGCGGACGATCACCTCGGCCGCCGGCACCCGTGCCTGGTAGACGGCGGTGATCGCGCGAGCGCCGTGCCGGATCGAGCCGCGCTTCTCCCCCGCCAGTCCGATCACCATGCCGGCCTGGTCGGTCAGGCTGACCACCGGCAGGTGGAAGGTCTCGCAGAGGTCCACCAGCCGGGTGATCGCGTCCGCCCCGTCGGCGGTCAGCGTCGCGCCGCGGTAGGGGTCCGTGGCCAGCACGCCGACCGGGTGACCGTCCAAACGCGCCAGTCCCGTGTAGGCGGAACCGCCGTAACCCGCGTAGTCGAACACCGAGCCCGCGTCGAAAACCCCGTCCAGCAACGGCCGCAGCTGGTACGGACGACGCCGGTTCCGCGGCACCAGCGACAGCAGCGCCTCGGCACGACGCTCCGGATCGTCGTCCGACGCCGTCACCGGCGGTAGCTCGTCCACAGTGGACGGAAGGTAGCCGAGGAAGGCACGGATCAGCTCGAACGCCTCGGCCTCGCTGCCGGCCAGCCGGTCCACCGCACCGCTGCGCCGGTGCACGCCGGCGCCGCCGAGCTCCTCCTTGGTCAGGTCCTCCCCTGTCGCGTGCTTGACCAGCGGCGGCCCCGCCACGAACAGCTGCCCGGCGCCCTCGACGAGTACGCACAGATGGGCCATCACCGCCCTGGCCGCGCCGAGCCCGGCCACCGGGCCGAGGCAGGCGGCCACCACCGGCACCGCGGAGAGGTTGTCCACCACCAGATCCCAGCCCGGGTTGGCCGGCACATAGCTGAAACCGTGCTGCTCCAGCATTTTCACGCTGCCGCCGCCACCGGTGCCCTCGATCAGCCGGACCAGCGGCATGCCGAGCTCGTTGGCGAGACGTTCGGCGTAGACCTGCTTCTCCATGATCCCGGCGTCGGCGGCGCCGCCGCGCACGGTGAAGTCATCCCCGCCGACCGCGATCCGCCTGCCGTCCAGCCGTGCCGTGCCGACCACGAAGTTGGCCGGAGTGAACTCGGCGACCCTGCCGTCCTCGTCGTGCACGGCGAGCCCGGCCAGCGCGCCGACCTCGTCGAAACTGCCCGCGTCGACCAGCGCCTCGATCCGCTCGCGCACGGTGAGCCTGCCCGCCGCGTGCTGCCTGTCGACCTTCCGCTGGCCGCCCAACCGCGCGGCCAGCTCCCGCCGCCGCGCGATCTCCTCGACCTCCTGCCGCCAGTCCTCACTCACCGAGCGACTGCTCCACCTTGCGCTGGAGCTTGTTCATCCCGCCAAGCCAGCGGTCGGTCTGGGTGGCGCGGGCCTCGTAGTAACCGGCCACCTCGGGATGCGGCAGCACCAGGAAGCGCCGCTCCTCGATCGCGCGCAGCAGCTCGTCGGCCACCTGCTCCGGCTCGATCGCGGACGCGCCCATGATCAGCTCGCCCGCCTCGCCCGCGTCCGCGAGCATCCTGGTCCGCACGCCCTGCGGGCAGATCGCCTGCACGGTGATCCCGCGGTGCCGGTAGGTCGCGCTCAGCCATTCGGCGAAGGCCAGCGCGCCGTGCTTGGTGACCGAGTACGGCGCCGAGCCGAGGCTGGTGAGCAGCCCGGCCGCGGAGACGGTGGCGACGAAGTGCCCGCGGCCCGCCGCCAGCCAGTCCGGCAGCAGCGCCTTGGCCGCCCGCACATGGGCCATCACGTTGACGTCCCATGCCTGCGCCCAGACGTCCTCCGGGGTCTCCGGCCCGCCGTGCGGCGCGATCCCGGCGTTGGCGCAGAACACGTCGATCGTGCCCAACTCCTCGCGCGAGCGCGCCAGCAGCCGCGCCAGCCCGTCCTCGGTGGCGACGTCCCCGGCGAAGGCCACTCCGCCGATCTCCCCAGCCACCGCGGTGGCCGCATCGCCGTCCAGGTCCGCCACCACCACACGGGCTCCTTCGGCGACGAACCGGCGGGCCAGTGCCGCGCCGATCCCGCCGCCGCCACCGGTGACGACGATCCCGGCATCCTTCAGCCCGGCGCTCACAGGCCACCGACCAGGGTGACGCCGCCGTCCAGCACCAGGGTCTGGCCGGTGATCCAGCTCGCCTCTTCGGAGAGCAGGAAGGCGACCGCACTGGCGATGTCCGCGGGCACACCGAGCCGTTTCATCGGGTACGCGGCGGAAACCTCTTCCTCGCGACCTTCGTACAGCGCGGTGGCGAACTTGGTCTTCACCACGGCCGGCGCGACCGCGTTCAGCCGGATACCCGGCCCGAGCTCGGCGGCCAGCTCCACGGTGAGCCGGATCAGCGCGGCCTTGCTCACCCCGTACATGCCGATGCCGGGCGAGGCGTGCAGGCCCGCGATCGAGGCCACGTTCACCACCGAGCCGCCGTGCTCGCCCATCCAGGCGTCGCGGGCGGCCCTGGTCCAGGCCAGTGGCGCGAGCACGTTCACCGCGAGGATCTTCGCCGCCGCCTCCTGCTCGATGTCCAGCGTCGGGCCGAACACCGGGTTGATCCCGGTGTTGTTCACCAGCATGTCGAGCCGGCCGAAGGCGTCCACCGCCTTCGCCACGGCGTCCTGCTGGTGCGCCGGGTCGTCCGCCTTGCCCGGCACCGCCAGCGCGACTTCCGGCCCGCCCAGCTCGGCGACGGCCTCGGCCAGCGGTTCGGGCTTGCGTGCGGTGATGCACACCTTCGCGCCCCGCTGGACCAGTTCCTTCGCGATGCCGAGGCCGATGCCCCTGCTCGCGCCGGTGACCAGTGCGACGCGGTCCTTGAACGAGTTCACGGCGGCGGTTCTCCTCTGTGCTGGTTGACGAACAATGCGACCGTACGACTAAGCGCTCGCTTACAATGGGAAGGCGCGGCCACCGGTGTCAAGGGCACCGCGGGACAGCGGCCCGCACCGGCAGCACGAGAGATGGGGCAGGATTCCGCCATGACCATGTCGTTGTCCGCGGAACTGTGGCCGGACGTGCAACCCGAGGCCGCCCGGCGGCTGATGCTGGCCGGCGTCGAGTCCTTCGCCAAGCGCGGCTACCACGCGACCACCACCCGGGACATCGCGGGCGGCGCCGGGATGAGCCCGGCCGCGCTCTACGTGCATTTCCCCTCCAAGGCCGCGCTGCTGTTCGCGATCAGCAAGTACGGGCACGAGCAGACGCTCGCACTGGTGGAGGCGGTGGCCGCGCGCAAGGGCCCGCCGCCGGAGCGGATGGCCAAGCTGGTCGAGGACTTCGTGGCCTGGCACGCCCGCCGGCACACCGTGGCCAGGGTCGTGCAGTACGAGCTGCAGGCGCTGCCGGACCACGAGTACGAGATCGTCGCCGAGCTGCGCCGGCGGATCGAGCAGCTGGTCCGCGAGCTGATCGTGGAAGGCAGCGAGAACGGGGACTTCGTGGTCGGCGAGCCGAAGACGGCGGCCCGCGCGGTGCTCTCGCTCGGGGTGGACGTGGCCCGCTGGTACAGCGACCGGATGCGGAAGACACCGAGGGCACTCGGCCGCGAGTACGCGGACCTGGTGCTGCGGATGCTCGGCGCGTCCCCGTCCTGACGGCTCACCGAATCACCTCCACTGGTCCGGCTGCGGCCAGCCTGGCATACCAACCGGTCGGTATCTATCGGGATGAGACATTGACCACATACTAAGCGGTTGGTAACTTCGGCGGACTTCTAGCCCGCAGTGACCGGAGGTAGAAACGCCATGAACGACGCTTCCACCACTTCCAACCGGCAACGCAAACGGGCCGCCACCGCGGCCGCACTCGCCTCCGCGGTCGAGTGGTACGACTACTTCGTCTTCGGCATCGCCGCCGCGCTGGTGTTCGGCAAGACCTTCTTCCCGGCGGCCAACCCGGTCGCCGGCGTACTCGCCTCGTTCGCCACCTTCGCGGTGGGCTTCCTGGCCAGGCCGCTGGGCGGCATCGTCGCCGGCCACCTCGGCGACCGGTACGGCCGCAAGCCGATGCTGGTCGCCGCGGTGGCGATCATGGGGGTCGCCACCACCGGCATCGGGCTGCTGCCCTCCTACGCCTCGATCGGCATCGCGGCGCCGATCCTGCTGGTGCTGCTGCGGCTGGTGCAGGGCATGGCGGTCGGCGCCCAGTGGGGCGGGGCGATGCTGATGGCCACCGAATACGCACCGCCGGGCAAGCGCGGGCTCTACGGCAGCATGGTGCAGCTGGGCGTGCCGATCGGGGTGGTGCTGGCGAACTCGGTGTTCCTGCTCGCCGAGCAGGCCGCGCCGCCGGCGGACTTCCTGTCCTGGGGCTGGCGGATCCCGTTCCTGATCGGGGTGCTGGTGCTGGTGCTGGCCTGGTTCATCCACACCCGGGTCGAGGAGACCCCGGAGTTCCGCCAGGCGGAGGCCAAGTTCGCGGCCGAACAGAGCGGGCGCGCGACGTCGCCGCTCCGGCTGATCCTGCGCGGCCACCTTGGCACGGTGCTGCTGGCCGGCGGGTCGTTCGCGGTCAACACCGCCACCTTCTACATCCTGATCACCGGCACCCTGGACTACACCACGCGCCACCTCGGCATGGCCCGCGGCCCTGTGCTGGCCACCACGCTGCTGGTCAGCTGCACCCAGCTGGCGATCATCCCGCTCGCTGCGGCGCTGTCCGACCGGATCGGCCGGATCCGGATCTACGCGGCTGGCGCGGTCGGGCTGCTGCTCTGGGCGGTGCCGATGTTCCTGCTGATCGACACCAAATCGCTGGTGGCGCTGGCGATCGGCTCGTTCGTGGGCAGCGTGTTCCTCAGCATCATGTACGGCCCGCAGGCCGCCTTGTTCGCGGAGTTGTTCACCCCGAAGATGCGCTACACCGGGGCGTCGCTGGGCTACCAGCTCAGCGCGGTGGTCGGTGGGGGGCTGGCCCCGTTCATCATGGTGCTGCTGCTGGAGTCGACCGGCACTTCGATGGCCGTCTCCGGGTACATCATGCTGCTCGCGATCGTCGCGCTGGCTTCGATCGCGGTGCTCGCCAAGCGAGCCAGTGCCACGAAGCCGCTTGCCAAGGACGCGGCCACCCCGCGAGAGTAGGTGGATGAGCACGATCGATCCGCGGCGGCTGCTCGCCCCCGCCCTCGAGCAGGCACGGCTCGGCGAGGCGGCGGGCGGGGTGCCGATCGGCGCCGCGCTGTGCACTGTGGACGGTGAGCTGCTCGGCAGCGGGCACAACCGGCGAGTGCAGGACGGCGACCCGTCCATGCACGCGGAAACCTCGGCGTTCCGGGCGGCAGGGCGCCGCCCGCACTACCGGGACACGATCATGGTCACCACCCTGTCCCCCTGCTGGTACTGCAGCGGCCTTGTCCGCCAGTTCGGCATCCCGCGGGTGGTGATCGGCGAAGCGAGCACCTTCCACGGCGGGCACGACTGGCTGGCCGAGCACGGGGTCGAGATCACCGTGCTCGACGACCCAACCTGCACCGCGCTGATGACCAGGTTCATCGCCGAGCATCCCGAACTGTGGTTCGAGGACATCGGCGTCGAGGCGGACAGCTAGCCAAAAGGAGTGCCATGCCGGTTCCGCTGATCGACCTCTCCCCCTGGTTCCACGGCACCGGCCGCGACCGCGACCAGGTCGCGTCCGCAGTGGACACCGCGCTGCGCGACTCCGGCTTCCTGATGGTCACCGGGCACGGCGTGCCGGACGAGCTGCGCGACCGGACCCGCGCGCTGGCGCGCCGGTTCTTCGCGCTACCGGAAGCCACGAAGGCGGCGTACGCGGTGACCGTCGGCGGACGGGGCTGGCTGCCGCCCGGAGTGGAGGCCAACGCCTACGCCGAGGGCACCGAAAGCCCGCCGGATCTCAAAGAGTCCTATTCGGTCGGTGCGGACGATGCGGTCGGGGACCCGGAGGTGGACGCGTTCTGGTTCCAGCCCAACGTCTGGCCGGACGAGGTGCCGGAGCTGGCCGCGACCGCTCGCGAGTACCTGTCCCGGATGCGCACGCTGTCGGACCAACTGCTGACCGTGTTCGCCGCCGCGCTCGGCCTGCCGGCGGAGTTCTTCACCCGGCACACCGGCCATCCCACCTACACCTTCAACATCAACTGGTATCCGCCGATGAGCCGGGTCGGCACGCCGGAGGCAGGGCAGTTCCGGATCGGCCCGCACACCGACTTCGGCACCGTGACCGTGCTGGACCGCCAGGCCGGGGTCGGCGGGCTGCAGGTCTGCACCAGTGACGGCCGGTGGGAGGACGCGCCCTTCGACCCGACCGCGTTCACCGTCAACATCGGCGACCTGATGGCCCGTTGGACTGGCGACCGCTGGCGGTCCACCCGGCATCGCGTGCTGCCGCCGGACCCGAGCGCACCGGACGAGGACCTGGTCTCGCTGATCTTCTTCTACGAGACCGACCACGACGCGCGCATCAACTCGCTGGCACCGCCCCTTGGCAGCACGCGATATCCGGAGGTCGTGGCTTCGGAGTACCTGCGCGGCAAGCTCGACGAGATCACCGTGGGGCAGCACGATCGTATTGGGCCGGACGGGGTAGTTCCTTGACAGGCACAATTGGTCTAGTCCACCGTGGCCGGTGCCGACAGCACCCTCCTCGCTGATTCCGCCGCCCTGGCGTCGGAGGTGCTCCTTCCAGCGGGCCTGCCACGGCGGGTCCGCACCCCTGGAGGACCCATGAAAAGTATCCGGCAACTGCTGACCGTCGCGGCCGGCGCCGCCCTCGCCATATCGGCGAGCGTGGCCGCACCGGCCCAGGCCGCCGCGGTGGACCCGGTGACCGCTTCGCCCTACCTCTACCAGTGGGGCAACGTGCCCAGCGCGACCAGCGTGATGTCCGCCAGCGGCGTCAAGGCGTTCACCCTGGCGTTCATCCTGTCCGACGGCACCTGCAATCCCAAGTGGGACGGCCAGCGCGAGCTGACCGGCGCCGACGCCACCCTGATCAAGAACATCCGGGCCGCCGGCGGCGAGGTGATCCCCTCCTTCGGCGGCTGGTCCGGCAACAAGCTCGGGCAGTTCTGCTCCTCGCCGACCGCGCTGGCCGCGGCGTACCAGAAGGTGATCGACGCCTACCAGCTCAAGGCCATCGACATCGACATCGAAGCTCAGGAGTTCGAGAACAACGCGGTACAGGACCGGGTGCTGGGCGCGCTGAAGATCGTCAAGCAGAAGAACCCCTCGGTGAAGACCGTGATCACCATGCCCACCGCGCGGTCCGGCCCGAACAGCTGGGGCCAGCGGCTGATCACCCAGGGCAAGGCGCTCGACGCCGGGGTGGACGTCTGGTCGGTGATGCCGTTCAACTTCGGCTCCGGCGGTGACATGGTGGCCTCCACCAAGAGCGCGGTGGACGGGCTGCAGCAACGGCTCAAGGCCGCCTTCGGCTGGTCCGACGACGAGGCGTACCGGCGCGCCGGGCTGTCCTCGATGAACGGCAAGACCGACACCGGCGAGACCGTCACCGGGGCCAACTTCGCCGCCATCAAGGACTACGCGGCCGGCAAGCACCTCGGCCGGTTCACCTTCTGGGCCACCAACCGCGACCGCGACTGCGGCGGCTCGTCCAGCGACTGCAGCGGTATCCCGCAGGGCACCTGGGAGTTCACCAAGATCGTCGCCTCCTACACCGGCTAGCTCCCCACCCCTGCCGCACCCCTGCCGCACTGTCCGTGAAGGGCACCTTGCCTACTTTGATGGCAGGCAAGGTGCCCTTCACGGACTTGGGCGCGGCGCTGTCCCGGCGGTCGGCTAGGTCGCGTTCCAGGTGACGGGGAGCGAGTGCACCCCGTAGATGAGCAGGTCCTCGCGCGTCGGCACCTCTTCCGGCGGCACGGCGAGGCGCAGCGTCGGGAAGCGCTCGAACAGCGCCGGATAGCCCACCTGCATCTCGACCCTGGCCAGCTGCTGGCCGAGGCACTGGTGAATGCCGTGCCCGAAGGCCACATGCCCGGCGGTCGGCCGGCGCAGGTCGAGGGTGTCGGGGTCGGGGAAGCGCTCCGGGTCGCGGTTGGCCGCCGGGACCGAGACGGTGACCGCGTCACCGGCGCTGATCCGGTGGCCGTCCAGTTCCAGGTCGGCCAGCGCGATCCGGACAGTGAACGGGATGATGCTCAGGTACCGCAGCAGCTCCTCGGTGGCCTGCTCGGCCAGATCGCGGTCCGCGCGCAGTAAGGCGAGCTGGTCGGGATGGCGAAGTAGCGCGAAAGCGCCCAGTGCCAGCATGTTCGCGGTGGTGTCGAGCCCGGCGCCGAGCAGCGTGAAGCCGACGTTGGACAGCTCTTCGTCGGTGAGGTCGCTGGCCAGCAGACCGCTAAGCAGGTCGTCGGTGGGCTCGGCGCGCTTGGCCGCGATCAGCTCGCGCAGGAACTCCTGGATCGCGGTGTAGGCGGCGTACACCTCCTCCGGCGAACCCTGGCCGGCCAACACGGTCGCGTACCGCTGGAACCTTTCCCGATCGGCGTAGGGCACGCCGAGCAGTTCGCAGATCACCAGCGCCGGAATGGGCATCGCGAACGCCTGGACAAGGTCCACCGACGGGCCGTGGCGCTGCATCGCGTCCAGGTGCTCGGCGGTGATCTCCTCGATCCGCGCGGTGAGCAGGCGCATCCGCCGGACGGTGAACTGGCCGGTGAGCAGGCGCCGGTAACGGGTGTGCTCGGGCGGGTCGGTCTGCACGAAGACCCCCGGCGGCGCCGGCTGCGGCTTTCCGGTGACCGCCGCGCCGGCGGTCGGCAGGTGCATCAGCTCGGCCCGCGCACTGAACCTCGGGTCGGCCAGTACCGCGCGGGCCTGCTCGTGCCCGGTCACCAACCAGCCGACGTGCCCGTCCGGGTAGTTCAGCCGGACGATCGGATCTTCCGCGCGCAGCCCGGCCAGCTCCGGGGGCGGATCGAACGGGCAGCCCGGGGTACGCGTGGTCGGCAGTGATACCGCGGGGTGGGACTTGGTCATCTCGGGTTCCTTCCGGCCGGGCGTGATCAGCCTCGGCAAACCTTTATCTAATAACGAAGGCTACGTTGCGTTTTATACACGAGCAACTATCGCTGCGCACATTTCCTCTTGTTAATACGGCATTTTGCAGCTTCGTTGCAATGAATCTGCCCGCGAATGCAATGGTCGAAACGGCGCCATTGTTGCAATGTGCTGCCGCTGAACGCACACTGTGCTCCGACGAGCAGCGAACGAAAGGGGCGGGTACGGATGCCGGGAGGCCGCCTGAACCACGAGGACCGCGGGCAGATCGCCGCGGGCCTGGCCGAAGGACTTCAGTACGCCGAGATCGCCAGGCGGCTGGACCGCCCGACGTCGACCATCAGCCGCGAGGTGCTCCACAACGGCGGCAGGCACGCCTACCGGGCGGATCAGGCGCACCGCGCGACCGAGGGCCGCGCCCGGCGGCGCAAGCCGGTGCGGCCCCCGCGAGCGACCAGCACTCCCGACGCGTACGGGCGTGATCGCGAGGCGGTGCGCGACTTCGAGCGGCAGTTCACCGAGACCATGTCGCGGACGGGGCTGCCGCCGATGATGGCCAGGGTGCTCTCCTGCCTGATGACCAGCGACGCCGGCGAGCTCACCGCGGCCGAGCTGGTGCAGCGGCTGGAGGTCAGCCCGGCCTCGATCTCCAAGGCCGTCGGCTATCTCGGGCAGCTGGGCCTGGTGCGCCGCGAACGCGACCCCCGGCGGCGACGCGAACGGTACGTCATCGACGACGACGTCTGGTACCGGGCGTGCGCGCGGGAGGTCCAGATCTGCGAGACGTGGGCGGCGTCCGCCAAGCTTGGCGCCGAGGTGCTCGGCGCCGGCACCCCGGCCGGCACCAGGCTCCGGCAGATGGGCGAGTTCTTCACCCTGGTCGGCCGCGATATGGCACAGGCCGCCGAGCACTGGCGGCACATCTTTGCGGCGCAAGGGAAAAGTCCGTCCGGCTGAGTATCGTTCCGGTATGGACAGTTCCCCTGCGGTGCTCGGCGACCGGGCGCTCAACCGCGCGCTGCTGGCAAGGCAGCTGCTGCTGAAGCGGCACGAAATGCCGGCCGTGCTGGCCGTCGAGCGGTTGGCCGGGCTACAGGCTCAGGCCCCGTTCCCGCCCTACTTCGGGCTGTGGACGCGGTTGAAGGACTTCCAGCCCGACGAGCTGGCCGGGCCACTGGACGACCGGCGAGTGGTCCGGCTCGCGATGATGCGCTCCACCGTGCACCTGGTCACCGCCGAAGACTGCGTGCGGTTCCGGGAGCTGCTGGGCCCCGCGGTGGCCAAGGGCCTGATGTCCACCCCGCTGGGCCGCACGATGGCCGGAGCGGATATCCCGGCGGTACTGGCGGCGGCCACCGAGCTGCTGACCGAACGGCCGCTCACCAACACCGAGCTCGGCGAAGCGCTCCGGGCGCGGTTCCCGGACCGCCCGGCGGACGCGCTGGCCAGGCACGCGCGCGGGCTGCTCGCGCTGGTGCAGGTGCCGCCGCGCGGGATCTGGGGCAAGAGCGGGCAGGCCAGGTCCACCACCGCGCAGCGCTGGCTCGGCACGCCGCTGGAACGGCAGACCGCGCCGGAGGAGCTGGTGCTCCGCTATCTGGCCGCGTTCGGCCCTGCCAGTACGGCGGACGCGCAGCAGTGGAGCGGGCTGACCGGGCTGGGCGAGGTGTTCGAGCGGCTGCGGCCGCGGCTGCGCGTGTTCGCGGACGAGCGCGGCCGGGAGTTGTTCGACCTGCCGGAAGCACCCCGGCCCGACCCCGGCGTGCCCGCTCCGGTCCGGTTCTTGCCGGAATTCGACAACCTGCTGCTCGCGCACGCCGACCGCACCCGGGTGATCTCCGAAGAAGCCCGCAAGCAGGTGTTCACCGTGAACGGCATCATCAAGGCGACCATCCTGGTGAACGGGACGGTGCGGGGTATCTGGAAGATCGAACGCTCGTCGGGTGCGGCCACCCTGCGCGTCGAACCGTTCGCCGAACTGTCCAAAAAGGACACCGCAGCGCTGACCGCGGAGGGGGCGCGGTTGCTACGATTCGCCGCGCCGGAAACCCACCACGAAGTACGGCTCAGGCGACGGCGGTGATCTTCAGCGCGGCCTGACCGGCCTCGGTCAGCTCGGCGGCCACCCGGCCACCGACCGTGGCCAGCTCGGCCGGCCGGATGTAGCCACTGCGCGCGAGCGCGTGCGCGGTCATCTGGTCGCAGCAGGCGAACCCGTCGATGAACAGGTCCGGCTCGCAGCTACAGGACATCACGGCGCGCCTCGCGGCCACCGCCCTCAACATCGCCATCGCCCGATGCGACAGCTCCACCCCAGCGGACATTGTCGGTCATCCCCCTCGAATAATCTTTCACAACTACACTCTGCTATCGTCGCGCGGCCTCGTCGCGTTATCGAGTTTTAGGACGTTAGTTCTTCAGGTCCGGTTCCGGCCGGTACCGCGACGGGCAGTACCGGCTTCAGCACCCGCGCCCACTGACGGACTATTTGCTTGCGGCGCTTGGCATCGTCGGTCAGCAGGTTGGCAAGGCCGAGCCCGCGGGCGAGATCGAGAGTGGCCTGAACCAGTTCGCGGACACCCGGATGCGACTCGTCGACCCCCAGTAACTCGAGCGCCACCCTGTGTGCCTCCCGGCCCACCCTGGCCTCCAGCGGGGCCAGGGTGGCGCGCAGCGCGTCGTCGGTGGACGCGGCCACCCACAGGTGCAGCGCCGCACGGAACATCGGACCGGCGTAGAGGTTCAGCAGCATCTCCACCACGGGCTCGATCCGCGAGCTGCCCGCTGGCAGGTCGCCGGCCTTGCGGCGCAGCTCGACGATCCGCTCCTCCCCCACGTGCTCCACCGCCGCGATCACCAGGTCCTCCCTGGTTCGGAAGTGGTGCTGGGCGGCACCGCGGGAGACCCCGGCCCGTTCCGCGATCACCGCCACCGTGCTGCCGTTCCAGCCCAGCTCGGCGATGCACTCCACGGCCGCGTCGACCAGCCGCCGCCGGGTGGTCCGGCTGCGCTCCTGCTGGGGCTCGCGCCCGGTACCGCTGGTCAGGACGGCTCCACCCAGAAGTCCAGCTGCAAATCCTCCTCGCGCTCGCACAGCCGGTATTTCGCGAAATCGGTGACGCCCTCTTCGGCCAGCACCTCGTCGTCGATGTAGAAGTTCCCGGTGGACTCCGCGCTCGGCCGGACCAGGATCGCGTGCGCCGCGTCGGCCATGATCTCCGGTGTCCGCGAGCGGTCCGCCAGCGCCGCGCCGACCACGTTGCGGATCGCCGCGGTGTCGATGGTGGTGCGCGGCCACAGCGAGTTCGCCGCGATCCCGTCCTTCTTCAGCTCGGCGGCCAGCCCGACGGTCACCAGGCTCATCGAGTACTTCGCGATGCTGTACGCGAGGTGCCCGGCGGTGAACCACTTCTCGTCGAGGCTGATCGGCGGCGACAGGGTGAGGATGTGCGCGTTGGCCGCCTGGCGCAGGTGCGGGATGGCCAGCTTCGACAGCAGGAACGAACCGCGCGCGTTGATGTCCTGCATCAGGTCGTAGCGCTTCATGCTCACCGACTCGGTCGGCGTCAGATCGATCGCACTGGCGTTGTTCAGCACGATGTCGATCCCGCCGAACTGCTCGGCGGCCTTGGCCACCGCCGCGGCCACGGCCTCGTCGTCGCGAATGTCGCCGACCAGCGGCAGCGCCTGGCCGCCGGCCTGCTCCACCGCCTTGGCTGCGGTGTAGATGGTGCCCGGCAGCGCGGGATGCGGTTCGGTGGTCTTGGCGATCATCGCGACGTTGGCACCGTCCTTCGCGGCCCGGATCGCGATCGCCTCACCGATCCCCCGGCTGCCACCGGACATGATCAGCGTCTTCCCCGCCAAAGTGCTCATGCTTTCCCCTCCTAGTACGACTTGGGCAGCCCGAGGCTGTGCTGGGCGACGAAGTTCAACACCATCTCCCGGCTCACCGGCGCGATCCGGCCGACCCGGACCGCGGCCAGCAGGGTGCCGAGGCCGTATTCGGACGCAAGACCGTTGCCGCCGTGCACCTGCACCGACTGGTCCACCGCGTGGATGGCCGCTTCGGCGGCGGCGTACTTGGCCATGTTCGCCGCCTCGCCCGCACCGAAGTCGTCCCCGGAGTCGTACAGCGCGGCGGCCTTCTGGGTCATCAGCTTCGCCAGCTCGGTCTCGATCTTCACCTGCGCCAGCGGGTGCGCCAGGCCTTGGTGCGAGCCGATCGCCGCGCCCTTCCACACGCTGCGGTCCTTGGCGTAGGCCACGCCCTTGTCCAGCGCGTACCTGGCCACCCCGAGCGAGAAGGAGGCGCCCATGATGCGTTCCGGGTTGAGCCCGGCGAACAGCTGCGCGATCGCCGCGTCCTCCGAACCCACCAGCGCCTCGGCGGGCAGCTTCACGTCGTCCAGGAACAGCCCGAACTGGCTGTCCGCGGAGACCAGGTCCATCTCGATCTTCTTGTACTCGAAGCCGGGGGTGTCGGTGGGCACGATGAACAGGGCCGGCTTGAGGTTGCCCGTCTTAGCGTCCTCAGTGCGGCCCACGACCAGCACCGCGTCGGCCTCGTCCACCCCGGAGATGAACACCTTGCGGCCGCTGAGGATCCAGCCGCCCGCGTCCCGGCGGGCGGTGGTGGTGATCTTGTGCGAGTTCGAGCCGGCGTCCGGTTCGGTGATGGCGAAGGACATCCGCACCTCGCCGGTGGCGAACCGGGGCAGCCAGTTCTTCTTCTGCTCGTCGGTGCCGAACCTGGCGATCACGGTGGCGCAGATCGCCGGAGAGACCACCATCAGCAGCATCGGCGTGCCGGCCGCGCAGAACTCCTCGCAGACCGCGGCCAGGTCACCGATGCCGGCGCCGCCACCGCCGTACTCCTCCGGCACCGCGACGCCGAGATAGCCGAGCCGCCCGGCCTCGTCCCACAGCTCGGTGGTGTGCCCGCCCGAGCGGGCCCGCTCCAGGTAGTACTGATGCCCGTAGCTCCGACCGAGGTCGCCGGCCGCCTTCCGCAGCGCGATGCGCTCTTCCGACTCGGTGAAGTTCATCGTCATGACTGCTGCTCTCCTTCGTCCTGGACCACCGCGAGCACCGCGCCGAGCTCCACCTGCTGCCCGACGGCCACCGGCAGCTCGGTGAGCACCCCGTCCGCCGGCGCGGAGATCCGGTGCTCCATCTTCATCGCCTCCAGCCACAGCAACGGCGCACCGGCCGTCACCCGGTCGCCCACCGAAGCCGCGACCCGCAGCACGGTGCCCGGCATCGGCGCCAGCAGCGAACCCGCCGCCAGCGCCGCGTCGGGGTCGGCGAACCGCGGCGACGCGGTGAAGGTGACCGGGCCGAGCGCCGAGTCCACGCACACCACGCCGTCGTACGCGGCGACGTCGAAATGCCGCCGCACCCCCGCGATGTCCAGCACGACGCGCTCCGGGCCGGACTCGACCAGCTCGACGTCCGGGTGACCGTCCGCGATCAGCCCGGACCGGCCGAGCCGGTAGGTCACCTCGTACTCGGCGTCACCAGCGGTGTAGTGCTTGCGCTGCGGGGCCGCAGGCAGGTTTCGCCAGCCACTGGGCAGCCCGCCCAGCACACCTGCTCGCTCCCGGTTCCCGGCCGCGGCCGCCAGCGCCGCGGCCAGCGCGGACCGCCGCACCGACTCCTCGCTCGCCAGCGGGCGTGACAGCTCGTCCAGGCCGTGCCGGTCGAAGAACGCGGTATCGGTCTCCCCGGCGAGGAAGGCCCGGTGCCGCAGCACGTTCACCAGCAGGTCCCGGTTGGTGACCACGCCGTGGATCTTCGCCCCGGCCAGCGCCGTGGCCAGCCGCCTCGCCGCCTCGGCCCGGTCCGGCGCCACCGCGATCACCTTGGCCAGCATCGGGTCGTAGTGCACGCCGATCACCGAACCGTCCACCACCCCGGAGTCCAGCCGCAGGCCGGCCCCTGTTGGGATGGCGAACTCAGCATCCACGCCGGGCAGCTCGAAGCGGTGCAGGGTGCCGCTCTGCGGCTGCCACCCGGCGGCCGGATCCTCCGCGTACAGCCGGACTTCAATCGCATGACCTGTCCACTGTGGAGGCTCCAGCGGCAGCCGGGCTCCCTCGGCTACGCGCAGCTGGAGCGCGACGAGGTCGAGACCGGTGACGCACTCGGTCACCGGATGCTCCACCTGCAGCCGGGTGTTCATCTCCAGGAAGTAGAACCGGCCGTCCTCAGCGGCGAGGAACTCCACCGTGCCGGCACCGACGTACTCGATCGCCTTGGCCGCCTTGCGGGCCGCGTCGAACAGCTCCTCCCGCATGGCCTCGTCCACGAACGGCGACGGCGCCTCCTCGACCACCTTCTGGTGCCGCCGCTGGATCGAGCACTCCCGCTCGCCAAGCGCCCACACCGTGCCGTGGCCGTCGGCCAGCACCTGCACCTCGATATGCCGGCCGGTGGGGAGATAACGCTCGCAGAACACGGTGGCGTCGCCGAACGCGGACCCGGCTTCGGCGGCGGCACCGGCCACCGCGTCGGCCAGCTCGCCCAGCTCGCGCACGACGCGCATGCCCCGGCCACCGCCCCCGGCGGAAGCCTTGACCAGCAGCGGAAGATCGGCCTCGGTCACCTGCTCCGGGTCCAGCTCGGCCAGCACCGGCACCCCGGCGCGATCCATCAGCCGTTTCGACTCGACCTTCGAGCCCATCGTCTCGATCGCGGACGGCGGCGGGCCGACCCAGGTCAGCCCGGCGTCGGTGACCGCACGAGCGAAGGCCGCGTTCTCCGAGAGGAAGCCGTAACCGGGGTGCACGGCGTCCGCGCCGGTCGCGGCCGCGGCCTCGATCAGCAGCTCGGTCCGGAGGTAGGTCTCGGACGGCGCGTTGCCCGGCAGCCGCACCGCGGCATCGGACTCCGCCACGTGCGGTGAGTCCGCATCCGCGTCGGAGAACACGGCGACCCGGCCGATGCCGAGCTCGGCACAGGTCCGGAACACCCTGCGGGTGATCTCGCCGCGGTTGGCGACGAGCAGATTCCTGATCACTTGGCGCGCCCCTACATCCGGAAGACGCCGAAGCCGTCGGCGCCCTGCACTGGTCCATTGTGGATCGCGGACAGGCTCATCCCGAGCACCGTCCTGGTATCCCTCGGGTCGATGATCCCGTCGTCGTAGAGCATTCCGGAGAGGAACATCGGCAGCGACTCCGCCTCGATCTGCCCCTCCACCATCGCCCGCATGGCCGCGTCGTTCTCCTCGCTGTACTCCTGACCGCGGCTCGCCGCCGCCTGCCTCGCCACGATGGAGAGCACCCCGGCCAGCTGGGCCGGACCCATCACCGCGGACTTGGCGCTGGGCCAGGCGAACAGGAAGCGCGGGTCGTAGGCCCGGCCGCACATGCCGTAATGCCCGGCGCCGTAGGACGCGCCCATCAGCACCGAGATGTGCGGCACCTTCGAGTTGGACACCGCGTTGATCATCATCGCGCCGTGCTTGATGATGCCGCCCTGCTCGTACTCCTTGCCGACCATGTAGCCGGTGGTGTTGTGCAGGAACAGCAGCGGGGTGTCGGTCTGGTTGGCCAGCTGGATGAACTGGGTGGCCTTCTGCGCTTCCTCGCTGAACAGCACACCCTGCGCGTTGGCCAGGATGCCGACCGGATAGCCGTGCACGGTGGCCCAGCCGGTGACCAGGCTGGTCCCGTATAGCGGCTTGAACTCGTCGAACTCCGAGCCGTCCACCACCCTGGCCACCACCTCGCGCGGGTCGAACGGCACCTTGAGGTCCGAGGGCACGATGCCGAGCAGGTCTTCGGCGTCGTACTTCGGCTCCTCGAACCCTGGCGACGGCGACGGCCCCCGCTTGCGCCAGTTGAGCCGCCGGATGATGCCCCGACCGAGCCGGATCGCGTCCTGCTCGTCGGCGGCGAGGTAGTCGGCGAGGCCGGAGGTCCTGGCGTGCATCTCCGCGCCGCCGAGCGACTCGTCGTCAGACTCCTCACCGGTGGCCATCTTCACCAGCGGCGGGCCGCCGAGGAACACCTTGGCGCGTTCCTTCACCATCACCACGTAGTCCGACATGCCGGGCAGGTACGCGCCACCGGCGGTGGAGTTGCCGAACACCAGCGCCACCGTGGGCACCCCGGCCGCCGAGGACCGGGTGAGGTTCCGGAAGGTCTTCCCGCCCGGGATGAAGATCTCCTTCTGGGTCGGCAGGTCGGCGCCGCCGGACTCGACCAGGTTGATGGTCGGCAGCCGGTTCTCCGCCGCGATCTCGGCCGCGCGCAGGCCCTTCTTCAGGCTGGACGGGTTGCTGGAGCCGCCCTTGACCGTGGGGTCGTTGGCGGTGACCATGCACTCCACGCCTTCGACCACGCCGATCCCGGTGACCACGCTGGCGCCGACCTTGTAGTTCGTGCCCCACGCCGCCAGCGGGGACAGCTCCAGGAACGGCGAGTCCTCGTCCAGCAGCAGCTCGATGCGCTCCCTGGCCAGCAGCTTGCCGCGTTTGCGGTGCCGCTCCACGTACTTCTCGCCGCCGCCCTCGATGGCCTTGGCGTGCTCGGCCTCCAGCTCGGCGAGCTTCTCCAGCATCGCGTCGCGGTTGGCGGCGAACTCGCCCGCCCCTGAGTCCACTGTGGACCTGATGATCGTCATGCCGTGTAACCCAATCGTTTCGCGGCCAGTCCGGCGAGGATCTCGTTGGCGCCACCGCCGATGCCGAGGATGCGGACGTCGCGGTAATGCCGCTCCACTTCGGACTCCCGCATGTAGCCGAGCCCGCCGTGCAACTGCACCGCCTCGTTGACCACCCATTCACCGGTCTCCACGCCGGTGTTCTTCGCGAAGCAGGCTTCGGCGATGACCTCCTCCCCAGCGACGTGCCGCAGCGCGACCTGGCGGGTGTAGGTCCGCGCGACGTCGATCCGCCGCGCCATCTCCACCAGCTTGTGCTGCACGAGCTGGCGCGAGATCAGCGGGCGGTCAAAGGTCTCCCGCAGCCGGCACCAGTCCAGGGTGAGGTCGAGCGCGCGCTGCGCGGTGGCGTAGCCCTGCACCGCGAGCGAGAGCCGCTCGGTGACGAAATGGGTGGCGACCTGGGCGAACCCGCTGTTCTCCGCCCCGATCAGGTTGGCCGCCGGCACCCGTGCATCCACATAGGACAGCTCGGCGGTGTCCGAGCAGTGCCAGCCCATCTTCTCCAGCCGGCGGGTCACGGTGAAGCCGGGGGTGTCGCGCTCCACCACGATCAGCGACAGCCCGTGCGCGCCGGGCTCGCCGGTGCGCACCACGGTGGTCACGAAGTCCGCGCGGACACCGGAGGTGATGAAGGTCTTCGCGCCGTTGAGCACGTAATGGTCGCCGTCACGGCGGGCGGTGGTCCGGACCGACGCGACGTCGGAGCCGCCGTCCGGTTCGGTCACCGCGAGCGAGCCGATCTTCTCCCCGGCCAGCGTGGGACGCACCCAGCTTTCGATCTGCCGCTCATCACCGGCCATCGCGATGTGCGGCACGGCGATCCCGCAGGTGAACAGCGAGGCGATCAGCCCGCCGGAACCGCCGGCGTAGTGGATCTCCTCGGTCACCGTGAGCGCGTCGAGGTAGTCGCCGCCGCCACCACCGACGGACTCCGGGAAGGCCACCCCGAGCAGGCCGATCTCCCCGGCCTTGCGATGCAGGTCGCGGGGCAGCTCACCGGCCCGCTCCCACTCGGCCAGGTTCGGCAGCACCTCGGTCTCCACGAACCTGCGCACCGTCTTGCGCAGGGCCACCCTTTCCGGGCTGGCGAAGGGGTCGGTCACGTAAGTTCCTCCGGAAGGTCTGCGTATCGGCCGCGCAGCCACTCGCCGAGCGCCTTGGCCTGTGGGTCGAACCGTGCCTGCGAAGCGACGCCCTGCCCGAGCAGGCCGTCCACCACGAAGTTCAGCGCGCGCAGGTTGGGCAGCAGGTAGCGGCGCACCGGCAGGCCGGCGGTCTCCGGCAGCAGCCGCCGGAACTCCGCCACGGTCAGCTCGTGCGCCAGCCAACGCCAGCCGGGATCCGAGCGCGCCCAGACGCCGACGTTGGCGCTGCCGCCCTTGTCGCCGCTGCGCGCGCCGAACGCGGTGCCGAGCGGTACCCGCCGGGTCCGCCCCGCCGGCGGCGGCTCCGGCAGCTCCGGGTCCTCCACATCGGACAGTTCAAGGGTCTCCATCGCGGCCGCTACGTCGACCCTGGCTCCGTCCGGCCGTACCGCGACGTGCGGCACCTCGTTCGCGTCCACAAAGGACGCCGTGTAGACCCCGTACGGGGACGCGGCCGATGGTGGCGCGGTGACGTGGAAGCCCGGGTAGCTGGCCAGCGCCAGCTCGATGGCCGCGCCGCTGAACGCCCGGCCCGCCACGTCGGCGTCCGCGTCCTTGACCGCGCAGTGCAGCAGCGCACTGGCCCGCTGCTCGGTGTCCGCGTCCTCGTGGTCGGTCCTGGCCAGCGTCCAGCGCACCTCCGCCGGCGGCTTGGGTTCGAGCGCGGCTTCGAGCTGACCGCGCACCAGCGCGGCCTTCTCCTCGATGTCCAGCCCGGTCAGCACGAAGGTGGTCTCGTTGCGAAACCCGCCGACGGTGTTCAGGCAGACCTTCAGCGTCGGTGGCGGCGGCTCCCCCTTCGCCCCGCTGATCCGCACCCGGTCCCGGCCCTGCTCGGCGAGCGTCACGGTGTCGAAACGGGTGGTCACGTCCGGGCCCGCGTACCGCGCGCCGGTGATCTCGTAGAGCAGCTGCGCGGTGACGGTGCCGGCGTTGACCACCCCGCCGGTGCCGTCGTGCTTGGTGATCACGCTCGAACCGTCGGCTTCGATCTCGGCGATCGGGAAGCCGGGCACGCCCAGCTCGTGCTCGGTGAAGAAGGCGTAGTTGCCGCCGGTGGCCTGCGCCCCGCACTCGATCACGTGCCCGGCCGCCACCGCGCCGGCCAGCGCGTCGTAGTCGTCGCGCCGCCAGCCGAAGTGCGCCGCGGCGGGCCCGACGATCAGCGAGGCGTCGGTGACCCGGCCGGTGACCACCACGTCGGCGCCCGCCTTCAGGCAGTCCACGATGCCCCAGGCGCCGAGGTAGGCGTTCGCGGTCAGTGGCTTGCCGAGGCCCAGTTCCTCGGCCCTGGCGAGCAGGTCATCCCCTTCGACATGCGCGATCCGCACGTCGGCACCGAGTTCGGCGGCCAGCTCGCGCAGCGCCCCGGCCAGCCCGGCCGGGTTCAGCCCGCCCGCGTTGGCCACGATCTTGACGTCCTTTTCCCTTGCCAGCAGGAGATTCTGCTTCAGCTGCCGGAGAAAGGTCTTGGCATACCCGCGATTCGGGTCCTTCAGCCGGTCGCGGCCGAGGATGAGCATGGTCAGCTCGGCGAGGTAGTCGCCGGTCAGCACGTCCAGCGGGCCGCCGGTGAGCATCTCCTCCACCGCGGAGAACCGGTCACCGTAGAAGCCGGAGGCGTTCCCGATCCGGATCGGTTTCATCGGAACTGGCCCGCCTTCCTGCCGTTGCCAGGCGGGCCGGCGAACGCCTGCGCGATGCCGAGCCATTCCGCCGCCTGCTCGCCGGTGGCGACCAGGTCGGTATCGTCCGGATGACGCCGCTGGGTGACCACCAGGCAGAAGTCCACCGCGCTGCCGGCGACCCGCTGCTCGGCCTCCGGCGGCCCCCACGCCCAACCGTCCCCGTCCGGCGCGGTCAGCTCCACCCGAAACTCTTCGGCCGGTGGCGCGAGCGAATGCAGCTTGAAGGCGAAGTCCCTGGTCCGCACGCCGAACCTGGTGATGTGCCAGAGCCGCGCTCCCGGCACGCGCGTCAGGCCCAGCGCGTCGAAGATGTCCTGGCCGTGCGCCCAGGTCTCCATCATCCTGGCGGTGGCCATCGAAGCCGCGCTCATCGGCGGGCCGTACCACGGCAGCTTCTGCCCGTCCGGCACCGCGGCCAGCGCGGCCGCCAGCTCCGCCCGGCCACGACGCCACTCGCCGAGCAGTTCCGCGGGCGGTTTCGCCGCGCCCTCCGCGGCACCGAGGTCGACGAAGTCCGCGCCGGCCCGCAACGCCTCCTCGACCTGTGCCGGGAACTCGTCCGGGGTGCGGGCCGCGACCAGCGACTTGGCGTCGGTCCACGCCAAATGCGCCACCTGGTGCGCGATCGTCCAGCCCGCCGCGGGCGTCGGGGTGGCCCAGCCCGCCTCCGGCAGCGCCGCCACCACATCCTCGATTTCCTGTGACTCGTCCGCGAGATCACGCAGGATCGGGCCGAGATCAGCCAACCTGTTCGCCTCCTCTTGCCGTGTCCCGAGACTGGCACCGCCTCCGGCAAAAATCAAGCATGCATGATTGTTTTTATCCGCGGTCTGCCAGGACTGGCAAGGTAACTCCATGGACTTCCTTCCTCATTTCCGGCGCGAGGTCACGGACTTCGAAGCCGCCGTCCGCCTGCCGGACGGCCCCGGCGAAGCACGGCTGGTGACGTCCTGCCCCGGCTGGTCGGTGCCCGACCTGGCGGCCCACCTCGGCCGGGTGCACAGGTACGTCACCCGTGTCCTCCGGCGGAACCTCACCGAGCCACCGGACATCACGGACGTGACCATGTGGGAACTGCCGCCGGACACCGAGGGCTGGCCGATGCCGGAGACCGAGCCGAACCGCGGCCCGATGCCGGCGAACCTGGTCGACTGGTACGCCGAGGGCGCCGCCACACTGGCGTCGCTGTTCGCCACCCGCGCGCTCGACGACCGGGTGTGGACCTGGTCGGCCGAGCAGAGCATCGGGTTCTGGCTGCGGATGCAAACCATCGAAGCGGCTACGCACCGCTGGGACGCGGAGGACGCGTTCGGCCGGGCTCAGCCGATCGACACCGCGCTCGCGGCGGACGCCGTCGACCAGAACTTCGAGGTGATGGCGCCGTGGCGACGGATCTGCGGCCACGCCCCGCCGGGGTCGGGCGAGCGGTTCCGGTTCCGGCAGACCGACGGCACGGGCGTCTGGACGGTGCACTTCGAGGGCGACGAGGTCCGGCTCGACCCGGACGGTCCCTGCGATGTCGAGCTGGCCGGACCGGTGTCGGATCTGCTGCTCTACCTGTGGCACCGGGTTCCCGCGGACCGGCTCGAGGTTCGCGGAGACCGAAGCGTGCTCGACCGGTACTTCACCCTCGTACCACCGATGTGAGCCCTTATTGACGCATTGCCAGTAGGTCCCGCGTGCAATACGGTCGGCAAGAGCGTCGACCAAGGGAGGCCGCGTGCCGGACTACGCCGAAATCACCTACGAGGTATCCGACCGCATCGCGACGGTCACCCTGAACCGCCCGGAGGCGCGGAACGGTTACACCGTGCGGATGTCCGACGAACTCGGCGACGCGATGGACCGCGCGGACAAGGACACCGACGTCCGGGTCGTGGTGCTGACCGCCAACGGCACGGACTTCTCCGTCGGCGCCGACCTTTCCGCTGGCGGGTTCGACTTCGACCCGACCGAAGGACCCGGCCCGGAGTGGCAGGAGCCCGCGGGCCGGTGCTCGAAGCGGATCTTCACGATGAACAAGCCGGTGATCGCCGCGATGCGCGGAGCGGCCGTCGGTGGCGGCATCACCATCACGCTTTCCGCGGACTTCCGGCTCGCCGCCAGCGACGCCAAATTCGGCTTCGTCTTCGTCCGCCGCGGCATCTACCCGGAGGGCGCGTCCGCCTGGTTCCTGCCAAAGCTGGTCGGGCTGGGCACCGCGATGGACTGGATGATCAGCGGCCGGGTCTTCGGCGCGGAGGAAGCACTCGCGGCCGGGCTGGTGCACCGGGTGCACCAGCCGGAAGAGCTGCTGGACAAGGCCTACGAGCTGGCCCGCGAGATCATCGCCAACACGGCTCCGGTCTCGGTGGCGGTCACCAGGCAGCTGCTCTACCGGATGTCCAGCGCCCCGTCGCCGTTCCCGGTGCACGAGCTGGACTCGCGGCTGATCGGCGGGCTGACCGAAAACCGGGACGCGGTCGAAGGCGTGCTGTCCTTCCTGCAGAAGCGGCCGCCGGAGTTCAGCATGAAGGCGCCCGACGACCTGCCGGACTACCTGCCATGGCTGGACGGATGACCGAGTACCCGGCCGAGCCGTGGCACCTGGCGGGGCAGGCATATCTGTCGGTCTGGCGAGTGCCGCCGGCGGAGCTGCCCGCGCTGCCGGCCGGGCTGCGTCCGGTGCGCGTCGCCGGTTCCGCGTTCGTGGTGACCGCGTGGATCGACTACCAGCCGCCCGGCCAGCTCTCCTACCACGAACTGCTGGCCACCGTCGCCGTACGCGGCGGGTGGCGGCCGACCGGCTCGATCACCGAGATCTGGGTGGACAGCGCGACCTCGATGGCCGGCGGCCGCGCGCTGTGGGGCATCCCGAAAGACCTGGCGGCACTGGACTTCCGGCACGGCCGGACGTTCACCGCGGCGGCCGGTACCGACACCGAGTGGATCGCCACCGCCGCCTTCACCCGCCGCGCCGGAGCGCCGGTGGCGCCGCCGACCGGCTTCCGGATCGCGCAGACGCTGCACGGCGCCCTCAAGTACAGCCCGGTCCGGGCCAGGGCCAGACCGCATTTCGCCGTCGCGAACTGGAACATCAACCCGGACGGCCCGCTGGGCTACCTGACCGGCCGAACCCCGCTGCTGAGCGTCTGCCTCCGGGACTTCACGCTCCGCTTCGGCGGCTGAGCCGGCCAGGCTGCACGCGCTCAGCCCTTCGCGTACACGTCCGTCTCGGTGACCCCACTGGCCTCGGTGGAGGTGGCCCCGCCGGCGAACAGCTGGTTCACCCGGTTCGCCTCGGCCGCGTTGGGGTTCGGGTTGCGGCACGACGTGCCCGCGCTGCCACCCGACATCAGGTAGGAGCACACCCCGTTGTAGTTGTCCGGCAGGCCGAGGCCGTGCCCGATCTCGTGCGCGACGATGCGCAGCGCGTAATGCCCGGCGGCGACGTCGTTCCGGTCGATATAAATGGTCGCGCAGCCGAGACCGCACGGATAAGCGCGCGATCCGCCGCCCGTGGTGGCGCTGATCCGAATGGTGGCGTTTCCGCCGCGCACCATTCGTACGTTCGGCGCCGCACTGTTCCAGATCTGCGCCGACTGATCGGCTTCGGCGCTGTAACCACTCGCGCTGTAATAGACGGTCCTGGCGAAGGTGGACGGTTGTTCCTCGGCCGAAGCGGCCGGCATGCCGGTGCTGACCAGTGTTAACGTGGCTGCCAGTGCACCAAGGGCCATTCGGGGATATTTGCCTGGCGACATAGGAGTCTCCTTGCGCAGCAGGGAAGGGTACCCGGCGCCGTTGCAGGGACGGGCTATTCCGGCGCCGGGTAACCGAAGTGTAAAGCGCCAGGCAAAGAAATAACCATTCGAGTAATATACCAACGTCCCATAAGATCATTTTATACCCGAACGGATAACGATTTTCTTTTCCGAATCCGAAATCCGGGGTTCGCCAGGCCCCGACTCCCGACCCTTGGGACGCCACGGCGTCGTGTTGATCACCTGATCGGCGGGCGCCCCGGCGGCCGGGCCGGGCCGGCATCGCGCCTGAGCAGGCGAAGAAGAAGCGACCCATAACCCGCCAGGGGGACCGTGCACGCTAGCACCCCGGGAAGACACGACACGCCACCTGTTGGGGCACGTGCACGCGCCCACCCCAAGATGTAGTCTCTGGGAACCGACAGCGCGCCGGCGGTGGGGAACCGCTCCGGCACGCGAAGCCGGAATCGGGCACCTCGTTCGGTGGTGCGTGGGAGTCGACGTGGCAGACCCTCCCGGGTCGCCGCGCGGCCGCACGAGGGTCCGCTCCGGCATCGGCAAACCTGTGCAGCCCAAGCACGCCGGTGCAAGCCTGCGTGCCGATCGAACGCGCCCTTTTGGAGTCACGCATGTCCGTGGAGACCAGCCAGCGTCCACCGTCCGCAGCCGATCCGTCCGGTACCAGCTCGGTACGGGTGATCAAGCGCGACGGGAACGTCTCACCCTTCGACGCCGGCAAGATCTCGGTCGCGCTGACCAAGGCTTTCCTGGCCGTGGAGGGTGACGACGCGGCCGCCTCCTCGCGGATCCACCACCTGGTCGGCGAGCTGACCGAGCAGGTCGAGTCGTCGCTGCTGCGCCACGCCGGCCCGGAGACCGCGCTGCACATCGAGCAGATCCAGGACCTGGTCGAGCTCGCGCTGATGCGGGGCGAGCACCACAAGGTCGCGCGTGCCTACGTGCTCTACCGCGACGAGCGGGCCAAGGCGCGCGACGCGGCGCAGCCGGCCAAGGCCGAGCACTCGATCAACGTGCGGACCGCGGACGGCACGCTGCGCCCGCTGGACTGGGCGCGCGTCGCGCACGTGGTCGGCGAGGCCGTCGCCGGGCTGGACGATGTCTCCGCCGAGCCGGTGCTCACCGAGACCAGGCGCAACCTCTACGACGGGATCAGCGCCGACGAGCTGGCGCTGGCCCAGATCATGGCCGCCCGCACCCTGGTCGAGCAGGAGCCGAACTACTCCTACGTCAGTGCCCGGCTACTGCTGGACAAGCTGCGCGGCGAAGCGCTCGGCTACCTGGCCGGCGCGCCGCGGCTGGCCAGCCAGGACGAGATGGCCAAGGCCTACCCCGGCTACTTCCGCGACTACCTGCGCCGCGCGATCGAGCTGGAGCTGGTCAACCCCGAGCTGGCCGGGTTCGATCTGGCGCGGATCACCGCGGCGATCCGGCCGGAGCGCGACCTCGACTTCGCCTTCCTCGGCCTGCAGACCCTGTACGACCGGTACTTCCAGCACCACGACGGGGTCCGGTTCGAGCTGCCGCAGGCGTTCTTCATGCGGGTCGCGATGGGCCTGGCGATCCGCGAGGACGACCGCGAGGGCCGCGCGATCGAATTCTACGAGCTGCTGTCGTCGTTCCACTTCATGGCGTCCACCCCGACCCTGTTCAACTCGGGCACCACCCGCCCGCAGCTGTCCTCCTGCTTCCTCACCACGGTGGACGACGACCTGGACTCGATCTTCCAGTCCTACAAGAACAACGCGCTGCTGGCGAAGTACTCCGGCGGCCTCGGCAACGACTGGACCCCGGTCCGCGGGCTCGGCGCGCACATCAAGGGCACCAACGGGCAGTCCCAGGGCGTGGTGCCGTTCCTGAAGATCGCCAACGACACCGCGGTCGCGGTGAACCAGGGCGGCAAGCGCAAGGGCGCCGCCTGCGCGTACCTGGAGACCTGGCACATCGACGTCGAGGAGTTCCTCGACCTGCGCAAGAACACCGGTGACGACCGGCGCCGCACGCACGACATGAACACCGCCAACTGGGTGCCCGACGAGTTCCTCCGCCGGGTCGAGGCGGACGCCTCCTGGACCCTGTTCTCCCCCAACGAAACCCCGGACCTGCACGACCTCTACGGCAACGCGTTCGCCGAGCGCTACCGCGAGTACGAGGCGGCCGCCGAGCGCGGCGAGCTGAAGGTGTCCCGCAAGGTCCGCGCGGTGGACCTGTGGCGCCGGATGCTGACCATGCTGTTCGAGACCGGGCACCCGTGGATCACCTTCAAGGACCCGTGCAACCTGCGCTCACCGCAGCAGCACGTCGGCGTGGTGCACTCGTCCAACCTGTGCACCGAGATCACCCTGAACACCAACGCCGAAGAGGTCGCGGTCTGCAACCTCGGCTCGGTGAACCTGCTCAAGCACGTCACGCGCCAGGGCCTGGACGCCGAGCGGCTGGAGCGCACCGTGAAGACCGCGGTCCGGATGCTGGACAACGTGATCGACATCAACTTCTACACGATCCCCGAGGCGCGCCGGTCCAACCTGAAGCACCGCCCGATCGGCCTCGGCCTGATGGGCTTCCAGGACGCGCTGTTCGAGCTGGGCCTGCCGCTGTCCACCGACGCCGCGGTCGAGTTCGCCGACCGCAGCATGGAGTACCTCAGCTACTACGCGATCACCGCGTCCACCGACCTCGCCGAGGAGCGCGGCCAGTACGCGTCCTTCGAGGGCTCGCTGTGGAGCCGGGGCATCCTGCCGATCGACTCGATGAAGCTGCTGATCGACGCCCGCCGCGGCGACGCGCTGGACGTGGACACCTCCTACACCCTGGACTGGGCGTCCCTGCGCGGCCGGGTGCAGACGGTGGGCATGCGGAACTCGAACGTGATGGCGATCGCGCCGACCGCGACCATCTCCAACATCTGCGGGGTCGGCCAGTCGATCGAGCCGCTGTTCCAGAATCTGTTCGTCAAGTCCAACATGTCCGGCGACTTCACCGTGGTGAACCCGCACCTGGTCCGCAGCCTGAAGGAGCGGGGCCTGTGGGACGAGGTGATGGTCTCGGACCTGAAGTACTTCGACGGCAGCCTCGGCCAGATCGACCGGGTGCCGGACGACCTGAAGGCGCTCTACGCCACCGCCTTCGAGGTGGAGAGCCGCTGGCTGGTGGACGCCGCGTCGCGCCGGCAGAAGTGGATCGACCAGGCCCAGTCGCTGAACCTCTACATCGACGCGCCGAGCGGGCGCAAGCTCGACGAGCTGTACCGCTACGCCTGGCACAAGGGCCTCAAGACCACGTACTACCTGCGGGCGCGGTCCGCGACGCACGTGGAGAAGAGCACCCTGCGCGGCACCGACGGCAAGCTCAATGCGGTCTCGGCCACCCCGGCCCCCGCGCCTTCACCCGCGGCCGCCGTCCCGGTCGCCCCGCCCGAGCCCCAGGTGAAGGAGGAGCCGAAGGAGATGCCGAAGGTCGAAGACATCGACTTCGCCACCACCGACGGTGCCGCCTGCCGCATCGACGACCCCGACTGCGAAGCCTGCCAGTAACCCCGACGCTCGTGAGTGGAAAACGTTGCTGGGGCAACGTTTTCCACTCACGACCTTTGACCTGGAGTTTTACATGACGAACACCGAAATCGCGGACGCCACCGGGCTCGGCGAGATCGAGCGCGGTGCCGAGCGGATCAGCGTCGACGACAAGCGGATGATCAACGCCCGCGCCGACGTGAACCAGCTGCTGCCGCTGAAGTACACCTGGGCCTGGGAGAAGTACCTTGCCGGCTGCAACAACCACTGGATGCCGACCGAGGTCGCCATGCAGGCGGACATCGCGCTGTGGAAGTCGACGGACGGGCTGACCGAGGACGAGCGGCAGATGCTCAAGCGCAACCTCGGCTTCTTCGCCACCGCGGAGTCGCTGGTCGCGAACAACATCGTGCTCGCGGTCTACCGCCAGATCACCAACCCGGAGTGCCGCCAGTACCTGCTCCGCCAGGCGTTCGAGGAGGCCGTGCACACGCACACCTTTCAGTACATCTGCGAAAGCCTCGGCCTGGTCGAGGGCGAGCTGTTCAACATGTACCGCGAGGTGCCCTCCATCGCGGACAAGGACGCCTGGGCGCTGAAGTACACCCAGAACCTGGAGAACCCGGACTTCGAGACCGGCACCCCGGAGGCCGACCAGGCCTTCCTGCGGGACCTCGTCGCCTTCTACGTGATCTTCGAGGGCATGTGGTTCTACACCGGTTTCGCGCAGATCCTGTCGCTGGGCCGGCGCAACAAGATGGTCGGCATCGCCGAGCAGTACCAGTACATCCTGCGCGACGAGTCGATCCACCTGAACTTCGGCATCGACTGCATCAACCAGATCAAGATCGAGAACCCGCACCTGTGGAGCGAGGAGTTCCAGGCCGAGGTGCGGGGCATGCTGACCGAGGCCTGCGAGCTCGAGGTCGCCTACGCCCGCGACACCATGCCGCGCGGCATGCTCGGCCTTTCGGCCCAGCTCACCGAGCAGTACATGCACTTCATCACCGACCGCCGCGCCCAGCAGATCGGCCTGGCGCCGATCTACGGCCAGGACGAGAACCCGTTCCCGTGGATGTCGGAGGCGATGGACCTGAAGAAGGAGAAGAACTTCTTCGAGACCAGGGTCATCGAGTACCAGTCCGGCGGCGCCCTCGACTGGGACTGACCGGCCGCGAAGTGCACGGGCCCACCGGGGCGATTCGCCCCGGTGGGCCCGTTTGCACTAGCTGGTGCGCAGCGCCAGGCTGTGGAAGCTGCCCGCCGCGACGGCGCTGACCCCGGCGGCGGCCGAAACCGGCATCGCGGTCTGGCCGTAGGTGCTGTCGCCCCAGGCGACCACCGAACCGTCGTTCTTCAACGCCACGCTGTGCCACTGGCCGCCGGAAACCGCCCGGACGTCGGTGGCAGAGGACGGCACATCGGTCTGCCCGTACCCGTTCCAGCCCCAGGCGAGCACGGACCCGTCCGCCTTCACCGCGAGGCTGTGCAGGCTGCCCGCGCCGATGGCGGTGATGCCGGTGGCTTCGGCCGGCACGGTGGCCTGCCCGTCATCGTCGTCGCCCCAGGCGACAACGGACCCGTCCTCCTTCAGCGCCAGGCTGTGCAGCCCGCCCGCAGCGATGGCCGTGACCCCGCTCGCGGCTTCCGGCGGCACGGTTGCCTGCCCGAAGAGATTGCTGCCCCAGGCGAGCACCGAGCCGTCCTCCTTCAGCGCCAGGCTGTGCTGGCCGCCCGCCGCAATGGCCGTGACCCCGCTGGCCGCGGCCGGCGGCACGGTGGCCTGCCGGTCGCTGTTCCAGCCCCAGCCCATCACCGAGCCGTCCGCCTTCAACACCAGGTTGTGGCTCCCGCCGGCGGCGATGGCCGTGACCCCGGTGGCCACTGCGGTCGGCACCGAGCCCTGCCCGTAGAAGTCGTCGCCCCAGGCGAGCACCGAACCGTCGGTCTTCAGTGCCAGGCTGTGGAAGCTGCCCCCGGAGATGGCGCGCACCCCGGTGGACGCCGCCTCCGGCACCGTGGTCGCGCCGTAGGCGTTGTACCCCCAGGCGATCGCCGAACCGTCAGTACCCGACGCCGCCGCCGGCACCGCCGTCAGGATCACGGCAGTGGCTGTCCCGGCGGCGACCGCCAGGGTGGCCAGGCGACGCCGGCCCGGTCTGATCGAGGATCGGTTGATCAACATGCGTCACTCTCCGATGCGGATCGCGCCCGTGCTCGGGCGGTTGGTCAGATCATGGTCGATCCAAGCGCTCCGGCGGCCGAATTTGCTAGTGTCGAAAAAGCCACAGGTTCTGCCCGGCGGCGTGACCGGCGGGTAGAGGCAACAGGGAACCCGGTGCGAATCCGGGACTGCCCCGCAGCGGTATGTGGGAACGACCGCCGTCACCGCGAGCAGCGGTAAAGCACTGGGCGCGAGCCCGGGAAGCGACGGCCAGTAGGCAAGGCTGGGAGCCCCCCGCCCACGAGTCCGAAGACCTGCCCGTGGCACGCGTACCACCGGTGCGCGTGAGTCCGGGCCTCGCGGGTGGGCACGACCGAACCGAGCGGCGGCCGCCGTGCCGTGCGCTCGTTCGTGTCTCCTGCCGAGCTCGGACTCCGAGAACGAGCTCGCGAGGAGAGAGCTGTGACCGATAACCCCAACCTGGGCGCAACTGTGCTGGGTTACCCGAGGATCGGGCCGGACCGCGAACTGAAGCGCGCGGTCGAGTCCTACTGGGCAGGCCGGATCGACCAGGCCGAGCTGCACCGCGTCGGCCGCGAGCTGCGCGTGGACACCTGGCGTGAGCTGGCCGCGGCGGGGCTGGACACCATCCCGTCGAACACCTTCTCGTTCTACGACCAGATGCTGGACACGGCCGAGCTGTTCGGCGCGCTGCCCCAGCGGTTCACCTCGCTCGGCCTCTCCCCCACCGACACCTACTTCGCCGCCGCCCGCGGGGTACAGGACGCGCCCGCGCTGGAAATGACGAAGTGGTTCGACACCAACTACCACTACCTGGTGCCGGAGCTGACCCCGTGGACCGAGTTCTCGGCCGACGGCGGCAAGCCGCTGGACGAGTACCGCGAAACGAGGGCCGCCGGCCTGGAGACCAGGCCGGTACTGGTCGGGCCCGCCACCTTCCTGCTGCTGTCCAAGGCCGGCGACGGCGCGCCGGAGGGTTTCCGTCCGCTGGACCTGCTGGACGGGCTGGTACCGGCGTACGCCGAGCTGCTCGGCACCCTGCACGACGAAGGTGTGCAGTGGGTCCAGCTGGACGAGCCCGCGTACGCCGCGGACCGCACCCCGGACGAGCTGGAGGCGCTGGCCAGGACCTACCAGGCACTCGGCTCGCTGCGGCGGCGGCCGAAGATCCTGGTGGCCGGCTACTTCGGCGGGCTCGGTGACGCGCTGGGCGTGCTGGCCCGCTCCCCGGTGGACGCGATCGCGCTGGACCTGGTCACCGATCCGTCCACTGTGGACACCGTTGCAGCGGAAGGGGTGCTCCGGGACAAGGAGGTGCTCGCCGGCGTGGTGGACGGCCGCAACATCTGGCGGGTCGACGTGGACGTCGCGCTGGCGAACGCGGCCACCCTGCTCGGCACCGCCGGAAAGGTCGGCGTGAGCACCTCCTGCTCGCTGCTGCACGTGCCGTACGACGTGCACCGCGAGTCCGGAGTGGACGAACGAATCCGCGGCTGGCTTGCCTTCGCCAGGCAGAAACTGGCCGAGGTGGTGCTGATCGGCAAGGCACTGCACGAGGGCACCGGGGTGGTGGCCGAGGAGCTGGCCGCGGCCCGCGCGGTGACCGCGGACCGGGCCGGCGCGCACGACCTGCGGGAACCGCGGGTGCGGGCACGGCTGGACGCGCTGCGGCCGGAGCACGCCCGCCGCTCGCCCTACTCCGACCGCGCCGCCGCCCAGCGCGGCACGCTCAACCTGCCCCCGCTGCCCAGCACCACCATCGGCTCGTTCCCGCAGACCGGCGAGGTGCGCAAGGCGCGGGCGGCGCACCGGGCGGGCAGGCTGGACGCCGCGGACTACCGGGCGGCGATGCACGCCGAAATCGAGAAGGTGGTGCGGCTGCAGGAAGAACTCGGCCTCGACGTGCTGGTGCACGGGGAGCCGGAGCGCAACGACATGGTGCAGTACTTCGCCGAGCAGCTGGCCGGTTTCGCCGCCACCGAGCACGGCTGGGTGCAGTCCTACGGCTCGCGCTGCGTCCGTCCGCCGATCCTGTACGGGGACGTTTCCCGGCCGGCGCCGATGACGGTCGAATGGGCGAGCTACGCACAGGGCCTCACCGACCGTCCGGTGAAGGGCATGTTGACCGGCCCGGTGACGATCCTGGCCTGGTCCTTCGTGCGCAACGACCAGCCGCTGGCGGAGACCGCGAGCCAGGTGGCGCTGGCCATCCGGGACGAGGTGCACGATCTGGAGTCGGCCGGCATCCGGATCATCCAGGTGGACGAACCCGCGCTGCGGGAGCTGCTGCCGCTGCGGGCCACCGAGCACAAGGCGTACTTCGACTGGGCGGTGCGTTCCTTCCGGCTGGCCACTTCCGGGGTCGCCGACTCCACCCAGATCCACACGCACATGTGCTACTCGGAGTTCGGTGACATCCTGCCCGCGATCGAGGCGATCGACGCGGACGTGACCAGCATCGAGGCCGCCCGCTCGCGGATGGAGGTGCTCGGCGACCTCGGCACTGCCGGCTTCTCGCGCGGGGTCGGCCCCGGCGTCTACGACATCCATTCGCCGCGGGTGCCGGATGTGGACGAGGTGAGCGCCCTGCTGCGCACCGCACTGGCCGCGGTGCCGGCCGACCGGGTGTGGGTGAACCCGGACTGCGGCCTGAAGACGCGCGGCTACGCGGAGGTGGAACCCGCGCTGCGCAACATAGTGCGGGCCGCCGAGCGAGTCCGCGCCGAGCACGCGGGGTAACCGGACGGGAGGGTGGGGGTGAATTTCCCCCACCCTCTTGTCATCCTGCCAATAAGAGAGCACGGTGAACGGGAGTAACTTCCGGCTCTTCTCAACGGGGAGACAGTCGCCATGACAAGTGCGGTCGGCAAAGTCACCGAAGCGGTCCGGGAACGCGTCCCGACCCTCACCTCGCTCCCCCTGCCGAGAGTGGTGGACCAGCGCCTGCTGCACCAGCGCTGGCCGGTCACCGAACTGGCCGCACCGCCGCCGGGCAGCGGTCTGGCGCCCATCCTCGGCGACGCCGGGGCACCGCTGCTCGGGCACTCGCTGGACAGCCTGCGGTTCGGACTGGAGTTCCAGCTGAACCGCTACCGGGACTTCGGCCCGGTCTCCTGGATGGGCGCCTTCGGCAAGCGGATCGTCGGGCTCACCGGGCCGGCCGCCACCCAGATCGCGCTGGTGAACAAGGACAAGGCGTTTTCCCAGGAGGGCTGGAAGTTCTTCATCGAAAACTTCTTCCACCGCGGCCTGATGCTGCTCGACTTCGGCGAGCACCACATGCACCGGCGGATCATGCAGGAGGCGTTCACCCGCGAGAGGCTGATCGGCTACGTCGGCCAGATGGGCCCCGCGCTGCGGGAAGGGGTGGCCGGCTGGGCGGCGCGGCCGGACCAGCGGCTCTACCCGTCGCTCAAGCAGCTCACCCTGGACGTGGCCACCAGGGTCTTCATGGACATGCGCAGCGGCGACGAGGCGCGCCAGGTGAACCGGGCCTTTGTGGACTGCGTCAGGGCCGGTACCGCGATCGTCCGCTACCCGGTGCCGGGCGGGCGCTGGGCGGCCGGGCTGCACGGGCGGAAGGTGCTCGAGCGGTACTTCGCGGAGAACCTGCCCGCCAAGCGCCGGGCGGACGGTGCGGACCTGTTCTCCGCGCTGTGCCACGCCACCACCGAGGACGGCGAGCGGTTCACCGACGAGGACGTCGTCAACCACATGATCTTCCTGATGATGGCCGCCCACGACACCACGACCATCACCAGCACCGCGGCCGCGTACTACCTGGCCAAGCATCCCCAGTGGCAGGAACGTGCCCGCGAAGAGTCGCTCGCGCTCGGCGACGAGCTGCCGGACACCGGGGCGCTCGAACGGCTCCGGACCCTCGACCTGGTGATCAAGGAGGCCCTGCGCCTGGTCGCGCCGGTGCCGTCGATGGCGCGGATGACGGTCAAGGACACCGAAGTGCTCGGGCGCTACCTGCCGGCCGGCACGATGGTCGGGGTGGCGCCCGCGGCGAACCACTACGACCCGCAGTGCTGGACCGACCCGCACACCTTCGACCCCGAGCGGTTCAACGACGAGCGCCGCGAGGACAAGTCGCACCGCTACGCCTGGATGCCGTTCGGCGGCGGGGCGCACAAGTGCATCGGGCTGCACTTCGGCACCTACGAGGTGAAGGCGCTGCTGCACGAGATGCTGCGCGCCCACCGGTGGTCGCTGCCGGCGGGCTACCGGATCAAATGGGACTACGTCTCACTGCCGGTCCCGGTGGACGGGCTCCCGGTCCGGCTCACCCCGCGTTGAATCCGTCCGCCCGGTTTCTAACGTTGTGTAGTAGTTTTTCACGTCGCATCACTCGTTCAGCCGGTAGACACTTCGCGGATCACATGATGGCGTGTCTTAACTCTTGGCCGACTCACACCCAGTGTGGGTCTCCGTGTTCCTACCATGGCGCTGAGCTGGCCTTCGTCCGCGCGTGAAGAGGTGGAGTGTGCCTGAACCTGGTGCGATACCAGGGGTTGAGGAGGTCGCACGCCGATGGGCCGCGACCCTGGCTGACACGAAAGGAGTATCGCTTCCCCCGGAAGAGCTCGAAGGCATCCTGACCCGGGTCGCCTTGGAGGCTCAAGCCGGACTCGAAACGGCCAGGGAGGCCGCGGCGCAGCGGTTCACCGCGCTCTACTCCGCCTCCCCGACCGGGATCGCGCTGACCGACCAGTCCGGCGTGATCGTGGAAGCGAACCCCGCGCTCGGCGGTTTCCTCGGCCGCCGGGTGGATGCCTTGCGCGGCAACAGGATCGAGGAGCTCGCTTCGAGCGAGCGCGACGCCACCACACTGCGCGCCGGCCTGGACGAGCTGACCGAGACCGGCGAGCACCACCGGCAGCGGGTGCAGCTGCGGCACGCCGAGGACGGACCGGTCTGGGCCGACATCACCCTGGCGCAGCTGCCCGGCGACCAGCCGGGCTCGGCCTACCCGGTGCTGATGGTCCAGGACGCGCACGAGGTGCACCTGCTCCAGGAGACGCTGCGGCACCAGAACGTGCACGACCCGCTGACCGGGCTGCCCAACTCGTCCCGGTTCTCCAGCCAGCTGGAGACCGCGCTCGGCACCGGGGCCCGCAACCAGATCGCGTTGATCTACCTGGACATCGACGGGTTCAAGGTGATCAACGACGGCCTCGGCGCCGGGATCGGCGACCAGGTGCTCCGCGGGGTGGCCGGCAAGCTGGCCGCGGTCTTCACCACCCACCATGGCATCGTCGCCCGGCTCTCCGGTGACGGTTTCGCGATCCTGCTGCGCGGCACGTTCACCGCTTCCGAGGTGATCACGCTGGTCGAGCGGGCGCTGGCGGACCTGGCAGAGCCGATCTACCTCGGCCGGCACGGCGTCGGGGTGAGCGCCAGCGTCGGCATCGTGGTCCGCGGCGCCGCCGACGGCAACTCCGAAGACCTGCTCCGCGGCGCCGAAATCGCGCTGCACCGGGCGAAGGAGGCCGGCAAGGCGCAGTGGATGCTGTTCGACCCCGAGCTCGACGCCAGGGACCGCAGCCGCTACCAGCTCGGCGCGGTGATCGCCGGTGCGCTGGAGAACGGCGAGTTCGCGCTGAACTACCAGCCGACGGTGAAGCTGGCCAGGCCGGACCAGCTGGCCGCGGTGAACGCCGGGCTGCGCTGGAACCACCCGGAGCTGGGCGAGCTGGACTCCGACGAGTTCTACCCGCTCGCCGAAACGACCGGGATGACCATCCAGCTCGGCCGCTGGCTGCTCACCGAGTCGCTGGCCGCGACCGCCCGCTGGCGCGTCCGCTTCGGCGACGCCGCACCGGACGTGTGCGTCCGGCTGCCGATGCGGTTGGCCATCGACCCCGATCTGGTGCTGCTGGTGAAGGAACAGCTCGACCGGCACGAACTGCCGGCAAGGGCGCTGCGCCTGTGCACCGACGCTCCGTCCATTCTGGACCCGCGCGGCGAGGTGCCGGACTCCATCGCGGTGCTGTCCGACCTCGGCGCGCAGATGGTGCTCGCGGTGAGCAGCTCGGCGGACATCGAGCTGATCCCGAGCCGCCGGCTGCCGGTGCGGCACATCATCCTCAGCGGCGCGGTGGTGGACGCGGTCGCCGACCGCGAGGACGAACCCGCCCTCCGGCACCTGACCCACCTGATCACCCGCGGCCGCGAGCTGAACCTGCGGATCGGCGCCGAGGGCGTGCGCACCGCGGAACAGGCCGCGCGGCTGCACCGGCTCGGCGTGATCGCGGCCCGCGGGCCGTTCGTGGCGGAGTCCGCCACCGGCGACGAAGTGGACCAGATGATCGAGCGGCACGCGCGGCGATAACCGATACCCTGCCTGTGCCCGGCCGCGGAACACCCATCGAAAGGACCTCCATGGAAAAGGGAGAGCTTGCCCCGGACTTCACCCTGGCCGACGAGAAGGGGGACCAGCGTTCGCTCTCCGAGTTCCTCGCCGCCGGACCGGTGGTGCTGTTCTTCTACCCGGCCGCGATGACCACCGGCTGCACCGCGGAGAGCTGCCACTTCCGCGACCTGGCCGCGGAGTTCGGCGAGCTCGGCGCGCAGCGGCTCGGCATCAGCCCGGACGCGGTGGCCAAGCAACAGGAGTTCTCGGCAAAGCACGGCTTCGACTACCCGCTGCTGTCCGACCCGGACGGCGCGGTGGCCAAGCAGTTCGGCGTGCGCCGCCGGTTCGGCCCGCTGCTCACCAAGCGGCACACCTTCGTCATCGACACCGACCGCAAGGTGCTCGAGGTGATCAAGAGCGAGCTCAAGTTCGCCAAGCACGCGGACGAGGCGCTCGAGGTGCTGCGGGCCCGCAAGGCCGCCTGACTCCCGTCGCCACCAGCCAACCCGACGCCCGAACCGGCCAACTCGGCGCCCCCGGCGGCCAACACGCGGGCGCCGGTTTCGCCCCGGCGTGTTGGCCGCCGGCGTCAGCGAGTTGGCTCGTGGCGTCAGCGAGTTGGCTCGTTGGTCAGTCGCGGTCGCGCTGCCAGACCTGCTGCTCGCCGCTCTCCGCCGGCGCCAGCGGGGTCTCGGTGCGTTTCCTGGCCACCTCGCGGAAACCGAGCCGCTGCGGGACGCCCCGGCTGCGCACGTTGCGCACGTCGTGCACGATCTGGACGTGGTCCGCGCCGACCCGGAACGCCTCCGCGACGAGCAACGCACTCGCCTTGGTGACCAGGCCCCTGCCGGTGTGCTCGCGGCCGAGCCAGTACCCGATCTCCAGCCCGCCGGGACCGATCCTGGCCATCAGCCCGCAGCCACCGACCAGCTCGCCGCCGACGGTCCGGATCGCGTAGTCGAAAGCCTCCCCGCGATCCCAGTTCGCCCTGGAGTTAGTGATGAACTCGGCGGCGTCCCGCTCGGTGTAGCCGTTGAGCGTCCACGCGGTCCACGGCCGCAGGTGCTCCAGGTTCTCGGCGACCGCCCGGTACGCCAGCTCGACCTCGTCGGCACCCCAGCGGCGCAGGACCAGCTGGTCGTCCGAAAGCTCCTCCGACGGTGTCTCCATGCCCCGATGGTCCGCGAAAAGGCGCAGGCGTGCACGGGATTTACCGGTTAGCCTCCCTCCGTGCGAATGGACATCGTGGTGTTTCCCGGAATCGACGACCTGGACCTGTTCGGCCCGCTGCGGGTGCTGCGCGGCGCGGCGAACCTCGGGGCGGACTTCTCGGTGCGCCTTGTCGCCCGTGCGGACACCGCCCCGATCAGTACCGCGAGCCGGGTCCGCTTCGAGCCGGAGGCGGTCTACCGGCCGGGTGCCGAGGTGCTGATCGTGCCCGGCGGCGGCTGGGGCGCCATGGCCGAGGCCGGCGCCTGGGGTGAGGCCCGGCGCGGCGAGTGGCTGCCCTTGCTGGCCGAGGCGCGGCGGAGCAGCGACGTGCTGGCCGGGGTGTGCACCGGCACGATGCTGCTCGCGCACGCCGGGCTGCTGGCCGGGCGGCGGGCGAACACGCACCACAGCGCCGTCGCCGAGCTGGCCGGGTTCGGCGCCGAGGTGGTCGGCGACCGGGTCGTGGACGACGGTGACCTGGTCACCAGCGGCGGGGTCACCTCCGGGATCGACCTCGCGCTGTGGCTGGTCGAGCGGTTCGCCGGCCGGGAAACGGCGGAAGCGGTCGCCTCCGGGCTGGAGTACGACCGCTTCACGCCGGCGCCTACTAGTTGAGGATCGCGCTGTCCGGGATCGGGGTGTCCCCGCGCATCGCGTCGAACAGCTGCTTGGACTTGGCCTTGTCCCAGTGCTCCGCCGAACCCGAGGTGACCGGGACGGTGGTGGTGACCACGCCACCGGAGGAGATGCCGCGCATCGCCCAGCCGAGGCCGACCAGGTTGTGCACGTGGTCGCCGGTGTCCATGGTCAGCGCGTCCGGGGCCGCGGACAGCAGCGGGAACAGGTCGAACGGATTGAGGATGGTGCCGGGGCTGGAGATCTCGCTGACCAGCGCGCCGATGAACTTGCGCTGGTTGGCGGCCCGGTCCAGGTCCGATCGCGGGGTTGCCTCGCTGTGCCGCATCCGGACGAAGCCGAGCGCCTGCGCCCCGTCCAGGTCCCCGCAGCCCGCGGGGATGGTGATGCCGGTCATGGTGTCGTGCATCTCCTTGTCGACGCACATGTTCACGCCGCCGATGGCGTCCACGATGTTCGCGAACCCGCCGAACCCGATCTCCGCGTAATGGTCCATCCGCAGGCCGGTAGCCGTCTCCACGGTCTCCAGCAGCAACGGCGCGCCGCCGATGGAGAACGCGGAGTTGATCTTGTTGGTGCCCTTGCCGGGGATCTTCACCTCGGAGTCGCGCGGCAGGCTGAGCAGGGTCGCCGGAGTGTCGTTGTCCGGGATGTGCGCGACCATGATGGTGTCTGTGCGCTGCCCCCCACCCGCGGACGCGCTGTCGCCGGTGACCAGGCGTTCCTCGTCTGCCTTGGACAACCCGTCCCGGCTGTCCGAGCCGACGATCAGCCAGTTGGTGCCGGACGCAGCGGCCGGGCGGCCGGAGTACTCGTGCAGCGCGTCGATCCTGCTGATGGAGAACTCCAGGTAGACCCACACCCCGGCGAGGAACACGACGAGCACCGTGAGCAGGGTCAGCAGGATCCGGCCTGGCCCCCACCGGCGCCGGCGCCGCGGCGGTGGCTCGTCCTGCGGCGGGCGCCGCGGCGGAGCCTGCCTCGGCGGCGGGCCGGATCGGTGCGGCGGCGGCTGATGTCCGCCAGGTGGCGGCGGCCGCCGGCCGGCACCTTCCCGGCCGGGCATGGGCATCATCTGGGTCGACTGATGCTGCCTCGGCCCTCGCGCGGGCGGCCTGCGCGGCGGGTAGCCGCCGTTGTCTCCGCCGTAGCTCATCCGATGTTCACCTTCCCGATCGGCCTCCCGTGCGGTGTCCACTAAACCGCAAGGTCCGCTAAAAGGGACGTCCGGCACCCCGTTCGGGTTGTGCCGGCGTGTTTCAGCTGGGCTTGGCGAAGCCGAACTGGTGCACCTTGAGGTAGCCGGACCGGAAGCCGGCCTCCGAATAGGCCAGGTAGAACTCCCACATCCGGCGGAACACCTCGTCGAAGCCGAGCGCGGAGACCTCGCCCCAGCGCCGGGTGAACCGGTCCCGCCACTGGCGCAGGGTACGGGCGTAGTCCTGGCCGAACTCGCGCATCGCCTGCAGCTTCATCGTGGTGTTCTCCAGCATGCCCCGTTCCACCGCCTCGACGGACGGAATCAGCCCGCCGGGGAAGATGTACTTGTGCACCCAGGTGTAGGAGCCGGCGCTGGCCTGCATCCGCTGGTGGCTCATCGTGATGGCCTGCAGGCCCAGTTTCCCGCCCGGCCGCAGCCGCCTGCCGATGGTGCCGAAGTAGGTCGGCCAGTAGTCCGCGCCGACCGCCTCGATCATCTCCACGCTGACCACCGCGTCGTACTCGCCGGTCGAGTCGCGGTAGTCCCGCAGCTGCACGTCCACCCGGTCGGCAACGCCCGCATCGGCGATCCGCCGGTTGGCCAGCGCGCGCTGCTCCTCGGACAGGGTCAGCGAGGTGACCCGCGCGCCGCGCTTGGCCGCCACAATGGACAGTTCGCCCCAGCCGGTGCCGATCTCCAGCACCTCGCTGCCGGAGCGCACTCCGGCGTAGTCGAGCACGCTGTCGATCTTGCGCCGCTGGCCGGCGGCGAGATCGTCCTCCGGGCCGAAGATGGCCGAGGAGTACGTCATCGAGCTGTCCAGGAAGGTGGCGAACAGGTCGTTGGACAGGTCGTAATGCCGGTGGATGTTCTTCGCGGCGCCCTCGACGCTGTTGCGCTCCGCGCTCGGCTGCCTGCGGTCCACGAACCGGCGGAACACCTGCAGCACCGGCGGGATCAGGGTGGCCATCCGCTCGGCGAACGGGGTGAGCACCTCCGCCAGCGCGTCGGTGGTCCAGTCCCCCACCATGTACGCCTCGCCGAAGCCGATCTTCGCGTCCACGCCGAGCCGGTGGAAGAACGCGGCGGGACGGCGCAGCCGCATCTCCGGGGCGTCCTTGCCGCCGGCGCCGAGGGTGCGCCCGTCCGGCAGCGTCACGCGGACGTCCAGCGGGCGCACCGCGCGGCGGAACAGGGCTTCGGCGACCCTCGCCCGGAAGGGCGAATGCGGGGCCGTGCCGAGGCCCGGCCACCTGCCGGGCTCGGGCTGTGGCTGATCGGAGACCGGCTCGTTCCGGTCCACGCTCGATGTGGTCAAGATTCTCCCTCCCGCCGGCGACGCCGTGCCGGTGACTCATCCGCTAGTACCCGGTTCGCCGCCCGGCTCACAGCTGAATTCGGAGTCGCTGCGGGCTTGGCTCGGCCCAGGCCTCAGTCAAAGTCTCGTCCGCCGGGCGCGCACCGAGTATGTCCAGTGTGAAAGCACACACCAGCCTGGTCCAGACCCCAGGACGGCGCAGCATCGCGTGTCCCTCTTCCGAGAGCTCGAACCTGACCAAACGGGACGTACTGGGCTCCGCACGGCTGGCGAACGAGTACGAACCCGCCGGATCGGTCATCCGGTCGCGGACGCCGTGCACGATCAGCACGGCCTTGCCGCGGACCGCGGCCACGGGTTCCGTGCGCGGCGGGGTCCACGGCGCGAGCGCGCATACCCCGGCCACGGCCGGGTCGTCCGCGACGCGCAGCGCGACCCGTCCGCCCATGGAGTGCCCGATCAGCACCACCGGTAACCCCGGATGTTCGGCCCGGATCCGCGCCAGCGCCCAGCGCGCGTCCCGCACCGGGTCGAGGTCGGGCTCGTTCCAGCCGCGCACCCTGTTCCGCAGCAGCCAGACCGCCACCCCGTGCGCGCGCCCGGCACCGGACAGCGCCCGCGCGATCGGCACCATGCGCAGACAGGCGGCTCGCCAGTAACGCATCCTGGCCTGGCCGCGCTCGGCGCCACCGTGCAGCACCAGCGCCACCGCGGTGACCGTGCCCCGCGGTCGCCGGACCGACAGCTGCGGCCTCGCCTCGCTCCCCATCCAGGCCTCCTTTGCCTGCCCGGCCCCGAGCCCAATACGGTGCACGTCGAACCTTTCTACCCAAGCAGGCGGAGCGCCCGGAAGATCGCGCGACCCGCCGTGATCATTCCCGAAGCTCCTGTCAACGTCTGTTCGGTGCGAAGCACCGGAAGGGTTTGGTGGATGTGGTGAGCAGCACCGAAATCGGTCAGCTGACGGCGGCCGCGCTGGCCGAAGTGGAGACCCGCAACGCGGAGCAGGTGGACCAGGCGGCCCAACTGGTACTGGGTTGCGTCCGGGCGGACGCGCTGGTCTTCACCGCCGGGGCAGGGCACTCGCTGGCCGCGGTCGCCGAGACCTTCTACCGCGCCGGCGGTCTCGCCTGCGTGTATCCGCTCTACCACCCCGAGTTGCTGCCGTTGCACGGCGCGCGGAACAGCACGAAGGCCGAGCGTCAGGCCGGGCTCGCGGCTAAGGTGCTCGCCGAGCGGGCGCCGGGGCCGGACGACGTGCTGGTGGTGTTCTCCACCTCGGGGGTGAACCCCTATCCGGTGGAGCTCGCCGCCACCGCCCGCGCGGCCGGCGCGCCGGTGATCGCGGTCAGCTCCCGCGCCTCGGTGGCCGCCGCGCCGCGCCGGGCGGCCAGCACGCTGATCGAAGAGGCCAGCGTGGTGCTGGACAACGGGGTGCGTCCCGGCGACGCCAGCTTCCCGCCGGAGAGCCCGCGGACGGCCCCGCTTTCCACCGTGCTCAACGCCTTCCTGTGGAACCTGGTGCTCGGTTCGGTGCTGCGCCAGGCGGAGCCGGCGGGACTGGCCGTGCCGCTGTGGCAAAGCTCCAATGTGGTCGGTGGCGACGAGGCCAACGCCGCCCTCTTCGACCGCTACCTCCCTCGCGTCCCCGCCCTCGGCTGAGCACGACCCAGCCCTTAACCACCGCTGCGAAACCACCCATTCCTCCCGCCGCCGACCGGCCCAACGTGACGTCCGGCTCGTTCTATTGGCCGAACGTCACGTTGGGCCGGTTCGCTCAGGCGGCGGCGGGGGTTTCGGCGAACTGGGTGTGGTAGAGGTCGGCGTAGCGGCCGCCGGCGGCGAGCAGTTCGTCGTGCGTGCCGCGCTCGACGATCTCGCCGGCCTCGACCACCAGGATCTGGTCGGCCGCGCGCACCGTGGACAGCCGGTGCGCGATCACCAGCGAGGTCCGTCCCTCCAGGGCATGCGACAGCGCTTCGCCGACGGCCACCTCGGACTCGGAGTCCAGATGCGCGGTGGCCTCGTCCAGCACGATCACCTTCGGCTGGGCCAGCAGCAGCCTGGCGATGGTCAGGCGCTGCCGCTCGCCGCCGGAGAACCGGTAACCGCGCTCCCCGACCACCGTGTCCAGCCCGTCCGGCAACCCGCGGATCAGCTCCCCCAGCCTGGCCCGTTCCAGCGCGTGCCAGATCTCGTCCTCGGTGACCCCGGCGCGCGCGTACTCCAGGTTGGCCCTGATGGTGTCGTGGAACAGGTGCCCATCCTGGGTGACCACCCCGACCGTCTCCCGCACCGACTCGAAGCTCAGCTCGCGAACATCCACATCGGACAGGCGAACCGCGCCTTTGTCCACATCGTACAGTCGGGGCAGCAAGGATGCGATGGTCGACTTACCGGCCCCCGACGAGCCGACCAGCGCGATCAGCTCACCCGCTTCGGCACGGAAACTGATGCCGTGCAGCACTTCTTCCCCGACACGATGATCCAAAGTGGACACATCTTCCAGTGACGCGAGCGAGTACTGGTCGGCCGAGGGGTAGCCGAAGCGCACCCCGTCGAACTCCACCGAGACGGCGCCGGCCGGCACCCTCTTCGGCTCCGGCCGCTCGGTGATCATCGGGTCCAGGTCCAGCACCTCGAAGACCCGCTCGAAGGAGACCAGCGCGGTCATCACGTCCACCCGGACGTTGGCCAGCGCGGTGAGCGGGCTGTACAGCCTGGTCAGCAGCAGGGCCAGCGCGACCACGGTGCCCGGCGCCAGGTCACCGCGCAGGGCCAGCCAGCCGCCGAGGCCGTAGACCAGCGCCTGCGCCAGCGCGGAAACCAGGGTCAGGCTGGTCATGAACCACCTGGTCAGCATCGCGGTGCGGACCCCGATGTCGCGCACCCGCCCGGCCCGGCGGCCGAACTCCCCGGCCTCCACCTTCGGGCGGCCGAACAGTTTCACCAAGGTCGCGCCGGGTGCCGAGAAACGCTCGGTCATCTGCGTGGTCATGCCGGCGTTGAGCTGAGCGGCCTCGCGCTGCAGATCCGCCATCCGGCGGCCGATCCGGCGGGCCGGCAGCACGAAAATGGGCAGCAGCACCAGTGCCACCGCGGTCACCTGCCAGGACAGCGTGACCATCACGGCCAGCGAAAGCGCCAGTTGGATCACGTTGGTCACCAGGCCGGACAGCGTCGCGGTGAACGTGCGCTGCGCGCCGATCACGTCGTTGTTCAGCCTGCTGACCAGCGCGCCGGTGCGGGTCCTGGTGAAAAAGGCGATCGGCATCCGCTGCACGTGCTCGAACACCGCGCGCCGCAGGTCCAGGATCAGCCCCTCCCCGATATGCGCGGACTGCCAGCGCTCGACGAGACCGAAGGCGGCGTCGGCGATCGCCAGCCCGGCAATCGCCAGTGACAGCCAGACCACCGCAGATACGTTCTGCCCGCCGAAGATCTCGTTCACCACCTGGCCGGCCAGCAGCGGGGTGCTGACCGCGAGCACCGCCGAGATGACCGTGAGCACCAGGAACACCGCCAGCCTTCGCCAGTGCGGCCTGGCGAACGCGACCACCCGCCGCACGGTGCCCTTGGTCAGCCCCTTGGGCACGTCCTTGGCGTGCATCGCCGAGTTCATCAGCGACCAGGTGTTGTCCATGACTGCCCCTCCAGTGTCCAAACGCGTCTGCGCAAAGCTAGATATTAGTAGAGATTCTAACGATATATGACCTGGACAACGCCGTGCTGAACTTTCTTCTTCCCGGTTGCCGAAAATTTTCCGCCGGCGCCGGTCAGGCGTCGGACACCGCTCGGTAACCTGCTGCGCATGGGGGCTGAGAACTTGCCGACCTTGCGCGGAGGCGACGTGAAGCAGGCCGTACAGCGGGGGCGCTCGTGGTTCCGGGCCAATCCGCTGACGGTCGATCTGCTGCTCTACCTCGGCTGCTTCGGCTACGCCCTGGTGGTCGCGATGACCAACGAGTTCTACGGGTTCCGGGTCTGGGGCGGGTTCGCGGCGGCCGGTTACGGACTCGCCTTCGGCTACAGCGGCTGGCTGGCGCTCACCGCCCGCTCCGGCGGACTCCGGCCCGGCTGGTGGCGCTCGCGCTGGCCGGGGGTGGCGCTGGCCGCGCTGCTGGCCATGATCGTGCCGCTGGTGGTGCTCGTGATCCGGCGGCTGACCGGCAACGACTGGCTGTTCACGCCGTGGTCCTGGAGCGCGCAGCCCGAGGTGTGGGTGATCGAGCGCTCGGCGTCGCTGCTGATCGAGCACGGCACCCCGTATCTGGACGTGCTCTCGCTCGGACGGCCGCCCGAGGTCAACGACTACACGCCCTACGGCCCGGTGATGACCGTGTTCGGGCTGCCGAGAGCCCTGTTCGGCGGCACCCCGCTGGCCGACGCGCTGACCGACGCCAGGCTGATGTTCGCGCTGACCGCCTGCCTGTGCCTGCTCGCGGTGCACCGGCTGCTCGGCCGTCCGGCCGTCCCGATCCGGGCGGTGCAGTTCGCGGTCGTGTTCCCGCTGACCGCGCTGAACTGGTCCACCCAGGGACCGGACCTCGCCATGCTCGGCCTGCTGCTGCTCGCGGTGGCGCTCGCCGCCAGGGACCGGCCGATCGCGGCCGGCCTGGTGATGGCGCTGGTGCTGAGCGCGAAGCTCATCGTGGCGCCGGCCGCCGTGGTGGTGGCCGTGCTGATACTGGCGAGGTGTGGAAAGCGCGCGGCGGGCGGCTTCCTGCTGACCCTGATCACCGCTTGCACCGTGGCGCACGTGCCGGTGTTGCTGGCGGATCCGCAGGCGTTCGTCGAACACCTGATCAAGTTCCCGGCCGGCATGGGCGTGGTGACCTCCCCGGCGGCCAGCCCGCTGCCCGGTTACCTGATCGCGAGTATCGGCCCGGCCGGCAAGGTGCTCGCCTTCGTGCTGCTGGGCATGGCGGCTGTCGCCATGCTCGGCTGGCTGTACCGGCGCCCACCGGTGACGGGGAACGAAGCGCTGCTGCGCATCGCCGTCGGACTGGGCGCCTTCACCCTGCTCACCCCGGCCACCCGCTACGGCTACCTGGTGTATCCACTGGTGTTACTCGGCGCGATGTGCTGTTTTCAGCAAACGGAAGCCACTGGTCGCACGGTCAACTCCCCGACAGGTTGACAGTGTGCCAGTTGGGCCGATCATCAGACGTTGTCGCTGATAGCCGCCCTGCCGCGTGACTTTGCTACTTCTTCTTCACCCTCGTCGCACCGCCGCGCCCGCGCAGCTGCACCCCGGATTCCGAAAGTACCCGGTGTACGAAACCGTACGAGCGGCCGGTGGACTCGGCCAGGGCGCGAATGCTCGCGCCCTTCTCATATTTCTTCTTCAGGTCAGCGGCTAGCTTGTCGCGCGTGTTTCCGGTTATTCGCGCGCCCTTCTTCAGGTCAGCCACGTCGGTCCGCCTTCCGCCTGAGAGTGTTCTGGGCCACATTCGGCCCCTACCGTCGCAATGATCGAACACCGACGGCCGGAATGCCAGACGACTGGCTAAAAACCTACCGAATCAACGGCGATATTGGTCCATTCCAGTGCTTGTTCAACATCAACTAAGCACCCGAACGGATGTTGTGCTTCACGCCAGCTGGACGAGTTCCAGGTAATCGGCGGACCAGTGATCTTCGGTGCCGTCCGGCAGCAGGATGACCCGCTCGGGCTCCAGCGCCTCGACCGCGCCGGGGTCGTGGGTCACCAGCACCACCGCGCCGGCGTAGCTGCGCAGCGCGTCCAGCACCTGCGCGCGGCTGGCCGGGTCCAGGTTGTTGGTCGGCTCGTCGAGCAGCAACACGTTGGCAGCACTGGACACCAGGCCGGCCAGCGCGAGGCGGGTCTTCTCCCCGCCGGAGAGCGTGCCCGCGGGCTGGTCCAGCTGTTCGCCGGTGAACAGGAAGGAGCCGAGCAGGTTCCGCAGTTCCTGAGCACCGGTATCCGGAGCGAGGTGGCGAATGTTCGCCCAAACGCTCGCGTCGTGGTCCAGCGTCTCGTGCTCCTGCGCGTAGTAGCCAAGGCGCAGACCATGTCCGGCGATCGTCCCACCGGTGTCCGGGGTTTCCATACCGCCGAGCAGGCGTAGCAGCGTGGTCTTGCCGGCGCCGTTGAGGCCGAGCACCACGACCTTGGCTCCGCGGTCGATCGCGAGATCGACCCCGGTGAAGATCTCCAGCGAGCCATAGGACTTGGACAGGCCCTCGGCGGTGAGCGGGGTCTTGCCGCAGGGAGCCGGCGACGGGAACTTGATCCGCGCGACCTTGTCCGCCTGCCTCGTGGCGTCCAAGTTGGACAGCATCTGCTCGGCACGACGGGCCATGTTCTTTGCTGCCACGGCTTTTGTCGCCTTGGCGCCGAGTTTCGCGGCCTGCTGCTGCAACACGGATGCCTTCTTCTCCGCATTGGCCCGCTCGCGGCGGCGGCGCTTTTCGTCGGTGGCGCGGGCGTCCAGATAACGCTGCCATGACATGTTGTAGTGGTCCAACTCGGCGCGGGTGGCATCCAGGAACCAGACCTTGTTCACCACGTCGCCGAGCAGCTCGACATCGTGGCTGATCACCACGAGCCCGCCCTCGTGCGACTTGAGGAATCCGCGCAGCCAGGTGATCGAGTCGGCGTCCAGGTGGTTGGTCGGCTCGTCCAGCAGCAGGATGGTGTCGGACTTTCCGCCGGCACCCGCCTCCGCCGCGGCGAACAGAATCCGGGCCAGCTCGACCCGGCGGCGCTGGCCGCCGGAAAGGGTCTGCAAGGTTTGCGACAGGATCCGGTCCGCCAGCCCCAGATTCGCGCAGATCCGCGCGGCCTCGCTTTCGGCCGCGTAGCCGCCGAGCGACGCGAACCGTTCCTCCAGCCTGCCGTACTTCCGGATCGCCTTGTCCCTGGCGTTGTCGTCCGCGTGCTCGGACATCGCGGACTGCGCCTTTTCCATCTCGCGCAGCAGCACGTCCAGCCCGCGCGCGGAGAGCACCCGGTCCTTCGCGGTGACCGAAAGATCACCTTCGCGCGGGTCTTGCGGGAGATAGCCCAGCTCCCCGGTCTGTTTGACGTCGCCGGAGTAGGGCTCGCCCTCCCCGGCGAGCACCTTCAGCGAGGTGGTCTTGCCGGCACCGTTGCGGCCGACCAGGCCGATCCGGTCACCGGCCTGGATGCGGAGGGTGGTGTCGGACAGCAGGATGCGCGAGCCGGCGCGCAACTCAAGGCCGGTGGCCGTGATCAAGGAAGACTCCCGAGTAGGAAAAACGAGGATGGACAGCATCGAACGAGCCGGTCGCGACCGGCTCGGAGCTACTCCAGAAGGATGTCCACGAGATCCAGTGTACGGATAGCCGTCCAGGGCTTTTCCCGATGGTGGCGAGCTTCACCGCCGGGCGGCATCCCGGTCAGGGTTCGCGGACCAGGATCTCGGTCGCGAACGCCCGTTCGGCGGCGTCGTCGAGCACGGTCCGGCGCGGTTCGGGGATGTCCAGCACCCGCGGCCCGGCCAGCGCGAAGAGCGGTGCGAGCCGCCGGTCCGCGCGAAGCTCCTCCAGCGCACGGCGGTCCCCGCCGAGCACCACGGCGTCCAGCTCGGCCAGCCGCGGGCCGAGCACCTCCAGCGCGTCCTCCGCGGCCGCCCGCAACGCCTGCCTGGCCTGGCCCTCCCGCCGCCGCGCGAACCGCTGCTGCGACCAGCCACCCGCCGCGGACCGGCCGTGCACCAGGTGCCGGTCGGTTCTGGAGAGCAGCACCCTGCCGTGCTCGGCGATGCCCACGCTGCGCCCGCCGAGCCGGACCAGCAGCAGGCCGACCCGGCGCGGCAGGAAAACGTGCTCGACCAGCGGCTCGATCGACAACCCGGCCCGCTCACCCGGCTGCACGGCCAGCGGGGCGAACGGGACGACCGCGGTGGCCGTCGTCCCGTTGCCGCCGGTCACCACCACCTCGGCCGCGGCCAGCCTGGTGGCGAGCACGCCGTCGTTGCGTTCGGCGAACCTGCCGAACCAGCCCGCCAGCCGCTCCGGCGGGACCTCGACGACGCGACCGCCGCCGGACGCCTGCCGCGTTCTGCTCACCCGCGCACCGCACGTGTTCGCCAGACTGTCCTCATTGGACAGTTCCGCCGGGATCGATCGTCCACTTCGGATCCTTCCGTTCAGAGCACGAAGGACTCCGACCACGGCTGCGACGCCCTGCCGGAGAGCGCGTCCAGCAGCGACACCGCCTGCTTGTCGGTCAGCGAGGACACGAAGTCGATCACCGCCCGTCCCCTGGCCAGCCCGTGCACCGCGTCCGCACCCCGCACCGGCTCACCGGTGGCACCCACCAGCAGCTCCGGCGCCCGGCCAGCCAGGTCGCTGTACTCGGTGTGCGCCAGCTCGACCAGGTCCCGCAACCGCCGGGGCAGCCGGTACGCCTCGTCCCGGTCGGCCAGCCACGCGTCCAGCGCATCGACCAAAGTGGACACCAGGCTGGCCTGGCCGCGTTGGTGCAGGGCGAGATCCGGGCGAAGCAGCACGAAACGCCGGTGCACGAACTTGAGCACCTGCACCTCGTGCCACTGGGCCGGGCTGAGCGCGACGTGGCCGCTCCTGGTCGGCGGCGACGACACCAGCAGCACCCCGCCGACCAGCCGCGAGGTCCAGCGCGCGGAGAAGGCGGCGAGCGCCTGCTCGGACTCGATCGAACCGTCGAAAGCGCTGCCGAGCAGCCCGTCCACCAGCTCCGCGCGCACCACGGCCACCGCGCTGGCGAAGGCTTCGTCGTCCACGATCCACGAGTCCTTGGCGTGCAGCCTGCGTCGCAGGCGTTCCAGCGACCGCCCCGGCCCGCCGCCCTCGGCCAGCAGGGTCCGCTCGTCCAGCCCGGCCAGCTCTACCGCGTGCCGCAGCCAGCCGCCGAGCTCGGCGGCCACCGGAGCGTGCTGCAGCACGCCGATCCGGTGGAAGTCCTGCAGGTCGTGGATCGCGTAGGCGATGTCGTCGGCGGTGTCCATCACGGACGCCTCCACGGTCTGCTGCCACCATTCGATCCGGTCCGCGAACGGCGCCCGCGCCTCGGCGAAGTCGTCCAGTTCGGTGCTGTACGCGGAGAACTTGCCCGAGCCGGTGCCGGGCGCGTCCTCCGGTTCGCCGGCGCCGCGCGGCAGCACCGGAAGCCCGGAGGGGTGCGGATCCGGGTAGTGCAGCCGGGCCCAGGGGTACTTGAGCACGGCCGCGCGCACCGCGGCGGTGAGGTCGAGGCCGACCGCGGACGGCCCGCGCACGTCGGTGGTGGTGAGGATGCGGAAGGTCTGCGCGTTGCCCTCGAACCCGTCCGCCAGCCCGAACCGGTGCCGCGCGATGCGGTCCAGCACCCGCTCCCCCAGGTGCCCGAACGGCGGATGACCCAGATCGTGCGCGAGCGCGGCCGCCTCGGCCACCTCCGGGTCGAGCCCGCCCAGCTTGGCGGCCAGCCCCGCGGTCTCCGGCTGCGCCAGCAGCCGCTCGGCGATCGCCCTGGCCACCTGCGCCACCTTGAGGCTGTGCGTGAGCCGGTTGTGCAGCAGCCCGGAACCGCCCGCGCTGACCACCTGGGTCACCCCGCCCAGCCTGGCGAAGAACGGGGAGGTGCTGATCCGGTCGCGGTCGGCCCGGAACGGATCGGTGGCCAGGTCCGAAGAAGGCACAGTCGGCACAGCCGGCACGGAGACCTCGGTGCGCGCGGCTCCGGTAGCTGTTCCGGGGGTGCCCCGGCGGCGCGTCCTGGGATCGGTCTCGGGGGTCGGTTCCATGCACGACACCGTATCTCTCGCGGCTGTGATGTGATCTGTCGTGATGACGGACGTGGTGATCGCGGGTGCCGGACCGGCGGGCCGGGCGCTGGCCGCGGCCTGCGCCGCGGAGGGTCTGCACACCGTGCTGGTGGACCCGGCGCCGCACGCGCCGTGGCGGGCCACCTACGCGCTCTGGCGCGACGAGCTGCCGGAGCTGCCCGCCGAGGCGATCGCCGCCGCCCCCTCGCGGGCCACCGCGATCGGCAGCACGTCGCACGCGATCCCCCGCGAGTACCTGGTCGTGCACAACGCCGGGCTTCGGCGGTGGCTCACCGACCCGCGGGTGGAGGTGCGCACCGGCCGCGTCGAGGAGGCCGTCGGCGGGCGTCTTGGCAGCACCGTGCTGCTCGCCGGCGGGCGGCGGCTGGCCACGGGGGTGGTGGTGGACGCCGGTGGCGCACGCCGGGTGCTCTCCGGCGGGCCCGCGCCCGGTGCCCGCGCCGAGCAGACCGCGTTCGGGGTGGTGCTGCCCGCCGCCGAGGCCGCCAGGCTGGTGCCGGACGCCGGTGAGACCGCGTTGTTCATGGACTGGCGGGCCGCCGGTGTGACCGAACCGAGCTTCCTCTATGCGATCCCGCTTGGCGAAGACAGAGTGCTGGTAGAGGAGACCTCGCTGGCCCGCAAACCCGGGCTCGGCCTCGACGTGCTCGCCGGCAGGCTCCGGGCCAGGCTGGCCGCCGCCGGGGTCGCCGAAGGCACCCGCCGCGAGCGGGTGCGGATCCCGCTCGACCTGCCGGTGGCCAGGCCGCCGGGAGTGGTGCCGTTCGGCGTCGCGGCCGGCATGGTGCACCCGGCCACCGGGTACAGCCTGGCCACTTCGGTGGGGCTGGCGCCGTCGGTCGCCGCCGCCATCGCGGAGGGCCTGCGTACCGGGCCGAGGGCGGCGACCGCGGCCGCCCGGCACGAGATCTGGCCACCTGCCGCGCTGGCCGTGCACAGGTTGCGGAAACACGGGCTGCGGGCGTTGCGCGGGATGCCCGCGCCCGCGGTGCCCGAGTTCTTCGAGCTCTTCTTCGGCCTGCCCGCCGAGCTGCAGCGGGCGTTCACCTCCGGCCGGACCGATCCGGCAGGAACCACGGCCGCCATGTCGGAACTGTTCAGGCGCGCGCCGTGGCGGTTACGCCGCCGTCTCGTCTGGTGAGAAATCAGCCCAGCGGGTTACGCCGATACAGCTAACCCCGGTGCAGGGCAGGTGAACATCAGTCGACATTGCTACCGAATCGGCGTACTGCCCGCGATTATTCTTTTCGTGCACCCCCCTTCCAGTGCCGTCCGGTTCGCCTTCCAGCCGTTGTACAGCCTGCACACCGGCGGTGTCGTCGCGCTCGAAGCGCTGGCGCGGCCGACCCGTGGGTCAGCGCACGAAATGCTCGACCTGGCCCGCCGCGAACGGCGGCTGGTCGAGGTGGACGTGGACCTGGCGGCGAGCGCCGTCCACGCCGAAGCCGAATACCAGACCCTGCTGCCGCTGCACCTGAACCTCACCGCCGTCTCGGCCGCCGCGCCGGAGTCCGCACTCGACCCGCTGCTGGACAGCCTGGCCAGGTACGGCCGCCGCCCGCGCGAGGTGGTGCTGGAGGTCGGCCCGCCGTTCTCCCAGACCTGGCCGGAGCAGCTGCTGGCCGGCCTGCACCGGCTCAACGAGCTCGGCTTCCGGCTCGCGCTGGACGGCCTCGGTCGCGGCGACCTGCCGCTGAACCTGCTCGCCGCCGCCCCGGTGGACGTGCTGAAGCTGGACCGCAGCGTGCTGCACCGGCTGCCGGGGGACGCGGCCGCGGTGGCCGTGGTGGAAGCGCTGCTGCACTACACCTCCCGCACGGACGTCCGGCTGGTGGCCACCGGCGTGGAGTCCGAGCCGCAACTCGTCGCGCTGCGCAAGCTCGGCGTGCGGATCGCGCAGGGCAACCTGTTCGCGGCCGCGGCCGACGGCACCGGCTGGTCCGGGCTGAGCACCCTGGCCACCCCGGACCCGGACGAGCGCGTGGCGCACGGGCCGCTGACCACCCCCAAGGTGCGTGACTTCCTCCGCCCGGCCAGCACCCTGGCGCACGACGCGACCTGCGACGACGTGCGGTCGGTGCTCGCGGTGGAGAACGGGCCGTCCGGCGTGGTCGGCCTCGACGCCGACGAGATTCCACAGTGGACCATCGACAGGACGCGGTTCCTGGTCTCGGTGACCGGGCCGTACGGGCACGCGCTGCACGCCAAGCGGCCGGCCGAGCGGCTCGCCGACATCCCGCACACCATCCACGCCGACGCGGGCGCGATGGAGCTGCTCGAGCTGGTCACCGACGCCGACTGGCGCCGCACCGGCGACGACGTGGTGGTGGTCGACGGCGAGGGCCGCTGCCAGGGCGTGGTGCTGGTGACCGAGGTGGTCCGCGGCATGGCCGAGGCCAAGGTGGAGGAGGCGGCCGCGCTCAGCCCGCTCACCCGGCTGCCCGGCAGCGACACGGTGGCCCGCGACGTGGACCGCCGGATCGCCTGCCGGGAACCGTTCGTGGCGGCCTGGCTGGACGTGGACTCGTTCAAGAGCGTCAACGACTCCGTCGGCTTCGCGGCCGGGGACGACCTGATCCGCGCGCTCGGTCGCACGCTCACCGACCTGACCGCGCAGCTGCCGAAGATGACGGTGAGCCACGTCGGTGGCGACGACTTCCTGATCGCCTGCGACGTGGACGAGATCGCACAGGTGGCGGCCGCGCTGCTGGACACCCCGTGGTCGGCCGAAGGACTGCCGGTGACCGTCTCGCTGGCCACCCTGGTCTGCGCCACCTCCTCGGTACCGTCCTATCGGGACGCCTCGCGGCTGCTCGCCCCGCTGAAGAAACGCGCCAAGGAGGTGCCGGGATCCAGCTGGGTGCTCAGCAGGCCCGGTTCCGAGCGGGTCGAGGTGCTGCGCGGTCGCGGCCGGCAACCGCTGCCCGCGCAACGGGTTCCGGAGCTCAACCAGCCGGCGTGATGAAGCCCGACTCGTAGGCCCTGATCACCGCCTGGGTGCGGTCCCGCGCGCCCAGTTTGGACAGCACGTTGCCGACGTGGGTCTTCACCGTCTGCACGCCGAGGAAGAGCTCGCCGGCGATCTCCACATTGGACAGACCGCCGGCCATCAGGCCGAGCACCTCGGCCTCCCGCTCGGTCAGCGCGGCCCCGCCGAGCCGATCACCCCGGCCGGGTCCGTGCTCGTGCGCGGCGGCCAGCCGGCGGATCGCGGCCGGGAACAACAGCGACTCCCCTGCCACCACGGTGCGGATCGCGGCCACGATCTGCTCCGGTTTGGCCCGCTTCAACAGAAAGCCGCTGGCACCGACGCGCAGTGCCTGGTAGACGTACTCGTCGTTCTCGAAGGTGGTGACCACAACCACCTTCGGCGGAGAATCCATTGTGGATAGAAGATGTGCGGTGGCCCTGATCCCGTCCACAGCGGGCATCCGCACGTCCATCAGCACCACCTCCGGGTGCAGCCTGGACACCAGCCCCGGCACCTCGGCGCCGTCGGCGGCCTCCCCCAGCACCTCCAGGTCCGGCTCGGCGTCGATGATCGCGCGCAGCCCGGCCCTGATCAGCTCCTCGTCGTCGACCAGCAGCACCCCGATGCTCATTCGCCCGCTCCCCACGGCAATCGCACCCTGACCTCCCAGTCCTCGCCGTCCCGCCCGGCGCGAAGTTCGCCGCGCAGCAGGTCCACCCGCTCCGCCATGCCGCGCAGCCCGGTGCCACCGCGCTCGCGCCGCGAAGGCGTGCCCCCGACCGGGTTGCGCACCAGCAGCCGCAGCTCGTCCCCGGCCACCGCCAGCCGCAGCGTCACCGGGACCTTACCGGCGTGCCGGAACACGTTGGTCAGGCATTCCTGCAGGATCCGGTACGCCTCCCTGGACACCATCGGCGGCAGCACGGACAGCTCGCCGCGCACCTCCTCCCGCACGTCGACCCCGGCCAGGCGGGTGGCACCGAGCAACGCGGGCAACTCGTCGAGACCGGCCTGCGGCGACGTGCCGGCCGCCTCGTCGCGGAGCAGGCCGAGCACGTGGTCCAGATCGTCCAGCGCGGCACGGGCCGAGTCCTCGATGGCGGTGAGCGCGCGCTCGGTGAACTCCGGGTCCCGGCGCAGCGTGCGGCGGGCCGCGCCGGCCTGGATGGTCACCACGCTCAGCGCGTGCCCGACGGAGTCGTGCAGCTCGCGAGCCAACCGGTTGCGCTCGGCCAGCCGCTCGGTGCGCCGCTCCAGCTGCTCGATGCGCTCCGCGGCGGAGACCCCGAGCAGCACGGCCGCGGCGCGGGCGAGCAGCGCGCCCACCGCCGCGACCAGGTAGACCAGTGCGAGCACGGCGAGCAGCAGCACCGCGGGCAGCCAGGCACCGGCCCAGCCGCGGGCCACCTCGGGTGCGTCCAGCCCGGTGGAGAACCGGCCGGTGAACGGTGCGATCACGCCGAGCACCAGCAGCACCGGCAGGGCCAGCGCCAGGAAGCTCAGCACTCCGCCGGCGAGCACGTGCAACATGAACATCGCGCCCGAGCGCAGCCGCACCGGCCAGCTCGTGACGGGACCGAAGGTGACGTCCGGGATCGGGTCGTCCAGCAACTCCCGCACGGCGGTGCCCTCCAGCACCCGCACCGCCGGAATGAACGAGCTCGCGGCCATCACCGCCAGCGCCACCAGCCCGCCCGCCACCAACGCCGCGGTCGTGCTCAGCATCGACCCCAGGACGGGCACAGCGAGCGCGGCGAAGAGCAGGTACGGCACCAGCATGGCGCCGCCCAGGATCAGGTAGACCAGCCCGCGGTAGGTCGACCGCGCCAGCACCGGGGCCAGCAGCCGCCGCATCAGCATGACCGAAATCGTGGCAGAACGGACGTCGCGCTGCCTCCCTCTCCAGCGGGAGCCGGCCGCGCCAGGGGCCTGAGCGCGGCACCAGCGCGACGTGGTGTGATTCGCGCGTCCGCACCCGACCCGACGTTCGGAAACCGCGATGTCCTCACTGCTGCTGGCCCTGCTCAGCCTGCCGTTGTACCTGTTGCTGCTCTGGCCGCTCGTGGTCGCGTCGCGCCGGGTGCTCGGGGTGCGGATCGGCACCGCGCGCGCCCTGCTCAGCGCGGCCTTCGGCTGGATGGCCGCGGGGCTGATCCTGAACGCGCTGCCACCGGAGATGCACGACAAACCGGGCGTGTTCATCGGCCTGCTGATCCCGGTGGCGGGCTGCGCCTTCCTCGCCACCCTGGTGTTCCTGTTCGTGGCCGAGATGGCCATGCCCTCCGGTGCCGGGCTCGGCCTGATCGGCAGGATCCGCTCGCTGCGGCGCCGGATCGGGCGGGGCAGGCGCTACTCCCAGATCACCAGGATCGCGGTCAAACACGGCCTGGGCCCCTACCTGGCCGGGCGTCGCGACACCGAGCACGGCGATCACCGGCACGCCAAGCTGGCCCGTTCCCTGCGCCGTGCGCTGGAAGACGGCGGCGTCACCTTCGTGAAGCTCGGCCAGGTGCTCTCCACCCGGCCGGACCTCCTGCCGCCCGCGTTCATCGAGGAGCTGAGCCGATTGCAGGACCAGGTGGCGCAGGCACCGGCCGACGAGATCGAGCAGGTGCTGGCCGACGAGCTCGGCGCCCCGCCGGCCGAGGTGTTCGCCGAGTTCGACCGCACGCCGCTGGCCGCCGCGTCGATCGCACAGGTGTACCGGGCGAAGCTGCGCTCCGGCGAGGACGTGGTGGTGAAGGTGCAGCGGCCCGGGGTGCGCCGGCTGGTGGAGCGAGACCTGGACATCGTGCAGCGGGTGGCCGAGTCGCTGCACCGGCGGGCGCCGTGGGCTCGCTCGCTCGGGGTGCTCGACCTGGCCGCCGGTTTCGCCGCGGCGCTGGAGGAAGAGCTGGATTTCCGGGTGGAAGCCCGCAACGTGGCGGCGGTGGCCGCGGCCTACGCCGACGGCCCGGTGGCGCTGCCCGAGGTGCACGAACAGCTCTCCACCGAGCGGGTGCTGGTGATGGGACGGCTCGACGGCGTGCCGATCGCGTCCGCCGGTGCCAAGGTGGCCGCCCCCGACCGCGCCCCACTGGCCCGTTCGTTGCTGGAATGCCTGCTGCGCCAGGTGATGCTGCACGGGGTGTTCCACGCCGACCCGCATCCGGGCAACGTGCTGCTGCTCACCGACGGCCGGCTGGGCCTGCTCGATTTCGGTTCGGTGGGGCGGCTGGACTCCGGGCTGCGGGGCGGGCTGCAGGCGTTGCTGCTGGCCTTGGACCGCAGCGACGCGGCCGCCCTGCGCGACGGGCTGCTGGAGATCGTGGACCGGCCGGACGACATCGACGAGCAGCGGCTCGAACGCGCGCTCGGCGCCTTCGTGGCCAAGCACTTCAGCCACGGCCAGGCACCCGACGTGGAGATGTTCACCGATCTTTTCAAGGTGGTGGCCGAGTTCCGGCTTTCCGTGCCGCCACCGATCGCCGCGGTGTTCCGCGCACTGGCCACCATGGAAGGCACCCTCGGGCTGCTCGCGCCCGGGTTCAACATCGTGCTCGAGTCACGTGCCTTCGCCGCCGCCCAGATCGGCGAGCGGATGCGGCCGGACTCGATCCGCCGCACGATGACCGACGAGCTGATGACGCTGCTCCCGGTGATCCGCCGGCTGCCGCGCCGGATCGATCGGATCGGTGGGGCGCTGGAAGAGGGCCGGCTTTCGCTGAACGTACGGCTGTTCGCCGACGAACGGGACCGCAGGGTGGTGACCGGGCTGGTGCACGAGGTGCTGCTGGCCTTCCTTGGCGCGGCCACCGGGCTGATGGCCGTGCTGCTGCTGGCCAGCGGCGGCGGGCCGAAGCTGCTCGCCGAGCTGACCCTGAACCACGTCTTCGGCTACAACCTGCTGATGATCAGCGCGCTGGTGGGCCTGCGGCTGCTCTTCGTCGTCTTCCGCAGCCAACGTCCCGGCCGCGAGTAGCGCCTAATGCCGCGCCGTATAGGCCGTTATACACAAACCGGTCGTGAGTGAAAAGCGTTGCCGGAGCAACACTTTTCACTCACGACCGGTGAGCTGCGGAAAGCGGGTCAGACGGTGAAGCCGAGGGCGCGCAGCTGCTCGCGGCCGTCCTCGGTGATCTTCTCCGGGCCCCACGGCGGCATCCAGACCCAGTTGATCCGGAAGTCCTTGACCAGCCCGGCCCCGCCGACCAGCACGGACGCGGTCTGGTCCTCGATCACGTCGGTCAGCGGACAGGCCGCCGAGGTCAGGGTCATGTCGATGGTCGCGGTGTTCTGCTCGTCCACGTGGATGCCGTAGACCAGCCCGAGGTCGACCACGTTGATGCCGAGCTCCGGGTCGACCACGTCGCGCATGGCCTCCTCCAGGTCCTCGACCTTGGCCACGTCCGCCTGCTCCGGCACGGTCTGCTCGGGCAGGTCCGCGGCGGTACGGCCGTCGCGGTGCCCCGAGGTCTCAGGCGTCTCGGTTTCCAGCGTTTCGGTCTGCTGCTCGCTCATGAAGTCTCTCCGTGTCCTGTGCCGGCGGCGCTCACGCTCTGGGCCACTGCGTCCTTGAAGGCCATCCAGCCGAGCAGCGCGCACTTGACCCGCGCCGGGTACTTGGCCACCCCGGCGAACGCGATGCCGTCTTCCAGCACTTCCTCGTCCGGTTCCACCTGGCCGCGTCCCTGCATCAGCTCGACGAAGGCGTCCATCGTGGTGAACGCCTCCTCCACGGTGTGCCCGACGACCAGATCCGTCAAGACCGAGGTGGACGCCTGGCTGATCGAACAGCCCTGACCGTCGTAGGAGATGTCCGAGACCTTGCCGTCGGCGAGCTTCACCCGCAACGTCACCTCGTCCCCGCAGGTGGGGTTCACCTGGAAGGACTCGGCGTCGAAGGGCTCCCGCAGGCCGCGGCCGTGCGGGTTCTTGTAGTGGTCCAGGATGATCTCCTGGTACATGCTTTCGAGATTCACTGTGCCACCCCGAAGAACCGCTGAGCCTCGCGCACCCCGGCCACCAGCGAGTCCACTTCGGACAGCGTGTTGTACAGGTAGAAGGAGGCCCGCACGGTGGCCGGCACGCCCATCCGGCGGTGCAGCGGCCAGGCGCAGTGGTGCCCGACCCGCACCGCGATGCCGAGGCTGTCCAGCACCTGGCCGGCGTCGTGCGGGTGCACTCCGTCGATCACGAAGGACACCGCGCCACCGCGGTCCACCGCCTCGGTCGGCCCGATCACCCGCACCCCGGAGATCTCACCGAGCCCGCGCAGCGCGGCCTCGGTGAGCCCGTGCTCGTGCTGGGCGATCCGGTCCATCCCGACCACCGACAGGTAGTCCACCGCCGCGCCGAGACCGACCGCCTGCGAGGTCATCGGGGTACCGGCCTCGAACCGCTGCGGCGGCGGGGCGAAGGTGGTCCGCTCCATCTTGACCAGCTCGATCATCGAGCCGCCGGTCAGGAACGGCGGCATCGACTCGAGCAGCGCGCGCCGACCGTAGAGCACGCCGATCCCGTTCGGGGCCAGCATCTTGTGCGGGGCGAAGACCGCGAAGTCCACGCCGAGCTCGCTGAAGTCCACCGGCCCGTGCGGCACCGACTGGCAGGCGTCCAGCAGGGTAAGCGCGCCGACCTGGCCGGCCCTGGCCACGATGGTGTGCACCGGGTTGACCGTGCCGAGCACATTGGACTGATGGGCGAAGGCGACCAGCTTCGTCCGCTCGGTGACCAGCTCGTCCAAATCGGACAGATCCAGCCTGCCTTCGTCGGTCACCCCGAACCAGCGCAGCGTGGCCCCGGTGCGCCGGCAGAGTTCCTGCCAGGGCACCAGGTTCGCGTGGTGCTCCATCTCGGTGACCACGATCTCGTCACCGGGCCCGACCACGAAGCGCTCGGCTTCGGGGCCGGACGTGCCGGCGTTGCTCATCGCGTAAGCGACCAGGTTCACGCCCTCGGTGGCGTTCTTGGTGAACACCAGCTCCTCCGGCGTGACCCCGACGAACTCGGCGGTCCTGGCCCGGCCGTACTCGTAGGCGTCGGTGGCCTCCTCCGCCAACTGGTGCGCACCGCGGTGCACGGCGGCGTTCGAGGTCTCCAGGAACCGCCGTTCGGCGTCCAGCACCTGGCTTGGACGTTCCGAGGTGGCGCCGGAATCCAAGTACACCAGGTCTTTCCCGTCCCGGACGGTACGGGAAAGAATCGGGAAGTCGGCGCGCAGGGCGGCGACGTCAAGCGGCGCAGCGGTGGTGGTCATCCGCGCCAACTCCTCTCCAGGGCTTAACAGAACTCAGACGGCGGCTTCGGTCTTCCCGGCGTACTTCACGTAGCCGTTGGCTTCCAGCTCGTCGGCAAGTTCAACACCGCCGGACTCGACGATCTTCCCGCCGGCGAACACGTGCACGAAGTCCGGCTGGATGTGCTTGAGGATCCGGGTGTAGTGCGTGATCAGCATGACCCCGGCGTCGTTGTTCGCCTTGTACGCGTTGACGCCCTCGGACACCACGCGCAGCGCGTCCACGTCCAGGCCGGAGTCGGTCTCGTCCAGGATGGCGATCTTCGGCTTGAGCAGCGCCAGCTGCAGGATCTCGTGGCGCTTCTTCTCACCGCCGGAGAAGCCCTCGTTGACGCTGCGCTCGGCGAACTCGGGAGAGATGTCCAGGTTGCCCATCTCCTCCTTGACCTCCTTGACCCAGGTGCGCAGCTTCGGTGCCTCACCGCGGACCGCGGTCGCCGCGGTGCGCAGGAAGTTCGACATCGAAACGCCGGGCACCTCGACCGGGTACTGCATGGCGAGGAAGAGGCCCGCGCGGGCGCGCTCGTCCACGCTCATTTCGAGCACGTTCTCGCCGTCCAGCAGCACCTCGCCGGAGGTGACCTCGTACTTCGGGTGCCCGGCGATGGCGTAGGACAGGGTGGACTTGCCGGAGCCGTTCGGGCCCATGATGGCGTGCGTCTCGCCGGAACGGATGGTCAGGTTGACGCCCTTGAGGATCTCCTTGGCGCCCTCGTCCGTGGTGACCGAGGCGTGCAGGTCCTTGATTTCCAGGGTTGACATGTTCTCAATCGTTTCTGTGTCTGGGGCGGGAAAAGTCAGGCGTTCACGGCTTCGAGCTCGGCTTCGATCGCGGCCGCGAGGCGCTCGCGCACCTCGGGAATGTCGATCTTCGCCAGGATCTCGTGGAAGAACCCGCGCACCACCAGCCGGCGCGCCTGCTCCTCGGCGATCCCGCGCGACTGCAGGTAGAACAGCTGCTCGTCGTCGAACCGGCCGGTCGCACTGGCGTGCCCGGCACCCTCGATCTCACCGGTCTCGATCTCCAGGTTCGGCACCGAGTCGGCGCGCGCGCCCTCGGTGAGCACCAGGTTCCGGTTCAGCTCGTAGGTCTGGGTCCCCTCGGCCGCGGCCCGGATCAGCACGTCGCCGATCCACACCCCGTGTGCGCCTTCGCCCTGCAGGGCGCCCTTGTACATCACGTTGGACTTGCAGTTCGGCACCGCGTGGTCCACGAAGAGCCGGTGCTCCTGGTGCTGTCCCGCGTCCGCGAAGTACAGCCCGAGCATCTCCACGTCACCACCGCGGTCGGCGAAGGTGGCGGTGGGGCTCACCCGGACCAGGTCCCCGCCGAGGGTGACCACGATGTGCCGCAGCCGCGCGTCCCGGCCGAGCTTGAGGTGCTGCTCGGAGACGTGCACCGCGTCATCGGCCCAGTCCTGCACGCTGACCACGGTGAGCTGCGCGCCGTCGCCGATGACGAACTCGACGTTGTCCGCGTAAGTACCGGAACCGACGTGGTCCAGCACGATTGCGGCCTCGGCGAACTGCTCGGCCCGCACCTGCACGTGCCCGTACGCGGTCCTGCCCTCGCCGGGGCCGGTCAGCCGGACCACGGTCGGGACGCTCGCCTTGGTCTCCTTCGGCACCGTGACCACGGTGGCGGAGGTGAACGACGAGTACGCCTGCGCGGCGATCCGGTCGCTGGGCACCCCGGCCTGGCCGAGCCGCTCGTCGCCGCGGGACACGGTCTCGACCTCGACCTCGGGCGCGGGCTCGGCGGCCACCGAGACCTCGCCGTCGGCGACCGCGGACCCGTCGTGCAGGCCGCGCAGCCGCTTCATCGGCGTGAAGCGCCAGTTCTCCTCGCGCCCGCCCGGGACCTCGAAGGCCTCGACGTCGTAGGAGGTGAACCGCTCCGCCCGGGAAGCCGCCGGGATGACGGCTTCCGCGGCGGCCGCGGTGTTGAGCGTGTTGCTGTCGGTAGCCGTCATCTCAGCCGACGGATCCTTCCATCTGCAGTTCGATCAGTCGGTTCAGCTCGAGCGCGTACTCCATCGGCAGCTCGCGCGCGATCGGCTCGACGAACCCGCGCACCACCATGGCCATCGCTTCCTCTTCGGTGAGGCCGCGCGACATCAGGTAGAACAGCTGGTCCTCGCTGACCTTGGACACGGTGGCCTCGTGGCCCATCGACACGTCGTCGTTGCGGATGTCGACGTAGGGATAGGTGTCCGAGCGCGAGATGGTGTCCACCAGCAGCGCGTCGCAGACCACGCTGGAGCGCGAGTGGTGCGCCCGCTTGGCCACCTTCACCAGGCCGCGGTACGAGGTGCGGCCGCCGCCGCGGGCCACCGACTTCGACACGATCGTGGAGGACGTGTGCGGCGCCAGGTGCTCCATCTTCGCGCCGGCGTCCTGGTGCTGGCCCTCACCGGCGAACGCGACGGAGAGCACCTCGCCCTTGGCGTGCTCGCCCATCAGGAAGACAGACGGGTACTTCATGGTCACCTTGGAGCCGATGTTGCCGTCGACCCACTCCATGGTGGCGCCCTCTTCGCACTTGGCGCGCTTGGTGACCAGGTTGTACACGTTGTTCGACCAGTTCTGGATGGTCGTGTACCGGCAGCGGGCGCCCTTCTTCACGATGATCTCCACGACCGCCGAGTGCAGCGAGTCGGACTGGTAGATCGGCGCGGTGCAGCCTTCAACGTAATGGACGTATGCATCCTCATCGACGATGATCAGGGTCCGCTCGAACTGGCCCATGTTCTCGGTGTTGATCCGGAAGTAGGCCTGCAGCGGGATGTCCACGTGCACGCCCTTCGGCACGTAGATGAACGAGCCGCCGGACCAGACCGCGGTGTTCAGCGCGGAGAACTTGTTGTCCCCGGCCGGAATCACCGAGCCGAAGTACTCGCGGAACAGCTCGGGCTGCTCCCGGAGCGCGGTGTCGGTGTCCAGGAACAGGACGCCCTGCTTCTCCAGGTCCTCGCGGATGGAGTGGTAGACCACCTCGGACTCGTACTGCGCGGCGACACCGGCCACGAGGCGCTGCTTCTCCGCCTCCGGGATGCCGAGCTTGTCGTAGGTGTTCTTGATGTCCTCGGGCAGGTCCTCCCAGCTGGTGGCCTGCTTCTCACTGGACCGCACGAAGTACTTGATGTTGTCGAAGTCGATCCCCGAGAGGTCCGCGCCCCAGTTGGGCATCGGCTTCCGGTCGAACAGCTTCAGCGCCTTGAGGCGTGCTTCGCGCATCCACTCCGGTTCGGACTTCTTGTCCGAGATGTCGACCACGACATCGTCGTTGAGTCCGCGACGGGCGCTGGCGCCCGCGGCATCGGAGTCGGCCCAGCCGAACGCGTACTTACCAAGGGAGTCGATGGTCTCTTCTTGGGTAAGGGGCGCGGTGGTGGGAGTGCGCTGCTCGGCAGCGGCAGTCATGCGGGTTTCCCTCCGTTCGGGATCCTTGCGTTGTGCTCGCCGGGCGGCCAAGCCTTACCGGCCGGTCCGACGTCTTCGGTGCTTCCCGGCGAAACCTCCGCCGGGTTCCCCGCCGCTTCGACCGTCTCCGCGGTCTCGGCGCCGGGTACATGTGTGGTGCACGCGGCGTCGCCGCGCGCGATGGTGGCCAGCCGCTGCACGTGCGTACCGAGCAGCCTGGCGAACGCCTCGGTCTCCGCCTCGCACAGCTGCGGGAACTCCGCCGCGACATGCGCGACCGGGCAGTGGTGCTGGCAGAGCTGCTCACCGGCACCGACCTGACGGGTCGACGCAGCGTAGCCCTCCCTGGTCAGGGCGGTGGCGAGGGCCTCCGCCCTGGCAGCGGGCTCCGCCTGCCCGGTGACCGCCTCGGTGTGCGGGCCGACCAGTGCGGCGACCCGGCTCTGCGCGAACGCGCGGATCGCGTCCTCCCCCGCGTGCTCGGCGAGGAAGCGCAGCGCGGACACCGCGAGGTCGTCGTAGGCGTGCCCGAACCGGGCCCGGCCGGACTCGGTGAGCAGGAACAGCTTGGCCGGGCGGCCGCGGCCGCGCGGTCCTCGCCGCGGCGCGTCCCTGGTCTCGGCCTCACCGTCGGCGAGCATCGCGTCCAGGTGCCGCCGGACCGCGGCCGGGCTGATGCCGAGCTGCTCGGCGACCACCACGGCGGTCATCGGGCCCTGCTCCAGCAGCAGCCTGGCCACCTCGTGCCGGGTCCTGCCATCGGCGCTGACCTGCACGGGCACGCCGGCCGCGCCGGTGCGGCGAAGATCGCCGTCCGGCCGCTCGTGCGTCCCGCTGTTTTTCACAACATAAGTGTGTCGTATTTCAGCAACGAGGGCAAAGCTAGGCCATCGGCTGGTGACCGGAGTCACGCCGAGGGGACTCGATACGCTCCGTGGGTGGCAGTTGGCGAGCGCGAAGCACAGCAGGCTGGGGGTGGCACCGTGGTGACACCCCGATCGCCGGTTCAGCCGCTCGCCGCGGACCCGCTGGACACCGACGAACGGCGCGCGCTGGACCTGGTGCGCCTGTTCGGCACGGTCGGCGCGCTGTTCCTCGCGCTGGGCTCGCTCGGCGCCGGCGCGGCACCGGTGGTCAACCCGGTGCAGGAGATCCCGGTACTGCGCCTGTTCATCAGGATCCCGACCGTCTCGCTCGCCGTCGCGTTCACCGGGATCTGCATGATGGTGATCGGCTGGCTGCTGCTCGGCCGATTCACCAGGCCGGGCAGGCTGCGGCTGGCCAGCCGCGCGCAGCTGAACCGCACGCTGGTCATGTGGCTGACCCCGCTGCTGTTCATCCCGCCGCTGTTCTCCCGCGACGTGTACAGCTACATCGCGCAGAGCGAGATCGTGCACCGCGGGATGGACCCGTTCAGCATCGGCCCGGCGCAGGCGCTCGGCGTCGGTGACGAGCTGACCTCGGCGGTGTCCGGCATGTGGCGCGAAACCCCGGCGCCGTACGGGCCGCTGGTGCTCAAGATCGGCAGCTGGCTGTCCTCGGTGATCGGGTCCGACGTGGTCACCGGCGTGCTGATGCACCGCGCGGTGGCGCTGGTCGGCGTGGCGCTGATCGTCTGGGCGCTGCCGAGGCTGGCAAGGCGGTTCGGCGTGCAGCCGGTCACCGCGCTCTGGCTCGGCGCGGCCAATCCGCTGCTGATCTTCCACTTCGTCGCGGGCGCGCACAACGACGCGCTCGCCATCGGGCTGATGATGGTCGGGCTGGAGCTGGGCATCCGGCGGCTGCCGATCCGGGTCAAGGGCGACACCCCGCCGCCACGGGCCAAGGGCGAGTGGCTGTTCATCCTGCTCGGCGTCGCGGTGATCACCCTCGGCGTCGCGGTGAAGCTGCCCGCGATACTGGCGCTGCCCTTCCTCACCGTGATGGTGGCCCGGCGCTGGCACGGCAGGTTGAAGGACCTGTTCCAGTCGGCCCTGCCGATGGTGGGTGTGTTCGCCGTGGTGCTCGTCGCCGCCTGCCTCGGCACGGGTCTCGGCTTCGGCTGGATCGGCGCCGCCGCCGGCACGCCCGGCCTGGTCCGCAGCTGGATCTCGCCGACCGCGGAGCTGGCCAACCTCGGCGGCATCCTTGGCATCGTGCTCGGCCTCGGCAACCACACCAACGCGCTGGTGCCGATCATGTCCACGCTCGGTTACGCGGTGGGCGGCGCGATCACGCTGAAGTTCCTCTGGGACAGCTTCAAATGGCGCTACCGGCCGATCATCGGGCTCGGCGTCTCGCTCGGCGCGGTGATGATCCTGCAGATCTCGCTGCAGCCGTGGTACGTGCTGTGGGCGGTGATCCCGCTGGCGGCCGCCGCCGGCACCTCCCGGTTCCGGGTCGCGGCCACCATCCTCAGCGCGGTGCTGGTGTTCCCCACCCCGCCCACCGGCAGCACCTTCGACGGCCGTTCCTACGTGCTGCCGCAGGCGTACTTCGCCGGCGGTGTGGTCGTCCTGCTGGCGGTGCTGCTGCTGCACAGGGCCGCGCCGATGCTGCTGCGGCGGGCACGGCCGGTGACCAAGCCGGTGCCACGCAAACCGGCCTGAGCCGAACCCGTATTCTCGGTTTTCGTGAGTGCACCCGCCGTCGAGATCACCGGGCTGGTCAAGCGCTACGGCTCCACCATCGCGGTCGACGGCCTCGATCTCCGGATGCCGCGCGGCAGCCTGCTCGCCTTGCTGGGCCCGAACGGCGCCGGCAAGACGACCACCGTCGAGATCTGCGAGGGCTTCCTGCGCCCGGACGCCGGCACCGTCCGCGTGCTCGGGCTGGACCCGGCGAGGCAGGGTGCCGCGCTGCGGCCGCGGATCGGGGTGATGCCCCAGGGCGGCGGTGCCTACCCGGGAGTGCGCGCGGACGAGATGCTGCGGCTGGTCGCGGCCTGCGCCGCGAACCCGCTGGACCCCGCCTGGCTCCTGGACATCCTCGGCCTGTCCGGCGCGAAGCGGACCCCGTTCAAACGGCTCTCCGGCGGCCAGCAGCAGCGGCTGTCGCTGGCCTGCGCGCTGGTCGGCAGGCCGGAGCTGGTGTTCCTGGACGAGCCGACCGCCGGGATGGACCCGCAGGCCCGCAGGCTGGTCTGGGAGCTGCTCGGCGCGCTGCGCACGGACGGCGTCAGCGTGCTGCTCACCACGCATCTGATGGAGGAGGCCGAGGCGCTCGCCGACGACGTGGTGATCATGGACAACGGCAGGATCCTCGCCGAGGGCTCGCCGGGCAAGCTGACCGCCGAGGGCTCGGATGCCGCCCAGCTGCGCTTCAAGGCCCGCAGCGGGCTGGACACCGACCTGCTGTCCGCGGCGCTGCCCGAGGGCTACCGGGTGCACGAGGCCGCGCCGGGTTCCTACCGCGTGCAGGGCGACGTGGACCCGCAGGTGGTCTCCACGGTCACCGCCTGGTGCGCGCAACAGGGCATTCTCGCCGAGGAACTGCACGTCGGAAGGCGTGACCTGGAGGAAGTGTTCCTCGAGCTGACCGGACGGGATCTTCGCGGATGACGGTGTCGAAAATGTCAGGCATGACCGAGCACTCCGCCAGGTTCACCCCGGGCACCTTCACCCCGGCCCCCGGCTCCGGCCGGCTCGGCCGGATGCTGCTGGCGCACGCCAGGGTGGAGACCAGCCTGACCCTGCGCCACGGCGAGCAGGTGCTGCTCACCCTGCTGATCCCGCTGGCCCTGCTGGCCGGCTTCAGCCTGCTGGACATCCTGCCCACCGGCGACCTCGGGTCGGCGTCCAGGGTGGACTGGGTGACCCCGCGGATCTTCGCGCTCGCGGTGATGTCCTCGGCCTTCACCGGGCAGGCCATCGCGCTCGGGTTCGACCGGCGCTACGGCGTGCTGAAGCGGCTTTCCGCCACCGCGCTGCCGCGCTGGCTGCTGGTCGCCGGCCGGGTGGTGGCCGCGCTGGTGGTGGTCGTGCTGCAGATCGCGGTGCTGAGCCTGGTCGCCGCCCTGCTCGGCTGGTCGCCCTCGGCGTCGGGCCTGCTCGCCGCGGTACCGCTGCTGGTGATCGGCACGCTGAGCTTCGGCGCGCTGGGCGTGCTGCTCGGTGGTTCGCTGCGCGCCGAGGCCGTGCTGGCGCTGGCGAACATCGTGTGGTTCGTGCTGCTGCTCGCGGGTGGCATCCTGCTGGCGCCGTCCGCGCTGCCGGCCGGGGTGGCCACGGTCGTCGAGCTGCTGCCCTCCGGCGCGCTCGCCGAAGGACTGCGTGCGGCGCTGCTCGACGGCACCTTCGACTGGGGCGCGCTCGGCGTGCTCACGGTCTGGGCGCTGGGTGCCGCCGGGATCGCCAGCCGCACCACCCGGCTGACCTGAACCGGGCGCCCCCTACCATCTGTGCGTGCGCCTGAACGCTCTGATAGCCCGGCTTCCCTACCCGTCCAGGACGGCCCAGCGTGCCGTCGCCATCGCGGCGGTGATCGCGCAGGGCGGGATCGGGGTGACCGGCTCGATCGTGCGGGTGACCGGCTCCGGGCTCGGCTGCCCGACCTGGCCGCAGTGCGTGGCGGGCAGCATGTTCCCGGTCTCCCACCCCGAGTTCGACGCGCTGACCCAGTGGATCGAGTTCGGCAACCGGCTGCTCACCGGGGTGGTGGTGATCGTCGCGGCGCTGTGCGTGCTCGCGGCCTGGCGCATCCAGCTCGAGCACCCCGGCCGCAAGCGGCTGGTGAAGCTGGCCTGGACGATGCCGGGCGGCGTGGTGGCGCAGGCGGTCATCGGCGGCATGACGGTGCTGACCCACCTGCTGTGGTGGACAGTCGCGGTGCACTTCCTGGTCTCCGCCGTACTGGTCTGGCTGGCGGTGCTGCTGCTGCGCGCGTTCGGCGAGGGCGACGAACCGCCGCGCTGGCACGTGCCCTCGTCCGGGCGCGCGATCCTGGTCGCCCTGACCGTGGTCCTCGGCGCCGTGCTCGTCGCCGGCACCACGGTGACCGGCGCGGGACCGCACGGCGGCGACCCGGACACCCCGCGGCTCGCGGTCTCGGTGGACCTGCTCGCGAAGGTGCACGGCACGCTGCTCGTCTGCTACCTGGTGGTGCTGGCCGCCTTCGGCCTCCAGCTGATGCGGGTGGGCGGGCCGAAGAAGCTGTGGCGCGCCTACGGGGTCACCTGGGCGATCGCGCTCGCCCAGGGCAGCATCGGCTCGTTGCAGTACGCCCTCGGCGTGCCGGAGGAACTGGTCTCCTTCCACGTGCTCGGCTCCGCGGTGGTGATCGTCGCGACGGCGTCGTTGTGGTGCACCGCCCGTGACCGGGGCCCGGCACCCGGCCGGAACGAGATGACGGACACTCCGGAAAACGCCGGCGCGGTCACCGGAGGAGCCTCGGCTCAGGCAGGATAAAAACGGAGGTCAGTGTCCTAGCGATTGGAGGGTTATGCACCCACGTCAGCACGCCTTCCGTGGGTGTCTCACCGGTATCGAGCCGCCGCGAGCCACCCTCCGGGCGGCCCCCGTCGACTCGATGTGCATAACCCTCCAGGCACCGGACATGCGTCGGTAACTCAGGCGCGGCATCCCAGCCAGACCGGCCAGATAAGCTCAGCCGTGCGACGTTTCTTCTCGAATGTCCACTTTCTCGGTCCCTGACGCGAAGTGAGGTTCGCCAGAGCCATGACCACGACCGACGACCGGACCGGTCCGAAACCCCTGGTTTCGGGCCAGCGTTCGACCGCCCAGATGATCATCCTCAAGACGTTCCTGCTGATTCCCTTCGTCGCGTTGGTGGCCGCGGTGCCGATCGCCTGGGGCTGGGGCATGAACTGGGTCGATCTCGGCCTGGCCGTTGCCTTCTACACGATCGCCATGCTCGGCGTGACGGTCGGCTACCACCGCTACTTCACGCACGGCGCGTTCAAGACCAACCGGGTGCTCCGGGTGGCGCTGGCCATCGCCGGCGGCATGGCGGTGCAGGGTTCGGTGATCTTCTGGGTGGCCAGCCACCGGCGGCACCACGCCTACGCCGACCGCGAAGGCGACCCGCACTCCCCCTGGCTGTTCGGCTCGTCGCCGACGGCGCTGCTGCGCGGCTTCTGGCACGCGCACATGGGCTGGATGTTCAAGCGCGAGGTGACGAACTACGAGCGTTTCGCCCCCGATTTGCTGGCGGACCGCGACCTTCGCATCGTGAACCGGCACTTCTGGGCGTGGATCACGCTCAGCCTCGCCCTGCCGGCGCTGCTCGGCGGGCTGCTGAGCTGGTCGCTGTGGGGCGCGGTGACCGCGTTCTTCTGGGCCGGGCTGGTCCGGATCGCCTTCTCGCACCACGTGACCTGGTCGGTGAACTCGATCTGCCACATGGTGGGCGACCGCCCGTTCGTCAGCCGCGACAAGGCGTCGAACTTCTGGCCGCTGGCGATCCTGTCCATGGGCGAGTCCTGGCACAACTCGCACCACGCCGATCCGACCTGCGCCCGGCACGGCGTGCTGCGCGGGCAGATCGACGTCTCCGGCAGGTTGATCTGGATCTTCGAGAAGCTCGGCTGGGCGCGCAACGTGCGCTGGCCCAAGCCCGAGCGTCTCGCCGCCAAGCGGATCCAGCGGGCCTAGCGGCTAGTTCGCGGCCCACCACCGGGCCTTGTAGATCCACGCACCGCGCAGGGTCAGGTCGCCGTGCGGCAGCGCCAGCCGCACGGTGTCCGTGCACCAGGTGCAGATGTGCTCCTCCTGCACCGCTGCGGTGAGCACACGGCCGGTACCCGGGTCTGTGGTGACGCTCTTGACGTCCGGCCGGTCGATCGCGGGCGCGCCCGGGTACCGCGAGGAGAACCGGCCGGTCGACTTGCTGAACCGGTAGACCCGCGACTCGGTGGTCACCCACAGCAGGTCGGCGTTGCCCGGCACCGGCTGCAGATCGTGGCCGCCCTCGCTGGGCAGCGGGATCACCTGTGCCGCCTGCAGCACCGGCGCGGCCGCGGTACCCGCGACCCGCAGGGCGACCAACTCGTGCGTGCCGAGTGCCCACAGCACGCCGCGCCCGGCGTCCCAGACCGCGCCGTGCGCACCGACGAGCGGGTATTCGGCGAAGGTCGCCGAACGCGGACCCTGTGACGCGGTGTAGACGCGCAGCCAGCCGCCGGTGCTCGCGGCGACGGCCACGTTCCCGTCCGGCAGTAGCTCGATGCTGTGCGGGTTGTTCCGTCCGGCCACATCGGCCGCCCAGTAGGCGGTGTCGCCGGCCGGATAGGGCACCACCGCGGCGAATCCGCCGGAAGCCGTGGTCAGCAGGTACTTGCGGCCGTCCCGCTCGGCCAGCTTGGCCTCGGACGGGTTGCTGAAGGACGCCGCCAGGTCGGCCAGCCCGTTGGCCGCGCCCGGCGCCCAGGTCCAGCTGAACGCGGCCGCGTCCCAGGCCCGCTGCTTCGCGGGCAGCACCACGATCCGCCGGGATGCCTGCTCGGTGAGCACGATCGAACCAGGGGCACCGGTGCTCGCCGACGCGGCCGGTGCCGCCACCGCCGCGGCGAGCACCCCGGCCAGGACGAGCGTGCTGAGTCTCTTGATCTCCATGCGCACAGCCAACCCGGTTTCGCTGTCCCGCACGTGACGGCCCGCCGAACTTCCGATGGCGCGGCCGGTTAGCCCGTGGGCAGCTCGGCGCGGATGGCGAGGACGAGCGTGTCCACGAGATGACCGAAAGCCTCGTCCGGGGTGGGTTTCTCGAGCCGCAGGGCTTCGGTGAGGTGGGGCAGTTCGAGGTCCGGGTGTGCTTCGAGCCAGGCCGCCGGCACCGGTGCGGTGCCCGCCTGCTGCCGCCCGTGCGGGTAGTCGACCAGCAGCGCGAACCCGAACAGCCGCACGCCGAGCTCGCTGTGCACCCGCGACGCGGCCGGCGCGCTGAGGCCGATTCCGCGCAGCAGGCCGAGAAAGGCGTCCGGGTTGAGCAGCCGGTTCGGATGCACCCCGACCGCGCGCACCTGCTCGTCCAGGGAGACCAGCAGCGCACGGGGGTAGCTGCGGTAGAGCCCGCGCAGCTGGGCGCAGTAGGCGCGAACACCGGCCTCCCAGTCGGCAGGGTCCAGCGCGGGCAGCTCCCAGAGCGCCATCAGCCGCTGGGCGGCCAGGTCCACCACTTCCTGGCGGTCCGCCACGTAGTTGTACAGCGCGCGGACGGTCACCCCGAGCTCTTCGGCCAGCCGACGCATAGTGACCGCGGGAAAGCCTTCGGCACCGGCGAGTTCCAGCGCCCGCCCGGCGATCAGCTCCCTGGTCAGGGTCGGCCGCCCCTTGCGGGTGGCGGGCCGTCGGCGGGTCTGGCGCGGTGGCTCTGGCATCCCGGCCAGCTTAGCGAGCTTGAACTTCATGCACCGTTGACTTTTAGCCGGAGTTCCGACAGTCTCGCTTAGGCAAGCCTTACTTCTGGCCGTATTTCTGGCCCTGTGAAGGAGAATCCGTGGTCATTCCCCAGACGACCGCGCGCGCCCGGATGGTGCTCGCGCTGGTGATCGCCGGTTCGGTGCTGGTCGTCATCGACATGACGATCGTGTCGGTCGGCCTGCCCAGCGTGCGGGCCGATCTCGGCGGCACGCCGGCCGACCTGCAGTGGGTGGTGATCGCGTACCTGGTCAGCATGGGCGCGGTCACCCAGGTCGCCGGCTCGCTGTCCGACCGGCTCGGCAGGCGCCGGGTCTACCTGGCCGGGATCGTGCTGTTCACGCTGTCCTCGCTGGCCTGCGGGCTGGCCCCGAACCTGCCGCTGCTGGACGTCGCCCGCGCCGTGCAGGGCATCGGCGGGGCGGTGCTGATGGCCAACGGCATGCCGCTGATCGCCCAGCAGTACCAGGGACAGCGCCGCAACATGGCGATCGCGGCCTGGAGCACCGCGGGCACCGCGGCCGGCCTGATCGCGCCGGTGTTCGGCGGCCTGCTGATCGAAGGGCTGAGCTGGCGGGCGATGTTCCTGCTCAACGTGCCGGTGGGCGTGCTGGCCTTCGCGCTGGCGTCCGCGAACCTGCCGCGCGACACCGATAAGGACAGCGGGAAGCCCGGCATCGACTGGGCCGGCGCCGGACTGCTGATCTGCTCGCTCGGGCTCGGCACCTTCGCCATGCTGCGCGGCGAAGATCAGGGCTGGGGTTCGGCCACGACCCTGATCCAGTTCGCCGTCGCGGCCGCCCTGCTGCTCGTCTTCCTGCGGGTGGAGAGCAAAGCGGCGACGCCGACCCTGGACCTGGCGCTGTTCCGGGTACCGGCGTTCACCGGCGCCGCACTGGCGATCTTCATGTCCCGGATGCTCACCATCGGCGGCACCGTCTACTTCATCCAGTACTTCCAGGAGTCGCTCGGGCTCACCCCGACGCAGAGCGGGTTCCTGCTGGTCCCGGTTTCGGTGGCGCATATGGCCACCGGGATGCTCGGCGGCTGGCTCCAGTCGCGGCTGCCATCGGGGTACGTGATCGCGCTGGGCTACGGCTGCCGTGCGATCGGCGCCGCCTGGCTGGGCCTGGCGTTCACCGCCACCGCCGAACCGTGGCTGCTGGCCGTGCCGCTGCTGCTCTGGGGCGCGGGCGGTGGCATCGCCGGCGCACCGGTGATGTCGGTCGCGGTCGGCGCGGTCGACGACCGGCACGCCGGCATGGTGTCCGGCACCGTCACCAGCCTCGCGTCCATCGGCGCCGGCGTGGGCACGGCCGCGCTCGGCGTGCTCTACCAGCGCCTCGCCGGCACTCCAGGTACCGCCGAGTCCATCGCCGACGGCGCGTCGGCGGTGCTGTACTGCTCGGCCGCGCTCTCGGTGCTCATCGTGGCGGTGGTCTTGGTGCTGATCAAGCCAGTTGCTGACGGACCGCGGAAGCGAACCTGAGCGGGCGCCGGCGTCGGCATATCGGAAGCCCAGCGAGGGTTCGGTGAGCTCCAGTTCCAGCACCGCCGGCCCGTCGTCGCCGCGCACCAGGTCAACCCTGGCGTAGAGCAGTTCGGCACGCAGGATGCCGAGCAGCGCCGTGGCCGCATCCAGCGCGTCCTCGGCCAGTGCCCGCGACGCCGCCGGCGGCTCGGCCACCCCGAGGCGCTCGGAGACGTACAGCCCGGTTGTGTCCACAGTGGAGTCGGTCAGCATGGCGGATTTGGTGAAGGAGTGCGAATACACCCCGCCGAAGAACACCAGCGCGGTCTCACCCTCGGTGTCCACAGAGGACTGATAGGGCTGCAGGACCACGTCGTGGCCATCGTCGTGCAGGTTGGCCAGGTGCGCAGCCGCGGCCGCGCCGGCACCACCGGGGAACCTGGCCGCGCCGATCGATCCGGCACCGACCGAGGGTTTCAGCACGAACTCGCGTTCCGGCCAGCGCACCGGGTCACCGGGCGCGATCAGCTCGGTGGGCACGGTGGCGAGCCCGGTGCCGGCCAGCTCGGCCAGGTACGCCTTGTCGGTGTTCCAGCGCGCCACCGGCGCCGGGTTGCACAGCACCGGCACCGACTCGCACCAGGCCAGGAACTCGGCGCGGCGGCCGGGATAGTCCCAGGCCGCCCGCAGGATCACCACCTCGGCCGCGGCGAAGTCCACCTCCGGGTCGTCCCAGGCCGCCCAGCTCGCGTCCAGCCCGAGATCGGCGAGCGCGGCCGGCACCGCGTGCTCGTCGCCGTCGCCTTCGGGCAGTTTCTCGCAGCCGACCAGGATCGCGCGTGCGCTCACGGCCGCGGGATCGGGAACCGCTGGGGCGGCTTGGGCACGGGCAGCGGCGGCGGGGCGGCCATCCGGTGGCGGTGTGCCACGCCGATCTCGGTGCCGTTCACCGTTTCGGCGTCCCACTCCGCGGCTTCCAGGCCGCCGACCTGCTCGACCAGCGCGTTGCCGGCGTCAACCCCGGAGACCACCACGTCCCCGAGCGCGCCGTCCGCACCGACCAGCACCACCCTGGCACCGGCGAGACCGATGTTCTCCACCACGCCCTTGGCCGTCCCCCCGTGCCGCTCGATGAACTTGCGGGCGGCCGTCAGCTGCCTCGCCGTCGGCCCCTTCGGAACGGACTTTCCGGTCTTCTCGTTCTGCTCAGCCACGAACCGATCCTAGGCGCCCACGACCGCGCGGAACATCGTGGCGGCGGCCATAGTTAACCCGAGTTGAATCCGGTGACAAGATCGAAGACCCGCAGGAGGACGAATGCTCACGGCAGTACAGGTTCGGCGGACCGGTGGTCCCGAGGTGCTCGAGCCCGCCGAGGTGGAGCTCAGCGCGCCGGGACCGCGCGAGGTGCTGGTGAACGTGGCCGCCGCGGGCGTGAACTACATCGACACCTACCAGCGCGCCGGGATCTACCCGGTCGAGCTGCCCTTCACCCCCGGGATGGAGGGCGCCGGCACGGTGGCGGCCGTGGGCAGCGAAGTCGGCGAGTTCGCAGTCGGCGACCGGGTCGGCTGGAATGGCTCCCCCGGCGGCTACGCGCAGCAGGCGCTGGTGCCGGCCCACCTGCTGGTGCGGGTGCCGGACGGGATCTCCGACGAGACGGCCGCCGCGACCCTGCTCCAGGGCGTCACCGCGCACTACCTGGTCGCGTCCACCCATCCGGTCGCCGAGGGCGAGACCATCCTGGTGCACGCCGCGGCCGGCGGGGTCGGCCTGCTGCTCATCCAGCTGGCCAAGGCGCGCGGCGCGCGGGTGATCGGCACCGTGTCCACCGCGGAGAAGGAGCGGCTGGCCATCGAAGCCGGCGCGGACGAGGTGATCAGGTACGACCAGGTGGACTTCGCCGGTGTGGTCCGCGAACTGACCGGCGGCGAGGGCGTCGCGGTGGTGTACGACGGGGTCGGCAAGACCACCGTGGACGGCAGCCTGGCCAGCCTGCGACCGCGCGGACTGCTCGCCCTGTTCGGCGCGTCCAGCGGGCCGGTGCCGCCGATCGACCCGCAGCGGCTGAACAAGGCCGGCTCGGTGTACCTGACCAGGCCCACCAGCGCGGACTACACCCGGACCAGGGAAGAGCTGGACTGGCGGGTGCGGGAGCTGTTCGAGGCGGTGCAGGCCGGTTCGCTGAACATCCGGATCGGCGGACGTTACCCGCTCGCCGACGCCCGGCAGGCGCACGAAGACCTCCAGGGCCGCCGGACCACCGGCAAACTCCTGCTACTCCCCTGACGCTAACGAGTCCGTGAAGGGCACCTTGCCTACTTTGAAGGTAGGCAAGGTGCCCTTCACGGACTCTGGCAAGAAGGGGGTTAGGCGACCTTGACGGCGTCGACGATGAAGACGAGGGTCTCGTTCGGCTTGATCGTGCCCTTGCCGTTCGGGCCGTAGCCCTCGGCGGGCGGGATCACCAGCAGCCGGCGGGCGCCCTGCTTGATCCCGACCAGGCCCTCGTCCCAGCCCTTGATGACGCTGCCCTCGCCGAGCGACAGCGGGAACGGCTCACCGCGGTCGAAGGAGCTGTCCTTCTTCTCCTTGTCCGACCAGGAGACCAGCAGGTAGTTCATCTCCAGCTGGCTGCCGGCCTTGGCCTCCGCGCCGGTGCCCGGGGTGAGGTCCTTGCTCAGCCGCTTCGTCGGCGGCTTGCAGGTGGCCGGGATGGTGATCTCCGGCGGCGCACCGGCCGCACCGGTGACCTTGATGTCCTCGGCCGTGCACTCCTTCTGCCCTTCCGGCTCCGTGCTGACGTTGCCGGAGGACGGCGCCGAAGCCGAGCTGGACGCGGCGGGCTGGCCGACCGACGGGGTCGGCCCGCTGCCCGGCGGCAGGTCGGAGGCTTGTTCGGAGTTGGTGCAGGCACCAAGGCTCAGTGCGGCGGCCACCACAGTAATGATCTTGCCAGCGTTACGCATGCGGTCACTTTATCGGGGCGCCCGTGCCTGCTCGGCAGCACCCGAAAGCGCAGGCAGCGGCGGCCCGTCGTGCAGGATCCCGAGCCGCCTGGTGGCACGGGTCAGCGCCACGTAGAGATCGTTCCAGCCGCGGGACGACCCGGCCACGATCTCCTCGGGAGCCACCAGCACCACCGCGTCGAACTCCAGGCCCTTCGCCTCTTCCACGGCGAGCACGGACAGCCGCTCGTCCGCCGGCACCGCGGCCCGCAGCCCGTCGAGCCGGTCCTTCGGGCAGAGCACCGCCACCGTGCCGCCGTCGGCCGCGGCCAACTCGGCCGCCACCACCGGCGCCAGCCGCTCGGGCAGCTCCCCGGGCGGCACCGAAAGCCGCCAAGGCGCGTCGCCGGTTTCGCGCACCGAAGCGGGTACCCGCAAGTCCGGGTCCACCTCGGCGAGCGCGTCCGCGGCCAGCGTCATGATCTCGGCCGGGGTCCGGTAGTTCACGGTCAGCTCGCGCAGCCGCCACCGGTCGGCGACGTACGGGCTGAGCACCTCCTGCCAGGAGGACGCGCCGGCCGCCGCGCCGGTCTGCGCCACGTCACCGACCAGGGTCATCGACCGGCTCGGGCACCGCCGCATCAGCGTGCGCCAGTCCATCGCGGACAGTTCCTGCGCCTCGTCCACGATCACGTGCCCGAAGGTCCAGGTGCGGTCCCCGGCGGCGCGCTGGGCCGCGGTCAGGTCGCTGCGGCGTTCCTGCCGTTCAGCGAGCAGCTCCGCGTCCAGCACGTCGCGGACCCGCAGCACCTCTTCGTCGATGATCTCCTCGTCCTGCTCCAGCACGTGCAGCACACCCTCGGCGTAGGCCCGCTCTTCGCGTTCCCGCCGCGCTTCCTCGGCCCGCGCCTCGGTGTCGTCCTCGCCGAGCAGTTCGGCCAGCTCGTCCAGCAGCGGCACGTCGGCCGGAGTCCAGTCCGCCCACGGCGGGCGCACCAGTGCGGCCCGCTCGTCGGCGGTCAGCCGGCGCCCGGCGGCCGACTCCAGCCGGTCCGGGGAGGCGAGCAGGTCGCCGAGCAGCTGGTGCGGGGTGAGCGTTGGCCACAGCTCGTCCAGCGCCCGCCGCACGTTCTTGTCCACCGCCAGCTCGGCCCGGATGTCGTCCAGGTCGTGCGCGTCCAGCAGGCCGTCGGAATCCACGTCGAGCCGCTTGGCGACCTGGCGGGTCAGCGCGTCCAGCAGTTCGGCGACGAAGATCCGGCGCGCCAGGTTGTGCGGGCGCCGGGACCTGCGCGCCTTGCTCCGCGCCTCGGCGCAGGTGTTGCGGTCCAGCCGGACGATCTCGCGTTCGACCTCGATCTCCAGCACGGTCTCCGGCACCTGCTGCCGATCGCGGACCGCGGCGGCGAGCAGGTCCGCCATCGCCGCGCGGCCCTTGATCTCGGCGGCGGCCACGCTGTCGGTGCCCCGCGCGACGGTGCCCGGGTACAGCTCGCCGACGGTGGCCAGCAGCACCCCGGTCTCCCCCAGCGACGGCAGCACCTGGCCGATGTAGCGCAGGAAGGTCGAGTTGGGCCCGACCACCAGCACGCCGCGCGTGGTGAGCTGCCGGCGGTGGGTGTAGAGCAGGTAGGCCGCGCGGTGCAGCGCGACCGCGGTCTTGCCGGTGCCGGGCCCGCCCTGCACCACCAGCACGCCGTTCAGGCCGTCCCGGATGATGTCGTCCTGCTCGCCCTGGATGGTCGCGACGATGTCGCTCATCTCGCCGGTGCGCCGCCGTTCCAGCGCGGCGAGCAGCGCGGCCTCGCCGGCGAGGCCGAGGTCCTGGCCCTGGTCGGCCGCGTTCAGGTCGAGGATCTCGTCGTCAACGCCGACGACCCGGCGGCTCAGCGTGCGCAGGTGCCGCCGGCGGCGGACCCCGTCCGGGGAGGCGGCGGTGGCCAGGTAGAACGGCCGCGCCACCGGTGCCCGCCAGTCGATCAGCAGCGGGGCGTAGTCGCCCTCCTCGTCGAACAGCCCGAGCCTGCCGATGTAGGCGGTCTCCTGCTCGTGGAAGTCGAGGCGGCCGAAGCACAGCCCCTGCTCCACCGAGCTCAGCTGGGCGAGCCGGTCGGAGTACAGGGCGGTGGACACGTCGCGTTCGGTGCGGGCCTGCGGGGTTCCGCCGGTCTGGCGCAGGGTCTCGGTGAGCCGGCGCTGCGCCACCTCGCGCTCGGCGTCCAGCTTGCGGTACAGCGCGGAGACGTACTCCTGCTCGCGCGCGACCTCCTGGCCGGCGTCTGGTTCCCGGTCGGGCGGGGACACGGACAAGGGCTACCCACTCTCGCGGTCAGGGGTGTTCGGGGCCGAAGGAGAACAACAGGCCCCACCGAGGTGCTTATTCCCCGCCGAGAGGGTCCGGCCGTCAGAAGGGCAGGCCGACGACCGGCAGGCCGATCGCCGAGTCCACGGCCAGCGCGCAGAACAGGATCATCAGATAGGTGTTGGACCGGTGGAACAACGCCATCGGCTTGGTCGCCTCACCACGGCGCACCGAGGCGTACAGGCTGTGCGCGTAGAACAGGAACCAGCCACCGACCAGCAGCGCGAACGAGGTGTACAGCCAGCTCGTGGCCGGGATCAGCAGCAGCGTCCAGGCCACCATCACCCAGGAGTAGATGACGATCTGCTTGGCCACGTGCTGCGGGGTGGCCACCACCGGCAGCATCGGCACCCCGGCCCGCTCGTAGTCCTCGCGGTACCGCATGGCCAGCGCCCAGGTGTGCGGCGGGGTCCAGAAGAAAATCACCCCGAACATCACGAACGCGGGCCACTGCACGGTGCCGGTCACCGCCGCCCAGCCGATCACCACCGGCATGCAGCCGGCGGCACCGCCCCACACCACGTTCTGCGCGGTCCGGCGCTTGAGCACCAGGGTGTAGACGAAGATGTAGAAGAGGATGGTGGCGATCGCGAGCACGGCGGCGAGCAGGTTCACCGTGAAATAGAGCACCGCGACCGAAGCGGCGCCGAGCGCTAGACCGAAGATCAGCGCGCCGCGGCGCGGCACCGAGTCGCGGACCAGCGGGCGCCGCCTGGTCCGCTTCATCACCTTGTCGATGTCCGCGTCGATCACGCAGTTGAGCGCGTTCGCGCTGCCGGCCGCCATGGTGCCGCCGACCAGCGTGGCCAGCACCAGCCACGGCGACGGGATCTCCCGGCCGGCCAGGAACATCGCCGGGATGGTGGTGACGAGCAGCAGCTCGATGACCCGGGGTTTGGCGAGCGCGGCGTACGCGCCAACAACCTGCCGAGCGGTTCGCCGTTCCCGGGGCGGTTTCTCGCCGGTCGGATGCACGGCGCTGGTGTCCTCACTGCGTCCGTGCGCAGCGTTCACCAACGACATTTCACTCCCTGCGTCAGATCGGGCGGGCCCAGGCTCCCGTGATCTGGTGGTGGAACCGAAGCACACGCGGGGTTTGGCGCCCGAGTCGATGTTAGTCATGGTGCCGGATCGGGTTACCTGCGGGTCCGCACAGGCGGCAGCGTGTCGCGGGGGCGTGTCGGGGGGCGCTGCCGCGGACGGCCCAACCATTAGGCTGGCCGCGACCGCCGACGCGGTGCCCGTGCGAGGGTGCCGGAGCAGGAATATCGTGACTTCGGGATCGATTTAGTCCAGTAGCACCGCAATACCGGGTACACCACGCAGGAAGACAGCTTCGACCTTGAAGACGGGGAGTACGAGTTCAGTGTCCGAAACCGCCTCTATCAGCGAGAACAGCCCCGACAAGCTCCTGACCCGGCGGAACGTGCCGGCCGACTGGACCGAACTGGATACCCGGGCGGTGGACACCGTCCGCGTGCTCGCCGCGGACGCGGTGGAGAACTGTGGCAGCGGCCACCCCGGTACCGCGATGAGCCTGGCGCCGGTCGCGTACTCGCTCTTCCAGCGGGTGCTGCGGCACGACCCCGAGGACCAGGACTGGGCCGGCCGCGACCGCTTCGTGCTGTCCGCCGGGCACAGCAGCCTCACCCTCTACATCCAGCTCTACCTTGCGGGTTACGGCCTCGAGCTGGACGACCTCCGGCAGCTGCGCAAGTGGGGCTCGAAGACCCCCGGCCACCCGGAGTACCGGCACACCGACGGGGTGGAGACCACCACCGGGCCGCTCGGTCAGGGCCTCGCCAACGCGGTGGGGATGGCGATGGCCGCCCGCCGCGAGCGCGGCCTGCTGGACCCGGACGCCGCACCCGGCGAGAGCATCTTCGACCACTTCGTCTACGTGATCGCCTCCGACGGTGACATCGAAGAGGGCGTCACCTCCGAGGCATCCTCGATCGCCGGCCGCCAGGAGCTCGGCAACCTGGTGGTGATCTACGACGACAACAAGATCTCCATCGAGGACGACACCAACATCGCGCTGTCCGAAGACACCGCGAAGCGGTACGAGGCATACGGCTGGCACGTGCAGGTGGTGGACGGCGGCGAGGACGTGGTCGCCATCGAGCAGGCCATCGAGGCCGCCAAGGCGGAGACCGGCCGGCCCTCCTTCATCCTGCTGCGCACCGTGATCGGCTACCCGGCGCCGAACAAGATGAACACCGGCAAGGCGCACGGCGCCGCGCTGGGCGCGGACGAGGTGGCCGCGGTCAAGGAGATCCTCGGCTTCGACCCGGAGCGCAGCTTCCAGGTGGACGACGAGGTCATCGCGCACACCCGCAAGGCGGCCGAGCGCGGCCGGGCGGCGCACGCCGAGTGGCAGCGGAAGTTCGACCAGTGGGCGACGGCCAACCCCGAGCGCAAGCAGCTCGCGGACCGGCTGCGCACCCGCTCGCTGCCGGCGGGCTGGGCCGAGAAGCTGCCGTCCTGGGAGCCGGACGCGAAGGGAATCGCGACCCGCAAGGCCTCCGGCGAGGTGCTCTCCGCGGTGGCGGACGTGCTGCCCGAGCTGTGGGGCGGTTCCGCAGACCTGGCGGAGAGCAACAACACCACCATGAAGGGCGCCGACTCGTTCGGCCCGGAGAAGGCCTCCACCGGGATGTGGCAGGCCAACCCGTACGGCCGCACGCTGCACTTCGGCGTCCGCGAGCACGCGATGGGCTCGATCCTGAACGGGATCGCGCTGCACGGCGGCACCCGGCCCTACGGCGCCACCTTCCTCATCTTCAGCGACTACATGCGCCCGCCGGTGCGGCTCGCCGCGCTGATGAAGGCCCCGGTCATCTACGTCTGGACGCACGACTCGATCGGCCTCGGCGAGGACGGCCCGACGCACCAGCCGATCGAGCAGCTGTCCGCGCTGCGGGCCATCCCCGGCCTGAACGTGGTGCGGCCCGCCGACGCCAACGAGACCGCGTACGCGTGGAAGGCGGTGCTGGAGGACGTCCACGCGCCGTCCGGGCTGGCGCTGACCCGGCAGAACGTGCCGGTGCTGGAAGGCACCAACGCGGAGGGCGTCGCCAAGGGCGGTTACGTGCTCGCCGAAGCGTCCAACGGCTCCCCCGAGGTGGTGCTGCTGGCCACCGGCTCCGAGGTGCAGCTCGCCGTCGAGGCCAGGAACACCCTGGAGGCCGACGGCGTTCCGACCAGTGTGGTGTCCATGCCCTGTGTCGAGTGGTTCGACCAGCAGGACAAGGCGTACCGGGAAGCGGTCATCCCGCCCACCGTGAAGGCACGGGTCGCGGTGGAGGCCGGCATCGCCCTTTCCTGGCACCGCTTCGTCGGTGACACCGGCGAGGTCGTGTCGATCGAGCACTTCGGCGCGTCCGCCGACTACCAGACGCTGTTCCGCGAGTTCGGCTTCACCGCCGACGCGGTGGTGGACGCCGCGCGCCGGTCGCTCGACAAGACAAAGAACGCCTGAAGACGCACACTTTCGTCACCACCTCAAGGGGATGATCAAGTCATGAGCAACAACGACGGGCTGGCCCGGCTCAGCGAGGCCGGCGTATCGATCTGGCTCGACGACCTGTCCAGGGAACGCCTGAACTCCGGCAACCTCGCCGACCTCGTCCGCGACAAGCACGTCGTCGGGGTCACCACCAACCCGACCATCTTCGCCAACGCGATGGCCGACGGCGAAGCCTACGACGAGCAGCTGCGCGAGCTGGCCGCCCGCGGGGCCGGCGTGGACGCGGTGGTCCGCGAGCTGACCACCACCGACGTGCGCAACGCGGCCGACCTCTTCCGGGACGTCTACAACGCCACCAACGGCGTCGACGGCCGGGTGTCCATCGAGGTGGATCCGCGGCTGGCCAAGGACACCGAGAAGACCGTGGCCGAGGCGCAGGACCTGTGGAAGACCGTGGACCGGCCGAACATCCTGGTCAAGATCCCGGCCACCGAAGAGGGCCTGCCGGCGATCACCAGGACCCTCGCGGAGGGCATCAGCGTGAACGTGACGCTGATCTTCTCGGTGGAGCGGTACAAGGCGGTCATCGAAGCGTTCTTCGCCGGTCTCGAGCAGGCGAAGGCCAACGGGCACGACCTCAAGGGCATCCACTCGGTCGCCTCCTTCTTCGTGTCCCGTGTGGACGCCGAAGTGGACAAGCGGCTGGAGGCGATCGGCTCGGACGAGGCCAAGGCGCTGCGCGGCGAGGCCGCCATCGCCAACGCACGGCTCGCCTACGCGGCCTTCGAGGCGATGTTCGCCGCCGACCGCTGGCGCGTGCTGGCCGACCAGGGCGCCAACGCGCAGCGGCCGCTGTGGGCGTCCACCGGGGTGAAGAACCCGGAGTACTCCGACACCCGTTATGTGGACCAGCTCGTGGTGCACGACACGGTGAACACCATGCCGGAGAAGACCATGGACGCGGCCGCCGACCACGCCGAGGTCACCGGGGACACGGTGACCGGCACCGCGGCGCGGGCGCAGGAGGTGTTCGACCGGCTCGAGGCCGTCGGCATCGACATCGCCGACGTGTTCTTGGTGCTGGAGAACGAAGGTGTGGAGAAGTTCGAGAAGTCCTGGGCCGAGCTCCTGGACACCGTGACCGGCCAGCTGGACAAAGTGAAGGACTGATATCAGCCATGGCAGGGGAAGAAACAGGCGTGGGCGTCGAAATCGTCGACGCCGCGCTGGAGGGCAAGGCCGCGCCGTTGGCCGATCGGCTGGTCGCCGACCAGGTCCCCTCCAAGCTGGCCGCGCAGGACCCCGCGTTGTGGGGCGCCGAGGCCGAGTCCGAGGCTTCGATCCGGTTGTCCTGGACCTCCTTGCACAAGACGTCCCGGCCGCTGATCGGTGAGATCGAAGCGCTGCGCGGGGAGCTGGAGGCCGAGGGAGTCGACCGGGTGGTGCTCGCCGGCATGGGCGGCTCCTCGCTCGCGCCGGAGGTGATCACCGCGACCGAGGGCGTGGCACTGACCGTGCTGGACACCACCGACCCCGGTCAGGTGGCCGACGCGCTCGCCGGCGACCTCGAACGGACCGTGCTGGTGGTCTCCTCGAAGTCCGGCGGCACGGTGGAGACCGACAGCCACCGGCGGATCTTCCTGCGGGCGTTCGCCGACGCCGGCATCGACGGCAAGCAGCGGATCGTGGTCGTCACCGACCCCGGTTCACCGCTGGCCGAGCTGTCCGAGGCCGAGGGCTACCGCAAGGTGTTCCTGGCCGATCCGAACGTGGGCGGGCGCTACTCGGCGCTCACCGCCTTCGGCCTGGTGCCCTCCGGGCTGGCCGGCGCGGACGTGGCCAGGCTGCTGGACCAGGCCGCTTCGGTGGCCGCCACGCTCGGCGCGGACGATCCGGCGAACCCCGCGGTGCGGCTGGCCGCGGCACTGGGCGCGGCACACGCCGACGGCGCGGAGAAGGTCGTGCTGGCCGACACGGGCTCCGGTATCGCCGGGTTCGCCGACTGGGCGGAGCAGTTGATCGCCGAGTCCACCGGCAAGCAGGGCACCGGGTTGTTGCCGGTCGCGGTGGAGGGCCCGGACGCGACGGGCTTCGCCGACGCGAAGGCGGACGCCACCCCGGTGGCCGTCGGTCCCGCCGCCGGCTCGGCCAAGCTGGCGGTGACCGGTTCGCTCGGCGCGCAGTTCCTGCTCTGGGAGTTCGCCACCGCGATCGCCGGCAGGCTGCTCGGGATCAACCCGTTCGACCAGCCGGACGTGGAGGCCGCGAAGAAGGCGGCCCGTTCCCTGCTGGACGATCCGGCCAAGCTCGGCGGCGGCGAAGCTCCGTCCACTGTGGACGGAGCGGTGGAGGTGCACGCCACGGTCGGCACCTCCGGGGACGGCAAGCTCGCGGACGTGCTTCGCGAGTTCCTCGCCACCGCGCCGGAGAACGGCTACCTCGCCGTGCAGGTCTACCTGGACCGGCTGGACGACGCGTCCGCGGCGCTGCTGCGCACCGAGCTGGCCAAGCGCACCGGGCTGCAGACCACCTTCGGCTGGGGCCCGCGGTTCCTGCACTCCACCGGGCAGTACCACAAGGGCGGCCACCAGAACGGCATCTTCCTGCAGATCACCGGCGCGGCCGAGGCGGACCTGGAGGTGCCGGACCGGCCGTACACGCTGGGCACCCTGCAGCACGCGCAGGCGCTCGGTGACGGCCAGGTGCTCGTCGAGCACGGCAGGCCGGTGCTGCGGCTGCACCTGACCGATCGCGCGGCCGGCCTCGCCGAGCTAGTGCGCGCCGTGCAGGAGGGCCTGGCGTGAGCAGTTCGTGGCACAACCCGCTGCGGGACCCCAGGGACAAGCGGCTGCCCAGGATCGCCGGGCCGTCCGGGCTGGTGATCTTCGGGGTCACCGGCGACCTGTCCCGCAAGAAGCTGATGCCGGCGATCTACGACCTCGCCCACCGCGGGCTGCTGCCGGCCGGTTTCTCGCTGGTCGGCTTCGCCCGCCGGGACTGGGAGCACCAGGACTTCGGCGAGCTGGTGCACGACTCGGTGGCCGAGCACGCCAGGACCCCGTTCCGCGAGTCGGTGTGGAACCGGCTCGCCGAGGGGATTCGGTTCGTGCAGGGCAGTTTCGACGACGACGACGCCTTCGACCGGCTCGCGCAGACGGTCCGCGACCTGGACGAGGAGCGGGGCACCGGTGGCAACACCGCGTTCTACCTGTCCATCCCGCCCGGCGCGTTCCCGGTGGTGACCAAGCAACTGGCCAGGTCCGGCCTCGCTCAGTCCAATGAGGACGTCTGGCGCCGGGTGGTGATCGAGAAGCCGTTCGGGCACGACCTGCGCAGTGCCAAGGAGCTCAACAACATCGTCAACGACGTCTTCCCCGAGGAGTCGGTGTTCCGCATCGACCACTACCTCGGCAAGGAGACGGTGCAGAACATCCTGGCGCTGCGCTTCGCGAACCAGATGTTCGAACCGCTGTGGAACGCCAACTACGTGGACCACGTGCAGATCACCATGGCCGAGGACATCGGCCTCGGCGGGCGCGCTGGCTACTACGACGGCATCGGCGCGGCAAGGGACGTGATCCAGAACCACCTGCTGCAGCTGCTCGCGTTCACCGCGATGGAGGAGCCGCTGTCCTTCGAGCCGCGGGCGCTGCGGGCGGAGAAGATCAAGGTGCTCGGCGCGACCACCCCGGTCGGCCCGTTCGACCAGACCACCGCGCGCGGGCAGTACGCCGGGGGCTGGCAGGGCGGTACGAAGGTGCCCGGCCTGCTTCAGGAGGAAGGGTTCGCCAAGGACTCCACCACCGAGACCTACGCGGCGGTCACCCTCGAGGTGCAGAACCGCCGTTGGGCCGGGGTGCCGTTCTACCTGCGCACCGGCAAGCGGCTCGGCAGGCGGGTGACCGAGGTGGCCGTGGTGTTCAAGCGGGCGCCGCACCTGCCGTTCGACTCCACCGCGACCGAAGAACTCGGGCAGAACGCGCTGGTGATCCGGGTGCAGCCGGACGAGGGCGTCACCCTGCGCTTCGGCTCCAAGGTGCCCGGCAACACGATGGAAGTGCGCGACGTGACCATGGACTTCGGTTACGGGCACGCCTTCACCGAGTCTTCGCCGGAAGCCTACGAGCGGCTGATCTTGGACGTGCTGCTCGGCGAGCCCTCGCTGTTCCCGGTGAACGAGGAGGTCGAGCGGTCCTGGGAGATCCTCGACCCGATCCTGGACCACTGGGCCAAGCGCGGCACGCCGGAGACCTATCCCCCGGGTTCTTGGGGACCGCGGTCGGCTGACGACCTGCTCGAGCGCAGCGGCCGGAACTGGAGGCGTCCGTGAGTCACACTGGCGAAGCGCCACGTTTCCCCAGGTCAACGGTCGTGAGTGAAAAGTGTTGCTGGGGCAGCGTTTTCCACTCACGACGTCTGAAGTGCGGCTCGAGCGCAGGGAGGCGTCCGTGATCATCGATTTGCCGTCCACGACGACGTCGCACGTCAACCAGAAGCTGGTGGAGCTGCGGGAGCGGGGTGGCGCGGTCGCGCTCGGCCGGGTGCTCACCCTGGTGATCGCGGCCGAGGACGACCAGAAGCTGGAAGAGGCGATAGACGCCGCCAACGAGGCCAGCCGCGAGCATCCGTCCAGGGTGATCGTGGTGGCCAAGGGTTCGCGCACCGCGGCCCCCAGGATCGACGGCCAGATCAGGGTTGGCGGCGACGCCGGCGCCAGTGAGGTGATCGTGCTGCGGCTCTACGGCGCGCTGGCCAGCCAGGGCCAGAGCGCGGTGGTGCCGCTGCTGCTGCCGGACGCGCCGATCGTCACCTGGTGGCCGAGTGCCGGCCCGAAGTCACCCGCCACCGACCCGCTCGGCGAACTGGCCCAGCGCCGGATCACCGACTCGGCGGCCGAGCGCAACCCGATCCGCGCGCTGACCACCAGGGGCAAGTCCTACGTCGAGGGCGACAGCGACCTCGCCTGGACCCGGCTCACCTACTGGCGGGCCCAGCTCGTCTCGGCGCTGGACCTGCCGCCGTACGAGAAGGTCACCGCGGCGACGGTGACCGGTGAGGCGGATTCGCCGTCCACCGAGCTGCTGGCTGGCTGGCTGGCCGCCTATCTGAAGGTGCCGGTGAAGCGGGTCAAGACCAGCAGCGCGCAGGGCATCGTGTCGGTGTCGCTGGAGCGGCGCTCGGGGGCGGTGGAGCTGCACCGGCCGGACGGCAGGGTGGGCACGCTGACCCAGCCCGGCCAGCCGACCCGGCGGATCGCGCTGCAGCGGCGGGACAACAAGGACTGCCTGATCGAGGAGCTCCGCCGGCTGGACCCGGACGAGATCTACGAGGCGGCACTGGGCGGGCTGAGCAAGCTGGCCACCGGCGCCGCGAAGAGGTCCACCGCCGCCAGGAAGCCGGCCAAGGCCGTGGCGTCGGGAAAGAGCGGCAAATGAGCAAGACCGAGGTGGTCGTCTACGCCAACCCGGAGCTGCTCGCCGCGGCCGTCGCGGCCCGGCTGGTGACCAGGCTGGTGGACGTCCAGGCGGCCAGGGGCTCGGCGTCGCTGGTGCTCACCGGCGGCAGCACCGGGATCGCGGTGCTGGAACAGCTGCGCGCGTCCCCGGCCAGGGACGCCGTCGACTGGTCCAGGCTGGACCTGTACTGGGGTGACGAGCGGTTCGTGCCCGCGGACGACGACGAGCGCAACGAGAAGCAGGCCCGCGAGGCCCTGCTGGACCATGTGCCCGTCGATCCGGCCAGGGTGCACGCGATGGCCGCGTCGGACGGCGCGTTCGGCGACGACCCGGATGCCGCCGCGGCCGCGTACGCGCAGCGGCTGGCGGAGAACGCGCAGCCGGAGGATCACGGGAACGTGCCGGCCTTCGACATCACCCTGCTCGGGCTCGGCGGCGAAGGGCACACCGCTTCGGTGTTCCCCGAGTCCCCGGCGGTTTACGAGAAGGAACGGTCGGTGGTGGCGGTGCGGAACTGTCCCAAGCCGCCGCCGACCAGGATCTCGCTCAGCCTGCCCGCGATCCGGCGCTCCCGGGACGTGTGGTTGATGACCACCGGCGCCGCGAAGGCGGACGCGGTCGCGCTGGCGCTGGCGGGTGCCGGTGAAGTGCAGCTGCCGGTGGCCGGTGCCCGTGGCGCCCGCCGCACGCTGTGGCTGCTGGACAAGACCGCGGCGAACAAGCTGACGAAGGTCTACCGCCCGCCAACGGCCTGACCGCTCTCCCCTTTCAAGCCCCGCTCGCGACTCGCGAGCGGGGCTTTTTGGTGATCGTCCGCGACTACTGGTTTTTCTCCAGCGCAAGCACTACGCTCCCCCGAACGGAGTAGTGTCCGGTTAGCGAACGGCAATCTGATTACTCAGCGTGAAACTAACCGGCAACACACGCAACCCCGTTAGCATCCGCACATTTGTTCGTTGCTGCGCGTCCCGTTCGGGGCGCGAGCACCTCTCTTCACCAAGTCCACAAGACGAGTGAGGTCCAAGCGATGAGCACAGAGGGACTCTCCATACCTGGAATTTCGGTCGGCGGCTCCGGCGCGGGGGCCGCCGGCCGTGCACGCGACGCGGCGAAGGCTCGCCTGCTCAACCGGAACGCGGTCGCTTCGGTGGCCGTGGACGTCTTCGCGATCGTGGTGGCGGTGCTCGACGTCTGGCTGGTGATCCCGAAGGAGGCGCAGCCGTACCAGGTGGCGCTGTCCGGGATGGCGTGCCTGGCACTGGCCGGGCGCCGCTGGCTGCCGTTCGTCGTGGTGCTGGCCACCGTGCCGGGGTTCATGACCGGCTGGTCGCAGCTGGCCGCGATGATCGCGCTGGGCATGCTGGCCACCCGCAAGCAGCTGCACTGGCAGGTCTGGGCCGGCGCGGGGCTGATCTGGGCCTGCCGGTTCGTGCAGTGGCCGCTGAACGAGTTCGTCGAGCAGAACTGGCGCGAGCACGTCCTGAACGGCATCTACGGGATACTGGTCGCCGGCATGCCGGTCGCGCTCGGCCTGCTGATCTGCGCGCGCTCGGAACTGTCCCAGCGGCTCGCCGAGCTGGCCGCCAGCCGCGACCGCGAACGGCGGCTGCACGCGGACGCGGTACGGGCCGAAGAACGGGCCAGACTGGCGAGGGAGATGCACGACGTGGTCTCCCACGACATCACCCTGATCGCCATGCAGGCCGGCATCCTGGCCGCGAACACGGGCAGCAACGACGCGCAGCAAACCGCGCAGGTGATCCGCCAACTGAGCACTCGAACGCTCGAAGAACTGCGCTCACTCGTTGGTGTCCTACGTGCCGGATCGGATGACGACGGCCCTCGACCCGGAGTGACCGACCTGACCGAGCTGGTGCGGAGCTGCGACGTGCCGGTGCAGCTGTCCGTCGAGTCCCTCCCCGACCCGCTGCCCAGCCAGGTGTCCGCGGCCGCGTACCGGACCGTCCAGGAGTGCCTGACCAACGTGCACAAGCACGCTCCCGGCGCGTCGGCGACGGTCCGGGTGCTCGGCGAGGGCGACGCGCTGCGGATCGAGGTCCGCAACGGGGCCTCCCGCAAGCCGGCGACCTCGCTGCCCTCGGGCGGGCACGGGCTGACCGGCATGGCCGAGCGGGCCCGCCTGCTCGGCGGCAGCTTCGAAACCGCCGCCACCAAGGACGGCGGGTTCGAGGTCCGGGCCCGCTACCCGGTGCAGAACTAGCGGCTCTGCACGGACACCGCAGGCACAGCGAAGGCCACCTTGCCCGCATCAGCGGGGCAAGGTGGCCTTTGCCGCATGGTGGAGCTTTCAGATTTCGCGGCGCTGGCGCAACCGCTCCAGCGCTTCGGCGAGAATGGCCTCGCCGTCGGCGTCGCTGCGCCGTTCCTTCACGTACGCGAGATGCGTTTTGTACGGTTCGGTACGCGGTGCGGCGGGCGGGTTCTGCTCGTCCTGCCCACCGGGAAGCCCGCACCGGGGGCAATCCCACTCTTCGGGAATTTCGGCTTCCATCGCGAACGATGGCTGTGCCTCGTGCCCGTTGGCACACCAGTAGGAAATCCGACGCCGTGGAGCGGACTCGCCTCGCTCCGATTCGCCCGTCGGACCGGCACCGACCCTGGTGCCTCGAATCGCGTTACCGCCAACCATGAACCCTCACACCTACGGACTCGATGGCGCGCCCCCATGCGGGCGCGCTCAGATTTTCAGTAACAAACCCAGGCCGACGATGCTGATCAGCCATACGGCCCCCAGCCCGAGGGTGATCCGGTCGAGGTTCTTCTCGGCCACGCTCGACCCGGACAGGCTGGACTGCATGCCACCGCCGAACAACGACGACAAGCCGCCGCCGCGCCCACGGTGCAGCAGCACGGCGACCACCAGGAAAACGCTGGTGACGATCAACAAGATTTGCAGAAACAGCTTCATGTCTTCCTCGCTGTACGGCGTTCTAGAACGCTCAGGCTACCGGTAAGCGACGTGATCAGGGCAACGGCCCACCCGCGGCGAGCGCACAGAGTTTCGTGAACTCGTCCGCGTCCAGGCTCGCACCGCCCACCAGTGCCCCGTCGATGTTGTCGCAGGCGACCAGTTCGGAGATGTTCCCCGACTTCACCGAACCGCCGTAGAGGACCCTGACCTGGTCGGATACCTCGGCACCGTACTTCTCGGTCAGCGCCACCCGGATGGCCGCGCAAACCTCCTCGGCGTCGGCCGGGGTGGCCACCCGCCCGGTGCCGATCGCCCACACCGGCTCGTAGGCCACCACCACGGAGGGCACCTGCTCGGCCTTGAGCCCCTTCAGGCCCGCGATCAGCTGGCCGGTGGTGTGCTCGATGTGCCCGCCGGCCTCGCGGACGTCGAGCTGCTCGCCGACGCAGAGGATCGGCGAGATCCCGTGCTTGAGCGCAGCCCGCACCTTCTTGTTGACCAGCTCGTCGTCCTCGTTGTGGTACTCGCGGCGCTCCGAGTGCCCGACCGTCACGTAGCTGCAGCCCAGCTTGGCCAGCATCGGCCCGGACACGTCCCCGGTGTAGGCCCCGGAGTCGTGCTGGGACAGATCCTGCGCGCCGTAGCTCATCAGCATCTTGTCGCCGTCGGTGAGCGTCTGCACGCTGCGGATGTCGGTGAACGGCGGCAGCAGTGCCACGTCGACCTTGGCGTAGTACTTCTCCGGCAGCGAGAAGGCGATCTTCTGCACCAGCGCGATGGCCTCGAGGTGGTTGAGGTTCATCTTCCAGTTGCCGGCGATGAACGTCTTGCGCGCCATCACTGGCCTCCCGAATCGAGCACGGCCACGCCGGGTAGCTCCTTGCCTTCGAGGTACTCCAGCGACGCGCCGCCGCCGGTGGAGATGTGCGAGAAACCGTCTTCCGGCAGGCCAAGCTGCCGGACCGCGGCGGCCGAGTCGCCACCGCCGACCACGGTGAAGGCGCTGCTCTCGACGAGCGCTTCGGCGACCGCGCGGGTGCCGCCGGCGAACGACTCGAACTCGAACACGCCCATCGGGCCGTTCCAGAACACCGTCGCGGCGTCGGCCAGCTTGCCGGCGAACAGCTCACGGGACTTCGGGCCGATGTCCAGGCCCTGCCGCTCGGCCGGGATCGCGGTGGCGTCGACCGCCTCGAACTCCGCGTCCGGCGAGAACTCCGCCGCGGCCAGCACGTCGACCGGCAGCACCAGCTCGACCCCGCGCTTCTCCGCCTCGGCGAGGAAGCCCTTGACCTGGTCGAGCTGATCGGACTGCAGCAGCGACTTCCCGACCTCGTGGCCCTGTGCCTTGAGGAAGGTGTACGCCATGCCGCCGCCGATGAGCAGCCGGTCCACCTTGGTCAGCAGGTTCGCGATGACGCCGAGCTTGTCCGAGACCTTGGCGCCGCCGAGGACGACCACGTACGGCCGGGCGAGGTCTTCGGTGAGCTTCTTCAGCACCTCGACCTCGGCCAGCACCAGCCCACCGGCGTACGCGGGCAGCGCCCGCGCGATCTCGTAGACCGACGCCTGCTTGCGGTGCACCACGCCGAACCCGTCCGAGACGAACGCCCCGCCGGGCACCAGCGCGGCCAGCTCGCCGGCCAGCCCGGCCCGCTCGCCCTCGTCCTTGCTGGTCTCACGCGCGTCGAAGCGCACGTTCTCCAGCAGGGCCACTCCGCCGTCGGCGAGGCCGCCCACGGTGGCGCGGGCCGATTCGCCGACCAGGTCACCGGCCAGCGCGACCTCGGCACCGAGCAGCTCGGAAAGCCGCTTCGCGACCGGGGTGAGCGAGAACTTCGGGTCCGGCTCGCCCTTCGGACGGCCGAGATGCGCGGTGACGACGACCTTCGCGCCCGCCTCGGCGAGCCGCTCGATCGTCGGCATGGCCGCGCGGACCCGGCCGTCGTCGGTGATGGTGTCCCCGTCGAGCGGGACGTTGAGGTCGGAACGCACCAGCACGTACCGGCCGGAGACGCCCTCACCCAGCAGATCTTCCAGGTTCTTCAGCGCCATGGCTCAGGACAGCTTGGCGCCGACGAGCTTGACCAGGTCCGCGAGTCGGTTCGAGTAGCCCCACTCGTTGTCGTACCAGCCGACGACCTTGACCTGGTCGCCGATCACCTTGGTCAGCGGCGCGTCGTAGATGCACGAGGCCGGGTCGGTGACGATGTCCGAGGAGACGATCGGGTCGGTGTTGTAGCGCAGGATGCCCTTGAGCGGGCCGTCCGCGGCGGCCTGGTAGGCGGCGTTGATCTCCTCGACCGTGGCGGTCTTCTTCAGCTTGACCGTGAGGTCGGTGGCCGAGCCGGTCGGGACCGGGACGCGGAAGGCGAAGCCGTCGAGCTTGCCCAGCAGGTCGGGGAGCACCAGGCCGATGGCCTTCGCGGCACCGGTCGAGGCCGGCACGACGTTGACCGCGGCGTTGCGGGCGCGGCGCAGGTCCTTGTGCGGCGCGTCCTGCAGGTTCTGGTCCTGGGTGTACGCGTGGATGGTGGTCATCAGGCCGTGCTCGATGCCGAACGCGTCGTGCAGGACCTTGGCCAGCGGGCCGAGGCAGTTCGTGGTGCACGAGGCGTTGGAGATGATGGCCTGCGAGCCGTCGTACTTGTCCTCGTTGACGCCCAGCACCACGGTCAGGTCCTCGCCGGAGGCGGGTGCGGAGATGATGACCTTCTTGGCGCCACCGGCGAGGTGCGCCTTCGCGGCCTCGGCCTTGGTGAAGAAGCCGGTCGACTCGACGACCACGTCGACGCCCAGCTCGCCCCACGGCAGGTTCGCCGGGTCGCGCTCGGCCAGCGCCTTGATCGTCTTGCCGTCGACGACGATGCCCTCGTCGCTGACGCTGACCTCGCCCGGGAAACGGCCGAGGATGGTGTCGTACTTCAGCAGGTGGGCCATGGTGGCGACATCGCCGAGGTCGTTGAACGCGACCACCTCGATGTCGTGACCGCCGGCCTGTACGGCCCGGAAGAAGTTGCGGCCGATCCGACCGAAGCCGTTCACACCTACGCGAACCGTCACTGCTGCCACTCCTCTGGCTCGACCCGGCGTACCGGGTACGTTCTGCGGACTCGCAGGCAACCCTAGCGTGCTGGCCTGCAGCTACGAGCAGCCCCCGACGAGAGCTCCACCACCAGCATAATCGATCAAGTTGACAGCTCGCGCTCAAGCGGCGTACGAAACCGAGGCGTCACCCTGGTCTCCCCCAGCCAGCCGCCCAGCCGCGCGGCCTCGGCCTTGATCAACGCCTCCGCTTCGGACCCGACGTCCTCCAGCAGCCGGTACACCGGCTCGCCGTCCGGCCGTTGCGCCCAGCCGCCGACGATCCGGCCGTCGCACCACACCGTCGGGCCCACGTTTCCGTTGGTGTCGAAGAGCGCCTTCTTGTGCGCCCCGAGAAACCAGTCCCGCCCGGACCAGCCCATCGGCGTCGGGTCGAGCGCCGGCAGCAATGCCACCCACGGCTCCGGATCCGGCACCGGTTCGAGATCGTCCGGCAGCAGCAGCCCGGTCCCGCCGTCCAGCTCGACCTCGACCGGGCCGATCTCGGCCAGCGCCTTCTTGGCCTGCGCCGCGGTCCAGCCGGTCCACCAGCGGAGATCGGCCAGCGGGGCGGGCCCGTAGGCGCGCAGCCAATGCCGCGCCAGCTCCGCCCTCGCCGGTTCCGGGGAAAGCTCGGCGAGGCCGCCGGGCAGCCAGTCCGCCATGGTGGACCACTGGTACTGGGTGGAGATCCAGGAGCCGCGCGGCCTGCCCCGGACGATCCGGCCCTCCGCGGCGAGCAGCAGGAGCACCCGGCTGGTCACGTTCGTGATCGCCTCGTAGGGCTTGCCGGGGGCCATCCGCAACTGCTGGCGCAGCCTCGGCTCCTCCTCGCTCAGCTCCTGCGCGGTCGCCGTGCCCTTGGCAGCCAGCGCGGCGGCCGTCGACTCGCCGACCTCGGTGAGCCAGCGCGCGGCGTCGGCCACGTTCTCCGGGTATCCCTGTTCGGAAAGCTGCCGGATGAGCAGGGCCCGCTGCCTCTTCGCCACGTCGGCCGAGCAGCCCGCCTGCACCAGCGGCGCGATCTCGCCGGTCACCACGAACATGGTCCGGCGCATGCCGAGCAGCCGGATCAGCGTGCGGTCCGCGTACAGCGCGCGCTCGACTTCGGATGTGCCCGCGACGTCCAGCCGTGCGGCCACGGACAGGTGCACGGTCGCGGGGTCGGTGGCGTGCAGGGCGACCACGCCGTGCGCCACCTCTTCCGGCGTGCCGGCGCGGGCGGCGAGGGCGTGGCGGCGGGCCAGTCTCGCCCGTCGCTGCCGGAGATCGATCCTTGGCTGCACGTCCTGCTTCCTACCACCCGGTGCCGACGAAACCGGGCTCAGCCGGTCAGCTCGTAGATATGCGTCCAGCCGAACGGGCTGCCCAAGGCCGCCTTCCTGGCGTGCCGGAGGGTCCGCAGGTGCCGGAAGCGGCCGGTGCCCAGCAGCAGCTCCTCCTCCACCGGGTTGTAGTAGATCACCTTGAGCCGGCGCGGGTTCCGGTCCACCGACTCGATCAGCTTCGCCGTCACCGCACCGAAAACCTCGCCCTGGAAAGGGTTGTTGAAGAACACCACGGTGACGTCGTCGGGCAGGTCGTAGTCGAGCACGTCCGCCTGCACCAGCTCGACGTCCCGGCACCGCAGCCGTTGCCGGGTGCCCGCCACGTTCTGCCGGGCGATCTCGTGCAGCCGCCCGGAAAGCTCCACCCCGATCACCTTGCCGAACGGGAACCGCGCGGCCTCCAGCACCATCCGGCCCATCCCGGAGCCGAAGTCGATGAACACGTCGCGCGGCCCGATCTCCCGCCGGGACAGCACCCGCCGCAGGATCCGCCAGCTGGCCGCCACGTAGTAGCCGCGACCCTCCTGCGCGATGCCGAGCTCGTCCAGCTCGATCAGCTCCGCGGTGCGCACGCCGTAGCGCCGCTCGTACATCAGCTGGCCCAGTTCCCGGCGGGCCTTGGTGTAGAGACGGTTCATCGCGCTCGACCCCGTTCACCGCGTCCCGGCACGGCGCCGGATACGGGGCTTATATCGGTTCCGCCGGACCAGCCTGTTACAAGCACGGGCCTGGAAAAGCGGGAAAAGCGGTTCGCCATCACGGCCTGCACCTCTACGCTCGGGCGATGATCTCCACCAGCCAGTTCGCCGCCTTCGCCGCACTCACCTTCGTGATGGTCGTGGTGCCCGGCCCGAGCGTGCTGTTCACCATCAGCAGGGCGCTGACCGTGGGCCGCCGCGACGCGCTGCTCACCGTGGCCGGCAACGCCACCGGGATCTACCTGCAGGTGGTGGCCGTGGCGTTCGGGCTCGGCGCGGTCATCGAGCGTTCGGTGGCGGTGTTCACCGCGATCAAGCTGATCGGCGCGGCCTACCTGATCTACCTGGGAGTGCAGGCCTTCCGGCGCCGCCGCAAGCTGGCCGACGCGTTCGCCGCCGGGGCGTCGGGCACCCCCGGCCGGACGCTGCGGGTGCTGCGGGACGGGTTCGTGGTGGGTTTCGCGAACCCGAAGTCGATCGTGTTCCTGGCCGCCGTGCTGCCGCAGTTCGTGCGGCACGAAGCAGGCGGCGTACCGGTCCAGATCCTGCTGCTGGGCATCACGCTGCCGGTGGTGGCGCTGCTCTCGGACGCCGCGTGGGCGCTCGCCGCCGGTGCCGCGCGGACCTGGTTCGCCCGCTCCCCGCGACGGCTGGAGCTGGTCGGCGGCACCAGCGGCCTGGTGATGATCGGCCTCGGCACCACGCTCGCCGTCACCGGCCGCAAGGACTGAAAACGCCGCAAACGCCGCGAAGACTCAGCCGGCCGGTTTGACGAACAGCCGGGTGGCGGAGACGCGGGCGCTGCCGTCGGCGTCGCCGAGTTCGTCCAGGCTGCCCTTGATGGTGGCGTCCACCGAGAGGTACTTCCGGCCGGCCCGCAGGTCCGCGTCGTTGCGCAGCCGGATGATCAGCGGGAACTCGCTCAGCGCGCCGGCGTCGAACAGGCCGGTGGTGTAGATCAGCTGCACACCCAGCGCGCCGGCCACCACCCGCTGCAGCTCCAGCAGGTAGCCGGCGGACGCGCGGCCGATCGGGTTGTCCAGGAACAGCACCCCGGAGTGCCGGTTGCGCATCCGCCCGCGGTTGTTCGCGCGCAGTGCGGCGAGCGTGCAGTACAGGATGATCGCGGCGGTCAGCTGCTGGCCGCCGGAGAACACGTCCCTGATCTCGGACACCCGCTGCCGTTCGGTCCGCAGCACCGAGTCCGGCTTGAGCATGTCCACCCGGAAGCCCTTCGGCACCGCAGCGTGCACCCCGCGCAGCACCAGTGACATGCCGTCCCGCTTGACGTCCCTGCCGTCGCTGGTCTTGCCGGCCGCGGCCTCGTCCACCACCACGCCGAGCTGCTCGGCCAGCACGTTGTCCTCCGGGTCGGCGAACCGGATCCGCAGGAACTCCTGCCCGGACCAGTCGCCGAGCCCCTCCGGCAGCCTGGACAGCCGCTGCGCGGACCGCAGCAGCCGCAGCGCGCCGTCCACCATGCCCTGCAGCCTGGCCACGATCCCGGACCGGTGCCGGTCGATCTGGGCCAGATCGTCGGTCAGGGTGCGCAGCCGCGGCCGCAGCGCGGTGGCCCACTCCCCCGCACTGGCCGGCAGGCTGTCTCGGCGCACCGAGATGATCTGCTGGCGCACCGGGCTGGTCAACTTCTCGAACCGCTTTTCGGTGGCGTACTGGGCCAGGCCGTCGGCCGCCGCGCGGACCCGCTTCTCGGCCCGGTCCACCGCCGCGTCGGCCTCACCCAGCGTCGCGTTGAGCTTGCCGTGCCGGGCCTGTGCAGCTTCGACGTCGCCGTCGAAAACGGCGGACGTCTCCTCGTCCGGCGCCAGGTGCGCGAGCGACTCGGCGAGCAGGCGGAAACCGGCGGCCGAGGAGTTCGCCGAGTCCAGCGCGTACTCGGCCTCGGACCGGCGGGCCTGTGCGTCCTCGTACTTCCTCGCCGCCGTGCTGGCCTCCTCGGCGGCCGCGTCGATCAGCTCCATGCCGTGCTCGATGTCGCGCGGACGGTCGGAGCTCTCCACCACGGACGGCTGCTTCGGCAACCCGTCCAGCTCGGCCTTGCGGGTGGCGACCAGCCCGATCGCCTCGCTCTGCTCGGCCTCCAGCGCGGACACCGCGCGGCCGGCGCGGGCCAGCGCGGCGGCCCTGGTCGCCGCGTCCGAACCGTCCGGGGTCTCCAGCAGCCCGGCGGCCAGCTCGCGCACCTCGGGGTCGAGCGCCTCCAGCGCCGCGCGGGCGCCGGACTCGGCGCTCTCCGCCTGTTCCAGCTCCGCGCGCAGATCGCTGCCGACCTCGACCTTCGCGTAGGCGTCGCTGGCCGACGCGAAGGCCCGGCGCAACGCGTCGACCGGCTCCTTCGGCGCCGGCTCGTCCTCCGAAACCGAACCGCCGCCGGGCACTTCGGCCAGCTCGGCCCTGGCGCTGCTCACCGTGCGCCGGTGGCCGTCGGCGGTGCGCTGCTCCTCGGCCGCCTCTTCGCGCAGCCTGGCCGCCTTCGCCCCGGCCTGCTCGCCTTCCGCCTCGGCCCGCTCGGCGACCTCCCGCGCGCGCTCCACCTCCTCGGTCCACTGTGGAATCTTGGCGGCCGTGACACCGAGGCCGGACAGCGCACGGGCCCGTTCCTCACCGGCGCGCAGCTCCGCGCGCAGCGCCGGGATCGTCTCCCGCAGCTTGGCGCGTTTCGCGGCGAGGTCGGCCAGCGCGCGGGTGGCCTGCTCCGCCTCGGCCTCCGCCGCGGACAGCTCACTCCGGGTCCGCTCTGCTTCTTCGGCCAGGGTGCCCAGCGCCCCCGGCGGGTAGTCCTCACGCCAGGTGGTGAGCTTCCACTCCAGCGCCGCATCGTCACCGGCGGCGCTGGTCAGGGCTTCGAGCTGCTTCTGCCGCCGGCCGTGCCGGGCCGCGATGGCCTCCCGCTCGGCGTCGGCGGCGTCTTCGTCGTACATCGCAGGATTGGGCGGAACGAGGAACTCGACGCCCGCGGCGGCCGCTGCGTCGGCGTCGCGGATGGCCCCGGTGGTGCCGACCGGCAGCACCACGCTCGGCAGCAGCTTGGCCTCGGTGAGCGCGGCCTTCGCCCGCGCCAGCTGGGCCGCGTCGTTCACCAGCACGCCGCCGACCAGGTGCGGCAGCTCGGCCAGCACCCGCTCCCGCCGCTTGGCGTCCATTGTAGACAGATACCGCCAGCCGGACCACGCGGTGATCCCGGCGCGCTCCAGCACGTCCAGCGCGGCCTGCACCTCCGGCGGGGCGGGCAGCAGCCCGCCGTCCCCGAGCGCGCCGAGCGCCCGCTCGTCGACCGACTCCTCGATGCGCAACGCGGTCTGCTCGCGCTCGGCCGTCGTCCTGGCCTCGCGGAGCCGCTTCAGCAGCGACGGGGTGTCGGTCTCCAGCCGCACGCTGTCCACCCCGAGCAGCTCCAGCAGCCGCGGGTTGGCGGCCAGCGCGTCCGTGCGGCGGTGCGCCTTCTCCAGTTCGGCGGCCGTGCGCTCGGCCGTGCTCGCCGCCTGCTGGGCCTTCTGCTGGGCGGCGTGCAGCGCGGTCTGCGCCGTGCCGTGCTCCTCCGCGAGCTGCTCCAGCTCGGCCTCGCGGGCGGCCAGCTCACCGGTCGCGTTCTCGGCCGTGGCACGCGCCTCCTGCGCCGCATCCGACACAGCCGCCACACCATCGGCACCGTCGGTGAGCAGCCCGTCCCGCACCGCCTGGCGGATCGCGGCCCGCACCTCGTCGATCCGGGCGCTCAGCTGCGCGTGCTCCGCGCGATGCTTCGCCGCGGTGCCGGTGGCCTCGTCGCGCTGCTGCTGGGCGGCGTTCGTCTCGGCGCGCAGGGCCGCCACCCTCGCTTCGGCGGTGCGCACCTGCTCGCCCGCCTCCGCGGCCAGCGCGAGCAGCCTCCTAGCCAGTGCCGCGGCGGCCGAGTTCTTGGCCTGCAGCGCGGGTTTCGCGGTCTGTTCCCGCTCCCCCACCAGCTCGCGGATGTCGGCGGCCTTGCGCACCGCGTTGACGTGCCCGAGCACGGTGCCGGTCTCCCGCCACGCCTCCGCGGTGACCCGCGCCCGCGCCAGCTCGGTGTCCAGCCGCTTCCGGTCCTCGGTCGCACCGGCCAACCGCAGCTCGGCCACCGCCCGGCGCAGCTCGGTGACCACCGCGGTCAGCCGGCGGTGGTCACCCTCGGCCAGTTTTTCCGCGTCCCTGGTCTCGTCCGCGTGCTGCGCCAGCCCGTCCAGCCGCGCGGACTCCAGCCGGTGCCGCGCCGCGATCCCGCCGGCGAACGCGTGCGCCTCCTCGCGGGCGGTGGCGGCCAGCTTCCGGGACGCCGCGGCCAGCGACTCCTCCTCCGACAGCGGGGTGAGCAGCTCCAGTGCGCCGGCCACGAAGTCCCGCTCCGCCAGCAACTCGCCGCGCTGACCTAGGTTGTGCGCGTAGGTCTGCACCACCTCGGCCAGGTCCCGCGGATCGTCCTCCGAGATCACGGCCTTGAGCAGGAACTCGACGAACGCGTCGTCGTTGTTGAAGTTGAAAGCGTCCGCCGCCTCGCCCTCACCGGCGTTCATCGCGCGCTGGTAGCGGAACAGCTCGGTGTCCAGGCCGAGCGCGTCCAGCCGCTCGGTCCACTCGTGGTGGCGCCGGGTCCAGAACAGCTCGAGCTCCGGCTCGTCCCGCTGCCCGCCGTCCAGGCGCTCCTGGAAGCCGGACATGGTGAGCAGCCTGCCGTCCTCGGTCAGCGGCAGGGACTCCAGCTCCAGCGAGGAGCTCGGCCGGAAGCAGTACCAGGAGTCGACCAGGTTCGCCGGGTCGGCCGAGGTGACGTGGCCGCGCCATTCGGAGACCTTGCCGGTGATCACCCGCTGGCCGGTCTCGGTGTGCAGCCATTCCAGCACCACGTGCGAGACGTCCTTGGCGGAGACGAACTTCTCCAGCACCCGGGTGCTGGTGGTGCCGACCACCTGCCGCCGTCCCGGCAGCATCACCGAGAAGATCAGCTTGATCAGCACCGACTTGCCGCCGCCGTTCTCCAGGAACAGCACGCTGGCCGGGGACGGGCGGCGCGGCAGGCCCTGCTCCGCGGAGTGGATCCCGGCGGTGAACAGCGCGTCCTGCGCCGGCGACTTGACCAGCGCGCCGACCCCGCTCAGGTCGAGCAGCACGTCCTGGTACCGCGCGCCCGCCGGTCCCACCGAGTGCAGGCGGACCCGGGAAAGCTCGTACATCTATCGATCCCCCGTCAGAGTGTGTCCGAAATGGACGGACGAAGCGTGCCGGCGCCGTCGCCGACGGAGACCACGTTCAGCTCCAGCAGCTCCTCGAAGGCGCTGTCCGCGGCCAGCTCGCGCACCTGCACCTGGTACCGCGGCGTGGTCCGGTAGGTGCCGCCCTGCTCGCCGCTGACCTGGACCAGGAACCCTTGCTCGGCAAGGAAGCGCAACGCCCTGGAGACCATTCCCCTGGTGGTGTCCGAGGCCAGTCTGCCGTCCTTGGTGGCCGCGGTGGCCGGACGGCGAGCGTACGCCCGCCAGGCTTGCTCCAGCTCGGGCGCGTCGGAGAGCGGGTCGTTGTTCTCCTCCGCCCTGGCGGCCCGCTCGTCCAGGATCCGGCAGGCCTCCCGCACCACGCTGTCCACCTGCTCCACGCTGACCCGGCCGATGTAGGTGTCGTTCGCCAGGTCGTCCGGGCGGGGATAACCGAGGGCTGCGGTGGCCAGATGGACCAGGCCGTGCAGCACCTTCTCGGTCTCCCGGCGCTCGCGGATCTTGCTCTGCCGGGCGTAGCTGTCCATCTTGATCTCGAACACCGACTCGTCGGTGGCGGCAAGCACCGCGCCGGCCTGGGTGCTCACGTCCAGCACCATCAGCCCGAGCCCGGCCGCCACCGCGTTCGTCAGCTGCTTGAAGGCGCTGTCCTCGCCGTAGCGGCGCACCAAGTCGGCGTACACCACGTCCCGGCCCGGCAACTGCTTCGGCCGCATGCCGAACGAGATCAGCCTGGCCGCCGCCTCGGCGTCGCCCCTGGTCATCGGCGTGCTCAACTGGTCCCCTCCTCGAACTCGGCCGTCCCGGTGCCCCCGGTGTCACGGTCGATCCTGGCCGAAGCGAGCAGCAGGTCGGCGCCGCCGAACTCCGGATCGTCCAGCAGCGTGCCGTCGTCCACCGCGAGCAGGGCCCGGTCGTCGCCCTGCCGCACCGCGGCCGCCACCTCCGGACTGTACGAGTGCACCGCGCGCAGCCCGACCAGCCTGGCCAGCTGCGGGTCGATCTCGCGGGCCTCGGCCAGCAGCCCGGACAGCCTTCGCGGCACCTCGGGCAGGTCGAGCAGCTCGTCGGCGTGGCGCCACTGCTCGTCGCTGTAGTAGTCCAGGCTCTCCGCCGGCAGCAGCTCCGGCTCCGGCACCTCGCCGACCAGCTTCTCACGCTCCGGCGCGGGCCGGAGCAGCATCGACACCAGCGAAGAAAGCGACGGCACGGCCGGCACCGACGTTCCGGTGACCCCGCGGAAGAACGCCTCGACCGGCGCCACCGCGTCCGACAGCGGCAACTCCAGGCTGGGCACCAAAAGCTGGCCGAAGATGTCCACGGTGGCGCGCTGCGGCGGGCCGGAGAACTGCTGGCGGTCCTGCTCGGCGCGGAAGGTCGAGCCCGCCGCGGCCAGCCGGGTCTGCAGCTGGGTGTGCCTGCTGATGCAGTCCGCGACGATGTCCACCAGCTCGGCCGCGCGCCGCTTCCGGTCGCCGTCCTCGGCGTCGTCGCGGGCGGTGGTGATGTTCTTCAGGATCGCATTCTCCGCGCGAAACCGGGACTCGATGTGCGAGAGCGCCGAGTCCAGCAGCTCGGGCATCTCCTCGTCCCAGTCCACCGCGCGCACGTCCCGCCGGGTCGCGTCCAGCTTCGCGCGCAGCGTCTCGCCGTACTGCACGGTGCGGTAGCGGGCCTGCTCGGCGGCCAGCTTGGCATCGGCCAGCCTGCCCCGGCTGATCAGGTTCTCCAGCTTCACCTCGGCCGCGATCTGGGCCGACTCGACGTCCATGTCCAGCGCGCCGACGAGCACGTTGATCGCCTCGTCGCTGGCGCGCAGGTACACCTCGCCGTCCGGGGCGGCCAGTTCGACGAGCAGCTTGAAGTCGAAGGCACGGCGCCGGTAGGCACCGGTGGCGTCGATGCTGCCGTACACCCGGCGGAAACCGCGGTCCGCGGTGCCCACGTTGATCAGGTTGTCCAGCACCCAGCGCGCCACCCGCAGATGCTCCTCGGGGTCCCGGCCCGGCGCCTGCGCGGCGATGAACGGCTGGAGCCGGCGCACCACCTCGTGGTGGTCGGCGCCGGTGTCGAAGTCCATCGCGATGGTGACCTGGTCGATGGTGTGCAGCGCGATCTCCGCCATCTGGTAGACGGTCGCGTCGGCCCAGTCCAGCTTCGCCTTCCGCGCGTCCAGGTCGTGCAGCGGCGCGGTGCAGGCGAGCGCCTTGAGCCGGCGGGCCAGGCCCTCGTCGGCCAGGCTCGCTCCGGTCAGCTCGTCATCCCGCACAGCGGGCAAGGTTAGCCGGGCATGCCGGGACCCCGCACGGGTGAGGTGGGTAGCGTGCTCACCATGCGTGAGATGAGCAGGGACGAATGGTGGGAGTTCGCGAGCGCGGGGACCCGTACCGGCAAGCTCGGTGTGGTCAGGGCGAACGGTGCGCCGCACGTGACGCCGGTCTGGTTCGTGCTGAACGAGGCCGACGGGGACGAGCTGATCTTCACCACGGAGCGTGACTCCTTGAAGGGCAAGGCGTTCCGCCGCGACCCCCGGCTTTCGCTGTGCGTCGACGACCAGCTGCCGCCGTACTCCTACGTCCAGTTCACCGCCGAGGCCACCCTGCACGAGGACCTGACCGAGACGCTGGAGTGGGCCACGCGGATCGGCGGGCGCTACATGGGCGCCGATCGCGCCGCGGAATACGGCAGCCGCAACGCCGTCCCCGGCGAGTACCTGGTCCGCGCCAGGATCACCAAAGTCCTCGCTCGCACCGCCATCGCCAACTGACCACCCCCACTCCCGGCCGTAGTCCGTGAAGGCCACCTTGCCTACCTTCAAAGTAGGCAAGGTGCCCTTCACGGACAGAGCGAGCAGGGTCAGGCGTCTTCTTCCAGCATCTCGGCGGTGACGGCGGACTCGGTGTCCGGAATACCCTGCTCCTTGGCCTTCTTGTCGGCCATCGCGAGCAGCCGCCGGATCCGCCCTGCCACCGCGTCCTTGGTCATCTGCGGGTCGGACAGCTGGCCGAGCTCCTCAAGCGAAGCCTGCCGGTTGGACAGCCGCAGCTTGCCCGCGGTGAGCAGGTGGTCCGGCGCGGAGTCGCCCAGGATGGTCAGCGCCCGCTCGACCCTGGCCGCGGCGGCCACCGCGGCCCGTGCCGAACGACGCAGGTTCGCGTCGTCGAAGTTCGCCAGCCGGTTCGCGGTCGCCCTGACCTCCCGGCGCATCCGCCGTTCCTCCCACTGCAGCACGCTGGAATGCGCGCCGAGCCTGGTCAGCAGCGCGCCGATGGCGTCCCCGTCCCGCACCACCACCCGGTCCGCGCCGCGCACCTCGCGCGATTTGGCCTGGATGCCCAGCCGCCTTGCCGCGCCGACCAGCGCCAGCGCCGCCTCCGGGCCGGGGCAGGTGACCTCCAGCGAGGACGACCGGCCGGGCTCGGTGAGCGAGCCGTGCGCCAGGAACGCACCGCGCCAGGCCGCCTCGGCGTCCGCGATCCCCCCGGACACCACCGCCGCCGGCAGCCCCCGCACCGGACGGCCGCGCTGGTCGATCAGCCCGGTCTGCCTTGCCAGCCCCTCGCCGTCCTTGACCACGCGCACCACGTACCTGGTCCCCTTGCGCAGGCCGCTGGACGAGATCACGTGCACGTCGGAATGGTGCCCGTACAGCTCATGGATCTCCTTGCGCAGCCGCCTCGCCACCGAACCGGTGTCCAGCTCCGCCTCCACCACTACCCGGCCGGAGACGATGTGCAGGCCACCGGCGAAGCGCAGCATCGACGACACCTCCGCGCGACGCGGGCCGATCTTGGTGATCTCCAGACGGCTCAGCTCGTCCTTGACCGCGGCGGTCATCGCCATTACCCCTCCTCCTCTGGCTCGACGGTAAGACCGAGAGCCTCTCGCACACAGTTCGCCAGCGCATCCGGGTCGTGCCGCCCCGCCACGCCGGGGTCGGCCACGTCAGCCAGGTGCGCCCGCGCTCCCAGTCCCGCGGCGGCGTCACGCAGCCGTGCCGGGGTCGGCACCGAGCGGCGGTCCGCGATGACCGCGTCCACCCGGAGCCCGGGAGCGTGCTGGAAGAGTACGTCGAGGTGCTGTTCGGGTGAGAAGCCCGCTGTCTCACCCGGCTGGGGGATCAGGTTCAGAATCACCACTTTCGTGGCCTCCGTGCGGACCAGTGCGTCGTGCAATTCGGGCACCAGAAGATGCGGCAGCACGCTGGTGAACCACGAGCCGGGACCGAGCAGGACCAGGTCCGCGCCCAGTACCGCGTCCACCGCCTGATGGCACGCCTTGGGCGCCGCGGTGGACTGGCGCGGGGTCTCCACGGTGATCCGCTGTACCTGACCGGGTGTACTGGCCACCGCGACCTGACCGCGGATCACGGTCAGCTCGCCGTTGTCGGCCAGCCCGCTGACCTCGGCCTCGATCTCCAGCGGCTCGGTCGACATGGGCAGCACCCTGCCGGACACCCCGACCAGCCTGCTCGCCTCGTCCAGCGCCGCCACCGGGTCGCCGAGCACCTCGAACAGCCCGGCCAGCAACAGGTTCCCGACCGCGTGCCCGGCGAGCGCGCCGTCCCCGCCGAACCGGTGCTGGAACACCTCGGCCCACAGGCCGCCGCCGTCCTCGGCCGCGGCCAGCGCGGCCAGCGCCTGCCGCAGGTCGCCCGGCGGCAGCAGGCCGAGCTCGCGGCGCAGCCGCCCGGAGGAGCCGCCGTCGTCGGCCACCGTGACCACGGCGGTCACGTCCCTGGTGAGCCGCCGCAGCGCGGTGAGCGTGGCGTGCAGGCCGTGCCCGCCGCCCAGCGCCACCGCGCGCAACCGTTTCGTCACTCGCGGCCCAAGTCCCGATGCACCACCTTGACGGCCATACCGTCCTCATTGGACAGACGACTGGCCAGCTCCTCGGAGATGGCCACACTGCGGTGCTTTCCGCCGGTGCAGCCGACGGCCAGGGTCAGGTAACGCTTGCCCTCGCGCTTGTAGCCCGCGCCGATCAGCCGCAGCAGCTGGTGGTAGCGGTCCAGGAACTCGTCCGCACCCTCCTGGGTCAGCACGTAGTTGCGCACCTCGCCGTCAAGGCCGGTGTGCTCGCGCAGTTCGGGGATCCAGAACGGGTTCGGCAGGAACCGCACGTCCATCACCAGGTCCGCGTCCATCGGCAGGCCGTACTTGTAGCCGAAGGAGAGCACGGTGACCCTGGTCTGGGTACTCGCTTCGGAGCCGAACGCGTCCTCGATCTTGGCCCGCAGGTCGTGCACGGACAGCGAGGACGTGTCCAGCACCAGGTCCGCCTCCTCGCGCAGCGGGGACAGCAGCGCCCGCTCCGCGGTGATGCCGTCCGAAAGCCGCCCGTCGCCCTGCATCGGGTGCCCGCGCCGGACCTGCTCGAACCGGCGCACCAGCACCGCGTCGGTGGCCTCCAGGAACACCACCCTCGGCTTGTAGCCGCGGGCGTCCAGGTCCTTGATCACCGACGCGAGGTCGTCGGTGAACGCCCGCGACCGGACGTCCATCACCACGGCCACCTTGGTGATCGCGCCCCTGGCCTGCGCGCCGAGCTCCACCATGGTGGCGATCAGCTCGGGCGGCAGGTTGTCCACCACGAACCAGCCGAGGTCCTCCAGGCACTTCGCCGCGGTGCTGCGCCCCGCCCCGGACAGCCCGCTGACCACCGCCACCTCCATCCCCGAGGTGCGGCCTTCGTCGTTCCCTGCTGCGCCAACTGCGCTGTCGCCCGTCACGAGCCTGTCTTCCCTTCGGTTTCGGCTTTGGTCGCGCCGGCCTGCCCGGCCAGCGCCGCGTGCACGGCCTCCGCGGTGCGCCTGCCGACGCCCGGCACTCCGGAGATCTCGTCCACACTGGCCTGCTTGAGTTTCTTCACCGAGCCGAAATGCTTGATCAGCGCGGTCCGGCGAGTCTGGCCCAGTCCGGGCACACCGTCCAATGCGGACACCTGAAGGCGTTTCGACCGCTTCTCGCGGTGATACCTGATGGCGAACCGATGCGCCTCGTCACGCACTCGCTGCAGCAGATACAGCGCGTCCGAAGTCCTGGGCAGAATCACCGGATCGGGGTCGGCGGGCAGCCAGACCTCCTCCAGCCGCTTGGCGAGGCCGACCACCGCCACGTCGGTGATGCCGAGCTCGGCCAGCACGTCCGCGGCCGCGGTGGCCTGCGGGCCGGCGCCGTCCACCACGAGCAGGTTCGGCGGGTAGGCGAACTTGCGGGGCTTGCCGGTCTCCGGGTCGATGCCCGGCCTCGACTCGGGGACCTCCTGGCCCTCCTGACCGTCCGAAGCCGGGGCATCTTCTTCGGTTTCCTTCAGGTAGCGCGAAAAACGCCGCCGGACGACCTCGGCGATCGAGGCGACATCGCCTTCCTCCGCGGCTTCCCGCAGCGCGAACCGGCGGTACTCCGACTTGCGCGGCACCCCGTCCTCGAACACCACCAGCGACGCGACCACGTCGCTGCCGGCGATATGGCTGATGTCCACGCACTCGATGCGCAGCGGCGCGGAGTCGAGGCCGAGGTTCTCCTGCAGCTCGGACAGCGCCGCGGAGCGCGCGGTGAGGTCACCGGCCCGACGCAGCTTGTGCTGGGCGAAGGCCTCGGCGGCGTTGCGGGTGACCGTCTCGGCCAGCGCCCGCTTGTCCCCGCGCTGCGGCACCCGCAGCTGCACCCGCGAGCCGCGCAAGCCGGACAGCCACTCGGTGACCGCCTCCGCGTCCGACGGCAACTCGGGCACCAGCACCTCCCGCGGCACCGGCGTCCCGGACTCCGGGGTCTGGCCGGCCAGATCGGCCTGCTCGCCGTAGAACTGCGCGAGGAACTGCTCCACCAGCGCGGGGACGTCCATCTCCTCGACCTTGTCGATCACCCAGCCGCGCTGGCCGCGGACCCGGCCGCCCCGGACGTGGAACACCTGCACCGCGGCTTCCAGCTCGTCGTGCGCGAAGGCGACCACGTCGGCGTCCGTGCCGTCGCCGAGCACCACCGCCTGCTTCTCCATCGCCCGCCGCAACGCGCCGAGGTCGTCGCGCAGGCGCGCGGCCTTCTCGAACTCCAGCGTCTCGGAGGCCTCGGCCATCTCCCGCTCCAGCCGTCGCACCATCACGTCGGTGCGGCCGGCCAGAAAGTCGCAGAAGTCCTCGACGATCTCGTGGTGCTGCTCGGCGGAGACCTTGCCGACGCAGGGCGCCGAGCACTTGTCGATGTAGCCGAGCAGGCAGGGCCTGCCGATCTGGGTGTGCCGGCGGAAGACCCCGTTGGAGCAGGTGCGGGCCGGGAACACGCGCAGCAGCAGGTCGAGGGTCTCCCGGATGGCCCAGGCGTGCGCATACGGGCCGAAGTAGCGGACGCCCTTCTTGCGCGGGCCGCGGTAGACGTGCAGCCGCGGGAACTCCTCGTGCATGGTCACCGCGAGCACCGGGTAGGTCTTGTCGTCCCGGTAGCGGACGTTGAACCTGGGGTCGAACTCCTTGATCCAGTTGTACTCCAGCTGGAGCGCCTCGACTTCGGTGGCCACCACGGTCCACTCAACGGCGGCCGCCGTGGTGACCATCTGCCTGGTGCGCGGGTGCAGCCCGGCCAGGTCGGCGAAGTAGGAGTTCAGCCGGCTTCGCAGGCTCTTGGCCTTGCCGACGTAGATGACCCGCTTCGAGGCGTCGCGGAACTTGTACACGCCGGGCGCGTCCGGGATGCTCCCCGGCGAAGGACGGTAGGTGGACGGATCAGCCACGCTGTTCAGCCTATGGCGCCACCCCGACAGCCTGACGCACCCCCGGGCACTCGAGCGCACCGCCTGCCCGAATTGGTGAGGAATCCACGCTTCGGCACCGTCTGTGAAAGATCTACCCGACGTTAGTACTGGATCAGGGGAACTCAGACTTTCGTTGGTATCTTTCGAGTTACTTGGGTAGTTACTTTCCGTCTCACATCAGAGTCGAATCCGGAAGGAAATGACCGTGAGTCGAGCCCGTGCCCTTGGCGCCCTCTGCGCCGCATCGATCACCGCGACCCTCTTCGCCGGAGGGGTCGCCTCCGCCGACGTCACGCCGTACATCGTCGGCGGCGAAAAGGCAGGCCCGTCGCCGTGGGCCGCCCAGGTCTACGTCGGTGGCGACTTCAACTGCTCCGGCTCTGTCCTCTCCGCGGAGTGGGTGATGACCGCGGTGCACTGCCTCGGCGACTCGATGAGCGTGCGGGTGGGCAGCAACGACCTCGGCGGCGGCACCGAGGTGACCGTGGACCGGCAGGAGAGCTCGCCGAACGGCGACATCGCGCTGCTGCACCTGACCGGCTCGGCCGGCAGCGACTTCGTCACGCTCGGCGACGCCGACCCGTCGACCGGCTCCACCAACCAGATCTTCGGCTGGGGCAGGGAAACCCCGGACGGCCCGGCCGCACCGCAGCTCAAGACCGCGGACGTCAAGGTCACCGGCTCGTCCACGGACGCGTACGGCGGCAAGGCGATCCAGAGCGAGGGCATCAACGGCGCCGCCTGGAAGGGCGACTCCGGCGGCCCGCAGATCTCCGACGGCAAGCAGGTCGGCGTCGCGTCCACGGTCGAGCACCAGGGCGACGACCCGAACGGCGTGAACAACTACGCCAGCGTGGCCACCAGCCGCTCCTGGATCCAGGAGACCGCCGGCGTCTGACCCCCGCCGTCCGGCTCTGTCCGTGAAGGGCCCCTTGCCTACCTTGAACGTAGGCAAGGGGCCCTTCACGACATGTGGGGCGAGCCGGATTGACGCCGAAAGGCGGGTACCGGAAGGGGGCCGGGGGCAATAGCGTGCGCGACGGCACTGACGGCGCCTCGGTCGTCGGCCCACCGGGAGTCCCCATGCGTGCGCGTCGCCGATGGTTCGCGGTATTCGTCCTGACCCTCTCGGCGGTGCTGGTGGCACCGGGCGCGCCGGCGCTGGCCGATCCACCCGGCACCGGCCAGCCCGGGGAGTACCGCCCGGTGCGCGGCCCCTCGGCGCCTGCCGAGCACCGCTTCCTGCAGAAGACCATGCCCGGTCAGACACTGCCGAGGCACGCCTACGCGCAGGCCGCCGACCAGGCCAGGACGCTGCCCGCCATCGGCGGCCGCTGGACCCCGTCCGGCCCGGCCAACATCGGCGGCCGGATCGTCGGCCTGGCGCTGGACCCGCAGCTGCCCGACACGCTCTACGCGGCCGCGGCCAGCGGCGGGCTGTGGCGGTCCACCGACGCGGGCCGCACCTTCGCCCCCGCCTGGCCGGACGATATGACCCAGGCGATGGGCGCGGTGGCCGCGGCCCCGGACGGCACGCTCTACGTCGGCACCGGCGAAGCGAACCCCGGCGGCGGGAGCGTCACCTACGAGGGCACCGGGCTGTACCGCTCCACCGACCGCGGCCGGAGCTGGCAGTACGCCGGCCTGCGCGACTCCGGTGCGATCGGCGCGATCCTGGTCGACCCGGCCGACCCGCGGCGGATCACCGTGGCGGCCACCGGCTCGCTGTACTCCCCCGGCGGCGACCGCGGGGTCTACCAAAGCACCGACGGCGGCCGTTCCTGGCGCCGCTCCCTGGACGTGGCCAACGAGTTCACCGGCGCGGTCGACGTGCAGGCCGATCCCGCGGATCCGCGGCGGATGTACGCGGTGCTCTGGGACCACCGGCGCACCCCCGCCAAGCGCACCTACGGCGGGGTGGGTTCCGGGGTGTTCCGCTCGCTCGACGGCGGCGCCAGCTGGCAGCGGCTGGCCGACGGGCTGCCGGCAGCCGGGGCCGAGGTGGGACGGATCGGGATCGGCGTTTCCGCGACCGAACCGGGCAGGCTGTACGCGATCGTCAACCACACCGAAGGCCCGTTCGCCGGCTTCTACACCTCCCCCGATGCCGGGAACAGCTGGACCCGGCTGCCCGAACCGCCGGAGCTGAAGGACTCGCAGGCCAGCTACGGCTGGTGGTTCGGCAAGGTGTGGGTGGATCCCGGTGACTCCCGGCACCTGCACGTGGCCGGGGTACCGCTGGTCACCTCCAAGGACGGCGGCCGGACCTGGACCGCGGACGCCGTCAGCACCCACGTCGACCACCACGCGATGATCTGGGACCCGCGCCATCCGTCGCGGGTGTACCTGGGCAACGACGGCGGCGTTTACCGCTCGGACGCCGGCGGCGACGGCGGCTGGGTGAAAGCCGAACACGAGCCCTACACCCAGTTCTACAGCGCGGCGATCACTCCGCAGGACCCCTCGCGGATCTCCGGTGGAACCCAGGACAACGGCTCGCTGCGTTCCTGGAACGGCCAGCGGTTCAACGAGTACCTCGGCGGTGACGGCGAGGAGAACCTGATCAACCCGGAGGACCGGGACAACGTCTTCGCCTGCTACCAGTACGGAAACTGCTTCCGCTCCACCGACGGCGGCGACAACCTGACCTTCTTCACCCCGCAGACCACCGCCGACCGGCGCAACTGGTTCACCCCGGTGCAGTTCGACCCGACCGACCCGAAAACCCTTTACTACGGCGGAAACGTGCTCAACCGCTCGACCGACGGCGGGGTCAGCTGGACGCCGATCAGCCCCGACCTCACCGGCGGCCCCGGCCAGGACGCCTATCCGTACGGCACGATCACCACGGTCAGTGCGGCGCCATCGGACCCGCGCACGATCTGGGTTGGCACCGACGACGGCCGGGTCTGGCTCACCCGCGACCTCGGCGGCTCCTGGACGAAGGTGCTGGACGGGCAGCCGTGGGTCACCAGGATCGCGGTATCCGAACGGGACGCGGGCACCGCGTACGTCACGCTGTCCGGCTACCGCTCCGGCTCGCGGCAGGCGCACGTGCTCACCACCCGCGACGCCGGGCAGCGCTGGACCGATCTTTCCGGGAACCTGCCGGACGCGCCGGTGAACGACGTGGTTACCGGTCCCGGCGGGCTGCTGTACGTGGCCACGGACCAGGGTGTGTTCACCGGCCACGGCTGGGCGGGCGGCCACTGGCTGCGGCTCGGCCGCGGCCTGCCGATGGTGCCGGTGGACGACCTCGAGTACGACCGGGGCGCCCGCCGTCTGGTCGCCGCCACCTTCGGCCGCGGGCTGTACGAACTCCGCACGCCCTAGCCCTCGTGGGAACTGTCGGTGGGGTGTGCCATTCTCGGGCTCATGCGCATCGCCACCTGGAACGTGAACTCCGTCGGTGCCCGGCTCCCCCGGCTGACCGCCTGGCTGGAGTCGGCCGCCCCGGACGTGCTCTGCCTGCAGGAGCTCAAATGCACCACCGAAGCCTTCCCGTACGAGGAGATCAGCGCGCTCGGCTATGAGACCGCCGCGTACGGGCTCGGCCGCTGGAACGGGGTGGCCGTGCTGTCCAGGGTCGGCATCGAGGACGTCACCCGCGGGCTGGTCGACGAGCCCCGCTACGAGGACGCCACCGAGCCCCGCGCGATCGGCGCCACCTGCGGCGGGGTGCGCGTCTGGTCGGTGTACGTGCCGAACGGCCGCGAGCCGGCCCACCCGCACTACGCCTACAAGCTGCGCTGGCTGGCGGCCCTGCACACGACGGTGCTGGCGGAGGCCGGCGGTGCCACGCCGTTCGCCGTGCTCGGCGACTTCAACATCGCGCCCGCCGACGAGGACGTCTGGGACATCAGCCTGTTCGCCGAGTCCACGCACGTCACCGGGGCGGAGCGCGAGGCGCTGGCCGTGCTGCGCAAGGCCGGGCTCACCGACGTGGTGCCGCGGCCGCTGAAGTACGACCACCCCTACACCTACTGGGACTACCGCGCGCTGGCCTTCCCGAAGAACAACGGCATGCGGATCGACCTGTGCTACGCGGACGCGAAGTTCGCCGCCTCGGTCACCGACGCCTACGTGGACCGCGAGGAGCGCAAGGGCAAAGGCGGCTCCGACCACGCACCGGTGGTGGTGGACCTCAGCAGCTAGCGAAGCGCGTTCAGTTCGTCGAGGGCGCGATGGCCGCGCTCGACCACCCCTGGAACGACATCGTGGCGCCCGTGGCGGATGGGGATCTCGAGCATGTGGAGGATCTGTGACGCCGCAAGCACCGCCGCCCCCTGCCAGCCGACCAGGCCAAGGACTCTCGTCCACAGCCGCCTTCGGACATCGTCCAGCAGCGGATCCTGGAAGGTGTACCACACGAGGGTGGTGAGATCGATCGCCCGCGTGCCGCTACCTGCGTTCCCGATATCCACGACCGCCACCACCGCTCCGTCACGCACCAGGACATTGCTGGGAGTTGAGAGATCGGCATGGACCATGTCAGGTGCCTCTCGCGGTGGTGGGACGTCCGCACACACCAGCCGCAGGCGCTCAACCAAGGCCGACACCACGGAGGAAAACCCCGAGAGCCCGGCCACGGACTGGCGGAGAAGCGACTGCTCCGGCGTCTCGTTGAAATCCAGCCCGGCGACAGCCGATTCCTGACCGGTGGCGACCCGCCAGGCGTACGACCAGTGGTCGTAGGGCTCGGAGGCTTGGCCAGCCTGGAGTTCGATGATCTCCATCAGCTGCTCAACGAGGAACGGGGTCAGCTCTGGCGCGGGAGCCGCGTCAACGAAGTCCATCAGATGCCATACCTGAGTGGCTGTGGCCCCCACTCCGAGCCAAGCCGGGGTGGGATAGCCGCACCTACGCATGTGCTCGACCACTCTCTGGGCCCGCAACGTCTCGTCCACGTGGTTGGGGTGTGCCCGGGGCACTGCTTTGAGAACCGCCTTCGCCCTTCCGGCCAACTGGACGCGCATGGCACCCCCATTGACGCCTCCGGGTAGGCGACCGAGAAGAGTGACCTCTGCCCCGACCACGCTGGCCACGTCGTCCAGGACCTCGGCCGGCAGCTCTTCGGGATGGGTACCCTGGTTCATCGGCTCGCGGCCGCAACGGCGGGAGCGCAGCACATGCACAGCATCTTACGGCCGAACTGGCCGGTCCATCCATCGCCGGGGGACCGTAGGACGGATCGTCGCGAGGCCGCCCCGAACGCGCGCTCGCGAACACAGCGCCGGTGTCCTCGCGGTCGGCGTGGTCTCGGCTAGGGCGTCACGCATTTAGGAGACGTGCCCTAGCTAGTCCTCGATCCGGCGGACCGGCGGCTTGGCCCGGGTGTCCACCTCGAGGGTGAAGATGTCCGGCCGCGAGTAGTGCCCGGCCACGTCGAAGTCGTACTTGCCCTCGGCGATGGCGCCGAGATCCAGTTCCGCGCGCAGCAGGGTCTCCCCCTCGGTGGCCGGTCCGGCGAGCACGTCACCGAGCGGGGAGACGATCACCGAGTTGCCCACCGAGAGCACGTCGCCGGGATCTCCGGCCACCGGGTAGTCGGCCGGGTAGTCGCCGCGGCGGGCGAACTGGTTGGCGGACAACACGAAACAGCGTCCCTCGGCGGCGACGTGCCGCATGCTGGCCACCCAGGTCTCCCGCGGGTCCGCGGTCGGCGCGCAGTACAGCTGCACGCCCTGGGCGTACATGTGCATCCGCATCAGCGGCATGTAGTTCTCCCAGCAGATCACCGTGCCCAGCCTGCCGATCGGGGTGTCGTGCACCGGCATGGTGGACCCGTCGCCGAAGCCCCAGACCAGCCGCTCGGCGGCGGTGGGCATCAGCTTGCGGTGCTTGCCGAGCAGGGCGCCGTCCGGCGAAAAGGTCAGCGCGGTGCAGTACAGCGTGCCGAGGTCGCGCTCGATCACGCCGATCACCAGATGGGCGCGGCACCGGGCGGCGGCGGCGCCGAGCCGCTCGGTCACCGGTCCCGGAACGTCCACACTGGACTCCCAGTAGCGCCGGTACCAGGCGCGCCCCTCGGCGGTCCGGCTGCCGATCACCGCGCCGAAATTGCTGCCGCGCGGATAGCAGCTGACGAACGCCTCCGGGAAGACGATCAGGTCGACCGGCTCGGCAGCGGCTTCCGCGGCCAGCGCGTCCACCTTGTCCAGAGTCCGCGCCAGGTCGAAGGCGACCGGCGCGGCCTGCACGACCACGGCTCGAACGGTTCCCGCGGTCATGCCAGCCTCCGGTTCAGTCCGCCGACCACGCCTGCTTGTGCAGGCGGCGCAACGCACGGACGGCCTCGACCGCCCGCTCCCGGTCCACGGCCTGTACCGCCATCACCGAGTAGTACTCGTCGTCCGGAAGTTCCAGCCTGGCGAACGAGGCCCCGTCCGGGAAGCTCACCGAAAGCACCTCGCGCCAGGTGAACTTCTTGCTCACCAGCAGGTTCCGCACCTCGATGCCGTCGGCGTCGGCGAGCACCCGCGGGGTGGTGAACAGCAGTGCGCCCGCCGCGAGCAGCACCCCGACCCCGATCATGGCGATCTGGTCCGACACCTGGAAGATCACCCCGGTGTCGCTGCTGCGCAGCAGCACGGCGACCACCACGAACACGACCACCAGCAGCAGCGCGCTCGGAACCGCCATCCACCGGATCCGGCGCGGCCGGACCACCACCGTCTCGGTCTCGTTCATCGTCTTCACACGAATCCCCGCTCGGTCCACGGCTGGCGCAGCCCGCGCAGCACGTGCGCGGTGTCCAGTGCCGCGATGGTGGCCTCCTGGCCCTTGTCCTCTTTGGACTCGGGCAGCCCGGCCCTGTCCAGTGCCTGCTGCTCGGTGTCGCAGGTGAGCACCCCGTTGCCGATCGGGGTGCTCTCGTCCAGCGCCACCCTGGTCAGCCCGGCGGTCACCGCGTCGCAGACGTACTCGAAATGCGGAGTGCCGCCGCGGATGACCACACCGAGCGCGACCACGGCGTCGTGGTTGCGGGCCAGCGCCTGCACCACCACCGGCAGCTCGATCGCACCGGCCACCCGGACCACGGTCGGCTCCTCGGCTAGCTTGGCCGCGCTCGCCGCCGCCAACGACCTGGCCAGCAGGCTGTCGGTGATCTTCGGGTGCCACCTGGTGGCCACCACGGCCAGCCGCAGGTTCTCGCACTCGCTCAGGTCGAGCTCGACCTCCGGTCGCCCTTCGCCGCTCATGCCAACTCCTCCGCGAGACCCCGCGCATCCGCGATCGCGTCGACAGGGCGCAACTCCCGCTGTGCCACAACGATGGCAAGCCGGGCGCCCTGCCGCCCCGATAGCGGGGCCTGCCGGCCAGTGCGCGCGCTATGGTCATCCTGGGTGCCGCGGCTTGACACAGGACTACTCATGCGGTGAAGGATACTTCGCCCGGATCCGGTGCGGTTTCCGCGGTGAAGACCGGGCTCACAGCGTGCCGCCGCCGTTGCGGACCTCGCCCACCTCGGCACCGACCTGGTCGAAGTGTTCGAGCTGGGACAGGTCGTGCCCCATCCGGTCCCGCTTGGTGCGCAGGTAGCGCAGGTTCTCCGGGTTCGGCGAGATGGGCAGCGCCACCCGTCCGGTGACCCGCAGGCCGTAGCCCTCGAGGCCGACCCGCTTGGCCGGGTTGTTGCTGAGCAGCCGCATCGAGCGGACGCCGAGGTCGCACAGGATCTGCGCGCCGGTGCCGTAGTCCCTGGCGTCCGCGGGCACGCCGAGCGCGAGGTTGGCGTCCACCGTGTCCGCGCCGTCGTCCTGAAGCTGGTAGGCCTGCAGCTTGTGCAGCAGGCCGATGCCGCGGCCCTCGTGCCCGCGGATGTAGAGCACCACCCCGCGGCCCTCGGTGGCCACCGCCTGCAGCGCGGCTTCGAGCTGCGGACCGCAGTCGCAGCGCAGCGAACCGAAAACGTCACCGGTGAGGCACTCGGAGTGCACCCTGACCAGGATGTCCTCGCCGTCGCCGATGTCGCCGTAGACGAACGCGACGTGCTCGATCCCGTCCAGCAGGCTGTCGTAGCCCACCGCGCGGAAGGTGCCGGCGGCCAGCGGGATTCTGGCCTCCGCCACCCGCTCGACCTGCTTCTCGTTGCGGCGGCGGTAGGCGATCAGGTCGGCGATGGTGATCACGCGCAGGTCGTGGTCGGCGGCGAACACCTCCAGCTCGTCCCGGCGGGCCATGTCGCCCTCGTCCTTCTGCGACACGATCTCGCAGAGCACGCCCACCGGCGCGAGCCCGGCCAGCCTGGCCAGGTCCACCGCGGCCTCGGTGTGCCCCGGCCGGCGCAGCACGCCGCCGTCCTTGGCGCGCAGCGGCACCACGTGACCGGGGCGGCGCAGGTCGGAGGCGTCGGACTTCGGGTCGGCCAGCAGCCGGATGGTGTGCGCCCGGTCCGCGGCGGAGATGCCGGTGGTGATGCCCTCGGCCGCGTCCACCGTCACCGTGTACGCGGTGCCGCGCAGGTCCTGGTTGGTGTGGTACATCGGCGGCAGGTTCAGCCGCTGGCAGTCCTGCTCGGTCAGGGAGACGCAGACGTACCCGGACGTGTAACGAACCATGAAGGCCAGCAGTTCGGGGGTGGCCTTCTCCGCCGCGAAGATCAGGTCGCCCTCGTTCTCGCGGTCCTCGTCGTCCACCACGACGACCGGCCGCCCGGCCGCGATATCCGCGATGGCCCGGTCGATCTCCGCGACATCCACCGGCGCTCCCGCGCTACAAGGCGTCATCTCGCTCACGCTTCCTCCTCCGCACCCAGACCATCATTGTCCCCCGCACGGGGCGAAAGATGCGGAGATGCAAGTTTCTCCACGTACTTGGCCAGCACGTCAACTTCCAGGTTGACGAGATCCCCCGGCTCACGCCGGCCGAGGGTGGTCAGCTCGAGCGTGGTGGGGATCAGCGCGATGGTGAACTCGTCGTGGCCGATCGCGGCCACCGTGAGCGACACCCCGTCCACCGCGATCGAGCCCTTCTCCACCACGTAGCGGGTCAGGCCGGCGGGCAGCGCGAACTTGGTCAGCCCGGCCGCGTCGCGGGAGAGGTAGACCCCGGTGCCGTCCACATGGCCCTGCATGATGTGCCCGCCGAGCCGGTCACCGAGCGCGGTCGCGCGCTCCAGGTTCACCGCGTCGCCGACGTGCACCTTGGCCAGGCTGGACCGCTGCAGCGTCTCGTGCACCACGTCCACCGTGAAGTCGCTGCCGGCCACGTCCACCACGGTGAGGCAGACCCCGCTGACCGCGATCGAGTCGCCGTGCCCGGCATCGGTGGTGACCAGCGGGCCGCGCACGGTGAGTCTCGCCGCGTTCGGGACCTGCTCGACGCCGATGACCTCGCCAAGTTCCTCGACAATGCCGGTGAACACTGCCTGCCTCCTGTTTCGTGCGCTGAGCCCATAGTGAACCAACAGGGCACCGGTCGGCGCCCCGCGGTGACGGCCGACACTCCATTGAGGAAGGCCCCGGCGGGGCCTGCCTGCTCAGTGCCTACTCAGCCTGCCGTGCCGGCCCGCGCGGCCTGGGCGCGCAGCGCGGCCACCGCGGCACCCGGGTCCCCCGCACCGTAGACCGCCGAGCCCGCCACGAAACAGTCGACTCCGGCCTCGGCGGCCTGCTCGATGGTGTCCGCGTTGATCCCGCCGTCGATCTCGACCACCAGCCGGAGGTGCCCGGTGTCCACCAGGCGGCGCGCGGTACGGGCCTTCTCCAGCACCTCCGCGATGAAGGACTGCCCGCCGAACCCCGGTTCCACGGACATCACCAGCAGGGTGTCGTAGTGCTTGAGCACCTCGAGGTAGTCCTCCAGCGCGGTGCCCGGCTTGACCGACAGGCCGGCCTTGGCGCCCGCCGCGTGCAGGTCCTTCGCGATCTTGATCGGGTCCCCGGCCGCCTCCGCGTGCACCGTGACGTTGTACGCGCCGGCCTCCGCGTAGCCGATGGCCCAGCGGTCCGGGTCCTCGATCATCAGGTGGCAGTCCAGCGGGAGCTCGGTGGCCTTGAGCAGCGACTGCACCACGGGCAGGCCGAGCGTCAGGTTCGGCACGAAGTGGGCGTCCATCACGTCCACGTGCACCCAGTCCGCACGGGCGTCCCCTTCGCCGGAGACGGCACGGATCTCTTCGCCGAGGCGGGCGAAGTCGGCGGACAGGATGCTCGGTGCGATAAGGGGTCGTTCAGTCACGGTAAGGAGTCTAAGACGCCGCTTCGCCGCGTCCGGACCCCCTTCAAAGTGCGAGAATCCCACCTCCGGCCATCCCAGTGCGATCATGGCGTGATCACTCTGAGTGGGGAGGCCAGTACGATGTCCGGGCGGATCAGCCCTTCCTTCCGCAGGCGCCGGCTGGGACGCCGCCTGCAGCAGCTCCGTGAACGGTCCGGGCTGAGCCTGGACGAGGCGGCGCCACGGCTGGAGAAGACCCGAAGCAGCCTGCACCGCATCGAAAAGGGCGAGACCAGGGCCGACGTGCACCTGATCAAGTCCATGATGGATCTCTACGACCACTTCGACCCCGAACTGCTCGCACTGGCCCGCGACGCGGCCAAACAGGGCTGGTGGCGGCAGTTCGGCCCGGACGGGCAGGGATATGTCGGCGCGGAGACCGAAGCGGCGGCCGTACTGGAGTTCGGCGGCCTCAACACCCCGGGACTACTGCAAACCGAAGACTACGCACGAGCAATCCTGAGCGTGGGTCCACGGAAAACCGAGGAACGGCTGCACAACGATGTCACCGTGCGAATGATCCGGCAGCAACGGCTCACCGACCGCGAGCATTCCCTGCGACTGACCGCGATCGTGGACGAGGCCGCCCTGCACCGCGAGGTCGGTAGTCGGGAAGTGATGCGGAGCCAGTTGCGCCATCTCGTCGAGGCCGCCGAGCTGCCCACGGTGACCCTGCAGGTACTGCCGTTGCGCTCCGGCGCGCACGACTCGATGACCGGGGGCTTCATCGTGCTGACTTTCCCCGACGAGGAGGAAGCCGACCTGCTCTACATCTCACATGTCGCGGGATCGCTGCACGTGGAGAATCCCGAGCAGCTGCACACGGCTAAGCTGACCTTCAATCGGCTGCGTTCGCAGGCGCTCCCACCGAGTGATTCGGCGGCACTGATCCTGCGACTGGCCGAGGAGCGATTCGGCAGTTCTTGAGAGGGGCGATGCCCGTGTCCGCCGCGAAGTCCTTTGTGGACCTTTCCGCCGCGATATGGCGAAAGAGCAGCTACAGCGGCAGCGCCAGTGACGATGGATGCGTCGAGGTCGCCTTCGCCGGGCCGGCCGTCGCCGTTCGGGACTCGAAGGCACCCGGCTCGGGCGCACTCGTCCTGCCCGCGCCGGCCTGGGCGCGGTTCGTCGCGGGCATGCGCTAGGTCAGCCCCGCCGCGAGATCGCCGCACAGGCCCATCATGCCCGCGATTCCGCAGGTCAGACGTCGTGAGTGAAAAGTGTTGTCGGGGCAACGGTTTTCACTCACGAGGTCGGGAGCAGGTCCAGCACCTCGGTCCAGGGGCGGCCGTAGATCAGGCGGTGCGGCTGCACTCCGGCCGAGGCGAGGGTGTCCAGGTGGCCCTGCCAGGCCGGGTGCCGGAGCCGGGAGTCCTGCACCTGGTAGCCGAGCACGATGGTCACGCGCGGGTCGCCGAGCACGTCGCCGAGCACGGTCAGCGCCTGGTTGTCGGCGATGCCGAGGGCCAGTTTCGCCACCGAGTTCGCCGAAGCCGGGGCGAACACGAAAACGTCCGGGTCCGGATGCGGCCGCGGCTCGCCCGGCAGCCGCGACTCGCTGCGCACCGCGAGGTCGGACAGCGCGCGCAGCTTGCCGAGCTGCCCGGTGGACTCCAGCCAGCGGGCGGCGGTCGGGGTCAGCGTGATCGCCGGGCGCCAGCCCAGCGCCACCGCGGGTTCGGCCAGCTCGGTGACGAACCGGGTGTCCAGGCCGCCGCACGAGCCCGCGACCAGCCCGAGCACCCTGGCCACTACCGGCGCCTCAGCACGGCGCAGAACATCGCGTCGGTGCCGTGCCGGTGCGGCCACAGCTGCACGTACGGCCCGTCGCCGAGCTGCGGCACCCCGGGGAAGAACTCGCGCGCGTCCAGGGTGTCCGCCCCGGCCCGGCGCGCCGCCTCGCTGAGCACGCCCTCGGTCTCGGCCAGGTGCGGCGAGCAGACCACATAGGTCAGCACCCCGCCGGGACGCACCAGCTCGAAAGCAGCGACGAGCAGCTGGCTCTGCAGTTTGGTCAGGTCGGCCACGTCCGCGGGCTGCCGACGCCAGCGCGCCTCCGGGCGGCGGCGCAGCGCACCGAGCCCGCTGCACGGCGCGTCGACCAGCACCCGGTCGTAGCCGCCGTCGAGGCCGCTCTCGCGCCCGTCCGCCACGTGCACGGTGACCGGCAGCCCCGCGGTCGCCTTCTCCACCAGCCGGGCCCGGTGCGGCGCCTTCTCCACCGCGTCCACGGTCGCGCCGCTCATCGCGGCCAGCGCGCCGAGCAGGGCGGCCTTGCCACCGGGGCCGGCGCACAGGTCCAGCCAGCGCTCGTCGGTGCCCTCGATCGGCGCCTCGGTGGCCGCGATCGCGCAGAGCTGACTGCCCTCGTCCTGCACCGCGGCCAGCCGCTCCTTGATCGGCTCGCTGTCGGTCAGGTCGCCGGTGCCCGAGGGCAGGTGCACGCCGTAGGGCGAATAGGGCGCGACTTCGCCGCCAGTGATCGCGGCCAGCTCGTCGGCGGAGATCTCCCCCGGCCTGGCGACCAGGTGCACCTCGGGCCGGGCGTCGTCGGCCCGCAGCGCCGCTTCCAGCTCCGGTCCCTTGTCCCCCAACGCTTCCGCGAAGGACCGGGCCACCCAGCGCGGATGCGCGCTGCGCAACGCGAAGTTGCCGATCGGATCGGTCGCGGGGTCCGGCGCCAGCTCGTCCAGCCACGCCTCTTCGTCCTTTTCGGACACCGAACGCAGCACGGCGTTGACGAAACCGGCGATGTGCGAGCCGACGTCAACGCGCACGAGGTCCACAGTGGACGTAACGGCGGCGTGCTGCGGAATCCTGGTGCGCAGCAGCTGGTACGCGCCGAGCCGCAACCCGTCCAGCACGAGTCCATCCACTTTGGACAGCGGGCGATCGAGGCAGGCACCGATGATCGCGTCCAGCAGGCCCTGCGCCCTGGACGTGCCGTAGGTCAGCTCGGTGGCCAGCGCCGCGTCCCGGCCGGTGATCCGGCGGCCGCGCAGCAGCTCGGGCAGCGCCAGGTTGGCGTAGGCGTCCCGTTCCCGGATGGCGTGCAGCACGTCCAGCGCCGCCCGGCGGGCCGGGTCCTCCGGCGGTGGGCGGCGCGGGCCCTCCTTGCGCGGCGCCGGCCGCCCGTGCTGCGGCCTGGACGGCCTGCGTTCCCGCTCGTTGCTCACTGGAGGCGCTCCCCTTGCTCGATCCGTGTCCCGCGCGCCCAGTCGGTGGCCGCCATCCGCTTCTTCCCCTGCGCCTGCACTTCGCCGAGCGCCACCGGCCCGGTCGCGGTGCCGACGAGCACCCGCTTGCGCTGCACCAGCAGCTCCCCAGGCGGCAGAGCCTCGTCCTCGACCGGCGTCACCGGGCCGAGCTTGAACCGCTCGCCGCGGAACTCCGCCCACGCCCCCGGCTCCGGGGTGACCGCGCGCACCAGCCGGTCCACCGCGGCCGCGGGCAGCCCGAAGGACACCCGTGCGTCCTCGACGCTCACCTTCGGCGCGTAGCTGACGCCGTCATCGGGCTGCGGCACCGCGCGCAACGTGCCGTCCGCGATTCCATCCATTGTGGACACCAGCAGGCTCGCACCGGAGACGGCCAGCCGGTCCAGCAGCGCGCCCGCGGTGTCGGTCGCGCCGATCGTCTCGGTGACCACGCCGTAGACCGGGCCGGCGTCCAGCTCGCGCACGATCCGGAAGGTGCTCGCCCCGGTGATCTCGTCCCCCGCCCGCACCGCGGCCTGCACCGGCGCGGCACCGCGCCAGGCGGGCAGCAGCGAGAAGTGCAGGTTGACCCAGCCGTGTGCCGGCACGTCCAGCGCGGACTGCGGCAGCAGCGCGCCATAGGCCACCACCGGGCAAGCGTCCGGGGCGAGCTCGGCCAGCCTGGCCAGGAAGGCGGGATCACCGGCCTTGGCCGGCGAGAGCACCTCGATCCCGTTGGCGTCGGCCAGCTCGCCGACCGGCGAGCGGACCACCCGCCTGCCCCGCCCCGCCGGCGCGTCCGGCCGGGTCACCACCGCGACCACCTCGTGCCGCCCGGACTCCAGCAGTGCGCGCAACGCGGGCACCGCCGGTTCCGGGGTGCCCGCGAACACCAGCCGCATCAGCGCACCTCGCCGGGACGGGCCGGGCAGGACTCAACTTCCGGAAGATCGAACATCGCCGGTCAGTCTAGGCTGCGCCCGCCGGTGGACCGCCGGTCACCCACGGCCACCGGCGGCGGCGCCCAACTGCCCGGCGAGTTCGAGCGCGGCGGCACGGACACCGTGGTCCCGGTCAGTCGCCGGGTCGTAGGCGGACAGGGTCACCGCGGCGATCGGGTAGGCGGCCGACACCGCGCCCACCGCGGATCGCACCGCCTCCGCGCCGGGGCCGCCGTCGGCCGCGTAGTCGTTGGCGGCGCCGACCGACGCCCGGTCGTGCACGTCCAGGTCGATGTGCAGGTAGATCCGGCGCACCGCGGACGGCAGCTCGGCCAGCGCGCCAGCCATGCCCTCGCCATGCACCCGCTCTGGCGGCAGCACCAGCAGCGCGCTGTTCTCCACTCTGGCCCGCTCGGCCTCGTCGAAGTCCCTGGCCCCGGCCAGCACCACCTGGTTCTGCGGCACCGGGCGGAACCCCGGCACGGTGCCGGCCAGCGGGCGCCAGCAGTCGCCGGTGAGCATGGCCAGCGCCATCCCGTCGAAGAAGCCACTTTCGCTGGGAGGGTTATTCATAAGTCAGTGGACGGGGGCCGCGCTGAGCTTGCGAAGGGTGGCTCGTGGCCGCTGACTACGGGTGACGCGCACTGGTGGGATGCGGGCGCTACATGAATAACCCGACTTCTGAATTAGACACAGTATTCGGGGGTGTTGAAGTCCCCGTGCGCGTCCAGCCACACCACACCGAGATCGTCGGTGCCGCCGGTAAGCCCGGCGCAGACGCCGACCGAGGCGTTGCAGTTGCCGGACAGCACCACCGGCACCCGCCCGTCCCCCGCCGCGGACCGCACCCGCCCTGCCAGTTGCCGCTGCAACGACACCGCGGCCCTGATCTCCCCGGGGAACTCCGGGCCCAGTGCCAGTACCTCGGTCCGCACGTCCGGCCCGAACCGCGCCTCGATGCCGTGCTCGAGCAGGTGCTCCGGTCCCGCGCCCATCCGGACCGCGCGATGGCCGGAGTCATAGGGCACCGCGAGCAGGGTTACCTGTCCCACGGCCACTCCCACGGCAGCACCACCCGCGCCGAACCGCCGCCCCGGCGGACCGGTTCGGCGGCGGCGAGCCAGCGTCCGTCGCGGAGCCTTTCCACCCCGGTCACGGCACCGATCTCGCTGGGCGCGGCGGCGAACTCCTGACCCTTGGCCCGCAGTTCCGCCGTCTCGGGCTGGTCCAGGAACGCCTGCTCGACCTGCGCGTTGTCGGAGTTGCGCTGGGACGCCCGCGGCGCCGCGATCGCGTCCACCAGCGACATCCCGCGTTCCAGCCGGCCGAGCAGCACCTGCAGCACGGTGGTGATGATCGACGCGCCACCCGGCGAGCCGAGCGCGAGCAGCGGCTTGCCGTGCTCCAGCACGATGGTCGGCGTCATCGACGACCGCGGCCGCTTGCCGGGGCCGGGCAGGTTCGGGTCCGGCACACCGGGGGTGACCGGGGTGAAGGAGAAGTCGGTCAGCTCGTTGTTGAGCAGGAAACCGCGGCCGGGCACCACGATCCCGCTGCCGCCCTCCTGCTCGATGGTGAGCGTGTAGGCGACCACGTTGCCCCAGCGGTCGGCGGTGGTCAGGTGCGTGGTGTGCTCGCCCTCGTACGGGGTCGGCGCGGGGGCCTGCCCGGTCGCGCACGGCACCGGGTCGCGCGGGTCGCCCGGCGGCACCGGACTCTGCTGCGCCAGCGCCGGATCCAGCAGGCAGGCGCGGCTGTCCGCGAACCGCTGGCTGAGCAGCTCCTTGGACGGCACGTCCACGAAAGCTGGGTCGCCGACCCAGCGGTTGCGGTCGGCGAAGGCGAGCCTGGTGGACTCCAGGAAATGGTGCAGGTAAGCCGTTTTGTCCAGCTTCGCGACGTCGGTGTGCTCCAGGATGTTGAGCGCTTCGGCGATCGCGATACCACCCGAGGACGGCGCCGGCATGCCGTACACGTCCAGGCCGCGGTACCCGGAGCGCGTCGGCGCCCGCTGCTCGACGCGGTAGGCTGCCAGGTCCTCGGTGCTCAGCTCGCCCGACCGGACCTTGAGCCCGGCCGCCGGGTCCACCGGCGGCTGTTGCACGGTGGCGGCGACCTCGGCGCCGAGGTCGCCGCGGTAGAGCGCGTCCACTCCCTGCGCGGCGAGCAGGCGGTAAGTGGCGGCCAGGTCGGGGTTGGCGAACCTGCTGCCCACCTCGGGCGGGGCGCCATCCGGCAGGTACAGCGACCTGGTCGAGGGGAAGGCGCTGAACCGCTTCGCGTTGTTGGCGATCTGGTCGTGGAAGGTCTTGTCCACGGTGAACCCGCCGCTGGCCAGCTCCGCGGCCGGCTCCAGGAGCTTCGGCAACGGCCTGCTGCCCCACTTGCGCACGGCGTCGCGCCAGGTGGCCGGGGTGCCGGGGGCGCCGATGGACAGCCCGCTGGTCACCGCTTCCTCGAACGGGATGGCCTTCCCGTTCTCCACGAACAGGTTCTCGTCCGCGGTGGACGGCGCGGTCTCCCTGCCGTCCAGGGTGTGCACCTTGCCGGTGCGGGCCTCGTAGAACACCACGAAACCGCCACCACCGACACCAGCGGAGAACGGATCGGTGACACCCAGTGCGGCGGCCGTGGCCACCGCCGCGTCCACCGCGTTGCCGCCGTCGCGCAGCACCTTCGTGCCGATCTCGCTGGCGTCCGCGTCGATGCTGGACACCGCGCCGAGGTAGCCGGTCGCGACCGGAGCCTTCGGCCGCTCGGTGGCCGCAGCGGCGCTGCCCGGCAGCGCGACGGGCAACACGACGGCGACCGAAAACGCCATCGCCGCGACCCTGCGCGGGAAGCGATTTCTGTGCTGTGCGGGCTTTACTGGCAATGTCCCCATCGGAGGAGTTTGGCACGCGCCGACGGGCGGGGCGAGTACCTTTCGGCGGGCGGCCCGGTCAGAAAAGGGCGAGCGGGTCCAGCTGGATCCTCGCCGGATCGGCTTCCTTCCGCGCCACCCGGCCCGCCTGCCCGGCGGCCAGCGCGGCCGCCAGCGCCCTGCCGTCGCTGCGGGGCACCCTGATCAGCGCGCGTTCCCGCTCGGCGCGGCCGTCCTCGTCGACGTCGCCGAGGGGCACCGGGCCGAGCACCTCCGCCGAGTCCGGCAGCACCAGCTCGTCCAGCAGCCCGGCGACGGCGTCCGGTACGCCTTCCACACTGGCCATCCGCACCGCGGGCGGGAAGCCGAGCTCCCGGCGCTCGCCGAGCTCGTTGCCCGCGTGCCAGACCGGGTCCCAGCGCACCAGCGCCTGCACCGGGGCCATCCCGGCCTCCGCGCCGACCACCACCCTGCCGCCGGCCGATGCGGGCCGGACCAGCGCTGCGGCGGCCATCCAGCGGCGCACCGTCTCCTCCGCGGCCCGCAGGTCCTGGCGGCCGAGCAGCGCCCAGCCGTCCAGCAGCAGCGCGGCGCCGTACCCGTCCGCGGCCACCGGTTCGGCGCCGGGGGTGCACACCACCAGCGCCGGTTTCGCCGGCACCGAGGCCAGCACCTCCGCCGCGCCCGAGGTGCGCACGGGCACCCCGGGAAACGCCCGGCCCAGCTCTTCCGCGGTCCGCTTCGCGCCGACGACGATCGCCCGGAGCCGGGCCGACCCGCAGGCCGCGCAGCGGAAGTTCGCGTCCGGCACCCCGCACCAGCCGCACGCCGGCGGCCTCGGCCCGCCCTCGGCCCTACCGCCCGGCAACGTCAGCGGACCCGCGCAGCGACGGCAGTGCGCCGGGGTGCGGCACTGCCCGCAGGCCAACGCCGGCACGTAACCGCGGCGAGGTACCTGCACCAGCACCGGCGCGCCCTTGGCAAGGGCCTCCCTGGCTGCCTCGAACGCGACCGACGGCAACCGGGCGGCCTTGGCCGCCTCGTCCCGCGCCACATCGAAGTCCTCACCGACCGGGGTGACCCGTGGCGCCGCCGCGCGCAGCTCCTCGCGGGCGGCGAGCACCGGATGCGCCCAGCCGGACTCCACCAGCAGCTGCGCCTCCGCGGTCCGCGCGAACCCGGCGACCAGCAGCGACGCCTGCCCGGTGTGCGCGCGCAGCATCAGCACGTCCCGCACCTGCGGATACGGCATGTGCGGGTCCACGTGCAGGTCGTCCCCGTCGTCCCAGACCACGAACAGCCCAGGGTCGGCGACCGGGGCGAACATCGCGGCCCTGGTGCCGAGCACCAGCCGGACCGCGCCGCGCGAGACCGCGAGCCAGCGCCGGTACCGCTCCGCCGGGCCGAGGTCGGCGTACAGCGAAACCACCGCGTCCTCCCCGGCCAGCGCCGCGCAGGCGGCGTGCAGCCGGTTCAGGTCCCGCAGGTCCGGCACCACCAGCAAGGCGCCGCGGCCGGCGGCGACCACCGTCGCGGCCGCCTCGGCCAGCCGCGCCGGCCAGTCCTCACCGGGCAGCGCCTGCCAGACCGCGTTGGCCGGGCGTCCCGCGCCCAGCGCGTCGACGAAGGCGCCACCGCGCTGGTACCTGGTCCAGCCGGTGACTTCGGGCGACGGTGGTGGCGCCGCCGGCTCGCGGGGTGGCTCGCCCTCCGCCTTGGCGTGCCTGGGCGGGATGGCGAGCCGCAGGATGTCGATCATCGAGCCGCCGTAGCGCTCGGCCACCGACCTGGCGAAGGACGCCAGCTCCGGGGTGAGCACCGGTTCGCTGGAGGTGACCCGCTCCAGGAACGAGAGCCGGCCCTGGTGCTCGGTGGTGTCCCCGCGTTCGACCAGGAACCCGTCCACCAGCTGGCCGGCGAACCGGACCCGCACCCGGCAGCCCTGCACCGCGGCCTCGTCCAACTTTTCCGGCACCTGGTAGTCGAAGGTCCGGTCGAGATGCGCCAGCGGGACGTCCACCACCACCCGCGCCACCGGGCTGCTCGCCGCGGGCTGCTGCCGGCCCTTGCCGTCCGCCGACTTGGCCCGTCCCGGCTTCGCGCCCTTGGCCGGTTTGCCGCGCGCCGGGGCCGCCTTGGCCGGCGGGACCTCGGGCAGGTCCCACAGCGGCGTCGTCTCCTGGCGGCTCACACCGAGATCTCTACCAGACGGCCACGATCGGGTCCGGCGCGCGTTTGCATCGCCGGTCAGGCCGGGTCGTCCGGCCGGTAGATGGCCAGGTAGCGGGCACGCGCACCGGCGTCGTCCTTGGCCTCGGTCCGCGTCCGCTTGCCGGTGCCCTGCGGATAACCCGCCTTGACCAGCCGGTGCTCACCGCTCTGCTCGATGTAGGACAGCGAGTAGAACATGCCGACCAGCAGGGCCATCAGCACCAGTGCGAGCCGGAGCGCGAGCGATCCCGGCAGCAGCAGCCAGACCAGCGAGAGCGGCGCGATCAGCACCAGGCTGCGCGCGACGTGCCGCAGCACCCAGGTCTTCGCGGTGACATCGTGCAGCACCCACTCGCGGCGGTCCGCCGGCAACCCGCCGCCCAGCGCGTACCAAAGCCACTGCGCCGGGTTCGGCCGCTTCAAGCTGCCCTTGTCCACCACGACGACCTCCTCACCGGCGGCGCGTCCAGCCTCCGCCCGGTGAGCAGGCCGTCGTGCGAGCCAAGCCGGACGTTACGCGCCGGCCGCGGACCGGAGCGCTTCGGCGCGCTCGGTGTTCTCCCAGGGCAGGTTCAGCTCGGGACGGCCGAAGTGACCGTATGCCGAGGTGGGGCCGTAGATCGGGCGGAGCAGGTCCAGGTCGCGGATGATCGCGGCCGGGCGGAGGTCGAACACCTCGGAGATGGCCGCCTGGATCTTGGTCGGATCCACCGTCTCGGTGCCGAAGGTCTCCACGAACAGGCCGACCGGCGAAGCCTTGCCGATCGCGTACGCGACCTGCGCCTCGACCCGCGTGGCGAGCCCGGCGGCGACCACGTTCTTCGCCACCCAGCGCATCGCGTACGCCGCGGACCGGTCCACCTTCGACGGGTCCTTGCCGGAGAAGGCGCCGCCACCGTGCCGCGCCATCCCGCCGTAGGTGTCCACGATGATCTTGCGGCCGGTCAGGCCGGCGTCACCCATCGGGCCGCCGATGACGAACCTGCCGGTCGGGTTGACCAGCAGCCGCACGTCGGCCGCGTCCAGGTCGAGCGCGGCGAGCTCCGGCGCGACCACGTGCTCCTTCACGTCGACACCGAGCATCTTGTCCAGGTCGATGCCGTCCGCGTGCTGGGTGGAGACCACCACGGTGTCCAGGCGAACCGGCTGGTCACCGGCGTACTCGATGGTCACCTGGGTCTTGCCGTCCGGGCGCAGGTACGGCAGCACGCCGTCGTTGCGCACCCTGGTCAGCCGCTGGGACAGCCGGTGCGCCAGCGCGATCGGCAGCGGCATCAGCTCGGGGGTGTCGGAACAGGCGTAGCCGAACATCAGGCCCTGGTCACCGGCGCCCTGACGGTCGATCTCGTCCAGCGCGTTCTCCAGCCGCGACTCGTACGCGGTGTCCACGCCCTGCGCGATGTCCGGCGACTGCGAGCCGATCGCCACGTTCACGCCGCAGGAGTTGCCGTCGAACCCCTTCGCGGACGAGTCGTAGCCGATCTTCAGGATCACGTCGCGCACGATGGTGGGGATGTCGGCGTAAGCCTCGGTCGTCACCTCACCGGCCACGTGCACCTGGCCGGTGGTGATCAACGTCTCCACCGCGACCCGGCTTCGCGGGTCCTTCGACAGCAATGCGTCCAGGACCGAGTCACTGATGGCGTCACAGATTTTGTCCGGGTGGCCTTCGGTGACTGATTCCGAGGTGAACAGCCTGCGGTTCGACGCGGTCACGACGCTCCTCACATCCCTCTGGTCGACGGTTTCCCCCTCACCCTACTGAGTGGACCTGTCCAACCGGGTGCCAAAAGGTCAATGCTCGGTCAAGTCGGCCACCGCGTCCCACATCGCGGCCGCCAGTTGCGACTTCGAGCCGAACGGGATAGGCCGTTCGGTCCCGTCCGCGAAAAACTCGGAGAGCAGCCAGCCAGCGTTGTCCTCGGTCTCGAAAGCCCTGCCCTCGCCCACCGCGTTGACCACGAGCAGATCGCAGCCCTTGCGCTTGAGCTTCGTCCTGGCGTGATCTAGGACACTTCCGCGCTCGTCACCGGTTTCCGCGGCGAATCCGACGATGATTTGACCAGATCTCTTGTTCTGCACCAATTCAGCCAGAATGTCCGCATTGCGCACCAGGGTGACCACGGGATCCGGCTGATCGTCGGACTTCTTGATCTTGTGCCCGGCCGGCGAGTCCGGCCGGAAGTCGGCCACCGCGGCGGCCATCACCACCACGTCCGCGTCCGCGGCCGCCCGGTGCATGGCGACCCGCAACTCCTCGGCGGTGGACACGTGCTCGACCGTGGTGCCCGCCGGGTCGGGCAGCGTCACCGTGTGCGCGGCGACCAGGGTGACCTCGGCGCCGCGCTGCGCGGCGACCCTGGCCAGCGCGTAGCCCTGCTTGCCGGAGGAGCGGTTGCCCAGGTAGCGCACCGGGTCCAGTGGCTCCCTGGTACCGCCGGCGGAGATCACCACCTTGCGGCCGCTCAGGTCCCGCGGCAGTGCGGCGGGCTCGGCCAGCAGCAGCCTGGCCAGGTCGACGATCTCCCTGGGGTCGGCGAGCCTGCCCTTGCCGGTGTCCTTGCCGGTCAGCCTGCCGGCATCCGGCTCGGCGACCACCACCCCGCGCGAGCGCAGCAGGGCGACGTTGTCCCTGGTCGCCGGGTGCTCCCACATCTCGGTGTGCATCGCCGGAAAGAACGCGACCGGACACCTGGCGGTGAGCAGGGTGTTGGTCAGCAGGTCGTCCGCGAGCCCGTGCGCGGCCCTGGCCAGCAGGTCCGCCGTGGCCGGCACGACCAGCACCAGGTCCGCCTCCTTGCCGACGCGGACGTGCTGGACCTCGGGCACCTCGGTGAACACGCCGGTGTGCACCGGATGCCCGGACAGTGCCTCGAAGGTGGCCGCGCCGACGAAGTTCAGCGCGGCCTCGGTGGGGACCACCCGGACGTCGTGCCCGGATTCGGTCAACCCACGGAGTACTTCACATGCCTTGTAGGCCGCGATCCCGCCGCCTACCCCGAGTACGACCCTTGGCTTGGTCAACGGGGCGTGCTATTCGCCCTCGGTGTGCTCGAGCAGGCCGCCGTGGATCTCGCGCAGGGCGATGGACAGCGGCTTCTCGCGCGGGCCCGGCTCGACCAGCGGGCCGACGTACTCCAGCAGGCCTTCACCGAGCTGGGCGTAGTAGTCGTTGATCTGACGGGCGCGCTTGGCCGCGTAGATCGCCAGCGCGTACTTGGAGCTGACCTTCTCGAGCAGGTCGTCGATCGGCGGGTTGGTGATGCCTTCGAGTTCCTCGCCATAGGCACCCAGCGTCGTGGTCACTCGTCACTGCTCCAGTCATTAAGCGGTTCGGCGGTGTCGCCGGTAATCAAGTTTAGCAACTGCTCGGCGGCGGTCCGCAGGTCGGCGTTCACCACCCTGGCGTCGAACTCGCCGGCGGCGGCGAGTTCGCGTTCCGCTTCGGCGAGCCTGGCGCGGACCGCGCCCTCGTGCTCGGTGCCACGACCGGTCAGCCTGCCGACCAGCTCGTCCCAGGACGGCGGCATCAGCATCACCAGCCGCGCCTCGGGCATCGCCGCCCGCACCTGCCTGGCGCCCTGCAGCTCGATCTCGAGCACGGCGGGCCGGCCGGCCGCGATGGCCGCTTCGACCGGACCGCGGGGGGTGCCGTAGCAGTTACCCGCGAACTCCGCGTACTCGAGCAGTTCGCCGTCGGCCACCAGCTTGTCGAAGGCGGGCCGGTCGACGAAGTGGTAGTGCACGCCATCGATCTCACCGGGCCGGGGTGCCCTGGTGGTCACCGAGACGCTGAAGTAGATGTCCGGCTCAAGCCGCCGGAGCTCGCCGACGACGCTGGACTTGCCGACGCCGGACGGGCCCGATACGACGGTGAGCCGGTGCTGGGCGCGTGCGCCCAGCACCGGCTCACCGTGAACTCCTCGGCCGGCCGCTGCCGAACCGTCGTGTCCGGTGTCGCTCACTCGCCGCTGAACTCGGCGAGCAGCGCCTTGCGCTGCCGGTCACCGAGGCCGCGCAGCCGGCGGCTCGGTGCGATTTCCAGGCGCTCCATGGTTTGCTGGGCGCGCACCTTGCCGACGCCGGGAAGTGCCTCGAGCAGAGCGGAAACCTTCATCTTGCCGAGGACCTCGTCCTCGTCGGCCTGCTTCAGCACGTCGGTCAGGGTGGTGCCGCCTCGCTTCAGGCGCTCTTTCAGCTCGGCACGGGCACGACGAGCGGCGGCGGCCTTCTCCAGCGCTGCCTTACGCTGTTCGTCGGTCAGCTGGGGAAGTGCCACGTTTTCCTCCGTAGTACTCAACTTCTGGGTGGGTGACGCGACGGTACCCACCCCCGAAATCGGCCACAATGCGGGGTAGGCGGTCATTACGTTTTGCGCCGCCTGGTATTGCCCCCCAAGGGACATACCCCGGCACGCTGTGTTGAACGCTTAGTTGAAACGAGCCGGTCGGCGGTTACGGAACGCAGTCGATATCACCCATAGGATGCAGTCGATCACGTTCAGTGTACACGCCTGGTCGTTCCCTAGGCCGCACAGGGAAAAACCGGCGATTTCAGCCATTCAGCGATTCGCGCGTGCGCCGCACGGCGTCGCGCAGAGCGACCGGGTCTGGGCCGTGCCGCAGGATGTCCCTGGACGAGGCCGGCAGCACGTTGCGCAGGTCCGTCCCGAAAACCCGGCGGAGATCGGCCACAGTGGCCCCCTGCGCCCCGAAACCCGGCGCCAGGATCGGGCCGTTCAGCGCACCGAGGTCCAGCTCTCCGGCGGGCACCGTGGCCCCGACCACCACGCCGACATGACCGGCGGGGCGCGCACCGCTGTTGGCATCACCCGCTGCATCCACAATGGACTGTGCGACGGTTTTTCCGTTGGGCAGCAAGGCGTTCTGCAACTCCTGACTTTCCGGGTTCGAGGTGCGGGCGAGCACGAACACGCCGCGGCCCTGCGCCTCCGCGGTCTTCAGCGCGGGCGTGAGCGAGCCGAACCCGAGGTAGGGCGACACGGTTATCGCGTCCGCGGCCAGCGCCGCGGACGCACCGAGATAAGCCTCGGTGTAGGCGCCCATGGTGGACCCGATGTCGCCGCGTTTGACGTCCAGCAGCACCAGCGTGCCCGCCTCGCGCGCGTACTCCAGCACCCGCGCCAGCACCGAGATCCCGGCGGCGCCGAACGCCTCGAAAAAGGCCGACTGCGGCTTCACCACGGCCACCTCGGGTGCCAGCACCTCGATCGCGGTCAGCGCGAAACGTTCCAGCCCGCCAGCGTCCACCGGCAGGCCCCATGCCTCCAGCAGCCCCGGATGCGGGTCGATCCCGGCGCACAACGCCCCGCGCTCCGCCACCTTCTCCGTCAGCCTCGCCCCAAACCCCGCACTCATCCTCACCACTCCCCTTCCCTAGTCACATGCCGTGAAGGGCACCTTCCCTACCTTGTACGTAGGGAAGGTGCCCTTCACGGACAAACCGAACTGCCTAGCTCTTGGCGCGGAGGGCGGCCTGAAGCTCCTGGAGGGAGCGCACGCCGATATCACCCCGGATGAGCGCCTCGATCCCGTGCACGGCCGCGGCGGCGCCCTGGATGGTGGTCACACAAGGGATGTCCCTTGACACCGCCGCGGTGCGGATCTCGTAGCCGTCCACCCGGGGCCCGCTGTTCCCGTACGGGGTGTTGATCACCATGTCCACCTCGCCGGCCAGGATCAGCTCGACGATGTTGGGGCCGGTGATCTCCGGGCGCCCCGCGACGGCCGACTCCGAGTGCTTGCGCACCACCCGGCAGGCGATGCCGTTGCGGCGCAGCACCTCGCCGGTACCGGAACTGGCCAGTATCTCGAAGCCGAGGTCCGCCAGCCGCTTCACCGGGAAGACCAGGGAGCGCTTGTCCCGGTTGGCCACCGACACGAACACCCGGCCCGCGGTGGGCAGCGAGCCGTAGGCGGCGCTCTGCGACTTGGCGAAGGCCTTGCCGAAGGAGACGTCCACGCCCATCACCTCGCCGGTGGACTTCATCTCGGGGCCGAGCAGCGAGTCCACCCCGTGCCCTTCCGGGGTGCGGAACCGGTGGAACGGCAGCACCGCCTCCTTGACCGCCACCGGCGAGTCCGCCGGCAGGTCGCCGCCGTCGCCCTCGGCCTGCAACATGCCCTCGGCCCGCAGGTCCTTGACGGTGGAGCCGGTCATGATCAGCGACGCCGCCTTGGCCAGCGGGACCGCGGTGGCCTTCGAGACGAACGGCACCGTGCGGCTCGCCCTCGGGTTGGCCTCCAGCACGTAGAGCACGTCGTCCTTGAGCGCGTACTGCACGTTGAGCAGCCCGCGCACGCCGACCCCGCGCGCGATCGCCTCGGTGGAACGGCGGACCGCGTCCAGGTCGGTCCGGCCCAGCGTGATCGGCGGCAGCGCGCAGGAGGAGTCGCCGGAGTGGATGCCGGCCTCCTCGATGTGCTCCATCACGCCGCCGAGGTAGAGCTCCTCGCCGTCGTAGAGCGCGTCCACGTCGATCTCGATGGCGTCGTCGAGGAACCGGTCGACCAGCACCGGGTGCTCCGGGGTGACCTCGGTGGCCCGCCGGATGTAGCCGGCCAACGACTGCTCGTCGTACACGATCTCCATGCCGCGCCCGCCGAGCACGTAGGACGGGCGCACCAGCACCGGGTAGCCGATCTCGTCGGCGATCCGCTTGGCGCCCTCGAACGAGGTCGCGGTGCCGTACTTGGGCGCGGGCAGGCCGGCCTCGCGCAGCACCTCACCAAACGCGCCCCGGTCCTCAGCCAGGTGGATCGCCTCCGGGGACGTGCCGACCACCGGCACTCCGGCGTCCGCCAGCCGCTGCGCCAGCCCCAGCGGGGTCTGCCCGCCGAGCTGCACGATGACCCCGGCGACGGTGCCGGAGACCTGCTCGGCGTGCACCACCTCCAGCACGTCCTCGAAGCTCAGCGGCTCGAAGTACAGCCGGTCCGAGGTGTCGTAGTCGGTGGACACCGTCTCCGGGTTGCAGTTGACCATCACCGCCTCGAACCCGGCGTCGCGCAACGCGATCGCCGCGTGCACGCAGGAGTAGTCGAACTCGATGCCCTGGCCGATCCGGTTCGGCCCGGAACCGAGGATGAGCACCTTCGGCCGGTCCGGCTGCGGGGCGACCTCGGATTCAGCCGCCGGATCGGACTCGTAGGCCGAGTAGTGGTACGGGGTCTTCGCGGCGAACTCCGCGGCACAGGTGTCCACCGTCTTGAACACCGGCCGGACGCCGAGCCGGTGCCGCAGCGCGCGCACCCCGTCCTCACCGGCCAGTTCCGGGCGCAGCGAGGCGATCTGCCGGTCGGACAGCCCGTTGCGCTTGGCCCAGCGCAGCAGCGCGCCGTCCAACACCGGCGCGTCCCGCACCTCGGCACCCACCTCGCCGATCAGCGCGATCTGGTCGATGAACCACGGATCGATCCCGCTGGCCTCGTGCACCTGCTCGACGGTGCCGCCGAGCCGCAGCGCCCGCTCGACCGCGTAGAGCCTGCCGTCGTGCGCGACGGCCAGCTCGGCCAGGGTGGACTCCAGGGTGGCGCCTTCGGGATCCGGCACGGTCCAGAACCCGGTGGCCTTGGTGTCGATCGAGCGCATCGCCTTGCCCAGCGCCTCGACGAAGCTGCGGCCCATCGACATGGCCTCGCCCACGCTCTTCATCGTGGTGGTCAGCGTCGGGTCCGCGCCGGGGAACTTCTCGAAGGCGAACCGCGGCACCTTGACCACCACGTAGTCCAGCGTCGGCTCGAAGGACGCCGGGGTCTCGCCGGTGATGTCGTTGCGGATCTCGTCCAGGGTGTAGCCGATGGCCAACTTCGCGGCGATCTTGGCGATCGGGAACCCGGTTGCCTTGGACGCCAGCGCGCTGGACCGGGACACCCGCGGGTTCATCTCGATCACGACCATCCGGCCGTCGCGCGGGTTGATCGCGAACTGGATGTTGCAGCCGCCGGTGTCCACGCCCACCTCGCGCAGCACGTCGATGCCGACGTCGCGCATGTGCTGGTACTCGCGGTCGGTCAGCGTCATCGCCGGTGCGACGGTCACCGAGTCGCCGGTGTGCACGCCCATCGCGTCGATGTTCTCGATCGAGCAGACCACCACCACGTTGTCGTGCCGGTCGCGCATCAGCTCGAGCTCGTACTCCTTCCAGCCGAGCACGCTCTCCTCGATCAGCACCTCGGTGACCGGGCTCTCCTCCAGCCCGACCGAGGCCAGCCGCTCCAGCTGCTCGGTGGTGTGCGCCATCCCGGAGCCGAGCCCGCCCATGGTGAACGACGGCCGGATGACCACCGGCAGGCCGAGCTCGGCCACCGTGGCCCGCACCTCGTCCATCGTGTTGCACACCGCGCTGCGCGGCACCTCCGCGCCGACCTGGCGGACGATGTCCTTGAACTTCTGCCGGTCCTCACCGCGCTGGATGGCGTCGATGTCCGCGCCGATCAGCTCCACGCCGTACTTCTCCAGCACCCCGCGCTCGTGCAGGGCCACCGCGCAGTTCAGCGCGGTCTGCCCGCCGAGGGTGGCGAGCAGGGCGTCGACCGGGCGGCCACGGTCCTTCTCGGTGGCGATGACCTTCTCCACGAAGTCCGGGGTCACCGGTTCGATGTAGGTGGCGTCCGCGAACTCCGGGTCGGTCATGATCGTGGCCGGGTTGGAGTTGACCAGGCTGACCCGCAGCCCCTCCTCCCGCAGCACCCGGCAGGCCTGGGTGCCCGAGTAGTCGAACTCGGCGGCCTGGCCGATCACGATCGGCCCGGAGCCGATCACGAGCACGTGCTCGATGTCAGTCCTCTTCGGCATCAGGCTTTCTCCATCAACTGGACGAACTCGTCGAAAAGCGGCGCCGCGTCGTGCGGACCGGCGGCCGCCTCGGGGTGGTACTGCACGGAGAACGCCGGCACGTCCGAGCAGCGGACGCCCTCGACCGTGTCGTCGTTCGGGCAGTAGTGGCTGATCTGCGCGGCGCCGAAGGGCGAGTCGAAACGCTGCCCCGGTTCGCCTTCCAGCGCGAAACCGTGGTTCTGCGCGGTGATCGCCACCCGGCCGGTGGCCACGTCGATCACCGGGATGTTGATGCCGCGGTGCCCGTAGCGCATCTTGTAGGTGCCCAGCCCCAGCGCGCGGCCGAGGATCTGGTTGCCGAAGCAGATGCCGAACAGCGGGATCCGCCGCTCGAGCACCTGCTCGGTCAGCGCGATCGCCGCGTCCTGGGTCGCCGGGTCGCCCGGCCCGTTGGACAGGAACACCCCGTCCGGTTCGACCGCGAGGATCTCGTCCATGCCGCTGTGCACCGGCAGCACGTGCACCTCGATCCCCCGCTCGCTCAGCAGCCGCGGGGTGTTCGCCTTGATGCCGAGGTCGAGCGCGGCCACCCGGAACCGCCGCTCCCCGCGCGCACCGACCACATAGGACTGTTCGGTGCTGACCTCGCCCGCCAGGTTCGCGCCTTTCATCGGCGGCGCGGCCAGCACCTCGGCGACCATCGCGTCGTCGGCGGCGACGGCCTCGCCGGAGAACACCCCGGCCCGCATCGCGCCGTGCTCGCGGATGTGCCGGGTCAGCGTGCGGGTGTCCACATCGGAGATCCCGACCACGCCCTGGCTGCGCAGCTCGTCGTCGAGCCCGCGCCGCGAGCGCCAGTTGGACGGGGTGCGCGCGGGATCGCGCACCACGTAGCCGGACACCCAGATCCGCGCCGACTCGTCGTCCTCGTCGTTCCAGCCGGTGTTGCCGATCTGCGGCGCGGTCTGCACCACGATCTGGCGATGGTAGGACGGGTCGGTGAGGGTCTCCTGGTAGCCGGTCATCCCGGTGCAGAACACCACCTCGCCGAGCGTCCTGCCCTGCGCGCCGTAGGCGGCGCCGCGGAACACGCGGCCGTCCTCGAGTACCAGCGCGGCCGGCACCCGGCCGTTCGTGCCAACCGGACTCATGTCTGGGCACCTCCCTTGATCTCGTCGCCATTGGGCTGCCGGGGCGCGATCGCCCGCAGGCTTTCCAGCCACTGCGGGTACACACCGAGCTCGTCGCCGCGGAAACCGGTGTCCAGCAGCACATCGCCGAGGCGCCAGGTGATGATCAGCAGGCTGTCCGTGCCCATCACCTTCCCCGCGATCGCCCTGTCCTTGCGAACCTCCACAATGGACTCCGCCGGAATCCAGAAGTCCGGCGCGCCGACCCGCCGCACGTCCAGCCCGCCCGGGTAGACCCGCCAGGTGGCCGAAGTGCGCAGGCCCGCTCCCCTGGTCACGATCCGGTCCTGCCACTGCCTGGCCCGGGTGGTGCTCACGTAGAGCCCCTCCGCAGCGGGCAGCAGCGGCTCACCGACATCTTCTGGAGCCGTCGGGAACGGTGGCACCTGCACGCTCTGCGAGCGCGCCTTGCGGCGCCAGCCCAGCCACATGCCCCAGGCGCAGAGCAGGAAGAAGACCACCACCGCCAGCGTCAGCAACAACCGATCCATTAGCGGATTCTCCCTTCCTGGGCGGTGATCCGGCCGCGCAACATGGTGGCGGTCACCGAGCCGGGCAGCCGCATTCCCTCATACGGGGTGTTCGCGGCGATGCTGGCCAGCTCGGCGCCGCGCACCGTCCACTCCGCGTCCGCGTCGATCAGCACCAGGTTCGCCGGCTCGCCTGCCGCCAGCGGCCTGCCCTGGTCCGGCAGCCCGGCGATCTCGGCCGGCCGCTCGCTCATCACCCGCGCGACCCCGCGCCAGTCCAGCAGCCCAGGGCGCACCATGGTCTGCACCACAATGGACAGCGCGGTCTGCAGCCCGAGCATGCCGGGCTTGGCCGCGGCCCACTCGCAGTCCTTGTCCTGCACCGCGTGCGGCGCGTGGTCGGTGGCCACGCAGTCGAGCACGCCCTCGGCCAGTGCCGCGCGCAGCCGCTCGCCGTCCGCGCCGGTGCGCAGCGGCGGGTTCACCTTGTTCACCGGGTCGTAGCTCGCCAGCCGCTCGTCGGTGAGCAGCAGATGGTGCGGGGTCACCTCGGCGGACACCTGGGTGCCGCGCTCCTTGGCCCAGCGCAGCACGTCCACGGTGCCCGCGGTGGACACGTGGCAGATGTGCAGGCGGGCACCGGCGTGCCGGGCGAGCAGGCAGTCACGGGCCACAATGGACTCCTCGGCGGCGGCGGGCCAGCCGGTGTAGCCCAGCCGCGCGGCCCGCTCCCCCTCGTGCGCCTGCGCGCCGACGGTCAGCCTCGGCTCCTCGGCGTGCTGCGCGATCACCACGCCCAGCGAGGTCGAGTACTCCAGCGCCCGGCGCATCAGCAGCGGGTCGGCCACGCAGCGGCCGTCGTCGGAGAACAACCGGACCGCGGCCTCGGACGCGGCCATGGTGCCGAGCTCGGCCAGCTTCGCGCCGTCCAGGCCCACCGTCACCGCGCCAACCGGGTGCACGTCCACCAGCCCGGCCGCGCGCCCGCGCCGCCAGACGTGCTCGACCACCACCGCGTTGTCCGCGACCGGGTCGGTGTTGGCCATCGCGAAGACCGCGGTGTAGCCGCCGAGCGCAGCCGCCGCGGACCCGCTGGCGATGGTCTCGGTGTCCTCACGGCCGGGTTCCCGAAGATGCGTGTGCAGATCGACGAACCCGGGCAGCAGCACCTGGCCCCGCGCCTCGATCAGCTCGGCGCCCGACGGCGCCCGCACGGTGCCGACCTCGGCCAGCACCCCATCCGCGACCAGTACGTCGACCGGCTCCCCTTCGCCGTACAACCGGGCACCCTTGATCAGTACCGGGTCGCTCAAAGCGCGTCTCCTTCTCCAGCGAGTAAGTGATACAAGACAGCCATCCGGACGTGCACCCCGTTGCGGACCTGCTCGGTGATCGCCGAGGCCGGCGCGTCCGCGACCGCGGAGGCGATCTCCATGCCGCGCAGCATCGGGCCGGGATGCAGCACCACCGCGTGCTCGGGCAGCAGCTTCAGCCGCGCCTCGCTCAGCCCGTAGGCGATCGAGTACTCGCGGGCGGACGGGAAGAAACCGCCGTGCATCCGCTCGGCCTGCACCCGCAGCATCATCACCGCGTCCAGCGCCGGCAGCTCGGCGTCGAGCTGGTGGGACACCGTCACCGGCAGCGTCTCCACCCCGACCGGCAGCAGCGTCGGCGGCGCGACCAGCACCACCTCGGCACCGAGCGCGGCCAGCAGATGGATGTTCGACCTTGCCACCCGGCTGTGCAGCACGTCGCCGACGATCGCGATCCGGCGGCCGTCCAGCGAGCCGAGCCGTTCCCGCAGGGTGGCCGCGTCCAGCAGCGCCTGGGTGGGGTGCTCGTGCGTGCCGTCGCCGGCGTTGACCACCGCGGTACCGGCCTCGGCCAGCCAGCCGGACAGCCGGTGCGCGGCGCCCGAGGCCGGGTGCCGGATGATCACGCAGTCCGCGCCGGCGGCGGCCAGGGTCAGCGCGGTGTCGCGCAGCGACTCGCCCTTGCCCACCGAGGAGCCGCCGGCGGACACGTTGACCACGTCCGCGCTCATCCACTTGCCGGCGATCTCGAAGGACACCCTGGTCCGGGTCGAGTTCTCGTAGAACATCGTGATCACCGTGCGGCCGCGCAGGGTGGGCAGCTTGCGCACCTGCCTGCCGAGCAGGGTGTGCTTGAGCTCGTCGGCGGTGTCCAGCACCGCGGTGGCCAACTCCGGGTCCAGGCCGTCGGTGGCGAGCAGGTGCTTCATCGGTCTCCCTCCCCGTCAGCCACACTGCTCCGCAACAGCACCGCGTCCCGGTCGTCGGTCTCGGCCAGCAGCACGGAGACCTCTTCGGCGCGCGAAGTGGGCACGTTCTTGCCCACGTAGTCGGCGCGGATCGGCAGCTCGCGGTGCCCGCGGTCGACCAGCACGGCCAGCTGCACGGCCCGCGGCCGGCCGTGGTCGCGCAGGGCGTCGAGCGCGGCCCGGATGGTCCGGCCGGAGTAGAGCACGTCATCGACCAGCACCACCAGCCGGTCGTCGATACCGCCGTGCGGCAGATGCGTCTGCTCCAGCGGCCTGGTCGGCTTCCGCCGCAGATCGTCCCGGTACAGGGTCACGTCGAGCGCGCCCGCCGGTACTTCCAGCCCGGAGAACTCGGTGATCCGCGCGGCCAGCCGGGCCGCCAGCGGCGCTCCCCTGGTAGGAATGCCGAGCAACACGGGTGGGGCAGTGCTCCCGGCGGAGCCCGCACCCAGCGCGGTCTTCTCAATGACCTGATGGGCCATTCGGGCGATGGTGCGCGCGACATCCCCGGCGGTGAGCAGCTCGCGCTCCCCAGCCGGTTCCGCCGCGCCACGAGGCTGTGGCGCCACGGTAGACCCCCTTCCCCGCCTCTCTGGACGGGTCCTTAAAGGACGTCGATATCCTGCTTGACGAGGAAATCTTTCTTAGCGTAACAGGAACTTCCGCTCAGCCTTACGGGTGGTGTGGGCGTGTTCGCCGACGCCCCGATCAATGATCTGCTTGACCTGGTGACGACAACGCGTAACCATTACTCTGAGTATTCGACTCAGGAGTCCTCCGGCGGTCATCTCGACCGACCGGGGCGAGGAAACGGAGAACAACCAGATGGGCGATTACGCCAAGGCGCTCGGGGCCAAGCTCCGCGGGATCCGCCAGCAGCAGGGCCTGTCCTTGCACGGGGTCGAGCAGAAGTCCGGCGGACGATGGAAGGCCGTCGTGGTCGGCTCCTACGAGCGCGGTGACCGGGCCGTAACCGTCCAGAAGCTGGCCGAGCTGGCGGACTTCTACGGTGTCCCGGTCGTCGAGCTGCTGCCGGAAGGCCGGGTGCCCTCGGGTGCCGAGCCCGCCACCAAGATCGTTATCAACCTGGAGCGTCTCCAGCAGCTGCCCGCGGAGAAGGTCGGGCCGCTGGCCAGGTACGCCGCCACCATCCAGAGCCAGCGTGGCGACTACAACGGCAAGGTGCTGTCCATCCGCACCGAGGACCTGCGCTCGCTCGCCATCATCTACGACATGACCCCGGGCGAGCTGACCGAACAGCTCATCGACTGGGGCGTGCTGCCCCCGGAAGCCCGCCCCTCGAAAGAGGATTAGTTTTCCGGACCGAACGCGAATGAACGGGCCGTGCCCCTGGGGGGGAGGCACGGCCCGTCCAGACGAGTCGTGGCCGGTCAGAGCACCGCGCGGAGACGGTCGGCGATGTTGCCGATCCGGCCGAGCACGCCGTTGACGAACCGCGGCGAGTCGTCCGTGGACAGCTCCTTGGCGAGGCCGACCGCCTCGTCGATCGCGACCGGGTCCGGCACGTCCGTCGCCCACAGCAGCTCGTACACGCCCACCCGGAGCACCGCCAGGTCCACCGGGGGCATCCGGTCCAGGGTCCAGCCCTGCGAGTGCTCGGCGAGCAGCTCGTCGATCCGTTCGCGCTGCGTCGTCACGCCCTCGACCAGCGAAATCGTGTAGTCGCCGATCGGGTCGACCTCGACCGCGCCCACCCGGTCGGCCAGCAGGGTGACCGGGTCGGTGAGCCGCTGGGCCGCCTCGTAGAGCATTTCCACCGCGCGTTTGCGGGCCGCGCGGCGGCCGATCGGGCCGCCGCGCTTCGACTTGTCCGGAGTTGCCGCCACGGAACTAGCTTGAGACCCGGCCGAGATACCGGCCGTCGCGGGTGTCCACCTTGACTTTTTCGCCGGTGGTGAGGAACAGCGGCACCTGGATCTCGGCGCCGGTCTCCAGGGTGGCCGGCTTGGTGCCGCCGGTGGAGCGGTCGCCCTGCAGGCCGGGGTCGGTGTGCTGGACGACCAGCTCGACCGAGGTCGGCAGCTCGACGTAGAGCGGGGTGCCCTCGTGCATGGCGACCTGCACCTCGGTGTTCTCCAGCAGGTAGCCGGCGCCGTCGCCGACGATCTCCGGCACCACGGTGATCTGGTCGAAGGTGTCCGCGTCCATGAACACGTAGTCGGTGCCGTCGTTGTACAGGTACGTCATGTTCCGGCGGTCCACGGTGGCCGTCTCGACCTTGGTGCCGGCGTTGAACGTCTTGTCCACCACCTTGCCGGAGAGCACGTGCTTGAGCGTGGTGCGCACGAAGGCGCCGCCCTTGCCCGGCTTGACGTGCTGGAAGTTCACGACGGACCAGAGCTGCCCGTCCAGGTTGAGGACCAGGCCGTTCTTCAGGTCGTTGGTGGTGGCCACGTGTGTGAGATCTCCTGTGTTTCGGCGGGACGTCGTCAGACGACCACGAGTTCTTTGCTGCTCAGGGTGAGGAGTTCGGGAGTACCGTCCCGCACGACCAGCGTGTCCTCGATGCGCACGCCACCGCGGCCGGCGAGGTAGACGCCAGGCTCGACGGTGACCGCCATACCGGCGGACAGTGTACCGGCGCCGGTCGCGGCCAGGCTGGGCGCCTCGTGCACCTGCAGGCCGACCCCGTGCCCGAGGCCGTGCGCGAACTCGGCGCCGTAGCCCGCCTCGTCGATCACGGTACGGGCCGCAGCGTCCACCTCGGTCACGTCGGCGCCCGGCGCGAGCGCGTCCCGGCCGGCCGCCTGCGAGCGCCGCACCAGCTCGTACACCTCGCGTTGCCAGTCCGCGGGCGCACCGAGCACCAGGGTGCGGGTCATGTCCGAGTGGTAGCCGTCCACGGTGGCACCGAAGTCCAGCTTGAGGAAGTCGCCGGTGGCCAGCACCGCGTCGGTCGGCCGGTGGTGCGGGATGGCCGAGTTGGTGCCGGCCGCGACGATGGACTCGAAGGACGGGCCGCTGGAGCCGTGGTCGAGCATCCGGCTCTCCAGCTCGCGCGCCACCTCCCGCTCGGTGCGGCCCGGTCGGATCCCGCCGGACTCGATCAGGTCGGCCAGTGCCCGGTCGGCCACCGCGCAGGCCCGGCGCAGCGCGTCCACCTCGACCTCGTCCTTGACCAGGCGGAGCCGTTCCACCAGGCCGGGCGCCCTGGTCAGCTCGAGCCCTTCGGCCAGGTCGTCGAGCTTCTCGAACTGCTCGACGCTGACGTGCTGGCTCTCGAAGCCGACGCGGCGGTACAGGTTCGGCAGCGCGCTGCCGTGCCGGATCATCGCCGCGGCGCTGGCCCTGTCCAGCACCCGCTTCAGATCGGGCACCTCCACGCTCGACTGGGTGGTGTAGCGGCCATCGGTGCAGAAAGCGGTGCGATCGTCCAGCTCCGCGTGCAGCAGCAGCGCGGCGTTCGAACCGGTGAACCCGGTCAGGTAGCGGATGTTGAGCAGATCGGTGACCAGCAGCGCGTCCAGGCCCGCATCGGTGAGCAGGGCCCGCAGCGCCGTGCGGCGGGCGGCATGGGTTTCAGGCACCAGGACAGCTTAATGCGCGGCGGCACACCATCTACAGTGACGGGATGCCGCCTTGGGTGCTCAGAGGAACCGGGATGGCCGTGCTGCACGCCGCGGCCGTCACCGTACTGGCCAAGATCGCCGTCTACCAGCCCGCGGACGTCGCGACCATCCGGGTCGTCACGCTCGCCCTGCTGGTCGGCGCGGCCGCGCTGTGGAGCGCGGTGGACGCCTGGCTGCGGGTGGACGACCGTGGCCGCGCCTGGTTCATCGGCGCGCTGGTCGCCGGGGTGGTCTCCGGCGTCCTGTCCGTGATAGGCCGGGCGATCTTCGTGGACCAGAGCGGGATCAGCGAGCTGTGGCCCGCGGTCACCGGTGGTGCCGCGTTCACCGCGCTGCTGGTGATGATCCCGGCCGGGCTCGGCCTGCTGGTCGGCTCCAGGCTTCAGCAGCCCAAGAACCGTGGGATGGCGAACGACGACCTGCCCGATCACCGACCGAGCGGCAGCCCGGCCGGGTAGGTCGTCCACTGCTGCTCGGTCACCGGCTCCACCTTGGAGCCGTTCAGCTCGGCGAGACCGGTCGGGCGGACCGGCCACAGCCTGCCGTCGTCGAGCAGCAGCCCCACCCCCGGTCCCGGCGCGCGCAGGGCGCGGGTCTCCGCGGGGAGCCTGGCCGCCACCGGCAGCCAGTCCAGCGCCGGCAGCCGCCGGTCCAGCACCCTGGTGGCCAATGCGGCCGCGACCGAGCGGCGGTCCACCCGGATCACCTTGCCGCCGGTGACCAGGTCCATGGTGCGCACCGGGGACGGCATGGCGAACCCGTCCAGCACGGCCAGTGCCCGCTCGGCGGTGCCGCAGGCGTTCAGGCCGTGCACGTCGATCCCGAAGTGGCGCAGGTCGGTCGGCGCGTTCGCGCCGCCGATCACGGTGGCCCGCACCAGATCCAGCGGCACCCGGCCGCAGGGGTCCGAAACCGAGATCGGCGCGTGCCCGTCCGCCTGGCGAACCAGCCCAGGGCCCTCCTGCCACGGGCCGGGCACCACGACCGGCCGGTAGGGGTTCGCGGTGAAGCCGCGGTTCCAGAAGGTGAGGGTGGTGCCTTCCTGGGTCTCGTGCGCGATGGCGAACGCGTTCAGCGCCGCCACCCAGGTCAGATCCGCGCTGAACGCGTCGACCAAGGACCTGGACCTCGCCGCGCTGGCGTTCGGAACCGGGATGAAACCCTTGTCCCCCAACGCTTCCACTCCAGTCGCGAAGGCGGGATCCTTGGCACGGACCAGGAACTGGCCCGCGCCGTTCCAGCCGGCCGCCGCGCCCGTGGTGTCGGTGAACATCAGGTAGAACCAGCCGTCCAGGTGCACCACGGCGGGCTGACCGGCGCCGTAGGCGTTCGCCCGGTGCGTGTCGTGCGCCGGGTTCAGGATCGGGGCGCCGCCGTTGGCCCTGGACCAGTTGACCCCGTCGGTACTGGTGGCCAGCCCGATCGAGTTGCCGAGCGCGTGGTCGCCCGCGGCTCCGGTGTAGTACAGGTAGTAGGTGCCGTCCACCCGGATCACCGAGGGATCGCAGACGTGCATGGCATCAAAACCACCGGAGCTACCGGAGAACACCGCGCGTGGCGCCCCGCCACCCTGACCGGTGAACGGGCCGTCGGCCGTGGCCGCCTCGCCGTAGAGGATGTCGTCCCCCGGCGGTGGCGCGCCGCCGTACTGGCTGCACCACCACATCCGGGTCTGGCCGCCGTCCAGCATCACCGTGGGGCCGTAGTTGTACGGGGCACCGGGCCCGCCGGCCGCGACCGTGCCGCCGCTCTGGCGGCCGGCGTCCACCTGGAGTTGCTGGTCCACCGGTTCCGGGGCCCGCGGCGCGTCCCCGCCCACCGGACCGGGCCGGCCGGCACCCTCGGCCATCGGCTGGGTGTCCGCACTGCAGCCGGCGAGTACGGCGGCACCGAGGGCCGCGACCAGCGCGGTACCCAGCAGCCGTTCGGGGCGGAAGCCGCGCATGCGCTCGATGCCCTCCCTCTCCCGGCCCGGCACCGGCTTGCCGCGGTGCATTCGCTGGCTCAGTGTAGAGAGCGGCTAACCCGGACGAGTGACAGGTAGCTCTGTCGTGAGGAAAGGCCGATCCTGGCTGGTCAGCCGGCGTGCGCGCTCATCCAGCGCAGCGCGAGCGGATAGCCGTCCACGCCGAGCCCGGCGAGCACGCCGGTGGCGATGTCGGAGAGCACGCTGTGGTGCCGGAACTCCTCGCGCTTGTGCACGTTCGAGATGTGCAGTTCGAGCAGCGGGGCGGTCAGCTGGGCTGCCGCGTCCCGAACCGCGATGGAGTAGTGCGTCCAGGCGCCCGCGTTGAGCACCACGGGAGCGCCCGCGTCGGCGGCCTCGTGCAGCCAGCCCACCAGCTCGCCCTCGTGGTCGGTCTGCCGCACCTCGACCTCGATCCCCAGTTCGGCCGCGGTGCCGGCGCAGAGCCGGACCAGGTCGTCGTGGGTGGTCGAGCCGTAGACCGACGGCTCCCGCTTGCCGAGCCTGCCGAGATTGGGCCCGTTGAACACGAACACCTTCAGTGCTGAATCGGCGCCAGGACGAAAAGCGTGTCCTGGCGCGTGCATTTCGCTCGCCGGGCGGCCGCCGCCGTGGTCGCCCGAAGCCGCCGGCTCCCTCACAGCAGCACACTCCCGCCGCTCGGCGCATCGGCCGCGATCGCCGAGTAGGCGGCGGCCAGCAGGGACGGGTCCGGCCCTTCCAGCCTGCCCGGCTTGGCCAGGCCGTCGAGCACCACGAACCGCAGCACCCCCGACCGGGTCTTCTTGTCCCCGCGCATGTTCTCCAGCAGCTGGGGCAGCGCGTCCGCTTCGTACCGGACCGGCAGGCCGAGCGCCTGGAGCACGGCGGCGTGCCGATCCGCGGTCGCGTCGTCCAGCCGCCCGGCCAGCCTGGCCAGCTCGGCTGCGAAGACCAGGCCGACGCTCACCGCGGCGCCGTGCCGCCACTTGTAGCGCTCGCGCCGCTCGATGGCGTGGCCGAGGGTGTGCCCGTAGTTCAGGATCTCGCGCAGGTCCGACTCGCGCAGGTCCGCGGACACCACGTCCGCCTTCACCTGGATCGACCGCCGGACCAGCTCACCGAGCACCTCGCCCTGGGTGTCCAGCGCGGCCGCGCTGTCCCGCTCGACCAGCTCGAGAATGCGCGGGTCGGCGATGAAGCCGGCCTTGACCACCTCGGCCATGCCGGCGACCAGCTCGTTCGGCGGCAGGGTCTCCAAGGTCGCCAGGTCGACCAGTACCGCGGTGGGCTCGTGGAAGACCCCGACCAGGTTCTTGCCGGCTTCGGTGTTGATCCCGGTCTTGCCGCCGACCGCCGCGTCCACCATGCCGAGCAGGGTGGTCGGCACGTTCACCAGCCGCACGCCCCGCATCCAGGTGGCCGCCACGAACCCGGCCAGGTCGGTGACCGCGCCGCCGCCGAGGCCGATCACCGCACCACGGCGATCCAGCCCGATCCGGCCGAGCACCTCCCAGCAGAACCCGGCCACCGAAAGGGCCTTGCCGTCCTCGGCGTCCGGGATCTCCACCCGGTGCGCGTCCACCCCGGCCTCGGCCAGCTCCTCGCGGATCGCCTCCGCGGTGGTGGTCAGCGTCGGCGGGTGGATCAACGCGACCTTGGACGCGTCCCGCACCACCTCGGTCAGCTCGGCCAGCAGGCCGCGGCCGACCAGCACGTCGTACGGCCGGTCGGTGTTCACCTTGATCCGCACCGGATCGGTCATCGTGCTCCTTCGCTCGCTTTCGGCTCGAGCAGATCGGCAATGGTCTCGACCACTTCGGCGGGTGTCCGGCCGGTGGTGTCCACCTCCAGGGTGGCCACCTCCTGGTAGATCGGCAGCCTGGCGTCGAGCAGGTTCTTGTAGGTGGCCCGCGGGTTCACCCCGGCCAGCAGCGGCCTGGCACTGGACAGACCGACCCGCTGGACCCCTTCGGCCATGCCCACGTTGAGGAACACCACCCGGTGCCCCGCCAGCCGCCGCCGGGTGCCGGCCGCGAGTACCGCGCCGCCGCCTAGGGACAGCACCCCGTCGCACTCTTCGAGCGCGAGCGCGACGGCTTCCTCTTCCAGCGCACGGAAAGCCGGTTCGCCGGAGGTGGTGAAGATATCCGAAATCGACTGCCCGGCCCGTTCCACGATGTCGTCGTCCGCGTCGCGGAAGACGACCCCGAGGTGCTCGGCCAGCAGCGGGCCCACCGTGCTCTTGCCCGAGCCGGGCGGGCCGACGATCACCGCGCGCGGGGTCACCAGCGCTCCTCGAGCGCGGTCAGGTAGGCCTGCGCGTTCCGCTTGCTCTCCGCCAGCGAGTCGCCGCCGAACTTCTCCAGTGCCGCGTCGGCGAGGACGAGCGCGACCACCGACTCCAGCACCACACCGGCCCGCGGCACCGCGCAGACGTCGGAACGCTGGTGGATCGCCACCGCGGGCTCACCGGTAGCGACATCCACAGTGGACAGTGCTTTGGGGACGGTCGAGATCGGCTTCATGGCCACCCGCACCCGCACCGGCTCACCGTTGGTGATGCCGCCCTCGAGCCCGCCGGCCCGGTTGGAGCGCCTGGTCACGCCGACCGGTCCGGAGCCGCGGTCGATCTCGTCGTGCGCCTTGCTGCCCCAGCGGTGGGCCGTGGTGAACCCGTCGCCCACCTCGACACCCTTCATCGCCTGCACGCCCATCAGCGCGCCAGCCAGCCTGGCGTCCAGCCGCCGGTCCCAGTGCACGTGGGAACCGAGGCCGGGCGGCAGCCCGTAGGCGATCACCTCGATCACCCCGCCCACGGTGTCGCCGGCCTTCCGCACGGCGTCCACCTCGGCCACCATCGCGTCGGTACCGGCTTTGCCGAACGCGCGCACCGGGCTGGCGTCGATCTCGGCGAGGTCGGCCGGCCCCGGCAGCGGGCCTTCCGGCGCCTCCGCGGCGCCGATGGACACCACGTGGCTGACCACCTCGACACCCAGCAGCTGGCGCAGGAACGCCCTCGCCACCGTGCCCAGCGCCGTCCTGGACGCGGTCTCGCGGGCACTCGCCCGCTCCAGCACCGGACGGGCCTCGTCGAAGCCGTACTTCTGCATACCGGGCAGATCCGCGTGTCCCGGCCGCGGCCGGGTCAGCGGCTCGTTGCGGGCCAGCCCCGCCAGCTCGACCGGATCCACCGGGTCGGCCGCCATGACCTTCTCCCACTTCGGCCACTCGGCGTTCTCGATGTGCACCGAGATCGGCCCGCCCTGGGTCACCCCGTGCCGGAGCCCGCCAAGGAACTGGACGTGGTCGGTCTCGAAGCCCATCCGCGGGCTGCGCCCGAAGCCGAGCCGCCGCCTGGCGAGCTGCTCGCTCAGGTCGGCCGTGGTGACCTCGACTCCGGCCACCATTCCTTCGAGCACGGCGGAGAGTGCAGGTCCGTGCGATTCACCAGCGGTTATCCAGCGCAACACCAGACAATCCTGTCACGACCCCGGAAATCCGGTTCAGTTGCCCATGCCCACCTCCAGGGATCCGGCCGCCGGGAAGATCGCGACCAGGCAGGCGGCGGCCAGCAGGCCGGGGCCGTAGGGCACGCCGTCCCGCCAACCCGGCCGCCGCACGAACGCCAGCAGCGCCGTCCCCAGCGCGGCACCGGCCGCGGCCAGTACCAGCGCGGCCCAGCCCACCGCGCCGAGTACCGCGCCCAGCGCGCCGGCCAGCTTCACGTCACCTGCGCCGAGCGAAGCGGGGGAAAGCATCCGCACCACCAGATGCACCCCGGCGAACACCAGGCAGCCGAGCGCCGCCCTCGGCCCGGCCCCTTGCTCCGGCCCGGTGAGCACCACGGCGGCCACCGCCAGCGCGACGAGCGGATACGCCGGCAGGGTCAGCACGTCCGGCAGCCGGCGGTACCGCAGGTCCGCCAGTGCCAGCGGCACCGCCAGCGCGGTGACCACCAGCGGCACCGGCAGCCACCACGGCGGCAGCCCACCGGAGAACCACCGCCAGCCGGTACCGGCCCAGAGCAGGCCGACCCCGGCCGCACAGCAGCCTGGGTGCACCGGCGCCGGCCGCCGCGACCGGCGCAGCACGAGGCAGCCGAGCAGCCCGGTCAGGCAGCCCGCCACGGCGAGCAGGGTCACGATGTCCACGGATCCAGCCTGGGCCCGCGATCACGGGCACGGCAAGGAAGAGCGCGTACGAGACGTCCCGTTACTTCGGATAACTCGCGAGTAGGACCCGATGGGGTTACGGATTCCAGCGCATCAGCGGCACCCCGGACACCGTGCGGATCTCCAGCGCCTGTACGTCGCCGCGGTGCAGCGCGGTGCCCACCGAGATGCGCGCGGTGTCGTCCGGGACCGCGCGCCAGGTGGCCAGCGACTCGGTGGTGCCGTCCCGCCGCACCGCGACCAGCACGTAGTCGCCAACGTCGCCACCGCCGCGGTAGCTGCACGAGAGGTCGACGCGGGACCCGCGGGCCTCCTCCTCCATGCCCGCGCTCGCCTGCACCGGGAACGCCCCGAGCGGGGTCATCTCGGTCGTGTCGAGCCCGTTGTCCCCCGGCAGCAGCGCCAGCATCAACGTCACGCCCGCCGCCACGGCGATCCCGATGTCGGCGATCACGCCGAGCGTCCGCCGACGGCGCGCGCGCCTGGCCGCGGTCAGCAGTGAGGGCAGCAGGTCCGCCGGCGGCTCGGGCAGCACCACCGGATCCACCTGGGACAGCAGCCCCGGCAGGCCGGCGAACTCGCGCACGGACCTGGAGCAGTTGTCGCACTCCCGCAGGTGCTGTTCGAAGGCGGCGCGGTCCTCGGGTGACAGTCCACCGAGGACGTAGGCCGCGTCGTAGGTCGAAAACGGGTCCGGCCCGGACACCGTCATTGCGTCACCCCCTTTTCCTCCAGCACCAGCCTGAGGGCCCGCAGCGCGTAGTGCGTGCGGGACTTGACCGTGCCCTCCGCGACGCCGAGCCTGCCGGCCGCCTCGGCCACCGAAAATCCGTGGAAGTAGCAAAGCACCAGTACCTCACGGTGAGCGCTGGACAGCTCGCCGAGCGCCTCGGCGACCAGCCAACCCTGCAACGCGCGCTCGGTACCGTCCGGCAGTGGTATCTCCGGCGTCAGATCCGTGCTCACCTCTGACCGCACGGCAGCCGATCGCCATCCGTCGATGGTGATCCGGCGGGCCACGGTGAAGAGCCAGGCACGCGCCGATCCCTCCGACTGGTCCAGTACCCGCGGGTGCCGCCAGGCACGCAGCAGGGTCTCCTGCACCACGTCTTCGGCGCGAGCCCGGTCGCCCCCGGTGAGCTTGAGGGCGTACGACCACAATGCGGCGGCGTGCTCATCGTGCAGCGCCCGCATCAACCGGTCGTCGGTGGTCTCCTTCACTGACTGCGTCCTGCTCCCCTCTTCAACACCTTCTGCAGGTCGCCGCGGACGGTGCCGACCAGGTTGGGCCGCCGGATGAGCAGCACCGCACCCAGCACGATGCAGACCACCTCGGTGACCATGGCCCAGACCTCCGCCTGCGTCTGGAACTGCTCACGCACCCCGAACAGACCGACGGTCAGCGAAATCAGGTACCCCCCAAGGGTAACCGCGCCGAACCCGATCGCGAGCAGCTCGACGAGCCAGTGCGACCAGCGGACCATCGCGATCGCGATCACCACGCCCGCCACCACGTTCACCAGGAACAGCGGCCCGATGATGTCGATGTCCTTGAACCCGTCCTGCCACAGCAGGTAATGCGTCAAAGCCGAGCCGAGCAGCGCGACCGCCACCACAATGCGCAATGCCCACGTCATGGTCTACTCCCTGTACTTCGCCGGAAACCGTATGTCATGACCACGAAACGGCCTTCGCCCCGGTTCAATCGCCGCGGAGATCTTTTGGAAATCTTTTACCCACCGTCGTTGAACCGAACGGTGGCCCGCCTCGTGTGAAGAACATGACTGCCGAACAACACACCCGCCGCACCATGCTCACCACCGGCGCCACCGCGGCCGGCGCGGTCGCCGGACTCGCCGTCCTGTCCGCCTGTGCCAGTGGGGACAGCGGCCAGCAGCCTGCCCAGAGCCCGAGCGCCCCGCCCGCACCCGCACCCGCACCGGGAGGGGCGCTGACCGCGCTCAACGACGTCCCGGTCGGCCAGGCCAAGTCCGTCACCACACCGGACGGAAAGCCGGCGATCGTGACCAGGACGTCGGAAACGGCGGTGAGCTGTTTCAGCGCGGCCTGCACCCATCAGGGCGGCACGGTGGCACCGGAAGGCGCCGAGCTGAAGTGCCCGCTGCACGGATCGATCTTCGACGCGACGACCGGTGCGGTGAAGAAGGGACCGGCGAAGGAGCCCCTGCCCGCCATTCCGGTCAAGGTCGAGAACGGTCAGGTCGTTACTTCCTGACCAGTACCCGAACGCGGCGAAGGCCACCTTGCCTGCATTGAACGCAGGCAAGGTGGCCTTCGCTGCGAAAAGCTAGCTACCCCAGGTGAAAAGCGGGTCGCCAAGGGTGACGTCCGCGTCCAGGTTGAGCGCGGTCAGCAGCTCCGGCTTGGCGTCGAGCGCGATCACCGGCACGATCGCCGAGTAGCCGGCCGCGGTGACCGCGTCCGGGTCCCAGCCGACCAGCGGCTGACCCGCCCGCACCGACTCGCCCTTCACCACGTGCAGGGTGAACCCCTCGCCCTTCTGCTTCACCGTGTCGATGCCGAGGTGCACCAGCACCGCACGGCCGTCCGCGGTGGCGATCACGAAGGCGTGCGGGTGCAGCGTGACCACGGTGCCGTCCACCGGCGCCACCGCGTCCTGACCTCCACCGGCCGGCTGGACCGCGAGACCGGGCCCTACCATCGCCTCGGCGAACACCGGGTCCGGCACCTCCGCCAACGAGACCGTCCTGCCCGCCACCGGGCTCTGCACGGTGAGGCTCACATCAGGTCCTCGATGTCGCTGGCGATGGTGTCCGCCTCCGGGCCGACGATCACCTGGACCACCGAGCCGACCTTGACCACGCCCATCGCGCCGGCCTGCTTCAGCGCGGCCTCGTTCACCAGCGAGCCGTCCTCCAGCTCGCAGCGGAGCCGCGTGATGCAGCCCTCGATCTCGATCACATTGTCCGCGCCCCCCAGTGCCGCGAGGATCTTTTCCGGTCGGTCGTCCGCCATCGCGGCCTCCTTGTTGTGAACCTGCTCTTTTCGCGTTCGCGCCAGCCGTACTCCGCCGATCGTTGGCACGCGCACCGTCCGCGGGCACGAACTCGTAACGGCGGTTGACACCCGATCGTGTGACGGAGCATTCTGCCCCATCAGCAAATGGTCTAGACCGGAACGTACCAATATTAACGCGACCGGGCGAGACCAGGTGCCCGTCCAACAGCGATCAGGAGGTGATGGTGGGATGAGCAGCGCCGCGCAGGTACCGCCGTCCGATCGCGTTGTGGACGGTCCGACCCCGAAGCACGCGCAGCTGCGCGAAATCCTGCGCCGGGCGGTGGAAAGCGAACTGCCGCCCGGCTCGTCCATCCCGTCCGAACGGGAGCTCGCCGAGCGGTACCAGGTCTCGCGGCTCACCGTCCGCTCGGCGATCGGCAAGCTGGTCGAAGAGGGCCTGCTGTCCAGGGTGCGCGGCAAGGGCACGTTCACCGCGACCCGGCGAATGGAGCTCCAGCTCTACCTGATGTCGTTCACCGACGACATGCGGCGCCGCGGCAGGGTGCCCACCACCGAACTGGTCCGCGGCACCACGGAGATCCCGCCGGCGCCGTCGGCGAGCGCGCTCGGGCTCGGCGACCGCCAGCCGGCACACCGGCTGGTCCGGGTGCGGCGCGCGGACGGCGTGCCGCTGGCCGTGGAACGCGGCTGGTACCACCCCGGCCGGGTGCCGGGGCTGCTCGATCTGGACCTCACCCAATCGCTCTACGCACAACTGGCGCAGCGGTACGACATCCGCCTCGACCACGCGTGGCAGACCGTCTGGGCGGAGTCCGCGGACCGCGAGACCGCACGGCTGCTCGGCATCCGCGCCGGCAGCCCGCTGCTCGCGTTCCGGCGGGTCTCCAGCTACCAGGGAGATCCCGTGGAGGACATGACGTCCTGGTACCGGGGTGATCACTACCAGGTGACCATGCAGTTAGACCGGAATTCCCCGGATTTCGGCCATCAATCCAAATATGGAGGTACCCGATGAGCGCTACCACCGCGGAGGGGGCGAAGGGGAAGCGCAGGGGGCTGGCTGGCCTTCAGCGCTTCGGCCGCAGCCTGATGCTCCCGATCGCCGCACTGCCCGCGGCCGGTCTGCTCAACCGTCTCGGCCAGGACGACCTGCTGGGCAAGGACGGACTCGGCTGGGACAAGGTCGCCGCCGTGCTCGGCGCCGCGGGTGGTGGGCTGTTCAACTGGCTGCCCCTGCTCTTCGCCGTCGGCATCGCGGTCGGTTTCGCACGTAAGGGCGACGGTTCCACGGGTGTCGCGGCCGTGGTCGGTTTCGTCGTGTTCAACAGCGTGGTCCAGGTGTTCGCACCGATCAACGAGATGGAGGGCTTCAAGGAAGGCTGGTGGCTCCAGCCGATCAAGTGGCCCTTCAGCGTGCTCGGTGGTGTGGTCGTCGGCCTGGTGACCGCGATCCTCTGGCAGAAGTTCCACCGCATCAAACTGCCGCCCTACCTGGCGTTCTTCGGCGGCCGCCGATTCGTGCCGATCATCAACTCCTTCGCACTACTGCTGATCGGTGTGGTCTTCGGCCTGATCTTCCCCGTAGTCAACGACGGCATCCACGCCCTCGGTGAAGCAGTCACCGGCAACGCCGTCGTCGGCGGCGGAATCTACGGCATGCTCAACCGGCTGCTCATCCCGATCGGCCTGCACCAACTGCTCAACGTCCCGGTCTGGTTCATCTTCGACGGCGGCGACCTCACCCAATTCTTCGAGGGCGACCCCACCCGCGGCGCATTCATGACCGGGTTCTTCCCCATCTTCATGTTCGCCCTACCCGCCGCCGCACTCGCCATCTGGCAAACCGCCAAACCCAGCCAAAAGAAGGTCGTCGGCGGTGTGATGATCGCCGCCGCGTTCACCTCCTTCCTCACCGGCATCACCGAACCCATCGAATTCGCGTTCATGTTCGTCGCATGGCCGTTGTATCTCATCCACGCGGTGCTGACAGGTATCTCGATGGCACTGGTCAACGCACTGGACATCCACCTCGGCTTCTCGTTCTCGGCGGGCGCGATCGACTTCGCGTTGAACTCCACGCACGAGGCGGCCAGCCGGGCCTGGTTGCTCATCCCGATCGGGCTGGTCTACGCACTGATCTACTACTTCCTCTTCCGCTGGGTCATCGTCAAGTGGAACCTGCGGACCCCCGGCCGCGAGGACGACTCGGTGGAGGCGGACCTCGAATCGACCGCCGCGAAGTGATTTTCCAGGCAGCAGAAAGGTAAGGAACATGCCCGAACGACGAGTCACGGTGGCGAGCAAGGTGGGCCTGCACGCCAGGCCGGCCGCCCTGGTCGCCAAGGCCGCCGCGGCACAGCCGGTGCCGGTGCAGATCGCCAAGGACGGCCGTGACCCGGTAGCCGCCGGCAGTGTGCTCAACCTGATGACCCTGGCCGCCGGACACGGCGACGAGGTCGTCATCACCGCCGAGGGCGAGGGCGCGCAGGCGGCCGTGGACGCGGTCGCCGAACTGGTGGCCACCGACCTGGACGGCTAGGTCACCACCAGCAATACCCCAGTACCCGAGGTGGCCTCCGGAGCGGATCTCGCTCCGGAGGCCACCTCGAACCATTTTCGCCGCCCTCCCTTGATACTCAAACTTGTGCACCAGTGGCAGGAGGTTCTACTCTGCTTCCGTACTCAACTTTGAGTCACAACCCCCGCCGAGAGGACGAAATGGCCGAAGTGATGATCCCGATCCTGCCCTGCCGGTCGATCAACGACGTGCTCGACTTCTACCGGGCCCTCGGGTTCGAGGTCACCTACCAGCAGAAAGCACCCAACACCTTCGCCTCGATCCAGCGCGGCGACTTCGTCCTGCAGTTCTTCGTGCTCAAGGCGGTGGACCCGGCGAGCAACTACAGCACCTGCTACGTGCTCACCGAGGACGTGGACACCCTCTACCGCGAGTTCACCGACGGCCTGCGCGACGTGCTCGGCAAGGTGCCGTCCAGGGGCGTGCCCAGGATCAACCCGGTCAAGGACATGTCCTACGGGGTCCGGCAGTTCATCGTGGTCGACCCCGGCGGCAACTACGTCCGGATCGGCCAGCCGATCGGGGAGATCACCAACGGGCTGCCCACCGCGAAGGAGAACGCCGGGAGGACCCGGCTGGAGCGCGCGCTGGCCGCGGCCATCATGCTCGGCGACTCCAAGCAGGACCCGGCCGCCGCGATCAAGGTGCTCGACCGCGCGCTGAACGCGGGCAGCGACGAACCGGCCGTGGTGCGCTTCCGCGCGCTGGTGCTGCGGGCCGATCTCGCGGTCCGGCTCGACGACTTGGAGTCCGCCGGGCCGACCCTCGACGAGGCCGAGGGCATCGAGCTCACCGCGGACGAACGCGCCGGCGTTCCGGACGAACTGCACAGAATCGGCGAGCTGCGGGCCGAGCTGAAGGCCTGAAGCCGGGCTTCGTAGGGTGACCGCATGGAGAGCGTGCGGTTGATCGAACAGTGGCCGGTGGACAACGCCGCGGCGGCGGTGGTCGGCGCGGACGGCGCGGTACTGGCCGGGCACGGCGACCTCCGCCGCGAGTTCCGGCTGGCCTCGGTGACCAAGCTGCTCACCGCCTACGCCGCGCTGATCGCGGTCGAAGAGGGCGTGGTGGAGCTGGACACCCCGGCGGGTCCGCCGGGCGCGACCGTCCGGCACCTGCTCTCGCACACCGCCGGGCTGGCCTTCGACGCGCACAAGGTGGTGGCCGAGCCGGGCACCAGGCGGCTGTACTCCAACGCCGGGATGGAGCAGCTCGGTGATTTCCTCGCCGAGCACTCGGGAATCGCCTTCGCCGACTACCTTTCCGAAGCGCTGCTCCAGCCGCTGGGCATGACCGGCACCAGCCTGCCCGGCTCCCCCGCGTCCGGTGCGCTTTCCTGCGCGGGTGACCTGGCCGCCTTCGCCGCCGAGCTGCAGCGGCCGAAGCTGCTCGACCCCGGCACGGTGGCGGCGGCCACCTCGGTGGTGTTCCCGGGGCTGAACGGGGTGCTGCCCGGTTTCGGCCTGCAGAAGCCCAACGACTGGGGACTGGGCTTCGAAATCCGCGATCACAAGAGTCCACATTGGACAGGATCGGCCAGCTCCGCGGAGACCTTCGGGCATTTCGGCCAGTCCGGCACCTTTCTCTGGGTGGACCCGGTGGCCGGTGCCGCTTGCGTGGCGCTGACCGACCGCGACTTCGGGCCGTGGGCCGCCGAGGTCTGGCCGGTGTTCACCGACGCCGTGCTCGCCGACCTGCCGCGGTGAGACGCCGGTTCCTGCTACCGGCGGCGCTGCTGCTGACCGCCTGCACCGCGCCCGCCGTACCGGCCCCCGGTCCCGCATCCGCGCCGCCCGCCGCGGTGGCGCCCGCGCTGGGCACGAACGGTGCGGCCGTGCCCGCCCTGGAATGGCGGCCCTGCCACGGGAAGTACCAGTGCGCCGCGGCCGAGGTCCCGCTGAGCTACCGCGATCCCGGCGGCAGCAAGATCGGCCTTTCGGTCATCCGGCTGCCCGCCACCGATCCGGGACAGCGGATCGGCTCGCTGTTCCTCAACTTCGGCGGCCCCGGCACCGGCGGGGTCGGCGACCTGCTGCGGTTCGGCGAGCGCTACCCGGAGGAGCTGCGGGCGAAGTTCGACCTGGTGAGCTTCGACCCCCGTGGGATCGGCGGCAGCACGCCGATCAGCTGCCCCGGCACGGAGAACCCGCCCGCCGGCGGGTCACCGATGCGGCCGGCGCAGCGCGACGCCTTCTACGCGGCGAGCGCGGCGACGGGCAAGTCCTGCGCGGACGCCTCCGGCCCCCTGCTCGCGCACCTGTCCTCGGCGAACGTGGCCAGGGACCTGGAGCTGCTGCGCCAGGGCGTCGGCGACCCGGAGCTGAACTACCTCGGTTACTCCTACGGCAGCTATCTCGGCGCGACCTACGCGAACCTCTTCGGCGACCGGGTTCGCGCGCTGACCCTGGACGGCACGCTCGACCTGGTGGCCAACGCGACCGGCGCGCCAGGCACCCAGAACGCGCCGGTGGACGTCCGGGCGGACGTCGCGAGCGCGCAACGCGACGAGCTGGACGCGTTCTTCGCCGCCTGCGTGCAGGCCGGCCCGGAATGCGCCTTCTCCGGCGGCGACCCGAAAGCGAAGTTCGCCGACATCGCGGCCAGGCTGAGCCAGGGGCCGATCGGGGGCACCACCTTGCCGTCCCTGCTCAAGACCGTGGACAGCGCGCTCTACCAGTCCGGCCGGTGGTCCGCCCTCGCCGAGACGCTGAACTCGCTGTACCCCTCGGCGCAGGGCGCGGCAGCGGCCAACCCACCCCTGCTGGACCCCTATACGCCCACCCATTCCGCCGCGTTCCTGGCGGTGCAGTGCGTGGACAGCGACAACCCGCGGGACCCCGCGGACTACGACCGCCTGGCCGCCTCGGAGCAGGCCAGGGTGCCCTACTTCGGGCCGTCCGCGGTGTTCGGCATGGCGCAGTGCATCGGCTGGCCGTCCCGCGACGAAGACCGCTACACCGGGCCGTGGAACCAGCCGCGGCGGCAACCGGTCCTGATCATCAACAGCCGACACGACCCCGCCACCCCCTGGCACAACGCGCGGGCGGCCGCGGAGCAGCTCGGAGACGCCAGGCTGCTCACCGTGGAGGGCTACGGGCACACGTCGCTGAACGTGCACAGCGGCTGCGCGATGGCCGCCATGGTGCGGTACTTCACCACGCTGGCCGTCCCGGAGCCGGGTGCCACCTGCGCTCCGGACACCCGGCCCTTTCCCTAGCGTCAGGGGGTCATCACCCGGATCGGCTCGCCGCGCTGGAAAGCGGCGATGTCGGCCACCGCGTCCCCGTAGAACACTTCGTAGACCTCCCGCGTGACGTAACCGATGTGCGGGGTGAGCACGACGTTGGGCAACTCCCGGAAGGGATGGTCGGCCGGCAGCGGCTCGGTGTCGTAGACGTCGATCGCGGCGCGGCCGATCCGCTCGCCGCGCAGCGCGTCCAGCAGCGCGTCCTGATCGACGATCGGGCCGCGCGAGGTGTTGACCAGGATGGCCGAGGGCTTCATCGCGGACAGCTCCGCCGCACCGACCAGTCCCCTGCTGCGGTCGCTGAGCACCAGGTGCACCGACAGCACATCGGACCGGGCGAAAAGGTCCTCTTTGGACACCGCGGTGACGCCGTGCTCCGCGGCCTTCTCCGCGGTGAGATGCTGGCTCCAGGCGATGGTCCGCATGCCGAAGGCCTGGCCGATCGAGGCCACCTTCGCGCCCAGCCTGCCGAGACCGAGCAGGCCGAGGGTTTTGCCGTGCAGCCCGGTGCCGACTCCGGTCTGCCAGCCACCGGCCCGCATCGAGGCCAGCTCGGCGGGCAGATTGCGGGCGGCGGCCAGGATCAGCGCCCAGGTGTGCTCGGCAGTCGGCTCGGCGAGATAACCGGTGGACGACACCACGATGCCGTGCCGCGCGGCCGCGGCCAGGTCGATGGCGGCGTTGCGGTGACCGGTGCTCACCAGCAGCTTCAGCTCGGGCAGCCGGGCCAGCAGTTCGGCCGGGAACTTCGTCCGCTCGCGCATCGCGACCACCACCTCGGCCCCGGCGAGCCGGCGCACCAGCTCGTCGGGGTCGGCGATGTGCTCGGTGCACACCTCGATCTCGGCGCCGAGCGCGTCCCAGTCGCCGTAGTCCAGCGCGACCTGCTGGTAGTCGTCGAGAATCGCGATCTTCATACCGGCCACGCTAGTTCAGCGGGCGTACCGGGGCCGCCCTGGCCATGATCTCGTCTACCACCTCGTTCTTGGCGTCCGCGTAGTGCTGGATGTACTTCCAGGTGCGCCCGGCCAGTTCGCGCTTGGTGCGGGCGTAGAGCTCGCGGTCGGCGTGGTGGGTGCGCAGATGGTCGCGGAAGGTCAGATATCGCCCGATCTCCGCCGAGTCCGGCGAGTACACGTGCAGGTTGACGTCGGTGTCCGGGCCCTTGAACGCGCGGTGCTCGTCTTCCGGCTCGCGGATCACCAACCGGTACCCTGCCGCTTCGAGCACCGGCAGGTAGCCGTCCTCGTCCGAGGAGTCGGGCAGCACCAGCAGGATGTCCACGATCGGCTTCGCGCACAGGCCGGGCACCGAAGTGGACCCGACGTGTTCGAGCAGCAGCACGGCGGCGCCGAGCAGCGAACGGATCCTGGCGGCCTCGCGTTCGTAGGCGGCGGGCCAGGCCGGGTCGTACTCGGCCATGGTCACGGTGGAGTTCAGCACGGGTGCGCCGTGCACCCAGCTGGCTTCGATGTCGGCATCGGAGTAGTGCACGCGGTCCGGTTTCGGCATGACTGCGATCGTCCCTTCGACAGGCAGTCGGCCAACATAACACCGGCGAAAGGCTCAGCCGAGCGGCAGCGGCAGAATCCCGCCACTCGCGGCACGCAGCGCGTCACGCATCTCGGCGCGCGGCGCCGGCTGCCCGGTGAACAGCTCGACCTGGCCGAAGGCCTGGTGCAGCAACATGTCCAGGCCAGTGGCGAGCCGTCCGCCGAGGACTCCGACCGCCTCCGCGAGCGGGGTCGGCCACGGGTGGTAGATCACGTCAAGCAGGCAGCGCGCCCCGGCCAGCACGTCCAGGTGCGGGGCCAGCGCGGCCGAGGGCACGGTGCTCACCAACACCGACGCCGCCGCGACCAGTGCGCCGAAGTCCGTTTCGGACCAGCGGTGCACCTCGACGGCCAGCCCGGCCTGTTCGGCCGCGGTCACCGTCTCGGCGGCCCTGGCCGGGTCGCGCACCACCAGGTGCACGCCGGTCACGCCGAGTTCGGCGAACGCGACCACGGCGGCCGCCGCGGTGCCGCCCGCACCGAGCACCACCCCCGGCCGTCCAGCGGCGTCGCGGTAGCCACCGGCGGCCCGCAGCGCACCGGTCACCCCGTCCACGTCCGTGCAGTCCGCCAGCCAGCCGCCGTCGCCGTCCGGCACCAGCGTGTTCGCCGCGCCGACCGCGGCGGCCCGCCCGGTCACCTCGGTGGCGAACTCCAGCGCGGCCCGCTTGCCGGGCATGGTCACCGACAGCCCGGCCCACTCCGGGCCGAGTGCGCCGGCGAACCCGGGCAGCCCGGCCGCGTCCATCTCGATCCGCTCGTAAGACCAGTCCAGCCCGAGCGCGCGGTAGGCGGCGCCGTGCAGCACCGGCGAAAGGGAGTGTTCCACCGGTTTGCCGAGCACGGCCGCGCGGCGGGCGGCGGCCAGGTCAGCAGGCAGGTCAGTAGGCACCGCGGGCCTTCGCGTCGCGCTTGTTCTGGTTGTGCTGCTCGAGCGTGTCGGCGAAGCAGGAGATGCCGTTCTTCTCGCACTTGACGAAGAACACGATCGAACCCTCCACGGGTTTCTCGGCCGCGATGATGGCCTTCTCGCTCGGCGCGGAGATCGGCGACGGAGGAAGGCCGGTGTTCTTGTAGGTGTTGTACGGTCCCGGCCGGTTGCGGTCGTCGTCGGTGGTGGTGACCACCGGCTTGTCGAGCAGGTAGTTCACGGTGGAGTCCAGCTCCAGCCGCATGTTCTTCGCCAGCCGGTTGTAGATCACCCGGGACACCTTCGCGAAGTCCTGCTGCACCGCCTCGCGTTCGATCAGGGACGCGACCACCAGCGTCTGGTACGGACTCAGCCCCAGCCCGCTCGCCGCGGACGGCAGCCCGGCCGTCTCCAGCCGGGTCGCCGAGGTCCGGAGCACCTCGGTGAGCAGCCCGGTGGCGTCCGAACCCGGCTTCACGTCGTACACGCCCGGCGCGATCAGTCCTTCGAGTCGCCGTTTCGGCTCCACCGCGCCGACCGACTCGGCCGCCCAGGACGGCACGCCGAGTGCGACCAGATCGGCGGTCTCCGCCACCCGGCGCAGCTCCTCGACCGGCACGCAGGTGCTCTTGCCGTTGAGCTCCGCGCAGGACGCCTTGCTCAGCAGCGCGAACACGCCGTCGGTGACCTTGCCGTCCGGCTGGTTGATGTCGTCGAGCTGGGTGCCTGGCCGGAGCTGGAAATCACCGACCCTGGACACCGGGTCAACCATCTTGTCCACCGCGCTGGCGCCGGACATCTTCGTCTTCATCACGTAGAAACCCGGCCGAACCCCGCGCACCTTGGTGTTGTCGTCGCTGGCCTTCACGAAGGCCTTGGGGCTGGCCACCACGCCCGAGCTCGCCAGCTTGGTGGCGATGGTGTTGGTCGAGTCGCCGTCGGCCACCTGGACCAGCACGTCGGACTCGCCGGCGCCCTCGAAGTCCTCGTAGCCGAAGATCTCGGTGATGCCGAACCAGGCGCCACCGGCGAGCAGCGCGATCACCGCGATCGCGGCCACCCAGCCGAACGCGCGGCCGCGTCGCCGGCCGGCGCGACGGCGCTCCCGGCGGGTCGGCCGCTCGTCCTCGATGTACTCGGGTTCGGCCCGGCCTTCCTCGTCGTCTTCGTCGTAGTAGTCGTACTCGTCGTCTTCGTACTCGGCGCTGTACGGCTCCTCGACGTCCGCACCGTCCTCCGGTCGACGGCCGCCCTGGATCTCCTCGTCGTACAGGTCGTCGTACTGGTTGTCGTACGGCTCGTCGTCGAAGTGGATCAGCTCGGTCGGGCTTTCGTCCGGCGGTATCTGCTGCGCCCGGCGGGGACGCCGCGGCGGCGGGGGCTCGGCGTGCAGGTCGCCCTCGTGCTGCCCGTACACCCCGGGATCGGGCCGGGGGGCGGGACGCCGGACGGGTGGCCGGGGCGCCGGACGCGCCTCGCGCGGCAACGGGCGCGGGGCGTGCGCCGGCCGCGGCGGGCGGGGTGGCTGCTCGCGGCCGGGCTGCCGCGGGGACGGCGGGCGCCGCCGCCGATCCCCTGGCCCGTCGCCGCCACCATAGGGTTCAGTCACATTGGCCTCGCTTCGCTCCGCGTGCGGGTCGCCCGCCACCTCCGGCCGGACCTGGCCGTGGTGGCGACGCCGCTCACTGCTCGCCTTCCCGGGCGCGAAAGGCCGCGCGCCCGTCCAACCAGGCCTGCAAGATCTCCACGGCCGCCGCCTGGTCGACCACCGCCCGCTGTTTCCGGCCCTTGACCCCGCGCTGGGACAGCATCCGCGCGGCGGTCACCGTGGTCAGCCGCTCGTCGGCCAGCCGCACCGGCACCGGCGCGACCCGCTCGGCCAGCCGGTCCGCGTAGTCCACCGCGGCGGTCGCGGCGGGACCGTGCCGGTCGGCGAGCGTCCTGGGCAGTCCCACGATCACCTCGACCACCTCGTGCTCGGTGACGAGGGCGGCGAGCTGGTCGAAGTCGCTCTGGTTCCGCTCATCACGGACGAGGGTAGCCACCGGAGTGGCGAGCAGGGGGGCCGGATCGCTGAGCGCGACCCCGACCCGGACAGAGCCGACATCCACCGCGAGCCGGCGGCCGGGGCCGGGATCGGACGATCCCGGCCGGTCCGGCTTCCTCTGCTCACTCAAAACGTGCGATGGACCAATACCCGACCGGGCCGCAGTTCCGCATGAGCTCTCACCTTCAGTTCAGGCGGCCGAAGCAGGCTCCGGCCGGGGCGTTTCTCGTCGGTCAGCCAGCCGTTTCCGGCCGGTTCGCGCCGGCTCAGCCGGCCAGCGCCTCGCGCAGGTCCTTGACGGCCTGCTCGATCCCCGTCGGGTTGCCCCCGCCACCCTGTGCCAGGTCCGGCTTGCCGCCGCCCCGGCCGTCCACCGCCGCGGCGAAGGCGGACACCAGCTTGCCCGCGGCAAACCCCTTGTCCCTCGCCGCCGCGGTGGTCGCCACCACGAAACTCACCTTGTCCCCTGCCGGGGCGAACAACGCGACCACCCCTGGCCGCGAACCGAGCCGGTTGCGGACCTCGGCGGCCAGCGCGCGCACGCCGCCGGAGTCCACGCCCTCGGCCAGCCGCTCGGCGACCAGCGCCACCCCGTGCACGTCCTGCGCCTTGTCCGCCAGCGAACCGGCCGAACCAAGCACCTCGCGGGTGCGCAGCTGCTCGATCTCCTTCTCCGCGTTGCGCAGCCGGGTCAGCACGTCCTCGATCCGCGCCGGCAGCTCGTCGGTCGGCACCTTCAGCGTGCCGGCCAGCTGCGAGACCAGCAGCTGCTCCTTGCGCACGTACCGCAGCGCGTCCTGGCCGACCAGCGCCTCCACCCGGTGCACCCCGGAACCGATCGACGCGTCGCCGACCAGCTTGACCAGGCCGAGCTGGCCGATCCGGTCCACGTGGGTGCCGCCGCACAGCTCGCGCGAGTACTCACCCATATCGACCACGCGCACGTCGTTGCCGTACTTTTCGCCGAACAGCGCGATCGCGCCGAGCTCCAGCGCCTTGTCCTTGGTGGTGACGTAGCTCTGCACCTCGACGTCGGTCTGCAGGTACTCGTTGACCTCTTCCTCGACCTCGGTCAGCACGTCCGCGGAGACCGCGCCGGCCGTGGTGAAGTCGAACCGCATCCGGCCCGGCGAGTTCAGCGAGCCGGCCTGCGCCGCGCGCTTGCCGTAGGCGCCGCGGACCGCCGCGTGCACCAGGTGGGTGGCCGAGTGCGAACGCTCGATCGCCATCCGGCGGTGCGCGTCCACCGAGCCGGTCAGCTCGGTGCCGACGCCAACCTCACCGCTGACCACCTCGACGCGGTGCACGAACAGGCCGGGCACGATCTTCTGCACGTCGAGCACCTTCAGCTCGACGCCGGAGCCGACCAGCACCCCGGTGTCCGCGATCTGGCCACCGCTCTCCGCGTAGAACGGGGTGCGGTCCAGGACCAGCTCGGCTTTCCCGCCCTCGGCGACGCTGCGCACCGGCGCCCCGTCGGCGAGCAGCCCGACCACCTTCGCGGCGGCCTGCAGCTCGGTGTAGCCGAGGAACTCGGTCTCGCCGCTCTCCAGCAGCTGCCGGTACACCGAGAGGTCACCGTGGCCGCTCTTGCGGGTCGCGGCGTCCGCCTTGGCCCGCTCGCGCTGCTGCTGCATGAGCGTGCGGAACCCGTCCTCGTCCACCGACAGGCCCTGTTCGGAAGCCATTTCCAGGGTCAGGTCGATCGGGAAGCCGTAGGTGTCGTGCAGCTGGAACGCCTTGTCCCCGGCCAGAATCCCGCCGCCGGAGCGCTTGGTCTCCTCGGCGGCCATGTCGAAGATCCGGGACCCGCTGGTCAGCGTGGCGAGGAAGGCCTCCTCCTCGGCGCGCATCACGTCGCTGATCCGGTCGAAGTCGCGGGAGATCTCCGGGTAGGAGGGCGCCATCGCGTCCCGGACCACCTTGGCGAACTCGGGCAGCACCGGCTCGTGCACCCCGAGCAAGCGCATCGAGCGGACGATCCGGCGCAGCAGCCGCCGCAGCACGTAGCCGCGCGCCTCGTTGCCGGGGTTCACCCCGTCGCCGATCAGCATCACGCCGGACCGCGCGTGGTCGGCGATCACCCGGAACCGGACGTCGTCGATGTGGTTCGCGCCGTAGCGGTGGCCGGAGAACTCCTCGGCCCGCGCGATCACCGGCCGCACCAGGTCGGTCTCGTAGACGTTCTCCACGCCCTGGAGCAGGTAGGCGACCCGCTCCACGCCCATACCGGTGTCGATGTTCTTCTTCGGCAGCTCGCCAAGGACGGGACCGCCCTGCTTCGGGCTCACCTCACCCCGGATCTCCTGCATGAACACCAGGTTCCAGATCTCCAGGTACCGGTCCTCGTCCACCGCGGGACCACCCTCGCGGCCGTACTCCGGGCCGCGGTCGTAGTAGATCTCCGAGCAGGGCCCGCCCGGCCCCGGTACGCCCATGTCCCAGTAGTTGTCCTCGGCGTCGCGGTACTGGATCCGCTCGGCCGGCAGATCGGTGAGCCTGCTCCAGAGCCCGGCGGTCTCCGCGTCGTGCTCGTAGACGGTCGCCCAGATCCGGCTCGGATCGAAACCGAACCCGCCGTCGGCCTGCGAACTGGTGATCAGCTCCCAGGCGCGCTCGATGGCGCCTTCCTTGAAGTAGTCGCCGAAGGAGAAGTTGCCGGCCATCTGGAAGAAGGTGTTGTGCCGGGTGGTCTTGCCGACCTCGTCGATGTCGCCGGTGCGCACGCACTTCTGGATGCTGGTCGCGCGCGGGTACGGCGGCGGCACCTCGCCGAGGAAGTACGGCTTGAACTGGACCATGCCCGCGTTGACGAAGAGCAGGTTCGGGTCGTCCAGGATCAGCGAGGCGCTGGGCACCCTGCTGTGCCCGGAATTCTCGAAAAAGGTCAGGAAGCGGTTGTTGATCTCGTGTGTTTCCACTGGTTTCAGTCCTGAGGTGTGCGGGCGTCACTGCGCCGTGCCGGATGGGGCTGCTGGCTGCGGCGGCGGAAGGTCGGGCGGCGCGTACTGCGGGCGCGGCTGGCTCAGCCTTCCGCCCGGCGAGCTCGCGCCGGACGGGGGCCCGGTGCGGCATGCCTGCCGTCACCCGCACTGCCCACGCGTCCCGAACGCGGCGCCGGTACACCCGATCGCTGCTCCACCATCTCGTGCAGTTCCTGCTCCCGCTCGCTCATCCCGGCGCGGACCTCCGCGCCGAACGATCCGACGGCGCCGGCCAGTTCACGCACCGCGTCGCCCAGGTTCGAGGCTAACCCCGTCGGGGTCGCCTGACGAGCGGTTTCCCTCGCCTTGCGGGACAGCGCTACGCCGCCGACCACACCGACGCTGAGCCAGAACAGACGCTTCATCGCTTCTTGCTCCCTTTGCGGCCGGGGCGGCGCGAGTGCTTGCCGGGGTTGTCCGCTCCGGCCTTCTTGTTGCGGCGGGCCTTGAGTGCCTTGCTGATCCCGTAGGAGAACGCGGCGGTCTTCACCAGCGGGCCGCCGAGGGTCGCGGTGAACACCGAAGACAGCGCCGAGACGTTCCCGCTCACCGCAGCCGCGCTGGAGGTGATCCCGTCCACCCGCTCCAGCTGCGTGTTCACATGCGTCAGCGTGTCGTTGGCGCCGATCAGCAGCGGATCGGTGTTCTCGTGCGCCTTGCGGATCGCGATGGTGGCCTCGTCGAGCGTGCGGCCGAGCTTGATCAACGGGATCGCCAGCAGCACCACCAACAGCACGAATGCACCTGCTGCGACCAGCGCGGCGATCTGCGTGGGCGACACGGACCCTCCTCGGGTAGGTATCGGGTAGGTATAGCGGCCTGATTGGCGGTCAGGTTACCGCGCGCGACACCCCGGGGCCTGACGACCCCGCACTGCGATCATCCCGCGCCCACGGGTACTCAGACCTCGCCCGTGGTTCTTGCTTCGTTCATCTTCCCCGGCAAGGGTTGCCGCATGGAGTTCTCCCTTTCCCGCCGCCGCATGCTCGGCGTCTCCGGCGCCGCGATCGCGGGCGCCACCGGTTCGCTGCTGCCGCCCTCCCTGCACGCCGCGATGGCGGAGCCGATGCGCCGGGGCGGCCTGGACGCGATCGAGCACGTGATCGTGCTGATGCAGGAGAACCGGTCGTTCGACCACTACTTCGGCGCGCTGCGCGGCGTCCGAGGGTTCGGCGACGCGCACCCGCTGGAGCTGCCCGGCGGCGGCACGGTGTTCGCCCAGCCCGGCCCCGGCGGCCCGGTGCTGCCGTTCTCCCTGCGGCGGGAGGCCGAGCGGGCTGGCCGCGACCCGGCCGACATCCAGTACCTCGGCGACCTCGACCACAGCTGGAGCGGCACCGGCAAGGCGTGGGGCCGGGGCTGGAACAACGGCTGGGTCGGCGCCAAGGGCCCGGCCACGATGACCTTCTACGACCGCGCCGACATCGCGCTGCAGTACGAGCTGGCGGACACCTTCACGCTCTGCGACGCCTACCACTGCTCGATCTTCGGCTCCACCAACCCGAACCGGAACTTCCTGATGACCGGCACGGTCGGCGACGAGCCGGGCAAGCGGGAACGCGCGGTGACCAACGCGGCGTACTCCTACGACCATCCCGGCTACGAGTGGACCACCTATCCCGAGCGGCTGGAGGCGGCCGGGCTGTCCTGGCAGATCTACCAGGAGTGGGACAACTTCACCGACAACGCGGTCGAGTACTTCGTGCCGTTCAAGAAGATCGGCCACAAACTGCTGGCCACGATGGACGGCGGTTTTCGTACCACCGAAGAGCTCTACACCGCGCTATTCGACAAGCCCGAGGACGAGCGGAAGCGGCTGCTGGCCCAGCTGGACGCCGCCCGCGCCGGGCTCTCCCCCGCCGAGCGCGGCCTGTTCGACCGGGCGATGTACCGGAGCGAACCGGAGACGCTGGTGGGCAGGCTCAGGGCGGACATCGCGGCGCGGAAGCTGCCGAGGGTGAGCTGGCTGGTGCCCTCCGCGGCGGACTCCGAGCATCCCGGCGCGTCCACCCCGGTCGGCAGCGCGAACCTCGTCTACCAGGTGCTGGACGCGATCGCCGCCGACCCTGCCACCTGGTCGCGCACCGCGCTGCTGGTGAACTTCGACGAGAACGACGGCTATTTCGACCACGTGCCGCCGCCGGTGCCGCCTGCGTCGGGGACGGACGACGAGGACCACCACGGCGGGCAGCCGCTGGGCTTCGGCCCGCGGGTGCCGATGACCGTGGTGTCGCCGTGGACGATCGGCGGCAAGGTGGACTCGCAGGTCTACGACCACACCTCGGTGCTGCGGTTGCTGGAGCGCTGGACCGGGGTGGCGGAGCCGAACATCAGCCCGTGGCGCCGGCGGGTGGCCGGCGACCTGACCGGCGCGTTCGACTTCTCCCGTGCCGGACGCCCGCCCCGGCTCGGCAAGCCCGGGCCGGTGCCGCCGCCGATCGACCGGTGGCACCCCGAGCCGCCCGCGGAGCAGGCCATGCCGGCGACCGAACCGGGCCGCCGTCCGGCACGCGCCCTGCCTTACCAGTGCTCGGTCTCCGGCAAGCCGGACGGCCAGGGCGGGCTCGCGCTGACCCTGCGCAACGAAGGCCGGTCGTCCGCGCATTTCGCGGTCTACCGCTACTCCGGTGCGCCGTCCGAGCCGCTGCACCGGGACGTGCTCGGCGAGCTGACCGAAACACTGCCCGGCGCCGGCGGCTACCGCGTGGTCGTGCAGGGACCGAACCGATCCTGGTGGGAGTTCCGCGGCGATCCTGCCGGCGCGGCCGCCGGCGTCGACCTGCGCTGCCGGTTCCCCCGGTACCGCGCCGGCCTCGAACTCACCTTGTCGAACTCGCGGGACACCGCGGTGACCCTGCGGCTGGCCGCAGCCCGCTACGGCCGCACCACCAAGGTCGTCCGGGTGCCGCCGCGACGCTCGGTACCGGTCTCCTGGCCCACCGAACAGGGCTGGTACGACCTCCGCGTGACCGCCGACGCCGACCCGGCCTTCCTCCGCACCCTCACCGGCCGGGTCGAGGACGGCCGCCCCGGCATCAGCGCCTGACCCGTTTCGCGCGGGGCGAAAAGTCGGCTATTTGCCGTTCGGTTCGCCGCGGATGGTGCGGCGGAGCTTCGGCACCCGCTCGGCCAGCGTGCGTTCCGCGCCGCGCTGGGTCGGCTGGTAGTAGTCCTGGCCGACCAGCGGGTCCGGCGGGTACTGCTGTTCGAGCACGCCTTCCGGCACGGAATGCGGATACCGGTAGCCCTTCGCGTTGCCCAGCTTCTCGGCGCCGGCGTAGTGCCCGTCCCGCAGGTGCGGCGGCACGGTGCCGATCTTGCCGGCCCGCACGTCGGACAGCGCCGCGTCGATACCGGTGATCACGGCGTTGGACTTCGGCGCGGTGGCCAGGTGCACGGTCGCCTGCGCGAGCGCCAGCCTGCCCTCCGGCATGCCGATGAACTGCACCGCGTGCGCCGCCGCGACCGCCGACTGCAGGGCGGTCGGGTCGGCCATGCCGATGTCCTCGCTGGCGTGCACCACCAGCCGCCTCGCCAGGAACCTGGGGTCCTCCCCCGCCTCGATCATCCTGGCCAGGTAGTGCAGCGCCGCGTCCACGTCGGAGCCGCGGATGGACTTGATGAACGCGCTGATCACGTCGTAGTGCTGGTCGCCGTCCCGATCGTAGCGCACCGCCGCTTTGTCCACAGTGGACTCCACGGTGGCCAGGTCGATGGTGCGGTGCTCGGTGGCGGCGGCCGCGTCGGCGGCGGCCTCCAGCGCGGTGAGCGCGCGCCGCGCGTCGCCGGAGGCCAGCCGGACCAGGTGGTCCGCGGCCTCCTGGGTCAGCCGCAGCTCGTCGCCGAGGCCGCGCTCGTCGGTGAGCGCCCGCCCGATCAGCTGCCGGACGTCCTCGTCGGTGAGCGGGCGCAGCTGCAGCACCAGGGAACGGGACAGCAGCGGAGACACCACCGAGAACGACGGGTTCTCCGTGGTCGCGGCGACCAGCAGCACGGTGCGGTCCTCCACCGCGCCGAGCAGCGCGTCCTGCTGGGTCTTGGAGAACCGGTGTACCTCGTCGATGAACAGCACGGTGTTCTCAGCGTTGTAGTTCCGCCTGCGCCTGGCCTCCTCGATGACCCCGCGGACCTCCTTGACCCCGGCCGACAGCGCGGACAGCGCCACGAACCGGCGGCCGGTGGCGGTGGAGACCAGGTTCGCCAGAGTGGTCTTGCCGGTCCCCGGCGGGCCGTAGAGCAGCACGGACGCCGGCGCGGCGCCCTCCACCAGGCGGCGCAGCGGGGCGCCTTCGCCGAGCAGATGCTGCTGGCCGACGACCTCGTCGAGCGAGCGCGGGCGCATCCGCACCGCGAGCGGCGAGCCCGCGGACACGGCGGGCGGCCGCGGGGCCTCGGCCGGCTCCGGCGGCGGCGCGGCCAAGTCGGGGTTCACCGTGAAGAGCTCGTCCTGCTGCACGGTACTCACGGTAGCCGCGACCACCGACAACGCTCGACCTGGCCGGGTCGGTCACCGGTCACGGCACCCCTGAAGTCCACTGTGGACAGTCATGGCGGATTCCGGAGATTCCGTACTAAAGGAGGCAGTACGAGGGGTGTTCCTGCCCTTACCCTGAGTCGGCGCGCGCTCCCCCATCCGCTGCCAAAGGGCTCGAGGAAGTGCATATGAAACTTCGATATCTCACCGTGCTCGCCACGGTGGCCGTCGTCGGCGCAGGTGGGGCCGCCGCGGCGGCGGCCGACCCCACCGGCCAGGCGGCCCCCACCGTCGTGGCCTCCCAGCTGAACGTGCCTTGGGGAATAGCGTTCCTGCCCGACGGCAGCGCCCTGTTCACCGAGCGCAACACCGCCAAGGTCCGTTCCCTCCGCGGCGGCACCGTCACGGACGTGCAGACCATTCCAGGAGTGGCACCCGCCGGCGAAGGCGGCCTGATGGGCATCGCCGTCTCGCCGAAGTACGCCGAGGACAAGACGGTCTTCGTGTACTACACCGCCTCCGGCGACAACCGGATCGCGAAGTTCACGCTCGGGCAGCAGCCGCAGCCCATCGTCACCGGCATCCCCAAGTCGTCCATCCACAACGGCGGCAGGCTCGCCTTCGGCCCGGACGGCCACCTGTACGCCAGCACCGGCGACGGCGGCAACCGCAACAACGCGCAGAACCTCGGTTCGCTCGGCGGGAAGATCCTGCGGATGAACCCGGACGGCACGCCCGCTCCTGGCAACCCGTTCCCGAACTCAGTGGTCTATACCTACGGGCACCGCAATGTGGAGGGCATCACCTGGGACCAGGGCGGCCGGATGTTCGCCTCGGAACTCGGCAACAACGCCTGGGACGAGCTGAACTCCATCCAGTCCGGCAAGAACTACGGCTGGCCGATCTGCGAAGGCACGTGCTCGGACACCAGGTTCGTGAACCCGCTGCTGACCTGGTCCACTTCGCAGGCGTCGCCGAGCGGGATCGCGTACTACCAGGGCCACCTGTACATGGCCGCATTGGCCGGAAAACGGCTGTGGAAGATCCCCGTCGACGCCAACGGCGGCGTCGGCCAGCCGGCCGCGCTGTGGCAGAACACCTACGGCAGGCTGCGCGCGGTCGCCGCGGCCCCGGACGGCACGGTGTGGGTGGGCACGTCCAACCGGGACGGCCGGGGCACCCCCGCCGCCACCGACGACCGCATCCTCAGCAGCACCGGCACCTAACCACGGTCCCGTCCGTGAAGGGCACCTTGCCTACTTTGAAGGTAGGCAAGGTGCCCTTCACGGACGTCGTTCTAGGGTGGGGGCGTGGTGGAGCAGAACCGGCGCGGTCAGGTCCTCGACGCGGCCATCACGGTGCTCGGCACCCAGGGTTCCCGCCGGCTCACCCACCGTGCGGTGGACACCGAGGCCGGCGTGGCGATCGGCACCACCTCCAACCACTTCCGCACCCGCGGCGCGCTGGTGGCCGGGGTGCTCGCCGAGGTCGCCGGGCGCGAGCAGGCGGTGGCCGCCCGGTTCGCCGCCGCGTTGCAGCCCATCGACCCGGACGCGCTGGCCGCCGGACTGGCCAAGTTCGCCTGGCACCAGCTCGGCCCGGCGCGGGTGCAGACACTGGCCAGGCACGCGCTGTTCCTGGAAGCCGCCTGGGACACCGAACTCCGCCGTCAGCTCAACGCCGCGTCGGGCCCGGTCACCGCGCCGCTGCGCGACCTGCTCATCGCGGCGGGCTCCCGGGACTGGCGCACGCACCTGCGGGTGCTGCTCGACCAGCTCGACGGAATGGTGCTGCACCAGCTGTCCAACCCGGACCCGGACTTCGACCCGGAGGAGTCCTTCCGCCTACTGCTGCGCGGCCTGCTGCCCTGACCGCCCCGCGAGTGCTACCCCCGGAACACCCGAGTCCCACTTTCCGCCGCGGCACGGAGCATGATCGCGGCGGCGTACGGAAGCAGGTCGCGGCCTCGCCGCCACAACCACGGAATCCCTTTCACCACAAGCCATCCGACGTGGTCAACGGCACCGGCGGGCGCGCCGCCGGAACAGCTCAGGCTGACCGGTTCCGGCACGTCGAACCCGGCCTCGGCAATTAGTTCGGTGAATCCCTTGGCCAGCATCCGGTGCCCCAGCTCGGACGGGTGCAGCCGGTCCACGCTCCACGCCGGCAGCTCGTAGGCACCGGGCAGCGAAACCAGGTCGAGGCAGGGCACCGCGCGGGCCGCGACCACCCGGTCGATCGCGCCGTTGAGCTCCTCGATGCGGGCGGTCAGTGCCCGCCGCAGCGGCCCGGGAAGCCGGAAAACCTTGCCGTGGTCGTGAAAACGGACCGGAATCGCGGTCGCGCCGACGGCGGCAAGCTCGGTCACCACGTGATCGAGATCGGCCGCCATCTCCTCGGCGTCGAAGTCCGAGCGCAACGTGTCGTTCATGCCGACCACCAGCAGCGCCACGTCGGGCCGGTGGGCCAACGCCACCGGCAGCTGCTCGGTGCGCACGCAGCGCATCCTCGCGCCGGTGAAGGAACCGTTCAGATAGCCCGCCGTCGGCACCCCCAGCGCCTCGGCGACCAGCGGGCCGACACCCCGCCAGCCACCGCCGGGCAGCGGATCGCCCAGCCCCACCGCGGTGGAATCGCCGAGCACCGCGAGCCTGGCGGCCGGACGGGCCTGGCTCGCGGCCGGACGGATCGGATCGATGGACTCAGCGGCCGGGACGACTTTCGGGCGCACCATGGTCACAACCCGACCATCGGGCACGCAGACTCACCTGCGGTGATGGCGGGGTAACGCGGCGGGGACGCCTCGGCGAACCCTCGGTGCTAGCGGAACACTGGGTAAAGCGCAAGTTCCAGGCCGGGTCCGTAGCGTGCGTCGAGCGCCGCGGCCACGGTGGCGGCGTGCCCGGCCAGGTCGTCGAGCTCGGCCTGCCCGGCGCACTTCGCCAGCTCCCGCCACCAGGTGACGAGCGCGGCGGCGCGGCTCAGCGGCGCCGCGGCGCGGACCTTGGACAGCCCCGGCAGCGCCTCCCAAGTGGCCAGCCACACCAGCAGGAGCTGGCTGTCCAGCAGGTACTCGGCGAGCGCGGTGTCGTCGGTGAGCGCGGGCCACACGTCGGCCACTTCGGACCGCCATGCCGCGACCATCGCCTCGCTCATCCCGGCCGGCAGCGCCAGCGCGTCCGGGTCGGAGGCGAACGGCACCCGCAGCTGCGCCGCGTCCAGGAACGCGTTGCGCACCCGGCCGCGTTCGAAGTCGAGGAACTGCACACCGCCGCCGGTGACCAGGTTGTTGTCCGAGCTGAGGTCCACCGGGCTGAACGCGCGGTAGGACGCCGAGCGGGCGTGTTCGGCGGACCGTTCCGCCCGTTGCCGGACCGAGCCGGGAGTCTGCACGCCGAGCGTTTCCTCCAGCAGCGCGGGCAGCTGCGCGCAGGCCACCACCGGCGTGGTGTCGTCACCCTTGGCCGGCCCGCCGAGCCGCCGCAGCAGCGCGTTGAAGTCGGCCTCGCGGCTGGCGGTGCTCGCGTGCAACTTGCCGAGCGAACGCGCCCAGGACAGCAACGCGCGCTCGGCGGCCCTGCCGTCGGAGCCGTTCAGCCTGTCCCGCAGGGTGGGCGCGCGGCCGAGGTCGTCGATCACCAGCACGCGGCGCTTGCCGTCGTGCGCGAGCAGTTCCGGGCACATCCGCTCCTCCGCCGACAGGGCGGTGAACAGCTGATAGCTGACCGCTTCCTGCGCGAACGGGTCCGCTTCGCCGGGACGGGGCGACTGCGGGTAGTGCTTGATCACCAGTGTTCGCGGCAGCGAGAACGGCGAAGAGGCGATCTTCGCGCGGACCACGGTGGCCGGGCCGCTGCCGAGGAGCTCCTCCGGATCGACCAGGCTGATCGCGCTGCCGAAGCGATGGGCGAGTACCGCTTCACCGGCCGCGACCGCGGCCTCGATGGCAAGAATTTCGGCTCCGACATTGACCGGGGCGGTGGCGTCGCCGGAGTCGTCAGCCGTGGCACCGATCGAGGAGGTTTCCGAAGAATTCACTGTCATTGCGACCAACCCTACTAGTGAGCGAGCGAGCACGACCACCGCGATATCGGTAACGATCCGTCACCGATTACTCAACAGATCGTCACCCTCGTGAGAGCGGACGTCCCACCCCCCTGCCGCGTTGCCCCCTTCGCCGCAACATCAGCACAATGGCCGCAGCGAGCACGATTCCGGCCAGGTTCACCGCGAGCTGCTGGATCGAACCGCCGAACTTGCCCCACTCTCCGACCACCACCGCGACCACCGCGTAGCCGGCGGCCGGCACGGTGGTCACCGAGATGAACACCCCGACCAGCGCGGCCGATTTGGCCGAGGTCATGGACAGCATGCCGGCCGCGCCGGCGAGCACCGCCACGATCAGCGAGAACGGGCCCACCTCGTAGATGAAGTCGACCTGGTGCTCGCTGCCGAGCACCTTGGACAGGTCGAGCAGCCCGGCGGTTTCGGCGAGCGCGGTGGCACCGAGGGTGATCAGCATCGCCAGCGGGAACCCGGCCACCACCGCGAGCACCGCCCGGCGCACCAGGTCCCAGCGCCGCAGCACCAGTCCCACCGCGATCGCGGCGAGCGGGCCGAACTCCGGGCCCACCACCATCGCCCCGACGATGGTCACCGGCGAGTCGGTCACCACGCCGACCGCGGCGAGCAGGCAGGCGATGGTCAGGAAGGACAGGAAGGTGACGTTGAGCCGGGACTCCTCGCCGGTCCTGCTGAGCAGTTCCTGCCACACCACCGCGTCCGCGCCCTCGCCGGGCGCCGCCTCCTCGGCCCGGTCCGCCGAATCGGAAAGCGCGGTGTCGATCGCTTCCAGGGTGATGCCGCCGACGTGGTCGAGTTCTAGCTCGCACAGCGCTTCGACGATTTCGTCGGCGGCCTCCCTGGCCACGTCGGCCTCGATGAGGTCGCCGACCGGGCTGACCGCCGCGCCGCGATGCACCACCAGGTGCGCGGTGCCCTCCTGCTCGCGCAGGATCTCGATCGCCCGTTCGGTGCTCTCCGCGGGACAGATCGCCCGCAAGTGCAACATCGTGGCCGCCGGGCCTATGCCTTGGGCTCTGGCTTGGTTTCCGGCTTGGCTTCTGGCTTGGCTGGTTTCGCGTCGATGCCGGCCTCACGCCGCTGCTCGGGGGTGATCGGCGCCGGAGCGGCGGTCAGCGGGTCGTAACCGCCGCCGGTCTTCGGGAACGCGATCACGTCGCGCAGCGAGTCCGCACCGGCCAGCAGCATGGTGATGCGGTCCCAACCGAACGCGATACCGCCGTGCGGCGGCGGGCCGAACTGGAAGGCGTCCAGCAGGAAGCCGAACTTCTCCTGCGCCTCCTCCTCGCCGAGACCCATGATCTCGAACACCCGCTTCTGCACGTCGGCGCGGTGGATACGAATCGAGCCGCCGCCGATCTCGTTGCCGTTGCAGACCAGGTCGTAGGCGTAGGCCAGCGCGTTGCCGGGGTCGGTCTCGAACTTGTCGATCCACTCCGGCGTCGGCGACGTGAAGGCGTGGTGCAGTGCGGTCCACTTGCCACCGCCGACCGCCACGTCGTCGCTCTCGGCCGCCGCCTCGAACAGCGGGAAGTCCACCACCCAGACGAAGGACCAGGCGTTCTCGTCGATCAGGCCGAGCCGGTGCCCGATCTCCACCCTGGCCATGCCGAGCAGCTGACGCGCGTCGGCCGGCTTGCCCGCCGCGAAGAAGATGCAGTCACCCGGCTTCGCGCCGACCTTGGCGGCGACGTGCTCGCGCTCGTGCTCGGACAGGTTCTTGGCCACCGGCCCGCCGAGCGTGCCGTCCTCGCCGACCAGCACGTACGCCAGTCCGCGATGACCGCGCTGCTTGGCCCACTCCTGCCAGGCGTCGAGCTGGCGCCGCGCCTGGCTCGCGCCGCCGGGCATCACCACCGCGCCCACGTAGGGGGCCTGGAAGACCCGGAAAGGCGTGTCGGCGAAGAACTCGGTTAGCTCGGTCAGCTCGGTCTCCAGCCGCAGGTCCGGCTTGTCCGAGCCGTACTTGGCCATCGCATCGGCGTAGCTGATCCGCCGGATCGGGGTGCTGATCTCGTGCCCGACCAGCTTCCACAGCGCGGCCACGATCTGTTCGCCGAGCAGCAGCACGTCGTCCTGTTCGACGAAGCTCATCTCGATGTCGAGCTGGGTGAACTCGGGCTGCCGGTCGGCGCGGAAGTCCTCGTCCCGGTAGCAGCGCGCAATCTGGTAGTAGCGCTCCAGGCCGCCAACCATGAGCAGCTGCTTGAACAGCTGCGGCGACTGCGGCAGGGCGTACCAGGAGCCGGGCCGCAGCCGGGCCGGCACCACGAAGTCGCGGGCGCCCTCGGGGGTGGAACGCGTCATCGTCGGCGTTTCGACCTCGACGAAGTCCTGCGCGTGCAGCACCTCCCTGGCCGCCCGGTTGACCTCGCTGCGCAGCCGCATGGCCTTGGCCGGACCGCTGCGGCGCAGGTCAAGGTAGCGGTGCTTGAGCCGAACCTCCTCGCCGACGTCGACCCGCTCGTCGATCGGGAAGGGCAGCACCGCGGACTCGGACAGCACCTCGAGCTCGGTGACCAGCACCTCGATCGCGCCGGTCGGGATCTCGGCGTTCTCGTTGCCGGATGGCCGCTGGGAGACCTCGCCGGTCACCTTCACGCAGTACTCGGAGCGCAGCTGGTGCGCGCGCTCGGCCATCTCGCCCTCGCGGAAGACCACCTGGGCGACGCCGCTGGCGTCCCGCAGATCGATGAAGATCACCCCGCCGTGATCGCGCCGCCGGGCCACCCAGCCGGTGAGCGTGACGGTTTGGCCGGCGTGCTCGGCACGCAAGGTGCCGGCGTTGTGGGTGCGAAGCACTGCGGTTGCTCCCTAATAGCTTTCTGGTCTTGGCTGGTTCATCGCGTCAGCAGGCAATTCGCCGACGATGAAGGCTAACGAACCCACCCGGGTGCACCGCCACCAGGTTTCTCCTACCGCATCTGTCCTACAACAGCCGCATCTGCTCCCCCGCCGCCGGCCCGGCGCCTTCTTCCTGCGCCCGCTGCCCCGGCACGCTGCCCGATGGCCAGTCCGAACCTTCGCCGGGGTCCGGCGCCAGGCCGTGCCGGCGGAGCAGCGGCGCAACCCTGGCCGAGAGCAGGCGCCGGTAGGCCCGGCCGGCGTAGCTGCCGCCGCCGTAGAGCTCGCGGTAGCGCGGCACCAGCTCCGGGTGCTCGGCACCGAGCCAGGAGGCGAACCATTCGCGGGCACCGGGCCGCAGGTGCAGCGGGATGACCGTGGCACCGGTGGCTCCGGCGTCGGCAATCGCGGCGAACAGCCGATCGAGCTGTTCGGCCGAGTCGGTGAGTCCCGGCAGCACCGGAGCCACCAGCACACCGCAGGGCAAACCGGCTGCACGAGCGCGGCGGACGAGTTCCAGCCGTGCCTGCGGGCTCGGGGTGCCCGGTTCCAGCCGGCGCTGGAGATCGCGGTCCAGCAGTGCGATGGACACGTTCAGTCCGACCGATACATCCTTGGCCACTTCCGTCAGCAGCGGCAGGTCCCTGGTCAGCATGGTGCCCTTGGTCAGGATGGAGAACGGGGTACCCGAGCCGGCGAGCGCCCTGATGATGCCCGGCATCAGCCGGTAGCGGCCCTCCGCGCGCTGGTACGGGTCGGTGTTGGTGCCCATCGCCACGTGCTCGCGCCGCCACCCCGGCCGGCGCAGCTGCGCGGCCAGCACCTCCGGGGCGTTCAGCTTGACCACCACCTGGGTGTCGAAGTCACGGCCGGCGTCGAAGTCCAGATAGGTATGCGTGTTACGGGCGAAGCAGTTGTGCGACACCATTCCGTTCGCGATGAAGTCGCCGGTGCCGGTGGTGATGTCGAACAGCGGCAGCTCCAGCCCCAGTGGTTCGACCGAGACCACGCCGATCCGCGCGGTGGACTTGATCGCCACCCCGTCGATCCGGCGCTTGCGGGAGATGGCCGGATCCACCAGCTGGAAGAACCGGAGGTGCTCGGCCGTCCCGCCGAGCAGCCGCACGGTGCGCATCCCGTCATCGCCCGGACCGTCCACTGTGTACCGGAAGCCGAACCGGGCGAGCGCGAGCCGGATGGTGTCCACGGTCAGCTCGTCCGGGTCGGCGATGCGCAGCACGGTGGCCGCGCCGGAGCCCTCGGTGTCGAAGATCCCGGCCAGGAACCCCTTCTGCCACGCCGGTACCGGCCTCGTCGGCACCTCGGCCAGCTCGGTCATCGACTCGAACCCGCTGAGAAACTCGCGGGCCCGGTCCGACGCCTCGGTCTCCGCCGAGCCGTCGCCGCGGATCGTGCCGCACAGGTAGCCGGCGCGGTAGCCGATGGTGTCCGCGGGGCCGGGCACCGGGGCGCCGGTGCCGACCAGCTTGCTGCCCGGCCGCAGCCACGGCCGCGGCGAAGTGCCGATCAGCCCGGCGGTGACGTGCTTCCAGCCCCGGTCGGTGAGGAAGCGGTGGTCCCCGCTGGCGACCAGCTCGGTGCCGTCGGCCAGGGTGATCCGGTAGGCGTGCTTCACGGTGGACCAGTGCGCGAGCACCCTGGTCCGCACGTACCGGCGGCGCCTGCCCAGCGATTCGGTGCCGTAGATCTCCGCGCCGACGGTGAGATCGGCCAGTTGCCTGGTGCGGCCGTCCGCCATCAGGATCTCGGTGTCCCCGGCCAGGCAGTAGGTGCAGGCATGGGAACAACCGCGGTACGGGTTGACCGTCCAGCCGAACGGCAGCGAACCGCCGGGCACCCTGTTCAGCACCGAGCGCGCCCGGATCTCGTGAAAAGTCACCCCGTCGAACTCGGGTGAGCGCACCGAGCGCACCAGACCGGACAGGCCGGGCAGTACCTGCTCGTCCCCGTCCACCCGCTGACCGTCCCATCGCACGTCAGCCAGTCGAACATACGTTCGATCAGGTGTCAATGAAGAAAGAACTAGGCGACGCGCACAACCACGCTCGGTACGGTGGGCCCGGCGCCGTACCCGTACGGGTGAGCGCCTTTAGGGTTCGTGGGTTGAGCCACACCGTCTGAGGATCCGAAGGAGAACTCCGATATGGCCAAGCGGTGGACCGGGCTGTTCGCCATCTTCAGCATGCTGTGCCTGCTGGCGGCCTGCGTGAACCCCGGCACCCAGGAAGCCGGCCAGTCCGCACCGAACAGTGGCGGGGACGGTCCCAAACGGATCGCCTTCTTCGGTTTCGCCAAGGCGAACTCCTTCGCCAACGCGACCTTCGCCGGCATCGAGGAGTACGCGAAGGCCAACCAGGCCGAGGCGGAGTTCTTCGATCCCAACTTCGACGCGCAGGTCCAGCTGCGACAGATCCAGGACGCGATCACGGCCAAGCGCTTCGACGTGTTCGTGGTGCAGGCCAACGACGGGACCGTGGTGGTGCCGGCGCTGCAGTCGGCGGTGCAGAACGGGATCACCGTGGTCGTCGAGTTCACCCCGGTCGGCACCAAGTACGACACCGCGCTGGTGCAGGTGCCGGGCACGGTCACGCTGGTCGACGTGCCGGTGGACAACGGCCGCAAGCTCGGCGAACTCGGTGTGGACGCCTGCAAGAGCAAGAACGCGACCCCGTGCCGGGTGGCCTACCTGGAGGGCATGAAGTCGCTGCCGCTGGACAACGCGCGCACCGAGGCCGTGACGAGCACGCTGCGCGCGGGTGGCGCCGAGGTGGTGGCCAGCGTGGAAGGCGGCTACACCAGGGAAAGCGGCCGCAAGGCGATGCAGGACGTGCTGCAGGCGACGCCCGAGGTGGACGTGGTGATCGGTTCCTCGCAGGCGATCGCCGGCGCGGAGGGCGTGGCGCAGGGCAAGGGCGTGCTGCTGATCGGCAACGGCGGTTCGCGGCAGGCGGTCGAGGCCGTGCAGCAGCAGCGCTGGTTCGGGATCACTTATGTGCCGGAGAAGACGGCCGGCGCGAAGGCGGCGGAACTGGGACTGGCCAAGGCACGCGGGAAGCAGGTGCCGGAGGCCAACTCGTCCACCGACCTGGCCGCCGGCGCCGGCAAGGGCACCCAGCAGACGCTGGCCGGTGTGACCGGTGAGTACGACGAGTGACCATCAGCGTCACGCTGGACGGCCTCCGCAAGAGCTACGGCGGCACCGTCGTGCTGCACGACGTTTCGCTGTCGCTGCGCGGCGGTGAGGTGCACGGCGTGCTCGGCGAGAACGGTGCCGGCAAGAGCACGCTGATCAGGGCCCTGTGCGGGGCGATCGGGGTGGACCGCGGCCGGGTGCTGCTCGATGACGAGCCGGTCGAACTGGGCAGCCCCCGCGACGCGCTCCGGCACAAGATCGCGCTGATCTCACAGGAACTGGCCCTGGTGCCGACGCTTTCGGTGCTGGACAACGTTTTCCTCGGCTCGTGGCGGCAGCGTGCCGGGTGGCGGCGGCCCGGCGCGGACCGGGCCAGGCTGGCCGAGCTGATGGCGGGCACCGGGTTCCGGCTCGACCCGGACACACCGGTGCGCGAGCTGCCGATCGTGGCCCAGCTCCAGGTGGAGGTCCTGCGCGCGCTGGCCCGTGGCGCGCGGGTGATCGCGATGGACGAGCCGACCGCGCTGCTCACCGCGGCGGAGACCGAGCGGTTGCTGGAACTGATCCGGCGGCTCGCCGCGGACGGCGTGGCGGTCGTGCTGGTCTCGCATTTCCTGGAGGAGGTGCTGGCCGTCTGCGACGTGGTCACCGTGCTGCGCGACGGGCGGCACGTGCTCACCGCGCCCGCCGCCGAGCAGACCGTGCCCGGCCTGGTGGGGCACATGGTCGGCCGCCCGCTCGAGCTGGTGTACCCGGAGCCGCCGGAGGTGCCGCGGGACGCGCCGGTGCTGCTGTCGGCGCGCGGGCTGAAGCGCGGCCGGACCGTCCGCGACGTGACGGTGGACGTGCGGGCTGGCGAGATCGTCGGGATCGCGGGACTGGTCGGCAGCGGCCGTTCGGAGACGCTGCGGGCCATCTTCGGCGCCGACCGGCGCGACGGCGGCGAGGTGCTGGTCGCGGACCGGCCGGTGCCCGCGGGCTCGCCGGCCAAGGCGATCGGCGCCGGGATGGCGATGGTGCCCGAGTCCCGCAAGGAACAGGGCCTGGTGCTGATCCGGTCGATCAGGGAGAACCTCGCGCTGTCCAGCCTCGGCGACCGCCAGCGCGGCGGGCTGCTGCGCAAACGGGCCGAGCTGGCCACCACCGCTGCCATCGCGGACCGGCTGGACGTCCGCGCCGCGGACACCGAAGGTCCACTGTGGACTCTCTCTGGCGGGAACCAGCAGAAGGTGCTGTTCGGCAAATGGCTGGTGCGGACCCCGAGGGTGCTGCTGGTGGACGAGCCGACCAGGGGGGTGGACGTGGCGGCCAAGATCCAGATCCACGAGCTGCTGGTCGACCTCGCCCGGCGCGGGATGGCGGTGCTGATGGTCTCCTCCGAGGTCGAGGAGGTGCTCGGGCTGGCCCACCGGGTACTGGTGATGCGGCATGGCAGGATCGCCGGCGAGTTCGCCCGCGGCGCCGCGTCCCGCGAGGAAGTGCTGGCCACGGCCTTCGCGGATGCCCCAGGGCCGGCTCTTTCCGGAAGGCGGGAGTAGATGGTGACGGAGCTGGCGGGCACCGAGGAGGCGGCGCGGGTACCCAGCCGCCGGATCGCCCTGCTGCGCGACTACGGCATCGTGGTCAGCCTGCTGGTGCTGATCCTCGCCCTCTCGCTGGGCACGGACACCTTCCTCAGCACCGGGAACCTGGTCAACCTGCTGGACCAGGCGGTGGTGGTCGGGCTGCTCACCTGCGGCGCGACCCTGTGCATCATCGCCGGCGTGTTCGACCTGTCGATGAGCGCGGTGCTCGCGGTGTCCGCGATCGTGTCCGTGGTGGTCACCACGCGGGCCGGGGTGGGCATCGGGTTCGCCGCCGGGATCGGCACCGGCGCGTTGCTCGGCGCGGTCACCGGGCTGGTGGTGATCAGCGGGCGGGTGAACTCCTTCATCGCCACCCTGGCGCTGAGCATCGTCTACCGCGGCCTCGCGGTGATCATCACCGGTGGCGCGATCGTCTACCCCGCCGCCGGTCAGCTGCCCGCGTTCCAGGCGCTGAGCTGGCCGACCGTGCTCGGCGGGGTGACCGCGGCCTCGCTGTTGTTCCTGGTGGTCGCGGCGCTGTGCTGGGCGCTGCTGGCCGGCACCACCTTCGGCAGGCGGATCTACGCGGTCGGCGGGAATGCCGAGGCGGCAAGGCTTTCCGGGATCAGGGTGGGCGCGATCCGGGTGTCGGTGTTCGTGCTCAGCGGGATCTGCGCCGCGCTGGCCGGGCTGGTGCTGGCCGCCCGCGGCGGCTCCGCGCAGGCGAGCATGGGCACCCTGCTGGAGCTCACCGCGATCGCCGCCGCGGTGGTCGGCGGCACCAGCGTGCTCGGCGGCGAGGGCGCGATCTGGCGCGGCATGGTCGGCGTGCTGATCCTCACCCTGATCGGCAACGGCTTCAACCTGCTCGGCTGGGACACCACCTACCGCCAGGTCGTGGAGGGCGTCCTCATCCTCGCCGCCGTCGGCCTCGACCAGCTCCTCCGCCGCCGCCGAACCTGACCCGCACGCCGTGTTTGCCGTCCGCGGCGCCGCGTTGGCCGTTCCCGTCACCGAGTTGGCCGGCCGCGACCGCACGCCGGCTGTCGCCGTTCGGCCAACTCGGCGACGTGGCGGGCCAACACGGTGACGTGGCGGGCAAACACACCTCAGCCGAGTTGTTTGTCGACGAAGCACCAGCGCCAGGTCTCGCCGGGTTCGAAGCTGCGCATCACCGGGTGGCGGTGGTCCTGGAAATGGCGGGTGGCGTGGCGGCGGGGCGAAGAGTCGCAGCAGGCGACGTGGCCGCAGGTCAGGCACAGCCGCAGGTGCACCCAGGTGGTGCCTTCGGCCAGGCATTCCCGGCAGCCTTCGGTGCTGTCCGGGGCGACCTCGCCGGACGCCCGCTTCAGGTGCTCGCAGGAGCCGGCCGTCGCGGCCGGGGTGCGCAGCTCGCGGTCGCCGGGCAGCGGGGGCTCCTCGGCCCGGTCCAGCATGGACTCCTCGATGTCCAAGGTGTCCAGTACCCGGCGCAGCACCTCGTCGTCGGCGGTGCCGCGGTCACGGGCGGCCAGCAGCACCTCCCGTTCCGCCTCCAGCATCTCCAGCCGCAGCCTGCGGTGCACGTCGCTGGGGGTCTCCTCGAGCGGACTGTCCCGGCCGAGCTGTTCCCAGGCCGCGTCGGACCGGTGCGCCAGCCGGTCGCGGAGCCGCTCGAGCACCTCGGGCGGATCGTCCTCCCGCCGCACCTGCTCCAGTTTGGCCAGCCCGGCCCTGGTCATGTCGTGCATCAACGCCGCCTCCTGCAGCGCGTCCTCGGCCGGGTCGGGCGGCGGCAGCCGGAGCCGCCGCACCAGCCTGGGCAGCGTGCCGCCCTGCAGCACCAGGGTGCCCGCCACCACCACGAACGCGGCCAGCACCAGCACGGCCCGCTCCGGAGTGTCCGCAGGCAGCACGAAGGCGGCGGCCAGGGTGACCACCCCGCGCATACCGGCCCAGGAGATCACCGCCGAGTAGGACCACGGCCACGCCTTGGTCCCGGCGATGCGCCGGATCAGCCCGATCGCGAACATCCACACCACGCGCGCGAGCAGGGTCGCGGCCAGCACCGCCGCGCAGACCCCGATCAGGGCGCCCACCCCCAGCTCGCTGTCCCCGACCTCGGTCAGGATGCGCCGCAGCTGCAAGCCGATCAGCAGGAAGACGATGTTCTCCAGGAGGAACTGGATGGTCTGCCAGTTCAGCCTGCTGGCCAGCCTGGACGCGCCGGAGAGCATCCGCGGCGCGCGGTGTCCCAGCATCAGCCCGGCGATCACCACCGCGAGCACTCCCGAACCGTGAATCGCTTCGGCGGCGAGGTAGGCGATGAACGGCACGGCCAGCGACAGCGCGGTGTCGGTCACCGGGTCCTCCAGCCTGGCCCGCAGCAACGCGGCCACCCAGCCGACCAGCAAGCCGAGCACGACGCCACCACCGGCGGCCAGCAGGAAGTCCGCCCCGATGTCCAGAAAGGTCACCGAGCCGGCGACGGCCGCGATCGCGGTGCGCAGGGCGACCAGCGCGGCCGCGTCGTTGACCAGGCTCTCGCCCTCCAGGATGCGCACGATCCGACGCGGCATGCCGACCCGCCGCGCCACCGCGGTCGCCGCGACCGCGTCCGGCGGGGCGACCACCGCGCCGAGCGCGAACCCGGCGGCCGGCGGCAGCCCGGGGATCACCAGCCAGGCGACCAGCCCGACGGCGGCCGTGGTGAAGATGACCAGCCCCACCGAAAGCAGCAGGATCGGCCCCCGGTTGGCCCGGAAGTCCACCAGCGACGTGCGGATGGCCGTCGCGTAGAGCAGCGGCGGGAGCAGGCCGAGCAGCACCAGCTCCGGATGCAGGTGGTACTCCGGCATCCCGGGCACGAACGAGGCCGCGACGCCCACCGCGATCAGGCAGAGCGGGGCCGAGAGGTCCAGCCTGCGCGCGGCCGCGGTGACCGCCAGCACCGCCACGACCAGCCCGACGATCTCCGCTGCGATATCCACCCGCTCATCATCACCCGGCCGCCCGCCGCCCGCGCGAGGCAGACCCCGATCGCACCCCGATCACACCCCAATCACTCCAAGGACGGCAGCAGATCCGCGAACTCGGCGAGGAAGCGGTCGACCATCCGCACCTCTTCGGGGTCGAGCCGGTGCGCCGGCTCCCGGCACATCGAGCTGGCGAACAACCCCCGCCGCTTCGAAATCAGCTTCTCCGCCGCGACGATCAGCTCGGTGTCCAGCATCCAGTACGAGATGTAGGGCAGCAGCCGCCGGTGCAGCTCCTCCCCGCCCGCCTGATCACCACCCGCGAGCCGGCGCCAGATCTCCACGTAGATCTCGGTGAACGAGCAGCCGGGCTGGGTGCCCACCGCGCCGCGGCGGAACGCGTCCGGCAACTGCACCCCGGCGTAGCCCTCGACCGCGGGCAGCGCCGGGTCACCGGCCGCCAGCTCGGCGATCAGCGCGCCCGGCGGGCTGGACTCCACCTTGATCAGCGCCAGGTTCTCGTGCGCGCGAGCGATCTCGGCCAGTGTCGCGCCGTCCAGGCTGGTGCCGGTTTCGGTCGGCGCGTACTGCAGCACCATCGGCGTCGGCGCGATCGCCTCCAGCACCGCGCGCACGTGCGCCACCACGGCCCGCCGCGAAGGCGCCAGGAAATGCGGCGGCAGCAGGTTGATCAGGTCCGCGCCGGCGGCCACCGCGGCCCGCGCCCGCGCCACCGCCAGCATGGTGGCGTGATCCTGCACCGCGACGATCGCCGAGACGGCGGAGGCCCCGGTCCGGCCGGCGGTCTGCTCGAGCAGGATGCCGGTCAGCAGCCCGCGTTCCTCCTCGCTGAGCTTGTGGAACTCCGAGGCGAACCCGGGGAACATCACACTGCTCACGCCGGTGCCGAGCACATAGCGCACCACCCGGCGGAAACCGTCCGCGTCCACCGCGCCGTCCTCGGTGAACGGGACCTCGAGCACCGGCGAAACGCCCCGCACCGGCGAAGGTCTCGCCGATCCCGGAACGGAGTCATGGCCGGCCAGAGCGTGCGTGGCGGTCATCGGCGATCACCCTTTCTGGTGGTCTCTGCGTAGGTGGGGCGCACTACGAAACCCTGGCGGCGAGGCCGAGCAGGCCGGCCACGGTGCCGCCGAGCACCTTTGCCCGCTCTGCATCGGAAATGGTCCAGTCCCGGACCCGTCCGATCTCCGCTTTCGGCACGGTGTAAGGAGAATCCGTGCTGAACACGACTCGCGCGGTACCGATCTCGGGGTCCGCGGCGAACTCGCTGAGCACGGTGTCCCACGGCGCGTAGGACGTGTCCGCGTACAGGTTCGGCGCGTACCGCAGGGCCGGCGCCGCGTCGATCCAGAAGTCGGTGGCACCGCTGCGCCCCATCAGGATGTTCAGCTCCGGGTACCGGCGGGCCAGGCTGGCCAGCGGCAGCGGCAGCGCGGTCGGCGGGGTGCCGGTGCGCACGTAGACCGGCCAGCTCCGCTCCCGCGCGAACTCCAGCAGCGGGTCGACCAGGCCGTCGAGCAGGTCGAAGCCCTGCAGCACCGGGTCGACGGCCAGCGCCACCGCGCCGAGCCCGGCCGCCCGCTCCAGCTCGGCCACCGCGGCCCTGCCCTGCCACGGGTTCGCCACCGCGTAGGCGAGCAGCCGCCCGCCGGAGGCCCGCGCGGCGGCCGCGGTCGCGTTGTTGCCTTCGGTGTTGGCGAACGCGACGCACCGCTCGTCCGGGGCGACCAGCGCGTGATCGATCCCCAACTCGTCCATTGTGGACACCAGGGTGGCCGGGTGCAGGGTCACCTCCCTGCCGCTGCCGATCCGGACGTGCGCGTCGATCACGGGACCGGTCATGTGCGCACCGCCGGCACCGAGAGCCCGAGCGCGCCCAGCGCGTCCGCGTGGATGATCCGCTCCACCACCTCGTCCGGCACCCGCGGCAGCTTGGTGCCCTCCAGGATGTCGTTCACCCGGCGCAGCCCTGCCATCGCCTCACCGGTGTTGGCAATCGGGAAATCGCTGCCCAGCAACAACTTCTGCGTGCAGCCCCATTCCACCGCGGCGAGCAGCGACTGGTAGCAGACCCACGGCCGCAGGTAGATCGAGGACACGTCCGCGTACACGTGCGGGTGCTTGCGGATGGTCACCACCGTCTCGGTGCCCCACGGGTGCCCCATGTGCGCCATCACGATGCGCAGCTCCGGGAACCGGATCGCCACCTCGTCGGTGACCAGCGGATAGGTGTAGCGCAGCGGCGCGTGCCGCATCGGCGAGGCGCCCTGGTGGAACAGGATCGGCAGGCCGTGCCGCTCGCAGTAGGCGTAGAACGCCAGCGCCGGCTCGCCGAGCGGGTCGAAGTCCTGGTAGTTCGGCCCCAGCTTGACCCCGACAAGACCCAGCTCCCTGCACCGCTCGGTCTCCTCGAACACGTTGTCCCACAAGGGGTTTACCGAGAGAAAACCGATCCTCTTCGACGGGTCGTCGGCGACGAACTCGGCGGTCGCGTCGTTCGTCCGCTCCGGCGGGTAGGGCAGCCCGGTCATCGTCTCCGGGTCGTCCGCGGCGATGTTGAACACGATGCTGACGTCCGCGTCGGCCATCGCGGTGTCGAAGTCGGCCCAGGAGTTGGTGGTGGTCACCGGTCGGTCGGTGCGCCAGTTCGGATAGACCCGCCGCTCCCCCGCCGGCACCTCGTCCCGATGAGTCGGGGTGTGCGCGTGCACGTCGATGATCATCGCCAGCTCACCTGAACCTCCGTCGAATGTCGTCGCGCGGCAGTACCCCGAGCCCGGGGCCGGAGCCGAGCCGGACCCGCACCCCGTCGCTGTCCAGCGGCTCTTCCAGGATGTCCTCGGCGTAGTAGTGCGCGCCGATGATGTCCGACGGCAGGCCGGTGCTCAGCTCGGGCAGCGCGCAGGCCACGTGCAGCTGCGCCGCCGCGCCGAGGCCGAGCTCGCCGTTCGAGCCGATCAGGGTGTCCACCCCGAAGGCCGCGGCCAGCCCGCCCATCGCCACCGCCCGGCCAGGCCCGCCCGCCTTGCCGACATAGAGACTGACCACGTCCGCCGCGTCCGCCCGCACCAGCCGGACGAGGTCGTCCACGCCGAACACCGACTCGTCCGCGATCACCGGCAGCCCGGCCGAGCGCAGCGCGGCCATCCCGGCCAGGTCGCCAGGCGCCACCGGCTGCTCGACGAACGCGGGATCGAACTCGGCGAGCCCGCGCACCGCCGCCCTGGCTTCGGCACGGCTCCAGCCGCCGTTGGCGTCCATACCGAGGAAAACGCCCGCGCCGGCCAGTTCCCGCGCCCTGGCCATCCTCGCCAGATCGCCGGGCACGCCGAGGCCCACCTTCACCTTGAAGGACCGGAAACCGGCCTCCACCGCGGCCGCGTAGGTGCGGTCCAGGTCCGCGCCGTCCCCGGACAGCGACAGCTTGATCGGCACCTCGTCGCGGTAGGGCCCGCCGAGCGCGGTGGCCAGCGGCACGCCGAGGCCGCGCGCGTAGGCGTCCCACAGCGCGGTCGACAGGCCGGCCTTGGTGAACGGGTTCCCGGCCAGCGCCCGGTCCATTACCGACTCCAGCGCGCCGACCGGCGCCAGCGGCCTGCCGAGCAGAGCCGGGGTGAGCACCCCGGAGATGAAGTGCTGGGCGCTGGTGCCGTCCTCGCCGCTCCACAGTGGAGTGGCGCTGACCTCGCCGTAGCCCTCGGTGCCGTCCGTGGTGACCACCCGCACCAGCAGGAAGTCCGACCGGTCGTGCGCGCCCTTGGCGCCGCGGACCACCAGGTCGCCGCGGGCGGGCAGGCTGACGGTCACCGTGTGCACCGCGGCGATCCTGTTCCGCATGGTCACCGGAGCCTCCCCCACAGCAGGGCACGCGGGTTGTGCTCCAGCATGTCCTCGCGCTGCTCCGGGGTGATGCCCCAGCCATCGATCTCGGCCACCCTGGCAACCGCGTAGTCCTGGCTCACCTTGTCGGACAGCCCGGCGTCGGTGCCGAAGAGCACCTTGCCGCGCGGCGCGTTGGCCAGGATGTGCCGTGCGGCGTACGGCGGGGTGCCGCAGATGCACAGGTACAGGTTCGGCGTCTCGGTGGTGACCGCCAGCGCCTCCCGCCAGCAGTCGTGCAGCCCGCCGTGGCCGAGCACGACCGGCAGTCCGGGATGCCGCCGGGCCAGCGCGGCGATCTGGCTCGGCGTGGCGTAGGGCGGGGTTCCGTCGTGCGACAGCAGGATGCCTCCCGCCTCGGTGATCACCTCGCAGATCGGGTCCAACACCCCCTCGTGCATGCTGAAACCCTGGAGCCACGGGTGCAGTTTCAGCCCGCCGAGGCCGAGGTCGCCGAAGCACCGCTCGGTCTCCGCCACCGCGCCGGCGTGCCGCGGGTTGACCGTGCCGAAGCCGACCATCCGGCTCCGGTCGGTGCGCACGAACTCGGCCAGCTCGTCGTTCGACTCCGGGGTCGCGTTGAACAGGCCGTCGTGGGCCAGCAGCACGGCCGCGTCGATGCCGGCCGAGTCCATGAACCCGAGGAACTCCGCGGCACCGAAGTCGGCCCCGCCCAGCCAGGTGCCGGCGTGCCGCAACGGCGTGTGCGTGTGGAAGTCGATCATGGCAGCCTCGCCAGTTCGACGAGACGAGCGGACAGCGCCACCACGCACTCCTCCAGCCATTTCGATCCTTGTGCCTGCCCCGCGAGTGCGGGCTGGTCGGTGTACCCGTCGATCCTGGTCCACGCCCCCGGCTCGTGAACGTCCACACCGGACACTCCACCGGCATCCGGCAGCGCCGGTCGCTGGCGGCGCTCGCGCACCAGCTCCGGGCGCACGGCGAGCATCATCGCCGTCTCGAACTCGCCGGCGTGCCCGGGAATCGGCGTGTCGCCGGAGGGCGCGAGCAGTTCCCAGTAGTGCACGATCGCCACCGTCAGCCCGTACGACGCGGACGCGGACGCGGCGGCGGCGTGGCAGACCCCGCGGTTGCCGCCGTGCCCGTTCACGATCACCAGCCGCCGCCCGCCGCCGCCGGTCACCGACCTGGCCAGGTCGATCAGCAGCGCGGTGGCGGTCGTCGCGGAAAGCGAGAGGGTGCCGCCGAAGTACAGGTGATGGTCGGACGCGCCGAACGGCAGCCGCGGCGCCAGCACCAGATCCCGCTCGGCCACGTCCGCCACCCGCGCGGCGGCCAGCTCGGCCACGGTGCCGGCCAGCACCGCGTCGGTGCCGGTGGCCAGGTGCGGGCCGTGCTGTTCGGTGGCGCCGATCGGCAGCACCACCAGCGCGTCCGGCAGCACCGCCCGCAGCTCCTCGCGGGTGCTCTCGGCCCAGTGCAGCAGGCTCATCCCCGCCCCCTTCCGCCGGTGTCCGGGTGGCTCATCGCGGGGACTCCCCGGCCAGCACGGCCACCCGTTCGGCGAGTTCGAGTGCGGCGAGGCCGTCCGCGAGATCGGGGGCCGGCGCGGTGCTGGCGCCGGTGATCAGGTCCACGAACCGAACGAGCTGACGGTCGAAGCAGCGGGTGGTCCGCTCCGGCTCGAAGGCGACCTGTTCCAGCCCGGCGGCGGTGCTCAGCTCCAACCGGAAGCTCTGCCCGTCGAGCAGCGCGTGCCCGCGGTCCCCGAGCACGCTGATCTCGCAGCGCGGCAGCGCGTCGGTGAGCCAGCCGAACTCGGCCAGCACGACGGTGGGCGTGCCCTGCCCGCCCGACGGCGGGTACTCCAGCCTGGCGCCGCACAGGTTGGGCGCGGGCAGGTCCGGCCTGGTCGCCACCGCCCACGCGTCCGCCACCCGGTCCGGCGGCCCGCCGAGCAGGTAGCCGAACCAGTCGAAAACGTGCGCGCCCTCGTGCACCACCGGCATGCCGTGCCGCAGGGTGCCTTCGATCCGGCCGGCGTGCGCCGGATCGGCCGGGTCGCGGCGTTCGTCGTAGATCTGGGCGCGGACCAGCGACGGGGAGCCGAGGCGGCCGCCGGTGATCCAGTCGTGCAGCAGCTCCATGGCCGGGTCGTGCCGGTAGGTCAGGCCGACCTGGACCAGTCCCCGCTGCGGCTCCGGCAGTTCGGCGAGCACACCGGCGGCCCGCACCGAGGTGGCGACCGGCTTCTCGGCCAGCACGAACCGGCCGGTGGCGGTCACCAGGGGAATGAGCCCGGTGGTCACCCACGGCGGGGTCGCCAGCACCACGCCCCGCACCTCCGGATCGTCCAGCACCTCGGCGAGGTCCGCGAACGCCGGGGCGGGCAGCAGCGCCCGCGCGAGCTCGCGGCGGTGCTCGTCCGGGTCGACCAGGCCGAGCACCCGTACCCCGGAGTTGCGCGCCAGCGCGGGAAGATGCGCGCTGAGCGCGATGTCCCCGAGCCCGGCCAGCACGATCCCGACGCTCACCGTCCCACCACGCTTCCGTTCATCCGGACGCCACCTCCAGTGCCGGGATGGCCGCGATCAGGGTCCTGGTGTACTCGTGCCGCGGGTTCCCGAAGATCTCGTCGCGCCCGCCGCTCTCCACGATCCGCCCCTGGTACATCACCGCCAGCCGGGGTGCCATGTAGCGCACCACGGCGAGATCGTGCGAGACGAACAGGCAGGTCAGCCCCAGCCTGGTCTGCAGGTCGCGCAGCAGGTTCAGGATCTGCGCCTGGATCACCACGTCCACCGCGGACACCGCCTCGTCCAGCACCAGGAAGGACGGCTCCAGCGCGATCGCGCGCGCGATGTTCACCCGCTGGCACTGCCCGCCGGAAAGCTCGCGGGGGTAGCGGCCGAGGAAGGACTCGGGCAGGCCGACAAGATCCAGCAGCTCCAGCACCCTGGCCCGGCGGTCCTTTTTGGACGTTCCTTCGTGCACGGCGAGCGGCAGCCCGACGATCTGCTCCACCGTTTTGCGCCGGTTCAGCGAGCCGATCGGGTCCTGCAGCACCACCTGCATGTCCCGGCGCCGCTTGCGCAGCTCGCCGCGGCTCAGCGCGGACAGCTCGGTGCCCTGATACCGGACCACCCCGGAGCTGGGCTTGTCCAGGCCGAGCAGCAGCTGGCTGAGCGTGGACTTGCCGGAGCCGGACTCGCCGACCAGCCCGAAGGTCTCCCCGCGGCGGATGGACAGCGAGACGTCGTTCACCGCGATCACCCCGGTGCCGAACCTGCGCACCAGATGCTCCGCCTCGACGACCACCTCGCCCGGCTCGGCGTCCCCCACAGCCTCTGCACTGTCCGAAATGGACACAGGGGACGTCGTGACCGGGGCGCCGCGGGTTCGCATCGGCCGGGACGGGTCGAGATCCAGGGTCACCACCGAGTCCAGCAGCTCGCGGGTGTACTCGTGGTCCGGCGCGGAAAGCACCTCCCGCAGCAGCCCGGACTCCACCACCCTGCCCTCGCGCATCACGTGGATGCGCTGGCAGAACACCGATGCCACGGCCAGGTCGTGGGTGATGAACAGGACGGCCATCCCGCGCTGGTCGGCAAGGTCGTCCAGCAGCCGCAGGATCATCGCCTGGGTGGTCACGTCCAGCGCGGTGGTCGGCTCGTCCGCGATCAGCACGTCCGGCGAGCAGGAGATGGCCATCGCGATCATCACCCGCTGCCGCATCCCGCCGGAGAACTGGTGCGGGTAGTCGCGCACCCGCTTCGCCGGCTCCGGCACGCCGACCTCGGCCAGCAGCTCCACCGCGCGGTCCGCGGCGTCCTTCGGCGAGATGTCCTGGTGCGCGCGGATCGCCTCCACCAGCTGGTTGCCGATGGTGCGGACCGGGTTGAGCGAGGACAGCGGGTCCTGGTAGATCATCGCGATCCGCCCACCCCGCACCCGTTCCATCTCGCGCTCGCTCGCCAGCGCCAGCTCGGTGCCGTTCAGCAGCACCTTGCCGGCGGTGATCGCGGTGGGCTCCGGGTTCAGCCGCATCACCGACAGCGACACCATGGTCTTACCGCTGCCGGACTCGCCGACCAGCGCGGTCCGCTCCCCGGCGCGCAGGGTCAGGCTCACGTCGTGCACCAGCGGCCGCATCCCGCCGGAGACGCGCACCCCGATGCCGAGGTCCTCCAGCCGCAGCACTTCGGACTCGTTCATGAGCCGCTCCGGTGCAGCACCCGCTGGAGCTGGTCGCCGATCGTGTTCAGCGCGCCGATCGCGGCGATGATCAGCAGCGCCGGGATCAGCGGGTACCAGATCGACTCGTACAGCTTGTCGTAGCCGACCTTGAGCAGGGTGCCCCAGGACGCGTCCGGCGGCTGGATGCCGAGTCCGACGAAGCTCAGCGTGGCCTCCAGCATCAGCGAGATGGCCACGTTCAGCGAAGCCTGCGCCAGCAGCGCGGGCACCGCGTTGGGCAGCACCTCGGTGAACAGGATCCGGACCCGCGAGACCCCGACCGCGTCCAGGCCGTGCACGTACTCCGACTGCAGCTCGGCCAGCACCGCGGAGCGCGCGATCCTGGCGGTCAGCGGCGACATCAGCAGGCCCGCCACCACCGCCATCGCGACCACGTCCGAGCCGAAGGCGGCCACGAACACCAGCGCGAACAGGATGGTCGGGATGGCCAGCGCGGCCTCCGCGATCCGCATCAGCACCTCGTCCAGCCAGCCGGACCGCGCCGCCGCGAGCATCCCCCAGGTGACCCCGACCAGCATCGCGATCACCGTCGCACCGGCCGCGAAACCGAGCGAGATCTGCCCGGCCTGCGCCACCCTGGACAGCAGGTCGCGACCGAGCTCGTCGGTGCCGAACGGGTGCGCGAAACTCGGCGCGGCGAACTTGTCCCGCGCGTTGATCTTGGTCGGTGAGGCCAGCGCGAACGGCTGGATCGCCGCCAGCACCACGAAAACACCGAGCACCACCAGCGCGATCACGGCCGGCGGCCGGCCGAGGAACCGGCGCAGCAGGCCGGGCCCCGCCGCCTCCCGCGCGTCCCGCCGCGGTTCCCCCGCCGGATCGCCGAGCGGCGCACCGGCTCCGGGGTCCAGTGCCGTCATGCCGTCACCTTCCCCACCCGCAGCCGCGGATCGAGCACCCCGTAGAGGATGTCCACCACCAGGTTCACCAGAACGAAAACGGCGGCCAGCAACAGCACCGTGCTCTGGATGACCGCGTAGTCCCGCTTGTACACCGAGTCCACGATCAGCGAGCCGAGCCCCGGCCAGCGGAACACGTACTCCACCACCACCGCCCCGCTGAGCACCTGGCCCACCGTGATGCCGAGCGAGGTCAGCGCGGGCAGCAGCGCGTTCGGCAGGATGTGCCGCAGCACCACGGCACGGCGGCTGATCCCCTTGCCGGTCGCGGTGCGCACGTGCTGCGCCAGTTCCATGTCGGTGAGCGAGGCGCGCAGGTACCTGATCAACGGTGCGGACAGGCAGATGCCGAGGGTCAGCGCGGGCAGCAGCAAAGCCCGCAGGTTGCCGAGCAGATCCTCGGACGGCGCGACGTAGGTCTCGTTGTCCAGGACGCCCAGCTTCACCGTGAAGATCGCGATCAGCACGATGCCGAACACGAACGGCGGCGACGCCATGCCGAGCGTGGTGTACCCGCCGACGAACCTGGCCAGCCACTTGCTGCGCAGCACCGTCGGCAGCACCGAAAGCACCAGCGCCAGCAGCACCGCGAGCACCAGCGCGGCCAGCGAGAGCTCCACCGTCGGCCCGAACCGCTGGCCGATCAGCACGTCCACGTCGAACTGGCTGAAGTAGGAGCGGCCGAGGTCACCGGAGAACACCCCGGCGATCCAGTTCCAGTACTGCACCGGGATCGGGTCCTCCAGCCCCAGCTCGGTGCGCAGCTGGAGCAGCGCCGCCGGATCGATGCCCTGCGCCTGCCCGACCTTGGTGACCGTCGGGTCGCCGGGCAGCAGCCGCAGCACCACGAAGATCAGCATCGACACCAGCACGAGCATCAGCACGCTGGCGCCGAGGCGCCGCAGCACATACCAGGCCATGCCCACCCTTCCTAGGCCGCGAACCCGGCCTCCTCCAGGTGCAGGGTCCCTTCCGCCTGCACCCACGCCCCCCGCACGTTCGCCTGCGCCACGGACAGGAACGCGGTGCTGCCGAGCACGATGATCGGGTTCTCGCGGTTGAGCACCTGCTGGGCGGTCTTGAACGCGGCGTCGCGTTCCGGGCCGTCGCCCTTGGACTCGATGGCCGCCACCGCGTCGTTGTACTCCGCCGGCGCCACCCAGTTGCACTCGCAGGTGCCCTTCTCCCCGGCGAACCAGCTCAACGCGTATGCGTCCGGCATCGGCGCGAAGGAGATGTAGTTCGGGATCACCATGTTCGGGTAGGGCTTGCCCTTGGGGTAGAACTTCGCGGTCCAGGTGCTGTTCTCGTTGCTCTGGATGTCCAGGTTGATCCCGATCTTCTTCAGGTCCTCCTGGAGGATCTGGCCGATCGTGGTCCACTCCGGATCGCTGCCGGCCTTGGTCCAGAAGGTCAGCGTGCTGCCTTCGGTGACCCCGGCTTCGGCGAACAGCTGCTTGGCCCGGTCCAGGTTGTACTCCTGCGGGGGCAGCGCCTGGTCGTAGTACTTGTTCTTCGGGTTCACCACCACGTTCCCCGGAATCGGCAGCCCGTAGCCCGCGTAGCCGGCATCCATCATCGCCTGCCGGTTCGCCGCGTAGGAGAGCGCCTGCCGCGCCTTCGGATTGTTGAACGGGGCCGAGGTGGTGTCCAGCTCCCAGACCGCGAAGGCGGCCGGCTCGGCCGCGGTGAGCAGCTGCCTGCCGTCGGTGGCCAGGTTCTTCACCGCGTCCGGGGCGACCGCGCCCATCACCTGGATGTCACCGGAGCGCAGCGCCGTCTGCGCCGCGGTGGCGTCCGCGAACCTGGCGATGTTCACCGCGTCGAAATGCGGCTTCGCGCCGAAGTAGGTGTCGTTGCGGACCAGCTCGACGGTCTGGTCCGGGACGAAGGACTTGAGCTTGTACGGTCCGGTGCCGTTGGCCTTCTGGTTCACGTTGGCCAGGTCGTCCACGTCGGTCATCTTGACGTCGATCACCGCGGTGGGCAGCTCCGGCTTTGGCGTCTCGAGGTCGAGCACCAGCGTGGTGTCGTCCTTGGCGGTGACCGAGGAGACCATCGAGATCTTGGTGGCCACCTGCGCGGTCGAGTTCGGCTCGAGCACCTTGTCGAAGTTCTTCTTGGCCTCGGCCGCGGTGAACGCCTTGCCGTCGTGGTACTTCACCCCAGGCCGCAGCTTGAAGGTCCACTGCTTGAAGTCCGGCGAGTGCTCCCAGGACGCGGCCAGGTCCGGCTTCGTGGTGTTGTCCGGGCCCCAGGTGGTCAACCCGCTCCACAGCAGGGTCTGCAGCTGGCTCTGCGCGGCGCTGGCGATCTTGTTCGGGTCCAGCTGGCTGACCCCGACGGTCTGCCCGTAGACCAGCGTGCCGCCGTCCTTGACCGGGCCCTGGCCGCTCTGCGCGGAGGGCTGGACCTCCGGCCCGTCTGAGTCCCCGCTGTCTCCGCTGCTGCAGGCACTGGCCAGCATGATCAGGACGGCCGAACCGCAGAGCGCGGTCAGCCCCCTTCGCCGCATCCCCACGCCGAACCTCCCGTTGGCTCCGGACCGCTGCGCCGATCCCGACCTATCGTCATTTCGAAAATAACTTCTTCAGCCTGAAGATGTTAGAACCGTCCCTCGTTCGGCGGCAAGGGTTGCCGCGTCCCAAAACGGCACCATATTCCACCCTGGTCAGAAGCCCAGCTTCGCGGAGATCTCCTTCCCTTGCCGCACAACGAGTTCAGCCGCGCTGGCGAGCTTGCGCCCGGCCAGGTCGCGGGCGAACCCGGTGACCCCCACCGAGCCGTTCACCCTGCCCTCGGCGTCGAAGAAAGGAGCCGCGACGCAGGCGATGTCGGCCTGCTCCTCCTCGTCCTCCAGCGCGTAGCCAGCCTGCCTGACCTTGGCGAGCTGGGCCCGGAACGCGCGCACCGACGGCCGCTTCGCTTTCGGCCCGGCGCCGGCGGAGAGCTGACCGAGCAGCGGCTCCAGCTCGGCGTCCGGCAGGTAGGCCGCGATCGCCCTGCCCAGCGCGGTCAGGTTGAACGGCGAGACCTTGCCGGGGTAGGTGTCGAACTGGATGAACCCCGGCGTCGCGGCCTTGGCCACGTAGACCACCGACGCGCCGTCGAGCACGCCGACGTGCGCGGGCATCCGCAGCTCGTCGGCCAGCGCCCGCAGCTGCGGCTGGGCCACTTCGGACAGATCGTCCTGCCTGATCAGCGGCGCGGCCAGGTCGTAGAGGCGCATGGTGGCCCGCCAGAAGTGGCTGCGCCCGACCACCCGGCGGGTGGCGTAACCGCGTTGCTCCAGCGTGTAGACGATGGAGGCGCAGGTGGCCAGCGGGATCGCGGTGGTCCTGGCGAGCGCGGTGAGGGTGAGCCCGTCGGAGGCCGCCACCAGCTTTTCCAGCACGGTCAGCGCCCGGTCGACCGCCGGAGAGGGCGGCCGCGCCGGCGCCTCGCGGAACCCCGGGCCGTCCTTCTGCGCCTGCATCTCGCTCACTCTTGCTCTCTTCCCACAAAACGCCGTCGTCACCGCAACGGACCTTGCCGCAACGGCTGTTCACCAGGGATCATCTTATTTTTCAGCTACTCGTAATCATCTTCGATATACGGAGAATACTATGAGGGGTCCCCACTGGAGAGCACTTGTCTCGCTGATCACTAGCACCTGTGTCGCGGCCGCACTCGCGGCCACCGCCCCAGCCGCCTCGGCGCAGGACCAGCCACCCCCGGTGAACGACCGGGTCAAGGACGCCCCGCTGTCTGAGATCAGGCAGTCCGTACTCCCCCCGGACGGCGTCAAGGCCGCGAAGGCCGGCGGGAACACCGTCTATCCCGAGGTCCGCGAAGCAAACCCGCGCGCGGACGGCTACCGGCACACCGACACCCCCGCCCTGGTCGAGAAGCTGAAACAGGTCGGACTGAACACCTACGTCTTCGACATCTGGGACTCCCCAGTGGACTGGGACGACCTGCGCCTCGAGTTCGCGCCGGCGGCCGCCAGGGCCGGGATCAAGATCTGGGTCTACCTGGTACCGCCGTCGGAGTGCTTCGACAGTCCGGTGCCGCACCAGAGCGGCCGCTGCTCACGGCCGTACAAACTGGACTTCATCACCTGGGCCAAGGAGATCGCCAAGCTGTCCCTGCAGTACCCGAACGTGGTCGCCTGGGCCATCGACGACTTCCTGAACGGGCAGAACCCGCAGCTGTTCACCCCGGAGTACATGCAGCGGATGGTGGACACCCAGGACGAGATCAACCCCAAGCTCGGCTTCTACACCACGCTGTACTACTGGGAGGCCATCAACTCCGGCTTCTACGAACGGTTCGGCAAGTACATCGACGGCATCGTCTACCCCTACCTCGGCTGGAACAACAACACCCAGGACCCGTCCGCGGTCGCGTCCAATGTGGACAACATTCTGAAACAGACCGAACCACGCGGGCTGGGGGTGCTCTTCCTGCTCTACAGCGGCCGGTTCCTGGACGCCGCGCTGCCGCCCACCGAGGACTACGCGGCGAAGACGATCGAGAACGCGCTGCCGTACGTGCGGGCCAACCGGCTCCTCGGCGTGCTCGCCTACGGCCTGCCGCTGGCGGACAAGCCGACCATCACCGGGGACAACCGGGCAGCGCACGGGATCGGCCGGTTCAACGTCTCGCTGGCCTCGTTCGTCGGCACCAGGGCCGGTGACTACGCGCAGGCCGAGCAACGGGTGACGGTGGACCCGCGGGCGCGGAAGAAGATCCTGACCTTCTACGACTTCGACGGCTACTACGGCAACCTCGACGGCGCGGGATACCACATCAAACAGGTGCTCGTGGACGGTGCGGTGGCCTGGGAGTCCGACATCGCCGACGGCGGCGGGCACACCTACCAGCGGCGCGCCGTCGATCTCACCGAGGCACTGCGCGGCAAACGTTCCGCCACGATCGCGCTCCGCGTGCTCGACCGCCGTGGCGTCGGCGACTACCCGCTGGACATCGGCTTCGACGACGTGAGCGGCGAAGGACTCTCCCTGCTCAACGGCGGGTTCGAGTCGCCGGACGGCTGGACGGTCAGCTCGAACAACCACGAGCTGCTGCCGTCGATCGACCTGTACGCCACGGACCGGCCGGCCCGGATCCGCGACGCGGTGGCCACCTCGCTGCGCGGCGAGCAGTTCGTCAACCGGCCGTTCCCGCCGGAGCGGCCGACCAGCGGTTTCCGCAGCGACAACTACGCGATGTACGGCAACGGCAGGCTGAGCCTGACCGCGCCGGAGCGGACGCCGACCAGGGAGGGCGGCTGCGCCACGGCCAGCCAGGTGGTCAAGGTGGACCCGTCCTCGGCCCGGTACGAGATCTCGTTCTGGGACTACGACCAGTACGCCAAGACCGGCTTCGCCTGGAACAAGCTGGCCAAGCGGCTGCTGGTGGACGGCAACCAGGTCTACCACCACGACGTCGGCGACTGGTGGGAGAACACCTGGATGAACGGCGAGTCGGCGCAGGGCCCGATCGACATCGGGGACTTCGTGCGGGGCAAGAGCAGCGTGACGCTGTCCTTCCAGCTGTGCGTGCTCAACCCCACCGCCGACCTCGGCATCGACGCCGGGGTGGACAACATCGACTCGGTCGGTTTCACCGTGCGCAACCCCGGCTTCGAGAGCAGGGACGGCTGGACGTTCGCGTCCAACGACCCCGCCCTCCAGGCCAGCATCAAGATCGCCCGCTGACACTCGTGAGTGGAAAGTGTTGTTCCGGCAACACTTTCCACTCACGAAGGAGTGCGAACATGATCGAACCGTTCCGGGCACACGTCGGCCAGGCCGAGATCGACGACCTGCGCCGCCGGCTGGCCGCCACCCGCTGGCCGGAACCGGAGACCGTGGACGACTGGTCGCAGGGTGTCCCGCTGGGCTACGTCCGGGAGCTGTGCCGGTACTGGGCGGACGGCTACGACTTCGGTTTCGCCGACCGGGTCAACGCGTTCCCCCAGTTCCGCACCGAGCTCGACGGGCTCGGCATCCACTTCCTGCACGTCCGCTCCCCCGAGCCGGACGCGCTGCCGCTGCTGCTCACGCACGGCTGGCCCGGTTCGGTGGTCGAGTTCCTCAAGGTGCTCGGCCCGCTCACCGACCCCGGGGCGCACGGCGGCGACCCGGCCGACGCCTTCCACGTGGTGGCGCCGTCGCTGCCAGGGTTCGGCTGGAGCGACAAACCGTCCGCACCCGGCTGGGACACACCGCGGATCGCCCGCGCCTTCGCCGAGCTGATGACCCGGCTTGGCTACTCCCGCTACGGCGCGCAGGGCGGCGACTGGGGTGCCATCGTCACCACGGCGCTCGCCAGCCAGCACCCGGAGTCGCTGGCAGGCATCCACCTGAACATGGCCATGGTCGGCCTCGACGACACCACCTTCGACGACCCCACCCCCACCGAACGAAAGGCGCTGGCCGACCTCGACCACCACCGCACCACCGGCAGCGGCTACTACCAGCAGCAACGCACCCGCCCGCAGACCCTCGGCTACGGACTCACCGACTCGCCCGCCGGGCAGTGCGCCTGGATCGCGGAGAAGTTCTGGGCCTGGACCGACCACGACGGCCGCCCGGAGAGCGCGCTGACCAGGGACGAGATGCTCGACGACATCTCGGTCTACTGGTTCACCGCCAGCGCCGCTTCCTCGGCGCGCCTGTACTGGGAGACCAATACACGGGACGCGGCCGAGATCTCGGTGCCGTCCGGGATCTCGATCTACCCGAAAGAGACCATCCGCCCGTCCCGCCGCTGGGCCGAGCGGCGGTTCACCGACCTCCGCTGGCACGAAGAACTGGACCGAGGCGGGCATTTCGCCGCTTTCGAACAGCCCGGCTCCTTCGTCGAACAGCTACGCGGCTTCTTCCGGCTGGTCAGGTAAGCGCGCCAACGAAGGCACGCCAAGTGGCGTCACGCAGCTCCAGGCAACCGGCAGTGGGCTGCTTGGAGTCCCGCAGGAGAGTGGCGGAACAGGTGAAGGCGACTTCGACGCAGTTGCTGGTGTCGTCCTCAGTGCCGCTGTAGCTGCTCTTACGCCACACCAGGTCGCCCATCTGCGCCATCCTCACTCAGTCGTACGAGCTTGCCAGTGCGGCAAGCCAGTCGCGCGATTGTCCCCCATCCAGCGCTATCTGGTCGAGCTTCGCCAGTGCCACACGATGGGTCGCGATGTCCGCGGGCTTCTCCAAGACCAAACTTGTCGTGTAGCCGCGGCACACCGGCAGGACCAGCCGAAACCGGGACGACGCGGACCAAACATTCCGGTCGATCGCTGAAGAAGATCAATTTCAGCAGTTGCTCGTTGATGACCTTCGCCGCACCCGCCCACCCACGAAGTGCGTGCTCATGGACGAAGAAGACGCATCGAGGTGGGAACCGATGGCGCAGCAAGGACTGACGGCCCATTCGTATGCGGATTCGCCGGTCGACTTCGGCCTCGGCCACGCGCCCATCCCACTCGAAAAGCGCGCGAGCGTAGTCCTCCGCATCTCCTCGGGCAACCGGTCTTCGTGCGGGCGGATCCAGTAACCGGTATCGGCTTCTCGCGCCATGGCGAGCAGCTCTTCGAGTTCGCCGTACTTCAAGCCACAACTCGCCGCATATATGGCGACATCCACCTCATGGGTGCCAGGTTTGCCGCTCTCGATGCGGGAAACCTTACTCGGGGACCAGTGCAGGATCTTCGCCAGCGCGTCACCGGTCAGTCCGGCCCTTTCTCGGATGCGTACCAGTTCGGCACCCAGCTCGCGGGAACGCACCGAGGATTCGCTCTTGCGCGTTGCCGTCCGCGACGCCAACCACACGGCCGAATCACCGGAACGATAAGTCCTTGCCACGGCTGACAGGGGATGGCACGCGAACTGGACCGAGAAGGACATTTCGCCGCTTTCGAACAGCCCGGGCTTCTTCCGGCTGGTCAGGTAAGCCCCCGGCCAAGCGGGCCGCGCCGGTGCTGTGCAGGATGGCCCGGTGCCTCGTGACGACTTCGCCGATGACGACACCGGCCCGATCCGCCGGGTGCCGGGTGAGCACGGCACACCGCCGCCGGGTGAGCGCAGGGCCAGGCCGCGCCGAGAGCCCGGTGCGGCCGGTGCCCCTGACGCGGACGGTCCGCCGCGGCGGCGCCGGCCGGCCGGGCAGCCGGCGCGCAAGGCAGCCGAGCAGCCCGCGGACAAGGCAGCCGAGCGGCCCCCGCGCCGGGCGGCTCCCCCTGCTCGACCTGCCGGATCGGCCGGGACGGCCGGATCGACCGGGGCAGATTCGGAAGCGCCGCGAAAGACCCGGCGGGAACCGGCGAAACCGGCGGCAAGGACCGGGCGACGCCGGGCCGAACCGCCCGAGCCAGCTGCAACCGGCCACGGACAGGGACAACAGGGACATGGGCACGGCCACGGCCACGGACCGGCCGCACCGGCGTCCCGGCAGGTCCGGCTGCTGCTGATCTGGCTGCTGGCGCCGATCGCGCTGGCCACCGTGGCCGGGGTGCTGCTGCTCTACCCCTGGGGCAAGTCGCTGCCGGAGTCCGTGGCGTCGGGCGGCACGCCGGTGCAGGCGGACATCACCGCGGTCGCCACCGGCCCGTGCCTTGCCGCGGGCCAGGTCCGGGTCGGTGACCAGCCGGACGGGACCCAGCCGGGGGACAAGCCCTGCCTCAGCACCGACGTCCGGATGACCGACGGCCCGGCGAGCGGGCGCACGGTGCGGCTGATCGTGCCGATCGAGCCGAGCACGCCGAGGTTCACCGCGGGCGACCAGGTGGTGCTCGCCTACAACGGCGGCGACGTCGCCGACCCGTCCTCCTACGTGCTCAAGGACTTCCAGCGCGGGCTGCCGCTGCTGCTGCTGGCCGGGCTGTTCGCGCTCGCGGTGATCGTGCTCGGCCGCTGGCAGGGGGTCGCCGCGCTGGTCGCGCTGGCGTTGAGCTTCGTGGTGCTCGCGCTGTTCGTGCTGCCCGCGATACTGGCCGGGGAGAACCCGCTGCTGGTGGCCATCGCCGGCGCGGGGCTGATCATGTTCATCGCGCTGTACCTGACCCACGGGCTGTCCGCGCGGACGTCGGTCGCGGTGCTCGGCACACTGGCCAGTCTCGCCCTGATCGGGCTGCTGTCCGTGCTGTTCTCCGCGGCATCGTCGCTGACCGGGCTGGACGACTCCACCGCCTCGCTGATCGGCTCGCTCGGGCACGGCATCGACGCGCGCGGGCTGCTGCTGGCGGGAGTGGTGATCGGCGCGCTGGGTGTGCTCGACGACATCACGGTCACCCAGACCAGCGCGGTGTGGGAGCTGCGCCGCGCCAACCCGTCGCTGTCCTGGCGCGAGCTGTACGCGGCCGGGCTGCGGATCGGCCGCGACCACGTCGGCTCGGCGGTGAACACGCTGGTGATGGCCTACGCCGGGGCCGCGCTGCCGGTGCTGCTGGTGTCCGCGATCTCCGGAGTCGGCCTCGGCAGCGTGCTCGGCTCGCAGGACATCGCGCAGGAGATCGTCCGGACGCTGGCCGGCAGCGTTGGCATCGTGGCCGCCGTGCCGGTGACCACCGTGCTGGCCGCGCTGATCGCCAGCCGCGAGGGTGTGGACGAACTCAAGAACCCCAGCAGTCCCAAGAAAAACTCCTGATCACACCCGTCACACCGGCGACCCCCGGCGCTCCGGCGGGCGTCTCGGTGGGGTACGAAGACCCGGCAACCGGCCAAGGTTGGAGGGTCATGCTCGATCTCGTACTGGCGCTTCCCCGGCGTGCGCTGGGGCTCGCGCGGGTGGCCGTCAACGCCGCCGAAGGCATTCCCCGGATCGCGGACGCGCTGGAGGAACTCCGCGACGCGGTCAAGCACGTGGAACGACTGGCCACCTTCGCCGCGGAGGAGCTACCCGAAGTGGTCTACCAGCTCGAAGCCGTGCGCGAGCAGCTGGACTCGATCGAACAGCGGCTGACCGCCACCAGCCCGGCGAAGAACGGGAAGAGCAGCACGAAGAAGAAGGCCGCCGCGGTCACTCCAGCGTCGCGACGAAACGGCTGACCGCCTCCATCGTGAAGCGCTGCGCGAGCTTGCCACTGGGCGCCGCCGAAGCCAGCCGGTGGAGCGGCCGTTCCGACACGCCTTCGCCGCGCGCCTCCGCGCGGAGCTGGGCGACCAGCAGTTCCGCGAACACCATGCCGTTGGCGTCGGTGTTGTTCATCAGCGCGTTGGCCAGCCGGCGCAGGGCCAGAATGCCGAGCTCGCGGCCGCCGGTGCCGGCGTAGACGGCGAGGTCGATCTTCACCGTCTTGCCGCGCTGCCCGGCGTTGACCAGCAGCCCGACCCCGCGGTTGCCGCGCACGTCGGTGACCAGCAGGTCGAGCCGCTCGGCTGCGACCAGGTCCACCCGGCGCGTGCGCCAGGTCCGGACCAGTACCTCCCCGCCTTCCAGCCACAGCCTGCGGCGGAGGTTGAACAGGACCACGTAGCCCAGCGGCAGCGCGACCAGTGCCGCCACCACCAGCCCGGCGATCTGTCCGCCGATCAGCCCGGCGATCCCGCCGAACGCGGCCGCGAACAGCACCACCCCGGCGAGCCCGGAGTAGCCCCGGCGGCGGCGCAGCGCGGGGTCCTCCTGGAACAGCGGGATCCGGTCCGGCTCCTTCGCCTGCTCCGGTGTCTCGTTCATGCCGGACGTCCGCTCTGCACCGCGCCGGCCAGCTTCCGCAGGTACGGGTTCTGCGCCCGTTCCTTGCCGATGGTGGTGGACGCCCCGTGTCCCGGCAGCACCACCGTCTCGTCGGGCCAGGTGAGCACCGAGGTCCGCAGGGAATGGTCCAGCTCGGCCGCACTGCCGCCCGGCAGGTTGGTCCGGCCGACCGTGCCGGCGAGCAGCGTGTCGCCGGTGAGCGCCAGCCTGCCGCCCTCCTCGGTGTCCAGCCGGAAGATCATCGATCCGGGGGTGTGCCCCGGGGTGTGGTGCACGGTGATCGTCAGTCCGGCCAGGTCGAGCCGGCCGGCGCCGAGCTCGGCCACCTCGGCGGGCTCGGTCATCTCCGGTGGGGTGCCGAGCGCGGCGGCGAGGCCGGGACGAAGCCCGTGGAAGGGATCGGTCAGCAGGATCCGGTCGTCCGGGTGGATCCACAGCGGAACCCGATGCGCGTCGGCCACCTCCGCCGCGGAGAACACGTGGTCGAAATGCCCGTGCGTGGCCAGCACGCCGACCGGGCTCAGCCCGTGCTCGCGCAGCGCGTCCTCGATCGGCCCGGCCGCGTCCTCCCCTGGATCCACGACCACGCACGGCCGGTCCCTGCCGGTCGCGAGCAGGTAACAGTTCGCCTGGAATGTGCCGGCCGGAAACCCGACGACGAGCACGAACACCCACCTCCGCCTCTGCGTGAACCCCGCCCCCACCGGCGCGGCGAGCGTCCCGGGCGCACGTGCGACCCACCCTATCCGCCCCTGTACGGGGTTCTCACAGGCTGTGCCCATAGACTGCCGCCACCCGGTTCAGTGACGTCGAGTGGAATCCTGGAGGGCAGGTGGCGACCAACCAGCAACGCCGCGAGGCCGCGAAGCGCAAGCTCGAACGACAGCTTGTGCGCAGGGCCGAACGAGCGAAGCGCCGCAAGATCATCGGCGTTGGTGTCACCGTGGGTGCCGTGGTGGTGATCGCCGGCGTGGTGGTGTTCTTCGCGACCCGCAGCGGAGAGGACGCGGCCGCCGCGCCCACCAACACCCCCGAGCCACCGCCGGTGCAGATCCCGACCCAACGCGCCGAGGAGCCCAAGCGCCCCGAGGCGGTGGCGAACCCGACGACCTGCGAGTATCCGGCGAAACCGGACGAGCCCGCAGCGAAGCCGGTGAACACCCCGCCGGCCGGGCCGACGCCGGCCACCGGCACGGTGAACGTGACGATCAAGAGCACCGCCGGCGACATCCCGATGACGCTGAACCGCGCGCTCGCCCCGTGCACGGTGAACAACTTCATCAGCCTGGCGCAGCAGGGCTTCTACACCGACACCGAATGCCACCGGCTCGGCACCGAAGGCCTGCAGATGCTGCAGTGCGGTGACCCGCAGGGCACCGGCTCCGGCGGCCCCGGCTACAGCTTCAACGACGAGGTGTTCCCCGAGCTGAAGTACGGCCGCGGCCTGCTCGCGATGGCCAACGCGGGCCCGAACACCAACGGCAGCCAGTTCTTCATGGTCTACGGCGACGCCCAGCTGGAGCCGAACTACACGGTGTTCGGCAGCATCTCCGACGCTGGGCTGCAAGTGCTGGACAAGGTGGCAAGGGACGGCGTCGACCCGGCGGCCGCCGCGGGCAGCCAGGACGGCACCGGCAAACCGAAGACCCCGGTGAAGTTCACCGCGGTCACCGTGGACGCCTAGGTTTGACAGCGGTTTGACCAGGATTTTGACCAAGGTCGAGCTGAACGGCCGGGCGGCCACCGCGGAGGATCTGGTGCGCCCGGCCCTGTCGAACTACGGGCACTTCACCGCGATGCAGGTGCGCGACGGCCGGGTCCGCGGGCTGGCCGAGCACCTGACGCGGCTGCGGCGGAGCACCACCGCGCTGTTCGGCTCCGAGCTGGATCCAGAGCTGGTGCGGGCGCACCTGCGGCATGCGGTCGGCGAGTACGGGGCGTTTTCGGTGCGGGTGAACATCTTCTCCGGCACGATGGACCGCGCCGATCCCGCGCAACCGGCCGCGCCCGACGTGCTGGTCTCGGTGGACGAGCCGAGCGAGCCCGCGAGCACCCCGCTCCGGGTGCGGTCGGCCGAGTACGAGCGCGTGCTGCCCGAGGTGAAGCACGTGGGCACGTTCGGGCTGATCCACCACATCCGGGAGGCCAGGCTCGCCGGCTTCGACGACGCGCTGTTCGTGGACGCCCGTGGCCGGATCACCGAGGGCAGCGTCTGGAACGTCGGCTTCTTCGACGGCGGCACGGTGGTCTTCCCGGACGCGCCCGCGCTGCCCGGGATCAGCCTTCAGCTGCTGCGGAAAGGCTTGCGGGCCAAGGGAGTTCCGGTGGAATCCCGGGAGGTGCGGCTGTCCGATCTGGCGGGGTTCGACACCACCTTCGTGACCAACTCGGCGACCGTCGGCCAGCCCATCGCGTCGGTGGACGACGTGCCGCTGAAACTGGACCCCGCCCACCTCGCCATCGTGCGCGACGCCTACGACTCCCTTCCCTGGGACCGGATCTAGCCGGCCCAGGATCGGGCGTCGGCGAGCGACTGGCCGGTGGGGAAGGACTTCTGGGTGCCGGGATGCCGCACGCTCGCGGAAGCGCAGGCACAGCCGAGCCTGGCGGCAGCCACCTCGTCCATTCCGGACGCCAGGCCGTAGCCGAAGGCACCGACGAACGCGTCCCCGGCGCCGGTGGTGTCCCGCGCCTCGGCCGGCGGTGGCTCGATCCTGGTCACCACGCCGTCCGCGCCCAGCAGCGCGACGCCCCGCTCCCCCAGCGTCACGGCCAACCGGACGCCCAACCGCGCCGCCAGGCCCGCAATGGCCTCGTCACCGATCGGCCCTGGCACACCGGCGATCTCCAGGAACTCCGTCTCGTTCGGCACCATCCAGTCGGTGACCGCCAGCAGCTCCGGGTCGACCGCGGCCGCCGGAGCCGGGTTCAGCACGGTGGTCGCTCCTCGGTCGCGCGCGGCGCGGAAGGCGGCCGCGGTCACCGCCTGCGGGATCTCGAACTGCCCGAGCACCAATCCCAGCCGCGGCGTCCCAGCCACCGCGGCCCGTGCCTGCTCCGCGGTCATCCGCTCGTTCGCACCCGGCACCACCACGATTCGGTTGGTGCCGTCCGGCTCCACCTGGATCGGCGCCACCCCGCTGCTGCAGTTCGCCACCGTGGTGACGTGCTCGGTGCCGATCCCGTGCGCGCGGAAGTTGGCCATGGTCATCTCGCCGAACACGTCGTCGCCGATCCGGTTGACCATCAGCACTTCGGCGCCGAGCAGCCTGGCCATCACCGCCTGGTTGGCGCCCTTGCCGCCGAACCCGAGCTGGAACTCCCGGCCTGCCACGGTCTCCCCGGCGGCGGGTGGCCGGTCCAGGTAGGTGATCATGTCGACCATCGTGCTGCCCACGACCAGCACGGTCCGGCGCGCTGTCACCGGTACCCGAACTTCGGCGCACGCCGCTCGAGAAAGGCCGACACGCCCTCCGCGTAGTCCTCGCCGTGCAAGGCGGCGAGCCGGATCTCGTCCACCTCGGCGTCGCTCTCCAGCTGACCGGAAACGATCTTCTCGATGATCCGGTTCATCCCGCGGACCGACGCCTGCGAACGCGAGCACAGGGTGCGCACGAACGCCAGCGCCGAAGACTCCAGCTCCCCGCTCGGGAACACCTCGTTGACCAGCCCGATCTCGCGTGCCCTCGGCGCGTCGATCAGCTCGCCGGAGAGCAGGAAGTACCTGGCGTGCGCCGGACCGACCAGCGACACCAGCTGCTGGGTGGACCGGAAGTCGTAGACGATGCCGAGCTTGGCCGGGGTGATGCCGAACCGGGCGCCCTGCTCGGCAAACCGGAAGTCGCAGGCCACCGAGACCTGGCAGCCGCCGCCGATGCAGTTGCCGCGGATCAGCGCGATGGTCGGCTTGCGCATCCCGCTCAGCGCGCGCACCGCGGCCTCCACCGCCTTGTCGTAGACCGCGGCACCTTCGGCCGAAGACCGCAGCGCGCCGAACTCGCTGATGTCCGCACCGGCCGAGAAGTCCGCGCCGGCGCCGGTCAGCACCAGCACCTTCACCGACCGGTCCTGTTCCACGTCGGCCACGATCGACGGGATCGCCGACCACATCCCGTGCGCGATCGCGTTCTTCTTCTCCGGCCTGGCGAAGGTCAGCCTGGCGACATCGCCGTCACGGTCGAACTCGAGCCCTTCGATCATGCTTGGCACCCTACGAGAAATCCGGGCCGTGGCGACGTCGAGGTGACTCAGGACGCCGAGGTGACCCGGTAGACGTCGTAGACGCCCTCGACCCCGCGCACCACCTTGAGCACATGCCCGAGATGTTTCGGATCGCCCATCTCGAACGAGAACCTGCTCACCGCCACCCGGTCGCGCGAGGTGGTGACCGAGGCGGACAGGATGTTCACCTTCTCGTCCGCGAGCACCTTGGTCACGTCGGACAGCAGCCGGTGCCGGTCCAGCGCCTCCACCTGGATGGCAACCAGGAACACCGAGGTCTCCGACGGCGCCCACTCCACCTCGACCAGCCGTTCGGGCTGGGCCCGCAGGTCGTCCGCGTTCGTGCAGTCGGTGCGGTGCACGCTCACGCCGCCGCCGCGGGTCACGAAACCGAGGATCTCGTCGCCGGGCACCGGGGTGCAGCACCGCGCCAGCTTGGCCCAGACGTCGCTGGCGCCCTTGACGATGACGCCGACGTCGTTCGAACCGCGCCGGCGGGTGACCGTGGACGGGGTGGACCGCTCGGCCAGCTCCTCCTCGGCCTCCTCCACCCCGCCGATCAGTGCGACCAGCCGCTGCACCACGTGCTTGGCGCTGGTGTGGCCTTCACCGACGGCCGCGTACAACGAACTGATGTCGCCGTGCCGGAGCTCGGCGGCCAGCGCGCCCATGGACTCCGCGGAGATCAGGCGCTGCATGGGCAGCCCGACCTTGCGGACCTCCTTGGTGATCGACTCCTTGCCGATCTCGATGGCCTCGTCGCGGCGTTCCTTGGCGAACCACTGGCGGATCTTGGCGCGTGCCTTCGGTGAACCGGCGAAGGACAACCAGTCCCGGCTCGGGCCGGCACCCTCCGCCTTCGAGGTGAAGATCTCGACGACCTCACCGTTTTCCAGCTTGCGCTCCAGCGCGACCAGCCTGCCGTTCACCCTGGCGCCGATGCAGCGGTGCCCCACCTCGGTGTGCACCGCGTAGGCGAAGTCCACCGGGGTGGCACCGGCGGGCAGGGTGACCACGTCGCCCTTGGGGGTGAACACGAAGATCTCGCGGGTGGCCAGCTCGTAGCGCAGCGAGTCGAGGAACTCGCCGGGGTCGGCGGCCTCCCGCTGCCAGTCGAGCAGCTGGCGCATCCAGGCCATCTCGTCCACGTCCACCGCGTTGGCCGGATTGTTGCCGTGGGTGCCCCGGCTTTCCTTGTACCGCCAGTGCGCCGCGATGCCGTACTCCGCGGTGCGGTGCATCTCGTAGGTGCGGATCTGCACCTCGAGCGGCTTGCCGTCCGGCCCGATCACGGTGGTGTGCAGCGACTGGTAGACGCCGAACCGGGGCTGGGCGATGTAGTCCTTGAACCGGCCGGGCATCGGCTGCCAGAGCGCGTGCACCACGCCCATCGCGGCGTAGCAGTCGCGCACGTCCTCCACCAGGATCCGGACGCCGACCAGGTCATGGATGTCGTCCAGGTCCCGGCCGCGGACGATCATCTTCTGGTGGATCGAGTAGTAGTGCTTCGGCCTGCCTTCGACCTTGGCGGTCACCCTGGAGCCGATCAGCTGGGTGGACAGCTCGCCGATCACCTGGCGCAGGTAGATGTCCCTGGACGGCGCCCGGTCGGCGACCAGCCGGACGATCTCGTCGTACTTCTTGGGCTGCAGGATGGCGAAGGCCAGGTCCTCCAGCTCCCACTTGACCGTGGCCATGCCCAGCCGGTGCGCCAGCGGGGCCAGCACCTCGAGGGTCTCCTTGGCCTTGCGCGCCTGCTTCTCCGGCGGCAGGAAGCGCATGGTGCGCATGTTGTGCAGCCGGTCCGCGAGCTTGATCACCAGCACCCGCGGGTCGCGGGCCATCGCGATGACCATCTTGCGGATGGTCTCCGCCTCCGCGGTCGGGCCGAGCTTGACCTTGTCCAGTTTGGTCACGCCGTCGACCAGCTGGCCGACCTTCTCGCCGAAGTCCGTGCTGAGCCGCTCCAGCGAGTAGCCGGTGTCCTCCACGGTGTCGTGCAGCAGGGCGGCGACCAACGTGATGGTGTCCATGCCCAGCTCGGCCAGGATGGTGGCCACCGCGAGCGGGTGGGTGATGTACGGGTCGCCGGACTTGCGCCGCTGCTCGCGGTGCAGCTCCTCGGCCACGTCGTAGGCGTGCTGGAGCAGGGTGAGGTCGGCGTTGGGATGCAGCTCCCGGTGCACCGCGGCGAGCGGTTCGAGCACCTGCTTGACCGCGGCCGGGCGCTGCGCGGTGATTCGCCTGGCCAGGCGCGCCCTGACCCGCCGGGTGGCGGACGGCGCCTTGGTCGCCCCCTGGGACGGCGCCGGCTTGCCCGCCGGCACCGGCTGACCGCCGTTCTCCGTGGCGGGCACCACCGGATGGAGCTCCTGGCTCACCCGCACCTCCAACTGGTCGCGCGGCTCCTAGAACGTCCAGCCTAGCTCGCTACCGGCGGCTTCCGTGGACCACGCCCTTTGTAGCCGTGTCGACCTGCTCCTCCGGCGGGGGTCAGACGCTCAGCAGCGAGTGGATTTCGCGCCCGGCGAGCGCGGCCCTGCCAGGGAGGGCCGCCAGCTCGAGGACGACCGAGATCCCGGCCACCGCGGCCCCCGCGTTCTCCAGCAGCTCGCAGGCCGCGCGCAGGGTGCCGCCGGTGGCGAGCACGTCGTCCAGCACCAGCACCCGGCTGCCCGCGCCGACCACACCGGCCGGCAGCTCCAGCGTCGCGGTGCCGTACTCCAGCCGGTAGTCGACCCGGCCGGCCACCGCGGGCAGCTTGCCTGGCTTGCGCACCAGCACCACACCGAGCCCCTTGGCGTAGCCGACCGCGGCGGCGAGCAGGAAGCCCCTCGCCTCCACCGCGGCCAGCAGGTCCACCTCGGGGTCGAGCCCGGCGGCGAGCGCGTCGACCACCGCGGCGAACCCGTCGGCGCTGGCGAACAGCGGCGAGAGGTCGCGGAACAGCACGCCCGGCTCCGGGAAATCCGGCACCTCGGTGATCAGGCCGAGCGCGTCCGACAACCGCATCCGGTCAGTGTGCACGAAACGGGCCCGCGGTCAGCGCTTGCCGCGTTTGCCGGACGGCCTGCCGCGCCGCTGCGCCGCCTTGGGCGTCCTGGTCGGCACGCTGGCCGCCGCCGCGTACGCCTTTTCCTTGCGCAGCTCGGAATCCAGCGCCTCGTCGTCGTTGACGTCCAATTCGGACTCCCGGTCGGCTGCCTTCCGCGCCAGGTTGGCCCGCCGCGCGGCCACCCGCTCCGCCTGCTGCTTGTACTTCGGGTCGCGCATCTTGAAGTCGACCAGCAGCGGAGTGGCCAGCAGCACCGAGGACAGCACACCGGTCAGCATGCCGGCCAGCTGCACCAGCGCCAGGTCCTGCAGGGTGCCGGCGCCGAGCAGGATGTAGCCGATCACCAGCAGCCCCAGCACCGGCAGCAGCGCGATCACCGAGGTGTTGATCGAGCGCATCAGGGTCTGGTTGAGCGCCAGGTTCGCGGTCTCGGCGTAGGTCCGCCTTGTCAGCCCGAGCAGGCCACGACTGTTCTCCTTGACCTTGTCGAACACCACCACCGTGTCGTAGAGCGAGAACCCGAGAATGGTCAGCAGGCCGATCACCGTCGCCGGCGTGACCTCGAAGCCGACCAGCGAGTAGATGCCCGCGGTCACCACGATGTCGTGCACCAGCGAGATGAGTGCGGCCACCGCCATCCAGCGCTCGAAGTAGAGCGCGAGGAAGATCGTCACCAGCACCATGAACACGCCGAGTGCGATCAGCGCCTTCTCCGAGATCTCACCGCCCCAGGAGGCGCTGACCGCGCTGTCGCTGATCACCTGCGCGCTGGGCTGGCCGTTCGCGCCGAGCGGCTGCAGCTGGTCGAACAGCGCCTTCTTCACCTTGCTGACCTGCGCCGCGTCCAAGGTCTCGGAGCGGAGCTGGATGGCGGCCGAAGCACCGGTACCGACCTTCTGGGCTTCCGTGACCTCTTTGCCGAGCGAGTCGGAGAAGACGTCCTTCGCCCGCTCCTCGTTGATCTCGCCCTGCGCGCTCACCGCCGGCAGGCTGATCTGGGTGCCGCCCTCGAACTCGATGCCGAGGTTGAAGCCCCTGATGCCCATCGACAGGATGCAGATCAGCACCAGCGCGGAGAAGAAGATGTACCAGCGCTTGCGCTTGCCGACGATGTCGAACGCACCCGTGCCGACGTAGAGCCGGTGGAAGATGCTGCCCTTGGCTTCTTTCTCGGACTGGGTCGCGGCGGAAGCCGCACCGGCGTCCCCGTTGGTCCCGTTCTGCTCGGCCACGTCACGCCTCCTTCGGGCTCGTGCGGCCGGCGGCCTTGGCAGCGGCCTTGCGCTGTGAACTCAGCTCCTGCACCGCGCCGAGGCCGAGGAACTTCGGGTTCGACAGGGTCTTCGACCTCGCCGCCAGCGCGACCAGCGGGTGGGTCACCAGGAAGACCACGACCAGGTCCAGCACCGTGGACATGCCGAGGGTGAACGCGAAGCCCTGCACCTCGCCGACGGCGATCGCGTACAGCACGGCAGCCGCGATGAACATGACCGCGTCCGAGGCCAGGATCGTGCGCCTGGCCCTGATCCAGCCTCGCGGCACCGCGGACCGGAAGGTTCTGCCCTCGCGTATCTCGTCCTTGAGCCGTTCGAAGAACACCACGAACGAGTCCGCGGTGATACCGATCGCGATGATGAACCCGGCGACCCCCGCGAGGTCGAGGGTGTAGCCCATCCAGCGGCCGAGCAGCACCAGCACCGCGTACACCACGAGCGCGGACAACCCGAGCGACAGGATGGTCAGCACGCCGAGCAGCCGGTAGTAGATCAAGCAGTAGACGAACACCAGCAGCAGCCCGATGCCACCGGCGATCAGCCCGGCCTCCAGCGAAGCGAGGCCCAGTGTCGCGGACACCGTCTTCGCGTCCGAGGACTCGAAGGACAGCGGCAGCGAACCGTACTTCAGGATGTCGGCCAGGCTCTTCGTCTCGGTCTGGGTGAACTGACCGCTGATCTCGGTGTTGCCGTCCAGGATCGCCTGGTTGATCCGGGGGGCGGAGACCACCTGGGTGTCCAGCACGAATGCCGCCTGCTGATTCACGTTCTTGGAGGTGAAGTCACCCCAGATGCGCGCGCCCTCGGACTTGAACTGCAGCGCCACCGTCCAGCCCGGCTTCTGCGGGCCCGGCGGGGAGGACTGCGCGTCCGCGATCTCGGTGCCCGGCAGGAAGGACGGCGCGAGGATGTACTTCTCGGTGCCCTTCTCGTCGCAGGTCGCCAGCGGGAGGTTCGGGTCGTCGTTGCCGACCAGCGGGTCGTTCACCCCGACCGCACAGGGCATCGAGGTGAGCACCTGCTGCTGCAGCTGCTGCGCGGCGGCCGCCGCGGCCTGGTCGTTCGGGTCGGCGGGCACCAGCCGCGGGTCCTGGCGGACCGACCTGGCCTCCTGGATCAGCTTCGCGGTGTCTTCGTCCACCGAACCGTCGTCGGTCGGCGGGGGCGCGGGCTGCTGCTGCGGGGCCGCACCGGCTCCACCGCCACCACCGGGCGGCGGCGCCTGCGACGGCGGGGCGGGCTCGCCGGTCTGCGGCGGCGGGGCCGGGGTGTTCGGCACCACCTGGACCACCTTGCGGAAGTTCAGCTTCGCCGTCCGGCCCAGGTTCTTCGCCTGGTCACCCTGCTCCCCCGGCACGGTGATGACGACGTTGGTGCCGTCCAGCACCACCTTGGTCCCGCTGACCCCGATCCCGTTCACCCGGGTGTCGATGATCTGGCGCGCCTGTTCGAGCGACTCACGAGACGGTTCGCCGCCGTCCGGGGTTCGCGCGGTCAGCGTGACCCGGGTGCCCCCCTGGAGGTCGATGCCCAGCCGCGGGGTCGGCTGACGGTCGCCGGTGAACAGCACCAGCCCGTAGAGCACGACCACGATGAGGACAAAGAAGGCGAGATAGCGTCCGGGGCGGATCTGCCGGGCCGGTGGTGCCACGGTGGTCGTTCTCCTCGAAGTGGATGAGCCTCGATGGTGGGGGTACGCGTCCGCGCACGACGGTATGACGCCGAACACGCACGCAGCACCGAGACACTACTCGGTGCTGCGTGAACACGGCGTTGGCCCCGCCCGACGGGCTCCGCGGGCGCGGGCTACCGGCGTCGGACCTACTTCTTGCCGTGCTCCAGCGGCGGCGCCACCTGCGCACCCTGCTTGTCGGCGTCGTCCTTCTTGTCCTCGGCGACCTCGACGGTGGAGGTGTCGGAGTCGGTGATCGACTCGTGCTCACCGGTCAGCTCGGTGGAGTCGGACTCGTCCTCGTCCACGACCGGGTTGACCTTCTCCCGGACGGCCTGGCGCAGCCAGGTGGTCACCACACCGGGCGCGATCTCGATGTCGATGGTGGTCTCGTTGCTGGTGTCGGCAACCGTGCCGTAGAGGCCGGAGGTGGTCATCACCCGGTCGCCCTCGGTCAGTCCGGCCTGCAGCTGCTGCTGTTCGGCCGCGGCCCGCTTCTGCTTGCGGGTACCCATCACCAGCGGGATCGCCACGACGGCCATGAGCAGCAGCGGCAGCAAAAGCTGTTCCATGATTCTCCAATTCGACGGACTCCGACCGGCACCGCTGGCCGCCGAAACGTCCGATTTGTTCTGGGTTGCTCTTTCGAGTGTGCCAGGTGCCACTGAGCACGCCGGCACCGGTGTTTCACCAAGCTGCCCCGCCGAACCACTCCCTTACCGGTGAGGCGGCAGTACTTCAGTCGAACAGCCCCGGGGCGGCCTGGTCAAGTCGTCCTTGCTCGGCGAAGCTCCCAGCCGACCCGGCCGGCGGCTGGAGTCCGACATGCTGCCACGCGGCTGCCGTGGCCACCCGGCCCCGTGGAGTGCGCGCGAGCATACCCGCCCGCACCAGGTAAGGCTCACACACCTCCTCCACCGTAGTGGGTTCCTCCCCGACCGCGACGGCCAGTGTGGAAACACCCACCGGACCGCCGCCGAACGAGCGGACCAGCGCGGTCAGCACCGCGCGGTCCAGCCGGTCGAGGCCGAGCTCGTCCACGTCGTAGACCTCCAGCGCCTGCCGGGTGACCGGCAGCGTGATCCGCCCGTCCGCGCGTACCTCGGCGTAGTCCCGCACCCGGCGCAGCAACCGGTTCGCGATCCGGGGCGTGCCACGGGAACGGCGGGCGATCTCGGCGGCGCCGTCGTCGTCGACCCCGATGCCGAGGATGCCGGCGGCGCGCCGCACCACCTGGTCCAGCTCGTCCTCCGCGTAGAACTCCATCTGCCCGGTGAAGCCGAACCGGTCCCGCAGCGGGCCGGTCAGCGCACCGGACCTGGTGGTGGCGCCGACCAGGGTGAACGGCGCGATCTCCAGCGGGATGCTGGTCGCGCCGGGGCCCTTGCCGACCACCACGTCCACCCGGAAGTCCTCCATCGCGAGATAGAGCATCTCCTCGGCGGGACGGGCGATCCGGTGGATCTCGTCGATGAACAGCACGTCGCCCTCGGCCAGGTTGGACAGCATCGCGGCCAGGTCGCCCGCGCGTTCCAGGGCGGGACCGGAGGTGATCCGGATGGCCGCGTCCAGCTCGGCCGCGACGATCATCGCCAGGCTGGTCTTGCCGAGGCCGGGCGGGCCGGAGAGCAGCACGTGGTCCGGCGGCACCCCGCGTCGCCGGGCGCTTTCCAGCACCAGTTCGAGCTGCTCGCGCACCCTGGGCTGGCCGACGAACTCGGCCAGCCGGCGCGGGCGCAGCGTGGTCTCGACCTCGCGCTCACCGGTCTGGGCCAGTGCGGACAACGCTTCGGCCTCGACTGCGGCCGGGTCCGGCTCGAACTCGGTCATGTACTCATGGTCCACGCCGCCGCCCTAGCGCTTGCGGCCGAGGGTGGCCAGCGCGGCCCGCAGCACGGTCGGCGTATCGGCGGTGTCGGCTGTGCTGATACCGGCGAGCACGTGGTCCACCGCCTGTTCGGCCTGTTTCGCCGGGAAACCGAGGCCGATGAGCGCCTCGGCCACTTCCGCGCGCACCGCGCTGCCCGCCACCGGGACCCCGGCGGTCTCCGGTTCGCCCGTCGTGGCGGTCACCTTGTCCCGCAGTTCCAGGCTCAGCCGCTCGGCGCCCTTGCGCCCGATGCCGGGCACCTGGGTGAGCACGGTGATATTGCCTTCGGACAGCGCCGCGGTGAGCTTGTCCGGGTCCAGCACGGCCAGCGCGGCCAGCGCGATCCGCGGGCCTATCCCGGACACCGTCTGCAGCAGCCCGAACAGCTCGCGCGCCGCCACGTCAGCGAAACCGAACAGGGTCAGCGAGTCCTCCCGCACCACCAGCGCGGTGTGCAGCCTGGTCTGTTCGCCGCGGCGCAGCGTCGCCAGCGTGGACGGGGTGGCCTGCACGGCGAGCCCGACCCCGCCGACCTCGACCACCACGTGGTCCAGCCCGATGGCCAGCACTTCACCGCGTACCGAGGAGATCATCGCTTCGTCCCTGTCGTGTTGGCCGTCCACGTCGGCGAGTTGGCCGTTCCCTTCGCCGATTGTGCCGTGCGCGCCGCGGCGGCCAGCCGTGCCTTGTGCGTACGGGCCAACTCGGCGGCACGCGCCTCCGCTTCGGCGAGCCTGGCCCGCATCGGCTCACGCCAGAGATGGCAGATCGCCAACGCCAGCGCGTCGGCCGCGTCGGCCGGGCTGGGCGCCTCCAGCAGCCCCAGCAGCCGGGTGACCATGATGGTGACCTGCGACTTGTCCGCCCTGCCAGAGCCGGTGACGGCGGCCTTGACCTCGCTCGGCGTGTGGAACACGACCGGCAGCCCGCGCCGGGCCGCGGCCAGCGCGACCACCCCGCCGGCCTGCGCGGTGCCCATCGCGGTGCGCACGTTGTGCTGGCTGAACACGCGCTCCACCGCGACCGCCGCCGGCCGGTACCGGTCGAGCCAGTCCTCCACCGCGTCGGAGATACCGAGGAGCCGCTCGGCCAGCGAGAGGTCCGCGGGGGTGCGGATGACGTCCACCGCCACGCAGCTCACCGAGCGCCCGGTACCGCCGTCCACCACCCCGATCCCGCATCGCGTCAACCCGGGGTCAACGCCGAGCACTCGCACCTGATCGCCTCCTCGCCGAACACCAGTTCGAGGTGGCACGCTACCGGTTCGGCGGGGCCGCCCAGTACTGCGACGCGCCGGTTCAGGCCAGCCGCACCAGCGCCTGCACCGGCGCGTGGTCCGAGGGCCAGCGCCCGTCGCGCCGGTAGGTGTTGATCGCGGCCCGTTCCACCACGATCCCCCGGTTGGCCAGCACCCAGTCGATCCGCTCGCCGCCGAGCACCGGCTCCCGGTAGCCGGGGAAGGTGCCCCACTGCGGGGTGACCCGCTGCGCGGCCGAGGTCCAGGTGTCGGTGAGGCCGCCTTCGCCCACCAGGATCCGGTACGACTCCGACGTCTCGGCCGGGGTGTTGAAATCGCCGGTGAGCAGCACCGGGAGGGCCGGGTCGAAGCCGGCGATCCGGTCGCGCACCAGCTCCGCGCTGCGCTGCCGCGAGTTCTCCGACTGGTGGTCGAAGTGGGTGTTGACGTGCACGAACTCGCGGCCGGTCCGGCGATCGAGGAAACGCACCCAGGTGACCATCCTGATCACCGTGTTGCCCCAGGACTTCGAGCCGATCACGTTGGGCGTGTCCGAGAGCCAGAAGTGGTCGAAGTCGAGCGGCTCGACCCGGCGGGTGTCGTAGTAGACGGCCATGAACTCGCCGCGGCCGCCGCCCTCGCGGCCGAGCCCGATCCAGTCGAAGTGCCCCGGCAGGTCCGCCTCGACCTGCTTGACCTGGTGGTACAGCCCTTCCTGCACGCCGAGCACGGTGGGCTGCTCGGTCCGCAGGAAGGCGGCGAGCACCGGCCGGCGGTCGGTCCAGGAGTCCGGGGTGCCCGGCGCCGCCTTGGTGTCCAGCCTGATGTTGAAGGTGATCACGTGCAGCCGCGGGCCGGTGGCCGGCCCGATCACCGGCCGTCCGGTGCCCGCCGCGGCGGCGCTTCCGGTGCCCAGCAGCCCGGCCACCCCGGCGGCGCCCACAGCGCCCGCCATGCCCAGCGCACCGCGCCTGCTCAGTCCAGCCCGCTTGTCCGACATCCCCAGCCTCCCGGAAACTCCCTGGTCAAAGGTCCGGACCGAGGCTTCCGGGCGCGCGTGAGCGGCGGCCGACGCCGAGCTGACGCGCTGGGAAACGCCCGCCCAAACTCAGGGGCCTCAGGGGCCATTGACCCCAGGCTGCCAGCTCTGCGGGTCCCCGCTCTCGGTGAGGATCGGCTGCCATTCGGCGAAGCCCTCCGGCGCGTCCGGCGACCACGGCCAGTGCCCCTCCGTGGTCGGCACGATGATCTGCACCGCCGGGAAGTCGCCGTCCGGGTACACCAGGAACGCGCTGCCGAAGAACTCGGGGTAGTGCCCCTTGGCCACCTGTTCGAAGACCAGGGGCACCCCGTCGAAGAAATCCTCGTACAGCCTGCCGTAGTAGAACTGCTCGCCGGAGGCGGCACGGTCCACATAGGCGTCCAGCAGAACCGGGCCGAGATCTTCCGGCAGTCCGATCACGACCGCCTCCGGCACCCCGTGCAGCGCCCACGCGCACGCCGTGAAGCAGTAGCCGGAACCGTTGGCATCACTGGAAACACTGATGACCGCGTTACCTCGTTGCTCGCCCTGTTCGACGATCCAGTCGAGTAGTTCCTGGTCCTGGGCGGCGAGGGTATCGGTCGTCACGGCCGCCATTGTGCCGTATTCACGCGGGCGCGCCCAGTAGGCAGCCGCGTTTTTTCCGCCGGTCAGCCGACTTCGGCCAGAACTTCGTCCGAGACGTCGAAATTGGCGTACACGTTCTGCACGTCGTCACAGTCCTCCAGCGCGTCGATCAGCTTGAAGACCTTCTTCGCACCGTCGGCGTCCAGCGGCACGCTGACCGAGGGCAGGAAGCTGGCTTCGGCCGACTCGTAGTCGAATTCGGCTTCCTGCAACGCTTTCCGGACCGCGACCAGATCGGTCGCCTCGCTCACGATCTCGAAGCTCTCGCCGAGGTCGTTGACCTCTTCGGCGCCGGCGTCGAGCACCGCGAGCAGCACGTCGTCCTCGCTCACCCCGTTCTTCGGCATCAGCACGACGCCCTTTCGGTTGAACAGGTAGGACACCGAGCCGGGGTCCGCCAGCGAGCCGCCGTTGCGGGTCAGCGCGGTGCGCACCTCCGAAGCCGCGCGGTTCCGGTTGTCGGTGAGGCATTCGATCAGCACCGCGACGCCGTTCGGGCCGTAACCCTCGTAGTTGATCGTCTGCCAGTCCGCGCCGCCGGCCTCCTCACCGGCGCCGCGCTTGCGCGCGCGCTCGATGTTGTCCTGCGGGACCGAGTTCCGCTTGGCCTTCTGGATGGCGTCGTAGAGCGTGGGGTTGCCGTCCGGGTCGCCGCCACCGGTGCCCGTGCGGGCCGCCACCTCGATGTTCTTGATCAATCTCGCGAACAGTTTGCCACGCTTGGCGTCGAGGGCGGCCTTCTTGTGCTTGGTGGTGGCCCACTTGGAGTGGCCGCTCATCTCTCCTCCATCTGCTTGTCGGCAGCGGCACCCTCCAGGCGCCGTTGCCGTCCCTACGCGTCCTGCACGATGCGGACGAACAGGCGGTGCACGCGCTCGTCCCCCGTGAGCTCCGGGTGGAAAGCGGTGGCCAGCACCGTCCCCTCCCTGACCGCGACGATCCTAGCCCCAGCGGCTCCGGCGGCCGGTGTCTCCGGTACCCGGGCGAGCACCTCCACCCCTTCGCCGGTCTTTTCCACCCACGGGGCGCGGATGAACACCGCGTGCAGCGGACCGCCCTCGACACCGGTGAAGTCGAGGTCCTCCTCGAAGGAGTCCACCTGTCGCCCGAAGGCGTTCCGGCGCACCACCACGTCCAGTCCGCCGAGCTGCTGCTGGTCGGGCCTGCCGTCCAGGGCCTGCTTCGCGAGCAGGATCATCCCGGCGCAGGAACCGAACGCGGGCAGCCCGCCGGCGATCCGCTCCCGCAGCGGCTCCAGCAGCTCGAAGGTCTCCAGCAGCCGGGACATGGTGGTCGACTCGCCGCCTGGCAGCACCAGGCCGTCCACTTCGGACAGTTCGGCCGGGCGGCGCACCGGGCGTGCCTTCGCGCCGGCATGCTCCAGCATCGCGACGTGCTCGCGCACGTCACCCTGAAGGGCTAGTACCCCCACCGTGGGCGCCACCGGCCACCGCCTTCCGTCCATGATTTCGCAGGTCAAGACTAGGCCGTGGGCGCCACCGGCCAGAGCGCGGGTGCGGGGTCAGCAGCTGACCCGCAACGCCTGGTCCAAGTCGTCCCACAGGTCCGCCACGTCTTCCAGGCCGACCGAGAGCCGCAGCAGCCCGGCCGGCACCCCGCCGGCGGCCAGCCCGGCGGGGCCGACCAGGCGATGGGTGAGCGAGGCCGGGTGCTCGATCAGGGTGTCCACCGAGCCGAGGCTCACCGCGGGCGTGATCAGCCCGAGCTTGCCGACCACCGCGAGCGGGTCGCCGACCGGCTCGAAGGCGAGCATCGCGCCCGGACCGCGCAACTGCCCGCCGAGCAGCGGGCTGCCGCTCAGCCCCGGATACCGCACCGCGGCGACCCCGGAGTGGGCGGCCAGCCGGTCCGCCAGCTCGCTCGCGCTCCGCTGCGCCGCCTCCACGCGCAGCGGCAGGGTGGCCAGCCCGCGGTGCAGCAGGTAGCCGGCCAGCGGATGCAGTACCGCGCCGGTGAGGATGCGCAGCTGACGCAGCGGCGCGGCAGCCTCCGCCCGGCAGGCCACCACGCCGCCGAGCACGTCACCGTGCCCGCCGAGGTACTTGGTGCCGGAATGCAGCACGTAGGCGGCACCGTGCGCGGCCGGGTTCTGCAGTACCGGGGTGGCGAAGGTGTTGTCCACCAGCACCGGGACCGCGCCGGCCTGGTGCACCACGTCGTCGAGGTCGGCCAGGTCGAGGTTCGGGTTGGCCGGGGTCTCCAGCACCACCAGCCCGGTGTCCGGCCGCAGCGCCTCCGCGATGCCGGCGGCGTCGGTGTAGCTGGTCTCGGCGCCGAGCAGCCCGGTGCCGAGGAGATGGTCGCTGCCGCCGTAAAGCGGACGGACGGCCACCACGTGGCGCCGGCCGGTCATCAGGCAGGCTGCCTGTACGACCGCGGTCAGCGCGGCCATCCCGCTGGCGAAGGAAACCGCCTGCTCGGTGCCCTCCAGCTCGGCGAGCGCACGCTCGAACCTGGCCACGGTCGGGTTGTGCAGCCGGGCGTACACCGGTGACCCCGCGTCGGCGACTCCCTCCGCCCACGCCCCGAGCGCGGCGCCGCCGGCGGCCTGGTCGGGCACCGGGTACGTGGTGGACAGGTCGATCGGCGGCGCGTGCACGCCAAGTCCGCCGAGATCCTGCCTGCCGCCGTGCACCGCGCGGGTCCGCAATCCGGTCATCGGTCGCCCTCCTCGATTCGCTGGTTCGAGAAGATGCTGGAGTATCAGCGGTCATCTGGTGCAGATTGGGAAGATTATTCGGCGAAAGGGTGTGATCTTCGTGCTTGATGCGGTGGACGTGGCGATCTTGGCCGCCCTGCAGAAGGACGCGCGGCTGTCCAACAAGGAGCTCGCGGCCCTGGTCAACGTGGCGCCGTCGACCTGCCTGGTCCGGCACCGGGCGCTGCGCGACCGCGGCGTGATCAGCGGCTACCGGGCGGAGGTGGAACTGCGCGCGCTCGGCCGGCCGCTCCAGGCGATGGTCTCGGTGCGGGTCCGGCCGCACACCAGGGCCGTGGTGGAGCCGTTCATGTCCTACGTGCTGAGCCTGCCCGAGACGATCTCGGTGTCGCACCTGGCCGGCCCGGACGACTTCCTGGTGCACGTCGCGGTGGCCGACGCCGGGCACCTCCAGCAGTTGCTGCTCGACTCCTTCACCAGCAGGCGCGAAGTGGCGCAGCTGCACACGAACCTGCTCTTCCAGCACCAGCGCAAGGAACAGGTACCGCCAACGCGCGAGCTCTCGCCCTGAACGGCGTCACGGCACGCCGAGCAGCCGCAGCCCGGCGGCGGTCGCCGCGGCAGCGACGACCACCAGCACGAAGGGCGCCTTCCGCCAGGCCAACACCCCGCCGACCAGCACCCCGGCCGGACGGGCGATCCCGGCGAAGGAGGAGTCCTCGGTCAGCGCGGTGGTCGCCACCAGTGCGGCGAGCAGGACCACCGCGGAGGTGGCCATCAGCCGCTCCGCCTTGGGCGTCAGCTTCACCTTGGTCCGCAGCACCGGGCCGGCGAGCCGGAAGGCGAAGGTGCCACCACCGAGCACCAGCGTCGCGATCACCAGCGCCATCGGCTCCACCGCCATCACCGCGCCACCTCCGGGGCCGGCTCCGGGGCCCGGACCGCGACCAGCATCCCGGTCAGCGCGATCAGCACCGGCAGCCCGGACGGCAGGAACGGGGTGGTGGCCAGCGCCGCGACGACTCCGATCAGCACCGCGAGCCGGGTGCGGCGGTCCTTGAGCGAGGGCAGGACCAGTGCCAGCAGCACCGCGGGGAAGGCGGCGTCCAGGCCGAACGCGTCGGTGTCGGTGATCGCGGTACCGGCGAAGGCCCCGGCCACCACGCCCGCGTTCCAGCAGACGAACAGGCCGACGCCGCAGGTCCAGTACGCGGCCCGTCGCTGTTCGCGGTCGGGCCGCGCCAGTGCGAACGCCACCGCCTCGTCGATCATCAGGTGGCTGCCCGCGATCCTGGCCGGCCACCGGTCGCCGAGCAGGTCGCCGACGGCGAAACCGAACGGCACGTGGCGGGCGTTGACCAGCAGCCCGGCCAGCACGGCCGCGACCAGGTTGCCGCCGGAGGCGACGATCCCGATGAACATGAACTGGGCGGCGCCGGCGAAGACCAGCACCGAAAGCAGCATCGGCACCCAGATCTGGAAACCCGAGCTCACCGCGATCGCGCCATAGGAGACACCGACGAAAGCGTCGGCAAGGCAGACCAGGCCGATGTCCCTGGCCAGTGCCGGATCCAGGGTTCGCCAAATCGAACGCATAGTCGTTTATACTGAACACGACCGGGACTGTTCGTCAAGGCGAACAGAACGACTGTTGGAGCGAACACATGGTGGAAGGCAGCGGCGTCGAGAGCGGCACCGTCATCACCGTCATCGCCGCGTCGCTGCGCCGGGAGCGCGCACGGGCCGGACTTTCGCTGACCGAAGTGGCCAGACGGGCCGGTATCGCGAAGTCCACCCTGTCCCAGCTCGAATCCGGCACCGGCAACCCGAGCGTGGAAACGCTGTGGGCGCTGAGCGTCGCCCTCGACGTGCGGTTCGCGCAGCTCGTCGAACCGCCGCGGCCACGGGTGCGGGTGATCCGGGCCGGCGAGGGCCCGGCGGTGTACTCCGAGCGAGCCGACTACGCGGCGACCCTGCTCGCGTCCTGCCCGCCGAACGTGCGCCGCGACCTCTACCAGATCACCGCCGAACCGGGCACACCCCGCGAGTCCGAGCCGCATATGGCCGGCACCGTCGAACATGTCGTGCTGTGCCGCGGGCGAGCCAGGATCGGCCTCGCCGAGGACCCGGTGGAGCTGGACCCTGGTGACTACGTGGCCTACCCCGGGGACGTCCCGCACGTGTTCGAGGCACTGGCACCCGGCACCGTGGCGGTCCTGGTCTCCGAACACTCGTGAAATCACCGCGGAACCGTCGGTGGCCGGGGCTAGCCTGGGAAGATGACCGACGAAGCACGCCACCCCGAGGAACCGGAGATCTCGGCACCGCGCCGCGACCCCTTCGGCCTTGAGGCGTATTTGGAGCGGCAAGCGGCCGAGTTCACCGATGGCCCGACCATGACCGAGATCCTCGACGATATGGACCGGTACCGGCACCCGGCGGCACCAGGCGGAGAATCGGTAACCGATTCGCTGCACGCCGTCCGCCGCGAACGCGAGGAGCACCTGGACGAGCTGTGGCGCGGATAGTCGTCGATTCGTCGGCTCTGGTCGAGGTACTGGTCGGACAGAGCCCGTCGCGCGACCTGCGGCAGCGGATCCTCACCAGTGAGCTGAACGCACCCGAACTGTGCCTGATCGAGGTTCTCAACGTGTTGCGCCGTCGGGAGATGGCCGGACTGGCCACCGCGGAGCAAGCCGAGCGCGCGGTTTGGTGGCTGGCCAGAGCGCCCGTTCGATTGGCACCGCACAGGCTACTGGTTCCGCGAATCTGGGAGATGCGTCCCGCGGTCACCGCATACGACGCGACCTACGTCGCGCTGGCCGAACACTTGGCCGTCCCGCTTGTCACTACCGACGCAAAACTGGGGGGCAGCAATGGGCACAAAGCGCAGATCGAACTCTATCCCGCGTCCTGACCGCCATCCCGGAGCCCCGCAGTGTCCATTGTAGACACTGCGGGACTCCGAAGCGTGGGAGTGGTTACCAGCCGCGCTCGGCGAGGCGGTGCGGCTCGGGGACGTCGTCGACGTTGATGCCGACCATGGCTTCACCGAGACCGCGGGACACCTTCGCGATCACGTCCGGGTCGTCGTGGAATGTGGTCGCCTTGACGATCGCCTCGGCACGCTCGGCCGGGTTGCCCGACTTGAAGATGCCCGAGCCGACGAACACGCCCTCGGCGCCGAGCTGCATCATCATCGCCGCGTCGGCGGGGGTTGCGATGCCGCCCGCGGTGAACAGCACCACCGGCAGCTTGCCCTGCTCCGCGACCTCCTTGACCAGCTCGTAGGGAGCCTGGAGTTCCTTCGCCGCGACGTAGAGCTCGTCCTCGGGCAGCGAGGACAGGCGGCGCAGTTCGGCCCTGATCTTGCGCATGTGCGTGGTCGCGTTGGACACGTCGCCGGTGCCGGCCTCGCCCTTGGACCTGATCATCGCGGCGCCTTCGTTGATCCGCCGCAGCGCCTCGCCGAGGTTGGTCGCCCCGCACACGAAGGGCACCGTGAAGGCCCACTTGTCGATGTGGTTCGCGTAGTCCGCCGGAGTCAGCACCTCGGACTCGTCGACATAGTCGACCCCGAGCGACTGGAGCAGCTGCGCCTCGACGAAGTGACCGATCCTGGCCTTCGCCATCACCGGGATCGACACCGCCTCGATGATGCCGTCGATCAGGTCGGGGTCGCTCATCCTGGCCACCCCGCCCTGCGCGCGGATGTCGGCGGGCACCCGCTCGAGCGCCATCACGGCCACCGCGCCGGCGTCCTCGGCGATCTTCGCCTGCTCGGCGGTGACCACGTCCATGATCACGCCGCCCTTGAGCATCTCCGCCATCCCACGCTTGACACGCGAGGTACCGGTCGCGGGCGCGACTGAGTTGCTGGACTTAGCGTCTGACACTGGAGGAAGCCTTTCACCGGAAAGAGTTGTTACCAGCTCGATGCTACGTCGCACGTGGACCGCTCTCGCGGGCCAATACGAAGCAATCTCACCAGTCCACTTCGCGCGGCGGTGAGCCACCGGAGACCACCGGGGGCGCCGGGTTGGCCCAGGCCGGTATCTCCTGGCCGCTGCCCTTGCCGCCAGCCCGGATCGGGTGTGTGATCGAGGACACATCCCCTGTCAACCTCGCTGGGAGGCCCGTCATGGCCGAGAAGCAAGCGAAGAACGGAGACTCCGGAGCCGCGGTCGCTGTGGACGACCCGCGCAACGTACGCAATGTCGTGCTGGTCGGTCCTTCGGGATCCGGCAAGACCACCCTGACCGAGGCACTGCTCGCGGCCTCCGGAACCGTGCCGAGGGCCGGTTCGGTGGTGGAGGGCACCACGGTCTGCGACCACGATCCGGCCGCGGTCCGCCAGCAGCGCTCGGTCGGCCTCTCGGTGGCACCGCTGCTGCACAACGGCATCAAGATCAACCTGATCGACACCCCCGGGTACGCCGATTTCGTCGGGGAGCTGAGGGCCGGGCTCCGGGCCGCGGACGCCGCCCTGTTCGTGGTCTGCGCGGCCGAGGGGGTGGACTCGGCGACCGTCGCGGTGTGGGAAGAGTGCGCCGCGGTGGGCATGCCGCGCGCCGTGGTGGTGGCAAGGCTGGATCACGCCAGGGCCGACGCCGAAGCCGAGATCGCCGCCTGCCAGGAGGCTTTCGGGGCCGGGGTGCTGCCGCTCTACCTGCCGTCGGGCGGTCCTCGCACCGGGCTGGTCGGCCTGATCACCCGCCGGTTCTTCGACTACACCGACGGGCAGCCGCCGACGGTCACCGAACCCGATCCGGCCGAGCTGGAGCGGATGACCGAGGCCCGCAACGAGCTGATCGAGGGGATCATCGCGGAGAGCGAGGACGAGACCCTGATGGACCGCTACCTCGGCGGTGAGGAAATCGCCGAGGAGACCCTGATCGCCGATCTGGAGACCGCGGTCGCCAAGGGCTCCTTCCATCCGCTGATCCCGGTCTGCGCGAGCACCGGCGTCGGCCTGATCGAGGTGCTGGACGGGATGGCGCGCGCTTTCCCGTCACCGCTGGAGCATCCGCTGCCGCCGGTCACCAAGCCCGACGGCGCGCCGCACGCGGAACTGCGGGCGGACCCGGACGGGCCGCTGGCCGCCGAGGTGGTGCGCACCGCGGTGGACTCCTACGTCGGCCGGGTCTCGCTGGTCCGGGTGTTCTCCGGGACGCTGCGCCCGGAACGGCCGGTGCACGTGTCCGGGCACGGCCTCGCCGAACGCGGGCACGAGGACCACGACGCGGACGAACGGGTGGCGCACCTGTACTCCCCGCTCGGCGCCAACCTCCGGGAGGTCCCGTTCTGCGTGGCGGGCGACCTCTGCGCGCTGACCAAGGTCGGCTCGGCGGAAACCGGGGACACGGTGTCCTCGCCGGAGGACCCGCTGCTGATGAAACCGTGGACGATGCCGGAGCCGCTGCTTCCGGTGGCGGTGGTGGCGAAGACCCGCAGCGACGAGGACGCGTTGGCGCGCAACCTTTCCCGACTGGTCGCCGGCGACCCGACACTGCGGCTGGAGCGCAACGCCGAGACCAGCCAGCTGGTGCTGTGGTGCATGGGCGAGGCGCACGCGGACGTGGTGCTCTCCCGGCTGCGGGCGGGTGGCGCGGACGTGGACACCGAGCCGGTGCGGATCAGCCTCCGGGAGACCTTCGCCGGTCCGGCGAGGGGACACGGGCGGCACGTCAAGCAATCCGGCGGGCACGGCCAGTACGCGGTCTGCGACATCGAAGTGCAGCCGCTGGAGCGGGGGGCTGGTTTCGAGTTCGTGGACAAGGTGGTCGGCGGCGCGGTGCCGCACCAGTTCATCCCGAGTGTGGAGAAGGGGGTCCGCGCGCAGCTCGCGCGGGGACTCGTGGACGGCCATCCGGTGGTGGACGTCCGGGTCACCCTGGTCGACGGCAAGGCGCACAGCGTGGACTCCTCGGACGCCGCGTTCCAGACCGCGGGCTCACTGGCACTCAAGGATGCGGCCGCGCAGGGCCGGATGGCGCTGCTCGAACCGTTCGAGGAGGTGTCGGTGTACCTGCCGGACGAGCACCTCGGCACGGTGCTCGGCGACCTGTCCTCCCGCCGCGGCCGGGTGCTCGGCACCGAGGCCGGCGGCGGGGGGCGGAGCGTGATCAAGGCCGAGGTGCCGGCCACCGAGCTGCTCCGCTACGCGATCGATCTGCGTTCGCTGACCTCGGGCACGGCCACCTTCACCCGCCGTCACGCGCGTTTCGACCCGATGCCGGAAGGAGCGACCACCAGCTCCTAGAACTCGAAGCCGCCGGGGCGGCCGTTGCGGTCGGCGAGCAGCCCGGCGAGGGTGGCCACCGCGATCTCCGGCGGGGTGCGGGAACCGATGTTCAGCCCGACCGGCCGGTGCACCCGGACGATCTCGGCCGCCGGCACGCCGAGCGCGAGCAGCGCGTCGACGTGCGGGCCGGGATGCCGCGGGTTGCCCAGCACCCCGATCCAGCGGGCCGGGGTGGCCAGCGCGTCCCGCAGCAGCGGGCCGAGCTCGGGCCGGTGGTGGTCGGTGACGACCAGATCCGCGGTGTCGTCGAGCGCGGGCACCGTCCGCACCGCGTCCGCCGACCGCTCCGGGTCCGGCTCGACCAGGATCGTGTGGTAGCCGAGGTCTTCGGCGTAGCGCAGGAGGTACCCGGACACCGGCGACGCGAACACGGCTACCAGCGTGCGCGCCGGCGGCCGGGGTGTTCCTGGTGTCCCAGTGCCGTGTGCGACCTCGCAGGCGGATTCTGGATTCGCTGCCATGGCGGGCAAGTCTGCCACGTCCCGCTCAGCCCTCCCGCGGATCCAGCTCCGGTTCGGCGATCTCGAAGTACTCCGGCTGCGGCGCGGTACCGGCCAGCTTGAAATAGCGCGCCCGCCGCCGGCGGCGCAGGGAGAGGGTGTCCCGCACCGCGTCGTTGTGCACCCGGCGCGCGATCACCACCCGGTGCTCGGCGTCGTTCAGCTCGCGCGCCAGCCGCTCCGGCAGCGCGTCCCGGTCCACCTCGGCGAGCAGCCGGGTGAGCTCGTTCTCCTCCGCCTCGCGTTCGGATCTCGGCGCGGCCTCCGCGGCCTCCGCGGCGCCGGTGAGCCGGCCGGCCCCGCCGTGCGGCGCACTCGCCGCGACCGCCCTGGCCACCACCGCCCTGCGGGCCAGCGCCGCGTCCAGTGCCGCCCAGCCCGCGTCGGTGCGCACGTGCAGCCGGTCCAGCCGGTTCGCGGTGGCCAGCAGCCACAGGCCGATGAGCACCACCAGCACCGCGACGAGCGCGGCGATCAGGGCGAAGGTGTTCACTGCACCGTTTCCTCGGCGTCTTCGGTGCTCACCCGGCGCGGGTCCGCCGCCACCGCGGTCTCGTACACCCGCAGCACCTGGGTGGCCACGACCTGCCAGTCGTACATCGCCACCCGGCCGGTCCCCGCGGCCGAAAGTTCCGCCCGGCGGGCCGGATCGCGCAGCAAATCGCCCAGTGCGCCGGCGAGCGCGCCGGCGTCTCCGGTCGGGGTGAGCAGGCCGGCCCTGCCGTCGTCGAGCACCCGCCGGAACGAGTCGAGCCCGCTGGCCAGCACCGGGGTGCCCGCGGCCATCGCCTCGGTGAGGATCATGCCGAAGCTCTCGCCGCCGGTGTTCGGCGCGCAGTAGACGTCCACGCTGCGCAGGGCCTTCGCCTTCATCCGGTCGTCGGCCTGGCCCAGCAGCTCGACGTGGCCAGCCAGCTCCGGGCCGGCCATCCTGGCCAGCGCGTCGGCCTCTCCCCTGCCGACCACCAGCAGGCGCAGTTCACCGAATTCCGGGAGCAGCCGGCGCAACGCGTCCAGCAGCACGCCCATGCCCTTGCGCGGCTCGGTGAACCGGCCGACGAAACCGACCGTGCCACCGGGGCGCGGATACCCTTCGAGCGGCTCGGCACCGGCGAAGAAGTTCACGTCCACGCCGTTGGGGATCTCCACCGCGTCCCCGCCCGCGTGCTCCACCTGTACCCGCCTTGCCAGCTCGGACACCGCGATCCGCGCGGTGATCTTCTCCAGCAGCGGGCGCAGCACCGGCTGGAACGCGGACAGCGTGCGCGAGCGCGGGGTCGAGGTGTGGAAGGTCGCCACGATCGGCCCGTCCGCCACCTTCAGCGCCAGCATGGACAGGCTCGGCGCGGTCGGCTCGTGCAGGTGCAGCACGTCGAACTGGTTGTCCCGCAGCCAGCGGCGCACCCTGGCGTAGGACACCGGGCCGAACTGCAGGCGGGCGACCGAGCCGTTGTACGGGATGCCGAGCGCCTTGCCCGCCGGATGGACGAACTCCGGCAGCTCGTCGGTGTCGTCCGCGGGCGCCAGCACGGACACCTGGTGTCCCCTGGCCAGCAACGCCTTCGCCAGGTCGACCACGTGCCCCTGGACGCCGCCCGGCACGTCGAACGAATACGGGCAGACGATGCCGATCTTCATGGGTTACCCCGCCTCCCCCAGCGGAACCCGCGCGTCTCCGGTGAGGTCGGCCAGCCAGAACTTCTGCAGCATGTGCCAGTCCGCCGGGTGCGCGGCGATGTCACCGGCGAAGATATCGGCCAGCGCCTGCGTCGCCGCCGGCACCTCCTCCCGCGCGTTGACCCTGATCCGCGGATGAATACGGATACCCCATCCGTCCTCGGTGAACCAGCTGCCCACCGGCAGCAGCGCGGCGCCGGTGCTGGCCGCCAGCCTGGCCGCGCCACCGGGCATCTTGGTCTGCTCGCCGAAGAAGGTGACCGGGATGCCTGCGCTGGTCAGGTCGCGGTCGCCGACGAGGCAGACCACCTTGTTCGACCGCAGCCGCTGCAGCAGCACCCGGAACGAGCCGAGCCCGCCGCTGGCGGGCAGGATCTCGAAGCCGAGCGACTCGCGGAAGGCGACGAACCGCTCGTAGAGGGATTCGGGCCGGAGCCGTTCGACGACCGTGGTGAAGGAACCGGCGTAGTGCACCATCCAGATTCCGGCCGCGTCCCAGTTGCCGGAGTGCGGCAGCACCATCACCGCGCCGTTGCCCTCGGCCAGCGCGGCGTCCAGGTTCTCCACCCCGCTGATCGTCTCGCTCACCTTGCCGTGCACCGCGGCCGGATCGATCGACGGCAGCCGGAACATCTCCTGCCAGTAGCGGGCGTAGGACCGCATCGACCGGCGCAGCAGCTCGTCCAGCTCCGCCTCGTCGGCCTGCGGCACCACCCTGGCCAGGTTGCGCCGCAGCTGTTGGACACCGCCGCCGTTGCGGCGGACCGCGAAGTCCGCACCCAGCGAGAAGGCGGTGCTGGACACCGACGCGGGCAGCCGCCGCACCAGCCGCCAGCCCGCCGCGTAGCCGAGGTCGCTCATCTTGTGGCCGCCGCGTTTCATCGCGCCCCCGCGGCGGGGAACGCGCCAGCGCCGCTCACGGACGCGCCTCTCGCGCGGACCTGGCCACCGTCGTCATCCGCTGCAACAGGGTGATCAGCGACAGCAGGGCGAGCAGCGACAGCGAGATGTCCACGGCGTAGGGCACGCCGAGACCGTGCAAGCCGGTGCCGACCAGTGCGATGATCAGCCGTTCGGCGCGCTCGATCAGGCCGCCGTCCGCGTCCAGCCCGGAGGCTTCGGCACGGGCCTTGACGTAGGAGATCACCTGGGCCAGCACCAAGCAGGTCAGCGCGCCCGCGGCCGCGAAGTGGTTGTCGTCGATGACGAAGCACCACCAGGCGATGGCGGCGAACAGCGCGCCGTCCACCAGCCGGTCGCAGGTGGCGTCCAGCACCGCGCCGAACGGGGTGCCGTGCCCGCGCGCCCGCGCCATCGCGCCGTCGAGCAGGTCGAGCATCGCGAAGCCCCACACGGTGAAGGTACCGGCGAGCAGGAACCCGTTCGGGAAGAAGACCAGGGCACAGATCATCGCGCCGGCGGTGCCGGCGATGGTCATCGCGTTCGGCGTCAGGCCGGCACGGACCAGCGCGACACCGATGGGATCGGTGACACGGGACACGGAAGCGCGCGCGAAGATATTGAGCATCGGCTCTACGAGGCACCTAGCTGCGGGGACGGTTGGCTAGCGCAGCCTATCGACCCGCTCCGACAGGGTCGCCGCGCAGCCCTCACCGGCGCGCCGGATGCGGTCAGCCGGCTACCCGGTCCGCATCCCGCTCGGCCTGTTCGGCGGCGACGGCGGCCGCGCACCTCGGCGCGAGCTGGTTCCGGATGGCCGAGCTGATCTCGCCGAGCGCGGTCACCTGTTCCGGGGTGAGCGCGTCGAAAAGGCTCTGCCGCACCGCTTCCACGTGCCCCGGCGCCGCCGCCTCCAGTACCGCGAAACCCTCGTCGGTGAGCCGCGCCCACGCCCCGCGCTTGTCCGCCGGGCAAGCCTCGCGTCGTACCCAGTCGTTGGCCTCCAGCCGCGCGACGGCGTGCGAGAGACGGCTGCGCGAGGACCGGAGCGTCTCGGCGAGCTCGCTCATCCGCAGCATCCGCTGCGGCGCCTCGGACAGCGCGACCAGGATCTCGTAGTAGGTGTGCGGCATCCCCGAATCGCGCTGGAGCTGCCCTTCCAGATGCTCCCGGAGCATGCCGAAGGCCGCGGAGAACTCGCGCCATACTCCTTGTTCGCGCTCGTCGAGCCATCGGGTTCCGGACATGCCACCCATGATACCCCTGGGTTGAGCCTTCAATCAGGACTCGCGCCAGGCGCCGGCCAGCAGCTCGCGGGTCTGCCCGAGCAACTGGGGCAGCACCTTCGTGTGCCCCACCACGGGCATGAAGTTGGCGTCACCGCCCCATCTCGGCACCACGTGCTGGTGCAGGTGCGCGGCGATGCCGGCGCCCGCGATCACGCCCTGGTTCATGCCGATGTTGAACCCGTGCGCGCCGGAGACCGCGCGCACCACGGTCATCGCGCGTTGGGTGAACTCGGCCAGCTCCACGGTCTCCTCGGCGGTGAGCTCGGTGTAGTCCGCGACGTGGCGGTACGGCACCGCCATCAGGTGACCGGGGTTGTACGGGTACAGGTTCAGCACCGCGTAGACGCGCTCGCCCCTGGCCAGGATGAGCGCCTGCTCGTCGTCCATGCCGACCAGGCGGCAGAACGGGCAGCCGTGCGGCTGGTCGCCGTCGGCCTTGTTCTCCCCCTGCACGTACGCCAGCCGGTGCGGGGTCCACAGGCGCTGCAACGCGTCCGGGACGCCGACACCGTCCTGGCCGACGAGCTCCGGCTCTCCCCGCTGGCCGCCGGTCACGCCAGGACCGCGCCGAGGGTCTCGGCGTTCGGCGAACGGTTCTCCCGCCGCTGCACCCAGTTGACGATCGCTTCGACCGCGGCGTCCACCGGCACCGAGTTGATCTGGCCGCCGTCGCGGAACCGGAAGGACACCGCACCGGCCTCCACGTCCTTGGCGCCGGCCAGCAGCATGAAGGGCACCTTCTGCGTGGTGTGGGTGCGGATCTTCTTCTGCATGCGATCGTCACCGGCGTCGATCTCGACGCGAATTCCCTTGGCGTGCAAGGCTTTCTCCACACCGCGCAGATGCTCGACGTGGTCCTCGGCGATCGGGATGCCAACCACCTGCACCGGCGCGAGCCAGGCTGGGAACGCGCCGGCGTAGTGCTCGGTGAGCACGCCGAAGAACCGCTCGATGGACCCGAACAGCGCGCGGTGGATCACCGCCGGCTGCTTGCGGGTGCCGTCCGCGGCCTGGTACTCCAGCTCGAACCGCCGCGGGTGCTGGAAGTCCACCTGAATGGTGGACATCTGCCAGGTGCGCCCGATCGCGTCGCGGGCCTGCACCGAGATCTTCGGCCCGTAGTAGGCCGCGCCGCCGGGATCCGGCACGAGCTCGAGCCCGGAGGACTCGGCGGCCGTGCGCAGGGTCTCGGTCGCCTCCTCCCATTCTTCCGGCGCACCGATGAACTTCGGCGAGTCGTCACGGGTGGAGAGCTCGAGGTAGAAGTCGGTCAGGCCGTAGTCGCGCAGCAGCTCGAGCACGAAGTCGAGCAGGGACCGCAGCTCGTCCTGCATCTGCTCCTTGGTGCAGTAGATGTGCGAGTCGTCCATGGTCAGCCCGCGCACCCTGGTCAGCCCGTGCACCACTCCGGACTTCTCGTACCGGTACACCGCACCGAACTCGAACAGCCGCAGCGGCAGCTCCCGGTAGGACCGCCCGCGCGAGCGGTAGATCAGGTGGTGCATCGGGCAGTTCATCGCTTTGAGGTAGTAGTCGACCCCTTCGAACGGGATCGGCGGGAACATGCTGTCCGCGTAGTGCGGCAGGTGCCCGGAGGTCTCGAACAGCGAGCCCTTGCTGATGTGCGGGGTGTTGACGAACTCGTAGCCGGCGTCCTCGTGCCGCCGTCGCGAGTAGTTCTCCAGCTCTCGCCGGATGATTCCACCTTTCGGGTGGAAAACCGGGAGGCCCGAGCCGATCTCCTCCGGGAAGGAGAACAGGTCCAGCTCCGCGCCCAGCTTGCGGTGGTCCCGCCGCTCCGCCTCGGCGATCATCTCCAGGTGCGCGTCCAGCGCCTCGGTGGACTCCCACGCGGTGCCGTAGATCCGTTGCAGCTGCTGGTTGTTCTCGTTGCCGCGCCAGTACGCCGCGGCCACCCTGGTCAGCTTGAAGGCCGGGATGTACTTGGTGGTGGGCACATGCGGGCCGCGGCAGAGGTCGCTCCACACGCGCTCCTTGGTGCGCGGGTCGAGGTTGTCGTACACGGTCAGCTCGCCGGCGCCGACCTCCATCACCTCGGAAGTGTCCACAGTGTCCAGACCGGGGCTTTCCGACTTGAGGTCCACCAGCTCCAGCTTGAACGGCTCGGCGGCCAGTTCCGCCCGCGCGGCCTCGACCGAGTCCAGCACCCGACGGGAGAACTGCTGCGAGCCCTTGATGATCTGCTTCATGCGCTTTTCCAGCGCCTGCAGGTCTTCCGGGGTGAACGGGGTGTCCACCGCGAAGTCGTAGTAGAAGCCGTCCCGCACCGGTGGGCCGATGCCGAGCTTGGCCTCCGGGAACTGCTGCTGCACGGCCTGGGCGAGCACGTGCGCGGCGGAGTGCCGGATCACGCTGCGGCCGTCCTCGGTGTTCGCCGCGACCGGCTCCACCTCGGTGTCCTGCTCCGGCGACCAGGTGAGGTCGCGCAGCTTGCCTTCGCCGTCGCGGACCACGACGATCGCGTCCGGGCCCTTGCCGGGCAGTTCCGCCTCGCGCACCGCCGCGCCCGCGGTGGTGCCCGCAGTAACCACCACGCGCGGGGCGGGCACGACTGCGGTTGGCGACTGCTGGGACACGATGGGCTCCTCGGGACACGATCCGGCACTGACCGTGTCGATGCTAGCCGTCACCAGCACGGCGGCCCGCGGGGACCATCTCGGTCCCCGCGGGCCGGCTCGTCTCAGACGGTTGCTCAGACGGTTTTGACGACCTCTTCGAAGTCGAGGCGGGGAAGGCGGTCGAACCACGGGTTGTCCCCCGGCTGGCCGACGTTGACCACGACGAGCGACTTCCACGCCCGGTCGGCGAAGAACTCGCCGTCCACCCCGGCCGCGTCGAACCCGGTCATCGGCCCGGCGGCGAGGCCGGCCGCGCGCACCCCGATGATGAAGTAGCCGACCTGAAGCAGCGCGTTCGTCCTGGCGAACTCCGCGCGCGGGCCCTGCTCGCTGAAGTTCTCCTTGGCCTCCGGCCGGTGCGGGAAGGTCTTCGGCGTCTGCTCGTGGAAGTCGGTGTCCGCGGCCAGCACCACGGTGACCGGCGCGGTCTCGGTCTTGGCCCGGTTGCCCTCGGCCAGATGCGGCAGCAGCCGACGGCGCATCTCGTCGGAGCGGATCACCAGCGCGCGCAACGGCTGGGTGTTCATCGCGGTCGGCGCCCAGCGCACCAGGTCGTAGATCGCCCGGATCTGGTCGTCGGTGACCGGCTCGCCGCTGAAGCTGTTCGCGGTCCTGGCCGCGCGGAACAGCTGGTCCTGCGCGTCCGGGGAGAGGGCGAGGGTGTCAGTCAGGGAAAGGGTGGAGGTCGTGGAAGTCACTGCAAACCGTCCTGGGTCGTGGGGTCCTTTCACCGATTCAACGTAGTTGAGCGCTTGATGATTTCGCGTTCAACTATCTTGTGGATCACACGTGCGGGATGCGGACGGTCGCCTCCAGGTCGGTCCGCAACTGCACGGCTGGCCCCGGCGCCAGCTTCCTGGTGCGCACCGCCAGCGCCCGCAGCCGCAGCACCGAGTACAGCCCGCCCGCCGCCATCAGCCAGGGCACGGCGGTGACCGGGGCACCGGCCAGCAGCGCGGCCAGCACCAGCACCAACCCGGCCGCAGAGTCGGCCAGCCGGACCCAGAACACCGAGCGCGACAGCTTCCTGGCCGTCACCTCGGTGACATACGGCAGCCCGGCGGCCCAGACGCCCAGGTAGATCACCCAGCCGAGGACCAGCAGCCGGTCCACCTGCTGGCCGGCCAGCAGGCTGCCGAGCGGGCCGGCGAACAGGGCAAGCCCGGCACCGCCCACCAGCGTCACCCCGGCCAGCAGCCAGGCCGCCCGGCCCGCCGTCTTCCCGGCATCACGGCCGCCGTTGCGCTCACCGGCGGCGAACCCGGCGAGCAGGAAGCTGCCCGCGCCGTTCACCACCACCTGCAGCGGGGCGATCACCAGCCGGCCCGCCTCCAGCAGCCCGACCGCGGTCAGCGACACCAGGTTCGCCACCAGCAGCCGCGACGCGAGCAGCGCCGCGGGACGCAGCGTCGCGTGCATCGAACGCCACCCCGCGAAGGACGCGACCTCGCGCATCCCGGCCAGGCCAGGCCGCAGCCGGCGCAGTTCGGCCCGCGGCAGCTGGCCGAACCCGGTCACGATGGCGGCGACGGTGCCGACGCCCATCGCACCGAAGATCATCGGCAGCGTCACCGTCCGCGCGGAGAGGTACCAGGCCCCCAGCGCGACGAAAGTGCCGAGCAGGTAAGCGAAGTCGTTGACCACCAGCCGCCAGAACTCCTGCCTGGCGATCAGCAGCCGCCGGAAGGTCTCCTCCACCAGCCAGCCGATCAGCATCACCGGATAGAGCAGCGCCACCACCGGCTCGTCCGGCCGGAGCACCAGCGAGCTGCCGATCCCGATCACCAGCGACAGCCCGAGCGCGATCAGCGCGCTGGTCGACAGCGCCGCCCTGGTGTGCCGCTCGCGCCGGTCGAGCACAGCGAGACTGTCCCCGACATAGCCGGTATACAGCGCGGTCGCACTGACCAGCACGGCCAGGAAGACGGCGAAGGCGCCGTACTCGGTGAGCCCGAGCATGCGCGCCGCGACGACCTGCAGCAGCAGGCTGGTGCCGGCGGTGAGGCCCTGTGAGATGACCGGTGCGCCGAGCTTCCCGGCCATCCGCCGCAGCCGCGCTGCCTTGCTCACCGCGGGCTATTCGGAACGCCGGAGCGCGCTCGGCAGCACGGCCCGGTGCGGGGTGTCCCGCTGCGGCCTGGCGAAGGTGAACAGGTAGCCGATGATGCTGCCGCCGAGCAGCCGGACCTGCTGGCGCAGCCGGTGCACCGACCGGGTCTCCCGGTCGCGCCGGACCACCACCACGACCCCGTCGGACTCCCGGATCACCGGGGTGACCTCGGGCGCGATGGACGGCGACGGGCAGTCCACCAGCACCAGGTCGTAGGCCGAGCGCATGGCCGCGACCGCCTTCTGCAGCAGGCTGGAGCGGAAGTGGTCCAGGGTGGCCTCCTGGTACTGCCCGGCCGGAATCGCCCAGAGGTAGACCCGGTCGCCGAGGTCGATCACCCTGGTGCACTCGTCGATGCGCATCGCGCCGACCGCGATCGAGGTCAGCCCGTGCGGGTCGTAGCGCAGGCCGAGCAGGTCGGACAGCCCGTGCGAACGGGCCGCCGCGTCCACCAGCAGCACCCTGGCGCCGCTGCGGGCGGCGGCGGTGGCCATCTGCAGGATCGAGGTGGTGCTGCCGTCGCCGGGCGCGCTGGCGGTCACCACCACCACCCCGCGGTCCACCGAGGTGCGCAGGCCGGCCGCGGCGAACTGGTACGGCCACAACGGCGGGCTGCCCACTTCGCGCAGCGCGGCCACGTCGGACTCGGGCAGCGCCTCGATCTCGGCGAGCACCGGCTCACCGGTCGAGTCGGCGAGGTCGTCGGTGTCGCGCACCCGGCGGTCCCGGTCGGCTCGCGCCCATGCCACCCCGCCGGCGATCAGCAGGCCGAGCGCGAGCCCGATCGCCGCGTCGCGGAGCATGGTCATCAGCAAGCTGGTGCCCGCCGGCACCGCTTTGTCCACAAAGGACACACCGTCGCCGAACTGGTCGGCGGCCACCCGGATCTGGGTGGCCTGCTTGTCCAGGTCGCTCAGCGTCTGGCCGGCCGCGGTGGTGTTCGGCTCGGCCGCCTGGTTCCCGCCACCCGCCACCGAGCCGACGATGTCCTGGCGGCGCTGGGCCAGTGTTTCGAGCAGGCGCTGCGCGGAGGCCTGCACGTCCGCGCGGGAAGCGGACTGGTATGCCTTGGTGACCGTCTCGGCGATCCTGGTCGACTCGTCCAGGCTGCCCGCCGCGACGGTGACCACGATCGACTCGCCGTTCTCCGAGGCCTTGGCGCTGACCTGGTCACGCAGCGTGTCCACGGGCACGCCACCGAGGCCGGCACTCGCCTCGCTGAGCACCCCGTCGGACACCACGAAAAGCGCGCGCTGGTTGACATACCGGACGAACGCCGACTCACTGGCCGCGTCCACCCCGACCGCCCCGGACTTGTCCGGTGTCTTCAGCACGATCCGCGCCTGCGCGGTGGCCTGGTCGCCGACCACGAACGCGGACGCGACGCTGAGCAGCACGACCGCCAGCACGACCGCGAGGGAGGTCCAGCGGTATCTCCAGAGGGCGTCGAGGATCTTCGGCGACGACTGGTCGTCCATGCGTTCAGTGTCCGATCATTTTACGCAGAGTAACGGGAGTGGAAGTGGTCTGCACCGCAAGCCGTGCCGATGTTACGCACAAGCCATCTCCGGCGATATTGCTTGGTACCGGCTCCCGCCGGAGAGCCGCCGATACCCAACCGTAACCGCGAAGAAAGCAACCTGTCCCTCGTCGCGGCTGTCCCCTTACCGAACAGCCTCTTGCAGAACGGGAAGCACCCGGGCACCTTGGTAGATTCGCCCGGTCACCCCCTGCCCCGACCCGTGAAAGTGGACGTAATGACCGAAGGACCGGCCGACACGGGTTTCACGGCCGCCCTGCGGAGACTGCCCTCCGCGCAGAAAAGCGCGCGAGGCGCCCCGGCGTACTCCCGATTCGTGAACCGGCCGGCCGGCAAATACCTGGCCGCGACCGCCTACCGGCTCGGTATGACACCCAACCAGGTCACGGCGGTCAGCGCGCTTTTCACCTTTTCCGGAATCGCGATAATCGCGCTGGTCCGACCTTCACCACTACTCGGAATCGTGGTCGGGGCGGCACTCGCGCTCGGTTACGCACTGGATTCCGCGGACGGGCAACTGGCCAGGCTCACCGGCGGCGGCAGCACCTCGGGCGAATGGCTCGACCACATCGTGGACAGCGCGAAGATCGCCTCGCTGCACCTGGCGGTGCTGATCTCGTACTACCGGTTCTCCGATCTGGACCGCGCCTATCTGCTGGTACCGGTGGGATTCCAAGTGGTCGCGGTGATCACCTTCTTCGGCCTGATCCTCGGCGACCAGCTCCGGCGCCAGCACCGGGTGGACCGCAGCCTGCCCGCCGGCACCCGCGCATCCACGCTGCGCTCGCTGGCCGTGCTGCCCATCGACTACGGCCTGCTCTGCCTGGTGTTCCTGCTGCTGGGCGTGCAGCCGCTGTTCAGCATCTGCTACGCCGTGCTGTTCGCGGCCAATATCGGCTACCTGGCGCTGGCACTGGTCAAATGGTTCCGGGAGATGGCCGCCCTGGATTCCGCTCCTGAAAAAACCGCCACCGAAAACTCCTGAACCGGCTCGGCAAGGAAAGGACAGGAATGCCCGTCATCGGTTACGCCCCCGGGGCGTACGACATGTTCCACATCGGACATCTGAATATTCTCAAGCGGGCCAGCCAGGAGTGCGACTGGCTCGTTGCCGGTGTGGTGACCGACGACGTGGTGTTCAAGGCGAAGGGCAAGCTGCCGATCGTCCCGCTCGAAGAGCGCATCGAGATCGTGCGAAACCTGCGTTTCGTGCACGAGGCCGTACCGGACCCGCATCTGGACAAGTTCGAAATGTGGCCGAATCTCAACTACGACGTGCTGTTCAAGGGTGACGACTGGCGCGGCACCGAGCGTGCTGCCAGGCTCGAGCACAAGCTCGCCGAGGTGGGCGCGCGGGTCGTCTACTTCCCGTACACGATCCACACCTCCAGCACGGCGCTGCGCAAGCTGATCTCGGTGCCGTCCTGAAGATCCGGCCAGGAAGAACGTCCATGCCCGCCGACAGACCCCGCCCGCGCCCCGGTGGCCACCGAGGTCTCGGTTACGGCGTGCTGGCCGTGTTCTTCGCCTGCCTGCTGGTGCTGGGCCTGGTGGACAGCGGCGGTGCCGAGCACGACAACGCCGCTCCAGGGGCCGCTCCGGAGGTGGCCGCCGGGCCGCCGCCCGCACCGCCCGGTACCGGCTATCCGGTGCCGGCGGACAGCCTGTTCGTCGCGGAGAACGGGAACGACTCGGCGGCCGGCACCGAAAAGGCACCCCTGCACAGCATCACCGCCGCGGTCCAGCGCGCACCCGGCGGCGCCACCATCGTCGTCCGGGCCGGCACCTACCGGGAGACCGTGGGCATGGTCCGCAAGCGGGTCACCATCCAGCCGTATCCCGGCGAACAGGTCTGGGCCAAGGGCAGCCTGGTGGTCACCGGCTGGACCCGCGACGGTGCGCGCTGGCGGCACGACGGCTGGGATCCGCAGTTGTGCCGGAACTGCTTCCTGCCGGAGATCATCGACCCGGCGCATCCGCTGGCGGGCCAGCCGGACATGGCCTTCCTCGACGGGGTGCCGCTGCGGCAGGTCGGCAGCGAGGACGACGTCCGGCCCGGCACCTTCTTCGTGGACGTGCCGGGCAAGGCGCTGGTGATCGGCGACGACCCCGGCGGCCGGACCGTGGAGGCGACCGCGCTGGACCGCTTCCTGCAGTTCGACAAGGAGGGCGCGGCCGGCAGCGTGCTGCGCGGCATCGGGGTCGCGGAGTACGGCAGCAACCAGAACTACGGGGTGCGCGGGGCGATGGTGGTGGTGAACGCGCCCGGCGTCGTGGTCGAGAACACCGTCTTCGCCAGGTCGGCGTCCACCGGGCTGGCGGTATACCAGCCCGGCGCGTCGGTGCGCGGCAGCACGCTGACCGGCAACGGGCTCGCCGGGCTCAGCGCGAACCGGGCCGACGGGCTCAGGCTGGAGCACAACACGTTCTCCGCCAACAACGCCGAGCGGTTCTCGCTCAGCGGCGAGGCGATCGGCTCGGCCGGCGCAAAGATCACCCGAAGCCGGCACCTCTTCGTCGCGGACAACGTGTTCGCGGGCAACCTGGCCACCGGCTGGTGGTGCGACCTCGGCTGCATCGACGCCACGGTGATCCGCAACGTGGCCGAGGGGAACTCGGTGAACGGGCTGTACTACGAGGTCTCCTCGCGCGCGCTGGTGGCGTCCAACCTGATGGTGGGCAACGGCCAGCGCGGGCTGAAGATCTCCAGCTCGGACGGCGTCCGGGTGTACAACAACACGTTCTCCGCGAACAAGCTCAGCCTCGGCGTCTACAACGACGAGCGCGACCCGTCGTTCGACTCCTTCAGCGAGGAGAACCGGCTGACCTGGGTCACCGCGGGGACCGAGCTGGTGAACAACTACTTCGCCCAGCCGGGCGGGCAGCCGGTCACCGAGGCGGGCGACTACAAGGACGACCCCGCCGGCAATCCGCCGATGATCGCGCTCAGCGACGCGAACGCATACCTGGCCGAGGGCCCGCTCGCCTGGTCGTCCGGCGCCGGGAAGACGCGGAAGTTCGCTTCACTGGGAGAACTCCGCGCAGGCACCGGGCAGGAGCAGCACGGCATCGAGGTACCGGCGGGCACCTCGCCGTTCCGGAACCCCGGCGGCGGCGATTACACCCTCAAGCCCGGCGCACCCGGCGTCGCCGCGGGCCGTCCCCTCCCCGCCGACGTACGAGCAGCCATCGGCGCCAGCTCCAAAGTAGACATCGGCGCCCTACCGACGTCGTGAGTGAAAAGTGTTGCCCTGGCAACACTTTTCACTCACGACCGCTGACCTGCGGAAACTAGGTCAACCGGGCGATCGCGGCGACGGTGCCGCCGCCGCGGGCCGCCGCCGCGGCGGATTCGAGCGCCATCGCGACCGGCAGCAGCGGCGGACCTGCCAGCCCGAGCAACGCCAGCTCGCTCGCCTTCACCGGCACATTCCGCTTGAGCAGCTGGAAAACGTAGGCCGGCGGCAGCCCGAGCCGGGACAGCAAGGCCATCCACATGGAGAACGGGTTGTGCTCCAGCACGAAATGGCTCGTACGCTCCAGCCGGAAACCGGCCCGGCCGAGCAGTTCCGCCAGCCCGCCGGGAGTCAGGTGCAGCCGGTGCCGCGGCACATCCCAGTGGAACCAGTCCGTGCCCGCGATCCTGGCCTGCAGCGAAGCCGGGTTGGGCACCCCGACCAGCAGCACGCCACCCGGCCGCAGCCAGCCCGCCACGGCGCGCAGCGAGTCCAGCGGGTCGTCGAGGTGCTCGAGCACGTGCCACAGCACCGCGCCGTCCAGCTCCTTGTCCCGATGCTCCGCGATGGACGCCTTGGCCACCGGCAGCCCGGCCGCCCGCGCCCGGCCCGCGCTGCGCGCCGACGGCTCGATCCCGCTCGCGTCCAGGCCGGCCTGGCGCAGCGACGCGACCAGCCTGCCGGGGCCGGCACCCACGTCCAGCACCCGCGCGCCCTCGCCGAGCCCGGCCCGGCGCAGCAGGCCCACCGGCTGCGCGTCCACCAGCCGCTGGAAGGCGCGCACCAGCTTCGCGCCGCGCGGCGCCTGCGCGGTGTAGGTGCCGGACTCGTACGCCTCCTCCCCCGGCGGCTCGCCACCGGTCACCGAACCGGCGCAGCTTTCACAGCGCAGCAACGGATAGCGGCGAGGGTCCGCGGGCTCACCGGAGGGCAGGCTGAGCCACGGCTCGAGACGCCCGGTACAGGCCGGGCAGGATGCCGGAACGCGCACGCCGCGCTCAGATCCCGGCCTGCGGCGAACCGATCGACGCGCCGTCAGCGTCCACCGCGCGAATCCAGTACGTGCCCGAAGTCGCGCCGCGGTCGACGTAGCTGAACGACGGCACGCTCCACGGCCGCGACGCCTTGGTCTCGGTGTAGATCGGTTCCGCCGTGCCCAGCCGCATCACCTCGTAGCGGAGCTCGGGGTTCTGCGCGTCCCAGGTACCGGTCCACTTGATAACCGGGCTGCCGGTGACGCCGAACTCGCGCGACACGGTCGGCGCGCGGAACGGCACCTGCGGGCCGTTGTGCACCGCGCCCGGCACCCCGCGGGCGGCGAACCTGGTCAGGCTCTGCTGCGGCTTCCCGTTGACCACGGTGAACTCCCCGCCGACCACGACGTACTGGCTGTTCGCGTCGATCGCCCACGGGCCGTTCTTGAAGGAGCTGTCCGCCGGTCCGCCGTTGGTGTTCGGGAACCAGGTCAGCAGCTCCGGGATCGGGTCGCCGCGGCGGACCGTGTTCACCGTCGCCGGCGCGCTGCGGACCGCGTCCGCGGTCTCCGCGGTGAGCCGGTAGTAGTCGATCGGGCCGTTGTCCGGGGCGGCCCCGATCGCCGAGCAGTCGTGCGTGTGCGAGGCCGCGTAGACCACCCCGTTGGACACGGTCACCGCCTGGGTGTCCCCGTAGCAGCCGTCGAACCAGCGGGTGGCGCCGGTGGCGATGTCGGCGGATCCCCTGCCCTCGAACCGGACGTCCCCACCCGCGTAATCGTAGGCACCGAAGTAGGCCGCGCCCTTGCCGTCGCCGGCGATGTCGGTGACCGTCTCGCTGCCGGGGGTCCGCACCTGCCAAGGCGCGTTCGCGCCGGTGGCCAGCTCGACCGCGGTCAGCGACGGCCGGGTGTCGCCGTTGATCCGGTCGAAGGCGCCGCCGACGACCACCCGGCCCTGTGCCGGGGCGGCCAGCAGCGCGAAGACCTCGCGGTCCGCGGTCGGCGCCCACGGCGTGAGCGCGCCGGCGGCGTCCAGCGCGGCCAGCCTGGTGCGGGTGCTGCCGTTGACGGTGGTGAATCCGCCGCCGAGGTACACCGCGTCGGCAGTCACCGAGATGGCGCGCACCCGGCTGTTCAGGCTCGGCGCGAAGTCGCTGTCGAGCGCGCCGGTGGCGGTGTCGAAACGGGCGACCCTGGTGCGCCACTTGCCGTCGATCTTGGTGAAGTCGCCACCGGCGTAGATCTTCTTGCCGTCCGGCGACGCCTTGATCCGGAAGACCGTGTCGCACACCCACTGGCTGCCGGATGCCTTGCAGTACGGGCCGGGATCGCTGCCGCTGTACGGCGTGCCGGTGACCACCGGGGCCCAGGGCAGCAGCTCGCCGGTGGTGAGGTCGAAGGCCATCAGGTTGTTCCTGGTCACCTCGCCCGCACCGCCGGCGGCGACGCCGGCAGGGCGTGCCTTGGTGAACTTGCCGCCCGCGTAGACCGTGTTGCCGACGATGGCGACGGACAGCACGATGCCATCGGTCTGCGGGGTCGGCAGCGCGCCGGCCGTCATCGTGGTCGGCAGATCCTGCGGCGCCGGTGCCGCGGCCAGCGCGGGCACGGCCAGCGCGGCGGGCGAGAGCGGCACGACGGTCAGCGAAGCGGCCGCCAGCACCGCGGTCGCGGCGGAAACGCGCCTTCGGGCACGAGACATGAAAATTCCTTCTGTCGGTGGGGATTTCGGGGAGGGGGACGGAGATTTCGAGCGGGGGACGTGGTCAGCGCGTGAGCCTGGCACCACCCCCGGAGCGGCGCGAGGCGCCTGGCCGGTCTCCGGGTGGTGGCCGTCCTGGTCGCAAGCTCTTCGTAGGAGTCGGCGACCGCGTCCCATTCGTAACGGTCGAGCGAAGCGAGCTGTGCGTAGCCCCGCAGCCGGGTCTCCTCCGGCCGGGCTTCGGCCTCGTCGAACAGGGCCGCCAGGTCTCCGGGGCCGCCGAAGTAGCGGCCGAACTCGCCGAGCACCTCGCGGTTGAAGTTCACGTCGAAGGCCGAGGTCGGCGCGGCGGCGCCCATCGCCCGCAGCAGGGACGGGTTGGTGCCGCCGACCGAGTGGCCGTGCACGTAGGTGAGCGCGTTGCCGTAGAGCTGGTCGAGCCGTTCCTGGTTCCACACCGACCCGAGCAGCCGGACCCCTTCGTGCGCGGAAGCCAGCCGCTTGATCCTGGCCGTGTACTCGTCCGCGTAGGGCGCCGCGCCGACCACCACCAGCGGACATTCCGCGGAGCTCTCCAGGTAGCCCTGGATGGCGAGGTGCACGTGGTTCTCCGGCTCGAAGCGGGCCACCACCAGGTGATAGCGCCGGGCGGCCAGCTCGAGTTCCGGTAGCTGGTCGGCACCGATCTCACCGAGAATGGGCGCGCCGTAGGGAATGTATTCGGTCGAGACCGAAAAGCGTTCCGAATAGTATTCCTGAATGCCGACCGCATCTGCTATGAGCGCGTCCGACCACCGTACCGCCAGCGCTTCCGCGAGCCGGTAGTAACGCTGGCCGGCGCCATTCCACTTCGCCCGTTTCCACTCCAGACCGTCCACATGGGTCACCACCGGAATGCGCCGGGCGCGCAGCAGCGGCAGGAGCGGGGCGTTCGCCGCGTTGAAGACGAAAGCGACATCGGGCGGCGCGGACAGCGCGTGCCGGACCGACCACGCCGTGTGACTGAGCGTTTCCAGGGTTTTCTTGCGCAGTGCGGGCAAATGCACCAGGCGCATGCCGAGGTGCTCGGCCTGCTGCGGCGCCGCGTCCCCGGTGTCCGTTTCGGCGAGCCGGCAGTACACGGTGACCTCGTGACCCCGCTCGGCCAGCCGCCGGCCGACCTCTTCGACGCAGGTTTCGAAACCACCGTAACGAGCGGGAACACCCCGCGTGCCGAACATCGAAATGCGCATCGTCCACCGGTCGACTTCCTGAGTTAAATGAGATACTCGCGTCGCCGGCCACTAACGACCGTCGCCGGGTTGGCGGGCGTGGTCGGGGCCGGGGCGCGAGTCTCAGCATAGTAATATCAACTTGTCGGATGTTCGTTACACCGTTCGTAGCATCCGGCTAATCCATCCGCCGCCGCCAACCGGGTGAGCGTGCGGGTGAAACCAGTCCAGCGAAGGGTCCGATGAGCCAGCAAGCGGCCGACCCGACCGGCGGTGCGGCTCCGTCCGACCATCCGGTCCGCCGCCGCGCCGTCCGGCAGTGGTGGCCGGTGCTGTGCGTGCTCGCACTGGTCGTGGCCAGCGAGTACAAGTTCCGGCTGCGGGCCAACGACCAGGCGGTGGCCGGCAACGCGGACCCGTTCGTGCTGCTCGAGATCGGCATCTACCTGCTGGTCGCCGCCTTCCTCTTCCTCCGGTTCCGGCCGTCGACCCGGATCCGCCGGGCCGAACCCATCACCTACCTGCTCTACGCCTACGTGCTCGTGCTGGTTGGCTCGGCGCTCTACTCGCCGTATCTCGATTTGGCCGCGGTACGCGCCGGGCAGGTCGTGGTGATCCTCGCGCTGGCCAGGTCGATCGCCAGGCACGCCGACGCCGACGCACCACATCGGATCGCGCACGGGTTCGCCGCACTGGCCGCGTTGTCCGTGGTGTTCGGGGTGCTGGTGCCCTTCCCCCGGCTGCGCACCCAGCCCGACCGGTTCACCTGGCTCTACATCCACCCGGTGCAGGCCGGCGAGATACTGGCCATCGCGGTGGTGCTGCTCACCGGTTACACGCTGACCTACGGGCTGCGCCGCGGCGGCCCGCACTGGCCGATTCCGGTGTACGTGCTGCTGCTGTTGATCTGCCTCGCCGGGCTGGTCGCCACCAAGACCAGGGGCGCCGTGGTCGGCGCGGTGGCAGGCATCCTGGTGCTGCTCTGGACGCGCTGGCGCGGCAGCCGCAAGGTGGAGCTGTGCGTGGTGGCGGCCGCGGTGCTCACCGTGGTGGCGCTGACCAGCTCCGACGCCATCGAGTCCTTCTTCGCCCGCGGAGAGAGCGCCGAAGCGCTGTCCACCCTGAGCTTCCGGACCACGCTGTGGGGCTACGCGCTGGAACTGGCCGGGCAGCATCCGCTCTACGGGTTCGGGCTCACCGCGACCCGCGGCGTCTTCCTGGAGTCCACCGGCCTCGGCGGCGGGCACAACGCGGTGATCAACCTGCTGGTGGACACCGGGCTGGTCGGCGTGCTGACCTGGCTGGCGTTGATCGGCACGGTCGGCTACACCGCGGTGAAGCTGTCCAGGGTCCGGCCCGAGGTGCTCGTCACCCGGATCCTGGTGCTGGGCCTGCTCGCCGGCATGTTCACGAACTCGATGTTCACCCAGGGCCTCGGCGCCCCGGCCACGGTGTCCTGCACCTGGCTGTTCGTACTCGCCGCCTGGACGGTCACGACCCGGCGCCGGCAGGACGAGCAAACCGTTGCGGGCCTTGAAGAAAGAGAACCGCGTTGAGCCCATTGGCGCTGATGGCGCATCCCTCGTCCGGGCTCTACGGGGCGGACCGGGTGTTCGCCGAGTCCGTCGCCGCGCTGACCGGTGCGGGCTGGCGGGTGGTCGCCACGCTGCCCCAGGACGGGCCGCTCACCGGGCTGCTGACCGAGCACGGCGCGCGGGTGGTGCTCTGCCCGACCCCGGTGCTGCGCAAGGCCGCGCTGCGCCCGGCCGGGTTCGCCAGGCTGCTGGCCGACGCCGTCCGCTCGGTACCGCCGATGCTGCGGCTGCTACGCACCGAGCGGCCGTCCGTGGTGTACGTGAACACGGTGACCATGCCGGCCTGGCTGTTGCTGGCCCGGCTGACCCGCCGGCGCGTACTGGCCCATGTGCACGAGGCGGAGGACGCGGTACCGGCTCCGGTCCGGATCGGCCTGGCCGCTCCCCTGCTGGCCGCCGATTCCGTGGTGGTGAACAGCGAAGCGACCGGCGCGGTACTCGCCGGCACGCTGCCGAGGCTCTCCGGCCGCACCCGGCTGGTGTACAACGGCGTGCCGGGGCCCGGTTCGCCACCACGGCGGCGCGCCTCGGCCGGCGACCCGATCCGCCTGGTGCTGGTCGGCCGGGTCTCCCCGCGCAAGGGCACCGACACCGCGGTGGAGGCGGTGCTGGCGCTCAACCGCGCCGGGCGCAAGGCCGTGCTGGACGTGGTCGGCTCGGTGTTCCCCGGTTACGAGTGGTTCGAAGACGAGCTCCGCGCCAGGATCTCCGCGGCCGGCCTCGCCGGGTCGGTGCGGCTCAACGGCTTCCGCACCGACGTCTGGGACGCCTACCACGACGCGGACATCGCCGTCGTACCGTCCAGAGTGGAGCCCTTCGGCAACACGTCGGTGGAGGCGCAGTTGGCCGGAGTGCCGGTGGTGGTCACCGACGCGCAGGGACTGCCCGAGACGGTCCAAAATGGACAGTGTGGCTCGGTGGTCCCCGCGGACGACCCGGCGGCACTGGCCGAGGCGATCACCGCGCTGGTGGACGACTGGCCCGCCGCGATCGAGCGCGCACGGGCCGCGAAGGAACGGGCCGAGCGGGACTTCGCGCCGGAGCGCTACCGCGGCGAGATCGTCGCGATGATGACCGAGCTCAGTAAGCGCCCTGGCCGCTGACCACGGCGCGCACCGTCTTCCACATGATCACCAGGTCCATCGCCAGTGACCAGTTCTCCACGTACCGCAGGTCCAGCCGGACGCTCTCCGCCCAGGTGAGGTCGCTGCGGCCGCTGACCTGCCACAGGCCGGTCAGCCCCGGCTTCACCAGCAGTTTGCGGCGCGCGTCGCGTTCGTAGGTCTCGGTTTCCTCCGGCAGCGGCGGCCGCGGCCCGACCAGCGACATCCGGCCACCGAGCACGTTGAACAGCTGCGGGAGCTCGTCCATCGAGTAGCGGCGCAGGATCGAGCCGACCTTGGTGATCCGGGGATCCTTGCGCAGCTTGAACAACGGGCCCGAACCGTCGTTGTCGGCCAGCAGGCCGGAGCGCACGGATTCGGCGTCGGTGACCATGGTGCGGAACTTGAGCATGGTGAAGATGGCACCGTCGCGGCCGACCCGGCGCTGCCGGTAGATGACCGGGCCGCGGTCACCGAACTTGACGGCGAGCGCGATCACCAGCAGCAACGGGGAGAGCAAGGTGAGCAGCAGCGCGGAAAGCACCCGGTCGACCACCTCTTTGACCAGGCGCCTGCCGCCGGTGAAGGCGGGAGCGGCCACCCGCAACAGCGGCATGCCGAACACCCCGGAGACGTTCAGCCGCGGCCCGGCGACCTCCATCAGCACCGGCGCCACCACCATCTCGGCCGAGGTGCCCTCCAGGTCCCAGGCCAGCTGCTGGAGCCGGCGGGGAGTCCAGTACTGGTCCGCGGTGACCGCGACCACGCGATAACCGCCGCGCCGCACCTGGTCGGCGAGATCGTCGAGGCGGCCGACCACCGGCACCCCGTCGACCTCTCCCTTGCGCCCGGAGCCGGTGCACACCGCCTCCACCCGCCAGCCGACGTGGGACTCCAGCCTGGTGCGGGCGATCAGGTCGGCCACGGTGTCCGGACTGCCCGCGGCCAGCACCGGCAGCAGGCACTTGCCGTGGCGGCGGGCCCGGTGCAGGACCTGGCGCATCAGGTAGCGCTGCGGGAAGGCGAGTGCCGCGACGGCCGGCACCACCACGAAGACCCACGGCTGCACGGCGAGTTCGCCGACCAGCAGGCCGACCAGTCCGATCAGTACCGCCGCGGCGGCGAACCCGCGGCCGAGCCGGCGGTACTCCTCGGCGCCTTCGCCGAGCACGTTCTGACTCCAGGCCCGGCTGCCCGGCAGCGCGCAGAGCACCGCGACGGCGGTGCCGATGGCGAGCAGGTGCCCGTCGCCGGGACGGTCGATCACCAGGCCGGCCACCACGATGGCGAGCACGGTGGCGGTCAGGTCACCGGCGATGACCCAGCCGCGGTACCGGCCTTCCCAAGCGTCCGAGTGCGTACGCCGTTCGGGTTCCGATACCGGCACGCGGTGCTGCTTCGGTGGCGCGATGCTGAGGTCGAGGTGTGGAAGCGCGCGGGTCGCAGGTGTCGGTGGCCGCACCGAGTCTTCCATCTGACCTCCCGATAGTTTCCCTGAGTAACCGGTCGAGCTATACGCTGAGTAGTCAGCCTCGCAGTACTCGCCGTGGTATCGGCCACCCATCCGGCGTTGTTACAAGACTTTCCAGCACTGGCAGCTACACGAGGCACACTAAATCAGCACGAGGCGATAACAGAAGAGTGACAAAGGGTGATTGTCGGCTTCAGCCATACAATTACTCCAAGTAGCCAGTAAATGAGCGACGTCGCCCGCTCGACCATCCCCGCTACTCCATCCAGCCCAACCACGGACCGCAACCCCCTACCCGGTCCACAGTGGACCCCAGCAGGGACGCTCGTCCACAGTGGACCGCCTTGACCCGGCTCGACCGCTGTTCAACGAGACACCGCCGGACAGGGAAACCCCGGGGTGACGTTCCCCACAGATCCGTCACCACGGATACCGGCCGGATTCCGCGACCACTCCGATTGGTTAACCCCAATGGCCGCCGGTACCGCCATCCGTGCCGTTCGCTGTGACCTCGGTTTCAAACCAACCGGCACCGGCCGCCGAGCAGTGGCCAACTCAATGTGAACCAAGGTCAGCGCGGATCTCCGGACATCCACCGGGGGACGGGGAAGGCAGATCTCCACCACCACGGCCACAACCTCGAGCGTCGTTTGGTGCGGCCAGTTCGTCGGCCACCTCGACCGCCGCTCCAGCCCCATCCACTCCCCAGCGCGGTAACAGCCCGTATGCGTGTCGGCCTTCCGCGAGATCCCGTAGCGCCCGCAGACCGCGGAAGCCTTGCGGGCCGAGAGTCAGGTGGTCGGCTTCTGCAGGTTCTTCATCTGCTCCACTGACAACCGGGGGTTCGACTCGGCGTTGGAGTTGACGGCGTGCACCATGGAGCGTTGTTCGACGACCATGAAGTACTTGTTGCCGGAGACGTTGATCGGCCTGCGGTTGCTGGGCCGGGGGTGAAAATGGGTGACGTCGGCGACCTGCCTGGCGTTGCCGAAGACGGCCGATGTGCGGTCCTCGTCATTGGCCTCCCCCAGCAGTTGCTGATCGGCCAATAGCCTGGCGACGAGCACGTCGACCATGTACTGGTAGATGGCGTCGGATTCCACGGTCACCTTCGCGTACGGCTTGTTGAACGCCTTGAACGTGTCCAGCACTGCGGCGGCGATGGGCTTCGCTTTGTTGTCGGCCAGCCAGGCGAGCAGCAGCTTCGCCTCGTCGTCGGTGATAAGCCCCATCGCCACGTCCTGCGGGCTGAGCTTCAACAGCACGTGGAAGGCGTGCTTGTCGTCGTGGCCGATCACGTTCCGGTCGAACTGGTGGTTGGCGTACATCGCCTCCTGGTACAGCAGGTGGGTGAGCATCGGGCCCAGGTTGATGCCGGGCGCCAGCTGACCCAGGTTCTGGTAGTTCGCGTTCCAGTGCGCGGCGATCTTCGTGACCAGGGCGGCTGCCTGCGTCCTGGCCGCGTCATGCACCCTGCGCTGCGAGTTCGACTCGAAGAACGCCCCGAAATCCTGTTCCGGCCTGTTGTTCGTCCGCCCGACCTTGGAGTACGGGGTCGAGACATTGGTCTGGGTGCCGATCCTCGGCGTGGGCGTCGCCTTCTTGCGCCACTGCTGGTGCGGGCCCGGCACCAGCCGGTACCGCTGCTCGCTAGTTTGCAGCGACTTGTTGTAGACGGTGACGAGCTGCGCCATGGTGCCCGCACGGCGGATGGCGGTCTTGAGCTTGTTCCTGGCACTGATGAGCGCGGGACTTTTGTACTCGTCCGGCGCGAGGGGCCCGTAGACGAGCTCCATCCCGGGGTCACCGGGTTCCATGCCCTCGACAACCAGCTTCATCACCGGCGGGCCGACCTCCGTGGTGACGGGCGTGCGGGCGAGTTCCTCACCGTTGGCCATCCCTTCCTCGAGCTGGAGCACCGCGTTGCGCATCTCCATCTCCAGCCCGACCACCATGGGCCTGCTGATGTTCCGCGGCTGCTGCCGAGTGCCCGCGGCCATCCCCTGGTAGTCGTTCATGTACTGGGTCACCGACTCCGGCGTCACATCCCGCACGAGCTGTTCCAGCCTTGCCTGGGAGCCCGACGCGGAGTCGGCGACGACCGCGGCCGGGTCCTCCCGCCCGCGTCGGATCTCGACGAAGGTGATGAAGTCCACGTCGTTCGCCAGCGCGCCGACCTGCTGCTGGAACTGGGCCAGCGGCATCCGCTGCACGGGTTGGTGCGCGTGCCCGGTGTGCCGATCGCCGACATCGTGGTGCACCTCGGGCGCACCGCCCGTCATCACGCGCCGCGCATTGGCCTCCGCCGCACGCTCGTAGGCGTCACCGGGATCGGACATCGCGAACCCGTCGTCTGTCGGCGTGCCCGCGACCGGGCCGCTGCGCTGCTGGATGACGTGGGTCAGCTCGTGGGCAAGGGTGTGCCGGTCACCGCCGCCGGGACCGATGACCACGTGCTCGCCCGCGGTGTAGGCACGCGCGCCGAGTTCGGTCGCCGAATGCCCCGCGGCGGTATCGGTGTGCAGCCGGACATCGGCGAAGTCCGCCCCGAGCCTGGCCTCCATCTCGCTTCGGGTCGGACCATCCAACGGGTGTCCCGGAGAGCGGAGCACGTCGTGCACCGCTGATCGTTGGACGGGGCGCTGATCGGCATCGGCGGGAGCGTGCTGGCCGCGCCGGCCGGCCGCAAACCCAGCCAACGCGGCGTTGCCGATGCTGCGTTGCAGCGCCAGCAACATGTCCGGTGACAGGTGCTCCGGATACGGAGCCGCCAACCCCGCCGCGCGGGTGTTACCCGCCGACCCGGCACGGTGCTGGCGACTCCCATCCGCGGGCTGCTGTCGCTCCGGCTGATCCTGTATATGCACGATGGTCTCCGTTCCACGCAGGACCGCATGCGTAACAACACCTGCTTACTCGCGCTCCGGCATCACAGAAAAGGTTCCGAAGGGCAATCCTCGGGCACCATGATCGCCCTCGCATGCTCGACGGGGAGGCCCGGTCTCGTCCGCTCGCACCGCATCGAGCGTGCACCTCTGATGAACGGATGTTCGACGTACCGAGAAAGTCGAGCCGACTAGCTGCCCTGCCCCTGGTTGCGGCACCCATCCGCCGAGGGAACTGGGCGAGACCAGCCTGTTCCACGACGACCACGGCCTGGCCTCGATCACGCTGATCGAGATACAGGCGGCCGTGGAGGCGGAGTACGGGGTCGTGGTCGAAGACGAGATGGCGGCTCGCATGGTCAGCCTGGCCGCGGTCCGCGAGGTGCTGGCCGAAGCCCTGAGCGCGGCCGGTGCCGGCCGGACATGACCGGCGAGCCGGGATGACGCCACAGGTCGTGGTGACCGGTGCGGGGGTGGTGTGCAGTGTCGCGCAAGGACTGGCCGGGTTCGCCCACACCTTCGGGTGCGAGGTGACCGGGTTCGAACCGGGCGAGCGGCTGCGGGTCCTGGACCCGGCGGACTGGGGCAGGGCGGCCCAGTCCGCCGCGGTGAACGGCCGCATGGCCGCGCGGGACGCCGGGTTCTCCACGCGGGAACTGCGGGCACGGCGCGGGCTCGTCTGCGTCGGCACAGCCACGTAGATCCCGTCGAGTGGGCGGTTTACCCACTCGTGCATCTCCGCAACGACCTTGTCGACGATCCGCGAAATCGTCTCCTTCGACACCACGGCACCATAAATCTCAGCGAAACGCGCCGAAATCTCTCCGGTCGTCATGCCCTTCGCATACAACGACGGGACAATCTCATCCACCTCGGTGAGCCGCCGCTGCCGCTTCTTCACGATCTGCGGCTCGACCGTGCTCTCCCGATCCCGTGGCACGTTGACTTCGACTTCGCCAGCCGCGTTATGCTCAATCATTTCCTCGTTCAACGCCGCTTCCAACACATTCTTGGTGAACAACTTCAGCAAGCCGTCCGGGCCGGTCAACGCCAGCCCCCGCGCCTTCGCCTCGACCACCGTCGCCGCCGCAGCCACCACGACGACACACACCGTTGACAAGCGGCGAAACCGCACTGTGGCTGCGCTGGGCGTGCCCAGCGCAGCCACAGACCGGCCAAAAGGCTGGCTACCTGTCAATGCGGGGAGCCGATCTGTCCGCCAGCGGAGCTTTTCATGTCAGCCGGCAGCTGCCTTTTTTATCTGACATGGGTTCGCTGCTAGCCGACGTAGTGGACGCAGACGTTGAGCGGCAGGCCCCATCCGGTGTGCACCCGGGCCAGGACAGCGTTGTCCACCACCGCGACGCTTTCGGTGTAGACGTGTGCATCGCCGATGAATTCCCCGCCACCGCTGGGCAGGTTGGCTTCGGCCGCGGACGTGACGACCGCCTGCCCGGCGACGACCGGTGCCCCGTACCAGTTGAACAGCGCACCGTCGGTCACCCCGCCCCGGCACTGCGTCTGGGCAAACGTCGCTGCGGTGCTCGTCTGGGCCGGCGCTCCGCTGCTGTCCGCCGACGCGATCGCCGGTCCGGCTACGGCGGCTGCCAGCAGCAACGTCGCCGGCAGTGCCCACCTGACGCGAGAATCCTTGCGCATGATCATTTCTTTCCCTTCCCTGTGTGGCATTCCCGCACGGGCGCGCGGAATGCGGCAGCGAGGAGAATCGTCTTGTCGGCGGCACATCGGGTAGGGGTTGTCTCGATGAGCGAGACGCGCGGGGTATCTGGTTGAGCAGGCACGCCTCTCTACAGTGAGCGGGGCTGTTCTGCCCGAGGAGGGGTCTGATGGAACGCCAGAAAGAACCGGCTGCCGCACAGCCGACGGTGGGGCGCGGTGTGCTCGAGGGCGCGTTCCTGGTTTTGGAGGAACTCGCGCGGCTGGGTGAGGCCGGTCCTGCGCAGGTGGGGGCCGGCGCCGGGCTGCACAAGGCGACCGCGCACCGATTGCTGGACCAACTCGTCGGGCTGGGGGCGGTCCAGCGCCGGGCAGGCCGGTACCGGATGGGGCTCGCCGGACCGTCTTGCCGCAGTCGCGGGCCTGGCGCCGACGGCGCGAGATTCGGGTCAGGTCAGTGGAAACCTGCGACGTCCGAAGCGATGCGGAAACGGGCAGAGGGGAAGCGGCATAAGCAGGCGATGCTGGCCCCGGCACGACGGCGGGTGAATGTGTTGTGGGCTATGGTGCGCGATGGGCAGGTGTACGAGCCGCTGCCGGGCGTGGGTCGTGACCGATTTACGGTCGCGCTCTTCTTCGGGCTGCTTAAGCGCGACACCAGCCAGCGGCATCACCAGGGTAGGTTCTCGAATTCTGCCGATACACGACTTTGCGCTCCGCGTTCACGGTGAGGGTGAGTTCGCAGTAGCCCCAGTTCTGGATTTTCCAGAGATGCCCGGGCATGAGCGTGTCTGCCGAACGCACGGCGCCGGTGGAGTAGTCGATACGGCTTGTCTTGTCGGTAATCAGGTACGAACCGTCAGGCACGGTCCGGACCCATCCGATCGGCCTGAACTTTCTTCTGAATTTCTTGATGTCGCGCTCTAGCGTCTCCCGTACTTCGGAGCACCGTCGCCGCCAGCAGCGCGCACACCAGCGCGGATCGGGTTTCCCAGCGGACCGACCACCGGTCCGCCGGCGAGCGCAGCACGTGGCTGCCACCCGCTTTCGTCGCAGGAGTGCCAGGAACACGGGCACGCCGAGGAAGGCGGTGACGATGCCGACCTCGAGTTCACCGGGCCGGGCGATCACCCTGCCCACCACGTCCGCGCTGATCAGCAGGATCGGTGCCAGCAGTAAGGAATAGCTCAGAACCCAGCGCTGGTCGGGTCCGACGATCATGCGGGCGACGTGCGGCACCGTGAGACCGACGCACCAGATCGGGCCCGCCGCGGTGAGCACGCGGACCTGGCCGGTCCGCACGCCCAGCGCCCGGCCGGTGGTCTTCCCCAGTGCCATGGCGTTCCGCCCGGCCAGCGAGCCGACGGCCCAGAAGCGGAACTGGTCGAAGCCCTGCTGGTCGATGAACAGCAATCGCGGTGGTGACCGCGCCCAGCACGGCGGTGACGGCCACGCCGGCGAGCACGTGCCGGTCCGCTGAACCCGGCCTGCCCCGAAGCCGATCACGTACACCACCACCGACGCGGCCGCGGCCCCGAGGATGCCGAACCAGACGTAGCCGGACGGGCTGCCGAGACCGAGGGTGATGGCGAGGACCACCACCGAGGCACCGTTGTTGACCCCGAGCAGGCCCGGGTCGGCCAGCGGGTTGCGCAGCAGCGCCTGCGATGCCCGCCGCCGGAACGTTACGGCCGTCAGAACACACGACGGCCGCCAGCGCTCACCCAGTTCACCGCCGCCCTCGCCGCGGCCGACTCACCCGACGCTCCTTTGTGGACACCAGCCACCAGAGACACCCTGGCACCCGCCTAGCCGCGCGCCGCGGGGTTGCCGGCGACCCCCGTGGAGCGCGGGACCCTCAGGCCAGCCCCGTGCGTAGACGGCCTCTCCAAGTGTGCGGGTCGGCGAAGCCGAACCGTCTTCGGCATGTCCCGGCGGCGGTGAGCGGCCATGCCGGGAGTGGCCACCGCGGGCAGCGGTGCCGTGCCGACTGCCCGCGGCCCAGCAGGATCGCTCGGCGCACCAGGACGCCATCCAGGAATTCGTCGATATCGGTTTCACCGGTATGCAGTTGCGCGTGCACGATCAAAGGGGCGAGTGCAAAGACTCAGCCGAGACTGCCCTGAGGTCGTCTCCTGCACCTACCTGTTCGTCGGTCAGATCCCCCGGCGACAGGGCGCTGTAGATGACCTTCTGCGTGCTGTCGCCGAACGTGACCCGGTCAGGCACCGGCGCACTGACTTTCCACCCACCCACAAGGCTTCTAAGTTCGCCCCTTGGCTGCCGGTGCCGGAAAGGCCGCTCGTCGTCCTGCTAGCATAAGTAACTATCTAGTACGTTCATAACCGTCGGATGGGGCGCGGCCGTGACAGCACCGCAGGACGAGGACCGGTACCTGGTCGGACTGGTCGGCTCGGGGATCGGCACGTCGCTGAGCCCGGCCCTGCACGAGCGCGAGGCCGACGAGCTGGGGCTGCGCTGCCTCTACCGCACGCTCGACCTCGCCGTGCTCGGCCTGCCTGCCGCCGCGGTCGGTGATCTGGTGGCCGCCGCCGGGCTGGCAGGCTACAACGGGCTCAACATCACGCATCCGTGCAAGCAGGTCGTCCTGAGCCACCTCGACGACCTCTCCCCCGAAGCCGCCGCACTCCAGGCTGCCAACACGGTGGTCTTCAGCGACGGCAAGGCGACCGGGCACAACACGGACCTCTCCGGCTTCGCCCGCAATGTCGCGCTGGGCCTGCCCGGTGCCCCGCTCGACAGGGTGGTCCTCCTCGGCGCCGGCGGGGCCGGGGCGGCGGCCGCACACGCCCTGCTGACCATGGGTGCCGGAACCGTCCACGTCTTCGACACAGATCACGGCCGCGGCGACACACTCACCGCAGCACTGCACGATCGCTTCGGTCCGGACCGGGCCGTGACCGGGCGCATGGACAACGGCCACACCGCCCTGTCCCGCGCGCTCCGCGCCGCGGACGGCCTGGTGCACGCCACGCCCACCGGGATGGCCGCCTATCCGGGCCTGCCGCTGCCGGCGGACCTGGTCCTGCCGCACCTCTGGGTGGCCGACGTGGTGTACCGGCCGCTGAACACCGAACTCGTGGTGACCGCGCGGGCCAGGGGCTGCCGGGTGCTGGACGGTGGCGGCATGGTGGTCTTCCAGGCCGCCGACGCGTTCCGGTTGTTCACCGGGCACGAGCCGGACACCGGCCGGATGTTGCGCCATTTCGACGCACTGGTGCTCACTCCGGGCGAGGTGCGGTAGTCCGGTCCACCAGCCGGGCCTGCCGGTGGGCGGCCATCCGCACCGGTGAGTTGGCGACGCCATAACCGGCGTAGCCGCCGACGCGCTGAACCACTTCGAAGAACACGCGGGATCCCAGCATGTGCGTGTAGAAGTGGAGATATTCGCCGTGCTCGTCGCGGTCGTAGAGCACCGAGTGCTCGCGCAGTCCGGCGAGCCGCTCGGGCGGCAGCGCGAAACGCGCGTCCAGATCGTCGTAGTAGTTGGCGGGAATGCCGAGCAGGGGCGCACCGAGCGCGCTCATCGCCTTGGCGCTGGCGACGGCATCGTCGGAGGTGAAGGCGATGTGCTGGGGGTCGGGCACGGCCGGCGCCCAGCCGCCGCGGCGCAGCGCCACCACGTTGAGGGCGATCCGGACCCGCCGGTCGAGGTCGGTCGCGGAACGGCTGCGGATCAGGCCGAAGGGCGCGGCGAACTCGGTCTCCGGTTCCGGCTCGAGGCCGAGCGCCGCCCGGTAGAACAGCGCGATCTGGTCGAAGTCGTCGAATGGCTCGGTCATGCTGATGTGGTCGATTCCGGTGATACCGCAAGGGTTCTCCGGCACGGCCGCGGACGTGAACTCGGCCATCCGGTCGCCGTCCTGCCGGCAGAAGACGATGGCGACCCCGTCCGGCGCGGCCACCACCGGCTCTTCATCGTCCCTATCGGACAGCACCGGGGCGAGCAGCCGCTTGGCGCGCCGCGCCGCGACCGGCGGGTCGGGGGTCGCCACCCCCAGCGCGCCGATCCGCACCGAATCGGCCGCACCGGCGGCCCGCACCACGATCCTGGCGTCACCCTGCTGCCACCGCTGAACCTGCCCGGAGTCCGTCTGTCCGTTGTGGACAAACCCCATACCGGCGAGCATTCCGGCCGCCTCGGGGGTGCCGTCGAGTTCGGCGAACGCGTACCCGGCGGGAAGTGGCGCGGCAGGCAGGTCGGCGACACGCATCCGGTCACGGGTCTTCGACGACCCCTTGGCCGCGGTGTCCTCCCGGAGGAGCAGCAGCGAGCGCATGGCGTCGATCGCGGTCCCCGCCGGGTCGGACTGCCGGAAGACGTCGTTGAACACCTCCAGTGACAGCGGGCCGCGGTATCCGGTGGCCGCCACCGCGCCGAGGAACCCGGGCAGGTCGAAGGCGCCCTGCCCGGGGAACAGCCGGTGGTGCCTGCTCCACTGCAGCACGTCCATCCGCAGCCGGGGAGCGTCCGCGAGCTGGAGGAAGAAGATCTTCTCGCCGGGGATCACCCGGATCCCGGCGATCTGGTCGGTGCGCGAGAGCACGTGGAAGCTGTCCAGGCACAGGCCCAGCGCGGGATGGTCAGCCAGCCGGACGATCCGCCAGGAATGCTCGAACGTGTTGACGAAGCGTCCCCACGCCAACGCTTCGTACGCGATCCGGATACCCCGTTCGGCCGCCCGCGACGCCAGCGTGTGCAGCTGCTCGGCGGCGAGATCGTCGTCGTCCACCGCGTCCGGTGACACCGAGGAGCACACCAGCACGGTGTCGGTGCCGAGTTGCTCCAGCACGTCGAACTTGCGCTCGGCCCGCCGCAGGTTCGCCGCGAACTCCTCCGGCGGCACCGCCTCGAAGTCGCGGAACGGCTGGTACAGGTCGATCGAAAGGCCGAGGTCGGCGCACCGCGCCCGGATCTCCCGAGGCCGCCGCGGTGAGACGACCAGATCGTTCTCGAAGATCTCCACACCGTCGAAGCCGGCGCGCGCCGCGGCGGCCAGCTTGTCGTCGAGCGTGCCGGACAAGCACACCGTCGCGATGTCCAGGCGGAGCTCCGGATCGTTCATCGTCGCCTCCACACAGCCTGCGAACGTAATGAACGTACCAGATAGTTACTTAGATCGGCACGACAGAGCCCCAGGCCACGGCCCCGACTACAGTGACGGCACACGTCCCCCGTCACGAGAGGCGAATCGTTGGCCGCACAGGTTCCCGGTGCCACCCCAGCACGGACTCCGGTCGCGGGGGCCGCGCCGGATGGCCGAGGCCGCGATCCCGACCGCACCCGCGCCGACATCCTCGACGTCGCCACCGCCGAGTTCGCCGACAAGGGCTACGCGGGCGCCAGGGTTGACGAGATCGCCGCCAAGACGAGCACCACCAAGCGGATGCTCTACTACTACTTCGGCAACAAGGAACAGCTCTACATCGCCGTACTGGAACGCGCCTACACTGGCATCCGGACCATCGAGCAGGAACTCGACGTCGAGCGTCTCGACCCCGCGGACGCGATCCGACAGCTGGCCGGACTGACCTTCGACCACCACGAGTCGCACCCGGACTTCGTGCGGCTGGTCAGCATCGAGAACATCCACCACGCCGAGCACATCGCCCGCTCCTCCGTGCTGTCCGGCCTGGCCAACCCCGCACTGGACGTACTGGCAAGAATCCTGGCCCGCGGCCGCGCGGCCGGCGTCTTCCGCGACGACGTCGATCCGCTCGACGTGCACATGGTGATCAGTGCCTTCTGCGTGTTCCGCACGGCCAACCGACACACCTTCAACGCGATCTTCAAGCGGGACATGCTCGACCCCGCGCTGCGCGCCCACTACCGCACCATGCTCGGCGATCTCGTGCTGGCCCAGCTGACCGCCCGCTGAGTACACCCTTGACAAGTGAACCGGACCACAGCAGGCTCTCTAATTAACTATCTAGTTCGTACCTTCGACTGTTCGGCACCGTCGCCCGGCAGAGGAGCGCCACTGTGACCCCAAACCCGGTGAGCACGCATCCGGCTGGCAAGCCCCGGCAGGCCGCGATCGCCGCCTGGATCGGCAGCGCCCTGGAGTACTACGACTTCTTCATCTACGGCACCGCCGCGGCGCTGGTGTTCAACAAGGTCTTCTTCCCCGCGTCCGATCCGGCCACCGGCACGTTGCTAGCCGTGGCCACCTTCGGCGTCGGCTATGTGGCCCGGCCGATAGGCGCGTTCCTGCTCGGCCACGTCGGCGACCGCTCGGGCCGCAAAAAAGTGCTGGTCTTCACGCTGCTGCTGATGGGCGCGGCAACGTTCGCCGTTGGCTGCCTACCCACGTACCACCAAGCCGGCGTCCTCGCGCCCATTCTGCTGGTGGTGTTGCGCCTGCTCCAGGGCCTGTCCGCGGCCGGCGAGCAAGCGGGCGCGAATGCGATGACCCTCGAACACGCCCCGCCGCACCGTCGCGCGTACTACACGAGCTTCACGCTCAGCGGCACCCAGGCCGGCCAGATCCTGGCCACCGCGGTGTTCCTGCCGGTGGCCGCGCTTCCCGAGCAGGCACTGCTCTCCTGGGGCTGGCGGGTTCCGTTCTGGGCCAGCTTCCTCGTCGTCGTGATCGGCTACGTCATCCGGCGCAGGCTCGAGGAAACACCGGTGTTTGAACGCCAAGTCGCCACCGGCGGCACGGCCCGCTTCCCGGTCGCCGTGCTGTTCCGCGAGCACTGGCGCGACGTCCTACGCGTCGTGCTGGCCTCCACCATCGCCTCGGTGAGCACCATCTTCAGCGTCTACGCGCTGAGCTACGCGGTGAACACGGTCGAACTCGACCGGTCGGCCATGCTGTGGGTCGGCGTGCTCGCCAACGCCGCCGCACTGGTCGCACTCCCCCTTTTCGCCGCACTCGCCGACCGGGTCGGGCGCAAACCCGTCTTCGTCGCCGGCTCGGCCGGATGCGCCGCGCTGATGTTCGGCTATCTCGCCGCCATATCGGCGGGCAGCTACCCGCTGATCTTCCTCGTCGGCATCGCCCTCTTCGGCGTCGTCTACAGCGCCACCAACGGCATCTGGCCCGCGTACTACGGCGAGATGTTCACCGCCGAAGTCCGGCTGTCCGGGATGGCGATCGGCACGCAGATCGGCTTCGCCATCGCGGGCTTCGCGCCCACCATCGCCGCCGCCATCGCCGGCACCGGCGCGGGCGGCTGGATCGGCGTCGGCGTGTTCACCGCGGCACTCTGCGCCGTCAACATCGCCGCCGTCGGCAGCGGCCGCGAAACCTACCGAGTACCCACCGAACACCTCGGCATGCGCGGCAACCGAGCCCCGGACCCCACCACCCAGCAAGCCCCCTGACCGTCAGGGCCGCCCCGTCGTGACGTCTCGCAGGGTCGCCGTCCTGCACCACCTCCCGACGACAACACATCGCCGCGCTACTCGCCGGCTACACCGCCGCGCTGGCACCGCACCCGGAAGCCACCTCGCCATCACCCATCTGACCCGCGATCACCTGCAGCACGACCTCCACCGGCAGATCCACGAACTCACCAGCACCTCCCACAGCACCCCCACGTTATCGAGACAGTCCCGTCCGAGCTGTTGTTCTCGAGTGCGAGGACGACATGCTCACCCCCCGCGGTTCACGGGCACGCGGGCGCGCCGACATCGACCTGTGAACTCCTGAAACCCAGTCTCAAATGGACGGTAATCACCACGAAGTCCCGCGACGACAACACTGACAACACAAGTAAGCCCAGTGTTCGAAACGGATCCGCTGGCTTCGCAGGTCAGCAGCGACCGCAGGCGATAACCTGCCGCCCCAACTGATGGCTCATCGAGCAGTACATCGGCTTCGCCGAGCGCGCGACCGGTGACACCCTCCGCACTTTTGCATGCCGCAGAAAAAGCCGACAATGGCCTGTTGCCCCTTTCAGATTATTGCTGACGCTTACTGGTTTGCTCGACCACGCCCCACGGGAAGGCCTTGTGCTGAACCAGCCCTGCCGGAACCGGCTCTGGTACCGGCGGGACCCACTCGCTTACCTTGAGGACCTTCGCCGCCGCGACGGTACTGGTGTAATCCGGCTGTCCTGGGTGGCTGGTGCGTCCATGACGCGAATCTGGCACACGTCGTGCTGCGCGGCCAGGAATTCAATGCGGACGGGTCAGGATTCTTCGGGGAGTTGCTGCCGACACGGTCAGCGCAGATCGAGGTCGGCCACGCTGTGCGCGATTTCCTGCGGACCCGGCTGCCCGAGTACCGCAACGCGCTCGCCGCCGCGGCGGCACCGTCGGCGTCCAGCCGATGGCCCGCCGCCGGGACTGAACTGGCCTACCGGTGCCTGGCGAACCTGCTGCACCCCGATACCCCACCCGGAACACGGCGGTTGCTGGACCAAGCCGCCTGCAGCGTCTCGAACACCACGGGCTGCCCATCCCGACTCGGCTTCGATCCGTGCCCGCACACGAAGGCCCGGCGACCGTGCCGCTCCTTGGCCATACCGTCGAACTACCCGGGGCACCGGACAGTCCCGAAGCCAACGAACTGGCCGACCTGGTGACCGCCGAGCTCACCAAGGACGACGACTGAACGGTCCCACGCACCGGCGCTGAACTGCCAGACCGCGGTGCGGTCGCACATGCGAGCGCCTCCGAGGCGGACGAGTGCTGCATGCTGCTGACATCGCCCTCGGCGTCACCACCGCGACCGGGCCGGGCGGTGGGCATTCACAGCTTGTTTTCAGGGCTGCACAGCCGCTGCCTGGATTTCCGGGTCAATGTTGCGGCTAGCTCGCTACCCGGCCGTATTTCGCGCCTCGGCGATGCGAGATGTGAGCTGTTGGGTTTCTGTGCTGACCGGCGCATACGAACCTATCGGAGGGAAGGGTGTAACCGTATGGAATTCAGCCGTAGGAAGGCGCTGAAGCTGGGTGGCGTGGGTGTGGCCGCCTTCGGTTTCTCCGGCCGTCAAGCCGCTTCGGCCGCCCCGGATCCGGTGGTCGCCACCACGGGTCAAGGCGCGGTGCGCGGGGTCCGGGATGGTGAGGTGATTGTCTGGAAGGGCGTCAGGTTCGCCGAAGCGCCGACCGGGGAATATCGTTTCGCTCCGCCACGGCCGGCGCGGCGTTGGGACGGCATCCGCGACGCGACCGAGTTCGGGCCGGAACCGTTCCAGGCTGCCAAGTCCGGGCGCAGTCCTGCGGCGCTGCCCCAAGCCGAGGACTGCTTGTTCCTCAACGTCTATTCCAGGTCGACCGACGGCAGGCGACCGGTCATCGTGTGGATCACCGGCGGCGGTTTCATGAGTGGTGCGGGCAGCCAGTACGACGGCGCGGTCTACCCGCGGCGACAGGACGTCGTGTTCGTCACGGTCAACTACCGGGTCAACACCTTCGGCTACCTCTACCAGCCGGATCGGCCGGGGTCGGGCAACCTCGGGCTGCTCGACCAGATCGCCGCGCTGCGCTGGGTGCGGGACAACATCACGGCCTTCGGCGGAGACCCGGACAACGTCACGGTCATGGGCGAGTCCGCGGGCGGCATGTCGATCGGCATCCTGCTGGGTACCCCGGCCGCCAAAGGTCTGTTCCGCCGGGCCATCGTGCAGAGCGGAGGGTCGTGCCCAACCGTGATGCCCGAAGGCAAGGACTACACCACCACAGCGGTCCTGCGTGCCGTGGGACTCGGCGAGAACGACGCGGCGAAACTGATCGATGTGCCCGCACCGGATCTGCTCGCCGCCGCGACCCGGGTCCACCAGCGGGCCGACGACGCCGACCCCCGATCGGCGCCCTTCCATCCGCTCATCGATCACGTGGTGCTGTCGAGGCATCCGCTCGACCTGATAGGCGACGACGTCGACCTCCTGGTCGGAACCTGCGACAAGGAGCAAATCCCAGGACCCACCTGGGAGTCGCAGTTCGAGTTCAACCTCCGCCACGCCGCGGGCGACGAGGGCTGGAACCGGCTGCTGAAGGCATACACCGAAACCTCCGCCCCCGGCCGTGATCCCCGTCTGGACCTGTTGGCGAGCGCGTTCGTCGACATGCCCTCGACCTGGCTGGCCGAGCGCGCGAGTCACGCCGGAGCCCAGGTCTGGCAGTACACCTTCGACTACGCGGACGCGGGCCGGGCCGGCGCCCTGCACGGCACCGACGTCCCCTTCACCTTCGGCGCCCCCACCCCGGAGATGCTCGCGCCCGGGGCCGACCCGGCAGTGGCCCAACAACTCGCCGACCGGATGGTGGACGCCTTCAGCGCCTTCGCCAAAACCGGAGACCCCGCGACGCCCGCACTGCCCCCTTGGCCCGCCTTCACCCCCCAAGACCGAGCCACCCTGTCCTTCGACACCAACCCCCACATCACCAACGACCGCCTACCCGCCCGGCGACGCGAAGCCTGGGCCGGCATAAACCCCTACACCATCTGCTGAATCCCAGCCCGCCGGTCTGTCCCGTGATCGGTGTTTCCGGCGTTGTTGATCAGTAGGTCTCGGCTCCCGGCCAGCGGTCACCGAACGTGATGGCGAACGCGTTGATCACTGGCTTCCAACGCATCGTCCACCGGGCGCGGCCTATCCCGGTCGGGTCCAGGCTGCGGGGCACAAGGTACAGGCGAGCGTCGGTGCCACGCATGCCGAAGGTCCGGGACATCCCGCGAGTCCGGCGCCACTGCGAGGGCGGCGCCGGCCACCACAGCCTGCACCGACTCCTACCGCCTCGCCCTGCCCCACAAGGGCGCCACCAAGTGACCCCAGACTCCGCCGACATTGATCATGCCGCAAACCCACAAGTGACGCCCAGATTCACGAGCACATGACGTCATAAAACACCGTCGAGGCCACGGCCTGCTGACGCGAGTCAGATTCACCGAAACGCGGTCTAGTTAACTGCCCCTCCGAAGGGGATTGAGTCGATACGGTGCGAAAGCATCCCGACGGGCCTCGGGCGAGGGCAAACCTCACCGGTTCCACCGAAGCCAACGAGAAATCGTCTACTACGAACTACAATGAAGGATTCGCAACCTGTGGAATGAATTAAATTCTGGCCCTACATGATGTCACCTATCGGGCGCCTGCCGACGGCCGGCGGCTTCATTCTTTCTCGTCGGCAGCGAGGAATGAGAAGGCTTTGTTCCAGCGCTGTTGAACATCGGAATCGGGAAGGCAGGAGACTACGACGTCGAGTGGGACGGCGAGCAGCCGTCCGCCGCCGACGGCTGCCCAGACCCACGGTTGGTCGTTGCCAACCGGAAAGTGTCGATGTGGAGTCAGTGACACCACCGGATCGGTACGGACGATGTCGGCGTGCTCGTAGGGCTCCCAGGTCCATCCAGCCGCTGCCGTGCTTAGCAGACTGCGCTGCGGTAGCCAGTGCGGCGAAGGAACCTTCCGGGTCGGCGGAGTCGATGGACTTGGACTTGAGGATGGTGCGGTGAGTCTCGCTGTCGTCCACGCGATCGAACAGGTCGTACACCCCAGGGGATTCGATGGGCTCTGTCTCGACATAAGGATGCACGACGTAGGTGTCGTTGAACGGGCTAAACCAGTTGTCGACGTCAGGGACGAAGTCGACGCGCTGGCCGGACGCATGTCCCCGGACAACGGGCTGCTGACCATCACCGACGCCTACACCGGGCTGCACCGCCGGTCCAACTTCCGCCGACGAACCTGGCTACCCGCCCTCGCCGGCGACGAGAAGAATGGGTAGTCACCATTCAACCAAGAACCGCACTTCCATGACCTACGTCACACCCACAAGGCATGGTTGATCGAAGAGGGCGTTCCCCGCATCCTGCGACTAGTCCGACTCGGACACAAACGCGAAGACAGCGACGACGACTACTCACACGTGACCGATCCCATGGTCGATAACATCCTGGCATCCCTCCAGCAACGATGGGAGCAAGACAGCGGGTGGACCTGGCAGGACAACCCCACCCCAGGATCCCCAAAATCAACAACGGCCTGCCGATCAAGATCATCGACAGGCCGCGTGACCAGCAGAAACACGCTGTGGGCGATACTGGGATCGAACCAGTGACCTCTTCGGTGTGAACGAAGCGCTCTCCCGCTGAGCTAATCGCCCTCTCTGCGGTACGGGGAGAACTCTAGCGGATGCGGTTTTGGGCCCGGCAAACGGGTGGTTCATACCGAGCACGGACCGCGCATCCTTCGACACGGAGCGAACAACCACGTGCTCGCCGGGCCGGGCCCTGTTACCCGATGGACTGCACCCTTCCGACATTCGCGCGACGGTGCTATCGCCAGGCCGCCAAACCGAGCAGTATGTACAGGGTGGACGATCAGCGGGGGCGGGCACCGGCCCCTTTGCGTCGAGGGTGATGATGGTCGGACGTGCGGGTCCGGTGAACCCATAAGGGTGATCTATGACAAGGCCGCGAGCGAACGGCCGACCTGGCGCGTCTCACTGTCAGAGCTCGGCCGACTACGGCCGCGAAGGGAGAAGAAGGGGAGGACGATGCGCAACGATCACGTGACACTCCGCTCGACGGCGGTCTTCGACCTGCTGGCGCCGCGGACACCGGCGGTTCCGGTGAAGGTGGAACTGCGCTACGACACCCGCGACCCGTACGCGGTCGTCGCCGCCTTCCGCACCGGCCGCGCCGGCTGGGTCGAGTGGGTCTACGCCCGCGACCTCCTCGCCGACGGCCTGCTCGCCGACGCCGGCGACGGCGACGTGCGGATCCGCCCGTCGGTCGAGGACCCCGAGTCGGTCCTGATCGAGCTGAACTCGCCGTCCGGCCACGCCATGTTCGAGGCGTCGGCGCAGGAGCTGGCCGACTTCCTGGACCGGACCTACGACGTGGTGCTGCCCGGCAACGAGCACCTCTGGGTGGACGTGGACGACGCGCTGACCCATCTGATCCCCAACGATTTGAGCTGAGGTCGACGGCGCGACACGGGGTGGCCACCCCCCTGTGATCGACGTTTTGGGGGTCCGATATGGTTTTGCCACACCACGACGACGGGCCAACGGCTCGGAGTCACGGAATGCGGACGTAGCGCAGCTGGTAGCGCATCACCTTGCCAAGGTGAGGGTCGCGGGTTCGAATCCCGTCGTCCGCTCGACTGCGGCGGCACCCCGCAGTTGGACCGGCTCGAAGCCGGTTCACGTAGCACGGCGGAGTGGCCGAGTGGTTCAGGCAAGGGCCTGCAAAGCCCTGTACGCGGGTTCGATTCCCGCCTCCGCCTCGCGCGATTAGCTCAGCGGGAGAGCGCTTCCCTGACACGGAAGAGGTCACTGGTTCAATCCCAGTATCGCGCACCATAAGTTCACGCAGGTCAGCAGCCCTGCCCCTCATTTCAGGGGCGGGGCTTTACTTCTGAGATGGCGATGGTCTTCGGTGCCGCCTCGAGTCGCAATTCGGTGAAGGTTGCCCGCAGGTGCGGGAACCACTCCCCCAATTGAGCGCGTTCCGCCTGTGGGGTTCCAATAGTCGGTCACGGGCGCTGACCAGTAGTTTTACGCGGCCCGTTCGTACTCGTTGATCAGGCCTCCGAGAAGCCGCTGTCGCTTGATCCGCTGAGAGTTGAGGTCTGCCACGGCGTAGGTCGGCCGGGGCGGGCGAAGCTCGCGGGAACAGTGCGGCCGCCGACCGTTGTAGTGCCGGACGTACTCGGCGAGCACGGCGTGCAGATACCGCTCGCTCAGGATCAAAATACGGTCGGTGAGCTCAGTTCTGGCCGTGAGCACGAACCGTTCGGCGCAGCAGTTCGCCCGTGTGCAACGTGGAGGAATCCTTACCGCCTCAATACCCACGTCAGCCAGGACGGCATCGAAGGCGGCCGCGAACTGGCCAGCCCTGTCGCGGATGAGAAATCTGAACTCGTCGACTCGATCACCGGGATCCGTCATGAGGTTGCGGATCTGCTGGGTGGTCCACCCGCCGTCCGGGTTCGTTGTCGTGCCGAGGATGCGAACGTAGCGGCTGCCGACCTCCAGCACGAAGAACACGTAGATTCGCTTGAGGGTGAGCGCGCAGTCGACGTGGAAGAAGTCGCAGGCCAGCATCGTCGAGGCCTGCGTGCGCAGGAACTGCTGCCAGGTCGTGTCGGTGTGCCGAGTCGGCGCTGGAGGTATGCGCGCCCGCTTCAGGATCCGCCGGATCGTCGAGTCACCGACCTGGTGTCCAAGCTTGAGCAGCTCACCCTGAATCCTCTTGTAGCCCCAGCTGTGGTTTTCTGTGGCCATCCGTTCGATCAGCCCGGCGATCGCCTCGTCGACGGGCGGACGCCCGTGCCGGTGTGGATAGGTCCACTCTGCGGCTACCAGTCGACGATGCCAGCGCAGGATCGTGCCCGGGGGTAACCAGCCGGTGTGTCCGCAGCGCCTTGGGCAGCAGACATGGCTGACGATCATGCCCTGCCCGTCGAACGTTCCCGTTCCCGCAGGTCAGATGCGTGAACCGACTTCTGAAACCCCACAGGGTCTTGACTTCCATCATGGTCGAGATTTCACCATGAGGCTATGACATCACGAGAAAACCTCTCGCAGTCCCGCGTGCTGATCCTGGGCCGCAAGCAAGAGGTACTGGACGGAATCCTGGGACAACTGCGCGAACTGGGGCTGAACGTACGCGGCTCCGCCACACCGGAGCACGCGGACACCGAGTTCGACGCGCGCGAGTTCGACCTGATCGTGTTCGGTTCGGGCGCGGTCGGCCCGCTCAGCGAACGGCTGCGCCGTGAGTTCGCCCGGCGCAATCCGACAGTGCGGTTCCTGGACGCGTTCGCGCCCATCGCGGTCCGCCAAATCGCCGCGGCCGTCTCGGGCCGACCCGACCTGCTCGAGGATTTCGCGACCGTGGCCGACGGAGCCGGAGTGCGGATCCGCGGGACTATGCGGGAACCAAGCACTGTGACGGTCACCTTGTACCGGCTCGTCGAAGGCGGGGTCGACCCCGAACAGCTGGATCGCTCGCAGGTCGGCTCGGGGCAGTACGAGTTCCCGGTCACCGCCGAAACGCTGGCAGGCGGGCAGGTCCTGGTAGTGACCGTGGGCGAGGACGAATTCCACCTATACAAGATCACGTCCCTCGCTGCAGCCTCGTGACCGGCGTGCTCACCGGGGAAGATCGGTCTTCCAATTCACAAAGCCGCGGACCAGGGGACGCATGGATTGTGATTTCGTCGACTTTGCTTACCCAATGGGCAGTTATCGATCCTCGCAACGGCCCGGCCAGCACCGCGCGGTGCTGGCCGGGCCAACTATCGGCCTTGTCACTCGCGATTGACAACTCTCATCGGCGGTGCAGGCCCCAGGAATGCTGGTCATCCCACCGCAGCGGGGATGTCAGGTCGGGTCGGGTGCGTAGAACTTGGTGGTGGCCTCGACTGCGGCCGCGACCTGCTCCGGTTCGCCACCGGCGGCCAGATGAGCCTCGCCCCAGGCCGCGGCGCTGCGCCGGATGAACTCGCGCCCCTCGGGCAAGGTCCGGAACTCCTCGTGGTCGAGGGTCTCGCCGTCGGCCAGGAACCGGGCCAGGGTGAGGAGATGCAGGTCCCAGCCAACGCCGCCGGCACCGGGGCCGTAGATCGGGAAGAGGGGCTCCTCGACGACCGCTGCGTGGATCAGCTCGAATTCGGTGTCGCCGGCCGGGCCCGGGACCAGGCGCACTTCCACCTCGCTCGTGCCGGGCCAAGCGTCCGCGTCCGGCCCGTAGAGCCAGGACACCTTGAGCAGACGCGGCGGCTCGCACCGGAGGATCTCGCCGTGCTCACCACCGTCCAGCTCGAACTTCCCGCCAAGCCGCAGATCCCCGATGACCGGTTTCAACCAGCGACGCAGCCGCTCGGGGCTGGTAACGGCGTCCCAGACGTCGTCGATCTGCGCTTCGTATCGGCGCCGCACCTCGATGGTGTAAGCGTCGCCGGCGGGCACGCTGCCCTTGCCCATCGCCCGGCGCGCGGCGGCCAGTTCCTCCAATACGTCTTTCATGTCATGTTCCCTTCGCTGATGGATCGGTCTTGTCCGCATCGGTGACGGACTCGGCCGGTCGGGTGGGCTCCCCACCAGCCGCAGTCCGAGCTGCACGCCTGCCCCGGGCCAGCTCGGTTCCCAGAGCGTCGAGGCGTTGTTCCCACAACCGGCGAAACCGGCCCAGCCACGCGTCAACCTCGCTCAGCGGCGCGGGCTCGACGGCGTAGAACCGGCGAGCGCCCTCAGCCCGCACCGACGCGAACCCGCTGTCACGCAGCACGCGCAGATGCTGGGAAACACCCGGCTGGGAGAGCCCGAACTCGGCCCGGATCACCTCCGTGATCGCGCCAGAGGTCTGCTCACCGTCAGCGAGCAGCTCCAGAATGCGCCGGCGCACCGGGTCGCCGAGGATGTCGAACGCGTGCACAAAGATGGATCGTACCAGCCTCCACTTATATAAGCCAGCACTGGCATCCTGGCGTCACGTGCGGCTTGGAGTCGGTGCGCCGGCCGCAGCCTGTTCAAGGACGAGCGGGAAGACCCCGTCGCCACCACCGCGGAACAAGCCCTGGGCTTCCATTTCGCGGACTACCTGGTGCACTCCTGGGACGTCGCCAAGATGCTGGGCATGCCGCTCAAGTTCCAGCGAGAGGTGTTCGACGCCGGGCTGCGGTTCGCCGAGTCGATCCCGGACGGACAGAACCGGAAAGCGCCGGGTGCCGCGTTCGGCCCGGCCGTCGACGAGAAGGGACCGTCCGATTTGGACACGATTGTCGCGATGCTCGGCCGCTCCCCCTCTTGGCCGGACACTAAGCCCCAGGCTTAACCGGCACCGCCTCGATCACCCGGGCGGTGACCAGTTCCGGTTTCTCCAGGGACAGTCCGTGAGTCGCCTTCGGTACGACCTCGACGCGAAGGTGCGGGCTCAGTGATTCGAGCCGGGCCGCCACCTCACGCGCGTCGTGAATGACGCTGCGTTCGGCGACGACGATCCGGGTGGGTACGTCGATGGCGTACAGCTCGTCGTCGCTGAACAGGTGCATCTCGGGAAGGTGCTGTTTGTACTTGAGAGCACCGAAAAGCAGAGGCCGCACGGTGCGCCGCACGTCCGGATCCCCAGACGACACCCGCCGGAGGAGCCACCGGGGCAGGAACCAGCGGAAGATCTCACCGAGACTCCACCAGATGAAACTCCGGCCGATCACCCCGAATCCCGCGGCCTCGAAGGTGATCACCCCGGCGATCCGGTCGGTCGCCCGGGAAGCGAGGTTCAAGGCGAGCCAGCCACCTCGCGAAACGCCGGCGAGGTAGACCTTTTCGTGGCCGGTTCCCGCGAGCACCCCGTCGACGACCTCGGCGAGCCAGTCCGCACAGTCCTCTGTGGACTCGATCGAAGCGGCCTGGATCGACCGCCCCGGCTCGCCGATCGTGTCGACGGCGTGGACCCGGTACCGGACGGCGAGTTCGGCGATATGCGGATACCAGGACAGCGAGGTGCCCATCATGCCGGAAAGCAGCACGATCGGCGGGCCGTCCTCAGGACCGCAACGCCGGACTCGGGTCGGGCCGAAGCGCGTCTCGACGTCCAGCTCCTCAGCGGGAACCGGCCACTTTCGCAGGATGTCTTCGTAAACGGCGAAGAACCGTTCTTCCGCCTTTTGGTCGGTGAACTTCCCCAGCATTTTCCCTCCCCAGGGTTGTTATAGTGCACTTGCACTATAACAGTGCGTGGCCACCTCGGCCACTCCTCGACGACATGACAGAGTGATCGCGTGCCGAAACGTGTCGACCATCAAGAACGAAGGCGCGAGATCGCGGAGGCGCTCTTCCGGATCGCCGCCGCCCGAGGCCTCCAGGCGGTCACGCTGCGTGCGGTCGCCGCGGAGGCGGGTATCTCGATGAACCTGGTCCAGTACTACTTCGCGACCAAGGAGGAGATGCTGACGTTCGCCTGGCGGCGGATCGTCGAACTGACCGGCGAGATCGCCGGGAAGGGCATCATCGAGGCGATGGCGACCGGCGACGAACGCACCATCGTGCGCGCCTATCTGACCGGCGTCCTGCCGGACGGCGAACGCCGACGCATGCTGGCCGCGGTCCAGATCGCGTACTTCGCCGTCGACGTCACCCGCGGAAGCCAGGATCCCGACCAAGAGCCACTGCTGCCTCATCTGATCCGCGCGCTCACCGAACTGCTCCGGAAAGCCCAGACGAAGGGCGACATCCCGGCCCACCTCGACCCGAGCCTGGAGGCCGACGCACTCGCGACGATGTCCGCCGGCCTCGTCACCGCGATCATGGTCGACACCTACACCACGGAACGCGCGGCGGAGATCGTCGACTACCGGCTCGGCCAGCTCTTCACCGCCTGACGATCAACGCCTCGATGCCGTCCAGGATGCGAGCCCGAGGAGAGCCCGAGAGATCCAGGACAGGACGACACTCGGCGATATTTGCCGGCACCAAGGTGAGACCGCGGACAGCTCTGAGCAGACGAAAAGGTCTTGTCCGACATCACTCGACACCATCCGGCACGCCGGGGTTGCGACTCTTAACCAGCGGGTTGAGGCCCGTCCTGGTATCTCAGGGAAGGCCTCGGTCTGTGATCGCCAGCAGTGAGACCACTCGGCCTTCCGTATCTACGGGTGGCTTCACCGAGGTCGACGTTGCCTGGTGGCTCTGAGGGTTTCGTGCTTCGGGCGCGCGCGCCGCGATCATGCGGAACAGGCCGACCGGCGCCTGGCATTCGGCGGCCAAGGTTCGTTCGTCAACCTTCGCTTCTTCCGCGAGCAGTTTGATCGCTTTGGGCAGCAGAGAGGGTTGTTCCAGGAGGGGCATCGGGCCGGGCTCACGGCGGCGCCAGCCTCGGTTCGACACTGTCGTCATGGCATTGCGGTAGGTGACGTCGTTCATCACCTTCAGCGTGCGTGCTCGATAGAGCAGCGCTTGCAGGCTGACGTTCCAGTGCTGTTTGAGCTGTCCGAACCGCCGCCAGTCCGCTCTGCTCGGCAACTGATCGGCGATCTCATCGGCGGGCATTAGCAGCTCCGCGGCGAACCGGTTGGCCTGATCCTCCACCGTCCGGCCACCTGGCTCGGCATCGACGTGCATGACAAGGTGCCCGAGCTCGTGAGCGACGTCGAAACGCTGCCGGTAGTAATCATCCTTCAACGGATTGAGCAACACGATCGGACGTTGCGGAGTGTCGAAGGAGTAGGCGTCGACCGTCGCGCTGTCGAGCGGGCTGAACACGACGAGGCCGCCGTGGTTCTCGACCAGCCGCACCAGATGCCCGACCGGACCCGGCGGAAGATTCCAGTGCCGGCGCACCAGCGCCGCGGCGTTTTCCGGGCCTCGCCCTGCCGAATCGTCCACCGCGACCGGATGGTTTGGCAGGTCGCGGACTGGAAACTCGACGTGGCGTTCGACAACGGTCGAGATGTCGACCGCAAGGCGACCGTAGGCATAGGCCTGGTCACGGGATATCTGACTGGTCGAACGCAGCGACCGGAAGTGCGGCGCCGTCGTAGCCACCGCGAGGTCCCGCGGCCGTGCCGAGAAGAAGGTCGGCTCGACTTGCAACGCCAGGGCCAGTGCGGCGACAGTGGCCGAAGCTGGCTTTTTGAGACCACCCTCGTAGGCCGCCACCGCTGTGGGCGTCTTGCCGATCAGTCCGGCCAAGGCGTTCTTGCGCAGCCCGGCCAACTGACGGGCGAGCGTCAGACGGCCACCGTCGAAGAAGGTAGCGGCATCGTCCAGCTGATCACTCATACCTCACCAATAGCACGAGACTCACTGGTCCCGCGCAGCGACCTGCGAACGCGGACCTCAGCGTCGGCGATGTCGTCATCATGAGGAGTGGTGGGATCAACGGGTTGCGGCCGGGCGCCGCGACGGCCACTGTCCGGCGGTCGGCTCAGCAGCTCGACCTTCCATGCCCAGGCATCGCCCTTGTCGAAGTTCCACCGGCTTCGTCCGAGGTAAAGCTCGGTCTCCCCAGAGTCCGGGTCCATCGCGTGCGCAAGAACCAGCGTGTTCCGCAATACGCGCTCACGATCGGCAAGGTCCTCCAGCGGCGGCAGACCGGGAAGCCGGAAAAGTCCCTCTTCGTCGTCGGCGTAAGGCTGGCGAGCGACCATGCCCTTAGTTTCGCTCTTCCACGGCCAGCGGATCTTGTCGGACTGACCGAACTCGAAAGAAGCCATCAGCCATCGCCACTCACCAAAGAGCCACCCAGGAGAGTGGTTGAGATCCTGGCGCACCACCGTGCCGGACTCCAGCATCGGCATGCTCTTGAAATCCCGGTCCAGGATCCCGGCCGCCAGAACGTCACGCCCGACGTCGCCCTCCCCCGCCGGGACGCCGTAGCGCTCGCACTGGAAGACCCGATCCTGCCGGTTGATCAGATACTTGTGCGCGGTGTACCCGATCCAGCCCTGGTCATGGCCGCCATCCGGATTGAAGTCCTGCCGCACCTGCGCATAGGCCGACCGCTGCGACCACCGGATGCCAGCCAGCACACCAGCCTCGCCGAGGAGGCCCAGCACCCGCTCACGCTCGTTCATGACAGCGAACCCCACCCCAAGTCAGCATCGAGTGTCGTAAAATGAACCACCGCGTGTCTTTGCCGCTGCGGTGTGAACCGACAGCTGCCTGGGGAGCTGCGGACCCGTATCTTCATTCGGCCGCCGCCTGAGGCGTCGGATGAGGTGCTCAGCGCACGCTGGCACCCGCATACCGAGCGGAGTCTGTCAGGCCAGATCGACTGGTTCATCGACGTCAGCCTGTAAGCGTCGGTCTGCTTCCGCCCTCACCACGGTGACCAGGGCCCTGGATCTCGCCGCTCCGATCCGGAGCCGCCTACGCAATGCCTCCGCGGAAGTCGGCCGCCGGTGCCGACGCCAGTGTTCCGCATCCTCCCACCGAGCACGCACTAGAAGATCTTCGTCGATACCACGCGGCAACGTAGGATCGCCCGACTCGGGCGAAGGTCCCGGACACGCCGGACGGCGCTCAACCGAGCTGCCGGCCGGCAGCTCGGCATGTGCCTCGCCTGCCGTGGATGGCGCGATCCCAGCGACGCTGAGTTGCTGAATCAACCCAGGTCCGGCTTCGGCCCAGCCGATCAGCAGCAACGGCCCCACCGCGTCGAACGCGGCCTTGCCCCACTCCCCCGCGAACACCGGGTCGGCCACGTTCAGCACCAGGGTCACCACACTGGCCGCCAGCAGCAGGCACCTCGCCCGACCGCGACGCCGGCCCTGTGGCACCACGAGCCGCCAGGTGCCGCACGCCCACCAGGAGGCCGAGCACGGTCAAATCGACCGCTGGCGCGACCAGCGGCGCCACATAAACCGGTACCCCGAGCTTGAGCGCCAGGCTCAATACATTGCCGAACCCGAACAGAAACGTCAGCCCGACAACCACACCCATGATCACCGTAACCACGACGACGACCGGGTCCCGAACGGGTCGAACGCCGGATGGCTCCGAACCCATAAAGACCAACTCCTCCAACGCTAAAACGCCAAGATCAACTGGCGATATTTAGGCGACGGGAACCCGTGACAACGGGTCACAAGTCGCTGGAACGAGGAGGAACATGGACCGCTGACCTGCACAGACAAGCGTTTGCCCTGGTCACGAAAAGTGTCGATCTTCCCTGACACGGAAGAGGTCACTGGTTCAATCCCAGTATCGCGCACCATCTATTCACGCAGGTCAGCGGCCCTGCCCCTCATTTCAGGGGTGGGGCCTTTACTGCTGAAATGGCGATGGCCTTCGGGGCGGCCTCGAGTCGCAGTTCGGTGAAGGTTGCCCGCAGGTGCGGGAACCACTCCCCCAATTGAGCGCGTTCCGCCGGGGTCAGTGCCACCAGGGACGTGATCCAGCGTGCTTCCAGCGCGTCGAGGATCTGCCGTCGCATCTGCGGGGTCACGTGGTCGTAGACCCGGGCCATGCCTTTCATCTTCTGGCCGAGCCGTGCTCGCCTGGCCACCTCCGCGATGCCGTCCTCGGCCAACCAGGTGCTGTGGGTATGACGCCCCTCATGGAAGGTGAAGGTCGGCAGGATCCCCGGGAGGAACCCGTCAGCACCGGGGTCGTCCGGATGGACCCCGTCCCAGGCCGGCCGCCAGTGGCGGGCGCGGAAGTTCGACCGCCGCCACGGCCGTCCCTCCGGCGTGCACAGGATGAACCGGTGCTGGTGGCTGTCCATCAACTCCTCGTAGGAGACCGCGATGCTCGGCGGCAGTTCCACCCACCGCGTACCCGCCGGCGTCTTCGTCCGCCCCTTCTTCCCTTTGCCCCGGCCCGCGCGAGGCCGGGCAGGTTCCGGCCGGAGTACCTCGGTCGCGGCCCGGCCTCCTTTGAGGAGGGTGCCGCCGACCTCTTTCAGCGGCTGCCGGATCGCGATCGCCCGACGCTCACCGTCGTACTCGGTTCGCTGCTGCCCCGCGAGCTCACCCCACCGGCCGCCCGAGTACAGATCCATCAGAGTTCTTCGGTGTGCCGTTGCCGGCTGTCGGTATTCGGGTTGTCTTCGACATCGACCGGCTCTTCGCCTCTCGCGACCGGTTGGCGGGACGCCCTGTCGAACGGAAAGTCGTTGGGGACGAGGGGCTGGTCGTCTACGAGGATCCGATGGATGCGTCGATGCCCGATCGGCTCTGCGCTGGGGACCGCGTACCGAGGACATCCTGCGCTCCGGGCTGCTCACCCTGCGCGAGCTACCCGCGCACACCCACCCTGACCGACCTGCCGAAGTTATTGACGGTGCCCGCGTTCCGGCAGCGTGCACTCGAACAGATCTCCGACGACGTCCTGAGCGGGTTCTGGACCTGGTACGACGACCTGTCCGACGCCAGCAGAGCACAAGTCGTCGCGCCCTTGATGAACAAGCTCCGCGGCCTGCTGCTGCGCCCGTTCGTGCGCGCCTCCCTCGGCGACGGCGAATCCACAGTGGACATGGACGAGGTGCTCGACGGCGGAATCTGCCTCGTCCGGCTGGGCAAAGACGCGCTCGGGATGGACACCGCGCGGCTGATCGGGTCGATCGTCGTGGCCCGCACCTGGCAGGCCGCCACGAGGCGAGCCCGGATTCCGCAGCGCGACCGGCGCGACGCCTCGCTCTACATCGACGAGTGCCACAACTTCCTGAATCTGGCGTATCCGATGGAGGACATGCTCGCCGAAGCCCGCGGCTACCGGATGTCCATGACACTCGCGCACCAGTACCTGCGCCAGCTCCCACACGAACTGGAAGAAGGCATCTCCACCAACGCCCGCTCGAAGATCATCTTCTCGTCCTCGCCCGAGGACGCGCGTGATCTGGCCCGGCACACCGCGCCCCGGCTCTCCGAGCACGATCTCGCCCATCTCGGCCGCTTCCACATCGCCGCCCGGCTGGTGCTCAACAACGAGGAAGCACCCCCGTTCACCGCGGTCACCGAGAAACTCCCACCCGCGATCCCCGGACGCGCCAAGGAAATCCGCCGACTCGCACGGGTGAACACCGAACCCCGGAACCCGCCGAGAATATCCAGCCGGTGGCCTTCGATCCCCGCCGAGCGGCCTGACCACCGCTCAACTTGTGAAGAGTGCGCAACTGAACGGCGCTATTCCTCGTGGCGGTTGGCTCTGGTCGCTGCGAGGTAGTCGAGACCAGTGTCCGGGTCTGTCCAGTCCAGCCCAGGATCTTGCACCGTTGTTTAGGTCACCCACGGTTGCCACCGATAGCAGATGCCGACCGGACGGATACCCCAGCCTTCCTCGAACCTCTGAGACTCCAACGCCGCGGCCACGGCGTGCTGGCGCTTCAGCCGTCGACCCGCCGACAGCGCACTGACTTCGACGCGGACCACTCCGGGCCTGAACGTGAACACCCGACCGTGCGTGACGGCGGCGGCATCAAGCACCGCACGCACCGACTCAGAAGTGACTCGCCGCATCTGCTCAGGGTGCGCCTTCGGTGACATGAGCCAACTATAACTCATGAACCAAGTTGCTCTACATAGATGGGACTACCGACAATAACCCGATTCACATTACTGTTGCCCAATGCAGATGGCAAGTCATGGGGATAGAATGGCGTTACAACTGACGCGATCGCCAGTGCGCGCACTCGATGCATAAAAGATTTCGCGTGGATCTCATCTAGTGCAGCACCCAGGCTGTACGAGACGCATGCCTGCGGAGAAAGCCCCTTTGCGTTTCTCGCAATTCCCGCACGAGAATAAGGGTTCGATGATTGTTGCTTATCCATGAGAACCAATAACGCACCAACCGGGTCGACACTCGGGTCTACAAATCGTGGACTAGCCGAAGTGGAACAGTATGCATGTGAGCCTGCGCCGAGTAGCAACACGCCGACTTCCCCTTGGATGCCAGCCATGAGGAACACACACTCTCCCTCGTCCCCTTCGTAGCTTTCACGAAGGAGGATGCGGCCAGCGTAGCCTTCAAATTGGAAGAAAAGCGGCGTTTCGCCGTGATGTGCGATTTCGCTTGCCGAGGGAACTGCGTGGTCGCGATATATTTCCCGTTCGACCTTTTCCATGGACTCGATCACGTTGGCGTCGGGCGTCGCATGCGTGTTGAGCTTGGCCCACGGGACGCCAACTTCAAGATCAGCCGACTTTAGCCGCTGTCGTAGAATTCCCCAGCCCTTCTCTGGTTGTTTGAGTGAGCCAATCTTCTTTGAAGACAAGTACCAAAACCATCGTGCCATAGTTTATGCCCAATCGGAAATAACGGCAGAATCTCGCTCGACTTGGACATTGACCCAACTTGATCAATGCCCACCCAAAAATAACCCATGCCATTGTATCAGACACACCTTTAGAAGGTGCAGTAGTCATATAAATATGCCGTTGAATGAATGCAATTCCGCCTTCGCCGGCCGGCGCGCGGCGAACCAGCGTCTGCGCCTGCTCTACCAGTGGGGGGTGGTGCACCGGTTCCAGCCGCACCGCGACCGCGGCGCGCACCCGGTGTACTACGTCCTCGACACCGCCGGCGCGGTCGCTCTCGCCCGCGAAGACGGCATCGCCCCCAAGGACCTGGGCTACAGCCGGGAGCGCGAGATCGGGCGCGCGTTCTCGTTGCAGCTGGCGCACACCGTGGGCTGCAACGGTCCGTTCACCACCCTGATCCGCCGAGCACGCCAGCCCGGCGCCACCGGGGTGCTCGCGTCCTGGTGGTCGGCGGCCCGTTGTGGCCGGCTTTGGGGCGACATCGTCGCCCCGGACGGCTAAGGCCGCTGGCGCGAGCACGGTCGGGAGGTCGAGTGGTTCGTCGAGTTCGACTTCGGCACCGAGACGCTGTCCCGGCTGGCGGGCAAGCTGGCCCGCTACGAGCACCTCGCCCAGGAAACGGGCATCACCACACCGGTGCTGGTGTGGCTGCCCACCGCGACGCGCGAGGTTAACGCGCGTAAGGCGTTGACCGAGGCGCTGCGCGCTCTCGACCGGCCCGCGCGCGCCGGTGGCGACCAGCAGCGGCGAGGCCACCACCGACCCGCTCGACATGGCCACGCCCCGCTGACTCCGGGTCGACGAGCCCAGCGCCGGGCGGGTCGCGCTGGCCGACCTGCCCGCCCTCTGGCCGGACCTGCCTGCCTCGGCTCCTCGCAGCGGTGAGCAGCAGCCGGTGGCCGTCACGTCTGCCGCGGGACGCCCGGCGGTAGCGCCGCCGTCGCCGATGCCGCCGCCCGATCCCGCGCATCCGTGGAGGTGATGCCGTCGTGGGCAGGGTCGCCGCGCTCGGCGCCGGGTTCGTCGTCGCGCTCATTCTCCTCATCGGCGGCGCCGCCATCGCCGTGGTCCAGGCCGTCTTCGGCAGTTCCAGTGCTGGCGTGAACTGCGCCCCCACCGGGTCGAGCGCGACCTCGGCGCCGGGGTATGGCCCGCAGGAGATGGGCAACGCGGCGATGATCGTCGCCGTCGGCAAGCGGATGAACATGCCGGAGCAGGGCTGGGTCATCGCGGTCGCCACGGCGATCGCGACAGCGTGGGCCTGTTCCAGCAGCGGCCCTCGATGGGCTGGAGAACCGTCGAGCAGATCATGGACCCCACCTACAGCAGCGAGCAGTTCTACCGCCACCTCCTGGCGGTGCCGAACTGGCAGAACATGTCCATCACCGTGGCCGCCCAAACCGTTCAGCGCTCCGGCTTCCACAAAGGACTCGACATCGGCGCGCCCATCGGCACACCGATCCTGGCAGCCAACACCGGCACCGTGATCAGCTCAGGGCCCGCATCCGGCTACGGGCTATGGGTACGCATCCAACGGCGACGGGATCGTAACGATCTACGGGCACAACGACCACAACCTCGTCCACGAAGGACAAACCGTCCACGCCGGCCAGCCCATCGCCGCAGTCGGCAACCGAGGAGCCTCCACCGGAGCGCACCTTCACCTCCAGATCGAGACCAACGGCCAAGCCACCGACCCCGTGGAGTTCTACCGGCAGCGCGGGGGCCAACTCTGCGGATAGTCTCGCGATCCCAGTGCCGCCTTACCAGTTGGTCGGCGGCACCGGGAACAGCCTCCGCAACTTCCCGGCACGTTCCGACGGATGACCACGGTCTCTCGCTCCCTCCATCGCCTGTCGCGCCCGCGAACAAGGCGGCGATCATCAAGGCGATGAACGGCTTCGCCGCTCTCGGGGAAAGGGAATCCGTACCAGTGAATCGAAGCATGGCGAGTATGCCTTCGCGCCTGGGCGGCACCTCGGATGGCGTGCCTCGCGAACCATGCTGTCCGGTCGCAGCGTCGCGGATGCGGCATCGATGCGTCATCGCGGTCATCGGGAAGAACCCGTTCCCTGCTTCGGTTATTGCTTGCGTTGACCGTTCTGATAGCTGAGCGCGTAGCGGACGGCATCGGCGCGCGAGTGGAAACCGGCTTTGGCGAACAGGTTGTTGATGTGCGTTTTCACGGTGGCTTCACTGATGACCAGTTTGGCCGCGATTTCCGGATTGCGCAGGCCGTCGCCGATGAGGCCGAGGATTTCCCGTTCGCGTGCGGTCAGCGCGAGATCTGGTTCGGCGGGCGGGGCCGGTTTGGCGGCGAGCGCGAGCAGCCGCCGCTGCACTTCGGGCGAGAGCACGGTCTGGCCCTGCGCCGCGGTGCGCACGGCGTGCAGGATGGTGGTGCGGTCGGCCTCTTTGGTCAGGTAGCCGCTCGCGCCCGCCTGCAACGCGGCCAGGATCGATTCGTCGTCGTCGAACGTGGTGAGCACGAGAACCGTGGTGTCCGGCTGGGTTTCCCGGATGCGCACGGTCGCGCCGGCCCCGTCCAGCACCGGCATGTTGAGGTCCATGAGCACCACGTCCGGACGGTGCTGCTGCGCGGCCTCGACTGCTTCGGCGCCGTTGGTCGCGGTCGCCACGACGTCGACGTCCTCGGCGAGGTCGAGCATGACCGCGAGCGCTTCGCGGACGGTCGCCTGGTCGTCGGCGACAACGAGGGTGATCGGGCGGTCCGTCATCGAGGCAGCTCCAGTTCCACGGTCCAGCCGTCGCCGGCCGGTCCTGCTCGCAGGGTGCCGCCGAGCAGGGCGGCCCGTTCGCGCATGCCGACGAGCCCGACCCCGGAACCGCCGGCCAGCTCGGCGCGGCGGGGCTCGGTCGCGGGCCCGTTGTGCACGGTCAGCCTGACCTGATCGGCGGCGAAGGCCAGCCGGAGGTCGCACGTCGCGCCCGGCGCGTACTTGGCCGCGTTGGTCATCGCCTCCTGCACAGCTCTGACCATGGTGTGCGTGGTCTCCGGGCCGACCGCTCCGGCCTCGCCTTCGAGCACGAAGCCAGCGGACGCGTGCTCGGCGAGCTGGCGCACCGTCTCGGGCAACGGCAGGGTGTCCTCGCGCAGCGCGTGCACCGCACGCCGGGTCTCGCTGATCGAGTCGACCGCGATGGCGCGCGCCTTGCGGACGGCGGCGGCTGCCTCGTCGTCGCGACCGCTGTCGCGCAATGCGTCGGCCATGTCCAATTGCAGCGCGATCCCCGACAGCGAATGACCGAGCACGTCGTGAATCTCGCGCGCGATCCGGCCCCGCTCCATGAGCGCGGCCTCGCGGGCCTCGGACTCGCGGGCGCGTTGGGCCGATTCGGCGGCGAGGTGCGCGTTGCGGACGGCGTCGAGGCGGTCGCGGTGCGAGATGCCGAACGCGACCGGCAGGGCCACCGTCAGCGTCACCCACACCGGCCGCTCCAGGAAGTCCGGCGACAACTGCCCGACCACCCAGGTCGCGCTGGCTGCGACGACTGCTCCGGAGGCCGCGATCGTCACCGCGGCCCGGCGGGACGCCAGCTTGATCCCCGAGGCGGACGCGGCGACGAACGGGAACATCGCCGCGAACGTTCCGTGCGCCAGCGGCATGAGCAGCGCGCTGAACAGCATGTACGCGCTCATCACGGTGATCTGCCGGTTCCCGGCCAGCCGGGACCAGGGCAGCAGCGAGGCGAGCGCGGCGATCGAGGTGAGCACGAACAGCGGCAAGGCCAATGGCCGGTACGCGATCTGCGCGTCCGGCCACTGAAAAGCGGTGCAGGCGATGGGGGTGAGGACGAGGGCGGGCTGGATCAGTTCGTCCCGGTGCTGCCCGAGACGGGCCAGCGTCCACTGGTCCGGCGTGCTCATGGGGCCAGGTTCCTCCTCACCGGGCGGCTGTCGCGATCGGACTGAGTGTTCCACTCGGCCGGGCGGCCGCCGAGGTTGCGCTGGATGTTGTCCAGCAGCGGCGAGGTCTGGCCGGGCTGGCCGTCGCTGCCCTGGGTCCACATCACCTGGTGTCCGGCGCGCAGCGCGCGGTAGAGCACGACCAGCCCTTCGGCGAGGATGCCGATGCCGAGGGTGAGCAGCAGGCTGTTGGCGACACCGCCGGAGTCCTTCGGGTCGAAGGCGTCGAGCGCGACGTTCACCCCGATCTTGACCACGATGTTCGCCACCCACAGCCCGACGGTGACCGCGGTGTAGCGGACGAAGGCGTTGCCGTCGCGCCGGGAGATCCGCACGCTCGCCCCGCGGAGGATGCCGAGGACGACGCTGATCGCCGCGGTCCCGACGAGGAAGGCCATCGAAGCCGGGGTCTTCACCTCGCCGGACAGCGTGGTGAGGCCGACGACCGACAGCACCGCGGGCAGGATGAGCATCTGCTTGGCCTGCGCGGGTTCGCCGATTATCCGCCGCACCATCAGGTAGGCGACCGCCGCCACGATCAGGACGACTTCCACGGGTCCGCTCATGGTTTGTTCCTGCCTTTCGACTTCGTTCCGATGCCGAGAAAACTACGGCGGAACGGCCCCGGAGTCGTGCGGTGCGCGGGGTATCCCGGGTGGAGAAATCCCTCCATCCGGAGCCTGGATTTCTCCACCCGGGATACCGCTGGAGAGGCAAGACGGCGCGCGGCGGCGGCCGTAGTGTTTCCCGCGAATCCCAGCAGCCAAGCCAAAATCGGGGAGTACGGCATGACCACGGTCGCCCGCAAGATGATCTTCACGATGTTCCTGGACGTCGGCCTGCCCGTCGTCGCCTACTACGCGGCCAACCTGCTCGGCGCGAGCGCCTACGTGTCGCTGCTGGCCGGCACGGTCGTCGCGGGACTGCGGACCGTCTGGGTCGCGGTGGCGCAACGCCGGGTCGACCTGTTTTCGGCGTTCCTCGTGCTGCTCTTCGGCCTGGGCCTCGGGTTGAGCTTCCTCACCGGAGACCCGCGTCTGTTGCTGGCGAAGGAATCGGTGACCACCTTCTGTGCAGGCGTGGCCCTAGTCGGCAGCTGTGCCCTGCGCCGTCCTCTCGTGTACTACGCGGCACGACGCTTCGCGCAGTCGGCTGGCGGCGATCAACAGCGCGAATTCGAGGCCACGGCGCACAATGCGACCCTGCGCCGCCGCTGGTACCAGATCTCGCTGGTGTGGGGCGTCGGGCTGATCGCCGACTCTGTGCTCCGCATCGTGGGCGTGTACACCCTGCCGTTCAACACGGCGGCTTCCTGGTCTCAGGTGCTGATGATCGTCGCCTTCGCCGGGCTCATCGGGTGGACCTTGCTGACGAAGCGGCGGGCCGAGCGCGCCTGAGGCGCGGTTGCCCAGGTCGAAGAAAGACCGGCGGCGGGGCAAGTGTGCAGTCCGTGAGGGGAACACTGAGGGACTCTGATTCCCAATGCCAGGAACTTAAGGCTGGTGTTGATCACGGTTTGGGGGTTGTCGGCATGAAATGAGACAACCAATAAACACCGTCTGGATGATGTTGCTGACACTCCGATGTTGCCGCAGGCCCGCGCGTGCGGCCAGCAGGAGGGTGTCTCTGCCGATAGCGACTCGGACGCGGAGAACGGCAGTGGCTGATGTGGCCGCTCTTGTGTCATGCCCTTGACACAAGTTGTACCGTGTACGTGACACAAGAGGGAGGTTGTCCGATGGCATGGGACAACGTGCTGGGCGTCGCGATCGTGATGGGGATCTTTGGGCTGGGGATTCTCATCGTCCTGTGGCCCGGCGAGAAGCACGGCCGGCGGCTGCTGAACCGATGGGGAATCGATCGTCCTTCCGACGAGGACGTCACGGAGGCGGTGCGCTACCTGAAACGTCGCCGGGTCGCCTACCCGTGGCTGTTCGTGCTGTTGCCCGTATTGGGCGATGTGATCGGGCTGACCGAGGACACCCCCTGGACGATCGTGTGGACGCTGTTGCTCGGCGGGCTCTTCGGCGAGCTGGTCGCGTTGCGGCCGGCGAAAACCGCGCAGCGGCAAGCGATGCTGACGCACCGCAGGGTGCGCGACATCATCCCCGCGTGGGCACTCGTGCTGCTCGGGCTTGCGGTGGGCGGCGGGCTGACGCGCTACGCCGTCGAGGGCCGGTGGCAGGCCGTCGCCGTCGTCGCCGGGTGTGGGCTCATCGCCGCCGGAATCGTCGCGCTCGCGGTCCGACGGCCGGCTGCGGGCGATCCCGTCGTCGATCTCGTGTTGCGCGCCCGCAGCGCGCACGTGGCGACAGGGCTGACGATCGCCGTTCCCGGGGCACTGTTCCAAGCCGAGATGAGCGCGGCCACCGCAGGCGTGTTCGTGCTCGGGCTCATCGCCCTGCTCGCGGTGGTGGGGCCGCATCGCAGCGTCGCCGCGGCCGCGAGCTGACCGATGACGGCCCTGCGCGTCACCATCGACGCCGCCAGCGGACTCGCGCCGTGGCGGCAGATCTACGACCAGATCGAGCGCATGATCGCGGGCGGCACGTTGGCCGCGGGCACCCGGCTGCCGCCGATCCGCCAGCTCGCGCGGGACCTCGGGCTCGCGTCCGGCACGGTCGCACGGGTCTACCGCGAACTGGAGGCGGTGGACCTCGTGACGACGGCGCGCGCGAAGGGAACCGTCGTCACCGAGCCGGCCGAGCGCAATCGCCCTGAGGCGTTGCTGACGGCGGGTGCGACCCGGTTCGCGGCGTTCGCCCACGATCTCGGGGTCGACGTGGAGGCCGCGGTCGACGCCGTCCGTTCGGCCTACGCGCGCGTGGCCGACGAGTAGCCCGCGCGGTACAGATCCCGCAGCAGTGCGATCTCCGCGCCGTGGTGCAGCACATCCTGGTTGACTCACCACACGACGTCGAGGAACCGCTTCTCGGGATCGCTGCCGTACGGGTAACGGCTGTGCCCGACCTCGTCGAGCGCCTTGGCCGGAACCTGAAGAAGTGCCACGAAACTGAGCCACCGGCTGCGGATATACCTCGACGGGCTCATCCCGCAGGCCGCGTGATCACTCCACGACAGCCGCGCCCAAATCATAGTTCCCACATTCTGCCGTGATCTCGGCCGTCGCCTGAGCCGCGGTGAAGAAGTCGTCGGCCAGCGGCGAGGTGCGTGCTGCCGCCGTCGCGAGGCACACCTGGTCGGGCGCGAGTTCCGGGATGGGTACGTAGCTGATGTCCGGACGCTCATTTCAGGTTCATTTCAGCCGCCACCTGGCACGCTCGGACTTGTCAGCCCACCGACTCCACGGGGAGAAATATCCGGCCCGCAAAGGGACTCGATATTCGAGAGGGGTGTCCGGCTGACGCGGGGAGGGGAACCCGTGGTGGGGACCGGATCGATAGGGGTGGTCCGGTCCCCGCCACAGGGTGCTACCGGCGCCGGATCGACGTGACCGAGGGCGGGGTCGACGCGCACCAGATCTCCGAGGTTCACGAGGACGCCGGGATGCCCGGCTCCCACTCGGTACGTCAGCCGCTTTGCTCGCGTGAGTGGAAGGCTCGGCGGTAGGCCGATGGCGAGGTGCGCATGGCGCGGCTGAAATGGTGCCGGTAGGTCACGGCGGTGTCGAAGCCGACCGCAGTGGCGATCTTCTCGATCGGGGTGTTGGTGTCTTCCAGGATCGGTAGGCTCGCCTGGATCCGCTGGGCGATCAGCCACCGGATCGGGCTGTCCCCGGTGGCTTTGGAGAAGTGGCGCAGGTAGGTGCGCGCGGACATATGCGCGTGGCCGGCCAGGATGTCCACCGTGATCGGCTGGTCGAGTCGCTGCAGAGCCCATGCCATGCTCGCGGCGACTCGGTCGTCCTCGGGGCTTGGCGGCAGCGGGGCCTCGATGAACTGCGCCTGCCCGCCGTCACGGTGGGGTTGGATGACCAACCGGCGGGCTACCGCGTTGGCGATCGACGCGCCGAAGTCCTTGCGCACCAGGTGCAGGCACAGGTCGAGCCCGGCGGCGCTACCGGCACTGGTCAGCACGTTGTGATCGTCGATGTAGAGCACGTCCGGGTCGACCTGGATCAGGGGGTAGCGGCGATGCAGCCGCTCGGCGTACTGCCAGTGGGTGGTGGCGCGGCGCCCGTCCAGAAGCCCGGCCGCGGCCAGCGCGAACGCGCCCGAGCAGATCGACACCACCCGGGCACCGCGGCGGCCGGCTGTCCGTAGCGCGGCCACGACCTCCGGGTCGACCTCGCCGGAGACGTCGGGGACGCCGGGGACGATCACCGTGTCCGCCGCGGCGAACTCGTCGAGCCCATGGTCGGTCTGCAGCACCGCGCTGCCGATCAGCCGCACCCGGCCGGGACTGGGCGCGCAGATGGCCAGTCGGTACCAGGACACGTCGAGTTCCGGCCGCGTCAGCCCGAACACCTCGGTGACGATCCCCATCTCGAACGCCGACATCCCCTCATAGGCCAGCACCGACACTGTCGGCCCTCGACGGGCGATCTGGACCGCAGGCATGGCGTAATATTAGCGAACATTGTCGTTAACGACACTCTTGGCAGCGTCGCGGTTCCCGCAGGATTCCGGGCATGACCGTCACTTCCGCTGTGCTGTCCACCGTGCCCGCTGCACCTGAGCAGGCAGCCGCCCACTTCGCCGCCCGACTGGCCTTCGAGGCTGATGTCAGCGACGTGCACGCCGACCTCACCGCCAAGGTCCCCGGCCTGGTCGTGGTCGACTCGCGCAGTGCGGAGTCCTGGCGGCAGGGCCACCTCCCCGGTGCCGTGCACCTGCCCACCGCCGAGATCGCCACGCGGGCAGCCAAGCTGATCCCCAGTGACACCGTGGTGGTGACCTACTGCTGGGGGCCAGGCTGCAATGGGGCCACCAGAGCCGCGCTGGAGTTCGCTCGGCTCGGCTACCAGGTCAAGGAGATGATCGGCGGCTACGAATACTGGGTGCGCGAGGGTTTCACCGCCGAGTCCGCCGCCGGCCCGATCAGCCGCCCCGCAGACGACCTCACCGCCCCCGTCCACGCCGTCACCTGTGGCTGCTAAGAGCTGTGTCTCGAGCCTAACGTCTAGGCCACCTTCGGAGTCGCGCGTACGCCGTAGTGCATGTACGGCTCACCTGTCGGCAACGTGTAGAAGGTGACCGGCATCCACGTCCGTGCCCCCGGCTCACGGCAGACGAAGAGCGAGTCGGTCACCGGGACCAGGTCGAACTCCATCGTCTTCTCCGGCATGAGCTCGGCCAGCGGACCCGTGGCGGTCTGCCGGAGCCGGATCCCGTCCCCTTCGGCCAGGACCACCATCACCACGCCGGCCCGCTCATAGACACCGACGTGCCTCGAACCGTCGACGGTGACCGGAGTCGCGGGCGGTTCGAGCGGCCGCGGCATCGCCACATCGGCCAGCTCGGCGAAGATCTCCCGATACAGCTCCTGGTACAGGTCGCGGGTGTTGCCACCGTTGGTGAGCAGCGTGACGGCGAGTCCTTGGTCGGGCAGCAGCCGCAGGAACGCTGACTGCCCGATCGTGTTGCCGTCGTGGCCGATGACCCGCCGTCCGCTCCAGTCGTCGCGGATCCAGCCGAGACCCCAGGAGTCGCCGAGCGAGTGCTTACCGGGGATGTCGGTCTGCTTTTCGGCCATCGCGGTGGCGGACGCCGTCGTCAGGATCCGCTCCCCGGTCGGGGTGAGACCGCCGGTCAGGTGCAGCCTGGCGAACCCGAGGACGTCCTTGGTCGTGGCGGTGATCAGGCCCGCCGGGCCCATGTTTCGGGGCAGTCCCCAGAAGGGCGCGGGCCGCGGGTCGTCGTCTCCGTTGGCGACGTGACCGACGGCCGCGCGGAACATCAGCGCTTCCTCGGGCAGGGTCACGGTATGGGTGAGGCCGAGCGGGGCGAACAGCTTCTCGCGCATCGCGGCGTCCCAGGTCAGCCCGGTGAGCTTCTCGATCACCCTGCCCATGAGCACGAATCCCGAGTTGCAGTAGGAGAAGGTCTCGCCGAGCGGGTGGTTCTGCGCGGCCTGGTCGAGGATTTCGACGTAGCGCTCGAGGCAGTCGTCGCCACGGCCGGTGTCGGTGAAGACGTCACCGTCGATTCCGCTGGTGTGCGTGAGCAGATGCCGCATGGTCACCTGCTTGGCGACGTCCGGATCGGCCAGCCGCAGTTCACCGACGACGTCGGAGATCGGCGCGTCCAGGTCGAGGAGCCCGTCGTCGACCAGTTGCATCACCACGGTCGAGGTCCACACCTTGGAGACCGAGCCGATCTGGAACAAGGACTCCTCGGTGACCTCGACCCCGGTCGCCATGCTCAGCACGCCGTGGGTGACGTGCACCTCCGCGCCGTCGCCGACCCGCACGATGCCCAACGCGGCGCCGGGAACGCGGTACTTGCGCGCCAGTTCGGCCAGGCGCCGCCGCCAGTGCGCCGCGTCGATCGGTACCCGCGACGCCCCGTCCGCCGTCGCGGCGTACTGCTCGACCCACGCGAGTACACGCCGGTTGAAGTCGAGGCGATGCGAGGGCGGACCATCGAGGATGAACAGATGCGAGGCACCCGGGTACAGCACCAGCCGAGACGGAACGCCGCGGGCACGTAGGGCGCTGAACCACTGCTCGGCCTGACCGACCGGGCACCGTTCGTCCTCCGCGCCTTGGATGACCAACGTCGGCGTCCGCACCTTGGCGACCTTGGCGAGCGGCGAGAACTGCTCGTACGTCTTGCCCCGAGACGAACCGCCGAGCTCACGGACGGCCAGGTAGTGCCCCGCGTCGGAGGTGCCTTCCATGCTGGTCAGGTCGCTGACCACGCCACCGGCGACAGCGGCGACGAAGCGGTCGTCGCGGCTGGTCAGGTAGCAGGTCATGAACCCGCCATAGCTGTAGCCCGCCACGGCCAGCCGGTCCGCGTCTGCGATCCCTTCGGCGACCAGCTGATCCAAGGGTTCGAGGAAGTCGCGGGAATCGGCGATACCCCACCCGCCGACGGCGCCCGTGAAGAAGTCTTCACCGTAGCCGTCGCTGCCCCGCGGGTTGAGCAGCAGCACCGCCCAGCCTCGCGTGGCGAGCGCTTGGTGATAGAGATGGACCGAGTCGGCCGCGCCGTTCCAGGCGTTGTGCGGGCCGCCGTGGATGTCGAGCAACAGCGGCGCGGAACCGGTCCGTGCCGGGTCGCGCAGCAGCCAGCCGTGCACGACGGTCCCGTCGCTGATGGTGAATTCCCGTTCCTCGTGGCGAAAGAACTCGACGTCGGCGACCGAGGCACCGTGCCGGGTACGTACGTCGACGGCGCCGGTGGCCTTGTCGACGACCGCGATCTCGCCGAACGAGGTGTTCGTGGCCATGACGACCACCACCCGGCCGCCCGCGACGTCCATTCCGGACACGACCAGGTCGCCCGCGAGTACCGCACGCGGAGTTCCGTTGTCCGTGTCCACTTCGTACAGCTGGGTGTAGCCACGATCTCGGAGTCCGAAAAGGATAGAACCGCCCGCGGTCGATTTCGGCAGCGCGCCGGGATAGCCGGCGCCGCCGGGCATCACGTTACGGTCCAGTGAAGCCGTCAGATCGACCGGGTCCCCGCCATCGAGCGGGACCCGCCGCAGGCCGAGGTGGCCGACTTCGGTGTCGTTCCGCCCGACCACCAGTAGCGCACGGCTGTCGGCGGTCCAGCTGACCGGACCCGCCATGCCGTCGCCGGAGCCGATCAGCCGCGGCTCCGAGGCCGTCGAGGTCACGTCGATAACGTAGGCGCCGGAACGGAACGTGAGGTCCGCGTCCGCGTCCCGTCCGGCGGAGAACGCCAGGTGCGTGCCATCGGGCGACCAGGCGGGATCGCCGGCGTGCCAATCGCCGAAGGTGACCTGCCGGACTTCCTTCGTGACGACGTCGAGAACGTGCAGGTGCTTGCGGATGGTCTTGATCAGCCCTGCGCCGTCAGCTTTGAAGTCCAGCCGGTCCGCCACCACCGGGGCGTTCGAGGCGGGTTCGCCGCCCGCGTTCTCGACCGCGGCCGAGAACGCGATCTTGCCGCCGTCCGGGCTCCACACCGGAGAGCCCGCCCCGAACGGAAGTTCGGTGATCTGTTCGGCCTCCCCGCTCGACGACGGCAGGAACCACACCTGCGGCGAACCGTCCTTGGCCCGGAGGAACGCGATCCGCGTGCCGTCCGGCGCCCAGCTCGGCGCCATGTCCGCGGTTCCGCGCGTGAGCTGCCGGGCTTCGCCGGTGGTCGCGCCGACCTCCCAGAGCGTGTCCACGTTCCGGTCCTCGTCGCGGTCCGCGGTGCGCAGGACATACACGATCCGTTCGCCGTCCGGTGATAGCGAAGGTTGGCTGGGAACGGCGATTTCGTACAGGTCGTCGAGATCGAGACGTCGGGTCATGATGCACTTGCTCCTCTGGAGATCGCGGGCTGGTGACGCTCGTTCTCGCTGAAGTGGCAGGCCGCCGAGTGACGCCGGTGTGCCACGTCCTGAGTGGGACCTGCCTCAGTGGGATCCGGCCGAGTGGGATCCGGCTGAGCGGGATCCGCCTGTAGGCAAAGTTCGCGGTCGGCTCGTACGAGCGGCCCGACCGGACATCGCGGGTGATAGCGGCATCCGCCCGGCGGATGGTGCGGGTCGGCGGGTTCGGTGTCGGCGGTCGCCTCGTCCGCGCCGGTGTCGAACAGGGAGGTGTGCGGGGAAGGCGCCGCGGCGAGCAGGTCGCGGGTGTACGGATGCCGTGGATCGGTGAGCACCTGCTCCGCCGGGCCCACCTCGACAATCCGGCCGAGGTACATCACGGCGACGATATCGCTGAGATAGCGCACGACGGCGAGGTTGTGCGAGATGAACAGCATCGACAGACCGAGTCGCCGTTGCACGGACCGGACGAGATTGAGCACCGCGCCCTGCACCGAGACGTCGAGCGCGGAGGTGATCTCGTCCGCGATCAGCACCTCCGGCCGTCCGGCCAGCGCACGGGCGAGCGCCACTCGTTGCCGCTGACCGCCGGAGAGCTGCCCCGGCAGGTGCCCGGCGCGCTCCGGGTCGAGGTTGACCAGTTCCAGGAGCCGGGCGACCTCGTCCTGGCGCGCGGCCCGGCTGGAAAGGACAGCACGCGGGATCGCTTCGGTGATCGACTCCTCGATGCTCATCCGGGGGTCCAAAGAGGAATACGGATCCTGGAACACCATCTGCAGTGGACGTCGCCGGGGCAGTTTCCGGACGTCCACCCCGCCGAGCAGTACCCGTCCCGCGCTGACCGGTGAGAGCCCGACCGCGGCGCGTGCCAGCGTCGATTTCCCCGAGCCCGATTCGCCGACGAGCCCGACGACCTGTCCGGACGCGACGGTCAGGCAGACCTGGTCAACCGCGGTGAGACCACGCCTCCCGCCGTACCGCACGCTCACCGCGTCGAAGACGAGGTCGCTCACTCCGCACCTCCGGCGGTCACGGTTTCCTTGGCGGGCTGGGAAAACGACGTCTCGTGCGGATACCAGCACGCGACGCGGTGCTCGGGATCCACGCGCTCGGAGACCGGGTCTTCGAGACGGCACCGATCGGCTGCCGCGGGGCACCGGTCGGCGAAGGCGCAGCCGGTGGGCACGCGATCCGGTTCCGGCGGACGGCCGGGGATCACCGCGAGCGGCGCGGCTCGATCGGTCTCGAGGTCCAGCGTCGCGGCCAGCAGGGCCCTCGTGTAGTGATGCCGTGGTGTCCCGGCCGACGGCAGGTCCTCCACCACCCGGCCCGCGTACATGACCAGTATCCGCTCGCAGGTCTGCGAAACGACGGCGATGTCGTGGCTGATCAGGATGATCGCCGTGTTCCGCTCCGCCCTGGTCCGCGCCAGCAGGCGCAGCAATTGCCGCTGGACGGTGACGTCCAGCGCCGTGGTCGGCTCGTCGGCGATGATCAGCCGCGGGTCGCCCATCAGGCCCATGCCGATCATCGCGCGCTGCCGCATCCCGCCGGAGAACTCGTGCGGGTACTGTCGGGCACGCCGCTCGGCCGCGGGGATCCGCACCGCGCGCAACCGGTCCACGGCACGGGCGAACGCCTTGGCGCGCGGAAGGCCCTGGTGCTGTTCGGACACTTCCGCCAGCTGACGGCCGATCCGCTTGGTCGGGTTGAACGAGGTCATCGGATCCTGGAACACCATCGCCAGTGACGTGCCCAGCAAGCCGCGCAAGTCCCGCTCCGGGGTCGTCAGCAAGGGTTTCCCGGCGAAGTCGAGCCGGTCCGCGGTGACCACGGCAGGCGCCTCGACCAACCGCGACACCGCCAGCCCGGTCAGGCTCTTCCCCGAGCCCGACTCACCGACGACGCCGATCGCCTCGCCCGCGCGGACGGTGAAGCTCACCCCTCGCACCGGGACCGTCCAGCCCGCCGGACCCGGGAACGCCACTTGGAGGTTCTTCACCACCAGCACGGCATCGTCACGATCCTCGGCGACGTCCTCCCTGGCGGTAGTTACCGGCCGCGGTACGAGCTTGCGCGCCCCGGTGCGGACACCAATCACCCCGGCCACGGTCTCCCCCACGAGGTTGAAGGCCAGCCCGGCCAGTACCACCGCGACACCCGGCGCGAGCGCCGCCGCCGGATTGACGTAGATCCCGTTGAGCCCTTCGCCGAGTAGCCGTCCCCAGTCGTAATCCGGTGCCTGCACACCGATGCCGAGAAACGACAGCCCCGAGAAAGCCAGTAGCGAGGCGCCGGCGCCGATGGTCGCGTTCACCACCAGCGGTTCACCGATGTTGGGCAGAATGTGCCTGACCAGCAGCCGGATCCTGCCGACACCGGAGATCCGCGCGGCGGACACGAAGTCCTGGCCCGCCACGGAAGCCGACAGCGTCTGCGCCAGCCGGGCGAACGACGGCGCCAGCGCGAAGCCGACAGCCAGCACCGCGCCATGGGTACCGACACCGAAGATGACCGAGAAGAACAACACCAGCAGCAGCCCGGGAAACGCGACCGCGATGTTCACCGCCGAGGTGACCAGCCGCGCGGCGGGGCGCGGCAGCAGCGAGGGCAACGTGCCGAGTAGGAGCCCCACCGCCACCCCGATCACCGTCGCGAGCACCGCCAGCAGCACCGAAAGCCGGGTCGCCACCAGGACCCGGAAGAGGATGTCGCGACCGAGTTCGTCGGTGCCAAGCCAATGCGCCGCCGACGGTCCTTGGCCGATCGCCTCGGTATCGATCTCGAAGGCGTTGTCGTACCACAGGACCGGGGCCAGCACCGCGAGCGCGACCACCAGTACCAGCAGGGTCGCCGCGAACGCGCCCACCGGGGTGCGCAGGGCCGCGAGCCATTTCGCTCCGCGCCGATTCACCACTTCAGCTCTCCCGGATCGTCGAACGCGGGTCGAGGACGGCCAGCAGCACGTCCACCGTCAGGTTCACCAGCAGGACCCCGATTCCGTAGACGAGCACGATTCCCTGCACCAGCGGATAGTCCTTCTGCAGGATCGACTGCGCGATCGTCGAACCGAGACCTGGCCAGGCGAACACGTTCTCCACCAGCACCGTCCCGGCGACCATCCCGGTCAGCATCAGCCCGCCCATGGTCAGCGTCGCGGTCAGCGCGTTCGGCAGCGCGTGCCGGAGGTAGACCAGCCGCGCCGGCAACCGTTTCGCCCGCGCGGTGCGGATGAAGTCGTCGCCCAGCACCGAAAGCGTCTCCACCCGCACGATCCGCGATAGCACCGAGGCCGGGCCGAGCGCCAGCGCGATCACCGGGAGCACAAGCGAACCCGCGCCCTCGCTCCCCGCCACCGGGAACCAGCCGAGCTGGACCGCGAAGAACGCCACCAGCGCGACCGCGAGCAGGAACTCCGGAATGGCCGCGAAGAAGACGGTCGTGGTCGTGAACGCCAGTTCACCACCACGACGGCGGCCGCCGCGGGTCAGCACGGCGAACAGGACACCCAGCGGGATCGCCACGGCGATGACCACCGCGAAGGCGGGCAGCGCCAGTTGCAGGGTGGCGGGCAGCCGGTCTCCGATCACCTCGGCGACCGGCTGCCCGCTCGTCATCGACGTCCCGAGTTCACCGGTAACCAGCCCGCCGAGGTAGTGGACGTACTGCAGCCACAGCGGATCGTCGAGGCCGAGGGCCGCCCGCCGCGCGTTCACCAGTTCGACCGGCGCGGTCAGGCCGAGTGCCGCCCGGACCGGGTCGCCGGGGATCAGCTGGATCATCAGGAACGCCGTGCTGACCAAGACCCACAGCGAAAACGCGAACCGGCCGAGGCGACGCACGGCGAACGAGAGCCACCGACTGCCGCGCAACCCGGCCGGGGCGAGCGCGGCCGTCATCAGCTGTACATCCGGACCGACGACGGCTCGATCGAACCGAAATTGATCTTGAACCGGGCGTCGCTGCCGAAGGTCGGGATGACCGAGTTGACGTAGGGGACGACGTCGACTCGCTCGGTGAGCGCCGATTCCGCCGCCAGCCAGGCCGCGCAGCCGGCGTCTCCCGGCAGCTGCGCCGCCTGCGCGGCCCGCGACTCGTACCGCTCGTTCTCGATGTGCGCGAAGTTCGTGCCCGCGGGCGGCTTCGACCCGGAGACGAACGACACGGCCTGGCTCGGCAGCAACAGGGTCAGCGGTGCCATCGAGATGTCCCACTCGCCGGTGTTGAAAAGCACCTGGCTGGTCCCTGGGCTGTCGACGCCCTTGAGCGTGACGTCCGCGCCGACCGCCTTCCAGGACTGCTGCATCAGTTCGGCGGTCGGCGCCATCGTCGGCCCCAACTGGGTGCCGTAGATGGCGGTGAGCTCGAGCCGCTTGCCGTCCTTGACGCGTATGCCGTCCGGCCCCGGTGTCCAGCCCGCCTTGTCGAGGCCCGACTTGGCCGCGGCGACGTCGAAGCCCGGAACCTTGCCGGTCACCGAATCACCGGCGCAGGCCTTGGGTTCGGTAGTGACCATTCCCTGGCTGGGCGCCCCGGAGCCGCTGGTGAGGACCTTGCCGATCTGGGCGAGATCGAGCGCCTGCACCAGTGCGCGACGAACGGCCTCGTCGCCGCCAGCCCGGCCGGGCGCCTGGTTGAAGAACATCTCGCCCATCGGCACGACCTGATCGCCGTGATACAGCTTCTGGGCACGGAGGCGCTGCTGGTCCTGACCCGTGATCCTGGCGGCGTTGAGTTCGCGGGACAGCAGCAGGTTCGCCGCGGTCGTGGTGTTCTGGATGACCCGGAAGACCACCTTGTCCGGCAAGCCCGGCTGATCACGCCGCCAGTCCCCCGGCCCCCACGCGTAGTCCTTCCGCCGGGTGAGGGTGTAGTGGTCGTTCGGCACGGCTTCGGTCATGGTGAACATACCGTTGCCGTGCTTTCCCTTGGCCAGCGCCGACCGGTCGCGCACGCCCTTACCGCAGACGATCGGCAGGCCGCCGATGTTGCGGAGCAGGAACGCGTCCGGCGCTCCGCTCGCGAGAGTGATCGTCCGCGCCGCGTCGTCCGCGGTCGCCTTGGTTTCCGGCGCGACCGCGAGCCCGGACATCGGGGATTTGTTGGCGGGATCGCCGGCGAAGTTGATGTTCGCCGCCACGTCGCTCGCGGTGAGCGGGGCGCCGTCGTCGCAGGTGATCCCGTTCCGCAGGGTGAAGGAGGCCGTGGTCGTGGTGGCCTCCCACTTCTCGGCGAGGCCGGCGATCGGCTTGCCCGTCTCGTCGAGGTTGATCAGGCTGTCGTAAAGGAAACGGCCCATCTCGAGTGCGACCGAGAGCACGGTCATCGCGGGATCCAGCGCTCCCGGATCCGTGCCGATCGCCATGGTGAAGGTCTTGCCGTCGGCCAGTTTCTGGTTCGCGGTCCGGTCCTGTCCGGATTGCGACGTCCCCCCGCACGCGCTCACGGTCAAGGCCACCACGCTCGCGATCGCGGCGGGGAGCCGGCCGGCGATTCCGGTCACCGGCTCACCCGGCGGTCGGCCCGTCCTGTGTGGACGTACAGCGCCCGGCCGCTGCCGTCGTCACCGACGAAGGCGTGCGGCAGGTGCAGACCCAGCCCGTCATGTTCGGCGACCAGAGTGTCGCCCTTGTAGCCGTGGAGCCTGCTCTTCTCCGGCGGACCACCGAGGTCGGCGAAGACCCCCTTCGGCGTGCGTTCCAGCCAAAGGCCACCGTCCTCGTCCTGGCTCACGACGACGTCCGCGACCTGCGAGGAGTACTCGCCCACATACCGGGACGGGTCGGCCGGGGTTTCGGCCGCGTTGGGCTCGGGCAGCGCGGGAACCTCGACGTCGGCCAGGTCGCCCAGCACCTTCCGGAAGATGTCCAGGTAGAGGTGCAACGGCTTGCCGCCGTTGGTCAGCAGTGCCACCGCGACGTTGCTGCCCGGCACCACGCGCAAGAACGCCGACTGGCCGATGGTGCCGCCGTCGTGGCCGATCACCGGGCCGCCCTCCCAGTCGAAGATCATCCAGCCGAGTCCCCATGCCCCGCCCATCAGGCCGAGGTAGGGCAGTTCGACCTGGCGCTCCCGCATGGCGCGCGCGGTTTCGGGCTTGAGCACCTGGGTGCCGTCGTCCGCGCGGCCTTCGTTCAGGTGCATGCGCACGAAGGTGAGCAGGTCGCGCGGGCGCATCGCGAGATGCGAACCAGCGGGGACGTTCGACCGGGTCAACGCCCAGACGGGCGCGGCGACCGGCTCGTCGTCCGGCGTCGGCTGGAGGTGGCCGATCGCGGCGCGGTACCGGATGGCGTCGTAGGGCCCGGTGGCCGCGTGGGTCAGCCCGAGCGGCTTGAACAGGTGGTCACGCAGGCAGTCGTCGTAGGACTTGCCGCGCAGCACCTCGACGATCCGGCCGAGCACGCAGTAGCCGGCGTTGTTGTAGGAGAACATCTCCCCCGGCTGGAACAACTGGGGCACGTCGGACAACGTCGCGACGAGCTTCGCGACGCAGTCGTCGCCCAGCCCGGTGTCGGTGAAGATGTCGCCCTCGAATCCGGACGTGTGGCAGGTCAGCTGCCGCACGGTGATCCGGGAAGCGGCGTCGTCGTCGGAGAGGTGGAACTCGGGAAGGTATTCACGGACCGGCTTGTCGAGGTCCAGGCTGCCTTCGTCGACCAGCTGCATCGCCAGGGTGGTCGTCCACACCTTGGTGATCGACCCGATCTGGAACACGGAGTCCACTGTGGATTCGACACCGGTGCTCTTGTTCAGCAGGCCGGCCGCATGGTCGATCACCTCACCGTCCGCGAAGACCGCGACGGCCACACCGGGCACCTGATGTTTCGTCAGTAGTGCGGGTAGGTTCTCCTCGAGCCAGGTATCGATTTCGGAAATTTTCGACATGCGTACCTCTTGTCCGTGGAAAGGGTGGACCGGCAGTTCCCGGAATGCTAGGACGGTGACGGGCGTCACCGGTTCGTGCGGAACGACGAGAGCGGCGGGAAAGTTCATCCGCGCCGACGAATCATTCGCTTCCTGCCTCGGGAAGCCTGAGCCATTCGACGGCCTGTGCCGCGGCGAAGCCGATGAACGCGTCCCGCTCCGGCACCCTCGACCGCCCGTCCACGGCGTCGGTGAAAACCCCTACCGCGTAACGATCCCCGTCCGGGTACTCGACCACGCCGACCTCGTTGCGCACCGACGGCAGGGTCCCGGTCTTGCCGCTGACGCGGATCCCGTCGTCCGCGAACCCGGACCGCAACCGGTGCGGCCACACCTGGAGTTCCAGCCAGCGCCGGACGTCGGCGCAAGCGGTGGGCGGAGCCGCCTCGTCGCGCCAGATCAGCCCGAGCAGCCGGGTGGTCTCCTCGGCGGTCGTGGCACAGGTGCGCGCCGGTTGCAGCGCGCGCAACGCGGCGATCCGCTCGATCGACAGCTCCGCCAGCAGCTTTTCGTCGTCCTCGTAGCGAATTCCGAGGTCCTCGCCGATGCTGCCGAGCACCTCCCGGCAGTCCTGTACGACCGTGGTGTGCTCCAAACCGAGACGGCGCAGGGTTTCGCCGACCGCCTCCTTCCCCGCGTGAGCGACGATCAGGTCGGTGGCCACGTTGTCACTGATCCCGATCATCAGGATCGCGAGGTCGTACCAGGACATCGTGATCTCGTGCCGAAATGTGGCCAGACCGTACGGGCTCGGTGTGGGATGTCCCGGCGGGACGGTGATCCGCGCACCGAGGTCGAGCCCGCCCTCGGCCGCCTGCCTCGCCAGTTCCAGGGCGACCGGTACCTTGAAGACGGACGCCGTGACGACAGGCGCGTGCTCATCGATGCCGAGGCGCCGCGTGCCGTCGATTTCGGCCGCGTGCAGCCGCACCCGGACTCCCACCTCCTTCGCTCGGTCGTTGATCGTTTCGATGACTTCGGACGCGGTGGGCATGTGGACTCCTGTCTACTTAGGACTCGCTGCGGAGAAATTGAATTGCGCGGGGTTCTGCGGAACCCAGAACGCCAGCACGGCGGTGAGGAAGGTGGTGCCGATGAGAAAACCGAACGCGGCGGTGTACGAGAAGGCGTCGGCGAGCCAGCCCATCGCCACCGGGGCGACCGCACCGGCCACCTGGCCGCCGAAGTTCATCACCCCCATGCCGATCCCGGTGACCGCCGTGGGCAGCACCCGCAGCGGCAGGCCGAAGACGGCCATCGTCGCCATCCCGAAGACCGCGAGAGCGAGCGTTTCGTAAAGGGTGAATTCCGCCGTGCTGTCCGCGTTCACCATCAACGTCAGCAGCACCACGGTCACCATCGCGATCGAGCCGAGGTACCAGCGGCCGTGGTCGTGGAAGTAGCGGTCGAACAGCCAGCCGCCGAGGATGGTCGTCCCGATGCTGACCAACATCGGGATCGCGGCCAGCACACCGGTCTGGCTCATCGACAGGCCCCGCGTCTCCAGCAGGTAGCTGGGTACCCAGGTGATCATCCCGTAGTTGAGCATGTTGGTGACGCAGAACAGCAAGGTGAACTTCCAGATCACCGGGGACTTCAGCACCTGTTTGCGGGAGACCTCTGGCAGCGCCGCCTCGTCGCGCGGAAGGCTGCTCAACGACTTCGGCAGCACCTTGGGCAGCATCGTCCAGACGAGCACACCGATGATCGCGCCTATCCCCGCCATCCAGAAGAACGTGTGCCGCCAGCCGATCGCCATCAGTAGCGGGCCGACGATCAAGGGCGCCAGCCCCGCGCCGATCCCGCCGGCGGACAGCATCACGCCGGTCACCGTCGCGCGGTTGCCGGGGGTGGTCCGTTCGGCGATCGCCTTGAACGACGCGGCCGGGAAAAGTCCTTGGCAGACACCGAAAAGACCGCGGAAGACCAGCAACATCCCGAAGGTGCCCGCCATTCCGGTCATCGCGGTGAACACCGACCAGAGCAGCAGTGTCACCAGCATCGGCCCGCGAGAGCCGTACCGGTCGGCGAGGAAGCCCGCCGGGATCTGGCAGACCAGGTAGGCCAGCGCGAACACGGTCACGAGCCAGCCCTGTTCGGTTTTGCTGAGCTCGAATTCGGCGCCGATCATCGGCAGCGCCATCCCGATCGAGAACCGGTCGATATAGTCGACCACCCAGGCGAAGACCATCACCACCATGGTGATGAGCGCCGTCCGGTTGATCCGCCGCGCTGTCCAGTCGTCCTCTTTGACCACTGCCGTCATGGCGCCTCCGCGGAAACAGGGGGAGAAGGAGACCGGCGCTGTCGTGGCGCCGATCACTCATTTTGATCAGCGTGTGGTGCACAGAGTTCGTGCGTTCACACGAACATCCGGCCGTCTTTCGGGCCGAGAGACCAACCCGGCCGGTGGTCAGCTGGTCAGGAGTCTTCGGTGGACGGCGGCCCGGTCCGCGCGTCACGGGGCAGCAGTCGCAGCTGCAGCATGGCAGCGAACCGCTCCCCCGCGTCGTCGAGGTCGATCTCGCCGACTTCGGCGAGGCGCCGCAACCGGTAGCGGAAAGTGTTCGGGTGGACGTAGGCCGCGGCTGACGCGGCGCCGACGTCCCCGAAGGCGTCCAACCAGCATCGCAGGGTGTGCACCAGATGGGACTGATGCTGGGCGTCGTAGGCGAGCAGCCGCGCGACAGGACCTGTCGCGACGTCTCCCCTCGCCGCGGCTAGATCGGCCAGCTCCAGCACGAGCGCGTCGACGTGGACGTCCTCCACGGTCGCGACGCGTTTGACGCCGCCGTTGGTCAGCAGCACGCGCAACGCCCGGTCCGCGCCGTCACGCGAGGCGCGCAGGCTGGAACCGTCGAGTGCGAGCGGCCCGATGCCGATCGCGGCCGCCGCGCGCCGTCCGGTGCGTTCCAGGAAGGTCGACGCGACCCGGACCGAACGCTCCTGGCAGACGGCGTGACTGCCAGGCATCGGGACGATGCCGTAGGCGACGTCGCCAACGAGAGCGACGGCCGAGCGCGGCTGGACGGCGCTGAGGTGCATGGCCAGCGCGTCGGCGACCCGCTGGCGGTCCGCAACCAGGCGGAGATCGCCGTCCGGGCCGGAGGCGCCGAGCAGGCCCATGGCGAGCACGATCGACGGCTGGCCGAGCAGACCGAGCCGGGCGATGGCCTCCGGAGCGCCGGTACCGCCTTCGAGCGCCGTGCTCACCAAGTCCGCGCGAAGCCGTCGCTCGACGTCGGCGCCCGCGCGCAGCCGGAGCATGTGCAACGCGACCAGTTTGGCGGCGTCGACAAGCGCCTGGGTCCGCTCCTCGCTGAGCGGTTCGCGGACCGCCGCCCAGATCGACCCGAGCACCTCGTCGCCGGCACGGACGGCGAGTGCCACCCGCGGGAGCACGATCTCGTGGTCGTCGTAACGCTGCGGGTCGACGTACACCGGCGCGTGATCGCGGTACAGCTTCTCGAAGATGCCGTCCCGTTCCAGGTTGCGGGTGAACCGCTCCGGTACCTGTCTCCCGAGGATGGTCTCGACGCGGGACGGGTCCGCCTCGTCCTGGCGCCCGGAGAAGGCCAGGACCCGCGAGTTGCGGTCCTCGATGGTCACCGGCGCGTCCAGCAGCGCGGCCACCGCGTTGGCCAAGGCGAAAAGGTCACCCGACGGCATGCCGCCGAGGGTCTGCGGCGACACATCGCCGACGTCCCCCTCGGCGAGCAACGTCCTGAGCAGGGCGGCGAGCTGTGCCCAGGAGGCGCCTCGCGCGAGCCCGAGCAGGGCCACACCGGACGAGTCCGCGGCGCGCCGGAGTTCCGGCGTCGGGGTGACGGGAGACCGGACGACGAGCGCCGCCGCGCCTCGTGCACCCACGTCGCACAACAGGCGGGCGACCTCGTCGTGCTCCCGCACCCCGACGCCGAGCACGACGGCGGAGGCGGGAAACTCCGACTCGTCGTGCGGATCGTGGATGACCACCCCGCCGAGCTGCTTGCGGGTGGTCCGGCCGACCTCGACCGGCTCCAGGAGCACGTCCCCGAGGTCTTCGAGGACGCGCCCCAAACTCGTGTGCGGCTTGCTGGGCACCGGTGTCAGCACCCCCCGAAGTTAAACCCGGTCTCACCGAACCGATTGGTTCGATCCGACCAACTCTAACCGCGGAATTCGTAGCGGGCTACGAACCGATCCACACCTTCGCCGTAGTGACCTCGTCCAGCAGGTCCGGGATCGGGGTCACGCCGAGGCCAGGCCCGGCCGGTACCGGCAGCTGCCCGGACTCCAGTACGAACGGCTCGGTGATGTCCGTGCGGTAGAACCGGCCGGACGCCGAGGTGTCACCGGGGAGCGTGAAGCCCGGAAGCGAGGCGAGCGCGACGTTGGCCGCCCGCCCGAGGCCGGTCTCGATCATCCCGCCGCACCACACCGGGACGTCGTGCGCCGCGCAGACGTCGTGCACGCGGCGGGCTTCGAGGTAGCCGCCGACGCGGCCCGGTTTGATGTTGACGATCTGGCAGGCGCCGAGCTTGATCGCGTCGGCCGCGGACTTGGCGGAGACGATCGACTCGTCGAGGCAGATCGGGGTCCGGATGCGCTTCGCCAGTTCGGCGTGCCCGAGGACGTCCTCCTCTTCGAGCGGCTGCTCGATCAGCAGCAGGTCGAACGGGTCCAGCCTGGCCAGCAGAGGCGCGTCGCCGAGGGTGTACGCGGTGTTCGCGTCGACCTGCAGCAGCACGTCGTCGCCGAAACGCTCCCGCACCTGGCGGACGGGGCCGACGTCCCAGCCGGGTTCGATCTTCAGCTTGATGCGGACGTAACCCTCCTCGAGATACCCGCCGACGGCGTCGAGCAGTTGCGGGATCGAGTCCATGATCCCGACCGAGACCCCGCAGGCCACGTAGTCGCGAGTGGACCCGAGTTCGGCCGCGAAGGACCGTTCATGCACGCGGAGTTCGGCGTCAAGAACCGCCATCTCCAGCGCGGCCTTCGCCATCCGGTGCCCTTTGAACTTCGCCAGCAGCGGGGTCACCTTGTGCGCGGTGACGTCCTCGGCGTCCAGCAGGGCCGGGATCAGATGGTTCCGCAGCACGTGTTCGGCGGCGTCGTTGTACTCCGACGAGTAGAGCGGCGCCTCCATCGCGACGCATTCGCCCCAGCCCTCGCCGGCCGGGGTCACCGCGCGGACGAGCAGGAGTTCCCGTTCGGCCTGCGTCCCGAACGACGTACGGAACGGGGCCACGAGCGGCATCCGTACGCGGCGCAATTCCACACCACTGAGTTTCACGACTGCTCCTTCGAGATCACGTACCAGCCGGCACGATCGAATCCGGCGACGTGCGCGTTGTCCGCCATCAGCCCGCCGAGGACTTCGCGCAGGGCGGCGCGCCACGCGCTGCCGCGACCGGGATTGGTGCGGCGTAACCGTTCGATGTCGGGCGGGATGGCGACGAGCACGGTCGGGGTGTCAGCGGATCCGATGCTCGGACCGCCGTCGGAGTCGACCGAAAGCGCCTCTTCCGCGCCCAGCGCTCCCGCGTTGATCAGGACGGGTTCACCGAAGGCAGCGGTCCGGACGTCCGGGCTCGTCAGATCCCAGCCGACCATCAGCCGGTCGGTGTCGCCCGAGCCGTTGATACCGTCCTCCATCGGACCGTAGAAATCGGGCAGGTAACCGATCGGCCGCGCCCCGAGCTTCCCCAGGTTGAAATAGGCGTTGCGCCGCACCAGTGGATCGAAGGTCCACGTGATCACCGAGACGTCCTGCAGCAGGGCCCAACCGCGCTGGTGCAGTTTGAGCGCGTGACCGATCCCCCTGCCCGCACCGGTGTGGGCGACCCCGGCGATGTGGCTGTGCAGACTCGCTTTTCCCGGACTCCCGAAGAAGCCGAAACACGCCCCCAGCAGTTCACCGTGCTCGAACGCGCCCGCTACGTAGTTCCCGGCCGTGGACATCGCCCGGAGCAGTTCCGTGCTCACCGGCCGGGCGCCGGGCGCGAACTTCCAGATGGACTCGAACAGGCCGACCACCGCGGCCAGCTCGGCGATCTCGGTCAGTTCGCGGATTTCGACGCCAGAAGCCTCGGCCGCGGCCCGCGCGGCCGCGACGGCTTCGTCACGCACCTCCTGGGACGCCAGGCTTTCCGTATTCGTCGCAAGATTCGTCACGGGACAATCCTTTCCCGGCTCCCCGACCGAGTCACCGTCGTGCCGTACCAGATTCACCCGCGGGATTCGTCGCGCCGGACGGACCCCGCTTGGCGAGCACGTTTTCCACGAGCGCGGTCAGCAAGGCGGTCCGCCGCGGCAATTCCGCGACGACGACGTGTTCGTGATCCGCGTGTGCCCCGCCGCCGACGGCGCCGAGACCGTCAAGGGTGGCGATTCCCATACCCGCGGTGTAATTGCCGTCCGAGGCGCCGCCGACCGACGCGGAGGTGATTTCACCGAGACCGAGTTCGCCCGACAATACCTGGGCCAGCTCGAACAAACCCGCAGACGAGCCTGCTGCCAGCGGCGGCCGGTTGATGCCACCGGTCACCCGGACCTCGGCGTTCTCCAGAACCGGACGGAGGTCCCGGATGGCCCTGTCGACGCGGAGTTGCTCGGCCTCGTCCCACACGCGGACGTCGACCGCCACGCCCGCGACCGCGGGAACGGTGTTGACCGTCGTTCCCGCCGAGACGACGGTGGGGGTCACGCTGGTCCCGGCCTCCGGATCGGCCAGTGCGGCCACCGCGAGGATCTGGTGCGCGATCTCGACCCCCGCGTTGATCCCCTTCTCCGGTTCGAGCCCGGCGTGCGCGGCGCGGCCGGTCACCTCGACCCGGTAGTGGGAAACGCCTTTGCGGCGGCATTTCAGCGCACCGCCGTCCGCCGAAGCCTCCAGCACGAACGCCGCGTCGCAGCCTGCCGCCGTTTCCTCGATCAGACCGCGGGACGACGGCGAGCCGATCTCCTCGTCGCCGGTCACCAGAATGGACAGCCCGTCGCGGTCTGGGACGGCCGCGGCGGCGTGCAGCGCCATCACCACCCCGGCTTTCATGTCGAAGCAGCCAGGACCGCGCAGCACGCCGTCCCGCACGGAGAACGGATGTGTCTCCAGCGAACCGTGGGGCCACACCGTGTCGTGGTGACCGAGGAGCAGCACCCGAGGCGGTCCGTCGCCGAATCGCCAGCGCAGATGGGCGACCCGGTCGACGACGATCCGCTCCGGATCCACCCCCAGCAGTTTCCGGCCCACTTCGGCCACCACGTCGGCGCTGCGGGCCACCGCTTCGTGATCCGAGGACGGGGACTCGCAGCGGACGAGCGTCTCGATGTCGGTGAGCAGGTCGCTCATCGCGGCTCACCGCGCAACGGCTTGCCGGGGAAGGCGTCGGCGCGCAGGTTCCCATCGGTGACGACAGGAACGCCCGAAACGAACAGATGCCGGACGCCGACCGAAGGCCTCGTCGGGTCGAAGTAGGTCGCCGCGTCCGTGACCGTGTCCGGGTCGAGGACGACGATGTCGGCGTCCGCTCCGACCTCGAGCCTGCCCTTGGCCCGCGCGGCGGGGGCGACCTCGTCGAGGACGCGCGCCGGCAGGTAGGAACAGCGCCGGAACGCCTCCAGCCAGGTCCATGCCTTGCTCTCGCGCACCATCAGGCGCAACGTCTTGGCGTACGTCCCGGACGTGCGCGGATGCGTCGCGCCACCGGGCGGCAACGGCCATTCGGTGCTCTCGCTGGTGCCGTTCTTCCAGTACACCGGCAGCGCGTCGCTGGCGACGATGGCGTCCGGGAACGCGAGCGCCCGGCGCAGCAGCTCGAGGTCGCGGGCGTCGCCCTCGTCGAGGAACTCCAGGATGCACGGCGCGCCCGGCTCCTCGGCACGCACCTGCAGCAGACGGCCCTCGTCGGCGATCCGCTCGCCCGACTCCAGCATGATCACGCTGGACGGGGAGAGTCCTTTCATCTTCAGCCGCTCGGGCGAGAGGAAGGCCGCGCCGATCCCCGTGCTGCCCGCGCCGTACGGATAGGCCTCCACGGTCACCCGCGACCCGGCCGAACGGCTCGCCTCCAGCGCGGCGAGCACGCGGTCGATCTGGTGGCCGGACGTGCTGTTGACGTGGCAGTGGTGCATGGCCGCGCCCGTCTCGGCCGCGACGATCGCGATCTCCTCCGAGCCGTCGACCGGGGTCGCGGGGTCCACCTCGACCAGTTCCCGGACGTGCGTGTAGGTGGGCGCCCCGGCCTCCTTGGCGAGCCGGGCGAGCGCCACGAACTCGCCGGGATCCGTCAGGGGCGCGTAGCCGAGCAGCACGCCGACACCGAGCGCGCCCGCGGCCAGCTCACGCTCCACAAGGGACAGCCATGCCTTCAGTTCGGACGGCGACGAAGACCGTTGCCAGGCCGGGTTCCCGAGCACTTCGAGGCCACTGTCGATATTGGCGTCGGGTTCGATCCCGGCGAGCACCTGAGCCCTGGCGGAACCCCACGACGCGGAGAAACCGTAGTGCAGCGGACGTCCCGCCGTGGCGGCCTCGGCATAGGCCCGCTCGATCGGCATCAGTCCGGCTTCGAGGTCGAGTGCGGTCGTCACGCCGTCCATCGCCTGCAGTCGCTGCCCGGCGATGGTGTGCACGTGGCTGTGCAGATCGATGAAACCCGGTCCGACGACCAACCCGGAGACGTCGATCTCCGCGTCGCCCGGTTCCGTGGGCAGTCCTTCCCCCACGGCGGTGACCACCCCGTCGGTCAACAGCACGTCGGCCGTGCCGTCGAACCCGCTCGCCGGGTCGATGACACGGCCGCCACGCAAGAGTGTCCGCATGCTTCGCCTCCTAGGATCGCCTCGTTCACGGCGACCCTAGGAGGTTTCACGGACCGTCCGTTCGTAGCGGGCGACGAATCCGTGACACCGGATCCATCCGCCCGCACGAACCGCTCCTGAGTGGTACGAGCTCCCCCGAAGCCGCGGCGCAGTTCGACGAGATCGTCGATCTCACGGACGCGTGGCCGAGGATTTGCCCGACACCGACGTGACGCTACGCTTCTCCCGGGTGGCGATCGAGATGTTCACCCACGTCATCTTCACCGACGAACGCGCGCTCGAAGCGACACTGCGGGGTCCCACGATGATCACGACGACGGCACCTGATGGCAGCAGCGTGCGTGCGTATGACGAAGGACAGGGCCCGGTGATCTTGCTCCTGCACGGCGGCATGGACGAGGGTGCGTCGTGGGCAAGGGTCGCTGCCAGGCTCAGGTCGCGGTTCAGGGTGCTGCGACTGCACCGCCGGCAGTACCGGCTGGACCTCAAGAGCCGTGAAGTGTGCACGATGGCTGAGGAAGTTGAGCATGTCCGCGCACTGGTGAAGCTGATCCACGAGCCGATGCTGATCGTCGGGCACTCGTCCGGTGGGGTGCTGGCGTTGGAGGCGCTGGCGGCGTTGCCCGAGGCGTTCGCCGGTGCGGTGCTGTACGAACCGCCCTGCGTGATCGGACCGCCGCTCGGTGGAGAGGCGTTGACGCGGGCGCAGGCTGCTATGGCCGCCGGAAACCCGGGCAGGGCGCTGGCGATCTTCCTGCGCGACATTGTGCGGACACCGGCCTGGGTCGCCTGGATGTCGGGTGCCTCCGTCTCCCTGATGCCCCGGCTGGGCCGGCTCGCCCCGCACCAGCTCGACGACTGCGCGGCCATCGACGAGGTGGGCCTCCGGCTGGATGCGTACGCGCGAATCGACGTGCCCGTCGTCCTGCTCGGCGGCGAACGGAGCCCGGCACACCTGGGTGAACGGCTGGGCGCGCTGGAACACGCCATGCCGAACACCGAACGCGTACGGCTGCGCCGCCAAGGCCACGCGGCGAACAACCTCGCACCGGCCCGAGTGGCCGAGGTCATCGCCGGGCTTGGCGACAAGGTGCTGCGAAACCCGTCGCAGTAGTTCGCGGCCAGCTGCCAAGCCGGTGGCGGCCGGCGAGTCCGATCAGCTGATGGTGTGCAGCACGGCGGTCTTGGGGGGCTCGCGCAGTACCTTGATCGCCTCGTCCATCCCGTTCTCGGCCGCGTCTTTCATATGGGTGTGAAAGGCGTCCATGTCCTCCCATACCTGGACGGCGTAGAACGCGCCGGCGTCGTTGAGGTCGGCGTACTCGGTGGAGCTGATCAGTCCCGGCTTCTCGGAGGTCTGGATCGCGTGCAGCAGCGAATCGCGGGCCTGCTGCTCCTGGCCGGGGTTGGCGTGGATCTCGATGAGGACGGTCACGGTGTGCTGGCTGCTCATGGCTTCTCCTGCCCATTCGCGGTCGAGGGGGCGGCGGGCTACCCGACTCGATAAGAAGTGTCACAACTTCTTATTTGCGACGATACCCCGCCGCCTTAAGATGTACAAACACATCTTGTGAGAGGTGGTCGCCATGCAGCGCAGACGAGGCAAGGACCTGGAGGAGGCTCTCCTCGGGGCCGCGTGGGCCGAGTTGACCGAGCGCGGCTACGCGGGGTTCACCCTGGAAGCGGTGGCCAAGCGAGCCGGTACGAGCACGCCGGTGATCTACCGCCGCTGGGCCAACAAAGCGCTGATGGTCGAGGCGGCCCTGCTGCACGAAAGCTCCACGCGGGTGGTCGATGTCCCGGACACCGGAACGTTGCGCGGTGACCTGGTCGCGATGATGCAGGCGGCCAACCGTTCGCGGATCGATCTGCTCGTCGTCACCGCGGTGCTGTTGGACGACTACTTCGCCGACCGAGGATCGAACCCCGAACAGCTGCGCGCGCAGGTACTGGCCGGCCGGAGTTCGGCGGCCGAGGTCATCGTCGCGCGAGCGGTCGACCGAGGAGAAATCGAGGCCGCCACCCTGAAGCCGCATCTGATCTCGCTGCCCTTCGACCTGTTTCGGCACGAGGTGCTGATGACGCTGAAGCCGGTGTCCAACACGGCGATCGAGCGGATCGTCGACGACATCACGATGCCCCTGCTGACTCGCCGCGATTGATGAGATCCTCGCCGATGCGAGCAGCAAGCCCGAGTGTCAACCCATGTCCCGCAGTTTTGGAGTTTCGGGCAGGGTGAGGGCCGAATGGGCCGGTCGCCCCTCCGCGGAGGGGATGGCGTCGAGCTTGCGCAGCCTGTCGTTGCGCTGTTCCAGGGCTTGGGCGGTGGTCGGGAAGAGGGTCGCACCGCCCGCACCGACCAGTCCCTGGTTCGCGGCAACGAACTCACGGGTGTCGTGTTCGTAGGCAGCGAACCCGGCGGTGTGGTCCCGGTCGGCCAAGGAGCCAGCGAGCATGTACGCGCCGACGAGCGCGAGGCTGGAGCCCTGTCCGGTAAGGAACGAGGGCGCGTACGCGGCGTCGCCCGACAGCGCGACCCTGCCGCTGGACCAGCGGGGCATGCGGATCTGGCTGACGCCGTCGAAGAACACGTCGTCCGCCTCGTACATGGCGGCCAGCATTCCAGGGATCTCCCATCCCGCGTCGGCGAAGACCGCGGCGACGAGATCCCGTTGGGCGGCAGGGTCCGCGAACGCGTCGAACGGCGGTTCCAGTTGGGCGAAGTTCAGGAAGGCGTGCACCTCGTCGTCCTCCCCCACGGCGTAGAGAGCCGCGGCTCTGCCGGGGGTGTTCCACATGACGGTCTCGTGGGAGAGCCCGAAGGTGTTGCGCATGGGGAAGACGGCGAAGCAGTAGCCGAGGTACCGGTGGAACCGCTCTTCGGGGCCGAACACGAGCTCCCGGGTACGTGAGTGCATGCCGTCCGCGCCGAGCACCAGGTCGAAAGTGCGCTGGCCGCCCCCGCGGAAGGTGACGTCGACCCCGTCGCCGGACTGGACGAGGGTGTCGATCGAGTCGTTGAACAGGAACTCCACGTCGTCGTGGACCGCCGCGTAAAGCGCGTCGGTCAGATCCCCGCGCCGCACCTCCAGGTCCCGTCCCTCGACACCGCCGGTGACCGCGTGCGGGTGGACCGAAGCCACCCCGGTGCCGTTCCCGTCGAGGAAGGTCAGCCGGCGCAGATCGATGTGCGCGTCCCGCAGCCGCGGCAGGATCCCCATCCTCCTGACGACCTCCAGCGCGGTGCCGCGCACGTCGATGGGATAGCCACCGCTACGCACCGCGCCCGCCCTCTCCACCACCGTGACCGCGTATCCGTAGCGGGTCAGCCAGTACGCGAGCGTGGGACCGGCGATGCTGGCCCCGGAGATCAGGACCCGCCCTTTCGGCGTGGTACGGGCATTCATCAGTTGAGCGGTGCGGGTCATGCCTTGACTCCCTTGTGCATGGTGCGGGTGACGAGCAGGGCCAGCGCCGTGACGACGCCGGCGATGACGAATCCGGTGATGTACGACGATTCGGCCGCGACCTTCGACCCGGCGGGGGTCCCGGCGGCGAGGAGCACGCCACCGAACATCCCGCCGGAGGCCATGCCGAGCACGCGGGTCACCAGGATCAGGCTGGTGGCGACGCCGGTCTCGTTCGACGCGGCGGAGGTGGCGATGCTGGTCGTCATCGCGGTGACGACCAGGCCGTTGGCCAGTGCGACCAGTGCCTTGCCGACGACGAGATGCCACGCCTGCGAGTGCACGAGCGCCATGGCGATCAGGGCGCCGGCCATCATGACGACCCCGGCAGTGGCCACGGCACGGGAGCCGGAACGCCGCTCCCAGCCCCCGCCCAACGGCCCGGCCAGCGTCGCGACCACGGTGCCGGGCAACAGGAAGATGCCGATCTCGGTGGCGCCGACCCCGAAGCCGTACCCGTCACCGGACGCGCTCCACAGCTGCGTGACCAGGAAGATCGACATCGAGGCACCGACGCAGATCATGAACGTCAGCACACTCGATTTCCACATCATGGGCCGAGCCAGCATGCGCAGATCGATCATCGGCGAGGCCGCGCGGCGCTCGACGGCGATCCAACCCACCACGAGCGCGGCCAGCAGCACGACGAGGCCGCACAGCACGAGCGGCTGCGAGGCAGCGAGATCGAGGGCGAAGTTGATCACGAGCATGAACGTGATCAACACCCCGCTCAGCAGGACCAGACCGGGCCAGTCGACCCCGGCGTCATCCGACCGGTCCGCCGAATCCTTGGGCACCAGCCAGTTCACGAGCAGGGTGGCCACGATGACGGCGATCGTCGGGAGCGCGAACATCCAGTGCCGCGACAGCTGTTCGGCCACTGGCCCGGCCAGCAGCGTGCCCAGCATCCCGCCTCCCACGAACAGTCCGCTGACCACTCCGATGGCCACCTTCGACTCTCCCGCGGACAGGTGTTTGCGCACGACGATGAACGACAGGGGCAGCGCGCCCACCATCGCGCCCTGCAGTACCTGGCCGACCAGCAGCACGGGCAGGCCCGGCGCCAGTGCGGACACCATGCCGCCGACGCACACCACGATCATCAGCCGGATCAGGACTCGTTTTCCGCCGTAGCGGTCGCCGAACCTGCCCGCCAACGGTGTGACGAGCGCGCCGGTGATCGGGAGCAGGATGCTGAGCAGCGCCCCCTCGGCAGGCCCCATGTCCAGTTCGCGTTGCAGGAGCGGGACCGTCGGCTGCACCACCGACTCCAGGGCACCGCTGGCGACCGCCAGCATGCCGAGAGCCCCGACCGCGGCCCGCCCGATCCGCACCGGGGGAGCCAGGGTTGTGGTCATGAGCGTCCTACCTTTCTATGGCTGGCAAACTTTCTGTGCTGGCAAGGTGAATGAGCCTGTGGCATAGCGGAAACCGGGCCGCAGCAAAGGGAAAAGTCGCGGTCGCCGAAGCTATTCGATGGCGAGCGCCGCCTCGGCCGGCCGGCCGCGCGTCGCCCGCCATGCGGGCAGAAGCGTGGCTCCGAGCGTCACCAGAACGGTCAACGCGACCGTCGACACGTAGACCCACGGGGACCCGGCGGGCAGCACCGAGCCGAGGCGCTTGAGGCTGACCGGCACCAGGATCCCGAGCACGGCAACGGTACCCAGCGCGATGCCGCCGACGGCCAGGATCGCCCCCTCCAGGACGGCCATCCGCAGCACCTGACCACGAGTCGAGCCGGCGAGCCGTTGCAGCCCGAACTCCCGCCGCCTCGCCGTCATGCTCGACGCCAGCGTGTTGATCACGGTGATCGCCGCGTATCCCGCGATCATGACCACCATGAGGTAGATCGCGAAGTCGGCGGTCGTCTTCTGGGCGTCGAACTCCCTGAGCAGGATGTCGCGGCCGCTCACCGTCAGGCCGCCCTCGGCGGAGGTCACCTTGGTCAGGTCCGCCACCAGCTGTTCGGGGTCGGCGTTCTCGTCGGCCTTGACCAGGATTCGCGTCGCGTGTCCCTGGGTGGTGTGCGCGGCCAGGGTGTCGGCGGGGAGCAGCAGGGTGTCGTAGCCGTCCGGGGCGGAGAACAGCGCCGCCACCCGCACGTCGAGGGTGGTGTTGTCCCCCATCCGCAGCGTGATGGTGCCGCCGACGCCGACGCCCAGCTGCTCGGCGTGCTGCCTCCCGATCGCGATCGTGTCATCGTGCAGGTCGGCGAGCTTGCCCGCGGTGACCTGGACCGGTGTGGTGGCGTCGGCGCCCTTGGCCGTGACGCCCTGGAGGGTCCAGCCCTCGTTCATCGGCGAGTTGTCCGCCGGCTTCTCGATGAAGCCGACGCTGTTGACGTACTCCGAGGCACCGGCGACGTGCGGCAGGGCGTTGATCAGCTCCACCAGGCCCGCGTCGAAACGGTCCTGAGTGGTCACCACGGCGTCGGCGACCAGATTGCCGGCGAAGCCCTGCCGGTCGGCCTCGTCATTGGTGGTCTGTAGGTACAGCATGCCGGTCGACACCGCGGTCAGCAGGATCACCGGCCCCAGCACGGCCGCCATCCGGCCGCCGCGGCCCCGTGCGTTGAGCACGGCGAGCTGGCCGGTCACCCCACCCAGCGCGCGCACGGGCCACTGCACGGCAAAGGTCGTGACCTTGGTCAGCACGGGTGCGAGCATGGCGAACCCGATCGCCAGCAGGATCACCGCGGGCGCGGCGGTGGCCGGCGTGAGTGGTCCACTCATCACGGCGATGGTCACGATGGTCATGGCGATTCCGCCGGCCAGGGAAAACACCGCCAGCAGCACGCGTCCGCGGCCGATCAACCTGCCTTCGACGGAGACCTCCGCGAGCGCCTGGGTTGGCTTGACCCGCGACGCCCTTCTGCCGGCGCCCAGTGCGCCGGCCAATGCCGCGAGGATCGCCACCGCCATCGCGGCCACGGTCGGGATCCAGCCTTGCCGGAAAGCAAGGCCGGTCGCGGCGATCCCGCGCTCGGCCAGCCGGTCGAAGATGAATTCGCCGAGGAACCGGCCCGGAAAGTAGGCCAGTGCGGTGGCGAGCAGGGACAGCAGCAGCGTCTCGCGGGAGATCAGCCGGCGCAGGTGACGAGGTGTCGCTCCCACGGCCCGCAGCAACGCCAGATCCCGCTGGCGCTGGGCGATCGAAAGGGCGAGCATGGAGGCCACCCCGAAGATGGACACCAGGATCGCGAAGGCGGTGAACACTCCGGCCAGTGCCATCACGGTGACGCCGCTCGCCTTGGCCTCGCGCAGTTCGGCCTGCCCCCGCTCGTCACCGACCAGGGTGACGGTTCCGTTGCCCAGCTTGGCGTCGATTCGACCCTGGAGCTCGCGGACGTCCGCTCCCGGCTTGGCCTGCACGCCGATCGCGTCGACCGTGCCCGGCGGCGGGGCTCCCTCGAAGACGAAGCTCTCGGTCTTTTCCACCCCCGGCAGCGCCGCGATCGTGTTCGCCAGCCCCGCGTCGATGTGGACGCGCTCGGGCAGGATCGGCGGTTCGTCGGCGTCGCCGCCGGAGTCGTGGTACTCCTGGTCGCCGGTGACGACGACGTCGGCCGAGGCCATCCGCTGCGGCGGCACAGCCGTGCGGATGCCGGTCTCGATCAGGCCGCCACAGGCCATCATGATGGCCGCCGCGAAGAACATGGCGAGAAAGGCCGCCACGAACATGCCCGCGCGGAAGCGCAGGGTGCGCAGTGCGAGCTGCAACATCAGCGCTGCCCTCCTCGGTTCCTCGCCGGCTGCGGGCGGGGGCCTTCGTCGGCGAAGGCGCCAAGGTGGGTCATCCGGTCGGCCACGGATTCGGCGGTCGGCGAGTGCAGCTCACCGGCCAGCCGCCCGTCGGCGAGGAACAGAACGCGATCGGCGTACGACGCCGCGACCGGATCGTGGGTCACCATCACGATCGTCTGACCGGCCGCCCGCGACGAATGCCGCAGCAGCACGAGAATGTCCCGCGCGGTCCTGGTGTCCAGCGCGCCGGTCGGCTCGTCGGCGAAGATGACAGCGGGGTCGCTGATCAACGCCCTGGCGATGGCGACCCGCTGCTGCTGCCCGCCGGACAGCTCCGCCGGACGGTGGTTGCTCCGCTCGGCGAGGCCGACCTGATCGAGCACCTGCGCGACCCGGCCCCGATCCGGGGTGCGGCCGGCGAGCCGCAGCGGCAACGTCACATTCTGCCGCACGGTCAGGACCGGCAGCAGGTTGAACGCCTGGAAGACGAAGCCGATCCGGTCTCGCCGCAGCTTCGTCAACTCGGTCTCGTTCATCTCGCCGAGTTCGTGCTCCTCGAGCAGAACCGAACCGGACGTCGGCTGATCGAGCCCGGCCGCGCACTGCAGCAGGGTGCTCTTGCCGGAGCCCGATGGCCCCATGATCGCCGTGAACGTCCCCCGGCCGAACCGCGTCGTCACCTCCTCCAGCGCCACCACCTGGTTGTCGCGCCTGCCATAGAGCTTGCGGACGGCCGTCAGCCGAATCGCGTCGGTGAAGTCTCCGGTGTTCGTCAACGTTTCTTCCTGCCGCTTTGCCGTCCGAGCCGGTGCCGGACGATTCCGCCACCAACCCTGTCGCGCGCCGCGGTGCCGCACATCGTTCGCCGAGACCGTCTTCGCCTGGTGCACGCGGACCAGCCCGGCCCGCTTCTGGTGCGAACGCACTACACGCGCGCGGGGCGGCCCTCCCCTAGGCTGAACGTGTGTTGCGATGGATGGACATCGATGGCGAACAGGCGTAGTTCACTCGCACCGCCGGGCAAGTCGTGGTGGCGGGAGGGAACGGTCGTCGCGGTGGCGTTCGCGCTCTGCCTGCTCGGAGGCTCGCTGCGGGTCGACGACACGGTGACACCGCCGCCGGTGCCGGCCTACCTCCTCGCCGCGGTGTCGTCCGGGTTGCTACTGGCGCGGCACCGCGCGCCCGTGGCCACCGTGCTCGCCACGACCGTGTGCGGCATGCTGGTCGCGCCGATGGGCCTGCTGTCGACCCCGCTCATGGTGGTCCCCGTCGTCATCAGCGCCTACTCGCTCGCCATCCGCGCCGAACGGCGAGTGGTGCTCGTAGTCCCGCTCACCTCGGCCGCATTGCTGGTCGTCTTGCCCCCCTTCGTCGAAACCGACTTCTCGTGGGCGGACGCCAGCAGGCTGGTGACCGTGGCCGCGTCGCCGGTCGTGGCCGCCGTGGTCGGTCGCTCGACGAGGCACCGGCGGGCCTACCTGGCGGTCATGGAGGAGCGGGCACGCCGGGCCGAGGAAAGCCGGGACGAGGAGGCACGCCGACGGGTGGCCGGGGAACGGCTCCGCATCGCCCGCGAGCTGCACGACCTGGTGGCCCACCAGATCACCCTGGCCAACGCGCAGGCCGCCGTCGCCGCCCACCTCTTCGACACCCGCCCGGAGCAGACCCGCACGAGCCTGGACGAACTGGTCAAGACCACCCGCCATGCCCTCGACGAGCTGCGGGCCACCGTCGGCCTGCTGCGCCAGCCCGACGACACCTCCGCACTCACCGATCCGGCGCCCGGGCTGTCGCAGGTCTCCGCGCTGTTGAAGACTTTCCGCCGCGCGGGCCTGGAAGTGTCGATGCGCGAGGACGGCGCCGCCAGCCAGCTACCGCCGGCCGCGGACCTCACCGCCTACCGCGTCATTCAAGAGGCCCTGACCAACGTGACCAAGCACGCCGCAACCGGCAGCGCCGAGGTGCACCTCGGCTGGAACCGCGACCACGTGACCGTCACCGTTACCGACGACGGCGGGGGCTCCCGTACACCTCCGGAGCGCCCACCCGGCTACGGTCTGATCGGAATGCGTGAACGGGCTACCGCGGTCGGCGGAACCCTCACCGCGGGCGCGCGGCCCCAAGGTGGCTTCCTTGTCTCCGCCCACCTGCCTCTGCCGGCCGCCGAGAACACAGCACGGGGAGCTGACGGAGCAACCAATGGATGACGCTGTGACACTCCGAGTTCTCCTCGCCGACGATCAGGCGCTGCTCCGCGGTGCTTTCCGCACTCTCCTCGACAGCGCCGACGACATCACCGTGGTCGGCGAGGCGGGCGACGGCAGGGAGGCGGTGGCCCTGGCCCGTAAGTTGCGCCCGGACGTGGTGATCACGGACATCCGGATGCCTGGCACGGACGGCCTCGCCGCCACCGTGGAGATTTGCGCCGATCCGGAGCTGCGGGCCACCCGCGTACTGATCCTCACCACGTACGAGACCGACGAATACATCGCGCAAGCCCTGCGCGCCGGGGCCAGCGGCTTCATCGGCAAGGGGATCGAGGCGCAGGACCTGCTCGACGCCGTGCGCACGATCGCCAACGGCGACACCCTGCTGTCCCCCGCGGCGACCCGCTCCCTGGTGGCCCGTTTCCTCGCCACACCGGTCGACACTCCACCACTCCAGCCCGAACTACTCGCCGCGCTCACCCCGCGCGAACGCGAGATGGTCGCTCTCGTCGCGACCGGTCTGTCCAACCTGGAGATCGCTGATCGGATGTACCTCAGCCCCTTCACCGTCCGCGCCCACGTCCAGCGCGCCATGACCAAGCTGGACGCACGCGACCGCGCGCAACTCGTTGTCATCGCCTACCAGACCGGCCTGGCCCGCGCTGTCCCCGACGGCGGCACCGACCAGCTGTGATGGCCAGCTGCGGCGCCCCCGGTGAACGTCGACGCGGTGGGCGCTTACTGACGCGATTGCGCGGCAAAATAAGCATTCCCCGGCGCTCTTCGCACGCGGAGGTAGGGGCGCCACACTCCGCTTTCGGACATGGCACGCCTTGACCTGATGCCAAGCAGGATTTGCGACATCCCTGTGCCGGATTGGGTTGCCGTGTACGTTGGAGCACCAAAATGATCCCTGTTGTTCCTGGTGAGAGCCGCAGCGGGTTTACCGGCCCGTAAAAGTCGACCAAAAGGTCGGTGTGAGGGGATGGCTGGAGGACCGTTGGATATGCGTGAAGTATTCGCGGAGCGGTTGGCACTCCTGTTCGCGGAAGCAGGTGGCCCGCCCCTGAAGCTCGTTACCAAGTCGGTCGTCCGAGCCCGGCGTGTGGACAGCCGCCGTCGGTTGATCCGCGTCTCCGTTCAACGTCTGAGCGACTGGCGGCGGGGGCGCAATGTGCCGTCCAGCTTCGATGCGCTGGCGGTGGTGCTCGAGATTTTGATTGGTGAAGCGTCCAAAGCTCGGACTCGCCCTGTGCTGGATGAGCTCTACGATCTGGAAGCCTGGCGGAAGCTGTGGCAGGAGGCATTGGGCAGCCCAGCAGGCGGCACGGTGGATTCGCCGGCGGTCGAAGAGCGCCCCGAGACGGGCAGCGGGAGCGTGTGCCCGTACCAAGGGCTCGCCGCGTTCGGACCACAGGACGTGGACTTCTTCTTCGGCCGGGACCGTGCGATCCGAGTCTTGGGAAGCCTGCTCGGAAAGGCCTTCCGCGCCGGCGGGATCGCGATCCTGGTGGGCGCCTCGGGTGCGGGCAAGTCATCGCTCCTGCGTGCGGGAATCGGATCGGCGCTGCAGGCGGACGTTGTGTCCGCCGAGGCCAGGGTGGCCGTCATGACTCCGGGTGCGGATCCGCTCAAGTCGTTGATCGAAGAGGTTCCGGAGTTGGCCACGCCCGTTGAGCTGGCACTTCGACCGGTTCGGCCCGCTGAGGCGATGCCCTTCGCGGACATGGTGCGCTCAGCAATGGCCGACCACGTGCGGCGAAAGTACGGGGGCGACGTGCCGCTCGTTCTGGTGGTGGACCAGTTGGAGGAGGCATTCATGCTGTCGTCGGACGACGCAAGCAGGAAGGTCTTCGTCCAAGCGCTGCAAGCGGCCTGCACGCCGTACGACTCCGGAGGAAAGCCCCCGGTAACAGTCCTTCTCAGCGTGCGGGCCGACTGCTACGAGCTGTGCCTGGACCATCCTGAACTCGCCGAGACGCTTCAGGAACGCCAGATGGTTCTGGGCCCGATGACCGCCGCGGAACTCACCGACGTGATCGAGGGCCCGGCAAAGGCCGTGGGGCTTCGGCTGGCTCCGGGGCTGGTCGATGCCCTCCTGCACGACCTAGGCGCCTACACCCGTCCGGAAAGCCGTAGCGGGGCGCACGATGCGGGCGCACTGCCCTTGCTGTCCCATGCGTTGCTGGCCACGTGGCAGCGTCGGCAGGGTGGAAAGCTCACAGTCGCCGGGTACCGTGCGACCGGAGGCATCAGCGGCTCGGTCGCGGCGACCGCTGAGCAGGCATGGGCGCGGCTCGAGCCACACGAGCGGGAAGTGGCACGTACCCTGCTGTCGTGCCTCGTCAGGGTTTCTGAAGGCGGGTCGGACACCAGGCGACGGATGTCACGGGAAGACCTGGTCAGTCAGGTCGAGGACAGGGCCGCTGCGGAGGCGGTGGTGGAGGTACTGGCGGCCGCACGGCTGGTGACGGTGGACGCGGACGCCATCGAGATCACGCACGAAGCCCTGCTGCGAGCCTGGCCACGGCTGCGAGCCTGGATCGACCGAGATCGGAATGCCGCGGTGGAGCGGCAGCGTCTCGATGACGACGCACTGATGTGGGACAGCCGAGGAAGAGATCGCTCGCTCCTGTACCGAGGAGCGCGGCTGGATTCCGTCCAGAGCCGGGTCAGATCGTCGGGCCACGCCAAGCTGACCGAGGTCACCCATGACTTCCTGAACACGTCGACTCGGCACGCGCGGCGAGCCGCGTGGTTCTGGCGTGGCGGAGCCGCTCTCGTCGTGGTCTTCGCGTTGCTGGCCGCGACAGCCGCGATGGTGGCGGTTCAGCAGCGGAACGACGCGCAGTTCCGGCAGATCGTGGGAGAAGCGAACCGGTTGCAGGCGACGGACCCGACGCTTGCGGCGCAGCTGAGCCTGGTCGCCCACCGCATGCGTCCTCAGGACAAAGACGCATACGCCAGAGTCGTCGCCACCCAGCACTTGCCGCTGGCTGTCCCCCTCGCGGGGCACCGCGGGCCCATTAACTGGACAGCTTTCAGCCCCGATGGGCGGCTGTTGGCCACCGGCAGCAGTGACGGGTCGGCTCGCTTGTGGGACGTACGCGATCCGGCTCATCCCGGGTCGTTCGCGGAATTGACCGGTCACAGCGGTCGGCTGTATTCGGTGGCCTTCAGCCCTGATGGACGAGTGCTGGCCACCGGCAGCGCGGACCAGACAGCCAGACTGTGGGATGTGCGCGATCCCGCCAATCCCAGATCGATCGCGGAATTGACCGGTCACAGCGGGCGGCTGTATTCGGTGGCTTTCAGCCCTGATGGACGGGTGTTGGCCACCGGCAGCAGTGATGGGTCGGTTCGTTTGTGGGATGTGCACGACCCGGCCCATCCGAGGTTGTTGGGACACATCACGGGTCACTCCGATATCGTCGGCGGGTTGGCGTTCAGGCCCGATGGGCAGGTGCTCGCCACGGGCGCCGCGGACTGGACCGTGCGCCTGTGGGATGTGCGCGATCCGGTTTCGCCAACTCCCGTGGGCAAGCCGCTCGTAGGACACAGCAGCACCGTGTACTCGGTGGCGTTCAGCCCGGACGGCCACACACTGGCGTCGGGGAGCGGCGACAAGAGCGTGCGTCTGTGGAACATCCGCGACGCCGAGCACGCCATCCCCGTCGGGGCGCCCCTCACCGAGCACGAGGACGAAGTGCGTTCCGTGTTGTTCAGCCGGGATGGGAGCACTCTCGTATCAGGAGGCGGCGACAAGATCATTCGCCTGTGGAACGTCGAGGACCCGGGGCGGCCTGCTCCGGTCGGGCGATATCCGACCGGACATCGCACCATCGTGTATTCGGTGGCATTGAGCCCGGACAGCCGATCGTTGGCCACGGTGAGCGAAGACCAGACCGTTCGTATCTGGTCTCTTCCGACATCGGTCCTGTCCGGCCACAGCAGCGACGTCCGGTCGGCGGCGTTCAGTCCCGATTCTCGAGTACTGGCAACCGGAAGCGCGGACCGGACGGTTCGTTTGTGGGACGTGCGCGACCTGTCCAAAGTGGTGCCCTTGGGCCTGCCCCTTGTCGGACCCGAGCAAGATGTGACCTCAGTGACCTTCAGCCCGGACGGCCGAGTTCTAGCCACCGGAAGCGCGGACCGAAAGGTTCGTTTGTGGGACGTGCGCGACCTGTCCAAAGTGGTGCCCTTGGGCCTACCCCTTGTCGGACCCGAGCATGCTGTGAACTCGGTGACCTTCAGCCCGGACGGCCGAGTACTGGCGACCGGAAGCAGCGACGGAACGGTTCGCCTGTGGGACGTGCGCACCCCTTCCGCTCCGAAGCCCTTGGCCGTGCCGCTGGCACAGCACGCCACAAGTGTGAACTCGGTGGCTTTCAGCCCCGATGGGCGGTTCATGGCCACAGCTAGCTATGACAGGACCGTAATCCTGTGGGACATGCGCGATCCCGGTCGTCCCGAAAGCCTGGAGCAGCGTCTGACCGGACACTCCGGGGCCGTCTGGTCCGTGGTGTTCAGCCCGGATGGACGCCGCTTGGCCACCGGCAGCGCCGACGGGTCGGCTCGTTTGTGGGATGTGAGCGATCCGGCAAGCCCCGCCCCATCGGATCCACCGCTGACCGGGCACACCGACACCGTGTTCTCGGTGGCCTTCAGCCCCGACAGGCGCACCTTGATCACGTCGAGCTCCGACAGAGCGATCCACCTTTGGGACGTGAGCGATCCCGCTCGTACCGTCTCGCTCGGCCAGACGTTCACCGGGCATGCCGGCATCATCAACTCGGTGGCGTACCGGCCCGATGGCCGTACCCTGGCCACGGCCAGCGCAGATAACACCGTCCGGCTGTGGAACTTGGACGGGGAGCACGCCATTCAGCGGATCTGCTCCACCGCCAAGGGGGTTCTGACCCGAGAGGTGTGGGAGAAGCTCCTTCCCGAGCTGGCCTACCAGCCGCCCTGTGCATGATCAGCTAAAACTGTCAGACACCAGTACCGCCAGGGATCATCGTTTATGCAGGTTTCAGCCCGGAGCGTGACGCGGTCAATTCCGCAGCGACGTCCTGCACCCGTGCAGGCCAGAGATACTGTTCTGCAGCGGAGCAGATCTTGTTAGTTCAAGTACCGTTGGGTTCATTGGCCGATAAGGGTGCGCGATACGGTTCGAAGGCTCGCGGCATGTTCACCCGTCTAGCTCATTGTTCCGGCCGACTCGAGTACTAAAGTCGGCCCTCAAGGGCGTCAGCGGCATTTCTTGATCCAAAAAGGCACAAGAAAGATCGGCTTCGGGGAGGGGCTAGAACAAAATCTTCCGTCTCCACGGTGTACCTCGGTTTGTGCAATATCCGAGGTATTTTATAACAACAATTATCACAAGGGAGAACCATGGACGAAAACACGACCGATAACACGAACGTGCTGGACGAGCTCGACGCGCTTGAGGTCGTCGAAACCTCGGAACTCGAGGAAGGCGCTGCCTTCCACGCGTTCCGGTTCGCCATCTGAGAAATGCGATGGCCCGGCCGGCGGCTGCCGCTCGTGGAGTGGATCGCCGGCCGGTCCGTCGGCGCGGTTGGAGGTGTTGCAGGTGCGGCCCGCACAGGAAGTTGACGTGCACTTGGTCTTCCCGGGTGTGACGGAGGCGCGACTCTTCCCATACCTGAGCTTGCCCATGCTGGTGTCCTACCTGCGCGAGCACGGCGTCACTGCCGAGCAGAGCGACCTCAACATCGCGTTGACGCACGGGCTGATCCAGCCGCCGGCGTTGCGCGCGCGACTGCGTGTCGGTGGCCTGGACGAATTCGACACCACGCTGCTTGAGTTCGCCGTCGAGCAGCACGACCTTCTCTGGCGCACGGTGGTAGGCAAGGAGCCCACCGCGCTGCCGTACGACGTGGGATTCCGGTTGGTCAACAACCTGATGGACGTCATGCTCCGGGGCAGCGCGCTGGTCCGCAAACTCTCGACATTGTCCGACGCGCTCGCCACGGATGAAGAGCTGGCCGGCGATGTCGGCGATGTCGGCGATGTCGCAGCCACCTGGCACGACCGGCTGGCCGCGGACATGCTCGACAAGCACCGCACCAGGGTGCTCGGCATCTCCGTCGCGTTCCCGAGCCAGCTGATACCGGCATTCCGGCTGGCGCGGATGGTGAAACGACGGGCGCCGGACACCATCGTCGTGCTCGGTGGTCAGCAGATAATGCTGCGCGACGTCGCACTCGCCGCGCTGCCGGGAACGTTCAGGCAGGTCGACGCGATCGCCACCGGGCGGGGCGAGCCCGTCCTGCGTGCGCTGGGCAACGGCGTGCCGGTCGAGGAGGTCGCGGGGCTGATTACGGCGCGGGGTGTCTCCGGGCCTGCCCCGGAACCGCATCACCTGGCGCAGAATCCGGCGCCGGTGTTCGACGGGCTGCCGTTCATGTCCTACCTCAGCCCCGCGCCCCAGCTGCCGCTGATCTCTTGCGTCGGTTGCTACTGGGGCCGGTGCACGTTCTGCTCCTACGGCAACCGTAGCCGGGGTGGTGCCTACCAGCAGCTCACTCAGCACCAGTTGGCCGCCCACGTGGAAGCGGCGTTGGAGCGGACCGGTGCCGGGTTCGTCGCCTTCGTCGACGAGAACTGCAACCTCCGGCTCATCCTCGGTGCGGTGGAACTGGTGCGCGCCCGGGGCAACGACTTCACCTGGTCGACCCGCAACCGGTTGGAGCCGCTGTTGACGGACCGCCGGTTCGTGCAGCGGATGCACGCGGCGGGGTGCCGTCTCATGAGCGTCGGCTACGAGACCAACTCACAGCGCCTGCTCGACATCATCGACAAGGGGGTGCGGGCGGACCAGTACGAGCGGATTGTCGAAGTGCTCGACGAGGTCGGCATCGTGCTCCGGCTCAGCGTCATGGGCGGCCTGCCAGACGAGACCGAGCAAGAAGCCCGCGACAGCAGGGAGTTCCTGGCCCGCAACGCCCACCGGCTCGGCATCGACGCCGCGCAGATGATGATCGCTGAGCCGGCCACCCTGCTGGTCGAGCACGCCGAGCACCAGCACGGGGTGACCGTGGGCGACGGAGCGATCCTGCAGTCCAACGACGGCTTCAGCTACCTGGCCGGGCGGCACGGCCACGTCGTGGACTACGCGGGCGCCTCACGAGAGGAACGGGCGGCCTGGTTGCGGGAGACCGTGCGGACGGTGCTGCCCGGCAAGAACTACGAAAGACACCCGCGGTGGAAGCAGTCATCCCCGAACGCGTCGGCGACCGGGCTCGTCCTGCATCCATGGGTCGTGCACAGCGACGGAACCCTGCTCGACCTCCGCTGGCGGATGCACTACCGAATGGCACGCGAGCACGTCACCTGCGAGCCACCCCGGCTCGTCGCGCGCTCGGCGGTCGGCAGAAGGTTACTCGGCCTGTTGGAGGAGGCGGGAATTGGTAGTTCATGACCTCGAACCGGTGCGGCGCGGCCTGGGGGTGGGGATGGACCTTCCCTGGGGCGCCCCGATCGGGTTCGACCCGGCGAAGTCCGGCCCGAACGACCGGGTGCTGGCGTTCCTCGCCCGACATGCTGCGGACTACCGGTACTTCGTGTTCGCGTTCCAGCCGCGGGGGCCGGTGCCGCTGCGGGCAGATGCCTACCTGGAGCCGTACCGCCGGCTGCTGTCGCGGTTGCCGGACGGTATGCCGGTGGCGATGCACCAGACGATGCTCAACGTGGGCACCGTAGAGCCGTACGGCCGGGAACCAGTGTACGAGTTCACCAACGAGATGCACCGCCACTTCAACTTCGCATGGGTTGTGGAGGACCTCGGCATGTGGTCGCTGGGCGGCATCCCCATGCCGTACCCGCTGCCGCCGTACCTGGTCGAGGAGAACGTCGCCCCGGTGGCGGCGAACATGGCAGAAGCGAACGAGCGGCTCGTGCCGAGCCTGCGGGTGGAGTTCCCCGGCTTCACCGACGGGGTCACGGTGGTGGTCGGCGACATGGACGCCTACGACTTCTTCCGCCGCGTTGCCGAGGAGAGCGGGGTGGAAGTCACGTTGGACGTCGGTCACCTGTTGAGCTGGCGGTGGTGGCGCGGCGAGCGGGGCAAGGACCTCTATGGCGACCTGCACCTGCTGCCGCTGGACCAGTGCCGGGAACTGCACCTATCCGGATCGGCGATCAGCCGAGGACGCTTCCTGGACCTGCACCACGGCGTTTTGCTCGAGGAGCAGCTAGTCCTGGCGCGGAGGTTGCTTCAGCTGTGCCCGAACCTGGAGGCCGTCACCTACGAAGACCCCAACTACGGTCGCGATGGAGTGCTGGTGCCCAGGAGCGTGGACGGGTTGCATCGGTTGCGGGAGATGGTGGAACTGTGGGCACGCCAGAACTGATGGTCCTCAACGAGGCGTTCAAGCACCGGCTGACCTACCCGCGTCCCCGGCACGGCACCGTACCGGAGATCGTGGACGAGCCGTACGGCACACCGCCCGCGCTGCGTGCCGTCGACGCCGAGCAGCTGGCCAGGGTGTCGCACGAATTGACGCAGGGAATCGCTATCGGCGCTATCGGCGGAATGCCGTTGCGCACGCACTTCGCGCGTAGCATCACCGCCTACTACGGCGAGCGGCACAACGCCGCCCAGCACGCGGTAGCCGAGTTCCTGCGTAGCCCGGACAGCAAGGATGTCGACATGCTCGGGCTGTGCCAAGGACGGTCGGTGATCGAGGCGTTCGGGATGTTCCTGTTGCGACGGCGGGAGCACGCTACGACTGTCCACTCCGAATTGCTCGCCGGATTGCTCAGAACGCTGGCCCGATACCCGGAACCTGGTTTCCTGGTCCACCACCCGAACGTCCTGCGGACCGGCCCGTCGGCATGGGCAGGCTACGAGCACGATCCGACGCCCGGCGCCAAGAGCGCCGCACCGCAACGCGCGGCGGTGCACGTCGCCTGCGGAGGCAGGTACTTCACGGGCGTCATGAGCGGTGCGCTGCTCGCTGCGCTGCTGTGGGACGCCGATCCCCGACCCGAATGGGTCCGTGACGTCCCCGGAATCGACGACCTCCGCCGAGGGCTACGGGCGAAAGGGCTCCTACCGTGATCGCGCTGCATGAGGAGCACGGCGAGTTGGTCGCCACCTGGACGCGTCAGGGCTACCGCAGCGAGCGCGTCATCTGCTTCGACCGGCACCTCGATCTCAAACCGCTTCCCGCCGCGGCGGCGGCAAGGCTCGCGCGGGCGTCCGGCGGAGGGCCGGACGCCCTGACGGCGGAGAACCGGAAGCTGCCGATCAGAGAGGCGGCAGGCAGTTACGGTTTGGACGACTTCTACGCCGCGGGGGCCGCGCTAGGCGCGGTGTCGGCCATGACTTGGGTGCGGGCCACGGACCGCGAAGACTCCCCGGCCGAGCGGGAGCGCCTGATCACCGCGGTCAGCACGATCGCACCCGACCCCGATGTCCTACGCACCACTCGATTCGATGCCGACGGCACCCTGCGCACACGAGTGTGCGGTCTGGAGTTGACGGTGCGCACGCCGCGCGCGTTCGCGGCGTCCCGCCCGTCGCCGGACAGCCGAGTCGACGTCGACCTCGACTGGTTCGCCGATGTGCACACCGGCCAGGATCACCGGCCGGACGAACTGGTTGACCTGCTACGCGCGCACGGGCTCGCCGGCAACGTTGACTCCATGACGTTCTCGGTGCGCAGCGGCTTCCTGCCACCGACCCACCGGTGGCTGGCCGACGAGTTGGCGCGTGCGCTCGGCCGAACCACCCGGCAACACCCGCGGGCGGCGACGGAACTGCCCGCCGCCACCTTCGCAAAGCTCCGGGGTGAGGTCGACGCGGGCGATTTAGCGGCCTGCCGGGACGAACTGGCTCCGCTCGGCGCGATCGGTGTCGTACTGCTCGGGTTGCTGAGGCTGCGGGCTCGCGCCGATCTCGAGGATGTGGAACAGGCATGGTTCGACGCGGAGGACGCGGGATGCCGGTCGTGCTGGCTCGCTTACGGGATCGCACTGGCCCACTACGAGTCCGCCCGGTTCACGGCGGCGCAGCAGTGGTTCGCCAGGGCGGTGGGCACACGGTCGGACACGATCGAGGTGAGGTCGTGGTTCATGACCGCACTGGCGGCCCTGCGGGCGGGCGAGGCGGAGGAGGGCGCGCGGAAGTTGCTCGCCTTCACCCGGAGCTACCCGCTACACCTGCGCGCCACCCGGTTGGCCATCGACATCGGATCCCGCTCCGGCGAGCCCGCTCCGGACTGGCTCGCGGCGCAAGCACGTGCACAACAAGTACTGGTGAACGGGGGTTGCCGACCATGACGGTGCTCAACTCGCGGGAGCGACCGCTGGCCTGCCGGTGAGCCGCGCAATCGACAGGACCGAGCGGAAGGCGGAACGGGAAGTGGCTCAACGAGCGGGGTCCGAGGTCGTGGGGCGGCTCGACGTGGACATGGCGCGGGTGCGCGGATTCGTCGCGTCCGCGCCGGAGCCGCCTCGGTCGAACGTGCTGCTGGCGCTCCCCGGCAGCAACAGCGTCACCGCGCTCAACGCGTTGTTGGCGCGCAAGAACCTCAAGGAATTGCTCAAGATTGTCGTGACCAGGTTTGGCCAGACCACCGGCTCAACCGAGCGCGAGCTATACCGAGTCGCGATCGACTCGTTGCACGCGGTGAGCGACGCCGCCTTGGAGCGGGTACTCACGGGTCCGGACATCACGTCCTGGATCGCGGTGGCGCGCGGCGGGGCGACCGAACCCCCGGTGCCGCGCGGGGAGGACCCGCTGGCCCACCAACTCGCCTTCTTCCTGCTCCCCGAGATCGCGGCACACGCGGACCGAGCGGTCCCGGAGTTCAGGGTCGGAGCCGACCGCTGCGGCGGCCTCGCGGTGCCGCGGCTGAAGGTCGCCACGTCCGTCCCCTCCACGACCGGTTCGTGGTGGCTCACCGTCGGACCGGACGAGGTCCTGGCCAGCGACGGGGCGGGCACCCTGGTCACCTTGTCCGAGCCGCTGGAAGCCATCGCGGACGGTCCCGTCGTCGTTCCGCACCCATCTCGCTGGCTGGACGAGCACCTGCCGGCGACAGAGGTGCTGCCGACCGCGACACCCTCCGATATGGACAGATTCCGGCAGGACTTCGGGGCCGCGGCGCAACTGCTGTGCGACGTGTGGCCGCAGGCGTGGACCGAGGTGCGGCACTGCGTGGAACGGTTGGCACCCATGCCGTTCGCGGGACTTCGCCCGCACAACTACAGCGTGCACGCGTTCCGCGGCATGATCGTCAGCAGCCCCCGGCCCGCCGTGATGGCCGCGCAGACACTGGTGCATGAGACCGGGCACAACCGGATGAGCACCATCATCGACCTGCTTCCGCTGTGCACCAACCCGGCCGACCGGGCGATCAGCCCCGTTGTCAACGCCGATCGCCCGCTCACCGCCGTGTTTCACGGCTGCTACTCGTTCGCGCGCGAGGTACACCTCACGAGGATGCTGCTGGAACACGGCGTCGACTCGGTACCGACCACCGACATGCGCCGTTACCTGGCCGAGCGAGCCGGGATCGTGCGAGCTGCCCGCGACCTGCTGTTGGAGCGGGCCGATCTGCTTCCGGCAGGGGAAGCGATCGTGTCCGAGGTCGGCGACGTGCTCGACAGGCTGCCTGGATGACCGGCGAGGTCGCGCTCGTCGCGGCGGTAGATGTGCTCGCGTTTGGACAGTGACTCCGCCGAGTCCGACCAAGTCGGCCAGCCGCCGAACGGGCGGCCAGGCTCCGAGAGGCCGGCACGCGAGCGGCGTGCCACCTCGGTGACCGCGGCGAGGTTTTGCGGGGGTGTGGTTCGGGTATGCCGTCGTTGTTGTTTCGGTTGACAGCTCGGTTGTTAGGGAGCCTCGATGGAGCCTTCTGCACAGGTCCGGCCGGTCGTGGTGGGGTATGACGGGTCCGAAGGGGCCCGCGCGGCGGTCCGCTGGGCGGGCACCGAGGCGCGTCGGCGGGATCGCCTGTTGCTGATCGTGCACGTCTTCGAAGGGGCACGGCCGTTGATGGCCGAGAGCAGGCCGGTGGCGGACCCCGGGGTGGTCCAGGCCCGGCCGGAGTTGGAGCAGCGGCTGGCCGAGCTTGCCGACCAGTGCCGGCACGAACATCCCGGTTTGGAGGTGTCCGGCGTGCTGCTCGATGGTGCGCCGGACGAAGCATTGCTCAGTTTCGCCGACGAGGCCGAGCCCGAGCTGCTGGTGTTCGGGTCGTCGGGCCTCACCGCGCTGCCCAGGGTGCTGCTCGGTTCGACCACGGCGGAACTGGTGCGCAAGCTCCGCCAGCCGGTGGTGGCGGTCCGCGGCCGGTCCGACACCGAAGGCCCGGTGGTGGTGGGCGTCGACGGGTCACCGACCAGTGAGCGGGCCATCGAGTTCGCGTTCGACTTCGCCGCCCGTCACCAGGCACCCCTGCAGGCGGTGCACGCTTCCTCGGACTGGCCACTGGAGCTGCTCACCGCCGCCCCCTTCACACCTGGTGGCGCTGCCTACGCTGATCAGAGCACGCGGGATGCCGCACGGCGTCAGGTGGACGCTCATGCGGTCCGGTATCCCGCGGTGCCGGTGGACTGGGTCTCGGTAGCCGACCGGCCGGCACTGGCCCTGCTGGAGAAAGCCGAGCAGGCCAGCCTGGTGGTGGTCGGCAGCCACGGCCGCGGCGCCGTGCGGCGGGCTTTGCTCGGCTCGGTCAGTCACGCCGTGCTGTACCACGCGCCCTGCCCGGTGGCCGTGCTGCGCGAGATCGACCGCGACCGTTAGGTATGCCGATCAGCGCCCCCGCCACCACGGTCACGGCGTGCAGGACCGTGTCAGGCCAGCGAAGCCCGAATAGCCCGCTGAGCTCCAGCGGGCTGCCCAGCAACGCGACCAGCACGCCGTAGACCACCAACCCGGTCAGCAGCACCATCAACGCCATGCCGAGAAACTGGGCCCCTACCGCCCGCCGCGCCGCGACCAGTGCCGCCAGCCCGATCGCGGTGCGCACCACGTCCAGCAGCGGCCCGGTGCTGAACCACAGCACCGTCGTTCCGACGAAGAAGCCCACCACCCCGAGCACGAGATAGACGCATCCGATCACCAGCGCGACCACCCGAGTCGCCGAGGCCTGACCTTCCCGCGTGCGCAGCTCCATTTCCGATGCCGCCCTTTTCGTCCGGAGGACACCCTTTCGCCCTCTCAACACCGAGTACCCGGATACGGGCCACGAAACTCACCCCTTCGCGGGTTATCCGCGCTGCTGGAGCGGGTACCCCGTTGCGATGGCGCCGGAACCGCCCGGCAAGCAACGTCGCCGATCAGCAGCAGGCAGCCAGCCCAGCCGACGCCGCCGAAGAACCGGTGCCCCAGGTACCGGAGATGGACGAGATGCTGGAAGCCGATCCGGCCGATGTCGCAGATCAGCACCGCACCGCTGCCGTGATCGACGACCACGAACCTTGGCCTTGACCGCGCGCCCCTGCGCCGCACGCAACGCCGCGGACACCGAAGTAGTCCCCCGTTCGAGGGCTGGCGTGCTGAGCGATGCCCAGCTTGAGCGTGCTCGGCGGGCGCGGTGTGTCGAGTTCGGTGGTGGTTGCTCGTCCTCGGGGTGCAAGCACCTCAGGGAAGGGACCAGGGATGGACACGATGGAGTTGTATCGGCGGGCGCAGGACGGGTTCGACGCGGTGCTGGCCGAGGTCCGGCCGGATCAGTGGGACATGCCGTCAGCGTGTGCCGGATGGACGGTGCGGGACGTGGCCGGGCACGTGGTCTGGGGCCAGCATCAGATGCGGGCGTGGGCGACCGGTGCGGACTACACCGAACGGGCCGGTGCTCCGGGGGCGGAGCGTCCGGCGGTGATGGCCGGCGAGGACCCGGTGGCGACCTGGCGGGCGGCGCGGACGGCGTCGGTGGCGACGTTGACCGAGGAGACGCTGGCCAGGCCGACGTCGATCGCCGGGATCGGTGAGGTCCCGCTCGCGGCGGTGGTCACGTTGCTGACCACCGATCATGTCGCGCACACGTGGGATATCGGGCACGCGCTCGGCATGGACGTCCAGCTGGACCCGGCGCTGGTGGCGGTGGCGTTCGACTGGGCGCGGGCGAACGTGGTGCGCCGGCCGGGCTTCTTCGGGCCGGAGCTCGCGCCGCCGACCGGTGCCGATGAGCAGACGCGGATGCTGGCCTTCCTCGGCCGGGCGGCGTGGCAGCCGGTGCCGGCGTGAGAAATCGGGGTGGGAGGAGCCGCCAGGTTCCTCCCACCCCGATTGCTCAGTGCCGGCCGGTGTCGTGGGTGCGCAGCGCTGCGCCGACGGCGGCGGCGGCGGTGACCTCGAAGATCTCGTCTTCGGTGTGTCCCGCGGCGATCAGGCGGGCGATGTCGGCGTCGGTCACGGTGTACGAAGCGTCGCGGACGGTGGCCGCGTAGGACCGCCACGGCCCGGGAACCACGTCGCCGGTCGCGGCGGGGCGGGCCGAATCGGGATCGTCCGGGTCGATAAATCCGGCCGGTAGAGCAGCATCTTCACGATATCCGGACTGTCCACACGCGACAGTGTGGAGGTGGCCGCGAGGAACAGTCTCGCGCGGCGGCGGTGTCCGTGATCGAGGATGGACAGTCTCATGGCGACTCCGGGGTGTCGAGGGCGAGCAGGCGGGTGGCCAGGAAGCGCCGGTCTGCGGGGTTGGTGGCAAGCTCGTGCGCTCGCCGGTACGCGACCGCGGCGCTCTCGGTCCGGCCGAGCCGGCGCAGCAGGTCCGCGCGGGCGGCGTGCAGCAGGTGGTAGTGGTCGAGCCCGTCGATCCGGTCGATCAGCGCCAGCCCGTCGGCCGGGGTGGTGGCCATGGCCACGGCGACCGCGTGGTTCAGCGCCACGACCGGTGACGGTGCCGCCGCGAGCAGTTCGGAGTAGAGAGCGGCGATGCGCGGCCAGTCCGTCCGGTCGGCCGAGGAGGCTTGGGCATGCAGCGCGGCGATCGCGGCCTGCAGCTGGTACGGCCCCGGTCTCCCCAGCCGCAGCGCCCGATCCAGGAGCCGGACGGCTTCGGCGATCTCCGCGTGGTCCCAGCGGGAACGGTCCTGGTCTTCCAGCAGCACCACGTCGCCGGCCGGGTCGTAGCGGACGGCGGAGCGGGAGTCGTGCAACAGCAACAACGCGACCAGCCCGAGCGCTTCGGGTTCGTCGGGCATCAAGGTGGCGATCAGCCTGCCGAGCCGGATCGCCTCCAGCCGCAGGGCGTGGTGCTCGGGCCGGCCGTGGTCGGCGGTGTAGCCCTGGGTGAAGATCAGGTACACCACGGCGAGCACCCCGGAAAGCCGCTCGGGCAGCAGCTGGTCCGACGGGACCTCGAGGCTGATGCCGGCGTCGCGGATCTTCCGTTTCGCCCGCACCAGGCGTTGCGCCAAGGTGGACTCGCCGACCAGGAACGTCCGGGCGATCTGCCCCGCGGTCAGCCCGACCACGGCCTGCAACGTCAGCGCCACCCGCGCGTCCTCGGCCAGGGCCGGGTGACAGCAGGTGAAGATCAGGCTCAGCCGCTCGTCACCCACACCGCGCAGGCTGTCCTCGCCGAAGCTCGCCATCGTCATCTCCACCTCCGGCTGGCCGCCGAGCTGGGCCAGCTTCTCCCGGCCGAGCCGGGCCCGCCGGAGCCGGTCGATCGCGCAGTTGCGGGCCGCGGTCAGCAGCCACGCGACCGGGTCATCGGGCACGGTGTCGCCCCACTTGCGCAGCGCCAGCGCGCAGGCGTCCTGCAGCGCGTCCTCCGCGAGCTCGAAGTCCCCGAGAACACGGATCAGCGCGGCAAGCATCCGGGCACGATGCTCGCGGTAGACCCGCTCCACCGCCACCGCGGGCGAGACCGTCATACCCGGCTCATTCGCCGGTGGCCGCCAGCTCCGACGACGTGTGGTCCAGCCCAGGCACGCCGGCGATCGGCCGCACCTCGATCGAGCCCTGTTCGGCCATCGGGCACAACGCGGCCAGCTCCAGCGCCTCGTCCAGGTCGCGGCAGTCGAGGACATAGGCACCACCCAGGTGCTCATGGGTCTCGGCGAACGGGCCGTCGGTGATCATCGTCCGCCCGTCCCGCACGCTCACGGTGGTAGCGGTGTGCTCGGCCTGCAGCGGATGACCCGCCACGAACACACCCCGTCGCCGGCACTCGTCAGCGAACGCGTTCACCCTGGCCAGCGCCTCGCCGAAACCCGGATCGCCGGGTTCGGGCCGGACGCAGTTGTAGATCAACAGCATGTACTGCACATGCCCTCCATCTCACCTGGTTCAGTTCGGTCGAAGAGAATGACGAACAGACCGACCGTATCTCGACACCCCACAGCACCACCGGCCGCGCAAAGGAGATTCGATGAGCCCCACGAACCGCCACCCGCTGTTCGCGCGGATGTATCCGCGCATCGCTGCCTGGGCCGAAACCCACGGCGCCGCAGAGCATCGCGCCGAACTGCTGGCCGGAGTCACCGGCCGAGTGATCGAAGTGGGCGCCGGCCACGGCGTCAACTTCCCGCACTACCCGCACACGGTCACCGAGGTGGTCGCGGTGGAACCAGAGCCCGCACTCCGAGCACAAGCAGAGAAAGCGGCCAGGATCAGCACTGTACCCATCACCGTGGTCGATGGTGTCGCCGAAGAACTGCCCGCCGAGGACGCCTCCTTCGACGTCGTAGTGACCTCACTGGTGCTGTGCTCGATTTCCGATCCCACGGCAGCACTCGGAGAAGCCCGGCGAGTGCTGCGCCCGGAGGGGGAACTGCGGTTCTACGAACACATTCGCGCGCACGAACAGGGGTTCGCGCGTTATCAGCGCGCCGTCGATCTACTTTGGCCATACCTGGCGGGTGGCTGCCACGTCAGCAAACCGACCGACCGCACGATCGCCGAAGCCGGGTTCACCATCGACCAGATCCGGCATTTTCGCTTCCCGTCCGCGAAGGCACCCTCGTCTCCCTGCGTCATCGGGCACGCCAGCCCGCAGACGCCAGGAAGCCAGCCGGACCCACGGAATCCCTGACACCAGACAACGGCGCGGATGCATGATGCGTTCGAACTCCGTTTCACGACGATCCGCCAGCCTCGGTGGCACCAACCCGGACACGACGCCCCTTTCCCTGGCATACGGTGGCCACAGGATCTCGCAGCGGCTTGGGACCAGTCCCGGCCGAACCGACGATGGTGGACGGAACACCTCTTGCAGCTGCCGGATCGTGAAAGGTGCTCGGTGATGCGTACACGCCGCGGGAAGCTCGGGGCGCTACTCGTGCCGGTGATCGTGCTGGCCGCCTGCACAGTCGCCGAACCGGAACCACCCTCGCCCGCGGTGACTACGCACGAGTTCGAACAGCGGCTGGACGAGTACCTGAACCGCTTCGCTTCCCACGTGCTGGCACCGGACGCGCAGATCTCCGTGCCCGCCCACACCCGAACCGCAGGGTGCGCAGACGGTCCCTCCTGGGGCGTTGTGCCCCGGTCCGAGACCACGGTGACCGCGGGCGACCAGGCCGAGAAACTCTTCGAAGATCTGCAGCCTTGGTTGCAACGGAACGAGTTCGACGGGTTGTACGACGGCGAGACCCGGTGGCAGACAGGGCAGTCCGGGGAATTCCGGGAGCTGGCCGGTACGAACGCGGACGGCACCAAGGTTCTCGTACGGCTGACCCGGAACAACCCGCAGTTCGCCATCACCGTGACCGGGCCATGCACCTGGCCGCCTGACCGGGACGGCGGCCCTCCGACCTCCGGGCGGCTCGCGCCGCTGCCGGCGCCGTCCGCGCCGGTCTCGACCATCGCGTCGGGGTCCTATGTGCCCCCCGAGACATGTCGTTCGCCGAACCTTCATGTCTTCAACAGCGACGCGCCCGCGTTCACCGGCCCCGGGCCCCATCCGATGGTTCTGGCGGACTACGCGGGCATAAAGGACGCCGAACCCCCTACGTTCCTGTACGGCAAGTTCCGCCTGCCCTACGACTGGGAACCCGAAGATGAACACCAGGCGCAGCTCGTAGTGTGCGTGCGCGCGACCATCACCCGCGACACCGGGCGCAAGGTCACCCGCAACTACACCTTCGACATTGTGCGCGGCGGCAGCGGCCTTCCGTACGAGTTCGACGTCTTCGACAGCGTCTATCTCGTCACCGTCCGGGAAGCGCGCACCGGTCGGGTAGTGGGCGAGTCCAGCATCCCGGGCACGGTCAGCGACGAAAACAGCACCCCCTCCGACATGCAGGACTACCTGAGGCCAGTGGCCGTTGGCCTCGACAACAAGTCACTGGAACGTTTCCTGCGCCCGTTCCACGAATCGGCCAGCTGACCAGGACACCGTCCAGCTCGGCTCCAGCCGCCTGATCGAGGGTTCGGATTCGATACCTGCTCCATGGCCTGTCGGTTTGCCTTCGGCCGGGTCTTTGCGGCATCTTTACGCACGGAGCGCCGGGAAGCCTGGTCGGCACACCTCGTCCCCAGCCGGGGGCGAGGCTGCACGCGACGGGCGGAGGTTCGATGGCGCTGGTATCGCTCGTGAGTGCGCCACTGCCCGGGATCGCCGACCGTAAAGAAATCGGCAGGAGCAGTGGATGAACCTCGGCGGGCATGACCGATTCGCCGTAATCTGGGCGGATGCACGCGGATCAGATGGCCGAGGAGTACCCGGTCGTGGACCTGGACTCCGATGCGCTGGACGCGGCACGGTTGCTCGCGGAGCATCGGCTGCCCGGGATCGTGGTGACCGACGACAAGGGTTGCCCGTGCTCGGTACTGCCTGCCTCGCAGGTCGTGCGGTTCCTGGTGCCCAGTTACGTGCAGGACGATCCGTCGCTGGCCGGGGTGCTCGACGAGTCGATGGCCGACCGGATCGCGGACAAGCTGAGCGGCAAGAAAGTACGTGCGCTGCTGCCGAAGGAAGCCTCCGAACTGCCGCGGGTGAACTCCGACGACACCATCGTCGAGGTGGCGGCGATGATGGCCAGGCTGCGCTGCCCGCTGGTGGCCGTGATGGACGGCAAGGACCTGATCGGCGTGATCTCCGCGTCGAGACTGCTGCAGCTGGCGCTCGCCCCGCACTAGGCGGGCACGCGCGGGTCGAGGCGCGCGCGCGATGAGCGGCACCATCGCGGTCGCCGTGTTCGTGGTGGCTTATCTGTTCATCGCGACCGAGAAGCTGCCGAAGACCGCAGTGGCGCTGACCGGGGCCGGGATCGTGCTCGCGCTGGGCGTGACCGGGTCGGCGGACGCGTTCTACTCCCACGAAACCGGGATCGACTGGGACGTCATCTTCCTGCTGCTCGGCATGATGATCATCGTCGGGGTGCTGCGCAAGACCGGGGTGTTCGAGTTCGTCGCGATCTGGGCCGCCAAGCGCGCCAAGGGCTCACCCCGCCGGGTGATGATCTTGCTGGTGCTGATCACCGCGGTGGCGTCGGCGTTCCTGGACAACGTCACCACCGTGTTGCTGATCGCGCCGGTGACCCTGCTGGTCTGCGACCGGCTGGACATCAACCCGGTGCCGTTCCTGATCGCCGAGGTGCTGGCATCCAACATCGGAGGCGCGGCGACGCTGATCGGGGATCCGCCGAACATCATCATCGGCAGCCGGGCCGGGCTGACCTTCAACGACTTCCTGGTCAACATGGCGCCGATCGTGGCAATCGAGCTGATCGTGTTCACCCTGATCCTGCCCTGGGTGTTCCGCGGCTCGTTCCGCGTGCACCCCGATCGGGTGGCGGACGTGCTGGCGCTCAACGAGCGGGAGGCCATCCAGGACCGCGGGCTGCTGGTCAAGTGCGGCGTGGTGCTGCTCGGCGTGTTCATCGCGTTCGTCGGGCACTCGGTGTTCCACGTCGAGCCGTCGGTGGTCGCCTTGCTCGGCGCCGGAGTACTGGTGCTGATCTCCCGGTCCAGGCCGAAGGACTACCTGGCCAGCGTGGAGTGGGAAACACTGCTGTTCTTCGCGGGGTTGTTCGTGATGATCGGGGCGCTGGTCAAGACCGGGGTGATCGGCAACCTGGCACGGCTGGCCGCGGACGCCACCGGCGGTAACGCACTGCTCGCGGTGATGCTCATCCTCGGCGTGTCCGCACTGCTGTCCGGGGTGATCGACAACATTCCCTACGTCGCCACCATGAGCCCGCTGGTTCTCGAACTCACGAACAACATCGCCGACCCGACCCATTCGGAAGCGTTGTGGTGGTCACTGGCACTGGGTGCGGACTTCGGCGGCAACATGACCGCGGTCGGCGCGAGCGCGAACGTGGTGGTACTCGGCATCGCCGCCCGCGCCGGCTCACCCATCTCGTTCTGGGAATTCACCAAGAAAGGCGCGCTCGTCACCGTGATCACCATCGTGATCGCCGCCCCCTACCTCTGGCTGCGGTATTTCGTTCTCGGCTGAGAAAGCTACAATCGCCCAGGCAGCCGTGACACCCCATCGCGCGCCCACAACGAAGTGAAGGCACCGTGCCCGACTTGCTCATCACCCTCGCGCTCATCGCCCTCTTCGTCCTGGCGATGTTCGCCCTGCGTGCGGCGCACCGGCGCCAAGGACGCTGACCGGCCCGAGAATCGGGCAGCATTCCCGGTGCCGGCCCAGTGGCCGGTCAGCTATCCGGCATGAGGATGGTGGAGAGAATGCGCCGGGTGCGACCGCGGCCGGGTTCGTGCTCGCCGTAGCGCGCGAGTAGTTCGCCGAACCGGGTGAGGAACTCGCCGAACTCGTTGTCGTCGAGCCAAAGTGCGGCCTGCCGGAACGCGATGCCGTCCCGGACCGGGTCGATGTCCGCACGCTCGAGGTAGCGGTCGAAGTCGCCGGCGATACCGGCGACGAACACGGTGAACATGGTGCGCAACTGGTCCGGATCGACCCCGTCCCGCCCGTCGTCGGCCGTGTCGACGTTCAGCCGGTAGGTGCGTTCGACGGTCCCGCGTATCTTGCGTTCGGCCACCACCACGAGCACACCGGCTCCCACCAGCACGCCGACGTGGCGGTAGAGGGTGGTGTGCGGGACATCGGGCAGCTGCTCGGCCAGCGCGGCCGTGGTCAGCTCGCGGCCGATGAGCGCCTGGGTGATCCGCCAGCGGACGGGCTGATGCAGCAAATCCGCCAGTGACTTCTTCTTCGCGGAAGACATCCGGCTCCATTGATTCCATATGTGGTATTAATACTGGTGTCGGGATCATCTTAGAGGGGGACGGCATGGCGACGGTGCAGGTCGACAGCGTGGCGGTACGGATAGAACTGGCATGGTGGGAGCGGTTGTTCGCCGGTGGGCGGACCCGGATCGTGGTTCCGATCGAGCGGGTGCTGGCCGCGGACCGGGTCGAGCGTCCGACGCGGCACTCGGTGACGCCCGGCGCCCGCGCGGGGATGGTGGTCACCGGGGTGCTCAAGGTCGGGCGATGGGGCTTGGGAAGCCGAACGAAGCGATTCGTCAGCGTGCGCCGCTGGGTGCCCGCGGTACGGCTGGGCCTGGATTCCTCGGCCGCGGCGGAACTCGGTTATGACGAACTGGTGGTCAGTACCCGCGATGCCACGCGGGTCGTGGCCGCGCTGGCGCGGCCGTGAGCGCGGCAGTGGGCGCCGGGCCGCCATGGAGCGAGCCTCCGAGGGTGATCCACGTCACTGGCCAGTGCTGTCAGGAATTCGGGGGCTGTCTCGTTCAGGGTGCACGCGAACCAGACAGGAGCGATTCATGCAGCACCGCATCGTCGTCCTCGGGGCCGGATACGCCGGAGCCTTCTCCGCCGGATACCTGGCCCGCCAACTTCACGCCGACGACTTCGAGATCACCGTTGTCAACGCCGAACCCGATTTCGTCGAGCGGCTGCGCCTGCATCAGCTCGCCGCCGGGCAGGATCTCCGCCGCCGGCCGCTGGCGGAGGTGTTCGCGGGCACCGGCATCCGGCTGCGACTGGCGCGGGTAACCAACGTCGACGCCGAGCGCCGGACCGTCACAGTCGCCGACGGCGAGGGCATCGACCGGCTCGAGTACGACACTCTCCTCTACGCGCTCGGCAGCACCGCCGCCGACCACGGCGTTACGGGCGTCAACGAGCACGCCTTCCACGTGGCAGCGCGGCCGGCCGCACTGCGCCTGCGCACACGCCTGGATGAGCTGGGCGAGGGCGGGAAGGTGCTGGTGGTCGGCGGCAACCTGACCGCGATCGAGGCCGCCACCGAGATCGCCGAATCCCGTCCAGGGCTTCGGATTAACCTGGCCACCAGTGGCGAACTGGGCGGCTGGCTGGGCACGAAGGCGCGCCGTCACCTGCTGCGTGCCTTCGACCGGTTCGGGATCACGGTCCACGAGCACACCACCATCGAGCGCGTCGAGAAGGCGGCGGCGGTCGCCGCCGACGGCACCGCTTTCGCCTCCGACGCGACCGTGTGGGCCGCCGGCTTCGCCGTGCACCCGATTGCCGCCACCAGCGGCCTCGAGGTGGTGACCAACGGCCAGCTCACGGTCGACCGTCAGATGCGGTCGGTCTCGCACCCGGATGTCTACGTTGCCGGTGACAGCGCCTTCGTCATCGGCGACAACGGTCGGCCGTTGCCGATGTCCTGCGCTTCCGCGGGATTCACCAGCATGCAGGCGACGGCCGCGATCATCGGGGACCTGACCGGGCGCAAGATCTCGACGACCTCGCTGTCGTATGTCGGCAACCACATCAGCCTCGGCCGGAAGGATGGGCTCTTCCAACTGGTCGACGGTGACGCGCGATCGAAGTCGTGGGCCCTCCGTGGCCGGACGGCCGCGCGCGTCAAGTCGGCAATCCTCGGAGCCAACCCCTGGACACTGAGCCACCCGACCCTCGGAAGGCCGAGTCACAAGTACCGCCTGGCCACTACCCGAGAGCACTCGCCCGACGTGGTCGGCGCATAGAGTCGCGCTCATGGACACTGCCACCGTGGCGCGTTTCGAGGCCAGCCGGAATCGGCTGGCCTCGCTCGCCTACCGTCTGCTCGGCTCGGCCGCCGACGCCGAGGACACGGTGCAGGACGCGTTCCTGCGGTGGCAGGCCGCCGACCGGGAGTACGTCGAGGTGCCCGAGGCATGGCTGACCAAGATCGTCACCAACCTGGCGCTCGACCGGCTCCGTTCGGCGAAGGTGCGGCGCGAACGCGCGGTCGGCGCCTGGATGCCCGAACCACTGCTCGACGGCGACCCGATGCTGGGCCCGGCCGACACCGTCGAGCAGCGCGAATCGGTGACCCTGGCGGTGCTGACGCTCATGGAGCGCCTGTCGCCGGTCGAACGGGCCGCTTACGTGCTGCACGAGGCCTTTGCGTACAGCCACGCCGAGATAGCCGAGATTCTCGGCATCACCGAGTCCGGGAGTCAGCAACACACCCACCGAGCCCGGCGTCGAATCGCCGCCGCCGGCAACGACACCGGCATCGACCAAGCCTCGGCGCGTCGAATCGTCGAGGCGTTCGTCGATGCCGCCTCCTCGGGCCGGACCGAACGGCTGGTGGCGCTGCTGACCGACGACGCGACCGGCACTTCCGACGGCGCCGGGTTCGGGCGGCCCGGGAAGCCGATCCGGTACTCAACCCCGGAGCGGATCGCCGGCGCGATGCGGGCCGGCTTCACACCGTCTCCGGCCAAGCGGAGACTCGCCGGTGGCTCGCCCTCGATGCATGCCGTCGTGGTCAACGGCTGCCCGGCCGTGCTCGTCACGCTCGACGACCGGGTCGTGGGCGTCGTGATCCTGGAGATCCGTGCCGACAAGATCGCAGGCGTGCGCGGCATCGCCGCCCCGGACCGGCTCGGTCGCCTCACCGGGGAATGGCAGCGGCAGGAGCATGGTGTCCCGCTGATCGAATCGTGGTAACCGGCCGTCGCGCGATGAGCTGCGGGACTGTTGAGTGATGTGCGTCATATGTTGTCAGGATGTTCTTCGATGCGGTGTCTTGTGCTCGAACCCCACGGAGCGAAGGTAGGACACCATGAGCGAGAACATCGATGTGGTCGTGCTCGGCGGCGGATATGCCGGTGTGATGGCGGCCAATCGTTTGACACAGCGCGACGACGTGACGGTGACCGTGGTCAATCCGCGCCCGGTCTTCGTCCCGCGGCTGCGTCTGCACCAGCTGGTGGGCGGGACCCACGGTGCGGTCGTCGACTACCCGGAAGTCCTCGCCAAGGGTGTCCGGTTGATCGTCGACGGCGCGACCCGGATCGACGCGGCCGGACGCGGTGTGACGCTGGCTGAGGGCGGCAGCATCGGCTACGACTACCTGATCTACGCGGTGGGCAGCGGCAGCGCCGGCCCGCGGGTGCCGGGCGTGGCCGAGTTCGCTTACCCGATCTCCACGTTGGAGGCGGCGCAGCGACTGCGGTCAGCGCTCCACGACACGCCCGCGACGGCTGCGGTGACGGTCGTCGGGGGTGGTCCGACCGGTATCGAGACCGCCGCGGAGCTGGCCGAACAGGGTCGCACCGTCACGTTGGTCTGCGGGGGTGTCCTCGGTCCGTACCTGCACCCCCAAGCTCGACGCACCGCCCGCAAGTACCTCGCCAAGCTGCGGGTCGAGGTGTTGGAAGGCTCGGATGCGTCGGTCAATGCGGTGACACGGGAGGCCGTGGAACTCGCCGACGGCCGCACGCTGACGAGTCAGGTCACCATTTGGACCGCGGGCTTCGGCGTCCCCGACCTGGCGGCCAACAGCGGGTTGCGCACCGACACCGCCGGGCGCCTGCTCACCGACGAAACACTGACCAGCATCGACGACGAGCGAATCGTCGCGGCGGGTGACTCGTCAGCACCATCCGACCTGCCGTTCCGGATGAGCGCCTACGCCGCGGGTTGCCTTGGCGCCCATGCCGCCGACACCGTCCTGAACCGGATCGCGGGCGAACGGCCGGCACCGATCGACCTGTCGTTCCCCGCCATGTGCATCAGCTTCGGCCGCCGCACCGGGATCTTCCAGCTCGGCCACAAGGACGACACCGCGATGCGGATCTACTTCAGCGGGCTCATGGGCAAGACGCTCAAAGAGCTCTCCTGCGCCGCCAGCGTCAAACACCTGGTCACCGAAGCGCGCAAGCCCGGCTCGCACTCCTGGCCCAAAGACGGCAAGCACAGGCCGCGGCTGCTGCGGGCCCAGCACGGCGACACGCCCGCACCGATCGCCTGAGACACCGACTCCATGGACACCACAGGCGAATCCGGCGGGCAGCGGCGGGCCGACGGCGACGACCACGCCACCGCCGGCGCGACGGAGACGTTCGTCGGGCACCGCAACCTGCTGTTCACCGTCGCCTACGAGATGCTCGGATCAGCGGCCGACGCCGAAGACGTCCTGCAAGAAACCTGGCTGCGATGGGTAAAGGTCGACGTAGCCCAAGTGCACGACCAACGCGCCTACCTGGTGCGGATCACGACCCGGCAGTCGCTCAACCGGCTGCGCTCGATGAAACGCCGCAGGGAGGCGTACGTGGGCTCGTGGCTACCGGAGCCACTGCTCACCGCACCGGACGCGGCCGCCGACGTCGAGCTCGCCGAAAGCGTGTCGATGGCGCTGATGCTCGTCCTCGAGACACTGACCCCGACCGAACGGGCGGTGTTCGTGCTGCGCGAAGCATTCGGAATCGGCTATGACGACATCGCGGCCGCGGTCGACAAGACCCCCGCCGCCGTGCACCAGATCGCCCATCGTGCCCGCCACCACGTCGAAGCCCGCCGCCCGCGCCATGCGGTCACCGCACGGCAGGCCCAAGCGGCTCTCGAAGCCTTCCAGCGGGCGCTCGAGACCCGGGACCTGCAGGGCCTGCTCGACGTGCTCGCCCCCGACGTCGTCGCGATCAGCGACGGTGGCGGTATCAAGCAGGCCAACCCGCGTCCGATCGTCGGCGCCGGCAAGGTGGCCCGGTTCATCGTCGGCGGGCTCACCAGGAACGACGTGTCGCTCACCGCCGAGCCGACCGCGGTCAACGCGGGCCCGGCGCTGGCTCTGCACGTCGACGGTGAACTCGACGGCGTCATCGTGATGCATGTCGAGGACACCCGCATCACCGGCCTCTACTACGTCCGCAACCCGCAGAAACTGACCCGCATCGAATCCGCGACCCCACTCACCCTGCGCTGAACACCCGGGCCGGCCCTGATGTCCTGATCCTGTAGCAGTCTCGCCGGCTTCCGGATCGACTGCGGGCGGAGTCCCGATAATCGGCCGCGTGGTAAGGATTCTGTTGATCGAGGATGACCAGGCGATTCGCCGCAGCCTCGCACTGGCGCTCGGCCGGCACGGGCACGAAGTAGCTGAGGCCGGCACCGGCGAGGAGGGGCTGCGCGCGCTGGGCGGCATGCCACCCGACATCGCGGTGCTGGACCTGATGTTACCCGGCATGGACGGTTTCGAGGTGTGCAGACGGATCCGCGCGACCGGCAACCTGCCGATCATCATGCTCACCGCTCGCGGCGACGACCTGGACCTCGTCGGCGGGCTGGAGGCCGGCGCGGATGACTACGTCGTCAAGCCAGTCCAGCCGAGGGTGCTCGACGCGCGCGTCCGCGCGGTGCTACGCCGGGGCATTCCGGCCGAGGAGAGTGTCCGCGACCGGCACCACGACCTCACCATCGACCGGGCCGCGCTGACCGTGGCCAAGGGCGAGCGGCAGGTCTCGCTCACCCCGACCGAACTGCGGCTCCTGCTCGAACTTTCCCGTTCACCCGGCCAGGTGTTCAGCCGCCAGCAGTTGCTCGAGCTCGTGTGGGAGCACCACTACCTCGGTGACTCCCGGCTGGTGGACAACTGCGTCCAGCGCCTGCGGGCAAAGATCGAGGATGAGCCGTCCCGACCGGTCTTCGTGCAGACCGTACGCGGTTTCGGTTACCGGTTCGGTCCGGTATGACAGCGCTGGGCAGAGCACGCTCGGTGCTCGGCGGGTTGCGTCCCCGGCTGATCCTGGCCTTCGTCGCGGTCGGCGTGATCGGCGCGGCCACCGCGGCGTGGGCGAGTGCGGCGTCAGCCGGCAGCTCGCTGGTCGAGGCGACCCAGCACCGGCTCGCCGGCGAGATCGAGCGGCAGGTCACCGCGATCGCACCCAACCTGCCCTATCCGCCCGACCAGGCGGCACTCGACCGGTTGGCGATGACGATCGGCGGACAGGCGCTGGTGACCTACGGCGCCCTGCGGTCGGCCCACGGCGCCGACCTCGACCTCGTGCCGCCCGACCTGAGTTCGGCCACCGGCAAGGCCGACCAGCTGTTGGTGCAGCGGGTCGAGTCGGACGGTGGGCCGAGGTTGGTGATCGGCACGCCGGTGATGATCACTGACCTGGACGGGCAGCGGCGGCCGTCCGGCGTCGAGGTCTACGCGGTCCGCGAGCTGAGCGAGGTGCAGCAGCAGGTCGATGCGCTGACCGCGAACGCGAGCCGCACCAGCGCCATGGCCCTGCCGGTGGCGGTGCTGCTCGCGCTGCTTGCCGCACGGGGCGTCCTGCGGCCGGTACGGGATCTCCGCACCGCGGCGCGGCGGCTTGGCGGCGGTGACCTCGGCGCGCGGCTGCGGCCCCGTGGTTCGGACGAACTCGCCGAGCTCGCCGAGACCTTCAACGAAACGGCGGCCTCGCTGGAGCGGTCGGTTGGCGAGCTGGCCCGGATGGAGGCCGACGCGCGCCGGTTCGTCGCAGACGTGTCGCACGAACTGCGCACGCCGCTGACCACACTGATCGCGGTGGCCGAGGTGCTGGAGGCCGAGGCGGAGCGGATGCCGCGGGACGCGCGGGAGCCGGCCCAGCTCGCCGTGTCCGAGACGCGCAAACTGGCCGGGCTGGTGGAGGACCTGATCGAGGTGTCGAGGTTCGACGCGGGTGCGGCCACGCTGTGCCCGGAGAACGTCGAGCTGCGCGCCGGGGTGCGCGGCTGCCTGCGCTCCCGTGGCTGGCTGGACGAAGTCGAGCTGGACGCACCGCGCGAACTGGACGCCGCACTGGACCGGCGGCGCCTGGACGTGATCACGGCGAACCTGGTCGGCAACGCGCTCCGGCACGGTGCGCCGCCGGTCGTGGTGCGCCTGCGCGGTGACGACGAGTGGGTGCATCTCGAGGTGGTCGACCACGGGCCCGGCCTTCCAGACGCCGTCGCGCGGCACGTGTTCGACCGGTTCTACAAGGCCGACACCGCGCGTGCCCGCTCCGAAGGCAGCGGGCTGGGCATGGCGATCACCGCGGAGAACGTCAAGCTGCACGGCGGAACGATCTGGGCTGGCAACGCCGACGGGGCGGGCGCGCGCTTCGCCGTGCGCCTGCCAAGGTGGACGGAGGCAGGTAGGTGATCCGGAAGGCTCTGGTCGCGGCGCTGGCCGCGGCGGTGCTCGGGCCGGCAGGTTGCGGTGTGCAGCCGAGCGGGGTACTTGGCGGCACGCGAGCGCCGACCGGACTCGCACCCGGCACGCCGGTGTACCTCGTGGACGACGCCGGCGGCCTGGTCGTACAACGCCGTGGCGACGGGCTCAGCACGATCGGCCAGGCGGTCAAGATGCTGCTCACCACGACGCGGCCGGGTCCGGGGCTGCACTCCTACGCCGGGTTCAGCGAGGTCGCGCTGGAGCTCCCGATCACCACCGCCGGCGAGGTGATCACCGTCGGGCTGCCGATCGACCGGGACGACGTGCGGCGCGAGGTCGGCATCGACCAGCTGGTGTGCACGGCGCTGGCGGTGCACCAGCAGTCCGGTGGCTCCCCGGCGACCGGGGTGCGGCTCAGCTTCGTCCATGGCCCCGACACCGAGACACGCCACTGCCCGGTGCTGCCGTTCCGGTAGGCCGCTTGCGACACGACCGCGACATCGCGGGGATCGGGTCAGGACGTCGGACCGGCAGCGTGTCGGCCATGGAAGCCCCACGGATACAGACAACCCCATCGGACGTACCGCCACTCGAGCCCGGGCACCGGCTTCCGCGGGGCCGGCTGCTCGGCATCGACGCCGTTCGGGCGCTGGCGATCATCGGTGTCTTCGTCGCGCACTTCTACGCCACGGGCTGGCTGCACGCCGGGCGGCCGGTGGACACGCCCGGTGTGCTGCAGTGGATCAGCATGCAGACCTCGTCCCGTGCGATGAGCCTGTTCGTGCTGCTCGCCGGCGTGTCCGTCGCGCTGATGACCGGTGGCAGCCGCCCCTACGCCGGCCCGGACATGTCCACCGCACGGCGCCGGATCGCCGTCCGCGCGCTCGTGCTCTTCCTGATCAGCCTCGCCATCGACGAGTTCGGCGCGTCGGTGCTGAGCTACTACGCGGTCCTGCTGCTGCTCCTGATCCCGCTGGCCCGGCTGCGCCCCCGCACGCTGTTCACCGCCGCCGGACTGGCCGCACCACTGGTCACGGTCGGCGCGTGGTGGGTGATGTCCACGCACCCGGAGTGGATGAGGGGCGACGCGCCGAGCGGCCTCGACGTGCTCACCAGCTCCGACCAGTGGGGCGGGTACCTGTTCCAGCTCGTACTCACCGGAGGCGGATTCCAGACCGTCTACGGCATCCCGCTGGTCCTCGCCGGCCTCGCCATCGGCCGGCTGGACCTGCACGACCACGCGGTCCGGCTGCGGCTGCTGCGCACCGGACTCGGCATCGCGGCCACGACCTACGCCGTCTACGCGGTGCTCTGGCACGGCATCGGCGCCGCCAAGCACGTCGCCGCCGCGATGGCCGCGCCGCCGACCGACTCCGGCCCGCCGCCGCTGCCGTGGCAGTCCCTGCTGGGCATGCCGACCGACGGCGTGTACGCAACGAGCCCGCTCGGCATCGTGCTCATGATCGGTATCGCGATGGCCATGCTCGGCGGCATGCTGCTGATCTTCGAACGCCGGCGAGCCGGCAAGGTGCTGTGGCCGCTGGCGGCCGCCGGCGGCATGACGATGACCTGGTACGCCGGACACTTCGGCTACCTGTCATTGATCGGCGACCCGCCCTCGGTGTCGTTCGTCCACCTCGCCGCGGCCGTGGCGGTGATGCTCGGCGTGTCGGTGCTGTGGCGGCGCTGGGTGCGGCGCGGGCCGCTGGAGTGGTTCGTGCACCAGGTGACCACCAAGGCGGTTCCCGGACGATGATCTGGCCTACCTGCCGACCGTGGCCGACGGCCGCCACTGCGCCGAGGCGGCTTCCTCAGGCAGGTAGCTGTCTCGGAAACCGAAGGCGCAAGGCGAAGGGCCCTGTTCGCGGAGCAGTTCCAGGCGCTCGACGGCCTCCTCGACGGTGGGAAGGTGCCCGGCGGGGATCCACCACAGCACCTGGAACGGCGCCTTCGGCAGCTGGAACCACTCCGCACGACGGCGCAGCATGTCCAAGTGGCCGCTGCGGTAGACGTAGTCCCACAGGGCGTCTCGGCCCTCCCAGACCGACATGTTCACCAAGACGTCGTCACCCAGCGAAGTCCGGATCGCGGTGGCGTCGGTGCCGCCATCCTCTACCAGCCGCCATACGAAGCCGGGCGCGTTGTCGGCGACCTCGTTCAGCGTGTCGAGCATGGACGTGAAGCCGTGCGTGCGGACGTCATCGAGGGCGAATTTCAAGGTGCCCACGTTGAGCTGGGCGAGGTGGTATCCCGTCATGCTCTCACCTCACCATCGCGGTAGCTCTATGTCAACTGTCGTTATTTTTAGAATGCTCGACGACGACGCAGCACAGCCCGGGGCGCGGGTCCATGCGGGCCCGCAACCCTTTAGTGCCCTCCATGAGCCCTTCCAGCAGCGCCAGGTTCATGCCGCACACCAGCGCAGGATGCCGCTCGGACAGGACATGGAAGGGACAGTTGGCCATCCGCAAGACACCCCCGTCGACATCCATTCGAGGCTCGTAGCCGCGAGCGGCCAGCAGGGCCTTCGCCGCGGCGAGATCCGCGACCGGCCCGGCGGCGGCGCCAGCAGCCCGCCCCTCCCGCCGGGCGGCTGCCTGCAGTTCGTCGTCCAGGCGCGCGACCTCCGCCACCTCGGCCAGCAGGTCGGCCGCGATGCGGTAGTCGCGCGCCGGGATCGAGAGCTGGCGCTCGGCGCCGGACCGGCGGTAGAGCTTGGCCGGCCGCCCGGCACCCGGGCCCGAGCGCCCACTCAGACGCCTGCTCCGGGTCTCCAGCAGCTCCGCGTCCACCAGCTTGTCGAGGTGGAAAGCGGCGAGCGTGCGCTGGATCCCGGCGCCCTCAGCCGCCTCGTTCCGGCTCACCTCGTGGTCCTGGGCGGCCACGTACTCATACAGCCGCCGCCGCACGGGATCCTGCAGAACGGCGATCGCCTCGATGTCCTCCACCCGACCATTCTAAGAACAACGGAGATGCTCGTTAGAGGGGGCACTAGCGTCACCGGTAGGAGACTTCAGCTGCACGAAGGCAATCTGAGCCCACCTGCTCGACTCCGCGATCGGTCAGGTCAACTCCCCGGGTGGACCCGAAGGCGGGTGAGGGCCGCGGTCGTCGTGCCATGCACCCGCACCGCCACGTACCGCGCGGGACCGGACGACGGCACCGGTGCGTAAGTACGCCCGTCGACGCTGGTTTCGACGGTCACGTCCGGCGCCCGGCCACCGGTCCAGGTGAGTTCGACCTGGCCGAGCGGTCGGACCGCGCCGAGATCGACGACCATCCGGCCGTCGGTTCCCGGACGCCAGGAAGTCCGTTCGTCGTCATCGACCGCCGCGCTCGGTGCGGACATCCCCGGGGGCAGCGGCTCGGCCGGGAACGTGGTGGCCCCCACCGCGAGGTCCTCCAGCGGGTAGGGTCGGGTCGTGCGTGCGGTGACCGTGACCGTGCCGCCGCCGGGAATCGCGATCTGGCGCGGACGTTCACCGACGGGTTGTACCCGCAGCCGTACCGGCGCCCCGGCAGGCGCGGTGAACCGAACGGTGGCGGCGTCGACGACCGAGGCCCGCAGACCGGTCTTTCCCGCGGCAACCCGAACGGTGAACCACGCCGGTTCGACCCGCCCTTCCGCGGCGCCAAGCGACACGGTCAACGCGCTACCGTCCTTTGTGGTCACTTGGTCGCCTCGGTAAAGCGAGACCACGCCCGCGGTCGCGGGTAGCGCGACAGTCGCCTTCGCGGCCGAGCCGGACAGGTTGAGCAGGACGAGATGTCCGTCGAGGACCGAAGTGCGCACCGCGGCGAGGTCGGCGGCCGGCCTCGGCGCCGCCACCGGCAGCGTGCGAGGGTCCGGGTGGCATTCGACTTGCAGTGGGGCCGTGCTGCCGTCGGAAAGCATGATCTGGTCACCGGTGACGGTGATCGGGTTCGGTGAACCGGTCACGGTGAATCCGGCGCGCCCATCGACATCGAGCCAGCCACCTGTGGTGCTGACCGCCGGTGGCGGGTAGGTCGCGGCGGCGGTCCAGGCGATGCCGTCCGACGAGGTCTCGATGCGGTAGCGCCGCCCTGCTGCGGCTTCCCACGCCAACTTCACCCGGTCGAATCCCCTCGGTGAGCCAAGATCGACGGCGAGCCAACTGTCCGCGCGTGCACGGTCCGCTGTGGACACCGCCCAGCGGGTGTTCGTGTTGCCGTCGATCGCGTACTTCGCCTCCTTGTCCGGCGAGACGGACGAAGCCGATGCGGTACCCGCCCTGGCGAGGTCCGTTCCGCGCATGCCGTCGCGGACCTCGAAGGACCACAACGAATAGCCGTACGTCGGATCGGGCCGAACACCGAGCATCCGAACGTACCGAGCTGTCACAGCGGGGAAAGCAACTTCATCGGTCCGGCCTCCTGCCGGGGGCGTTGGAGTGATCGGGACGGTGACCGCGCCTTCGGCTGTGCGGTAGGTGCGACTGCCGGTCAGCCCCGGCATTCCCGGCATATCGAGGTTGTAGACCGATACGGCGCCCTCGCCTGCCGCCAGGCCGGTCGTCGCGTAGACCGCAGCACCCGAAGGCAGCGTGGCGAAGCCGGCGTAGCCGTGGTCGAACTTCAATACGGTTGCGGTCCCGTCGAAACCGTCGCGCACCTTCGTCCAGGACGCGGTGTGCCGCTCGACCACCTTCAACGCCGTCGACGGCAGGAACATCGGCGTGCTACCGCTGACACCGAACAACCAGTCGTCGTGGTGCGGCTGCCAGGCGAACTTGGTGTAGCCCGGTTTGCTCACCGCCGCGGCCCACGCGGTCGACGTCCGGTGCGCCAGCAATCCCGGCCCCGCACCGAAATCACGAGTGCCCACCGCATAAGCGTCGAACTCCGCCTGGCTCACCGGCCGCACCGGTCCACCGTGGCTCGCGCGCCATTCGTGCAGCAGGTAGCTGATCGCGATCTCCGCGCGGGCTTCCGGCTCGTACTTCGGCTCTCCGGAGAACTTCGTGAGCCGATCAACCGGCGAATAGGCCTGGTACGGCTGAAGACGCGCGGCCAGCTGCGCCTCGGCCCGTGCGGCGTAACGGTCTCCGAGTACCTGAGCGCGGAAGGCGAGCGGGAGGACGTCGCGTCCGTAGAGGTGTTCGCGGTCAGCCACCATCGGCATCAGCGGCTCGCCCGCGTCACTCGCCATCAGCAGCATGGTGTGCCAGAGTCGTTCGCCGTTCGGCTGCGCGGTGAGCACTTCCGGCAGTGGCTGCCCGGCCAGCAGGAAGTGCAGGGCGTTGCGCCCGGACGTACGCCACAGCTCCTCCTGGTAGTGCGGGCCGAACGAACCGTGGTTCTCGACCAGGAACGTGTCGTACAGGTTCTCCGCGGTGTTGGCCGAAATCGGCACGCCGTCCACCACCCGAGGGTTGGCCAGGTCCGCGGGCGGGAGACCCGCCTCGTTGCGGCTCCACCTGCCGAACCGCTCTCGCCACGCGGCGGCTCGCGGATCCCCTGGCGCCCAGGCGATGCCCGGGGCCAGCGCCTGCGTGTAGACGCCCATCTCCTCCAACTTCGTGTCGCCGACGTACCCGCCGGACAGTCCGCGCGGCGTCCAGTCGCCGGACATCGGGTCGTCGCTGGTACCCAGCCCCGCGGTGTAGGCCGCCTGGCCGCTCGCGATCTCGTTCAGGTTCGCCCTGGTGGCCGCGTCGAGGTCGTTCCACAACAGCCGGCCGGCGAGCTGGAAGTAGGACTGGAACGTGGTGTCGAAGAACAGCCGGCGGCCCCATTCGGTCCCGCCGGTCACCAGATTCGACCGGGCGAAGTGCCGGATCGTGTCGATGGTGTGCCGGTGCAGCACGTCGCGCTCGACCCCCGCGGCCGCCGCGTCGTAGCCGTCGCGGGTCAGCAGAACCGCGTTGCCGAGAACGACCGCGAACGTGAAGTCCTTGGCCGGATAGATTCCGGCGCCCTGGTCGAACTGCTGCTCGGCCCAGCGTGTGTGCCGCAGCAGCACCGCCTGGTACGTCGCCGCCACGTCGTCCGGGGCTTCCCCGCCCCACTCCGCGGTCTCTCCGGCCCCGGCGCCCGGTGACACCAGCCCGGTGGCCACCAGCGCGAGCCCGCCCACGCCGAACGCTTGCAGAACTCTCCGCCGAGAAGGCTCAATGCTCATGGGGTTCTCCACCTCGATGACAACGTTGTCAGAATTCAGGGCAAGGTGATCGTCGTGGTACGGGTCTCGTCATGCGGAATCAAGAGGACGTGCAACTGCCAGCCAGCTTTACCGGATTGCCGCCGCCGTGGCAACCACCGGGTTTGACCAATGTGGACAGTTCTGAGTCCTGGAACCGGGAGAAACTCCGGTGTCAACCGAGCGCCAGGTCTGCGAGGATGGCGCCCACGGGGAAGGAGGCCGGACGTTGAGGGACGCGGTCGCCGTCGCGCACCGGGCGGACGGCAGCCCGGCGCGGCTGCTCGTCGTCGAGGACGAGAGCGTGCTGGTCGACCTGCTCACCGACGCCCTCCGGTTCGTCGGCTACCAGGTCGAGTCCGTGACCACCGCCGCTGGAGCGTTGCGAGAGGTCGCGCAAAGACCTCCGGACCTGGTGATCCTCGATGTCAACCTGCCGGATCTGGACGGGTTCGAGGTGTGCCGCAGGTTGCGCGCCGATGGCAACCAGGTGCCGGTGATCTTCCTGACCGCCCGGCAGGATCGCGCCGATCTGCGCGCGGGATTCGCCGAGGGAGGCGACGACTACCTCACCAAACCGTTCGCCCTCGAGGAACTGGCGCTGCGCGTGCACGCCGTTCTCCGGCGCAGTCCCGCGATGCGGCGCGGCGGCGACCGGACGGTGCACTCGGGGCCGTTGCGGATCGACCTCGACGGGCCCGGCGTGCGGGTGGGCGACGCGGAGGTGGCACTGTCCCCCACCGAGTACTCGGTGCTGCGCTACCTCGCGGTGCACCAGGGCGAGGTGCTGACCAAGCAGCAGCTCCTGCGGCACGTGTGGCAGTACGAATTCGGTGGTGACACGTCCATCGTGGAGACCTACATCAGCTACCTTCGCCGCAAACTGGGCCCGGACGGCGCCTCGCTGATCCGCACGGTGCGCGGGTTCGGCTACACCCTTCGCGAGGACTAGCGCGTGTCGCTGAAGAGCCGGCTCACCCTCGGCACGGCCGCGCTGCTGGTGGTCGTGGTGGCGGTGCTGGGCTGGGTCGCGGTGGAGGCGGCCCGGAGTTCGATGATCAAGGGCGTTGATGACCGGCTGCGCGTACTGGCCGCCCGGAAACCGGCCTGGTTCACCCAGCCCGCCACGAATCCGCCCCCGCTCGAGCACCGCGATCGAGCCGAGTTCCTGGTCACGCCGGAAGGCCAGCGTCGGCTGGTCTTTCCCGCCGGTTTCGCCACCAACCCCGACCCGCTGCCTCTGCTGCCCGACGGGCCGGTCAGGCCGGTGCTGGGCACGCTGCGCAAACCCGTCACCGTGGCGGCCGAGACCGGGGACCTGAGTTACCGGATCATGGCCACCCCCTTGCCCGGCGGCAACTTCCGCGTGCTCGCGACACCGCTGGACGAGGTGGACGCGGCGGTGGCCCGGACCGTGCGGCTGGTGCTGGTCGCGGGTGGTGCCGTGCTGCTGCTGGGGTGTGCGGGCTACTGGCTGCTCGTGCGGCGCGGTATGCGGCCGGTCGACGGGATGGTGCGGACCGCCGCCGCGATCGCCGGGGGCGACCTGACGCCGCGGGTGCAGCCGAAGCGGGGCGGCGCCGAACTGGACCGGCTGGGGTCGGCGCTGGACGAGATGCTGGACCAGATCGAGACCGCGTTCGCGGCCAGGGAGGCCGGCACGCACCGGCTGCGGGAGTTCGTCGCGGACGCGTCGCACGAGCTGCGCACCCCGTTGTCGGCGATCCGTGGCTACGCGGAGCTGTACCGCAGCGGTGCTTTCGGCGAAGGTGACCGGATCGACGGCGAGCGGCTCGATCGCGCCATGCGGCGCATCGAGTCGGAGAGCGAACGGATGGGGCGGCTGGTCGAGGACCTGCTCCTGCTGGCGCAGCTCGACCAGACCCCGGAGCCAGGCCGGACCGAGGTGGACATCACGGCGCTTGCCGAGGACGCGGCGGCCGACCTGCGCGCGGCGGACCCGGGGCGCCCGGTCGAGGTGCTCGCCGCCGGGCCGGTCCCGGTCTCCGGCGATGAGCACCAGCTCCGGCAGCTGATCGGCAACCTGCTGTCGAACGCCCGGCAGCACACCGCAGCGGGGACGCCGGTCCGGGTGAGCGTGCACGGCGACGACGCCACCGCGGTGCTCGTGGTCGTGGACGAGGGACCGGGGATCCCGGCCGAGCACCGGGAGAAGATCTTCGAGCGCTTCTACCGTGCGGACGGCTCGCGGTCCCGGTCCACCGGCGGGACCGGGCTGGGGCTGGCGATCGTCAAGGCGATCGCGCGGGCGCACGAGGGCACCGTGCGCGTGCTGGACTCCGAGCGGGGTGCCCGGTTCGAGGTTCGTCTCCCCCTGTCAGGACGGTCAGGAAGCTGAGCAGAACCTGGGTATCGGCTCAGAATCCGGGCCGCTCTGTTGCCCGCCGGGGTGCCGGGTTGATGTGCTGGCGGGGCCGTTGTCCCAGCACCTCGAAGGATGATCGAGATGACGTCAACGCGGCTGGTGGCCCTGGTCTGCGCACTGAGCCTGCTGCTCGCGGGATGTGCCGGTGGTGCGCTGCGGGCCCGGTCCGGCCCCGAGCCGGCCGGACCCGCCTCCACCGGGGAGCGCCCGAACATCGTGTTCGTCCTCGTCGACGACATGGACCAGGGCCTGGTGCGGTTCATGCCGCACCTGCAGCAGCTCCAGAAGCAGGGAGTCACGTTCTCGAACTTCACGGTGACCGACTCGCTGTGCTGTCCCTCCAGGTCCTCGATTCTGACCGGGAAGTTCCCGCACAACACCGGCGTGTTCACCAACAAGCCACCGGACGGCGGGTTCGAGGTGTTCCACCGCGAGCAGGAACGGGACACCATCGGCACGCAGTTGCAGCAGGCCGGGTACCGGACCGGATTCCTCGGCAAGTACCTGAACGGCTACCAGCCCGCCGACAAGCTCGGCGGCGACCGGCCGTTCGTGCCACCGGGATGGCACGAATGGGCGGTGGCGGGCAACGGTTACCCGGGATACGACTACCAGCTCAACGTGAACGGGAACCTGGTCGAGCACGGCGACGAACCCGGGGACTACCTCACCGATGTACTGGCCGGCAGGGGCAACGACTTCATCCGGCACAGCGGCGCCACCGGAGAGCCGTTCTTCCTCGAAGTCGCACCGTTCGTGCCGCACACCCCGTCGACGCCGGCGCCACGCGACGTCAACGAGTTCCCCGGCCTGACCGCACCGCGTGATCCCTCGTTCAACGAGCCCGACAGGTCGGACAAGCCCGAATGGCTGCGCCAGCGCCCGCCGCTGACCCCCGACCAGCTCGCCACGCTGGATCCGGCGTTCCGCAAGCGCGCCCAGTCGCTGCAGGCCGTGGACGACATGCTCGCCGGCTTCCAGCAGACCCTCGCCGCCACCGGGCAAGCCGATCGGACGCAGATCGTCTTCAGCTCGGACAACGGCTACCACCTCGGGCAGCACGGGCTCCTGCAGGGCAAGCAGACCGCGTTCAGCACCGACGTCAACGTCCCGCTGATCGCCGCCGGACCGGGGATTCCCGCCGGGCGGACGGTGGATCAGACGGTCGAGAACATCGACCTGCGGCCGACGTTCGCCGAACTCGCCGGTGCACCACCCTCCCCCGACGTCGACGGCCAGAGCTTCGCCGGCCTGCTGCGGGGAGATCCCGCGCCGTCGGCGAAGAACGTGGCGCTGGTCGAGCACCACGGCCCCAACAACGGCAAGCACGACCCCGACCGGCAGGCCCCGGCAAGCGGAAACCCGCCGACCTACACCGCGATTCGCACCACCGAGGGGAACTACGTCGAGTACACCACCGGTGAACGCGAGTACTACGACCGCGCGCGCGACCCCTACGAACTGGACAACACGTACCCGGCACTGTCCCCCGGGCAGCAGGCGGCACTGCACGACACGCTCACCCGGCTCGCCCAGTGCCGCGGCACGGCCCAATGCGCCGCGGCCGCACACCTGCCCTGAAACGGTTTGGCCAGGCGGGAATAGCGCCTGGCCACCCCGCGGCTGAAGGCGGTGGCGTCCTCACGTGGCCGACGCAGGCGGCGGAACTGCACCTGGGCACCAGACCGAGGCGCACGCACCTTCGAGACGTCCGGCTGAGCCCACTGATCATCACTGCCACTGATCATCCTCACGATCCAGGTCGGGGATCGGTCCGAGGACCGCCCACCCCGGCTTCAGCGACCGGGTGCTCCGGAACCCGCGGTCCTCCGCGTACGTCGTCACGTCCGTGCCGTCGGACGCGTGCATGATCGTGTAACGCGGCGGGTCGTCCCCGTAGCAGCGGAAGAACACGCGCCCAGCGTCTTTCGACTGATGCACGACCACGTCGACGCCTGGCAAACCCTCATACGTCGCCTGGTCCTGCGGAGTCGTCGGCGTGCAGGCTTCGGCCCGGCCGGCCTCGCGCACGCAGATCAGCGCCGGGATCCAGCTGATCCGTTCGGCCTGCGGGTGGGCGGCCAGCACCTCCCGCATCCGAGCGTCGGCCTCGGCGAAGGCCACCTGCCCGTGCTCGAACTTCGTCTCCAGCTTGTCGAACCGCCGGTCGTCGTATCCGCTGCCGAAATGTGCCTCCAGTGACCCGATGACGACGACCCGCCAGGCCAGGAACAGAGCGGCCACGACGAGCAGTGCGACGAGCAGGACCCGGCCCGGCGAGCGCCGCCATTGCCGCCGCCGCGACTCGAGGGCGTCAGGAGGAAGCATAGCGCCGCAGCGTAAACCAGTCGCGATGTCACCCGCGCAGGCGCTCGCGAAGCCGCGCGGCCACGAGTTGCAGGTCGGGCGATCTCAGCACGGAAAAGTGATCGCCAGGTAGGTCGATGACCTCTGTCCGCGGAGCGAGCGCACGCCATTGCTCGAACTGCTCGGCGGGCCAGTAACCGTCGGCGGCCCGCAGCACCGTCACGGGAAGATCGGCGGGCGTCGGCCGGTACCCGCGTTTGGCGGCCCGCAGCAAAGCCATTCGGTGCAGCAGGTCGGTGAACCCCGTCCTGCCCAGTTTCAGCGCCTCCTCGCCCATTCCCAGATCACGCAGCCGCTCGACGACGTCAGGGCTCGCCCCGTCGAGTTCACCGTTCCGGCCCCACCACGTCACCAGTTCGTCGAAGATCCGGTCCGCCTGCCGCTGCCGCGCGGACTCCGGCGCGGGCACCGCCGCGTCGATCAGGAAGACCGGCCCGGCCCGCTCGCCCGAACGCGCCAGCCGTCGGGCCATTTCGTAGGCGATCAACCCGCCGAGTGACCACCCGCAAAGCGCGTAGGGCCCGTGCGGCAGGTGTTTTCGCAGGCGCTCGACGTACTTCGCCGCGAGCGAGCTGATCGAGTGTTCCGCCTCCGCGAGAGATCGATCGCACTCGACGCCGACCACCAGGCAGTCGGGCTCCAGCAACCGGGCCAGCTTCCGGTACCCGGTGATCTCGCCGGCGCCGTCGTGCACGCAGTACAAGGTCACCGCCGGCAGACCGGCATTGAGCGCGCTGAGCCCCGGCACGGCGGGTGCACCGGCCGCGTCAGCCGATCGCATGGCCAGCCCGGCGATCGTGGGCGCCTCGAACAACGCCCGCAGCGGTACCCGCACCCCGGCCGCGGTCAACTTGGCCACCACCCGGCTTGCCAACAGGGAATGACCGCCCAGCTCGAAGAAATCCTCGAACACGCCGATCCGGCCGACACCCAGTTCACCGCGCCATACCTCCGCCACGCGTTCCTCCACCGGGGACCGCGGCGCGACGAACTCCCGGCCGGCCGACGCACGTGCCGGCTCCGCGGCCGGCAACGCACGACGATCCACCTTCCCGTTCGGCAGCCGCGGAAGGGCGTCCAGGAACACGAACACAGCGGGAATCAGCTGGGCGGGCAGCGCCTGTCCGAGCCAGGCCCGCAGCTCGGATATCGCATACTGCTCGCCCCCGAACACCACGTAGGCCACCAGCCGATGGTCACCGGAAGCGGAGTCGCGCGCGGCGACCACGGCCTCGGCCACGGCGGGATGGGCGAGCAACCGGGTCTCCACCTCCCCCGGCTCGATCCGGACGCCCCGCACCTTCACCTGGTGATCGGTTCGCGCGAGGAACTCCAGCACCCCGTCGGCGGACCAGCGGCAGAGATCCCCGGTCCGGTACAAGCGCTCGCCGGGGGTGAACGGGTCCGGCACGAACCGCTCGGCGGTCAGGCCGGGCCGCCCGGCGTAACCCCTGGCCACCCCCGTCCCGCCGATCAGCAGCTCTCCCGGCACCCCGACCGGGCAAGGCGCCAGCGCCCGGTCCAGCACATAAACCCGGGTGTTCGCGTTCGGCGTACCCACCCGGTAGGTCCAGCCGTCGGTGGCGGGCAGCGGTTGCCGGGTCGAGGTCATGGTGGCTTCGGTGGGACCGAACTGGTTGATCACCTTTCCGGCGAGCCAGCCGCGCCCGGACAGGCGCGCGGCGTGCAGCCGCTCACCGGCGCACAGCACCAGGCGCACCGCGTCCGGCCCACCGTCCGCCACCGGAACCGCCGCCAGCTCGTACAGCAACGAGGGCACCACACTCGGCAGCACGGTCACTCCGGTCGTCTTCAGCAGCTCCACCACACCGGCCGGATCACGGGCGGCCGACGGCGGTGGAACAACCAGGCGTGCCCCCGAGGACAAGGTGCCGAAGATCTCCCGCACCGAGGAGTCGAATCCCGGATTCGCCAGTGCGATGGCCGTGTCGTCCTGGCCGATCCGGTACTCGCGGTGCAGGAAAGCCAAATGGGACACGACGCTTCGATGGGTGGCGAGAACGCCTTTGGGCGCGCCGGTCGAACCCGAGGTGTACATGACGTAGGCGAGATTGTCCGGGTGCACCGGGAAACCCGGATCGTGTCCGGGCATGGTCTCAATGGTCGCTCTCGTGCGCCCGTCGTCCAGCACGACGAGGCGACCGCCGAAACCGGGCGGCAGACCGGTGGCGGTGTCCCGCTCCGCCACCACGAACCCGGCCCCCGCGCCGTCGATCATCGAGCCGGTCCGGCGTACCGGCTGGTCCGGGTCGAGCGCGAGATAGGCCGCCCCGGCCTTGAGCACGCCGAGCAGCACCACCACGGTCGTCACCGACGGGCGAAGCAGTACGCCGACCACGTTCTCCGGACCGGCACCTAGTTCCCGGAGGTGGCGGGCGAGTTGATTGGCCCGCGTGTTGAGTTCGCCGTAGGTCAGGCTCTCTTCCGCGCTGCCAAGGACGGCGACGGCAGCCGGCCGTTCGGCGGCCCGCGCCTCCACCAGCTCGTGGATCCCGGCGGGCAACGGCGAGGCCACCGCCGTGTCGTTCCAGTCGTGCACCAGCTGCCGCCGCTCGGTTTCGCCGAGAACCGGCAGCCGGGACAGCCGGACGGCCGGATCCGCCACCACGGCGGCCAGCAGATTCCCCAAATGGCCGCACATGCGCTCGATCCGGTCCCGGTCGTACAACGCCGTGCTGAAGCGCACGAAGCCTTCGAGTTGCTCTGGCCCTTCCAGGAAGGCCACCGTCAGATCGAACTTCGCCAGTCCGATCGTCAGCGGGTACTCCTCCGCCCGCACCCCCGGCAGGTCCCAGCCGGCCGCACGAACGTTGTTGACCAGGAACATCACCTGGAACAACGGCGTTCTCGCCAGGTCGCGCTCCGGGCGCAATGCCTCCACCAGCTGTTCGAACGGCAGGTCCTCGTGGTCGTAGGCGTTCAGCGTGACCTCGCGAACCCGCCGCAGCAGCCCGGCGAAGGTCGGATCACCGGAGAGGTCGGTGCGCAGCACGAGCGTGTTGAGGAAGAACCCGATCAGCGGCTCCGTCTCGGCCTGGTTCCGGTTGGCCAGCGGCGTGCCGACCGACACGTCCTCCTGATCGGCGTAACGGCCGAGCAGTACCTGGACACCGGCCAGCAACACCATGAACAGGGTGACGCGCTCGGCCGTTGCCAGTGCACGCAGCCCCTTGACCACCGCGGCAGGCACCGTGAACGGGACCGCCGCTCCGGCCGTGGAGCGGGTCCGCCCCCTCGGCCGGTCAGCGGGCAGCTCCAGCGGAGGGCTCCCGGCCAGGTTCCGCCGCCAGTAGGCCAGCTGTTCCGCCAGTGCCAGCCCGGACAGACGTTCTCGCTGGCGCCTGGCGTAGTCGCCGTACTGGACGTCGAGCGCGGGCAGGTCCGGCTCCTCCCCCGCCAGCCCGGCCCGGTAGCCGGCGCTCAGCTCCCGGAGCAGGATCCCGGCCGACCAGGCGTCGATCACGACGTGGTGCCAGACGGTGATCACCACGTGCTCGTCCGGAGAGAGTCGCAACACCCTGGCCCGCCAGAGCGGCGCCACGGCGAGATCGAACGGCTGCTTCATCAGTTCGTCAACGATCTGGTCGACCTGGTCGATCTGCCCCGCGGCCGCGTCGATGACCGGGAGTTCGACCGGAACCGTGTCCACCACCACCTGCACCGGCTGACCGTCCAGCTCGGCGAACCGGGTGCGCAGGATCTCGTGGCGGTCCACCACCCGTCGCAGCGCGTCCGCGAGCAACCCGAGGTCGAGCGGCCCCGACAGCCGCCACGCCCAGGGCACCAGATACTGCAGGCCGCCCGGTTCGAGCCGGTCGAGGAACCACAGCCGCTGTTGCGCGAACGACAGCGGGGCCGGCACCGCGGACATCAGCGGCCTCCGACGGCAGTGGACTCCGCTGTCGAACGAAGTCGCCATGCCATCCGCAGCTGGTCCAGGTAGTCCAGGCTGCTCAGCACGATGTCCGTGTCACCAACGAAATCGATCAGACAAGCCACCTCGTCGACCCCGGCGGCGGACAGTCCCGCAAGGGTGCCGACGCCGTCGGCAACGGTGCCGAACAGACCCGAGGTGTCGAAGAACCTGTCGAAGGCACGGGTCACCAGGAACTCCAGATCCGCCGGCTCCAGCTCGTCCGCATGCACCCCGGGCAGCACCTCTCCGGCGCCTCGCAGCACCAGCGAGGCGGACTTGCGCAGGTACTCGGTGAAGGGCGCGCGGACGATCTCGCGGACCTCGGCCCTGCCGGAGCCGAGAAAGGTATGCGCCATCACCACCACGTGGCCACCGTCATGGCCGTGCCCGGCCGCGAAGCTCCGGCGGTAGGCCGCGATCTTGGTGCTGAGCTGCGCCAGGCTGTGCCCGATCATGGTGGTCAGCACGCCAACCCCGAGGCGCCCGGCCGTGCGGAAGCTGTCGATGTTCCCGGCGGTGCTCAGCCACATCGGCAGGTCCGGTTGCACGGGCGGCGGGAAGATCCGCACTTGCACCGGATTGTTCGCCCCGTCGACGAGTTCGACGGTGTCCAGCCGCCACAGCCGCCGCACCGTTTCGATCGTCTCGGCCATCAGCCGCCGTCGATCCGGGTAAGCCTCCGGCCGGATCGCGAAGTCCGCGGTGTGCCAGCCCGACGCGAACGCCACCCCGGCACGGCCCCCGGAGATGTTGTCCACCACCGACCAGTCCTCCGCGATGCGGACGGCGGGATGCAGGGGCGCGACCACGCTGCCCGCCCGGATGCCGACCTTCGTGGTCACCGCGGCGACCGCGGCCCCTGCCACCGCCGGATTCGGGTAGGCACCGCCGAAGGAATCGAAATGCCGTTCCGGCGTCCACACCGCGGTGAACTCGTGCTCGTCGGCGAACCTGGCACCTTCGAGCAGGAGCCGGTACCGGTCCTGGCCGATGTTCGCATCGTCGGCGAAATAGAACAGACTGAAATCCACCGCGGGTTCCTCCGGTCATTCTCCGGTGCCGGTCGTTCTGAGCGCGCGCAGCCGGTTCATCCGCTCGCGAGCGGTCACGCGCCGGGTGTCCTCCACCCGCTCCGGAACGGACGGTCCTGCCGCGGCACCACGCAGATGCCGGGCCAGCGCGAGCACCGTCGGATGCCGGAACAGCTCGACCAGGGGCACGTCCTCGCCGAACCGGTCGCGCACGCGGCCGCGAACCCTCGCCAGCAACAGCGAGTTCCCCCCTGCGTCGAAGAAGCTGACCCGAGGATCCACCCGCGAGGTGCCCAGCACCTCAGCCCAGATCTCGGCCACCCGCGCTTCGACCTCGTCCAGCGGGAGCGCCGGGTCACCCGCCCGCGCCACGGTGTCTGCGGTGTCTGCGGTATCCATGGCGGCCTCGGCCGCCGCCGTCGCCCGGCGATCCAGTTTCCCGGTAGCGGTCCGCCTCAGCTCGGCCACCACGATCACCCGGACGGGCAGCATGTATCCCGGCAACCTGGCCGCGAGGTAGGCCCGCAGCTCGGCACCGGAGAGCTCTTCGGGACCGGCCACCGAAGCGACCAGCCGCCGGGTGGCCAGGTCGTCACCCAGCACCGTCACCACCGCGTCCCGAACGGCTTCGTGGCCACGGAGCGCGGCCTCGACCTCCTCGATCTCCACCCGGAAACCGCGGATCTTCACCTGGTGGTCCGCGCGACCGAGGAAGTCCAGCGCGCCGTCCGGCAGGAACCGGACCCGGTCCCCGGTGCGGTACAGCCGGGTACCGGGCGCACCGAACGGATTGGCCACGAACCTCGCGGCGGTCGCGGCCGGGGCGCGCAAGTATCCCCTGGCCAGTCCGGCACCACCGACGTACAGCTCGCCCGGCACGCCGGGTAGCACCGGATTCAGCCAGGGGTCGAGCACATGGAGCTCGACCCCGGCCAGCGGCGTCCCGATCGGCACCGCCGTCTCGGTGTCTCCGGTGTCTCCGGTATCCCTGCCGAGCCGGTGCCCGGTGCACAGCACGGTGGTCTCGGTCGGGCCGTAGGCGTTGAAGATCCGGCAGCCCGGCAGCGCCGCCACCGCCCGCCGCGAGAGCGGAGGCGACAGCACGTCCCCGCCCACCACCAGCCGGCGCAGGTCGCGAAGTTCGCCCAGCCCGTCGTTCGCGATCTCGTGGAAGAGGCCGGTGACCATCAGCAGCATCGTGACACCGGCCTGGCGGACGACCCGGCCGGTGTCCGCCACGGCGTTCGCCTCCGGTGGGAGCACCGCCAGCCGCGCCCCGTTCCCCAGCGCGCCCCAGATCTCCAGCGTGGCCGCGTCGAAAGCGGGCGACGAGAGTTGGAGCAGGACGTCGTCCCGGGTCAGCCGCCAGTGCGTGCCGCCGGTGATCAATTGCAGGATGGCCCGGTGCGTGACGGCCACGCCCTTGGGGTCGCCGGTCGAACCCGAGGTGTACATGACGTAGGCGAGCGCGTCCGGATGCGCGTGACCAGGCGGTGGCACGAAAGGGGCGAGCGCCGTGTCCTCATCGAGCAGCAGGTCGAGCAGCAGCAAGCCGGATTCGAACTCGTCCGGCAGGTGCGCGCTGTCCGCCCGAGTGCTGACCACCACCGGCGGACGCGAGTCGTCCAGCATGGACTTCAGCCGCGAACCGGGCAGACCTGGATCCAACGGCAGGTAGGCGGCACCGGATTTCAACACGGCCAGCAGCACGACGGGCAGTTCCAGCGAACGCCCGAGGCACACCCCCACCACCTGCCCGGGCCCTGCCCCTCGTCCGACCAGTACCCCGGCCAGCCGATTCGCGCGTGCTTCCAGCTCTCGGTAGGAAACCTGGCGCTCGCCACCGGAAAGTGCCACCGCATCGGGAAACCGGCCGGCCCACCGGGCGACCAGGCCGTGCACGCTCGGTTCCACCAGCGGTACCGGTGGGCTGCGCCGATCCGCCCGGCGGCGCTGTTCCGGTGTCAGCAGGGGCAGTTCCGAGATCCGCACGTCCGGGGCGCGCACGGCGGCGGCGAGCACGGTTTCATAGTGCCGGGCGAAACGGCGGATCGTGTCGGGGAGGAACAGGTCACTGCTGTACTCCACGAAACCGCGCAGCCCGTCGGCGACTTCTTCCAGCGACAGGGTGAGATCGAATTTGCTGCCGCGGGTCCCCGGCTCGATCCTGGAAATGTCCAGCCCCGGCAGCTCGAAATCCCCGGCCGGTGTGTTCTGCCATGCGAAGAAGACCTGGACCAACGGGTTCCGGTTGGTCTCGCGAGGAACACCGAGCGCGTCGACGAGCCGCTCGAACGGCAGATCCTGGTGGGCGTACCCGTCCAACGCCCGTTCCCTGGTCCGGGCCAGCAGTTCGCCGAAGGTCGGATTGCCGCCGAGGTCTCCCCGGAACACCACCGTGTTCACGAAGAACCCGATCAGCGATTCGAGTTCGGGCCGATCACGACCGGCGGCCGGTGCACCCACGCAGATGTCCGGTTGACCGCTGTACCGCGCCAGCAGCACCTGAAAGGCCGCCAGTGCGGTCATGAACAACGTCACCCCGCGCTCGCGTGCCAGCGCACGCAGTCCGTGCAAGAGTTTCGCGGGAATGGTGAACTCGTACGAGCTCCCGCGGTGACTCGGCACGGCAGGACGCGGCAGGTCGGCCGGCAACCGCAGGGGCACCACACCGTCGAGCGCCGAACGCCAGTAGCCGATCAGCCGGGCGGCCTTCGCTTCGGTGAGCCGGTTCCGGTCCCAGGACGCGAAATCCCGGTACCGCAACGGCGGCTCGGGAATCCGGCACGGCCGGCCCGAGACGTGTGCGCGGTATGCCTCGGCGAGTTCGCGCCGAAGTACTGCCATGGACCATCCGTCGACGACGATGTGGTGCGCCGTCATGACCAGCACGTGGTCCTGATCGCCCAGTTTCACCAAGAGCGCGCGAAACAGCGGCCCGCGTGCCAGGTCGAAGGGTGCACCGGTCTCCTCGGCCACCAGCGCACGCCATTGCCGTTCACCGGCCGCGGGTGACCGTCCACCGAGGTCCGTCGTGCGCAGTACCACCGGCGGCGGATCCACGGCCCGCTGACGTGGCGTCGCGTCCGGTGCGTCGAAGACGGTGCGAAGCGATTCGTGCCGGGCCACCAGTTCGGCGAAGGACCGCGCGAGCTGATCGACGGCCAGCCGGCCACGCAACCGGTAGACCAGCGGCACCTGGTACGCGGCGCCACCGAGCTGGTCGAGAAACCACAGCCGTTCCTGGGCCGGGGACAACCGGACCGGGCCTGTTTCGGCTGGCGCCACCGGAATGGGCTCGCCACCGGCACCGCCCGCCGGCGGATCGGCCAGCCCGCTTGCCAGGCCCGCGACGGTCGAAGCGGCGAACACGTCCCGGACGGACAGGTCGGCCCGGAAGATCGGGCTCAGCCGTGCCGCCAGCCGCATCGCCTGCACCGAGTCCACCCCGAGTTCGAAGAATCCGGCGTCGACGCCGACCCTGCCCACGCCGAGGATCCCGGCCAGCGTGCCGGCCACCAGTTCCTCTGCCGCCGTGCGCGGCTCCCGGCCCCCGTCTGCCGGAGGCGGTGCGGGAGGCAGGGAGCCGCGGTCGACCTTGCCGTTCGCGTTCATCGGCAGCCGATCGAGGACCACGACGACCGCGGGCACCGCATACGCCGGCAACCGACGGGCGAGGTGCTCCCTCAGCTCGGCACCGGACACCGTCCCATCCGGCCGCGAGGTCGCGTACCCGATGCACCGCTTGTCCCCGGCCTGGTCCGGGGATGTGCTCACCACGGCCTCGTCGACCGAGGGATGCGCACGCAGGGCGGCCTCGATTTCGCCGAGTTCGATCCGGAAGCCGCGCACCTTGACCTGATCGTCCAACCTGCCGAGGAATTCGAGCGACCCGTCCGGCCGGAACCGGGCCCGATCGCCGGTGCGGTACATCCGCGCCCCTGGCCGCGTGGCGAACGGGTCGGGCAGGAACTTCGCGGCGGTCATCGCGGGATGGCCGCGATACCCGCGTGACAGCCCGGCGCCGCCCACGTACAGGTCGCCAGGTACGCCGCTGGGCGACCGGTTCAGTTCGTGGTCCAGTACGTAGGCCGTGGTGCCGGTGATCGGCGTTCCGATCGGCACCGGGGACGTGGTGTCGGCATCGAGCCGGTGACAGGTGCTGAACGTGGTCGCCTCGGTCGGCCCGTACCCGTTGACGATCCGGCACCCCGGCAGGCACTCGACCGCGCTGCGCACCACTGGTTCCGACAGCACGTCACCACCTGCCAGCAACTGCCGGAGGGGCCGCAGGTCCGACGGGCGCTCCCGCACCATGAGGTGGAACAGGCTCGCGGTCAGCCAGGCCGTGGTGACTCCCTCGTCCCGGATCGTGCGCCCGATCTCCACCGGATCGGGAAAGCGCCCCGGCAGCACGGCAAGCCGCGCACCGTTGGCCAGTGCACCCCAGATCTCGAAGGTGGAGGCGTCGAAAGCCAGCGGAGCCGCGTGCAGGAACACTTCGTCCGGCGCGAACCGCGCATAGTCCGCCCGCACCAGGTTCACGATTCCGCGGTGCGGCACCTCCACGCCCTTCGGCTCACCGGTCGAGCCGGAGGTGTACATGACGTAGGCGAGACCGTCCTGATGAACCGGACACAAGGGACTGTCTATTGAGGAGCTTTCCAGTAGTTCCTGGACGAGAAGCACTTCCACACCGGTATGTTCCGGAACCGCGGATCGTGTTTCGGCCGTGGCGATCACGAGTGCGGGCCGGGCGTCGGAGATCATGAACCGCAGCCGGGCCGCCGGGTAGCCGGGGTCGAGCGGCAGATAAGCCGCCCCGGCTTTCAGCACGGCCAGCAGGACGACCGGCAGTTCGGTGGATCGGTCCACGCAGACCCCCACCAGCCCCTCGGGACCGACTCCCCGGTACCGCAGCGCCGCGGCGAGGCGATCGGCGACGGAGTCCAGTTCGCCGTAGGTGAGCCGAGCCCCGCCGCAGGACACCGCGACGGCGGCCGGCGCTCGCCTCGCTGCGGCGGCCACCAGCTCGGGAACGGTTGTCCCGCGGTCATGACCGAGCGGCAGGCTTGCCCGCATCGCGCTCACCCGCCGGCCTGCTCGGCGCGCTGCTGCCGGACGAGCTCGGAGATCCCGGCTACGGTGGAGCTGTCGAACAGGGAGTGCAAGGACAGCTTGATCCCGAACCGCTTCCGCAACCGGGTCAGCAGCTGCACTGCGGTCAGCGAGTTGCCGCCCAGTTCCAGGAAGTCCGCGTCCGGTGCGAACCCGTTGTGGCCGAGCAGCTCGACCCAGATCTCCATCACCGCGGCGGCGACCTCGTCCACCACCTCCGGTTCCGCGGTGTCCGGAAGCGGCATCGGATCAACGTCGGACGGCGATATCGGCTGGGTGGGCCCGGGGTCGATCCAGTGCCTTCGCCGCTGATAAGGATAGGTGGGCAAGGGCACCCGCCGGCCTGGACCGGGCGAGAACGCGGTCCAGTCGAGCCTGCCGCCCGCGGTCCAGAAGCCGGCCAGTGCCGAAAGCAGGTCCCGCTCTCGGAGCGCCCCCGACCGGGTTCTCCCGCCGAGCGGGAATACCGCCGGCTCCGTTCCGCCGGCCTGCCCGCGCACCGCGTCGGTCAGCACCCGCCCGGCACCCAGTTCGAGGAACGCCGTGTTCGGCAGGCTCAACGCGGTCGAGGTGGCGCCGGCGATCCGCACCGGTTCCCTGGCCTGCTCCACCCAGTGCTCCGGCGACAGCACGGTGCCCACCGGCATCAGCGCCCCGGTGGCGTTCGCGATGACCGGGATCGACAACGGTCGGTGCGCGACCGCGCCGGCCGCCCTGCGCAGCGCGGGCAGCGCGGGCGCTATCAACGGCGTGTGAAACGCCTTGTCCACCCGGACCCCGGCGGTGGCGATGTCCTCGGTCAGCAGTCCTGCGGCCAGCCGCCGCACCGCGTCCTTGCTGCCGGCTACCACGACCGAATCCGGGCCAAGCACCCCGCTGATCCACACCGGCCCGTCCAGGTACGGCCGGACCCGGTCCTCCGGAGCCGCCACCGCCAGCATCGCGCCGGGCGGGGTGGCCGCCATGGCTCGGGCCCGCTGGGCCACCAGGGTGAGCGCATCTGCCAGGGACAGGGCTCCGCCCACACAGGCCGCGACGTATTCGCCGAGGCTGTGCCCGAGCAGCGCGTCCGGTTGGATACCGCCGTCCTTCAGCAGTTCGGCCAGCGCGTATCCCACCACGAACAACGCGGGTTGAGTCAGCCACGACGGGCCCTCCCCGGATTCGCCGAGTAGCAAGCCTCGAAGGTTCGCACCCGAGTCGTCCCGCAGCGACGCGGCGCACTCGTCGACCACGGCGCGCACTCGCGCGGAGCCGGCGTACAACTCACTGAGCATCCCGGGCCGAAAAGTGCCCTGGCCGGGGAAGAGGAAGACGACGTTCCGCACGATCCCCGGCCCCCGCGCGGCGGCGTCCAGCCGCGATCGGAGCTCCGCCACGGAATCTTCGGGCCCCGCAACCACCGCGGCTCGATGGCCGAACTCCGTGCGGCCCGTCTGGAGGGTGTACGCCGCATCGGGCAGCACCGGACGCGGCGGCTCGCTCAGCCGGTCGCTGGTCGCCGCGATGAGCTCGGCGAGCGCATCCGGGGTGCGAGCCGACAGCGGCAGCACCACCGGCCGCGCGGAGTCCGATGGCCGGCGCCGCCCCGGAACGCCGACCGGTTCCTCTTCCAACACCACATGGGCGTTGGTGCCGCCGATGCCGAAGGAACTGACCCCGCAGCGGCGCGGTGTTCCGGCGAGCCGCGGCCACGGCCGCCGCTCGGTGTTGACGAAGAACGGCGACCCGGCGAACGGGATGTGCGGGTTGGGCCGTGCGAACTCGATCGTCGGCGGAATCATCTCGTGGTGCAGTGCGAGTACGGCTTTGATGAACCCGGCCACCCCGGCCGCGGCGTCCAGATGACCGATATTCGGTTTCACCGAGCCGAGCGCGCAGTAACCGGTGCGGTCCGTCCCGCGGCGGAACGCCTCGGTCAGCGCCGCCACCTCGATCGGGTCACCGAGTTCGGTGCCGGTGGCGTGCGCCTCCACGTACGAGATCTCGTCCGGCGACACCCCCGCGACCTGGTGCGCCATCGTGATGACCTCGGCCTGGCCCGCGACGCTCGGCGCGGCGTAGCCCAGCTTGCCGGCGCCGTCGTTGTTCACCGCCGAGCCGCGGATCAGCGCGTAGACCCGGTCCCCGTCGGCCAGCGCCGCCTCGGCGGGCTTCAGCACGACGACGCCTCCGCCGTTGCCGCTGACCGTTCCGGTGGCCCCGGCGTCGAAACTGCGGCAACGCCCGTCCGCGGAGATGATCCCGTTCGTGGTGTGCCACTGCCCGGCCGTCTCCGGCAGGGTGATCGAGACACCGCCCGCCAGTGCCAACCCCGCCTCGCCGCAGAGCAGGCTCTGACCGGCAAGGTGCACCGCGACCAGTGCGGTGGAACAGGCGGTCTGCACGGTGATGGCCGGACCGCGGAAGTTCAGTTTGTACGCGACCCTGGTGGCCAGGAAAGCCGGGTCGTTGCCCAGCCGGACGGCCAGTTCGTCTTCGAACCCGGAGGCCGCCGCGAGGTTCCCCAGGTAGGTACCAGCGCTCGAGCCGAGGAAGACACCGACGCGCTCGGGGCAGGACTCCGGCGGGTAGCCCGCGGTTTCCATCGCCGTGCGCGCGCACTCGAGGACGAGCCGCTGCTGCGGATCGGTCAGTGCCGCTTCCCGCGGCGTCATGCCGAATAGGTCCGCGTCGAAATCCTCGATGCCTTGCAGCACACCGCGTACCGGCAGGTACCCGGGGTCAGCTATGGTCTCCGGCGGTACTCCGGCGGCGGCGAGTTCCGTTTCGTCGAACCAGGAAAGCGTGTTTCGTCCGGCGCTGAGGTTGTCCCAGAAGGCTTCGACGGAATCCGCCCCGGGAAACCGCCCGGCGAAGCCGATGACGGCGATCGCGTTCTCGTACCCGCTCATCGGGACTCCAACCCTCGGTGGGGCTCGCCCACCCGGCACAGGGAAACCGAGGCCACCGTGGCGATGACGGCGGCCAGCAAGGCGACCGTCCAGCCCCCGCGCGAGCCGAACGCGTCGATGGCCATCCCGGTCATCGCGGCGGCCACGGCCGAACCGGCCTGCCTGGCGGAGCTGAGCCAGCCGAAGGACTCGGTCAGCACCGCACGCGGCACCACCGCGTCCAGCACGCTGAACTGGGCGGTCATCGCCGGCGGCGCCATCACCCCCGCGACGAAGAGCAGCACGGCGACCAGCGGCAGCGGCAGCTCGAAGATCAGCACCGCCAGCACCACGGCCATGAACCCGTGCATCGCCGCGAGTTGCCACGGCAGCCTGCCCGGCCAGACCCGCCAGCCCCACACCACTCCGCCGCACAGCCCGCCGACCGCGAAACCGGCGATCAGCCAGCCGGCCGCCCAAGCGACCGAATTCTCCACCGCCTGGCCCGCTGCGGTGATCTCCAGCGCAGTGATCGCGGCGAAAAGCGCGAACCCGCCCGGCAGGGACAGCCACACCGCCCTGGCCCGGAGCGCACCCGCCCAGTCGACTGGTCCGGTACGCGGCTCGGGGCGCATCACCTCGGTCATCCGGTCCGACATACCCAGCGCCAGCGAGCTGATCAGGGTCAACCCGGCGCAGCACACCAGGCCCACGCCGGGACCGGCGGTCACCACCAGCACCGAAACGAGCAGCGGACCGGCCAGCAGCGTGCTCTGCACGGCCAGCGACTCGGCGGCGAAGGCGGCACGGCGGCGACGCTCGTCGGGAAGCAGCCTGCTCCACGCCGAGCGCATCACCACCCCGGTCGGCGGCAGGAACGCCCCGATCGCCAGCCCGGTGAGCAGCAGCAGCGGCACCGGCGCGCCGAGCTCCGCCAGCGGCCACAGCAGCACCAGCGCGGCCGAATGGCACAACCCGGTGGAAACCAGCACCGGACGGGCGCCACGCCGGTCCACCAACCGCGCGCGAAACGGGGTCAGCAGGCCCAGCCCCGCGGCCAGCGCCCCGCTGACCTGTCCGGCGACGGTGTACCCACCGGTCGTGTCCTGCAGCACGAGCACGATCAGCAGCACGAGCATGCCGCTCGGAGTGCGGCCCAGCAGGCCGAGCAGGAACAGCCATCGGGTTCCTGGCACGGCGAAGAACTCCCGGTAAGCCGAACTTCGTCGCGTGCCGTCAGTGGAGTCCACTGTGGACTCTGTGCCGCTCATGCCGGTTCCCGGCCCGCCGGCGCGATGGGCCGAGTTCTGTTTCCACGACTGCGCAAGGGTGCCTCCCAGTGCCACCTCGACCGTCCCCCGGCACAAGCGCGATGCGTCGCACGAAAGTAGGTGGCCCCTGGATTCTCGCCGTTCCCGGCATCCTGGGCAAGCCTTTCGCCCACCCGTTGTTTCCGGCCGCAGGGTGACCCCAAAAGGAGTAACCGGCGGTGGATCGTCATTTGCCGGACGGGTGCCGGTAATGCACATCAAGATCCATTGTCGACACCGAACCGGTCAACTACCGGCAGCCATTCGGATGACGGTTTCATGATCGATAAATGGCACCCGACAGGAATATTGGCGCATGCTGTCGGTTGGGTTATGCTGTCACGACCATGGGGTTCGCCGGGGACGGACCGTAATTCCGGGTATTACGTCGATTTTTCACCATTGTTACCTAGACATCAGTAGATCCTACTCTTATCGGAGTAATTGACCTTTACGACCTGGAAGACCCTCTGGGGTAGCGAGTTTCTTCGTGCATACGGGGGCTGCGGCGACGGGGAGGAAGCCGTGGAAGTTGCCACACAGCGGCCGAGTGACCGCGGATGACGCGCCAGAACCACACCGCCGTCCAGTTGCCACATCCGACCGCGCCGCAACTGGACAGCGACGAGTCCCCGGCGCTGGGCACCGCGGTGGTGGCCGCGGTGGAGAAGCTGTTCTGCCAGTCGCTGGGCAGGACGATCGAGCGGTACTTCACCGTGCTCGACACCGCGACCACGCTGGACGACGCCGAGCAGGCGCTCGAACGGCACCAGCCGCAGCTGAGCGTGCTCGTGGTCGACCCGCCGTTTCCCGGCGTCTCCCTGCGGGACACCTGCACCCGCCTGGTCAGCCGCTACCCGATGACGGGCGCCCTGCTCATCTTCCGCGAGCGGCGGACGCAGGACCTGGTGATCGCCTGCCAGGAGGGCGCCAGGGCACTGTTCGACACCACGATCACCGTCGAGCACCTGGTGCACGGGCTGGCGCGGCTGACCGACGGCGAGGTGGTCATGCAGCCGGAGATCCTGCGCGACATGATGCAGGCCCCGACCAAATCCGAGGCCGGCGAGTCGCGGCGGCCGCTGACCGCCGTGCAGACCCGGATGCTGGCCCTGCTCGCCGACGGCCACACCAGCAAGGAGATCGCGCACCTGATGAACGTCACCACGGCGTCGGTGAACCACAACCTCGAACGGGCTTCCCAGCGGCTCGGCACCAGGCACCGGGCACAGGCCGTGGCGCGCGCCCTTCGCCTCGGCCTGATCACCTGACCGAGCCTCGCCGAGGCCGAAGGCCGCGCTAGCGGTGCGAATTCTCAGCTGGGCACCGAGGCGTCAGGTTTTCCGCCCGGTGCCGACGAGTTCGCGAACCCGGGTGCCGGCCACCCCCGGCAGGGTGATCAGCGCGGCGGACAGCCCGATCATCCCGGTCAGCCCGAGCAGCGGCAGCAGGGCGCCGCCGATGCCGCTGAACGCGGGCCCGCTCACCTGCATCACGGTACGCAGCAGGGCGAAGCTGCGGCCGAGCAACTCGGGCGGGACGATCCGCATGCGCAGCGTCTGCGCCCACGCGGTCATCGGGCCGCTGAAGAACCCCAGCAGCAACAGTGCCGGCACGGTGGACCACACGTTCTGCCCGAGCAGGGCCACCGCCAGTCCGAGGCCGGCCAGTATCTGGGCACCGCAGATCAGCCGGCCCTCCGACAGCGGCCCGGTCAGGCTGCCCGCGGCCAGTGCGCCGATCGCCTCGCCGGCAGCGAGCACGGTGAGCAGCACCCCGTAGAGCTGCGCACCGTCGCCGGAGGCCATCGCGCTGGCGTGCACCGGCAGCCAGACCAGCAGAAAGCCCTCGCCGGCGTTGAAGGCCATGAACATCAAGGTGGTGCTCAGCAGCACGCGGTTCCGGAACATCAGGCGCACCGCGTCGATCAGCCGGTAGGACGACTTCGGGCCCGCATCGGCCGGTTTCTCCTCCGGACGCAGGGTCATTCTCGCCAGCACGAACGCGAAGACGAAGTACGAGAGACTGTCCAGCGCGAGCACGAACGGCGCGCCGAAGCCGGCGATGAGAAAGCCGCCGAGTGCGGGCCCGGCCACCCCGCTGACGGTGAACCCCAGGGTCTCCAGCGAGTTGGCCGCGGTCAGCTGGTCTTTCCGGACCAGTGACGGGATGAGCGTTGGCGTGCCGGCCAAGCTGACCATGAACAGAAAGCCGTAGAGCGCGGCCGCGACGTACACGTGCCACAGCGCCAGGTGGCCCGTCGCGGCGGCGATCGGCACGGAGGCCACCACCACGCCGCGCACCAGGCTGTCGGCCAGCATCACGCGACGGCGGTCGAAGCGGTCGAGCAGATAACCGGCGACCAGTCCCCCGACGCTGACCGGCCCGGCGTAGGCGAGCAGCAGCAGTCCGACGGCGACCGGCGAGCGGGTGGCCTCGAACACGTACCAGACCAACGCCGTCTTGGTCATCGCGTCGCCGATTCCGGAGAACAGGAAAGCTATCCAGAAATTGCGGAAAGGGCCGTCACGAAGCACGCCGCCCAGCGCTTCGGTGGACAGTTTCATCGATTCTCCGCGATACTCCGGGCACCGCCGTGCCGCTTCGGCCGGGAACCATCACGCGCCCGGATACCGGATGTAACCAGGCCAGCGAGCGTAGTGTGCCCGCCGCGCGGGCGCGCCGCTGGGTCCGGTTGCTCCCGGCCGGACGGTCAGGGCGCGGAACCCTCTTTTTCCGCGCTCGGCGGAACGGGTGTCGGCAGCCGTTTCGAGGTCGTGCGGAAACGCACCCGGAAGTAGTCCCCGCCCTTGCACCCGCGGTCGTCCGTGCCCCAGTACACGTCCTTGTCGAGCTGTTTGAGCAACGGGATGTGCTTGGAGCAGTGGATGTAGGCCTCCTGCACCTCGATCCGCACCCAGGTCTCCAGCGGCTTCTCGTTCTCCTGCTCCAGCACCGCCAGCAGTTCGTCTTGCCCGGCCAGCGATGAGGCCAGCTCGTCGTGTGGCAGCAGGCTGGCCGTGCCGTTGACGTGCAGGCCGACGGTCGACTGGTAGAAGTCCCCGAAGAAAACGCCGATATGCGGGTTCTCCGCGATATTGCCGAGGCTGGCCATCACCCCGTTGCCGCGGTACTCCGGATAGATCAAGGTGCGTTCGTCCAGCACCCGCACCACACCCGGTTCCCCATTGCGCAGCGAGCAGTCGCAGTTGCCCCGCGCGTCCGAGGTGCCGACGAAGAACAGCGACTGGCGCGCGACGTACTCCCGCATCAGCGGGTTGAGATGGTCCAGCATCTGGTTGTCGTAGAAGGCATAGGCCCTGGCGACGTTGTTGAACCGCTCCTGCAGTTCGTGCTCGCCGCGTGAGCCCGGCATCAGGCCGCCCTCGTCCCACGCCCGGTGATCCACCCGCACCAGCAGGCCGCGCTCGATCAGCGCCCCGACGATCTGCGTCGTCTCCGCCAATGCCTGCCCGTCGGCGCCGTTCGACCCGTTGGCGCCAAGGGTGCGCACCAGGTCCCTGATCCGACGGGGCCGCCTGGCCCGGCTCAGTATCCGCGCGGCGCGCTCACCCACCTGCATAGTGAGCATGTCCTCGCCCTCGACCTTCGCGAAGACGGCCATCCGGCCCGCCGCCGACCGGACCTCCCCGCCGTTCAGCAGCGCGCCGAGATCGTGCTGGAGCGGGCTGAGCAGGTAGTCGCAGCCGCGCGTGAGCACGGTGTCCGGCGTCAGGTCGTCGTGGCGTTTCGCCTCCGGCTCGCGGCCGGGGAAGTTCGTCAGTTCACGGCTCGCGCGCAGCTTCTCCCGCTCGTACTGCAGCAGCGAGGACAACGGCGAGCCGGTGAGGCCGATGCGGTCGAGCTCCTCTTCGACGAAGGTCATCATGTCGTCGATCTCGCCGTGCGAAGGCAGCGAGGTCGAGGGCCGGTGCTCGGCGTTGAAGCGCCGGATCCACCCGATCCAGCGCTCGTACCAGTCCATCGGCGAGTCGTAGTGCTCCAGCATGCGCGGCCACAGCGCCTTGAAGACGACCAGGCGTGAGGCGATCTCCTCGGTACCGTCGATCAGGTCGGCCGGGAGGTCCGGCGTGTCGAAGCGGTAGAGGCTGGTGAACACGTCCGGGTGCTCCGCCCGCAGCTTCTCCCCCGCACCCGCCGGGCCCGCCGTCAGCGGCAGCTCGAAGTACGCCGCGCGCCGGCTGATCTTGTGGCCGTCCTTGTACATCGGCGCTTCCTGGAACGGGCAGAGCGTGAACAGGTGCGCCCGGTACCCGCCGACCTGGAGGAACTCGAAGAACCGGGTCAGGGTTTCGTTGAAGGTCTCCCGCGTCTCCATCGGATAGCCGACGATGAAACCGGTCACCGGCCGGATGCCGACCGAAGAGGTGATGTCCACGACCTCACGGGAGCGATCCAGGTCCAGGTTCTTGTGGATGGCCGCCTGCATCGCCTGCGAACCGCTTTCAATCCCGTAGTAGATCTCCACGCAGCCCGCCGCCGACATCGCCTCCAGCACCTCGCGGTCGATGATGTCGGTCCGCGTGCTGCACGCCCAGGTCATGTCCACCGGGTTGTCGATCAGGTGACGGCAGAACTCCAGCGTCCACCGCCGGTTCGCGGTGAAGATGTCGTGCGCGAAGCCGACGTGGTTGCGGTGATAGCGGTCGCGCAGCAGGGTCAGCTCCTGCACGATCCGCTCGATCGGCTTCATCCGGAACCGCCGGTTCCAGAACGGCGCGGTGGCGCAGAAGTGGCACTTGAACGGGCAGCCGCGGCCGACGTCCAGATAGATCGGCGCGTCCGGGTCCATGCCGTATGCCTCGAACTCCGGGATCGGCAGCTCGCCAAGGCCGGGCATCACCTGCCGGTCCGGGTTCTGCACGATCTTCTCGCCGGAACGCCAGGTCAGCCCCAGCACCTCGGCCAGCCGCTCTTCGTCGTCGAGGCCCCGCAGCGTCTCGGCGAAGGTCAGCTCGCCCTCGCCGCGCACCACCATGTCGATGAACGGGAACCGCTCCAGCACCAGCTCGGAGATCGGTGAAGACGCCGGGCCGCCGAGGCAGACCAGCGTCTCCGGTGAGCGCTGCTTGAGCAGTCGCGCCATGGTGATCGTGTGATGCAGCGAGTCGGCGTCGGTCATCAAACCGACCAAACCGTCATCCGGCGCCAGGAAGGCGTCCACGAGCCGCTCGTGGAAAGCGTCGTCGTTGGGAATGAAGCCGCTGTTGATCAGCCCGTTCAGCTCGGTGACGCGAATGTCCGCGTCGACGCCGCTGCTTTCCGCGTACGCCTTGAGGCAGAGCAGCCCGGTGGGCACGAAGCTCTGCATCGGCAGCGGGTCACCGGGTTCGTGGTCGAGTGTCATCGTGCCGTGGTCGAGATGCAAACTCGTTGCCAAGCTGACCTTCATCAACAGATTCCTCACGTATCAAAGGGAGCCGCGGAGCAGGCATCAGCGCGAGTACCGATCGAAACGATCGTAGTCGCGCACCGGCGAAGAACATCCCCGCGCGCCGTCGACGGTCATTTTTCACCGGCGCCGGACACGCCGCCTGAATTCTCGCCGCCATTCTTCCCCGCCGGCGGTGATTTTTCGCCACTTAAGGGGCAGGAATCGCCACTCGTGACGGCGACGGACGCTCTTCCCCGCGATGCGAGCGGCACCCTAAAGTCCCAGCTTGTGCGGTGCACATCGGCCGCATGATCCTTCCGTTTCGCACATCCTTTTCGATAGCGGAGGTACCCGTTATGACCGGAACCCTTTCTCCCCGGATCCTCGAGGTCACGCAGGAGCAGGTCCTGCAGTTCCTCGACGACTTCCGCGAGGCATACGAGAACGGCGACGAGGCGTTCTTCTCCTACTTCGCCCACGACGCCTCCTGCTTCACGATCTCGGCTCCGACGCGGATCGACAGCAGGGAAGAGTTCAAGCGCTCCTTCGGCCCGGCGTTCGCCGGCAACGTGACCCGTCGCAGCCAGTTCATGGCTCCCGAGGTCCGGATCGCCGGCGATACCGCACTGGTCACCTGCCACAACCGCATCTCGGTCGACGACGAGGTCACCAACCTCCGCGCGACGTACCTCATCGTGCTGCACGGCGACGAGCTCAAGATCGCCCACATGCACAACTCGCCGCTGCCGCTGCCCGCCGCACCGAAGTCGGGCCCGCGTGACGTCGAGGAGATCACCGTTCTCGAGGAGCGCGTGGCCACCGCCGCCGCCCAGGTCGGCACCCCCAAGTAACCGCCAGGTGCCACGGAACCACGCCCGCTACTTGGGCGAGCACCTCAACGGGCGCCTGGCCGGCCACGCACGGTGTCGAGGGTTTCCTCGTCCACCGGCCAGGTGCCCCGTTCGATCGCCGCGTCAGCGGCTGCTACCCCACCCGCTGCGCGGCGACCGACGGTATCGACCTGCCCACTCTGCCGGAGCGATTCCGGTCGAACACGGACTGGCTGGCCTGAGCGGGCCCCAGTTGGCCGCCCGCCTTGAAGAGATTTCGACTCGACGACCACTGGAGGTTGGCTAGCGATGTTCCAGCACCTCGTGCCCTACCGAGGCACTACGCCGCTGCCCGACAGGACGAGGCCGTTCGTGCGCTACCGCAAGGAGGATTTCGGCTATCTGGTGGCCTTTCCCCACGGCCACGTCGGCATGTACGAGGACAGCGTGCTCCCGCTGGTGGAGGCCGGGCTGTCCGCCGAGGAATGCCGGGCACACGCGCTCACCTCGCTGCCGGTGTCCGAAGACTTCCACTTCGTGGCGCCGTGCATGGCCTGGCTGGAGATCACCCGCCGGTGCAACCTGCGCTGCCCGCACTGCTTCGTCGAAGGCGGCATGTCGAGGAATCTCGAGCTGTCCACCGAGCGCATCTTCTCCCTGCTCGACGAGTGGGCCGAGATGGGCGTCTTCTCGGTCGTGATCACCGGCGGTGAGCCGAGCGTGCACCCGGACTTCCTGGCCATCGTCGAGCACGCGCACCAGCTCGGGTTCGTGGTCGGCATCGCCTCCAACGCGGTGCCGCTGACCGAAAAGGTGCTCGCCAGGATCCCGCAGGACGACGTGATCATCAGCGTCAGCCTGGACGGCATCCACGATCAGGGCAAGTACCGGGGCGAGACCGATTTCTCCTACGTGACCCGGCGGCTGCTGGAGATTCGCGACCGCGGCTTCAACACCAGCATCATGACCACAACCACCCACGACAACGCGAGCGACCTGCAGACGATCATCGGCTGGGCGGTGGACAACGACATCAGCCTGCGCAGCGTGCCGTTCGTGCCGATGGGCCGGGGCGCGCACTACCGCGAGCTGGCCAACACCGTCGGCGACGTGGACCTGGCCGCGGAGTTCTGGATCGCCGAGGAGCAGTGGGAGCGGGTCAAGGACCGCACGCTCGGCCTGTGCTCCGGCAAGGTGTTCAACTTCCTGCTGACCATGGTCTTCGCCACCCGCCGCTGCATGAGCGGGCGCGGGCTGGCCTACATCAACTCGAGCGGTGACGCCTTCCCGTGCAGTACCTGCTCCGGCAACAACGTGCTGTGCGCGGGGAACGTGATGCTCAAGTCGTTCCGCGACATCTGGTCCGGCCCCGACTGGGAGATCCGCCGGATCACCTGGGACAACTTCGCGAAGACCTGCGAAGGCTGCCCGATCAACGAGGACAAGTACTTCTGCACGAGCCGCTGCCCCGGCAGCTCCAGCGTCTACAACAACACCTTCGACGGCTGCGGCGCCACCGAGTTCCAGCGCCGGTCGGTGCTGCGGCGCGAGGAACTGTTCCGCGAACGGGTGATGGAGAATCCCACCGTCCTGGTCGGCGAGCACGGCCCCGATGCCGAACAGGTTCGCCTGGTGCGGGAGGAGTCCTGATGAGCACCCAGCCCGACGCCGTGCCCGACACTGTGCCCGACGCTGTGCCCGACGCTGTGCCCGACGCTGTGCCCGACGCTGTGCCCGACGCTGTGCCCGACGCTGTGCCCGACGCTGTGCCCGACGCTGTGCCCGTCGCCGGTCTCGGCCGCCTTCCCGCGCATATCGTCGCGGCCGGCACGGCGAAAGACCGGCCGACCTATGTGTACGACCTGGCCGCACTCCGCGCCCGCTGCGCGGAGATCGGCGCGCTGCCCATCGCCCGCAAGAGCATTCACTTCGCCAGCATGGCCAACGACCACCCGCGGGTGATCGACTGCATCCGCGCGGCAGGCCACGGCGTGTTCGTGAACTCGCGCAAGCACCTCGACATCGCACTCGGCAGCGCGGTGCCCCCGCACCGGCTGGTGTACGCGTCCAGCAACATGGTCGACGAGGAGATGCGGCACTGCGCCGACCTCGGCGTGCGCGTGGTGCTCGACTCCGTCGCGCAGGTCCGCCGGTTCGGCGTGGCCGCGGGGCCGGGGCACGAGGTGGGGCTGCGCGTCAGCGTCGGTTTCGCCGAAGGGGACACCCTGCGCGACGATCCCGGCTACCGGTTCGGGGTCCTGCCCGCCGAGCTGCCCGCGGCGGTGGACGCGGCGCGTGAGCACGGGCTGCGCATCGGCGGGGTGCATTCCTACCTTGGCACCAACCTGCCGGTCGAGCCGCTGGTCGAGGGCATCGGGCGGCTCGCCGAAGTGGCGACCGCGCTGCCGGACCTGACCTTCATCGACGCCGGTGGTGGGTTCCGCGTGGCAATGCCGGGCGAACCGCCGTTCGACACCGACGCCTACAGCCGCGGGGTCCGCGCCCACCTGGAGACGCTGGAACGGCGGACCGGCCGCGCGGTCCGGTTCCTGATCGAGCCCGGCCGCTATCTCGCCGCGAGCTGCGGGCACTTCTTCGTGACCGTGGTGGACGTGAAGGAACGCGCCGACCGGATCTTCGTCGGTACCAACGCCTCGGTGGCCGTCTTCCCCCGGCCGCTGATGTACCCGGACCGCGCCGAGCATCCCTGCGGCATCGTCGGGCGGGACTCCCGGACGCCGCCGGATCACCGGCCGGTCTATCTCTGCGGCAGCTCGACCTACTCGCAGGACTTCCTGGCACGCGGTCTTTCCCTGCCGCTGCCCAAGGTCGGCGACACGCTGGTGTTCGGCAACGCGGGTGCCTACTGCCGGTCGATGGTGACCAGGTTCCTCGGCAAGGACCACCCGGCCGAGGTGGTGCTCGACGGGCCGGGTTCGGCCACCTCCGCCGCCGAGCTGGACCTGTTGACGGACGCGATGTGATGGAACTCCGCCGGCGGGAGCACGCGCGATCGGTGGGCGTGCTCACCGGCTCACCGGGCCGGGTGCCGGTCCGCCGCGAACGCTGCGAGTTCACCGGTGGCCGCGACGATCTCGGTGACGACCGGGGCAGCACCCTGTTCAGCGGCACGCAGGACGGGCCGGTGGCCCCGGAACCGCCGTGGCCGGCCGGCCACGAGGAGATCGAGCGGCGGCTGGCGGAGTTCATCGGGTGGATCGGCGGTGACGTCGTACTCCAGCACCGGGCCGTCGCGACCGGCCGGTGTGCGGTCACCGGCGCCGGCGCGGTCAGCGAGGGCGTACGCACGGTCTTCGCGCTGACCGGCAAGACCGTCACGGAGAACGGCCGGACGCTGCCGATCGGGCTGAGCGGCCGGGGAAACGGGCTGGCGGTGCTGGAGGACCGCGCGCTGGCGGAGACGATGGCCTGGACCCGCGGCGCGCTGGCCTCGGCGGCCGGGCCGGTCCGCGGGCGGCCGCCCGCGGTGCTGAGCCCGCAGGCGGCCGCGGTGCTGCTGCACGAGGCGGTCGGCCACTATGCCGAGGCCATGCATGTGGGCGCGCCCGCGGTGCACCGCCTGTTCACCCGCATCGCAGGCGAGTGTCTGTCCGTTGTGGACGAACCGGACCCGGACGAGGACAGCGACCGCCGCCATCACGACGACGAGGGTGTGCTCAGCCTCGGCTCGACCCAGGTGGTGCGTCGGGGCGTGCTGGTCGCCCAGTTGCACAGCCGGGAAACCGCCCGCGCGGCGGCCACCATGCCGACCGGCAACGCGCGGGCCGCGCAGGTCTGGGACAGCCCCATTCCTCGGGTCTCGAACCTGGTCTGCGCCACCGGGCAGCGGCCGGAGCGAGCGCTCGTCGGCGAGCTGACCTCCGGTGTCTACGTGCACCGGCTCGCCGACGGTTACCGGCAGGGCACCCGGGTCTCGGCGCACATCGTGCTCGGCGAGTACATCCGGCAGGGGCGCCGCACCGGCCACTACTTCACCGGTAGTCAGGTGGACGGCAAGCTGGATCTGCTCACCGATCTGGCCGAGCTCGGCAACCAGGCCGAACGCAGTCCGAACGCCATGTGCGGCAAGGCCGGCCAGCTCCTGTTCGACGTCGGCACCGTGACGCCGGCGATGCGGCTTTCGGCACTGAGCCTGGTCTCATGAGCCCCACCGACGCACTTCCTTCCGCGGAGGCGGCAGTGTCCACAGTGCCCACAGCGACCACAGCCACGATTCGCCGTGAGGTCCGGCTGGTGCGGCGCACCGGCGACGCGCCGACCCGGCGGCACCGGTGGGCCTGCTCGATCGATCCCCGCCCGGATGGCCTGGACGTGCGCATCGCAGCCCCGGAAGGTCTCGAAGACGCCGATCTCGAGCGGCCGGCGGCGCAGCTGCACGACGCGCTGCTCCGGCAGCTGCCCCGGATGCTGCACCGGGACGCGCGCTCCGAAGTCGGCATCGTCCGCACCGAGACCGAGGCCGGTGTGTCCAGCAAGACCTATGCGCTGACGACCTGCGCGGAGGTCGTCGTCACGCTCGACGAGCACCTTTGGCCGGAGCCCGCGGCCCCGTGGCGGGGCACCTGCTCGCCGGCCGACCTCGACCGGGATCTGCCGGTGGTGCTCGGCCCGTCCGCGGTGCTGTCGCTGGCTTCGGGCGCGCTGGAGATGCCCGACGATCCCTTCGGCACGGAGAAGTCGGCGGTGCCGAGCTGGCTGTCGGTGGACACCGGGCACCGCTCGCCCTACCCGCCGCACGACTGCCCACCGGAGATCACCGGCTCCGGCCCGCTGCCGGCCACGATCGCATGGTGGGCCGCGCACACCGAGCACTGGATGCGGCCGATGCGCACCACCAGGGCGAGCCGTGGCCAGTACCGGGTGCGGGCCGCGCTGCCGTCGGTGGCCGACCGGCCGCCACGGCTGTGGGTGGAGTCCCTGGTCAGCCTGGACACGCTCGGCCGGTACTGGCACGCGTCGCTCTCGGTCGAGCGGGACGGCGGCCGCTGGTGGCTGACCCGGCCACTGTCGGTGCAGATTCGCGCCGGTGACCTGCTGCGTTCGGCGGTGGGCCAGATCGAGCCGCCGCGCCCGGCGATGGACCACGACCCGATCGACGGGGAGTCCTTCGGCTGGGCGCCCGGCCTGCTCACCGCCCGCACGGCGGGTGAACTGGGGGTCCGGAGCCGACCGAGATGATCGGTTACCACCTCGATATCTCACCGGCGCCGCTCCAGTGATTCCCGGAGATCGGCGGTCAGCGGCTGAACGCCATTCTTCTGCCCGTTCAACCCGGCGATCGCATTCCATGATCTTTACCGGCCGAATATCCCCGGTATCCGAATAACCGGGCCCGGCTTCACCTGATCTGGCGAATCCCGATGTCAGCGAGGAAATCCGCCCGGTAGGGATTGAGGTCGGTGTCCGGGTCGCCGGTGAGCACATCCAGCCGCAACGCGGTCTCGGCGGTGATCGCTTCGGCTCCCCCGTCCGGCAGCTGGTAGGACAGCAGTACCGACGGCTCGCTGAGGGTGCCGAGCCGGAGCACCCTGCTGGCTTCGTCCGGGTCGTCGGCCGAGCCGAACAGCCGGGCCGGGATCGGGGTGAAGCCGAGCCTGCTCTTGAAACCGAACAGGCCAGGCTTGGCGATGTGCCCGTACAGCGCGGGATCGGTGCCGAGCGAGATGTTGCGGAAACCGAGTTCACGCGCCGCCTGGAACACCCGCAGGTACATCGCCCTGACGAGCCGGTTCCGTCGGCTGTCCGGTGCGGTGGTGCCGAACCGGATCTGCACGGTGGAGACGTCGTCACGTTTCCAGCACACGCAGCAGCCCACCAACGTGCTGCCTTCGAACACCTGCACCAGGAAGTAGTCGGCGCCCTGTTCGAGAATCTCTTCCCGCTGCAGGCGCGCGAACGGGATCCCGTACCGCATGGTGCTGATCTGGCGTTCGTACACGTCCAGGAAAGCGTCGAAGGACGGCGCGTCGAGCGGGTGGGTCACCTTCATCTCGTAGCCGTGGCCTGCCACGGCTCGCAGCGCTGCCCGAACATTGCGCCGCTCGCTCACCGAAAGCCGGTCCAGGAACGCCTCGTCGGACTCGTCCACCGGGGAGATCCAGGTAACCCAGGCCGGTTTGATGGCGAACCCGGCCCGCCGCAGCGATTGCCAGCATTCGGCCACGGGATCGACGACGGTCACGAGGTCGACCCGGTCCCGTAGCGAGGCCCAATCCGCCTCCAGCGCTTCGCCGGCGTCGAGCAGACCGGTGGTGAGTCCGTGAGCGGTCTCGATTTCCACGAAATTCCTCCTCGGCGTCGGGAAAGCCGACTCACGGGCCGAACTCCCGACTAGTATCTAGGCACGGATCGACCATCTTGTCCAGCACTCCCCGCCCTGATTCGCACGGTGCGCCGACCACCCGCGAATTCGATGTGCCGCTGGACGACGAATGCCCACCTGGCCCAATACGGAAACGGACCCGGCCGCGAGCGCGACCGGGTCCGTTCCGGGTGAAGCTACCGCTGATACGGCCCCGAGGAATGCGGGTTCAGGGTCGTCGAGGCGGACGGGGAAGCCGGCTTCTCCGTCGCCGGGCAGGACAGGCCCTTCGCCGGCACCGTCAGGTCGAGCAGGTACGCGTCCACCGCCTCGTTGACGCACGGGCTCGGCCCGCCGTTGCCGTAGGCGGTGTGGCCCCAGCCCTCGTAGGTGATGAGGTGCGAACCGCTCTGCTTCGCGGCGGTCTTGTTCCACTCGTACACCGTCGCCGGATCATGGATGTTGCCGACCATGACCAGCGGCGGCGCACCCTCGATCTCGAGTGGCTGCTGCGGGTTCGTCGTCTTCAGCGGGTCACCGGCGCAGGTGAGCGCGTGGTCGACATAGGGACTCCACTCGATGTTCGGGAACTCCCCGGACAGCTTCGTGCGCAGCTTCTCGTACTCGGCGAAATCCTGCACCGGGTAACGCCAGTCGCTGCACCAGATCGGCGGATACGGGTTGTTGACCGCGGCGGCCGCCTCGAGCGACGCCGGGGACATCGTGCCCGTGCCGTCCTTGAGCGCCTTGAGGTCGGTGGCCAAGTTGCCCCACGCCGGCGGCTGGTTCACCGAGAACGCCCGCTGCGACAGCGCGTAGAAGTCCACCGGGTCACCCGTCTCGGGGTCGGTGAGCTTGCCGGCCTTGGCTTTCTCCTTCAGCTCGCCGTAGACCTTCGCGGTGTCCTGCCCGTGCAGCGCACAGGTCTCCGTGGTGTCGCACCACTTCGCGAACTCCACGAAGTTCTTCTCCACCGGCTCGGTCTCGGTCCGCATGAAGTCCCACGCCGTTGGCAGGCTGTGGTCCATGTTCCCGTCGTTGACCATCGCCCGGATCCGGTCCGGGAACAGCTCCGCGTACTGCTGCCCCATCAACGACCCGTAGGAGTAGCCGACGTAGTTGATCTTCTCCTCGCCGAGCGCGGCGCGGATGGCGTCCATGTCACGCGCGGTGTTGAGGTTGTCGACGTGGTCGATCAGGTCACCGGAGTGCGCACGGCAGCTGTCCATCAACTGCTGGTTGAGCGACACCAGTTTGTCGAAGTCCGCCTGGCCGGCAGGATGCCGTGCGTCGGTGGCCTGCTGGGAAAGCGCCTCGTCGCAGAGCAACTGCTGGCTGGTGTTGATGCCGCGCGGGTCGAAACCCACCACGTCGAAGCGCGCGGTGACCGCCTCGGTGAACGGGTCACCGCTCGACACCATGCTCACCCCGGAACCGCCGGGGCCGCCAGGATCGACCAGAATCGTGCCGATCCGGTTCGCCTGATCCTTGGCCTGCCGCTTGGCGATCCCGATCTTGGTCTTCGCACCGTCCGGTTGCGACCAGTCGAGCGGCACCTCGATGGTGGCGCACTGCGCGCCCTTGCCGTCCGGACACGGCTGCCAGTCGATGGCCGCGGCCTTGCCGCCGGTCTCCATCGCGTTCACAGTGGCCGGCACCGCGATGGCGCCGGCCGCGATCAACACCCCGGTCACCCCGCCTATGAGAGATCTCCTACCTACGCGCATACGGTTGGTTCCTTTCCGTTGGGGACTTTTCCAAGTTACCGACGGAACCGATCACACGGAGCGTTTGTTCAACCTCGTTACGTCACCACGACGCGGTCATGACCTGGGGTCCGGTGTGGAGCAGAGCCGACCGCCCAGTCGGGCGATCGCGTCCACATCGCCGGGGACTCCCGGTTTCCAGGGCAGCACCAGCCGATCCTTGGTCTTGCCAGGTACCGCGGGATCACGTGCAAGTGGAAGTGGAACACCGTCTGCCAAGCGGCGGCGCCGCAGCAGTTGAGCAGGTTGACCCCGTCGGCACCGAACTCCGCGGCGGCCGCCTTGGCGATCCGCTGCGCAGCCAGGGTGACGGCGGCAAGGTCCTCGGCCGGAATCTCGAACAGGTCCTTGCTGTGCCGCTTGGGCACCACTCATGGGCACCAAGCTTATTGCCCGATCTCGTGGAAAAAGCCTTGCACGTAGGAATCGGCGAGGGAATGGACTTCGGTCGCGGGACTGGAAGCGGTGATCTGACCGTTGCGCATGAACACCATGTGGTCGGCGGCGCCGGTGGCGGTCAGCAACGGCACTTCCTGGGTGATGGCGAGCACGGCGGCACCGGTGTCCGCATAGCGCCGCAGGGTGGTCCACACCTCGTAAGCGGTGCCTGCGTCCAGGGAAGCGGTGGGTTCGTCCGCGATCAGCACCTCGGGTGCGGCCAGCAGGGCGGCGGCCAGTGCGGCGCGCTGGATCTGGCCGCCGGAATGCTGGTGTGGATACAGATCCAACGCGTCGATGGGGTAGCAGGCCGAAGCGCAGGCGCGCCCGATGGTGCATCGCCGGTGCCGACGTTCCAGCTCACGCAACTGCGTACCGACGGTGGCTTCTGCCGTGAAGGCGGTTACTCCCGATTGGGGCACCAAGCCAACGGTGCTGCCGCGGAGTTGCTTCCAGTGTCGCCGGTCCTGCACGTGCGTGCCGTTGATGAGCACGTGCCCGGAAGCCTGCGCCGACTCGGGCAGATTTCCGGTCAGTGCGGCGGCAGTCATGGACTTTCCACACCCGGATTCGCCGAGGAGGGCAGTAATCCGGCCCGCTGGCACGACAAGGTTCACCGCCTCGAGGACTGTCTCGCTCCATCGACCGGTGTCGATGTGGACGGTCAGCTCACGCAGTTCAGCAGTCACCGTGCAACCCGAGCCGATAGGTCAGGATTTTGTACTCCCAGTGAATCATGACACGAACGTATCATCAGGAAGTGGCGAAAACCTTTATGTCCCTGGCATTACATCACACTTTGTGCCGACCACATCGAGGACATGGTGTGACGAAATGAGCGCCGGATGCGCGATGTGCGGCACCGCGCTGCCCGACCGGGGGCGCGGTCGCCCCAAGGTGTACTGCTCGCGCAGCTGCCAGGCACGGGCCTACCGCCGTCGCACCGCACCCCCGGCACCGCAACCGCCGGCACCGCAACCGCGGCGACGGCAGATCGCCGAGGCGGTCTGGCGGATCGCCGCCGAGCGCGGGCTGCACGCGGCGAGCATCCGGGAGGTGGCCGCCGAAGCCGGGGTCTCCACCCGCTCCGTGCAGTACCACTTCCACAGCAAACACGAACTGCTCGTCGCCGCGCTGCGCCTGTTGCACCAGGACAACGAGCGCCGCGCCCAGCGCCGGATCACCGCCGGCGCGACCGATCCCGGCGTCCTGCTCCGCTCGATCGTCGACGAGCTCCTGCCGCTGGACGCCCAACGGCGCACCACCCTGCGCGTGCTCGCCGCCTACTACGCGCGCAGCCTCACCGACCCCGCGCTGGCGGCGGTGTTCCTCCACGACCAGCACCCGCTGGAAGACCTCGTCGCCGCCGTCATCGCGCAGGCCAAACAGGCCGGTGCGGCTGCACCGGCGCTGGAACCCCGCGCGGAGGCGGACATCCTGGTCTCCGCCGCCGTGTCGCTCGGCGGAGACGTTCTGCACGGCATCCGCACCCTCGCCGCGGTGCGCCGCACCCTCGACTACCACCTCAGCAGAATCCTGCCCCCGTGAGCCGCTCCCAGTTGCCGGATCCGATCGCGGCCTTCTCCTCCTCGGTGAAGGGCGCGTTCTCGAGGATGCGCCCGCGGAGCCGTGCTCACCTGGCTGTCGCTGCCCGACGATCGACGCGACCCCGCCCTCCTCACCGCCATGCGCGAAGCGATGATCTCCGCCGTCACCCTCGACAAACCCGCTGTACGCGACGCGAGCCCCGCCGGCGCTGCCCGGGCGCTGCGCGCCCTGCTGCCCGGACAGACAACGCTCAGCAAAGCCGAACACCACCTGCTCGGCGAATGGCTCGACCGCCTGACCGCAGATCGTTGAGCTCGTAGTTAAACCTTTCGCCTGGGTGATGGGGTTGTGGCGCGGATGTTCCACATCCCGCGCACGACGCCGGCCGGGCGTCGGCGATGCTGTGCACGTGGAGTACGTGTCCAGAGTGCCGCGACCGCCGCTGGACGGGCTGATCGACGACCTCTACTACCTGGCGGGTGCGCCGCCGTACGCCCGGCTGACGCTGCCGCCGGCGCCGTCGGCGCTGCTCATCGTCAACCTCGGGGCGCCGTTCCGCATCCGCGCCGGCACCGACCTCGACACCGACACCGAGACGGCCGAGTACGCCGACGGCTGCGTAGTCACCATGCCCACCCGCGCGTGGGAGTTCGGCTACCCACTCCGGACCCGGTCCGTCGGCGTGCACTTCAAGCCGTGGGGGCTGGCGCCGTTCCTGCCGATGCCCGCGGCCGAGCTGTGTGACCGGCCGGTGACGGTGGAGCAGGTTTGGGGCCGGCCTGCCATTGCTGAGCTGCGAGACCGGCTGGCCACGGCGGACGGACCGCACGAGATGCTGACGCTGCTCGAGGAGGAGCTGATGCGGCGGCTGTGCGAGACCGCCGGCCTTGGGCTGGTCCGCCATACGAGCAGCGTCATCGCGGCGACCACTGGGACGGTGGCGATCGGCGACCTGAGCGTGGCAGCCGGTGTCAGCAGCACTCATCTGGCACAGCGGTTCAAGGAGCTCATCGGCGTCACGCCGAAGCGGCTGGCCCGCACCCACCGCTTCACCGCCACCGTGTTCGCGATCAACCCCGCCGGACCGATCGACTGGGGCGACCTCGCCAATGGCGCAGGCTACTTCGACCAGGCCCACTTCGGCCACGAGTTCCGGGCGTTCACCGGGCTCACGCCGACCCGGTACGTCGAAGTCCGGCAGCGGTTCCTGCGCGAACATCCCGGCCACGCGCTGGACAGCTGGCCGCTACCGGCCGATTGATTTCTTACAAGAGCGACAGTTCACGGCAGGCTAATTTGGGGACACCCCAAAGCAGAGGAGAGCCCCGTGGGCAAGGTGGTCATGTACAGCTCGGTGTCGGTGGACGGCTTCGTCGCGGACGAGCACGACCAGCCCGGACCGCTGTTCGACTGGTTGTTGAGCGGCGATGTCCCGTTGGACGAGAGCGGCGAGCTGAAGGTGTCGCAGACGTCCTACGACTACACCCGGCCGTACTGGGACCAGATCGGGGCGACAATCGCCGGCCGCCACGTCTTCGACATCACGGACGGCTGGGACGGGAAGCCTCCGGGCGGGATCGACCACGTGGTCGTCGTGACGCACCGGCCGGCGCCCGAGGGCTGGGACCCCGAGGCGCCGTTTCACTTCGTCGACGGCGTCGAGGCAGCCGTGGCCAAGGCGCAGGAGCTTGCGGGTGACCGCTTGGTCGAGGTCGCCGCTGGCGACGTCGGTGGCCAGGTGCTTGCCGCGGGTCTGGTCGACGAGGTGCGCATGGACGTCGTACCCGTGGTGTTCGGGTCCGGCAAGCGCTACTTCGGGTCGGTCGACGCGCAGCACCTGTTGGAGGATCCTGACGTGGTGATTCAGGGCAACCGGGTGCTTCACCTGCGCTATCGGGTGCGCCGTTGACCGATCTGAGCGGGTCCGCGAATAAGTCCACTGCGGACGGTGACACCAGCTCGGAGTGAACTTCAAGCTAGTCCTGAGCGAGTTCATCCGCTGCGTTGGCGTAGATGCGGAGCAGTTCATCGCGGACTCTCCGGGCCTCCTTGTCCTCGATTCCGGCTAGGTCATCGAGTCCGCGCCGCGCAGTCTTGACCGCGTCGTGCGGACGCCCAAACCAGAGGTAGACCATGGCCAGTTCGCTGCGGCGGAAGGCCAGCGTCGGCACCCGACAGCCGGTCCGCTCCAGAGCGGTGATGTTGCGTTCCAGCAATGGCAGGCCCTCAGGGAGTTCAGCGTCCAGGTACTGCCAGGCCAGTTGGTGTCGCAGCACGAGGCAGTCCGCGCATTCAGGGCCCTGGGCTCGCGCGCTGACGCGCAGGGCGTCGCGGAACAGCTTGAAGGCGTCCTGAGTACGGCCAGCGGTCCAGTAGGCGTTGAACAGCTTGTACCGCAAACGGTTGACCCGTCGGGTGATCGGTCCGTCCTTGCCGGCGGTGGAGAGCTTGCGTTCCAGGCGCGAGATGCCGGGTACGTCTCGGCCCTGTGCCTGGTAGGCCGCGATCAGGTTAGCCGTGAGGTACTTGACTCGGGGATGGTCGACTCCGGACAAGCGGCGGTAGAACCTGAGCGCGTCGAGCAGTGGTGACTCGGCCCGGGCGGGCTGGTCTTCGCGCAGATAGGTGATGCCGAGCCACTCCAGTGCGTCCATGAGCTCGGGGGCGTCGCGTGGTTTGAGTCCTTCTTGTCGGGCTTCCCACACAGCATGTTCCACCATACGGATGCCTGCTGCCGTGCTCGGGGCGCTCTGTGCCGCGCGGGTCAACGGTGAATCGAACGAGGGACGATAGTCAGGCGCCATCACCAACCCATCATGGCCGCGGACAACGGACCTACGACCCGACATCACTCAGTTAGAGCACAGCGCGGTCTCGACGGTCTTGAGCAGGTGCAGTCCCTGGTCCCGCGTGATGGGTGACCGGGTGAGGGCAACGGTGGCGCTGCGGCCGGTGCGCCCGCCGGCGTCGACGGCCAGGCCGCTCATGGTCGTGTAGCCGGGTACATCACCGCTGTGGCCGTAGAAGTAGCCGCCGCAGGACAACGGCGTGCGGATCAGGCCGAGTCCGTATTCCGCGCCGGGCCACAGCTGCGTCGGTACCGGCCGCTTCATCTCCGCCAGCATGCCCGGCGACAGCAGGTCGCCCTCGAGCAGCGCGGTCAGGAACCGGTTGTAGTCGCGTGGGGTGGAGACGAGCACACCGGACACCCCGAGCAGGGACGGGCTGAACTCGGTGATGTCCACCAGCCGGGGGCCGCCGGGATCGGGCATCGCCAGGTAGCCGCGAGGATGCGGTCCTCGCAGGTCGTACTCCCTGGCGCCGGGCAGGTACATGGTGTCCAGGCGCAACGGCTTGATGACGCGCTCGGCCACCTCGTGCTGCCAGCTGTGCCCGGTCACCTTCTCGATCACCATGCCGAGCAGTTCGTATCCGGTGTTGGAATAGGCCCAGCGGCCGGGCTCTCCCGGCTGGAACGTCGGCGGATGGGCCAGCGCCATGTCGAGCAGTTCCTTGCCGCTGAACTGCCGGAACCGCCCGGCCAGCAGCTCTTCCGGTGTACTCCCCAGGTCGCCGGTGAAGTCCGGCACGCCGCTGGTGTGCTGCAGCAGGTGCCGGATCCGCATCTTCCGGCCGTCGTTGCCGTTGCCGCGCACCAGCCCGGGCAGGTAGCGCTCGACCGGTGCGTCCAGGCCGATCGCGCCTTGTTCGACGAGTTGCAGCACCACCGTGGCCACCACGGTCTTGTTGTTGCTCCCTATTCTCACCCGGCCGTCGTAAGGCACCGGCCGCCCGGTGCTGAGGTCGCCTACGCCGCTGCGCACGGTCCGGTGCCTGGCGGCGCCACCTGGCCAGGAGGCGCCGGTAACGGTGGCGAGCGCGCCGGGAAACCCCTCCTCGTGAGTCAGCTCGTCCAACTCGGCCTGCAGCGCCGAATCCGTCGCCGCACCCGCCTGAGCCGGCGCGGGCACGATCCCGCCCACCGCGACCACCAGCATCGCGGCCAGCCCGATCATCCGGCCGGACTTCGTCATCACGGAACCCCCTAGTTCGTAGCCCCACATCCATGGACACCATGGCCGAGCAGAAGGCCACCGGTCACACGGGTGCGCACCATGATCCGAGGTAGGGCTGTCCCCAGCCTTCAGGGTTTCTCCGCGGCCTTCTTGAGGTGGCCGAGCCATGCGGTAAGGGATTCGCGGAGCCCGGCCCGCATGCCGTCGATGTCGGAGCGCACCGGGTCCCCGTCCCATGACTCCTCGGTGTGGACGTGCACCGAGGAACCGGTCGCGTCGAACCGCCACAGGTGGATGCCGGTGATTCCGTTGGCAGTTCCGCCCCAGAGGATCCGGCACGGGGCCTGTAGTGAGTACACAGTGGACTCGATGTCCAGCCCGGCCGTCTGCCAGCGGAAGGTGCTGTCCTCGCGCAGCGGACGGTCAGCGGTCGCGGCGGTGATGTCGGGCTGCCAGTCCGGCCACGACGAGACCTCCGTGAGCAGCTGCCACACGAGCCGCGACGGTGCGTCGATGACGATGTCGCAGTGCACCACCACCGGTGCTTTCAGGTCGATCTCGGTGATCATTCGCACGCCTCCCTCGGACTGGAGCAGCAGGCTCCGGCTGTCACCGAATACGGTCGCGCGACCTGGCCGCCGTTCGCGTCGGCAGGATTCACCTAGTCCGCGTCAGCCGAGATCGGGCATGTCCCTGAGCTGCCTGCGCGACGTGATTCCGAGCTTGCGGAAGATGTTGCGCAGGTGGGCGTCCACCGTCCGCGGGCTGAGGAACAGCCGCGTGGCCACTTCCTTCGACGTCGCGCCCGCCGCGACCTGGCGCGCGATGTGCATCTCCTGCATGGTCAGGTGGTCGTAGGTGTGCTCGGAGCGGCTGCGGGCCACTTCCCCGGTCGCGCGCAGCTCGTCCTCGGCCCGCCGGGCGAACGCCTCCAGTCCGATCTCCGACAGCCGTTCGTGCGCGGTACGCAGGTGTTCGCGCGCGTCGCGACGGCGGCCTGCACGGCGTAGCCACTCCCCGTACCGCAGGTGCGCCCGCGAGAGGTGCAGCGCCAGTGGGCCGTCCGTCAGGTGCTCGAGCGCCTCCAGGTAGTCGCCTTCCGCGTCGCTGACCAGCGCCCGCGCGCCTGCTGCCACGCCGAGGGCGAAGCTGGTTCCCGCGGGCTCCGTGCGCTCGACCAGTGACTCCAGCGCCGACTTCGCGACGGCGTTCTCCCCGCACCGGACCGCGGCCTCCACCAACTCGGGCAGTGCGATGCCGGTGAGGAAAAGGTCTCCGCCCGCCACGGCTCGCCTGGCCGCGTCCAGCGCGGCCGGATAGTCGGCAAGGCCGTTGTGCAGCACGGCCATCGCCCAGTGCACGTTCGCGGTCAGCTGACCGGTGTCCCGGCTCATCGCCTCCGCGAACAGGTCGAGCACCTCCTGGCGGCGGCCGCGCATCGCCGCCAGGTGCACCCTCGGGTACAGCTGCGGCTGATCGTCGAAGGCGTCGGCGATCGCCTCCTCCTCGGCAATCGCGGCCATCGCCTGCCCGAAGTCGCCGTTGAACACCGCGGCCAACGCCACCTGCGACAGGCCGAGCCGGATGGTCATCGGTGATCCCGTAACCCGCCCGGACCGCACCACCCAGTCGATGACCTTCGCGTGCAGCTCGAGGTCCCACAGCTCGCCCGTGAGCACCGTGGCCAACGCCGGCACACCGGTCCAGCCGGCATCGTCGCCGGTGAGTATCCGCCGAAGCGGCGGCACACCGGCGCGGTGTCCCTCGGTGCGCAACAGCACCAGCCCGTCCAGGAGGTCCGGTCGCGATGCCGGCGGCGCCGAGCGGGCCGCGTCGAGCACCCGGTCCATCACCCCTGCAGCCCTCCCGACGAGGAGCCCCATCTCCAGCGCCGCCACGAAGCATTCGCGCGACCGCTCCGGATCGCTGGCGGCGAGCCGCTGCCCCGCCCGCAGGATGAGTTCCGGCCCCCTGATCGCCCCGTCCGCACCTTGGACGAAAGCGATCCGCCCGCGCAGCAGATCGACGGCCGCGTGCTGGAGATCGTCCAGTGTCTCGGTGTCGATGCTGGCCACCAGCTCGGCCGCCGCGTCCGCCCGGCCCGCCTCGAGCGTTGCCCGCGCGGCCGCGAGCGTGCGCTCGGTCTGCTTGCCGGGGTCGAGCGAGAGCGCCGCCGCACGCTCGAAGAACGCTGCGGCCGCCGCTACTCCCCCGCGCGCCTGCGCACGCGACGCCGACGACTCCAGCTCCGCCGCGACCCGTTCATCCGGCCCGGTGGTGGCCTGAGCACGGTGCCAGGCGTGCCGGTCACCGGCGGCGACCGGGTCGGTGGCATCGGCCAGCGCCCGGTGCGCCGCATGGCGTTGCTCCGGCCGAGAATCCCGGTAGACGGCCGAGCGCGCCAGCGGGTGGCAGAAGCGTGCGCGCGTGTCGAACTGCACCAGCCCGGACGCCTCGGCGGCGGCACTCGCGGCGGGCAGGTCGATGTCCAAGCGCTGCGCGGCCGCCCACAGCAGAGCAGGGTCCCCGGTGGGGTCGGCGCTCGCGAGGATCAGCAGCAGCCGTGCCTCCGGGGGCAGTTTCGCCATCCTGGCCCGGAAACTCCGCTCGATCCGGCTCGCGACCGGCGACGGCGTCGGCAGCGCGAAGCCGCCTGCTTTCGGCAACTCGATCAGGGCCAGCGGGTTGCCGCGCGCCTCGGCGAGCAGGCGATCGCGCACCCGCTCGTCGAGCGTCGCGGTTTTCTCCTCGGCCAGCAACGCGCGCGCCTGCGCATCGCTCAGGCCGCCGACCGTCAGCCCGGGCAGCTCGTCCAGCCCGCGGATGGCGCCGGAGTCGCGGGCCGCGAACACCATCGCGATCGGCTCCGCCGCGATGCGCCTCGCCAGGAACGTCACCGCCTTCGCCGAGGCGGCATCCATCCAGTGCGCGTCATCGACGACGCACAGCATCGGACGTTCCGCCGCGGCGGCCGCGAGCAGTTCGAGCGCGGCGAGGCCGACGCGGAACGGGTCCGGTGCGCCATCGGCAAGCCCGAACGCGACCAGCAGGGCGTCGCGGTAGGGAGGCGACAGCGTGTCGAGATGCGCCAGCACCGGAACGCACAGCTGGTGCAGTGCCGCGAACGGCAGCTCGCCCTCGAACTCCGATCCGGACGCGCGGATGATCTGGAACCTCTCCGGCGTCGCGTGCTCGACGTGCTCCAGCAGCGCGCTCTTGCCGATGCCCGGCTCGCCGCGGAGGACGAGCACACCGCCCTCGGCCTGTTCCGCCGCGCGGACGAGGGCGAGGAGGCGATCGATCTCGTCGTGCCGGCCGACGAGCGAGCGGAGGGACGGCGTAGGCATGGGGCAAACCATAGAGGGATGCCGCCCTGACGGGAGTAGGTGGAAGTAGGTGGAAGTAGGTGATTGTCACCGACGCGAGCGACGGTGCATCCGGGCGATCGTCATGGCATGACGACACACCGCAGAAGGACGGCATGATGAGCAACGGACCCGCACCCAGCGCGGTGCACACCCGCCAGGGGGCAAGCCGCGGCCTGGCGATGGCCGGCCTGGCGACCGCCATGTTCCTGGTCATTCTCGACGCCGCGATGGTGAACCTGGCCGGGCGAACGATCCGCGAGGGCCTCGGGCTCACGGCCGCCGAGCTCACGGTCGTGGTGGACAGCTATCTGGTGGCGTTCGCCGGTCTGCTGCTGCTCGGGGGCCGCCTCGCCGACGTGCTCGGAAGCCGGAAGGTGTTCCTCACCGGCATGGCCATCTACCTCGCGGCATCGGCCTTCTGCGCGCTGGCCACCAGCGGCGGAATGCTGATCGCCGGACGGATCGGGCAGGGTATCGGGGCGGCGGTCGTGATGCCGGCCGCGCTCTCGCTCGTGCTCGCCCTCTACTCGTCTTCCGCGGAACGCACTCGTGCGCTGGGCATCTGGGGCGCGGTCGCGGGTGCCGGCAGCCTCATCGGCGTCTTTCTCGGTGGCACGCTGACCGAGCTGCTGGGCTGGCAGGCGGTGTTCGTGACCCCGGTGCCCTTCGGCGTCATCGGGGCGATCATCGTCTGGCGTTCGGTGCCGCCGGTCCCCGGCCGGCCCGGCCGGTTCGACGCGCTCGGCGCGGTCACCATCACCATCGGGATCTCCGGCCTCGCGCTGGGCATGGTCTCCGCTTCCGAAGCTGGCTGGGCCGCGCCCGGCACCATCGCCGGCCTCGTGATCGGCCTCGCGTCCCTGGCGGCGTTCGTGACCGTCGAACGACGCTCCGCGCACCCTCTGGTCCCGCTCGGCGTCTTCCGCAGGAAGCCGGTGGTCACGGCGAACCTGGTGATGCTGCTGATCGGCGGCACCCTGACCAGCCTGTTCTTCTTCCTGCCCCAGTACCAGCAAGACGTTCTCGGGATGAGCCCGCTGACGGCCGGGATGACCCAGATCCCGCTCGCCGTCATGATCATCGTGGGCAGCGTCGCCGCGCCGCTGCTGGCCAAGCGCGTCGGGCTGCCCCGCGCCCTGCCGGTCGCGCTCGCCGTGCTGCTCGCCGGCTTCCTCTGGCTGGCGATGGACCCGACGACGACCGGCTTCTCGGTCAGCCTGCTTGGCGCGTTCCTGCTGATCGGCACCGGACTCGGACTCGGCGCCGTCAACGCCACCGCGATGGCGGTGCGCGACAGCACCGACGGTGAGTCAGGTCTGCTCAGCGGACTGGTCAACGCCGCACAGCAGCTCGGCGGCGCGGTCGGGCTCGCCGCGCTGGCCGGGATCGCCATCGGCGCCGCGGGAACACACGGGGACATCTCGTTCACGACCGCGTTCCTCGGCGAGGCCACGCTCATCCTGATCGCACTCGCACTTTCGCTCATCTCCACTGCCAGGACACGGCGGGCCCCGGCCGCCGTGGGCACGCACTGAACCTCCACCACCGAAAGGACGCACAACAATGACCCCCACCGTGCTCGTGACCGGCGCGACCGGAACCGTCGGATCGGCATTGGTCACCGCCCTGCAAGCCCGCGACGTGACCGTCCGCGCGATGACCCGCAACCCCGGCCACTCCGTCCCCGGCGTCGAGACCGTCGTCGCCGACCTGCGGGATCCGGGATCGGTCGCCGCCGCGCTGAAAGGCGTCGACGCGGCCTTCCTCAACAGCCCCTCGGCACCCGACGCCGCCACCCTTCAGATCCAGTTCGCCGACCTCGCCCGCGACGCCGGCCTGGACCGGCTCGTGCTGCTCTCCCAGTACGCGGCCCGCGCCGACTCGCCGGTGCGGTTCCTGCGCTGGCACGCCGAGGTCGAAGCCCACGTACATCAGCTCGGGCTCGACCACACCGTGCTGCGCCCCAACCTCTACCTGCAGGCGCTGCTCAGCTTCGCCCCCACCATCGCAAAAGGCTGGTTCGCCGCCCCAATCGGCGACGCCGCCGTCAGCGCCGTCGACACCAGGGACATCGCGGAGGCTGCCGCGGCCGTGCTGACCAGCGCGGGACACGCCGGCCGCAGCTACACGGTGACCGGACCGCGGGCCGTGACCCACGACCAGATCGCGCAAGCGCTCTCCACCGCCACCGGGCGGGAAATCGCCTTCCACGACGCGTCCGCCGATCAGTTCACCGCCGCACTGACCGGCATCCTCCCGTCGTGGCAGGTCGACGGTCTCGTCGAGGACTACGCCCACTACGCCAGGGGCGAAGCCGCCGAGGTGCACACGTCCGTCACCGACCTCACCGGTGACCCCGCACGCGACGTCACCGACTTCGCCCGCGACTACGCCGCCGCGTTCACGCCCGCCGTGAACGCCGACTGAAAGGGAAGTCCGATGATCTACCACTGCATTCGTTTCACCCTCAAGCCCGGCATCTCGGAAGAGGACAAAGCCGCCGGTCTCGCGCAAATGGGCGAGCACATCCACACCATCCCCGCCATCAAGGCGCGCGTCGTCGGCCCCGACTTCGGCGGGGAGTACGAATACGGCGCCGTTTCCCTGATCGAGGACGTGGCGGGATACGAGGAATACATGAACCACCCGGCGCACCTCGCGATGGACCGAGCCGGGTTGCCGCTGGTCGACAGGTTCGTGTCGTTCGACATCACCGACGATCCGGACCCGGAGGTCGGCGCGAAGATCGCCGAGATCCACCGGCGCCGGTTCACCGAGATCCCCGATATCGCCGAGCTGGTCTCCGACCTCGGCGAGTACACCGGCAGCGCCGCACCCGGCAAGCACGACAACTGACCGGCCATCGCGCCCCGCCCCCGGCGGGCGTGCTCCCCAGTCCGGGGGCACGCCCGCCGTTTCGCGTTCCACGCCCGGATCCGAACATGTAGGTGATGGTCACCGACGCGAGCGCGAGCGGATCGGCGCGATCGTGGTGGCATGACGACACAAGCCGACCGCATGGCGCCATCCCGCCTCGCACGCGGCACGATCCTGGCCGCGGCGACGTTGACGATCATGGCACCCGCCGTCGTCGCCCCCAGTCTTCCGACGATGGAGCTGGTCTTCGCCGCCGAGCCCGGAGCGGCCCTGCTGGTCCGCCTCGCGATGACGATCACCTCGCTGATGATCGCCATCAGCGCCCCGTTGTCCGGCCTGGTAGCGGACCGTGTCGGGCGCCGCCCGCTGCTCGTGTCCGGCCTCGTGCTGTACGCGGTCAGCGGCACCGCCGGGTTTTTCGTCACCGACCTCTACCTGCTGGTGGCGACCAGAGCGCTGCTCGGCATCGCCATCGGCGGGGTCATGACGGCGGTCAGCGCGACGGTCGCCGATTGGTTCGACGGCCGGCGGCGCGCCTCCTTCCTCGGCCTGCAGCAGGCGTTCGCGAGCCTCGGCGGGGTGGTCTTCCTGTCGCTGTCCGGAGTGCTCGCGACGATCAGCTGGCGGGTGCCGTTCTGGCTGTACAGCCTGGCCGCCGTGGTCGCGCTGTTCGCGATCATCGCCGTGCGGGACGGGCCGCGGGAGCCGTCCGGGGGAACCGCCGGCCGTGCGCGAGTGGCCGGCCGCGTGTTCGGCATCTACGCGCTGGCGCTCGGCGTGACCTTGGCGTTCTACCTGGCGCCGACCCAGATTCCGTTCCTGCTGGGGAACCTCGGCATCGGGCCGGCCATCGTCGGTGTCGTCCTCGCCGGGAGCACGCTGACCGCCATGCTCGGCGCGCTCGGGTTCCCGGTGCTGCGCCGCCGTCTGCGTTTCGCCGCGATCATGACGGTCAGCGTCGCGCTGCTCGGCGCCGGCTGGCTGCTGGTCGGCAACACCGGCACGGTCTTCGGCACCGCGGCCGGACTGCTCGTCGGCGGCGTCGGTGTCGGGCTCGCCGTCCCCAACGCCACCCTGCGCCTGTCCGAGCTCGCCCCGCCCGACCTGCGTGGCCGCGTCCTCAGTGGACTCGTCACCGGGATCTTCCTCGGCCAGTTCCTCTCACCGCTGGCCGCACAACCCCTGATCGAGGCCATCGGCGTCGGCGACGTCTTCACCTTGGCCGGGATCGCCATGGTCACCGGCGCGGCCATCGCCGCCGCCGGAACGCGGAAACGAAACACCGACCGAAACCGAACAACGACCAGCCAGACTCGATACTGAGGTCAGTGGACACGCTCCAGCACGACGACGGGGATCTGCCTGCTGGCGGCCGCCTCGAACTCGGCGAACTTCGGGACGAGCGCCACCTCTTTCGCCCAGAGCCGCTCGCGCTCCGCGCCCTGCGCGAGCCGAGCTACGACCGGTACTTTCTCCGTGCCCGCCTCGACGGTGGCCTGCGGGTTCGCCATGAGATTGTGGTACCAGACCGGATGACGCGGACTGCCACCGTGGGTTCCGAAGACGGCCCAGCCATCGCCGACCGGCTGGTAGAACAACGGGCTGATCCGCTCGCGCCCGGTCTTGGCCCCGATGTGGTGCACCAAGATCAGCGGCATGCCTTGCTCCTCGAACCCGGGCATCCGGGGCGGAACGGGGCGCCCTGCGGCGAAATCCTCTTCGCTGCTCCAAGACACATACCCGGCGTTCGCCCGGAACTCGGCGATGATCTGGTCGTTCCAGCCGGCGATGCCAGGGGCCTTGGCCTCATTCGCGGTGGTCGTGGACGGATCGGACATGACATACCCTTCGCTATCCGGAGCACTTGCTCCTCAAAGTAGCACAGAGCGGAGCACATGCTCCGCATAAGGAGGTACACTCGGCCGCATGGCAGTGGCTGAACCGGAAAGCACCGCCCGGCGCCGCGCGCCGCGCGTGGACGCCATCCGGAACCGGGAGGCGATCGTCGAGGCCGCCGCGGCGGTGCTGGCCGAGCAGGGCACCGCGGTGGACGTGCGCGAGATCGCCCGCCGCAGCGGGGTGGGCATGGGCACCCTCTACCGGCACTTCCCGCAGAAGGAAGATCTCGTGCATACGGTCCTGCGCAAGGACTTCTCGGAATGGGCGGAATCCGCGCGCCAGGCGGCGATCGACGCCGAAGACCCCTGGGCGGCGCTGACCGACTTCTACCAGCAGGCCCTGACCGGCTACGCACGCCACCGCGCGATCATGGAGAACTTCGCGTTGACCTGGTCGACCCCTGACCTGGAGGGCATCCAGCAGCTTCGCCTCGTCGTCGAGCAACTGCGCGCCCGCGCCACGGACCTGCTGCGCCCCGGCGTGACCACCGACGACCTGCTGCTCCTGCTGGTCTCCCTTGGGCACGCCGTCCAGATCACCGACGAGTGCCGCCCGCAGCTGTGGCACAGGCTGTTGCACATCTCCCTCGACGGCCTGCGCGCCGATCATCACGAACCACTTCCCGCGACCATTCCGCTCAGCATGTAGAACGTGTTCTAATGCTGTCGGACGGGTCGGCGATACGAGGGAGTACGGGTGCGATACGGCGTCGTGTTGTTCACCAGCGATCGAGGCATCTCGCCGGCTGCGGTCGCGCGAGCCGCGGAAGAGGCGGGCTTTCATTCGCTCGCGGTGCCCGAGCACACGCACATCCCGGTGCGGCGCGAGGCGGCGCATCCCGGCACGGGTACCCAGGAGCTGCCCGACGACCGCTACCTGCGCACGCTGGACCCGTGGGTCGCGCTGGCGATGGCCGCCGCCGTGACCCAGCGGATCACGCTGTGCACCGCCGTCGCCCTGCCCACCGAGCATGATCCCCTCGCGCTGGCGAAGACCATCGCCACGCTCGACCACCTTTCCGGCGGCCGCGTGACGCTGGGCGCTGGCTTCGGCTGGAACACCGACGAACTGGCCGATCACGGCATCCCGGGCAAACGGCGCCGGACCGCGCTGCGCGAGTACCTCGACGCCATGCGAGCGCTGTGGACCCAGGAAGAGGCGAGCTACCAGGGCGAGTTCGTGCGCTTCGGGCCCAGCTGGGCGTGGCCGAAACCAGTGCGCGCCGGGCGGGTTCCGGTGCTGCTCGGCGCGGGCGGCACGGACCGCAACCTCAGCTGGATCGCGCGGCACGCCGACGGCTGGATGACCACCCCGACCGACCGCGACATCGGCGAGCGAACCCGCCGGCTGCAAGACCTCTGGCAGGAATCCGGCCGGGAAGGGGCACCCGAGGTGGTCGCACTCGCGGGCAAACCGAACCCGGACGAACTGGCCACCTGGGCGGAATGCGGCGTGACCGAAGTCCTGTTCGGACTACCGGACGCACAGGCCGACGTCGTCACCGGCTACCTTGGACGACTCTCCGAACGCCTCGGACTGGCATCCGGTTAGTGTTCCAGTCGGGCTACCCAGATGGCTGTGGCGGTTGACCTGGCCCGGTTTGAGCGGCTTGAGTTGGCTCCACCTGGGTGACGTTGCTTTCGAGGGCGGCCTGAAGTGGCCCCACCTGCTGGGTGATGCCGCGATCACACCTAACAGGGCGATGCGCCTGGCCATCGATTCCGCGATGCCCGCGCACCGAGGGGAAGCCGGTACGCAACTCGCCTCGGCTGGAGGCGGCGACGCCCGACTCGTTAGCCCGACCAGTGGGACCAGGTCGGGCCGCCGCCCCCGGAAAGTTGATCATTGGTGGGGCCACCGCTGATCGCCATTGCGATCCAGGCTTTGATCGCGGGGTCTTGCGCGTGCCGTAGTTGTCGCAGACCAGAGCCCGAAACCGCGCCAGGTCCGCCCGACCGTCGACTTGCTCAACCCGGACTTCTCCGCAACATCCTTACGCGACAACCAGTACGCACACGAGAGCACGTGTGACGCAGGACGCTAGAAGGGCGGTGGCTCGTCGGTGACCTCCGGAGGTGGCGGATCGAGCAGCGGTTCGGGCCGGGTGGAGTAGGTACGGCCGGTGGGGGTGGTGACCGTTAAATCGGCCGTCTCGGGATCGAACTCGAATTTCCAGCCTGGCTCGTCTTTCAAGCGGTGGTGGTGGCGGCACAGGCAGCACAGGTTGTGCTCGCAGGTGTCCCCGTTTTCCGACCATGCGGTGCAATGGTCGGCATCACAACGCTGCGCGGGCCGGTTACAGCCCGGCGCCCGGCAGGTGCGATCCCGCACCCGGACAAGTTCGGCGAGATCTGCCGGTGGGCGGTATCTCTTGCGGCCGAGATCGCGGACAGTGCCCGATACGGGATCGGTCAGCACCTTCCGCCACGCTGAACCCGGCTGGTTCATGAGCTGACGCCCGATCTCACCAGGGATCGGGCCATGACCGACCAGTTCGCAGCCGTCGTCGCGGATACCCAACGCGGTGTCGAGCGGGATATGGATGAACACCTGAGCGGCCAAGCCTTCCCAACCCTTACCGAGCAGCAACTCCGCCAGCACATCGGCCCGAAGTTGGTCCATCGTGCGCGTTTCATCGCCGACCCGGAGCTTCCGGGCCAGCATGTCGATCCGGGCATACACCGCGGTCGCGATCTCGACCGGGAGGTAGGCCCACAACGACGCCATCGCGTCGGGCTCGTGGTGCAACTCGACCCGGCGCTGCTTACGGCGGGCCTCCGCGCGGGCGCATTGACCCTCGGGATCGAGACTCGCCACCACGCGCGTTACCGTTTTCCTCCAGTTGCTCGGATTCTTTTCACCGATCCGCGCCGACAGAATCTCATCCGCCTGACGGGCCAATTCATCGGACAATACCGCCACGCCATCAAAGGCTTGACGCGCCTTTTCGATATCCAACTCGCCCTCAGTCATCGCCGCCAGCAAACACGGCATCCGGGACACCAGTGCCTTCGCCAAGGCCACCCGGGTCGCGGTCGTTTCACGGGACAACCGCAACTCCGGCGCCAACTCATCCGCCACCCACCGCGCCCCACCGCGCGCCCGGCTGACCTGCGCGATCGCCCGGGCCTGCACCGCCTGCATGCGACAGATCGCCCGCCGAGCCGAGATCACCACACCCACCGCCTGCGACACATCGAGCCGCTCGATCGACGCCTTATTCATCGAAGACAACCAATCCGGCGGTAACATACTGAAATCAACATACAACATGCGAACCCCCGTAGTTTTCGAATGCACCTCCATGATACCGCCGAACCCCGACAAAAACCGGCCACACCCGAACACGAAAGAGGGAAAAGCACATTCCTTTCCCGCTTCGGATACGGGCTCACCGCGCCTTGGCGATCGCGATGGCGCCCTCGAGGCGCGCACCCGCTTCGTAGAACATGTACTCCACGCCGTCCATCGTGCCGAACGACGCGGCGGCACAGCGGCCGTTGTCCGGCGCGCCAGGCAGCGGCGCGTGGAACACACCCAGGTGGTTCCGCTTCGAGAAGTCGTTGCCCACCTCCGTGATGAGCATGCTGCCGCCCGCCTCGATGTTCTCGTGGTAGATCACGTAGGTCGACCCGTTGCGGCGAGCCACCGTGGGGGCACCGATGTCCCGCGCCCCGACGTCGGCCGGCCGGATCAGCGGCTCCTGCGCGAACGTCCAGTTCCGCGCGTCGGCCGACCAGCCCCAGCCGATGGAGCGCCGGTTCGCGGCATTGTTGATCATGAACACCATGACGTAGTTCGCGCCGAGCCTTGGCAACGACTGCTCGAACACCCGGGCGTAGGAGGTCTCCGTAGTGCCCGAGGGCAGCATCGACGCGGACAGCACGACCTTGTCGTAGCTGAAGTTGATGCCGTCCTTCGAGCGAGCCAGGCGGGTCGTGGTGTTCTCACCGTGGAAGTACAGCCACAGCTCCCGAAGGTCCTCTCGCCACAACACGTGCGGTGAAGACACGTGCGAGACGTCGTAGTGGGGGTTCCAGGCCCTGCTCACGATGGGGTTGCCAGGGTACTCGGTGAACGGGCCCTCCAGGCTGTCCGCATAGGACAGGCAGATCCCGCCGGGCGGGTCGTGCGGCGCGTAGTACAGGTAGTAGCGGCCGAGCGGCTTCGCCACGCGTCCCGCGACGCCGCGGATGCACGGGAAGATCAGCTCCCCGGTCGGGTTGTACTTCAGCGCGTTCTTGTCGAACGCGACTCTCAGGAACTTGTAGTCCGGGAAACCGGCCGGCGCAGCATTCGCCGTGGCGGCGTTCAGCACGGGTAGCGCGGCCAGGCCCAGCCCGGCGGCGGCGCGCAGGGTCGCGCGGCGGGACAGCTCGGTCATGCGAGGGCTCCCATCGTCGGCAGTGACGTAGCAGCGAGCTTCGGCGCGACCCGGCGTGCGGTCAAGATGCTAATACGTATTAGTTCGGCTCATGGCTCAAACAAGACAGGATTTCAGAAAGTCTTGACTGGGTGCGGATTCGTCGCAGAGGCTCTCCTAATTCGCATTAGCCCGAGGAGGTGCAGGTGGTACGACGTTCGGGGATGGCCCGACAGGCGGACATCGCCCGGATCGCCGGGGTTTCCCAGGCGACGGTCTCGGTGGTGCTGGGCGGCAGCAGCACGGTCCGGATGTCCGAGGCCACCAGGGCCCGGGTGCTGCAAGTCGCCGAGGAACTGGGCTACGTGCCGCATCCGGTGGCGACCCGGCTGGCGTCGGCGCGGTCGAACATGCTCGGCCTGTACACGTTTCGCGCCACCTTCCCGACCGACATCGCCGACTCCTACTACCCGATCCTGGTCGGAGTCGAGGAGGAAGCCTCGGCGCTGGGCCAGGACCTGATCCTCTTCACCGGCACCAGCGGACCCGGCGCCGCGCAGGAGGCCGCGATCCGCCGGACCCGCGTCGCGGACGGGTGCCTTTTCTTCGGCAGGCACGTGCCGGAGGAACCCGTCGCCGGCCTGGCCGACTCCGAGTTCCCGTTCGTCTACATCGGACGGAGACCTGAGCTGGGCGGCCGGATTCCTTATGTCGGCGCCGATTACGTGACGGCATCGGCCGAGGTGCTGACCCGGCTGCTGGAGCTGGGGCACCGCGAGATCCGCTACGTCAGGGAGTCCGACGAGGCACCCTCCTCGGACGACCGGCAGCGCGGCGTGCTCGAAACGGCGCCCACGACCGGAATCGTGCGCATCGACGGGCCGCTGGACCCGGACGCCGTCCGGGCCTGGGTGCGCGACGGGGTGACCGCCGTCGTCGTCGAGGGCACCGACACCGGCGCCGCCTACAGCGCGGTGCGGGCGGCGATCGACGCCGCTGGACTGTCCACACCGGACGATCTGTCGCTGGCCGTGCTCGGCGGCCCGCCGGAGGTGAGCGGATTCCAGGTGCCGATGCGGGACATGGGCAGGCGCGCCGTGCGGCTGCTCGTCGATCTCGTGACCGAGCAGGAGACCACACCGCAGCAACTGCTGCCGTGCCCACCGGTGGCCGGCACGACCGTCGGCACACCACGGACCCGTTAGGACGGAGCATGCCAGAACTCGACACCGAGATCCTCGTCGTGGGCGGTGGCCTCGGCGGAGTGGCCGCCGCACTGGCCGCCGCGCGAGCGGGGCACCAGGTCGTGCTGACCGAGGAGACCGACTGGCTCGGCGGTCAGCTCACGGCGCAGGCGGTGCCCCCGGACGAGAACCCGTGGATCGAGCGCTTCGGCGGCACCGCGACCTACCGGCAGCTGCGCGAGGGCATCCGCGACTACTACCGGCGCCACTACCCCTTGCGCGCCGAGGCCGCCCGGCTCCCCGGCCTCAACCCGGGCGCGGGACGGGTCAGCAAGCTGTGCCACGAGCCGAGAGTCGCGCTCGCGGTGCTCGAGGCGATGCTCGCGCCGCACCGCGCGGCGAGGCGGATCACGGTGCTGACCGGGCACCGGCCCATCGCGGCGGAAGTGACCGGCGACCGGGTGGACGCCGTGATACTCGAAGGCGACGGCGAGCGCACCGCGGTGCGTGCCGAGTACGTTCTCGACGCGACGGAGAACGGCGACCTGCTGCCCATGACGGGAACCGAGTTCGTGGTGGGCGCGGAGTCCCGCGACGAGTACGGCGAGCCGCACGCGCCCGAGCGGGCCGATCCGGGAAACCTGCAGGGCATCACCTACTGCTTCGCGGTTTCCCACCACGCCGGGCAGGACCACGTGATCGATCGTCCCGCGATGTACGACTTCTGGCGGTCCTACACCCCCGAGTTCTGGCCGGGGCCGCTGCTCGGCTTCCGCGCCCCCGATCCGCGCACCCTGGCAGCGGTCGACCGGACGTTCGTGCCGAACCCCGACGCAGACCCGCTCGCGATCAACGCCGACCAGAGTGCCGAGGCCGGTGACAAGGAGCTGTGGGGATTCCGCCGCATCCTCGCGCGCGGGCTGCACGAGCCGGGCGCGTTCGACTCCGACATCACGCTGGTCAACTGGCCGCTCAACGACTACTGGCTGCGGCCCGCCCTCGAAGTCGACGGCGTGGCCGGGCCGGCGGAGGTGGCGCGCGCCCATCACGAGGCCAAGCAGTTGTCGCTTTCGGTGTTGTACTGGCTGCAGACGGAGGCGCCGCGGGCCGACGACGGTACCGGTTTCCCGGGGCTCAGGCTGCGGCCGGACGTCGTGGGCACCGCCGACGGGCTCGCGAAATCGGCCTACGTTCGCGAGTCGCGGCGGATCAGGGCCGTCACCACGGTGACCGAGCAGGACGTTTCACTCGACGTCCTCGGGCCGACCGGGCGGAGATTCCATCCGGACTCGGTCGGGGTCGGCAGCTACCGCATCGACCTGCACCCGTCCACCGCGGGCGACAACTACGTGGACGTGCCGAGCGTGCCGTTCGAGATCCCACTCGGCGCGCTGCTGCCGCGCCGGATGCGCAACCTGGTGCCGGCGGGCAAGAACATCGGCACCACGCACCTCACCAACGGCTGCTACCGGCTGCATCCGGTGGAGTGGAACATCGGCGAGGTCGCCGGTCACCTCGCCGGGTTCGCACTGCGGCGCGGCAGCGCGCCGCACCAGATTCGCGAGAACGACAAGCTCTTCGACGAGTTCGCCCTCGTCCTCGACCAGGCCGGCGTCGAGCGCCGCTGGCCCGACGTCCGGGGCTATTAGCTCCACCGTTAGCTCCACCAGCTGGAGGTGTAGGCAATGACGCAACATCCCAGACCCGTGCGCATCGGCATCGACGTGGGCGGGACGTTCACCGACGCGGTCGCCGTCGACGCGCGGTCGTTCGAGTTGCTCGGGCAGGTCAAGGTTCCGACGAGCCACGACGACGCCGACGGTGTCGCGCACGGCATCCTGACGGCGCTGGAGAAACTGCAGGCCGACGTGGGGATCGGTGCACGTGACGTCTCCTTCTTGGCGCACGGCACCACGCAGGCCACGAACGCGCTGCTGGAAGGCGATGTCGCGACGGTCGGCATCGCGGGCGTCGGCACCGGGTTCGACGCCTTCGCCACGCGGCGGCTTTCCGCACTGGGAAAGCTCGAACTGGCGCCCGGCCGCCGGCTGCCCGTCCGGTACGCCGCGGTGCGCGATCCGCGCGATCCGGTCGCGGTCAAGGACGCGGTCGCGCGGCTGCGGGAGCAGGGCGCCGAGGTGCTGGTCGCGGTGGAACCGTTCAGCGTGGACGATCCCGATGGCGAGCGGCTCGTGCTCGCCGCGGCCCGCGAACAGGACATGCTCGGCACGACGACGCACGGGATCACCAGCCTCTACGGCCTCACGAAACGCACCCGCACCGCCGTGCTGAACGCCGGGATCATGCCGCGCATGGTGTCCACCGCCGACCTCGTGGAGGCCAGCGTCCAGCGCGCCGGCATCACCGCGCCGCTCATGGTCATGCGTGGTGACGGCGGGGTGATGTCCCTTCCCGAAATGCGCCGACGGCCGCTGCTCACCGCTCTTTCCGGGCCCGCGGCGGGAGTTGCCGGGGCATTGATGGCGGAGAAGCTCAGCGAAGGCGTGTTCCTGGAGACCGGTGGAACGTCGACCGACATCAGCGTCATCCGGCGCGGCCGCGTGCAGGTGCGGCACGCCCGCCTCGGCGGTAGGGAGACGTACCTGCCCGCCCTGGACGTCCGCACGGTCGGCATCGGCGGCGGATCGCTGGTCCGGTTGTCCGGGCGCGCGGTGACCGAGGTCGGACCGCGCAGCGCGCACATCGCCGGTCTCCCCTACGCCTGCTACGCCCCCGCGTCCGTCCTCAGTGGAGCGAAGCTGGTCACCCTGTCGCCGCGGCAGGGCGATCCGGCGGACTACGTCGCGCTCGAAGCCGCCGACGGCACGAGGTATGCGCTCACGCTCACCTGCGCGGCGAACGCGCTCGGCGTCGTGCCCGCCGATTCCTACGCACGCAGCGACCAGGAGTCGGCGCGGCTCGCCGTGCGGTCACTCGCCAAGGCGCTAGGCGCCACGGTCGAGGACGCGGCGCGAACAGTGCTCCGGCAGGCGATCAAGCCCGTCCGGGAAGTGCTCGACGGGCTGACGCGCGAGTACCGCCTCGAACACCTGACGCTGGTCGGCGGTGGCGGAGGCGCCGCGTCGGTGACCCCGTTCCTCGGTGCCGAAACCGGGGAGGACTGGCGAATCGCCGCGCACAGCGAGGTCATCAGCCCGCTCGGCGCCGCGCTCGCACTGGTCCGCGAGTCGGTCGAGCGGATGGTGCCGAACCCGTCCAACTCCGACGTCCTCGCCGTGCGGAGCGCCGCCGAGAGCGCGGTGGTCGAGCAGGGAGCCGATCCGGCCGGGGTCGAGGTGGACGTGACCGTCGATCCCCAGCGCAACCTGATCCGCGCCGTCGCCACCGGTTCGACCGAGCTGCGCACTAAGGACCGTTCCGCCGCGGTGGACGAAAAGGCGGTGCTCGCGGAGGTGGCGCACGGTATCGGGGTGCCCGTGGCGGAGGTCGGCGAGCTGGCCTCGACCCCGCAGCACACGGTTTACGGCGCACGGGCCCGGCGCCGGGGCGTGCTCGGCCGGTTCGCCCGGCCCGTGCGGCACGTCCGGGTCGTCGACGGCGAGGGGGTCATCCGGTTGCACGCGTCAAACGCGCTCGTGGCGAGCACGCAAGCCGGTGTAGCGCAAACGAAGCTGAGCGCGCTCATCGACGCGCACACCCGCTACGGCGACGGCGGGTCCCGAGCGCCCGCGGTCTGGCTGCTCGCCGGACCCAAGATCGCCGATCTGTCCGGGGTGCTCGACCGCGACCAGCTCGTCGCGCTCCTCGACGTCGAGCTGAAGACCAGGGCCCCGGACGAACCGGTCGTGGCGATCATGGAGGACCGCCGGTGAACGACGTCGAACTGGCGGTGCGCCTGTTGCGCGCCACGCCGACACACGAGCGCCGCGACGAGGCGCAGTTGCGCCGGTGGGCCGAGATCGCGCTGGCCGTCGGCGACGAGCTCGCCGACGCGGAAAACGACAAGGAAAACGACGAGGAGGTACCGGTCGTCGAGCGCGACGGCGGCATCACCGGCGGGGAGCTGCTGCTCGCCGAGTACCGCAAGGGCACCGTCACGGTCTACCGGGACTCGTTGGCGCGCTTGGCGAAGCTCGCCGCCGGCAAGGGCTGGCCGGTGTCCCGCGATGCGCTGCGCAAGGCAGCCGTCGCACACGAAGTGGCCCACCACCGGATCGACCTGCGCGAGTTGAACCGCCGCCTCGGCCACACCGCCGCGCGGCTGGGCCCCTTCCGCGTCCGCGGGCACGTCGCCGGAGCCGGCGAGATCGTCGCCCACCGCTTCGCGCACCGCCGCAGCGGCCTCGGCATCAGCCCGCTGCTGCTGTCCACCGCACTGTCCAGGGGAGACTGAGCATGGGTATCGCGATACTGCTCCTGATGGCCGTGGGCGTGGTCCTCATGCTCACCCGGGTGCTGCCCACCGCGTTCGCGCTCGTGCTGCTGGCGCTGGGCATCTCGATCCTGGCCGGTGCATCCTGGTCCGGCGCGAAGGACGGCATTCTCACCGCGGTGCTGCAGAACGGCGCGGCCGCGCTCGCGTCGACGATGATCGCCGTGCTGCTCGGTTCGTGGCTCGGCACCCTGATGGACGAAACGGGTATCGCATCGACCCTGGTGCGCAAGATCGTCGAGTTCGGCGGCGAACGTCCGTCCGTGGTGGCGCTGGGCGTGTTCGCGGTGTCGATCCTGTGCGGCAGCATCACCGGCTCCGCCCCCGCCGCGATGCTCGCCGGTGTGGTCGGCATCCCGGCGATGATCGCCGTCGGGGTTTCCCCGGTGGTCGCGGGCGGCACGGTGCTGATGGGCATCGGCGCGGGCTCGCCGCTGGAGCTGCCGGTATGGCAGTTCCTCGCCGACGCGCTCGGCGCACCGGTCGCCGACGTGAAGTCGGTGATGATCAGGTTGTTCCCGATGGCACTGGTTCTCGGCATCGCCTACGTGCTCGTCGAGACGCGGCGCCAGGGCACCCGGCACACGTGGGCGGTGAAGCTGGACCGGCCGAGCGCGCGGGTCCGCCGAGGGGACGCACCGTGGTACGCGCTGCTCACCCCGGTCGTGCCGATCGTGCTGGCGCTCGGCTTCTCGGTGCCGATCGTGCCCTCGCTGCTGGCGGGGCTGATCTACGCCCTCGCGACCACGACCAGATGGGGCGAGCTGAGTGGTCGCGCGCTGCGGTCGCTGTACAAGGCCTTCGACGTGGCGGCGCCGCCGATCGTGCTGTTCATCGCGATCGGCATGCTGCTCGCGGCGGTCAAGTTGCCCGGTGCGAAGAACGCGCTGACTCCCATCGTGTCCGCGATCAGCCCGTCCGCGCCGGTCTGGTTCGTGGTCGTGTTCGTGGTTCTGGTGCCGCTGTGCCTGTTCCGCGGGCCGCTCAACGTGTTCGGGCTCGGCGCCGGTGTCGCCGGGGTGCTGGTGACCGGCGGGATCTACTCGATGCCCGCCGTGGTCGGGATGATGGCGTCCTACAACCAGGTGTTCGGCGTGTCCGACCCGACGAGCACGCAGACGGTGTGGGCCTCGCAGTACGCGGGTGTGCGGCCGGAGAAGGCGATGCTCTCGACGCTGCCCTACACCTGGATCGTCGCGCTCGGCGGCATGATCCTCACCGCGGTGCTGTACCTGTGATCACCACGGCCGACGGGCTCCGGCTGGAATCGGAGCGCCGCGGCAGCGGCCCGGCCGTGGTGCTGGCGCACGGCATCACCGCGGACCTGGATGAGCAAGGGTTGTTCGGGTGCCTCGCGGATCGTCTGGTGGCGGCCGGTTTCTCGGTGCTCCGCTTCTCGTTCCGCGGGCACGGCCGCAGCGACGGCGCACCGCGGGACATGACGATCGCGGGCGAACGGCTCGACCTGGCCGCGGCGGTCGAAGCCGAGGGCGGCCCGGTGTCGATCGTCGCGTCCAGCTTCGGCGCGGTGAGCACGACGCTGTCCTTGCCGGAGCTGCCGGTCTCCTCGGTCGTGTTGTGGCAACCGGTGCTCGACCTGCGAGGCACGTTCCTCGACCCGTCGCTGGCGCGGGCCCGTGCGCTGTACGAAGACAAGACGCCGTTGCGGGAAAAGGGATATCTCGACATCGAGGGCCGGTTCCAGCTGGGGCGGCGGCTGTTCGAGGAGTTCGCGGAACTGGACCCGCTGACCGCCTTCCTCGCTGCCGACGTGCCCGCGCTCGTCGTGCACGGTGACGCCGACGAGCACATCTCCTTCACCGTCGCCCGCGACGCCGCGGCCCGTCGTCCGCGCACCGACTGGCACCCCGTCGCAGGCGACGGCCACGGATTCCGCGTCTCGGCCAGCGAGGTGGTGGACGTGACCGTCCGCTGGCTGTCGCGCCAAACGACCTAGACGGAACGCGGGACGTTATGGCTGACGACCCAGGTAGGCGGCCAGCCGGGAGTAGACCTCGGCGTCGTCGGGCACCGCTACGACCGGCCCGAACGGACCCTGCTCGCTGCGCATTTCGGGCGGCGCGAACTGGGAGAAGGCTTCGAGTGCCCGCACGGCGAGATCCGGGTCGAGCCGGTCGAGCCGGCCCGTGGCATGCGCGAGGTCCCAGCTGTGGGCCGTGAACTCGTGGGTGTAGGCATCGAGGGCGACCCGACCCGGCAGCGTGGCCCACGGCAGGGTGACCATCTGCCCGAGCAGCGCATCATCGGCCCACACCCGCTCGACCTCGCCGCGGGCGCGGTGAAACGCACCGGCCCAGGCAGTGTCGTCGATGTCGTCGATGTCGTCGAGCACGTCGGGGACCTCGCTCGCGTCGGCTCCAGCGCCGACGCGAGCGAGCTTGTTCAGCACCGAGACCAGGTGCCCGAGCAGCGCGCGCACGTCGTAGTCGGCGCACGGAGTGCGGTTGTCCAGCTCATCCGGACGTACGCTCGCGGCTTGCCGCTCGGCTTGGTCGAGCGCTCGGGCGAAGGTCGGACGTGGGTCGTTGCCTGACGGTGCGGTCATGCCCCGAACCTACGAGGACCCCCTGACAAAACACGGCGTGGCTCAACCCGGGCGGAGGTCCGCGACCGGCAGGCCGTACTCGGCGCGCAGGCGCTCGGCGACGAGCGAGCGGTGGCACGCCTCCGGATCGCACTCGACGCAGAGCAGGGCGGTCGTCGAGTCGTCCGGAAGCTCCGCCACGAGTGCGCCGAGGTCGAACGGGTCGAGGATCTCCCGGGTGTAGCGCTCGGCGTACTCGAACGCGAGCGCGATCCGGTTGCGCTTGCCCACGCCCCGGCGGTCGTCCTCGCGGTACTGGAGCTGGCGCAGCTCGGTCGTCGGTGCCAGCTCCTTCACATGCCGGTAGCCGACGTCCGCCGCGGCGAGCGCACGCTGGAGCCGCGCCGAGTTCGCCCAGGAGTACTCGGAGCCCCGAACGCCGCGACGCTGGCGGAGGTCGAGCAGCAGGCCGACCTCCGCGTGCCGCAGTCGTCGCAGGAAGGACTCGCCGTCGAAGCCGTAGACGCCGATTGTCACCGAAGCGGGCATCACGCGACGGCAGTCCCCTCGAGCTCGACCATCAGGTCCGGGATCGCCAACCGGGTCACCCCGAGCATCGTGCTGGTCGGCGCCACCCCGGCGGCGCCCAACCGCGACGCCAGCACGCCGTAGTGTTCGAAGAGCCGGTCGACGTCGGTGGTGTAGACGTTGAGCCGGACCAGGTTCGCGAGGGACATACCGGCCTCGCCGAGGACGGCCTCCAGATTGTCCAGGCTCAGCGCCAGCTGCGCCCCAAGGTCACCGGCATGCTGGGGCCTGCCGTCGCCGCTCATCGCGGTCTGCCCGGAGCAGTACAGGGTCCGGGTGTGCCCGGAGACGACCTCGCCCTGGTTGTACCCCAGCTCCACCGACCACGCCCACGGGTTGACGACCGTTCGCTCCACTGCCACATCAGCTCCATTCGATTCATCGACGCTTCGGCGTCGTGCTGACAAGCCTCTCCGCCAATCACGACATCCTGTGTCGTGTATTCCTGGCATAATTTTCCGCATGCGGGCCGACCGGTTGGTCTCGCTGGTGCTGCTGCTGCGCCAGCGCGGTCTGCTGTCCGCGGCCGCGCTGGCGCGCGAGCTGGAGGTGTCCACCCGCACCGTGCTGCGCGACATCGAGGCGCTGTCCGCGGCCGGCGTCCCGGTATACGCCGAACGCGGCCGGCGCGGCGGTTTCGCGTTGCTGCCCGGTTTCCGGACCGAGCTCACCGGGCTGAACCACGACGAGGCGCTGGCACTGCTGGTCGCCGGATCGCGGCGCGGCGCGCAGGCATTCGGCCTCGGCTCGGCGCTCGCGTCGGCGATGCTCAAGGTGGTCGACGCGCTACCCGAAAGCCATCGGGACACCGCGTCCGGCGTGGCCGAGCGCTTGCTCATCGACCCGGAGACCGACCTGCTCTCGCGCCGGCTGGTCGCCGAGGAGGTGCCAGAGACCGTAGTGGCCGAGGTCCGCCGCGCGGTGTTCGCCGGACACAAGCTGCGCATCCACTACGCGGCTGCGGACCAAGCCCCGAAGTGGCGCACGGTGGACCCGATCGGCCTGGTCACCGCGCGCGACCAGGGCTACTTGCTGGCCACGCGGTCCGGCGCGGACCGCACCTACCGGCTGTCCCGGATCCTGGCCGCCGAGGAACTCCCCGAACCCGCACAGCGACCGGACCGGGTCGATCTGGGCCGGGCCTGGCAGGAACGCAGCACCCGGTTTCGGACCGGCGGCGACCAGGTCACCGTGCTGGTGCGGATGAACCCGGCGCGGCGGGAGGAGCTGGTGGGCACCGCGTTGGCCGTCCGCGCCGAAGAAACCGATGCGGACGGCCGGCTGCGGCTCGAGGTGACCTTCCAGGATTCGAGACACGCCGAATGGGCCATGTGGCAGCTCGCCACGAGCGCGGAAGTCCTGTCCCCGCAATGGTTGCGAGCCGCCCTGCGCGACCGCGCCGCCGCGATCGCCACCTACTACGAGCGTGATCCCGAGATGGGGGCATGCGAGGCTTTTTGCGCATGCCCCCATCGATCGGGTGCGGGTGTCCCGCAAGATTCTGAAAGTTGAGGCGCTCAGCCTGCCGGGTGCGGGCTTGGCCGGTAGGTCAGCTCTTGGGTGTGGCCGTCGAGCGTCCGGCTCTCGATCAGCTCGAGGTCGAAGTCGGCTCCACCCCGGAAGATCGGGTCCGCCCCGGTCCGGCCGGTGATCACCGGGAAGAGCGTCACCTGGACGCGGTCGACCAGACCGGCGGCCATCAGCGCCCGGTTCAGCGACAGGCTGCCGTGCGAGCGCAACGGCACCTCGGACTCCTCCTTGAGCCGGGCGATGATGTCGACGGCGTCGCCGCGCACGACGGTGGCGTCCGGCCAGTCGAGCGGCCCGTGCAGCGTGCTCGACACCACCGTCGCCGGCAGCTCCCTCATCCGGGTGACCCACGGGTCACGGACGTCGGCCCACTCGGCGCTCGAAGCCAGCATCTGCGCGTGCGCCCGATACGTGCTGGCCCCGAAGACCATCCGCTGCTCCTCGCCGTACAAGGCGAGGCGGTGCGCGAGCAGCTCGGGGCCCTGCTTGCCCCAGTAGCCACCCCAGTCACCGACGTGGGCACCGAAGCCGTCGAGGGTGGTGAAGACGTCGAAGGTGTAGGTAGCGGTCATGGTGCTCTCCTCGAGTGCGGCTGACCGGGCAGTCGCCGGTCTCTCCCCCTGGCTACGAACGGACTCGACGCCGTTCGACAGCACCGCGGACAAAGTCAGCCCGGTTCGGCCGCGCAGGCCACGTCGGTACGCGGGCGCTGCCCGGTGACCAGGAAGTTCGTCGTGGCGTCGTTGAGGCACCGGTTCTTCAGATAGAGGTAGGCAAGGTGCCCGCCCTGGTCCGCGGTGATCATCCGCGCCCGGTCACCGAAGGCCGCGCGCAGTTCGCGGGCACCGGACAGCGGCGTGGACGGGTCGCGCAGGTTCTGCACGATCAGCACGTTCGACGGCCCGCTGCTGTTGATCTTCACCGGGGGTTCGGCCGGCTCCGTCGGCCAGAACGCACAGGGCCAGATGTTGGCCGCGGCGGCACCGAACATCGGGTGGCGCAACCGGTCGATCTCGACGTTGCGCTGGTAGGTGGCAACCGACTCCGGCCAGTTGGTGTCGTTGCAGAACACCGCCAGCTGGCTGGCGACGGGGTTGTCGGCCGGCTGCCCTGGCGGCACCTCGACCGGCGGGGTCGGCGGGAGGGGCTGCCCGGTCTCGACGGCACGCCAGATCTCGGCCAGTTCGGGCAGCCACAGGTCCAGGTAGAGCTTCTCGAAGGTGACCTTGCGGAACTGCTTGCCGTCGAAACCGTCCGGCCTCGGCCGCGCGTCCAGTCGGGCGGCGATCTCGAAGTACTTCGCCCTGATCTGCTCGACCGAGGTGCCGAAGCCGTACTCGGGATGCTCGGTGAGGAACTTCGCGAAGTCCGGGAACCTGTCCTCGACCCCCTCCCCGAACCCGCGGGAGGCCGAAGGGGCGCTGCCTTCCGGGCTCATCGCGCTGTCGAGCACGAACTGGTCGCTGCGGTGCGGGAACAGCGTGGTGTAGACCGAGCCGAGGTAGGTGCCGTAGGAGATGCCGAGGTAGGAGATCTTCGGCTCGCCCAGCGCCGCGCGGATTCGGTCCATGTCGCGCGCGGTGTTCGCCGTGTTCAGCTGGGGCAGCAACGGCGCCGTCGCCGAGGATCCGCACTTCCCGGCGACCTCGGCCGCGTACTCGGCCCGCTTGGCGACGTCGGCCGAGTCCAGCGCGTAGTCCGGGACGTTCGCGGTCGCCGTTGCCGGACCCTCCAGGTCGCAGGTCACCGGGGCGCTGTAGCCGACCCCGCGCGGGTCGAAGCCGATCACGTCGTAGGTGTCCAGCACGCTCTGCGGCACGCCGTAGTACTTCAGCACCAACGGGTAGCTCAGCCCCGGGCTGCCCGGCCCGCCGGAGTTCGTCAGCAGCACGCCGCGGCGCTTCTCCGGGTTGGGGCTGGCCAGCCGCGAGATCGCGAGATCGATCTTCTCGCCGGCGGGGTCGCGGTAGTCCAGCGGCACCTGGAGCGTGCCGCACTCCAGCCCCGGCAGCGGGGTGCCCGGGCACTCGCCCCAGCTCAGCCGGTCCGGCGACGCGCTCGGCGTGGTTTCCGCCGAGCCCACCAGCGGAACGAGAATCGCCACCATGACGGCAGCGAGAACGGCAACGACAGATTTTCGCATCAAGTGCTCCTTCTCGGAATAACACATCGATCGGCCAGAAATGCAGGGTCAGCCCGCCCCGCCGTCGAGCAGCCGGCTGTAGCGCAGCCGCAGCGCCCGCTCGGTGCTGGCTGCCAGAGCACCGAGCCCGACCATGGCGTTGAGCCAGGCCGGTAGCTCAACGGGCGAGGTGAAGGTCCCGATGTGCTGGGAGATGGCGTCCGGCTGGGTGAGGTGTTCGATGAGCTGGAGGACGAGGAGAACCGCGGCGATGACGAGCACGGTCAGCGAGAAGAAACCGATCAAGCGGCTCAGTGCGGGGTGTGCGCGGTCGAGGTGCGCGCGACGCCCCTCGGCGGAGTCGGGGTCCGGGATGAGGGCGTGCTCGGCCCCCTCCTCGGTGACGTAGTGGCAGCGCTTGAGCCCGAAGGCGCTCATCCTGACTTCGACGGTGCCGCCTCGGACGGGGAAGGCGGCAGGGAGTGCGGACTCGGCGTGATGTCTGCCATCGAGGTACAGGTGGGCCTTGACCTTGCCGGACGACTGGTTCTGCCAATGCCTGACGTCGACGGCGTAGACCGCCCGCCTGCCATCATCGTTCGTCAGCCGAAGATAGAACAGCGCTCGAAAAAGCAACTGCCACCAGCGAAAACGCTGCAGTGATCGGCCGTGCCCCGGCTTGACCCGCTGCACAGCCCGACGACGGCGCCACTCCTTGAACATGTCTCCGCCCCGCTACTCGCCCGGCTCCGCCGCGCAGGCGAGATCCTGCGATGGACGCTGCCCGGCGGTCAGGAATGCCGTCACCGCGTCGTTCGCGCAGGTGTTGGGGCCGAACGGATAGACACCGTGCCCGCCATGGTCGGCCGTCACCATCCTGGCCCGCTCCCCGAACGCCCGCCGCAGCTCCTCGGCGCCGGCCAGCGGCGTCCCCGGGTCGCGTTCGTTCTGCACCATGAGCACGTTCGACGGGCCCCGGTCCCCGATCTGCACCGGCGGCTCGACCCGCTCGTCCGGCCAGAACGCGCACGGTCCGATGCTGGCCGCGGATCCGCCCAGCATCGGGTACTTCGGCCGGTCGACCGCGACGTTCCGCTGGTACTCCCGGACCGTCCCCGGCCAGCGCGAATCACCGCAGATCACGTTGAAGCGGGCGGCCATGAAGTTTTCGAAGTTCACCATCGGCGGGTTGGGCGGCGGCGGCCGGTCCGTGTCGAGCGCCTGCCACATCTCGGCCAGCAGAGGCATGTTCGCATCGCTGTAGAGGCGGTCGAACGTGATCCCGCGGAACAACGTCCCGTCGTAGCCCTGGACCGGTTTCGCCTCCAACCGCTCCGCGAGATCGAAGAACTTCGCGGTCACCTGCTCCGGGGTGGTGCCCAGACCGTATTCGGGATGCGCGGCCGCGAACGCCGCGAAGTCGGGAAACCGGTCCTCCATGCCACGGGCCAGCATCCGCATGGCCGTGACGTCGTAACCGCCGGGGCCCAGGTTGCTGTCGAGCACGATCCGGTCGCTGCGCTCCGGGAACATCGTCGTGTACACCGCACCGAGGTAGCTGCCGTAGGAGGCACCGAGGTACGAGAGCTTCGGCTCGCCCAGCGCCGCCCGGATCCGGTCCAGGTCGCGCGCGGTGTTCGCGGTGGTGGTGTGCGGCAGCATCGACGCCGTCGGCGAAGTGGCGCACTGCTCGGCGATGGTCCGCGCGTTCCCCGCCTCACGCGCGACATCGGCCGCGGTGTGCGCATACGGCGCGAGATTGCCGCGTGCCTGCTGCTCCGGCGTCAGCTCGCAGGTCACCGGTGCGCTGCGGCCGACGCCACGCGGGTCGAAGCCGATCAGGTCGTAGGAGTCCAGCACCTGCCGCGGCAGTCCTGAACCGGCGAGAGCGACCGGGTAGCCGAGTCCCGTGATACCGGGGCCGCCTGGATTGGTCAGCAGCACGCCGCGCCGCTGCGCGGGTTTCTCGCTCGCCAGCCGGGAGATCGCGATCTCGATCTGCCGGCCGTCCGGATCCCGGTAGTCGAGCGGGACTTCGAGCGTCGCGCACTCGAGACGGGACGAGGTGGGTTTCTCCGAGCACGGGCCCCACCGCACGGTGTCCGGCTGCATAGGATCCGCCGCCGTCGACACTCCGGGAATCGCGGTCGCCGCCGCGGCGAAGGCGAGGGCGAGGGCGAGGGACAAGGTTCGGCGCATCTGATGTCCTCCTGAGTGGGGCGCGCGGGGCGCCGGAACGGGCTGGCTTGGGACGGCAGAAATGAGTCTGTCCAGTCGGCACCGCCGGCACATCGGACCGGCGGCTCGAATCGCCTTCGACCAAAGACGAGGTGGTGATTCGACCTGGGTCGAGGGCAGCGAGGGCAGCACAGCCCCCGGTCTGCTGCACCGGCCGCACGGTGTCGCGACAATGGCCAGGTGATCGCAGACGTCGCACCACGGCTCGGGTGGTGGCAGCAGACCTGGCGGCTGGTCGCGGCCGCGGCACTGGGCATACCGGTCTGGCTCTCCACCGGGGTGCTGCTGCGCGGCCAGGCGATGGAAACCTCCTCGTGGTTCGTCACCGGCGATCCGCTGGTGGCTTTCGGCTGCCTGACGGCACTTCTGTGGCGGCGGCGGTTTCCGTTCGCCGTCGCCTTGACGGTCGCGATCGCCTCGACCGCGTCGATACTCGCCACCGGCGCCGCGCTGCTGGCGCTGTGCTCGATCTCCACTCGACGCCGTCCGGTGGAGATCGGGATCGTCGGGCTGGCCTACGTGACCGCGTCGCAGTTCACCGCCGGGTTCTACCCGATCCAGAGCCCGCCCGGCTCGCTGTGGCTCCAGCTCGCATTGCCGGCACTGAGCGCGGGCATCGCGGTGGCCATCGGGATGGCCGTCGGCGCACGGCGCGTCGAAGTGCGGTCCTTGCGAGACCGGGCGGAAAGCGCGGAACGGGAGCAGACCGCACGAGCGGCGCAGGCGCGGGCCATGGAACGCAACCGGATCGCCCGCGAGATGCACGACGTGCTCGCGCACCGGATCTCCCTGGTCGCCATGCAGGCCGGCGTGCTGGACCACCGCGGCGACCTCACCGCTGAGCAGAACCGCGTGCTGATCCGCGGCATCGCCGACGGCTCCCACCAAGCGCTGGAAGAACTGCGAGGCGTCCTCGGTGTGCTCCGGGCCGACCCTGGCCGCCCGGAACCACCCCAGCCCACCCTCGACCGAGTCCCCGAACTGGTCGCCGAGGCCCGCACCTCCGGACTGGACGTCACGCTCACCACCACCGTGACCGGCACACCGTCCGACGTCGTCGGGCGAACCTGCTACCGGATCGTCCAAGAAGGACTGACCAACGCGGCCAAACACGCCCCGGGCGCACCCGTGCACATCGTCGTCAACGGATCAGCCGGCGACGACCTGCACGTCACCGTGCAGAACTCCCCGGCCACCGCGACAGCCGCTCAACCGCCGACGTCAGGATTCGGCCTGCTCGGCCTCGCCGAACGAGTCACCCTCGCCGGCGGAAAACTCGACCACCACCCGACACCCGACAACGGATATCTCCTCACCGCGCAACTACCCTGGCCGAACCACGACGACAGGAGAGCATGAGTGGACAGCGAGCGGGGACCGGTGCGCGTGCTCATCGTCGACGACGACCAGCTGGTGCGGATGGCGCTGCGGCTCATCATCGACGGCGAACCGGACCTGACCGTGGTCGCGGAGGCAGCCGACGGGGACGCCGCGATCACCGTGGTGGACGAGCAGCGTCCGGACGTCGTCCTGATGGACGTGCGGATGCCCGGCCGTGACGGTCTCAGCACGACCCGTGAGCTCCTCACCCGGCCGGCGCCGCCGCGGGTGCTCATGCTGACCACCTTCGACTCCGACGATCTGGTGCTCGGCGCGCTGCGCGCCGGAGCGCTCGGGTTTGTCCTCAAGGACACCCCGCCGCCGCGGATCGTGGACGCGGTGCGGACGGTCGCGGACGGGAACCCAGTGCTGTCGCCGGTGGCCACGGCACGGGTGATCGCCGCGGCCACCGGGCCGCAGTCCTCGGACGCTCGCAGCTCGTCCCGCGAAGCCGCGCGGAAACGGCTGTCCGCACTGACCGAACGAGAACTCGATACCGCACGGGCCATCGCCGACGGGCTGGGCAACCCGGAGATCGCCGAGCGGCTGCACATCAGCGTCGCGACCGTCAAGGCGCACACCGGCAACCTGTTCGCCAAGCTGGCGGTCGAGAACCGGGTGCAGATCGCACTCGTGGTCCGCGACGCGGAGGAATGACCAGCCTGCCGTCATTTCTCAATTGCACGAGTACCAACGCCCATGCGAAGCTGACTGCTTCGGGTCGCGATCGGCCGTGAAATTGATGCAGTAGTTCGTCGAGTGCAAGCCGTAGACCCTGAAATAGCCGGTGTAATCCCCGGTTGGATGAAAGTAGACACCGGTACCGGCGGAGCTTGCGACACCGCCGCTCAGGCCACGAAAATGACCGTAGTTGTCCGATACTTCCATTTTATAACCCTCGCCGACCACCACTAACGTGCTGGCGCCGGTGGGCCACTGAACCCTCTCGTGCGGACGAGCCAGGGTGGCAATTTCGCAGCCTGGATATTTCCCGTTGGGGACGGTCCGGGTACCGCCTTTGCAGGCGTCTTCCCCGTTCGCGCCGTGTGGTGTCGGTATGGACGCCGGGTAGCCCTGCTCAGCCTCCTGCACGGAACCCTGTCGCTCGTCCAGGAGCATGCCTCCCGTCACACCTACGGCCAGCGCAACGATGGCCACCATCGCCCAAATCGCCTGCCCCCAGCGTTTCGGCTGTCTCTGCGGTGTGGCGGCACCGTGGTGGACGATATCGCCCCTGACCATCCCTATCTGCATCGCTGTCGTCGCCGTCCCGGACAGGTGGTTCCCCGTTTCCACCTTGCGCGGGATATCCGCCCTGCTGGTCTCGCTCTCGGCTTTCTGGTCCTCCATCGCTTCCCCCTCTGCTTCGTCACTGCTCATGACAAAGACAACCAGGCGGACCAGGTGGTCATCGGGCGCTATCGACCAATGACTGCTGTGGTGCGGTAGACGGTCACCCACCCCACATCCGGCAATACCGGGTTCTGATATCGCAGCAATAATCACTACATCGAGGCTTTTATCACCGTTTCATACCAGCCGGCGAAGATACGGCGAGTCCACAATTCGGGCAGATACATCGACACCCAACACGTTCGCGTGAACCCTGGTGACCTGAGACCACGGCGCGCCCGCCGACCTCAGGGCTCCGAGCGGCAAGGGACGCACCCATCACCGACCAGCTGGACCGTTGGGCGCACGACCCTGCCCTGGACCGAGCTGAACGGGACTGAGCTGTACGGGGCTGGGGCTGGGGCGGTCCGCGGTCGCTGCACGCGCTGTTCCCCTGCCCCTTTCACTTTATATCAGATTCGCGCGCCTCATGCGGCGCCGAAATCTGTTCCATACTGCCCGTCGCGAACCAACCCGACGGACGATGGAGCAGCGGAATTGGGCTACGTGATGGGTTTCGAGCAGATCGACCGGACGAACGTCGCGGACGTCGGCGGGAAGGGGGTGCACCTGGGTGAGCTCTCGCGGATCGAGGGCGTCCAGGTGCCGGACGGCTTCTGCGTGACGACGGAGGCCTACCGGCAGATCGTGGCCGCGGTGCCGTCGATCGACGACCGGCTCGACCTGCTGGCGCGCGTGGAGCCGGACGACCACGCGGCGATCCGCAAGCTGAGCGCGGAGGTCCGCGCCGTCGTCGAAGGCGTCGCGATGCCCGACGATCTGGTGGCGGCGATCAGCGAATCGCTCGCCCGGCTCGGCGAGCGGGCCGCCTACGCGGTGCGGTCCAGTGCGACGGCCGAGGACCTGCCGACCGCGTCCTTCGCCGGCCAGCAGGACTCGTACCTGAACGTCGTGGGCACGGCGGCGGTACTGGAGCACATCCGCCGGTGCTGGGCCTCGCTGTTCACCGAGCGGGCGGTGACCTACCGGCTGCGCAACGGCTTTGACCACCGGAGCGTGCGGATGGCCGTGGTCGTGCAGCGGATGGTGTTCCCCGAGGTGGCCGGCATCCTGTTTACCGCGGACCCGGTGACGTCGGACCGGAAGACCGCCACCGTGGAGGCCGGGTGGGGGCTCGGCGAGGCACTGGTCTCCGGTCTGGTGAACCCGGACGTCCACACGGTGCGCGATGACCAGGTCGTCACCACGACGGTCGGCGCCAAGCAGCGCGCGATCCGCGCGCTGCCGGGAGGCGGTACCGAGGACACGCCGATCGAACCGGAGCAGCAGGCGCGGCAGGCGCTGACGGATGCCAAGATCGTGCGCCTGGTGCGGCTGGGACGGCGGATCGAAGCGCACTTCGGCCGGCCGCAGGACATCGAATGGTGCCTGGCCGGCGACGACTTCCACATCGTGCAGAGCCGGCCGATCACCACCCTGTTCCCCGTCCCGGTGACCGACGACCAGGACAACCACGTCTACGTCTCGGTCGGTCACCAGCAGATGATGACCGACGCGATGAAGCCGCTGGGCCTGTCCCTGTGGCAGCTGACGACCCCGCGGCCGATGCACGAGGCGGGCGGGCGGTTGTTCGTCGATGTCGCCCCCGTCATCGCGACGCCCGCGGGCCGCGCGGGCCTGCTGGGGACCCTGGGGAAGTCCGACCCGCTGATCCGCGACGCCCTGCAGACCATCCTGGACCGCGGCGATTTCATCCGCCCGCTTCCGGACAGGGCCGAGGGCACCGGACTTCCCGGTAGCACGCCCACCACCATCGAGACCGATCCGGCCGTCGTCACCGACCTGATCGCGCACAGCCGGGCGTCCGTGGCCATCCTGCGGCGCGAGATCCAGGCCCTGTCCGGGCCGGCGCTGCTCGACTTCGTCATGGCCGACATCGCGGAGCTGAAGCGGATCCTGTTCGACCCGCGGAGCCACGAGGCGATCATGGCGTCGATGGAGACGACCTGGTGGCTCAACGACCACCTCGAGGAGTGGCTTGGCGAGAAGAACGCGGCCGACGTACTCACCCAGTCCGTGCCGCACAACGTCACGTCGGAGATGGGGCTGGCGCTGCTCGACGTCGCGGACACGATCCGCCCGCACGCGGACGTCGTGGCGTTCCTGCAGCAGGTGGTGGACGACGGTCGCGAGGACGACGGCTTTCTGGACGAACTGGCCGGGCTGACCGGCGGCCGAGGGGCCCGTGACGCCATCCGGGGCTACCTCGACGAGTACGGCATGCGCTGCGCGGGCGAGATCGACATCACCAGAACGCGCTGGAGCGAGCGTCCCGCCACCCTCGTGCCCACCCTTCTCGGCAACATCAAGAACTTCGAGCCGGGCGCCGGCAAGCGACGCTTCGAACAGGGGCTCCAGGAGTCGCAACGGAAAGAACAGGAGCTGCTGACGCGGTTGCGCGCACTGCCCGACGGAGAGCGCAAGGCCGAGGAGACCAAGCGGATGATCGACCGCGTCCGCACCTTCGCCGGGTACCGCGAGTACCCCAAGTACGGCATGGTCAGCCGCTACTTCGTCTACAAGCAGGCGTTGCTGGCCGAAGCCGAACGCCTGGTCCGGTCCGGCACCCTGCGCGCGAAGGAGGACATCTTCTACCTCCGGCTCCAGGAGTTCCACGAAGTCGTGCGCACCAACGACGTGGACGACGAACTCATCCGGGAGAGGCGGGAAGCGTTCCGGTCGTACGAGGCGCTCAGGCCGCCCCGGGTCCTCACCTCGGAGGGTGAGGCCGTCATCGGCGAGTACCGGCGCGACGACCTGCCACCCGGCGCGCTGGCCGGCCTGCCGGTCTCGGCCGGCACCGTCGAGGGCAGGGCCCGGGTCGTCGTGGACATGGCGCAGGCCGAGCTCGAGGCGGGCGACATCCTGATCACCGCCTACACCGACCCGAGCTGGACCCCTCTGTTCGTTGCGATCGCCGGCCTGGTGACCGAGGTCGGCGGCCTGATGACGCACGGCGCGGTGGTCGCCAGGGAGTACGGCCTGCCGGCCGTGGTCGGCGTGGAGCGGGCCACCCGGCTGATCCGGGACGGGCAGCGGATCCGCGTGCACGGAACCGACGGGTACATCGAGATTCTCGGCTGAGCCGCCGGGGTGTCATCGGTGCTGCGCCTTGATCCACTCGACCCACTGGTCGGCTTGCTGCTCCTCGCCGAGCGCTCGCAGGACGACCGCGAGGTTGTTGGCGCTGTCCAGGGTCCGATGGTGGCCATCGCCAAGGACCCGGCGCTGACGGGCGAGGGTGTCTTCGCCGAGGTGCCGGGCGCGTTCGTGGTCACCCAGCCGGATCAGGCTGACCACGAGGCCGGAGGCGGTGTTCAGGGTGTGGAGATGATCCTCGCCGAGGACCCGGCGGCGACGGGCCAGGGTGTCCTCGTCCAGGTCCCGCGCCGCCGCGTAGTCCCCCAGTTTGCGCGTCACGTCGGCGAGGTTGGCGGCCGCGTTCAGGGTGTCGGAGTGGTCGTCGCCCTTGGTCCGGCGGTAGCGGGCCAGCGCGTCCTCCAAGGTGTCCCTGGCCCGCTGGTGCTGCTCCAGGGACGCGAGGACGCGGGCGAGGTTGACGGCCGTGTCCAGGGTGCCGGGGTGGTCCTCGCCGAGGACCCGGCGGCGACGGGCCAGCGTGTCCTCGAACCGTGCGCGGGCCTGCTCGTGCTCACCGAGCGCGGCCAGTTCGCTGGCGAGGTTGTACGCCGTGACCAGCGTGTCGGGGTCGTCCGCACCGAGGCTCCGCTCCGCGCGGGCCAGGGTGTCCTCGCACAGGCTCCGCGCGAGGGCGTGCTCGCCGAGCGTGCCAAGGTCGAGGGCGAGCGCGTTGGCCGTGATGAGGGTGCGGTAGTGATCGGGGCCCAGCAGCCGGCGACGACGGGCCAGGGTGTCCTCGCCGAGTTCGCACGCCCGCCGGTGCTCCCCCGACTCGCTCAGCACCATGACGAAGTTGGCGGCCGCGACCAAGGTGGCCGGGGCGTCCGCACCGAGAGCGTCGCGGGCACGGTTGAAGTTGTCTTCGGCCAGTTCGCGGACCCGCTGCTGCTCGCCGAGGCTCGCCAACGTGCGGACCAGGTTGATCGCCACGGTGAGCGTCAGGCGATCGGCCGCGCCCAGCACCCGGCGGCAGCGGCGCAAGGTGTCCTCGCCGAGCGCGCGGGCCTGTTCGCGCGCACCGAGCCCGTCCAGGCTCAGCATCAGCCCGAGGGCCGACTGAAGCGTGTCGGGATGATCGTCGCCAAGGCTCCGGCGCCGCTGCGCCAGCGTGTCCTCCTCCAGCGCACGCGCCCGACCGTACTCACCCGCTTCACGCAGCCCGACCGCCTGCTCAGTGGCGGTCCGCAGGGCGTCCGCGTGACCCTCTCCGGTCCGCGTCCGCCCGCGCCGCCTTCGCCAAAGATCTCGCACGGCGCTCATCCTGCACCAGCCCGCCGGGAGGGGTCCCGCTTCCGGCAGGTACCGGCCAGCCAGGTTCTTAGGCCCGCGATGCCGTCAGGTCACCCCTGCGCACGAGTTGGGCCGCGCTCGGCCACCTCCGCGGTTCAAGAAAAAGCCGATACAGTACGAAAAATGCGGACAGCGAGGCTGCACGGAAGCGCGGACCTGCGGGTCGGGGACGAGCCCGCGCCGGAAGCTGGCGCGGGTGAAACCCTGGTGCGGGTGACCGCGGTCGGGATCTGCGGATCGGACCTGCACTGGTACGAAAACGGCGCGATCGGCGACGCGAAGCTGGAGCGGCCGCTGGTGCCAGGGCACGAGGGCGCCGGCGAGATCGTGGCCGGGCCGCGACGCGGGGAACGGGTCGCGATCGACCCGGCGATCCCGTGCGAGACCTGCCGGGCGTGCCGGGACGGGCAGCGGAACCTGTGCTACCGCATCCTGTTCGCCGGGAACGGTGCGACGGACGGGATGATGCGCGAGGTCATGCCGTGGCCGTCGCACCGGCTGGAGCCGCTGCCGGACACGGTTTCCGACGCGGGCGGCGCGATGCTGGAACCCCTCGGCGTCGCGCTGTGGACCCTGGATCTGGCACAGGTGCCGTTCGGTGGCACGGTGGCGGTCGTCGGCTGCGGCCCGGTCGGCCTGCTGCTGATCCAGCTGCTGCGTGCCGCCGGGGTGTCCCGGCTGATCGCGGTCGAGCCGCTGCCGCACCGCCGCGAAGCAGCCGCCAAATGGGGCGCCGACGAGGCCCTCGATCCGGCTCCCGACTTTTCCTCGTGCGGCGTCGATGTCGCGTTCGAAATGGCCGGGAACGACGACGCGGTGCGAATCGCCATGGAATCCGTGCGACCGGGCGGGCGGGTGGTGCTCTGCGGCATCCCGAGCTCGGGCACGACGACGTTCCCCGCGTCGCTCGCGCGCCGCAAGGAGCTGACGATCTCGATGGTGCGCCGGATGAACGAGGTCTACCCGCGCGCCATCGACCTGGCCGCACGCGGCGTGGTGGAGCTCGACTCCCTGGTGTCGTCCCAGGTCCCGCTGGCCGACGCGCCTGCCGCCTTCGCCGCCGCCCAGCGCCGCACCGGCCTGAAAGTCGTCATCACGCCGTGACCGGAAACCCCCTTCAGGTGAATGGCCCAGCGGATCTCAGGGCTTGTCTCCGGGGGTTTCCCGATGTTTCGGCCCAGCCGGCCGGGGCACAGTCGAGGCATGCGAAAGCTTCGCGTCAAAACAGCCGCGGCGGTCGCCGCGCTCTGCCTGCTTTCCTTGTCCATCCCCGCCGCCGCGGCCACTACGGGACTGTCGCTGCCCGCACCCACCGGACGTGACGCAGTCGGGCGTGCCACGCTCGCCCTCACCGACCACGATCGTGTCGATCCCTGGGTGCCCGAAGCCGGGCCACGACAGCTCATGGTCACCCTGTACTACCCGGCCGTGCGGGGCACCGGCGGCCGCGCTCCCTATCTGGACCTGGCCGAGGCCACCGCGCTCGCGGCCAAGTACGCCGAGGTCGCTCCGCAGCTCACCGCCGAACGACTGGCCGGCACCCGTACCTGGTCGCGTACCGACGCCCATCCGCTGCCCGGCCGTCGCCCGCTCGTCCTGCTTTCGCCCGGCTTCACCGTTCCCCGCCACACCCTCACCGCCATGGCCGAAGATCTCGCGTCCCGCGGCTACGTCGCCGCCGCGGTCGACCACGCCTTCGAGTCCGTCGCCGCGAAGTTCCCCAGCGGGGTCCTTCCCTGCGCGGCCTGCCGGCTACCCGACCAGATCGGTATCGCCCCGATCGCGCTCAACCGGGGCGTCGACCTGTCGTTCGTGCTCGACGAGCTCCGCCACCACCCGCTGGTCGACCAGCACCGCGTCGCGGTCGTGGGGCACTCCATGGGCGGGAGTGCCGCGGCCACCACGATGCGCGCCGACCGTCGCGTCGACGCCGGAGTGAACCTCGATGGAGCGATGTCGCCGCCCGATCCGCTCAACCGCCCGTTCCTCCTGGCCGGCAGTCCCGAACTTCAGCATCACCCCGGCGGCGACGTCGATCCGTCCTGGGACGCGGTGTGGCCCCGCATGTCCGGCTGGAAGCGCTGGCTCGCCGTCGCCGACGCCGGCCATTACTTCTGCACCGACCTGGAACTGCTCGTCCAGCAGGCCGATGTCGACCTGACGATGCCGCTCGACCCCGCCCGCGGCCTCCATCTGACCCGCACCTACGTCGCCGCGTTCGTGGACCAGCACCTGCGCGGCATCCCGCAGCGACTGCTCACCGGCCCGGCCCCCGAGTTCCCGGAGATCACCTTCCACCGGCCATAACGGCGGCGAGCAGCCCGCCGGCGCCGGCGAGTGCGGCCAGCACGATCTTGAGGATCTTCAGCGCCCGTTCGCCGCGGAGGTCGTCCTTGCCGAACAGGCCGACGAAACCCGCGGCCGCGATCAGCGTGAGCAGTACGACCGCGTAGACGCCGATCATCCAGTCCCGCATCAGTTGATGCCCTTTCTCCCGTTCCCGGCGCACGGGCACCGACTCGCGCCGCGCGATGAGAGCTAGGAAAGCACCAGGCCGCAGCCCGTTTTTACAAAATCGTCCATGCCAGGCCAACGCTTTGGTATGACTTTTTCGACCGTCCACGGGGCCGTTTCCACGGGCCGGCTCGATGAGGGCCGGACGCGTTCAGGGCGGCAGTTTTTACACCGGTTTCCAGTTCCTTACAATGCTTTCTTCACTACGAGCCTGGGGAGGACCTCGTGGGCAGAGCGTGGAGCCGTCCGGACCTGCCGGACGGTGCGCACCGGGAGCTCAACGTCAGGCTGCACCTGCTGCACGCCCGGTCCGGGCACCTGAGCAGCCGCCGGGTCGCGGCCTGGATCCAGCACCGCTTCGGCACCAAAGGCCCTTCCCACACCCATGTCCGCGCGGTGCTGTCCGGGACCGAGCTGCCCGACATCACCCGCACCCTGCGGGTCGCCGAGGCGATGCTCGCCGCCGTGCCGCGCCAGCGCGATCCGGACGCCGTCCTGGACGAGGTCGACGCCCTGTGGCAGGCGGCATGGGACGAGAAAACCCGCTCCCCCGAACCCGCTCCCCCAGCCGCCGAGCCGGAGCGCCTCGTGCTGCAGGGCTCGGATGACTCCGGGTCGAGTCAACGAGTCCCGGGATATGCGGTCAAAGCCGTCAATGCGGGGAAGACCTACGCGGTACAGGGCTCCCGGGAATTCGCACTGATGAATCCTGATCTCTGGTTCCGCACGCCCGAGGACGCCGAAGCGCGGAGCTTCACCCGCGCCAAGGTGGAAACGATGTTCCAGGGCGTCGGCGCTCAGCCGCCGGGGACCCGGCATCGGGCTCGGCGGCGCTCCAAGGAAGTGCTCGCCCTGTTCCGCCCGCCCGACTGGCGCATCGCCGATCCACCCCAGATCCCGAGTGCGCTCTGGGAAGACCGGACCTCCTGCGGTGCCCTCGAGGGAATCCGCGCTGCCCGCACCGTCCTGAGCGACTTCCACAAGCTGCTGGCCAAGACCCGCGCCAACGCCCCCGCCGAACAGGGCGAAGCCTTCCGCGGGATGGTGGCGCTCGCCAGGGCCAACCCCTTGCTGGGCGCCGAAGTGGCCCGTGTCCTGTGCCAGTACCTGCGCCGGCCGTATCTGCAGGACGAGCACGAAGTGCGCCTGGAGGCGCAACGCCTGCTCGGCGCCCACCTGAACTCCCTGCCGTCCGGCGGCAGGCTCTCGCCGGAGATCGAAGTCGATCTCAGCGGTGCCACCCTCATCGACCTGGACTGGCATGGCTGCACCGTGCCGGAAGCCGCCCGGTTCCGGCAGGCCTACTTCGCCGGTGACACCCGGTTCGACGGCGCCACCTTCCTCGGCGACGCCGAGTTCACCGGCGCCACCTTCCCCCGCGCCCCGTCCTTCCAACACGTCATCATCAACAAGGCCGCGAGGTTCACCACGGTCGTGTTCTACGCCGGAGCGACCTTTTCCGGCGCACTTTTCCGCAACGAGGTGTTCTTCGACGACGACGCCGACGTCGAACTCAGCGACGCCGCGGCAGCGCGCCCGTCAACGCCACTGCGAGGGCGGCGGTGGCCGGCAGGCTGGACGACCGTCCCCGACCACGGCCAGCCGTGGGAAGAACTGACCCGCTGCACACCGGACCGAAGCGAACGCACCGAGCCCGTCTCCCCGCGGCATTGATCGACGCGGCCGGTCACGGCCCGCTTCTTCGTCCACAAAGGACGAATATCGGGCCGACCTGCCGGCACCGCGCGGCACGACCGCAGGGGTCTACCTGGCCGAGGGTTCCTGTACACCGTTCAATGCGCGTGCACTTGCATGCGCAAGGGGTTGGTCTAGGGTGCTGTCTCCATGGACAGGAGCGCCGGTGACGCAAAGCTTTCACGAACTTGCCTGTACGGCGGTGACAGGTTTGAGGTGGGGTTCACCGGATCGGTTGACAGTCAAGATCAATCCATGGAAGAAACAGCGTCGAGGTGTGCCTGCGCGTGCCGGCACGTACTGCCGTGGTGAACGAACTGTGCCCGTCGAGTGGTCGCGCCGCGGCGCTGTGAGTGGTTCGCTCGAAGCTGGCGACCTGGCGCTCGGCACCTGGCCGCCGGCGGGCGAGTCACGGCAGGCGATCACAGGAGTCACGAGCCACGAACCACGACAGGACAGCAGGGGGCGGGGCCCGGCTGCGGAGAGGTTGCTGGTGAGCGATGGGTGGGCACAGTCGTACGACGCATTGTCTGAGACCGCAGCCGCGGTCCTCCGGGTCTTCGTGAACACAGGATCGGACGAGCTGACGGCGCCGCTGCTGGCGATCGCCGCCGAATCCGGGGACACGGACCGTGAGATCGCGGCTTTGGTTCGAGACGGCTTACTGCGATCCGAAGCCGGCCTGCTCCGGATCGCACCCGAGGTGGTGCCGGTCGTGCGCGCGGCGGTGCGCGCGCAGACGCCGGACCGCTCCCGTGACGACTACGCGCGGGTGTGCCTGGCGTTGCGCACCGCCGAAGACACCGAAGCCGCCGAAGACACTGCCGGCACGACCGGATGGCTGCTGCGGCACCGGTTCCTGCTGATCACCGTGCTCGAGGGCGCCACCGCCGCGGGCGCGGCCGAGCAGGCCGCGCTGACCGCGGCGGCGTGGTGGGACATCGCCGATCGCGTCGACGACCCGCGGTGGCATCGCGCGCTGGCCGACGCCGGTGAGGACGCCGCGATCACCAGCGAGATTCCCGCCGTGCTGAGCGAGGTTCTCGAACGCAGCGCCCGGCACGCCGCGCGCCAAGGGGATCACCTTGCCGCCGAAGCCCGCTGGGTGCGCGCCTTGGCGATCTGGCGTGAAGCCGACGATCTGGCGGGGTGTGTCCGCGTCCTGGAGTCGCTGACCGCCCTGTACCGCGGGTGGGCTCGGCTGCACCGGGCGCTGGACGCGTTGTTCGAACTGCTGTCGCTGCGCGAGCGAGCCGGCGACGAGCTCATGGTGGCGCACACGGTGTGGGCGATCGGGACGGTGACTCTCGAAGCCGGCCGGGTCGAGGCGGCCGTGGACTACCTGCACCGCGCCGAGAAAACCCTCCGGCCCCGCGCCGCCGAGGCCGGTGGCGCTTACGCCGACGTGGCGGTCGCACTGGGACGGGCGCAGTGGCTCGCCGGCCGGTATGGATCCGCGCGGAGCAGTTTCAGCCGGGCGCTGGCGGTGCTGGTCGACGTCGACGAGCTGCGCGCCGAGGAAGTCCGCGTCCTGCTGGGACTGCCCGAGAACGCGCCGCTCCCGGCCGCGCGGATCATCGATCGCGGAACAGGTGCAGCACCGCCAAGATCACCTGGATGAGCAGCACCGCCCGCCGCCACCGCGGCCGGCGGTCCCGGCGCGGACGCCGGTGACGTCCACGCCGGACGTACGTGTACCCGGGCACAGCACCGGTCTCGGACCTCGAATGTGATGTCATGGCGGGGACCCTTTCGGACTACGAGGTGCGGCCGCGGAAGACCTCGCGGTCACCGCGAGGCGGGATGGGATCGTTGAGGGTGAACAGATCGAGCACGTCCTGGCAGACGAACACCTTGTTGTAGTTCTTGCCACCGTGCACGGTGAGCAGCCCGGCGTGCTGCAGCTGCCGGGCGACCTCGGTGGCGTTCTTCACCGACATCCCGAAGCGTTTGGCGATGTCGCGGTGGTTGGTCACCGGCATCGCGATCAACCCCTCGGCGACGCGGGACGCGTTCCCGGCCCGGCTGATCAGCTCCTTGTGCTTGGCGCGCACCGCGTCCATCCGCCGGATCAGCTCGATCTGGCCGAGGCAGGCTTCCCGGACTCCGCCGGCGAAGAACCTGATGAACTCCTCGAAGCTCTCGGTGTCGATGGCGTGCCGCAGCTGCGCGTGGTAGACGTCCCGGTTGCGGTCCAGCCACACCGACAACGGCAGCACCTGATCCCGCAGCGCCCCGGCGCGCACGAGTTCGAGGCTGGCATACAGGCGGGAGACATAGCCGTTGCCACCGCCGAACGGATGGATCACCTCGAGCTGGTGATGGCCGATCGCGATCTTGCCGACCAGCGGCAGCACGCAGTGGTCGGCCACCCATTCCTCCCACTGCGCCATCACCGCGCGCAGATGCGGGCCGGGCGAGGTGTGCAGCAGCGCCGCGGTGTCCCTGGTGCGCCCGCCGACCCAGCTCTGGGTCGTCCGCCAGAAACCGCCGTCTGCTGTCTTCCCAGCCTCCCCGTCGGCGTCGTCCGCCGTCGGGGCGAGGAGAAGCCGGCTGGTCTTGCCCAGCAGATCCATATCGACCCGCCGTCCGGCCCGGACCGCGTCGAACGCCTGGGTGCTGGCCTCCAGATACCGCAGCACCGGCGCCACCTCGGCCCTGGGCGCCTTCGCTCCGGGCAACTCGGCGAGCAGCACCTCCATCAGGGCCAGCGGCATGTTCTCCCAGGCGGCCGAACTCTGCGCCTCCCGCAACATCGTGTGCCGCTCCAGGGCGGCCCGGTCCGGCAGCCGCTGCGCTGCCTCGTCCAACCGCCCCAACGCCTGTTCCGCGGCGGCCAGCGCCCGATGCGTCTCCGACCGCAACGGCAGGTCCGAGGGCAGGGGCCGCGGGACCCAGGCCCCTTCACGCTGAATCGCCACCGGAAACCCGGACAGGTCCCCAGTGCGATCCCACACCCCGGTCACGGGGTTCTTATCGTTCATGCCGCAGAGAATCCCGAAGTTACCTAATGACAGCAAACGGTGAAAAGTGGCAATACAAGATCATCTTCTCAGGGGTGGGCAGCTCAGGGGCTCTCGCGCCGACGCACTCCGGCGCCGGGCTATCAGCGGCTCGTACTGCACGGCGGGGCACCGCACCAGTTCGACCACCACCTTTCACCGAAAATGCACGTCCGAACCATCATCGGCGTTGCCACCGCGACCGACCGCAGACAAGAACCCGGCCGCTCCGCAATGCGTACAACAATCCCGGAACTTCACCGCAAAGAGTGAGACCAGCGACCGGACCAGGTGAGCAGCACCCGCGGCGCCCTCACTGACCAGGCGCGCCGAACCCCCATCGGCGGTCCCCGAAACCACGTACAGCACCGAAAATCGAACCATCCCGCCCCGCCTGCCGATCAAGCCCGCACACCCGCCTGCCGCGCCGCCCCCGCGCACAGAGCATGCCAGCAACCGCCGACAAAGCTACACCGGCCGCCCCCGGTCAATTCCCGATAATCCCGCACAGCCCGCACCGAGGAATTCAGCTCCTCATTCGGCAACCACGGCACCATGCCACAGCAACCATCCCCGATAACACGAATTCCTTACCGCACAGGCAAAAGTTAAACCCCTTGCTCCGTTCAGGCGACGCCCGGATGCCCGCAAATCAGACACGCCAGACTCACCGCGGCAACCAACGATTAATCGCCGCTCTGCGCCGGCGAAAACAGCGGCCGCCTACACCTGCCGGTCACTGCCGCATCCGAACGCGGACCGAGAACATCCGCACCTTGCCGGACCGGCGGTCTATTCTTCGTGCGGGTTGGCGAGCTGGACGAGGCCGGTTTCGTAGGCGTAGATCGCGGCGGTCACCCGGTTCCGGGCGCCCAGCTTGTTCAGCAGGTTCTGCACGTGGGACTTCACCGTGCTCTGCCCGAGCCGGAGCAGGGCCGAGATTTCCGCGTTGGTCTGGCCCTTGGCGACCAGGCGCAGCACGTCCCGTTCCCTTGGCGTGAGGCCGATCCGGTCGGCCGGCGTCGGGAGGTGCACGTCGGCACCGGTCGCGGGCGGCATGACCGAGTAGCCCGCGGCCACGAGGCGAACCGCGGACATGATTTCGGTGGGGCCGGTGGAGCGGCGCAGCAGGCCGACGGTGTCGCAGCCGGCCAGCCGCGGAATCGGGACGTCCTGATCACTGAGCAGCAGGATGCGGATCGGCCAGTCGGGTAATGCGGCGGTGAACTTCGCGATCACCACCTCGGGGTCGCTGGTGTCGGTGCACACGACCACGTCGGGACGATCGGTGCGCATCTCGGTCAGCGCGTCGTCGCAGGTGGTCGCCTCCGCCATGACGTCCAGGCTGACGCAGGTGGCGATCGCGGTCCGCAGGGCCGTGCGGAACATCCAGTTGCTGTCGAGCAGCAGGATGCGGACGGTACGTCCGCGGTCGTTCAGGGCATCGAACTCGTCGCACATCGTTGTACCCGATTGGTCGAACTTCCCGGTGCCCCGGTCAAACGGCCGCTTTCTTCAGCAGTTCCTCGAAGGCGGCCGGATCGTCCTGGGTGACCACCGGCCAGCCAACGCCGTAGTCGCCTTCCCAGCGGACCTCGATGCCCGGGTTCGCGTGGTCCGAACCGTCCGGCAGGAACAGGTGGGGGCTGCAGTCGACCCGCTCGGTCGCCGAGATCGCGGCGTCCTCGGAGAGGGCCCTTCGAGCCGTGCCGTGGTCGAGTGCCTCGGTGAGCGCGCGGATGTCCACCACCCCGGTGGAATCGGCGGCATCCAGGATCACCTTGCGGTTGCTGATGCACCGCGACTCCGCCCAGAACGCGCGGCGCAGCGCGAGGTCGAGCTGCTCGGCGGCGGCCAGCCCCTGGTCTTTGGCGGCCTGCACCGCCTCCAGCGCCGGGAGCGTCGTGGACGGGTACAGGTACTCCTTCGCCTGCCACAGCTGCCAGCCGGCCGCGGGCTCCTGCTGGCCCATCCGGCCGACTTCGCTGTCGGTGCCCGACCGCGGGCTGGGTGCGTCGTTGAGCAGTTCGAGCGGGAAGGCCCGGTGGTCGAACAACACCCGTCTCTCCAGTCCGAGCCGCTTCCGGGTGACGTGCAAGCGGTACACCGCGATATGGGCGAACGAGCACCAGATATCGGAAAAGATGGTGATCACACCCGGCGGCGGGGTCAGGTCGGTGTCGGCAAGGGCTTTCGCGGGCACTGTGCTCTCCTCGGTGTGGGTGGATCAGTCGGGCAGCGGCTGGGTTTCGTAGCGGTCGAGCACGGCCTCGACCTCGATGTCCTCTTCGGGCAGCCAAGGATCCGCGGAGGGCACGCCGCGGACGGTTTCGAGCAGGTGCTGAGTCCGGCCGGTCGCGGTGGGGCCGTGCGAGCTGAGCACCGTGCTGGGCCCGAGTCCGCGAACCTCCGCCAGCGCACTGTCCCATTTGGACTGATCGGCCAGCGCCGTCCATGGCGCGTTCGCCCTGGTGAACAGCGACATCCCGGTGAGGTAGTCCTGCTCGTTGACCTCGTTGGCGTTGTCCGCCATGTCCTCGAGCACGGTGCCGAAGCTGTCCGCCGAGAACAGCGCGCGGTTGCCGTGTTCGTAGACCGCGATGGTGGACGGCGAGTCGTAGGACGGCGGCCGGATCACGGTGAAACTCCGGTCGCCGAGGTGCAGGGTGCGGCCGGGGTTGACCGTGCGCACGCGATGCGCTGGCACATCCCATTCCTCGCCGAGCCGGGAGACGGCGAGGCCGTTCGCGATCACGGTCGCGTTCGGCGCGGCCATCAGCACCTCCTTGAGATTCCCGGCGTGGTCGCGGTCGTCGTGGGTGAGCACGATCCAGCGGAGGTCCCGCGGGTCGACCAGTGACCACAGCGCCTCCTCGAAGGCGCCCCGGTCGATCGCCATGCCGGTGTCCACCAGCACGGGTTCCGAGCCCTGCACGAGGTAGGCGTTGACCGGGAGCAGCCCGAGCTCGCCGAGCGGGAGGTGGGACGGCAGTGCGTGCACGCCCGGCAGGGCGAGGTAGGGGCTACGCAGGTTGGACAACACGGGATCCTCCGATCTCGCTGGTGCCGGTCACGCCAGTTGCACCAGGATCGAGCCGACGATGAGCAGGCTGAGGCCGATCAGGCGCGGCGGGGTGAGCGTGCGTTTCGGCATCCGGAACCAGCCGAAGCCGTCGATCAGCGCCGAGGCGGCCTGCTGCCCGGTGACGGCCAGCGCCACGGTCGTCGCGGCGCCGATTTCCGGGATGAGCAAGAAGGTGCCGGTCACGTAGGTGGCCGCGCAGGCACCGCCGAGCCAGCCCCACCACGGCATCCGCTTGAGCGGTCGCAGCTGCGGCGCCGGGGTGCGCCGCGAGGCGCGCATCAGCGCGAGCACCACGACGATGGTCAGGGTGGCGACAATGAAGCTGATCATCGCCACCGTGATCGGCGCCTGAAGATCCTGGCGCAGCTTGGCGTTGACCGCGCCCTGGATGGGCAGCACGGCACCGGCGATCAGGCCGAGCAGGATCCAGCCGACGTGCCCGACCGGGACGGCGGGTTTGTGCATGGCCCCCACCGACTGCGGGGCCGGCTTCGGCTTGGCGGCGGCCGCCTGCTGACCACGGATGATCACGGTGATCCCGGCGAGCACGGCCAGCGCGCCCAGCACCATGCCGATGGTGAGCGGCTGCCTGGCGACCCCGATCAGCCCGAACAGGTCCAGGGCAAGCGAGGCGAACATCTGCCCGGTGACGAACAGCCCGACGGCGGTGAGTGCGCCGAGCCGGGGGAACAGCAGGATTCCGCTGGTGATGTAGAGCGGGCTGGCGAGCCCGCCGAGCAGATGCCACCACTCGACGTCCCCGATCAGCTGAACCGCGCCGATCGTCCCGACCGCGACGGCCAGCACCGCGAGCAGGACGGTGGCGACCGTCAGCTGCAGGGTGGATGCGCCGTACGGAGTCTTGACCGCATTGCTCAGTTGGAGGTTGACCGAGGCCTGAACCGCGAGCAGGCAGCCGATGAACAGACCGGCCGCCAGTAACGCCACCACATCCATGAGTCGTCCCGCCGAGTTGAGTCCGATGAGCGAATTAAGTGAACACAGTGTCCACTTGTTCCGATTCGGCACTCTACCGATATGTGGACGCGGTGTCCACTTGTCTCCGGATTCCGCCTGGGGCTAGGCTGAGTGCATGGTCAACAACGGCCACCGGCCTGCCGACAGGCCCAGTGCCGACGCCCCGGCAACAGCCCCGGGACGGATCTCGCTCGACCTCGTCGGCCAGGAAGGGACCGGCCGCAAGGAGCGCGCGGACGCCACCCGCAACCGGGTGAAGGTCCTGGAGGCCGCGGAGCGGCTGTTCGCCACGGTCGATCCGCGCAGCGTCACGATGGAGGACATCGCCAGCGCGGCCGGGGTCGGACGGGCGACCTTGTACCGGCGATACCCCAGTCCCAGCTCGGTCGCGGTGGCCCTGCTCGACGAGCACGAGCGCCAGCTGCAGCACGAGCTGATCCGGGGCGCACCGCCGCTCGGCCCCGGAGCCGCCCCCGCCGAGCGCCTCGCCGCCTTCTACGAGTCGATGATCAACTTGCTCGACCAGCATCTGCAACTCGCACTGGGCGCGGAGTCCGGCGCCTCCAGGCTGGCGACCGGGGCCTACCGGTTCTGGCGGCTGCACGTGCTCGAACTGCTCCGCCAGGCCGGGATCGAGGGCGCCGAGTCCCTTGTGGACAGTCTGCTCGCACCGCTCTCCCCCGAGGTCTACCGCTACCAGCGCGACGAGCGCGGGCAGACCAGGGAGCAGATCACCGACGCGCTGCAACTGCTCGCCCGGCGCCTGTTGCCGCGGCCGCGTGGCTGAGCCGAAGGCGGTGCGGCCACGGCACGCGATCACCAGTACCGCCGCCAGCACCGCCCGACGCCGGGCCTCAGCACGACTCCGCCCCGGCGGGACGGGGGCGTACTCGGAGCGGCCCGCACGCCGGACCGCTCAGCTGGCGGCCGGTGAGCAGGTCGAAGGTGGAGTAGTGCAACGGGCAGGTGATGCTCAGCCTGCGTTCGTTGACGAACCCGAACCGCAAGCGGCCCTTGCGGTGCGGGCACTCGCTCTGCACGACGATCCGCCTGCCGTCGACCTCGACCTCGATCTCGGTCTCCGTCACCTGGCGCACTGCCGCGCTCCTCACCGGACACTCACCAGTTGCCGTGCCCTGCCGATGGCCGCGGCGGTGGCCTCCGCGGCTATCGCACTGCTCAACTCGATCCCGGCCCAGACCTTGCGGAGGTCAACCGGCCGGTACTGCTCCAGCGCCCGGATCGCACCCCGCATCTGCTTGCTGTGGAAGCTGTCGATGTGCAGGTGCTCGCTGTAGTAGCGGCCGTTCCGGATGCCGAGCCGTTCGCAGGCCGCGGCATAGCACCGGAACGCGTAGAGCACACTCGCCTCGAAGTACGCGTAGGCGCCGAGGAAGTACTCCGGCGACGGCGCCCTGCCGGCCAGCCAGTGGAACTGGTTGACGAACGCCAGGCACTGCGCCGAGACACTGTCCACATAGGTCTCTGGATCGGTCGGCATCCCCAGTTCCTCGACCAGTGCCGTGTACAGCTGGGCGTGTTCCTGCGCGTCGTTGCCGCAGCCGAACTCGTCGATCAGCACGCGCAGCACGCACGTGCGGACCTTCGCCGGAAGCCGCGGCACGATCGCAAGGTGCGACTGCGACTCGACCAGCCCGTCCACCGCGAACTCGGCGACCACCACCTTGAACTGGTCGAGAGTGGCCCGCTCGGCCAGGAAGACCTCGTCCTCGGTCGGCCCGGACCGCTCCTCCTCGGTGAGCCGGTCCCCCAGGGCAGCCAGCACCTCGGTCAGGGTGCCGAACCGGGGTGCGGCGGCCTCGTACTCCGCGACGCGGCGCACCACCCAGCGCCGCTCCAGATCGAGCAGCTCGGCGTAGCCTGCCGCGTCCGGAACCGAACGGTTGTACCGGTAGAGCGCACGCTGGATATCCGCGGTGTCCGGTGCGCTCATGCCTCCTCCTCCGCCAGTGCGCGCGCTGTGGTCATCCTGGGTGCCGCGGCTTGACATAGGACTGCTCATGTCCGCACCTTGGGCTCGTCCACCACTCGATCGGTGGTGATCACGCCGCGCCGGACGAGTTCGCGCTTGACCCGGAGGTACCAGTCGTCGGCGAACAGCTCGAACCTGGCACACGCCTCGTCCACCCTGGCCTGCCCGTCCGGAACCGGATCATTGAGCATTCCGTTGCACAGATCCGGTTCCAGATTGGCCAGCGGGCCGATGAACCCCGCGACCCCGGGGGTGTCGGCCAGCAGGTTCTCCCACCCCTGGAACACCGGTACCGGCGGATTCGCTCGCAGCACCCGCCCGGTGAACTCGGGTGAACCGCTGGACTCCTTCACCCCCACGACCCCGGGCAGCGCCAGCACCCCGAGCAGGGTCTCCAGTTCCGCGCTGTTCCCCGACACCGCGGACTCGTTGTAGATGAACATCGGCGTGGCCAGCTCGGCCGCCAGGGCGCGGTAGTGCCGGTAGATCTCGTCCTGCGTGACAGCGCGCCCGTACGGCGTGCCGACCACCACTGCCGCGACCCCCAGCTCCTCCCCCAGCTTCGCCCGCGCCAGCACCGCTTCGGTGGTGGGTGCCTGGACGCCGGCGAGCACCGGCAGTCCCCTGCTGTGCCGCCTGGTCAACGCCACCATGTCGGCCCACTGCCGGTCGGACAGCTGCCAGCCTTCGCCGGTGCTGAGCGCGGGCATGAGTGCTGTGACGTCCTGGTGCACCGACTCCACCAGCCGGTCCACGCTCCGCGCGGAGACAGCGCCGTCCACGTCCAGCGGGGTCACCAGCGGCACGATCGTTCCTGAGTACATCGGCTTCACCAATCCTGACCTGCGACGCGAAGGACGCGGGACCGCTCGTACAACGTCTCCAACAGGGCGGGAAAACGAGCCGTCCCGGGGCTCGCGACGTGGCGGACCGGCAGCTCCGGACGGCCGGTCAGCCGCGGGTTGACCGTGTGCAGCTCGCCGCCGCCGTTGAGCACCATGCCGAGCAGCAGCCGGTCTCCGAGGTCGAGCCCGGCCAGTTCCGGCGTGGACTGGGCGGTCCGGACACTCTTCTCGTCGTAGCCGATCCGGCGGATCGCCGCGTCGGTGTGCAGGTTGTCCATGAACGGGTAGTACTCGTCCTGGATCGCCCTCGGATACCGCCACACCAGGTCGTCGCAGCGGCCGACGTGTTCGAGGCTCATCACCAACGTCTGCCCCATCCGCTCGGCGAAGAACGTCTTGCACGCGAGGCGGACGGCCTCGTTGACGCTGTGCATGCCCATGAACAGCGACGCGTCGATATACCGCTCAGCCGCCATGGTTCGCCAGTGCCTTCCGCATCGCGACCATCGCGTCGGCGAACTCCTCAGGCCGGCGGGCCAGCGCGATCCGCACGTACCGCTCGCCCCGGCTCGGCTCGTTCCAGTAGAAGAACGTGCCGGGCAGAACGTAGATCTCGTCCTCGAAGAGCATGCGCTGCAGCTGCGAGGCGGTGAGGTCGTCCCGGCGGATGCGGAACCAGGCCACACTGGTCTCCACCACCGGCCGCAGGTATTCCAGGACGGTCCCGTCCAGCGCTTGCACGGCCGCGGCACGATTCTCGGTGATCACGTCCTTGACCGAAGCCAGCTCATCCGCGATGGAATCATCGACGTACTGGGCCAGAAAGTTCAAAACAAAAGGTGACACATTGAGCAGCACCGCGGTGTGCAATGAGTACACCTCTTCCCTGATGTCCTCGCTGACCGTGATCATCGCGCACTTGGCGTCCTGGACCGGCCAGGTCTTACCGGTGTCCTCGATCGCCATATACGTCACCCCGGACTCTTCGAGCATCCGGTAGATGTCGACCCGATCGAGGTTGTCCGCGCACAACGCGAAGGAAGCGAAGCAGAAATCGATGATCAGTAGCTTTTCGTGGTTCTTGCAGTAACGAAGGACTTCATCGAATCCCCGTCGGCCGTCCTTGAGCAGGGTGAAACCGGTCGGGTTGTTCGGGTCCACCAGATACAACGCGTCGGTGGTCACCGAGGTCAGCCCGGAGTATATTTGCTCAACCTCGTGCAAGGACTCCTCGGGGAGCGCTTCCACGGCAAGGCCCATGTACTTCAGCAGGTCCACGAGGTTGTCGAAGCACGGCTCGACCAGCGACACCGACATGTCGTGCCGCCGCAGGTACATGGCAGCCACCATGGTGGACACACTGGCCGAGTAGGAGAGCAGGGTTTTGGACATCGCGGCCGCCGTCGGCTGCTTGTGCAACTTGAAGAACGAGTCGAGGAACCGCTTTTCGTAGAAGGCCTGGAGATTGTCCTCGGACTCGTGCCACACCTGCGGCAGGTTCGCGACTATCGCATCCTGGGACGCCGACTGTCTTTGGTGGGTATGCGCATCGGCCAGGTTGTATTTTGTTCTGAGAGCCAGAATCTCGTGCTGCGTCAGATCCACGAACTGCGCCACGTCCGGCAGTTCTTCGTGACCGGGCATGACTTCGAGATCATTGTGCATGACTAGGTAATCCCCCTCGTTGGATGTCGTCGTTTCCGACCGACAACTCTGGACACAGAACGCCGTGGGCGGCACCGTGCTAATCCCGCAGACCCCAGATTGAACGGACGCCCCCCACGACGCACGTCAACCGGCCTCGCGACCGGCCACACTGATCTTAGGAATCGCCACCACCCGCGACCATCCGCCGAAATGGGGAACTTTGCAAGGGCATTTATGCTGACCCCGCCCAGACCACTCTGCACGAAAGAACATTGACGTCCGCACAAAAATGGTCCGACACCACACTCAGCACCAGATCAACCACGCAGAGTTTTTCAACATGCCCCATGGGGCAGTTTTCTGCAAGATTCGGGGAAGGTCCACCGCAACCGAAACGGCAATGTTTTATGAGCGCAGAACCGCCGAACCGCACACAGCGTATCGCTCAGAGTCACTAATTGCTTTACGAAACTACGGGTTTATCCGCGGCAACGGAACTGCTCCGGGAATCCGCTGAGACGCGGGTTCCCGGAGCAGGCTTTACCGCTGTGCGGCGGCGGGATCAGGACTGTTCGGCCCCGCAGGCGAGGTCGTGCGGCGGACGCAGGCCGGTGATCAGGAAGTTCGTCGCGAGGTCGTTGGCGCAGCGGTTGTCCTTGAACAGGTAGGCCAGGTGCCCGCCCTGGTCGGCGGTGACCATCCTGGCCCGGTCGCCGAAGGCTTTCCGCAGCTCACGGGCACCGGCGAGCGGCGTGGCCGGGTCGCGGAGGTTCTGCAGGATGAGCAGGTTGGACGGGCCGCGGTCGGTGATCTGAACCGGCGGCTCGGCCGGCTCGGCCGGCCAGAACGCGCACGGGGTGATGTTGGCCCCGGCCGCGCCGAACATCGGGTAGCGGACCCGGTCGACCGCGACGTTGCGCTGGTAGGTCCCGACCGACTCGGGCCAGTCGGAGTCGTTGCAGATCACGTGCAGCTGACTGGCCAGGTAGTTGTCCGACGGGAGGCCGGCCGCACCGGGCGGCTGCTCGGCGGCGGTGGGCGGCGGCACCGGGTTGCCGGTGTCGAGCGCGCGCCAGACCTCGGCCAGGTACGGCAGGTTCTTGTCGTAGTAGAAGTTGGCGAAGGTGACGAAGCGGAACGCCTGGCCGTTGTAGCCGTCCGTGCTCGGTTTCGCGTCCAGCCGCGCGGCGAGCTCGAAGTACTTCGCCCGCACCTGGCCAGGTGTGCTGCCGAGGCCGTACTCGGGATGGGTGGCGGCGAACTCCGCGAAGTCCGGGAACCTGTCTTCGACACCTTGCCCGAACATCCGCGAGAACGCGGCATCCCAGCCGCCGGGGCCGGTCGCGCTGTCGATCAGGAACCGATCGCTCCGGTGCGGGAACATCGTGGTGTACACCGAACCGAGGTAGGTGCCGTAGGAGATGCCGAAGTAGGACACCTTCGACTCGCCCAGCGCCTCGCGGACCCGGTCCAGGTCGCGCGCGGTGTTGGCCGTGGTGATGTGCGGCAGCAGCGGCGCCGTGGCCGACGATCCGCACTTCTCCGCGACGCCGGCCACCCGCTTGGCCTCGTCCTCGACGTCGGCCGCGTTCCGCGCGAACATCGGGATGTTGGTCGGGTGTTCCAGGGGCGTCAGGTCGCAGGTCACCGGCGTGCTGTGGCCGACCCCGCGCGGATCGATCCCGATCACGTCGTAGCTGTCCAGCACCTCCTGCGGCATCCCGAGGTCCCGGAGGGCGGCCGGGAAGTCGAGCCCGGCACCGCCCGGTCCGCCGGTGTTGGTCAGCAGCACGCCACGGCGCTTCTCCGGATCGGTGCTCGCCAGGCGCGAGACCGCGATCTCGATCGTCTGCCCGTCGGGGTCGCGATAGTCCAGTGGAACGTCGAGGGTGGTGCACTCCAGCCCGGGTTTGGCCGCGTCGGCCGGGCATGGTCCCCACTTCAGCGAATCCGCGGACGCCAGCGCGGGGGTCGAAACGGCCACCAAGGCAGCGGCGAGCACCGGTAGGACGGCCTTACGCATGTACGACTCCTTCACTCGTCAGTCCACATCGGACAGTTTCACCGGCGGGGTTCCCAGCGGAAGAGCCGGGAAGCCAGTACGACGGCGACGACGACCCAGGCCAGCGTGGGCGCGAGCAGGAGCAGCGAATCGGTGACCGCGACGCCGCCGTTCCAGGCGTTGACGACCAGCTCGGTCGCCGAGCCGCCGGGGAGCAGCCGCTTGAGCAGGGTGAGGTCCTCGGTGCCGGCGATGCCGACCCAGCTGGCCACCGCGATCACGCCGAGGCTGACGGGCAGGGTGGTGACCTGGGCGTGCTCCGGGGAGTTGGTCAGGCCCGCGGTGGCGAGGCCGAGGCCGATCATCATGGCGACGGTGGCGGCGACGGCCAGCACCAGCAGGCCGAGATTGGCCGGCGTGCCGGTGACCACGCCCAGCACGGCCATGATCACGGCAACCTGAACCAGCGCGATGACCGTGACCGGCAGCACCAGCCCGGTCAGGATGCCGGCGTCACCGGCCGCGGTGGAGCGCAGCCGCTTGAGGAACAGGTTCTGCCGGCGCGACGCCAGGGTGGTCACCGAGCTGGCGTATAGCCCGAACGCGCAGACGGTGAACATCACGATCGCCGCGATGTAGCCGAGGCTGCCCACCGAGGCGAAGAGCTCGTGCTGGTAGATGAAGAACGCGCTGATCGCGACCGGCATCACGAAACTGGTGATCAGCACCGAGCGGTTCCGGAAGATCTGGATCAGCTCGCTGAGAGCGATCGAAAGCATGACTGAAGCTCCTTTGAGGAAGAGTGGTCTAGTCGTTGTCGATGGCGCGGAACACGTCATCGAGCCGGGTCGGGCCCGCCTCGAGCTCCCGCAGCTCCACCGCGTGGTCCTGCGCCCACCCCAGCAGCGTGTACAGGTCCTTCTGCAGGCCGAAGGTCTCGATGCGGAACTTCCCGTCCCCCTCCCTGCTGACCTGCAGCGGCAGCGCCGGAGCCGACGGCGGCATGGCGAACCGGATCACGGCGGGCAGCGTCCGCGTCAGCTCGGCGACGGTCCCCTCCTGGTGGAAGGTTCCCTTGTGCATCAAGCCGATGCGGTCGGCGCGCTGCTGCGCCTCCTCCAGGTAGTGCGTGGTGAGCACGATGGTCGAACCGTCCTCCCGCAGCCTGTCCACCGCGTCCCACAGCGCGTCCCGGGACTGGATGTCCAGACCGGTCGTCGGCTCGTCCAGGAACACCAGCTCCGGCGTGCCGTACACCGCTGTGGCGAAGTCCAGCCGCCGCTTCTCCCCGCCGGAGAGCTGGGACACCTTCGTGCCCGCCTTGCGCGTCAGATCCACGATGCCGAGCACCCGCTCGACCCGGTCCGTGCGCTGGGTCAGCTCACCGATCAGCCGCACCGACTCCTTGACCGTCAAATCCGGCGAGAACCCGCTTTCCTGCAACATGATGCCCATCTTGGGGCGCACGGCACCCCGGTCCCGCGGGCTCCGGCCGAGCACCCGCACGGTGCCGGACGTGGGCGCGCGGTGGCCTTCGATGGTCTCCAGGGTGGAGGTCTTGCCCGCGCCGTTCGTGCCGAGCAGGGCGTAGAACTCGCCCCGGCCCACAGAGAAGGACAAATCCCGCACGGCGTGGAAATCGCCGTACTTGACGTTCAGCCGGTCAACGTCGATCACTGGTGTCGAGGTCATGCCCTGAATTTCAGCGGCCGGCGCGCACTGCTGCCAGTGCTATCACGTCACCACTTCCCCATGACATTCCTTGGCGGAACATATGACGCGGTGTCACTGGTGCCCGTCACCGGACCACGGTGATACTGAGGAGCAGTGAGCCCGACACACGCGATCCCCGAGGACGACGAGCCGGCGCAGGGGCAGCTACGCAAGCTCAACCTCACCATGTTCCTCCCGCTGCTCGCCGTCGCCGGCGTGCTGGTGGTGGCGAAGGACGCCCGGTCCTGGTGGGAAGCCGTCATTCTTGGCGCGGGCGTGGTGGCCACCCTGGTGGCCTTCGTACGGTGGACGGCGGGCGAAGTCCTGCGCGTCGCGCTCCCCTGCCTGATCGTCACCGCGGCCGTGTGGCCCTTCGCGGTACTGATGGCCGACAGCAGTGCGGCCTTCTCCGGCATCTCCTACGTGGGTTCTCTCGTCGTCGCCCGGCTGCCGCGCCACCGGGCCGCGGCAGCCGTCGGGCTGGCCGCCTACGTCGCGGCGGTGGGAGCGGCGAGGCTGCTGGTGTCGCATGAGGACATTCCCGGCGTGCTGTTCCAGTACGTCCTCGTGCCCACCGGCATCACCGTGGTGGTGATCGGGCTGATGTTCCCCAACAAGCGGTTCTACGACGTCGTCACGGAGCTGGAGGAGGCGAGGGAGCGGGAAGCGGAGCTGGCCGTGATCCGCGAGCGCGTCCGGTTCGCCGGCGACCTGCACGACATCCAGGGCCACACCCTGCACGTGGTGAAACTGAAGACCGCGCTCGCCCAGAAACTGGTGGACAACGACGCCGAACGGGCCAAACAGGAACTGCGGGAGATCCACGCGCTGGTCAGCGACACCATCACCCAGACAAAGGAGCTCGCCTACGCGCAGCGGCGGCTCAACCTCTCCGCCGAGCTGGAGAACGCGAGGAACCTGTTCGAGGCCGCGGGCATCCACGTGCGCGTCAACCGCGAAGCGGACGTCGACCCCGGCGCGGGTGAACTGCTCGGCCAGGTCCTGCGCGAGACCACGACCAACATCCTGCGGCACGCACAGGCGACCCGGGTGCGGATCACCCTGTCGGCGTCCAGCATCACCGTTGTCAACGACGGCGCGCAGGAGGCGCCGCTGCCCGAACTCAGCGGGCTCTCCGCGCTCAGGGAACGAATCGCGGGCGACGGAGGCGAACTGACCGTGGAGCAGAAGGACGGGCGCTTCCTGACGGCCGCGACGCTCCCGCGCGGACGTGGGGAATGAAGGCCGGGAATGAAGGCACGGCCCGGACGGTAGAACACCATATGAGACTCGACGACGACGCTCGCGCACTGATCGGCTCCGGTGCCGACGCCACGCTGGTCACGCTGAACCCCGACGGCAGCCCGCAGGTCACCGTGGTGTGGGTGGCGCTGCAATCGACCCCGGACGGCGACGAGCTCGTGACCGCACACCTCGGTGAGTACAAGAAGGTGCGCAATGTCCGCCGTGACGGCCGGGTGGCACTGACGATCCTGTCCGCCGAGCGCGGCGAGATCATGCGGCCGTACCTGGCGGTCACCGGGACCGCCAGGATCGTCGAGGGCGGTGCGCCGGAACTGCTCGAGGAGCTGGCCAAGACGCTGGCCAGCCCGGGGGTCGAGTTCCCGCCGGCGGACGCGCCGCCGGGCCTGCTCACCCGGATCCGGATCGACAAGGTCGGCGGCATCGGTCCCTGGGCCTCCTGACCGGCTCCCTTCAGAATCTTGCGGGACACCCGCACCCGATCGATGGGGGCATGCGCAAAAAGCCTCGCATGCCCCCATCTCAGGGACTCTGACCGTCTCCCGGGATGAGGTCGTGCAGGTCGAGCTGGCGGCAGAACGGGGGTATCCGCTCGCCGAGCAGCAGGCGTCGCGCGACGTGCGCGATCTGCGCGGCGGCGTAGCGTGCCTCGCCGGCCAGTTGCGGGTAGCCGCCAAGGGAAATGCCCACTTCGGCGACCGAGCGCCGCGATCGTTCGGACAGGTTGTCCCACCCGCCGATCCAGTGCGTCAAGGCCCGGAGAAAGGCCGAAGGGGACGGGTACGCCGCACGAGGGAGGGGCTGGTCGCCGGCGCGGCCGTGGAAGGGCTGGAGGTCGGGGTACGACCGGTAGGGCTCGATGCTGAGAAAGCCGCGTTCATCCGCCGCGTAGACGACGTCGACTCCTCGTGCCATGGCCAGCAGCCGGAGGGCGTGCTTGGTCGGCAGGCTGTCGCACTCCTCCACCAGTAGGTCGAGACCGTCGAGCAGGTCCGTGGCGTTCTCCGGGGTCACGGCCTGCTCGAACACCGTGATGCGGAGGAACGGGTTGATGGCCGCGACACGGCGCGCGACGATCCGCGCCTTGGGCACGTCGAGATCGGTGAAGCCGGCGTTGAGGCGGTTGAGGTTGGACAGGTCCAGCCGGTCGAAGTCGGCCAGTTTGAGGTGGCCGCAGAGATTCTCCTGTGCCACCGTGACCGCGGCCTCGCCACCGACCGACAGGCCGAGCACGCCGACGCACTTACCGCGCAACGCGCGCTGCTCCTCGCGGGTGATCTTGTCGCGGTTGCGGTCGGTGAGCACGTCGAAGTAGTCGTCCTCGGCGAGCAGGTGCCCGATCGTGCCGGCCCAGGAAAGGTAGACCCAGACGCCGTATGCGGCCCGATCGCCGGCCGACGCCAGTTCGTCGGCGATGAACCTGTCGCGAGCCTCCACTTGGTCGGGCGAGGGAAAGCGGACGGCGGCGAGTTCGGTCAGCTGGAGGTCGATCGTGTCCAGCACGGTGATGCCATGCTGACGGCACAGCTCCGTGAGGACATCGTGTTCCCCGGGGGCCAGCCGGACGATGACCGGCTGCCAGCCCGATAGCGTGGCGCCGCGGAGCACCCCACAGAACTCGTCCAGATCGATCGGCTCGGCCATACCGCTCGCCCCCCGTCCGCAAACTCAGACAAACTCAGCAAACTCGTTGACTGAGTCAAGTATATGGCGGTCGGGCGGCGCTGCCGAGACTTGCCGCCGTTTTCCCTGTTCAGGGCCACGGGCCAAAAGTGGCCGCCCGCTTGGCCTTGCCATCGGCGAGCAACGGCCCGGTCGGGCGATTGCTGGCGCCGGGCCACCCCCTAGAGTTGGACCTCGGTGGGTCGACCGGAGGGGGCCAGGTGGCGAGCCAGTTTGGTCCGCTGTTGCGGCAATTGCGATTTCGGACCGGGCTGACCCAGGAGGGCCTGGCGGAACGGGCGGAACTGGGGGTGCGCACCGTCCGCAGACTGGAGACCGGCGAGCGCGCCGACCCTCGGGTGGGCACCGTAGAGGCATTGGCGGACGCGCTCGGGCTCACCCCCGCCGAACGGGTCGAACTGCTCGCCGCCGCCGGCAACCAGGTCCCGGAACCGGCGCACGGCAGCCCCAGCAGTGGCGGCGTCGGGGGCGTCGGCACCCTGAGCGATCCCGGCGCGCGGCCCGGTGATGACCGGCTGGCCGAAGCCGCGAGCCAGCTCGCCTACGAGCTTCGCGCCAGGCTGCGGCGGGAAGAGGAGCAGCGGCAGATCCACGACCCGGTGCCGCTGCCGGTCCGCTGGCAGTCGGCGCCGGCTGCGCTGATCGACTCCTGGAACAACATCCGGATGACCGGGCCCGGCGAGCCGGCCGGCCCGCTTCGCCTCGACGGCGAGCTGGACGAGATCGTCTCGGTCTACCAGCGGATTCCGTCCGGCCGGCTGGTCGTGCTCGGCTGCGCCGGATCCGGCAAGACGATCCTGACCAGCCGCTTCGTGCTCGGGTTGCTCGACGTCAGCACCCCGGCCGACCCGGTACCGGTGATCTTCAGCGTCGGCTCTTGGCATCCCGGCACGACCCAGTTGCGGGACTGGCTGATCGAGCAGCTCCTGCGCGACCACCCCGGGCTCGCCGCGCCGGGCCCCGACGGGTCGACCCTGGCCGCGGCGCTGGTCGAGACCGGCCGGATCCTGCCGGTGCTGGACGGGTTCGACGAGATCGCCAGTGGCCTGCACCGGGCGGCGCTGGCCGCGTTGAACGCCACCACCCTGCCGCTGCTGGTGACCAGCCGGGTCGACGAGTACCGCGCCGCCGTCGCGGCGACCGACGTGCTCACCTCGGCCGGCGCGGTCGTGCTCGCCGGCCTCACGGTGACCGACCTCGACGACTACCTCCCGCGCACCACGCGCAAGCGCGGCGACGTCGGCACCGTGTGGGAGCCGGTGCTGACCGAACTGCGCGAGCGCCCGGACGGTGACCTCGCCGCCGTGCTGACCAGCCCGCTGATGGTCAACCTGGCCAGGACGATCTACAGCGACACCCCGGACCACGATCCGGCCGAACTGCTGGACACCGACCGGTACGGCAGCAGGGAGGCGATCGAGCGGCACCTGCTCGGCAGCGTCGTGCCGACCGTGTACCGGAACCAGCCGGGCAGCCACGGCCACGACGTCGACCGCGTCGAGCACTGGCTCGGCTTCCTCGCCCACCACCTCGATCGGCTCGGCACGCACGACCTCGCCTGGTGGCAGCTCGGCAGCCGGATGCCGGGCTGGCTGCGGATGGTGGTGAGCGGGCTGGTGCTCGGCATCGCGGCCGGCTTCCCGGCGGCGATCGTGATCGGGCTGATCGAGTTCGTCGGGCTCGGCACGGGCGGGGCCGGGCTCGGCAACGGGCTGTCCGCCGCGCTCACCGCCGGGCCGGTGGAAGGGCTGGCGATGGGCCTGACCATCGGACTGGCGCACGGTGCCGTGCTCGCGTTCGGCGGCACGATGTTCGAACCGTCGCGGGTCCGGATCCAGCTGCGCGGCGCCGGCCGGTTCGGCGCGACCTTCCTGCGACGGGTGGTGGTCGGGCTCGCGGTCGGGATAGGGCTCGGCGCCGGGCTCGCCATCGCGCGCGAGCTCGGCGCGACCTTCCGGATCGTCGGTCAGATGGAGGCGACCACCGGCGCCGCCATGCTGTTCGGGGTGACGTTCGGCCTGGTGTTCGGGCTCGCCTGGGGCGTGCTGGCCGGTTTCGAGGCACCGGTGGACATCAGTTCCGCGGTCAGCCCGATGAACCTGCTGAGCGCGAACCGCCGGATCGTCGCCATCCAGTCGCTGATCTTCGGGCTGGTGACCTGGGTCGGCTACACGATCATGGTCGGCGCGCTGCACGGGCTCCGGTCCGGCTTGGTGTACGGCCTCTCCTACGGGCTGGTGCTCGGACTCGGGGTCTGCCTCTGCGCCGCCAGCCTGACCGCGTGGGGCACCTGGACGGTGTTCGCGCGGGTCTGGCTGCCGCTGCACGGACGGCTGCCATGGTCGCTCCCGGAGTTCCTGGAGGACGCCTACCGCCGCGGCGTACTGCGCCGGTCCGGTGCGGTCTACCAGTTCCGGCACGCCCGCCTCCAAGATCATCTGACGCACGCGTACCGCACCAGCCGCTGAACCGTTTTCCCTGCTCAGAGCGACCGGCCAGATATGGCCGCCGCGCTGGCCTGTCCTGATATCCCGCACGGCCGCGAGCATGGGCCGTGCCGACGACGGTCGGCTACTGGAAGGGGACTGCGGGGTGTCAATCAAGGAACCGGCGCCGGGGGCGGTTGGGGTGAACTGGGAGGCCTACAGCCACGAGGAGCTGTACCAGATGCTGTGGCAGGACGCCGACGTCGCCGACGTCAGCACGGTCGCCACCGAGTGGACGCAGCATCGGGCCGCACTGGACACGCACGCCGAGGTGCTGCGGGAGCAGCGGGCCGCGTTGCAGGAGAGCTGGCGCGGCCCGGCAGCCGAGGAAGCGGCCAACCGGCTCGACGCGCTGGCCACCAGGGTGGAGAAGATCAGCGAACTGGCGCACGCGGGCCAGCAGGCCGCGCAGGACGCTGCCGACGCTCTGGCCATGGCCAGAGCGATGATGCCACCACCGGCCGGTGATCCGGCGGCGGCGTTCGGCGCTCCCCCGCCGATGCCCGCCATGCCCCCGGCGCCAGCCATGTCGTCGGTGCCACCGGTGCCGTCAGCACCCTCGATGCCCTCGATGCCGGAAATGCCCTCGGTGCCGGAAATGCCGACGTCCTTCTCGTCCGTGCCGGACTTCGGCGAGATGTTCGCCCCCGCGCCGGCTCCTGCCCCTACTCCGGCGCCCGCCCCGGCTCCGGACATGAACAACGCGTTCGGCGCGGTCGGCAGCGGCGGGTTCAGCTTCTACTTCGGCGCGGCGTCGGCGGACCAGCAGAAGGCACAGGCCGTGCGCGCGATGCAGACCTACGAATCCGGCCTGACCGGCGGCAGCCAGCGGCTCGACCAGGCGCGCGGGGCGATCCCGCCGGCGGCCTCGGCGACGACGGCGCAACTGGCCCAGACGACCGCCGCGACCCGGGCCGCCGGAGCCGTCTCGGGGCCGGGCAGCGGCGGGGTGCCCTGGGCCGGTCTCGTCGGGGCCGGCCCGGCGATGGCGGCGGGGTCCGTCGTCGGCGTCGGCCTCGGCTCGGTCATCGGGGGCCCTGGCGCACCGGGCGCCGGCTTCGGCATGCCGCTCGCGGAAGGCGCGCGGGTCGGCTCGCTGCCCGGTGGGGCCGGCGGACCCGGCGCGCAGGCCGGACCGCGCGGGGTCGAGTCGGCCGCGGCGCGCGCGGCCGGGCATGGCGGGATGGCGCCACCGATCGGCGGCCAGCGCGGCACCGATGACGAGCGGCACGAGAACCAGATGCCGACGATCGACCACAGGCTGTTCGCCGTGGAGGTACCGGCCAGTCAGCCGGTCATCGGCGAGACGACGGGAGCGCAGTCGTGAGCGAGCAGGGTTACCACGTCGAGCCGGATCTGCTCGAGGCGCGGATCACGACGCTGACCAGGCTGGGCGAGCTGACCGGCGACCTGGTGGCGACCGCGAGCCGGCTGGCCGAGCGCCAGCCGATGCTCGGCACCGCGCCGCCCGCCGTGGAACTCGCGAAGCGGCTTCGCGAAGCGGCCGGGCAGTCCGGCCTGGCCGGCGAGGTGCGTGCGGCGGAGCGCGAGGTGCAGGAGTTCCAGCAAATGCTCTCCGAAGCCAAGTCTGCCTACGCGGAGCAGGATGCCGATGCCGAGTCGGCGGTGCGCGGCACTGAGCGGGCACCGCACGAGGCGTCGTCGTGACCGCCACGATCGAGCGCGAGGCCGCTTTCGAACTCGTCGAGCTGGACCTGCTCGCCACCCACGCCGGAGTGCCCTTTCCGTTCCCGCTGCGGGTGCCGTCGTTCGGCCGCCTCGCCGACGAACGGGACGCGCTGCTCGCCTCGGCCGGGCACGCGCTGCACGCCCGCGGCCTCGCCACCGAGCACGGACCGGCCGGCATCGCGGACGACCTGGTCGATGCGCTGCGGGAGTACCGGAGCGCGGTCGATCTGGTGGTGATCGGCGCTCGCGCGGTGACCGGCGCGGTGGCCGTGGTGCACGGGGACTGGGCGCTGGTGTGCCGCCAGTCGCTGTCCGGCGAGCAGGCGGGCACGGTCGGCGTGACCAGGGCCCCGGCGGCCACGCTGAGCGACGAGCTGGCCGGGCTGATCCCCAGTACCCCGCCGGCGTCGACCATGCCGATCACCCTGCCGCCCGGCGTGGTCGGTGACACGTTGCGGTTGCTCGAAAAGACAGCGGACACGCCGGACACGCGGCAGCGCGTGCGCGACCTGGTCCGGAGCAGCGGCGGCGACGAAACCGTGGTCGACCAGCTGGTCGACCTGTTCCCGGTGCTAGTGGGCCGAGGCCAGTTCGGCGTGGTCCACCGGCGCGGCAGCACCGTCAGCAGACCTCGTGAAGTGTCCTGGTTGGACAGTCCACGAGGGAGGTTCAGGGTGAACGAGGACGGTGCCGGCTGGGTGAGCGTCAACCCGTTGCGGCACAGCGAACTCCGCCGCGTCCTCGGCGAAGTGGCAGCGGAAGCCCGCGCCTAGCCGAACGTCCGGTTCAAGGAAAAACACAGGCAGAGAACGAAAGAGAAAGGGGAGGATGATGGATTCAGCAAAGTGGCTGGCGGACTACCAGGAGCGCCTCGAACGCGCGGCGGACGGCGCGCGCACCGCGAGCGCCACCCTGAGCCAGGTCGGCGCGAGCGCCACGTCGCCGCGGGGTGAGGTCAGCGTTACGGTGAACGCCGGTGGCCTGCTCGATCAGCTCAAGCTGACGCCGGCCGCCCGCAAGCTCGAAGCGGACGCCCTCGCTTCGCTCATCGTGGCCACCACGCGCGAGGCTCAGCAGCTGGCGGGCTCGCGGATGGCCGAGGTGATGGCGGACTACCTCGGTGATGGCCAGGCGCTGGCGGAGATCACCCAGCACCTGCCCGCGGAGGTCGCGCGATGACCATGCCGAACTCCTACACCGTCGACCCCGAGCAGCTGCGCGAGCACGCCGGCAGGCTCGCCGGTTACGCCGACCAGCTCGGCGCGATCGGCACCGGACTGCCGGACACCATGGGCGAGCAGTCGCTCGGCTCGTTCGCCCAGTTCATCACCACCGGGCTCGGCGGCGCGATGACCGAGGCACTGGGCGCCTTCGCGCACGCAGCGTCCACAGTGGACCAGGTCAGCGACGGCATGCGGCGGGCGGCCGACGACTACCAGCGCACCGAAGACGGCACCGCCTCCGGGGTCACCGGCATCGGAGCGACCATGGAGGAAGACATTCTATGACCACGACGACTACCACGCTGCCTCAGACCGGAGCTGCCGAGCAGGCGCCGGACGCGGGGCGGATCAGCGCACTGCTCGACGAGCTGCGGGCCACCGGCAACTCCGTGGCCAACAAGGAGTGGCTGTCCGGCGAGCTGGCCGGCGAGCCCCCCGCCTCGCTCGACGCGCTCGGTTCGAACACCAAGCCTCTGTCCGCTTTGGACAGTGCTGGAGCCGGCTTCCTCACCCCGATGATCTCGTTCCTGGAAGAGCCGCTCAACCAGTTGCGCGGCAACCCGGAATCGGTTTCCTCCGGCGCGGGCGAGTTCGACGGGGCCGCGAAGGGCGCGACCTCGGTGGCCGAGGAGTACAAGTCCACGGCCGCCGGCGAGACCAGCAAGTGGTCGGGCGGGGCCGCGGAGAACTACGCGAAGACCGGCACCGAGCTGGCCGACGGGATTCTCTCCATCGCCGAAACCTCGCTCACCTCGGCGAAGTCGATGATCGGCGCCGGTGAGGTGGTGGCCCAGGTCGTCGACATCGTCACCCGGCTGATCGGCGAGGCGATGGCCAAGATCGTGCCGATCATCACCCAGGCGATCGCCGCCGCACCGGCCACCTTCGGGCAGAGCCTGGCCGTGGCGATCCCGCAGTGCGTGCAGATCGCCACCGAGTACGGCGCGCAGATCGCCGCGAAGCTGGGCGCGCTGCTGTCCAGCGGCCAGAACCTGATCAAGCTCATCGACGGCGCGCTCGGCGTGCTCAAGATCGTCAAGCAGGTCATGACGGTCATCGGCAAGCAAAGCCAGGGCGGCTCATCCGGCGGCCAAGGGCAAGGGCAGGGCCAGGGCCAGGGCGGTTCCCCTGGTTCGTCCAGCGGCCAGGGCCAGGGCGACTCGTCGAGCGCCTCTTCCAGCACCTCTTCCGGTGAACAGAGCCAGGCGAGCGCGCCGAAGAACGACTCGGCCGCCATGGAGGACTTCGGATGACCGGGAAGACCCGCCGGTGGCTCAGCGGGGTCGCCGGCGGGGTCGCGCTCGTCTTGGCCGCCGGCGTCAGCACACCCGTGGCGACGGCCGCCGAACAGGCCGACCACGCCGCGACCAAGGCCGTGCTCGACCAGTACCTGGCGCAGGCCGGGCCGGGGGCGGCCGTGCACGCCGGCAACGCCGCCGACGCGTGGACGCTGACCACCGGAACCGCCAGGATCAACGAGAACCGGCCGCTCACCCAGGACGACCACTTCCGGATCGGCAGCCAGACCAAGACGTTCACCGCCGCGGTGGTGCTCCAGCTCGTCGACGCCAAGCTCGTCGAGCTGGACGCGCCGATCGGGCGGTACCTGCCCGGCGTGGTCACCGGGGCCTACGACGGCAACGTCATCACGGTGCGCCAGCTCCTCCAGCACACCAGCGGGATCGTCCGTGACATCCGCGACGCGGCGGCGAACCCGGACGGCACCTACCCGCTGGCCGAACTGGTCCGCTCGGCGATGGACGAGCCGGCGCTGTTCCCGCCCGGCACGAAACAGGAATACTCCAACGTCGGCTACCTGGTGCTGGGCATGCTGATCGAGCGGATCACCGGCCAGTCGGCCGGCGACGCGATCACCGACCGGATCATCAAGCCGCTCGGGCTGGCCGAAACGTCGTTCCCGGCGCCGAAGGTGCGGGCACTGGCCGACCCGTACCTGCCCGGCTACCTCGGCACCAGGGTCGGCCCGTTCTTCTTCTGGGTCGACGCCACCACCGCGACCGAGCTGTCCTTCTGGAGCACCGCCGGCGCGATGGCGTCCACATTGGACGATCTGGCGGAGTTCTACCGGGCGCTGCTCGGCGGCAGGGTGTTCTCGGCGGCCGCACTGGCCGAGATGCGCCGGACCTTCCCGCCGAGTGACGCGTACGGGCTCGCGCTGTCCAAGCTGCCCCTGTCCTGCGGTGGCGTGGCATGGGGGCACAACGGCTCCCTGCCGACCGGGCACTACTCGATCACGCTGGTCACCGACGACGGCCGGTTCGCGTCGGTGGTCACCAACACGAACCGGTTCGACTCGAAACCGTCCGCGATCGACGTGGCGAACTCCGCGCTGTGCGAGGGAAAGTCGTGATCCGGCGGCTGACCGCCTGCGGTGTCGCGCTCGCCGCCGTGCTCGGCCTGGTCGGTGCGGCACCGACCGCGCTGGCCGCGAGCGCGCCGCCGGTGTTCGCCGACGGGCAGGGGCTGACCGTGGTCAGCCAGCCGAAGTGGGTGGACGAAGGCGAGCGCACGTTCGTGTTCACCGTGCGGACCGGCCAGGTGCCGGCGTACTCGGTGCTGGACGACCAGGTCTCCGGCGAGCACACGATGATGGCGACCCTGCCGGAGGGCTACGACCAGTCCGCCGGCACCCGCTATCCGGTGCAGTACCACCTGCACGGCCACCCGGACCGGCCGAACACGGTGGCGAACCAGCGGATGTTCGAGGAGTCGACGGCCGGCGGGGTGCCGCTGATCACGGTGGCGCCCAACGGTTCCGGCCGGGGCTGGTACTCGAACTGGGTGAACCCGCCCGCCGCGCTCGCGCCGCAGAACTGGGAGACCTTCCACCTGGACCAGGTGATCCCGTTCATCGACGCGAACCTGCGGACCATCCCGGCGCGGGACGGCCGGGCGATCTCCGGGCACTCGATGGGCGGCTTCGGCGCGTTCCACTACGCCGAACACCGGCCGGACCTGTTCGGCTATGTCGGCAGTTTCTCCGGCGGGCTCGATCTGCTGAACCAGGAACAGCGGGCGGCGGTCGTGGCCACCACGCAGCTGCCCGGCAGCGGCGCGCCGACGGTTCCGATGGACGCGATCTTCGGTCCGCCGGTGTGGCCGCTGGACGGCGTGTGGAACGCGGAAAGCCCGGCCCAGCACGTCGGCTCGCTGCGCGGCACCGGCGTCGCGATGTACACCGGCGACGGCGGCAACCTCACCGTCGACCCGGTCGGGGCCATCGTCGAGAACCGGGCGCGGGCGACCAACCTCGTCGCACGGGACCACCTCGTCGCGGCGGGCATCCCGCACACGTTCGTCGACTACGGCGACGGCGGCGGCTGGGCGGAAGGCTGCACCGGCAAACACGGCCAGCTGCCCTGCCTGGTGGCCGACATGAAGCACTTCGTGTCCCTGCTCATGAAAACCCTCTCCCACGACTCCACCCGTTAGGAGTCACCCAACCGGGCGGACGGTAGCAGTGGACGGCCGGCGCAGCGGGAGTCATTCCCGCTCGCCGGCTCCGCCGAGGGCAGCAGCCATTCCAGCGCCGACTCCTCCACCTGCCACCGGTGCGCCGACACCGCGCTGCTGGGCACCCGTTCGCTGCCCTGGCACAGGGCCTTCGACGCCACATCCCGATTCGCCACGAACCGGACCGCGCCGTGGTCATCCAGCAGCGTGGTCATCGTGTCGTCCACGCTGACCACGTTCCCGAGCACGATCTGCGCGGGCCTGCCTGGTTCGGTGGTGAGTTCGAGTGCCACCGAGGGCAGCACCGGCGCCCGAAGGAAGAGCGCGAGCAGCAGAAACGGCGCCAGCAGTGCGGCGCCCGCGGCAGGCGCGTGGGTGGCCGCCCTGGCCACCCTCGCCGGAATCGGGCCGGTGAGCAGCGGTGCCAGGATCGGTGGCAGCAGCAGGAGCAGGACCAGCACGGTTTCCCCGTCGGACACGGCCTGCACGATCGCCGGGCCGAACCAGGCGTATTCGGCGGCCGCGGCCACCAGCGGGAGCACGACGCACACCGCCCGGATCAGCCGTGGCCGCCCTGGATGGCGCCGCCGCACGGTCAGCCCCACGATCGCCAGGGTCAACATCAGCAGTGCCGGCAGGAACCGCAGTTCCCAGGCGATCGCCGCCCACATCGCGGTCACCGCGAGCACCCAGTCCCGGGTCCGGTCGGTGGTCTTCGATAGCCACGAGTCCCGCCGGTCGGCGGCGCTCACGATGTAGAGCAGGCCCAGCATCTGCCCGGCGAGCAGGAACGCCGGCGGCACCCACATCAGGGTGATCACCAGCGAGCTGACCAGATCGAGCGGGCCCACGTTCTGCACCAGCAGCAGCATGGTGTGCAGGTCTTGCCGGCTGAGATGCCACAGCCGCAGGACCAGCAGCACGATCGGGAACGCGGGCAGGAGCGCTAAGGCCCATTGGAAACCACGCGCCTCCGCACCCGGCACCGTCCGTCCATCGCGGCCAGCATCAGGATCATGCCGGGCAGCCTCTCCCACGGCCATTGGCGAACCTCCACCTCATCCACGTCGGGCTGTCTGTCAATGGCCACCGGCTGCGGTAGACCGGCCGCCTCCAGCGGGCGAAGGTGCTTGTCGTAGGCGTCTTCCCAGCGTTTGTCCTCCGGATCGTTGCGGGACCCGTATAGGGAATGGTTGACCAGTTGAAGCAACGGCTCATTGCCGCCGGTGTTGATCCCGTACGACTCGACCGCCGACAGCCCGATGTCGTGCAGGCGGAGCCGGTCCGGCTCCTTGGCGACGAAGCCGGCCAGAATGGCGGCATCGGTGCTGACCGCTTCGTATTCCCCGCTGTGCAGGCCGGGTAGGCAGTCGCTGATCTTGCTCTTGTTGATCACCTCGGCGCGTGCTTCTTGCAGCGGATTCTTGGACGTCGACGTGTTCAGCGTGCACACCGGCTTGTCCCTGAGCTCGGTGAGGTCCTGGACCGGCGGATGTTCCCGCAGCGTGAGCACGCTTTGTTCGGTGTCCAGGTACGAGGCGGAGAAACTCACCCTGTCGTCGCGTTCCCGCTCTTCGGTGATGCTGTACACGGCGATGACCAGATCGACGATCGTGTGCCGGTCTCCATCCCTGGCCTGCATCCGATTGCGGTCCTCGTTCTCCACGGTTAGGAACCGGGTCTCGTGCGGGCGGAAACCGAGGTCCGCGGCGACGAGATAGCCGATTTCGATTTCGAACCCGACATACCGATCGGTCGGATCGCGAACCGCGGCGCCGGGGACATCGTCCATCACGCCGATGACGAGTTCGGATTTTCCCTTGAGGTGGGCCTGTTCCATGAGATCGTCCACCGACGGCTTCTGCTGCCACCACAAACTGATGAAGATCACCGCGATGGCCAGCACCACGACCGCGATCAAGGCGGTGAATCTTGTCCACGTCCAGGGAAATTTTCGTGCGGGTTTTCGCTGTCTGGAAACGTCTTCCACAGGATCGTCGGCGGACAAATCCGCTCCTCGTGCTCGCTCGGGGTCTGCCGGAAGTTGTCTTTCCTACCCCATGAGCGAGTCTTTGAGAAGCGTCGAAACAAATTTTCACCCGCGAGCGGAGTTGGCAATGCGCCAGTGTCGTGCCCGTTCGTACTGACGGTTGAGGCGAGCAAAAGTCCCACCCGTTTGCAGCAGTTCCGCGGGCGTGCCGGACTCGACGACTTGGCCGCCGTCGAGCGAGATCACGTGATCCGCCGCGGCCAGGGTGGCGGGCCGGTGCGCGATCACGATCACCGTGCGGCCGGGGTCGTCGCCGAGGTTGGCGATGGCCTGCGTGACCGCGGCTTCGTTCTCGGGATCGAGCGCGGAGCTTGCCTCGTCGACGAGCACGATGCGGGCCCGCTTGAGGATGGCCCGTGCGATCGCGACGCGCTGGCGCTCACCGCCCGACAACTGGGCGCCGGCCTCGCCCACGTGGGTGCGCCAACCGTCGGGCAGGCGCTCGATCACCTCGTCCAGCCGCGCCGCGCCGGCCGCTTCCCCGAGCTCGTCCCAGGTCGCCTCCGGGTGCGCCAGGCGCAGGTTGTTCTCGATAGTGTCGTCGAACAGGTAGACGTCCTGGAAGACGATGGCGATCTCGTCGAGCAGGATGCCCAGCTCGAGTTCGCGAACGTCGACGCCGCCGACGCGCACCCCTCCCGAGTCCACGTCGAAGAACCGTGCGATCAGCCGAGTCACCGTCGTCTTCCCGGAGCCCGACGGGCCGACCAGCGCGGTGGTGGTGCCCGGACGGCAGTGCAGCGACACACCGCTCAGCGCGGGAGCGTCACCGCCCGGGTAGGTGAAGCTGACGTTCGAGAACTCGACGTCGGCCTCGCCGATCTCGCGCACCGGGTCGGCCGGCACCGGCAGCGCGGGAGTGGCCAGCAGCCCTTCGATGCGCGCGATCTTGTTCGTCATCGCGCGCAGGGCGCCGATGAGGTCGATGAGGTTGCCGAGCGGCTCCAGGAAACGGGCGGCCAGCACGAGCAGCGCGATCACCTCGGCGACCCCGATGCGCTCGCTGAGCGCGAGGCCGGCGGCCAGCGTGAGCACCGCGACGAATCCGCCCACGATCACGGCGGTGTAGCCGAAGAACGGCCGCCGCGCGCGGCGCATGCCGTCGCGGTAGGTCTCGCGGTGGTCCACGAGCGCGGCACGCATCCGAGGCGTGCCGTCGGCATGACCGGCGGCACGCAGGACCGGCTGGGCCTGGCCGAGCTCGATCGCCCTGCCGGCGACCCCTGCCGACGCCCGCTCCAGCTCGATCTCGGCGAGCTCGGCGATCCGCGCGGCCCGCCGCAGCGCCCACAGCGCGACCAGCGCGATCGCGCACAACAGCAGCGCCATCCGCCAGTCCACCGCGAACGTCACGGCGACGACCGTCGCGGGCAGCAGCGTCGAGGTGATCGCGGGCCCGGCGACCGTCACGGCAAGTTGCGCAGCGTCGCCAACGTCCGCGGTCACTCCCCGCGCGAGCCGCGCCTTGTGCTCGGCGGTGAACCACCCCAGCGGCAGCGTGCTCACATGGCGCATCAACCGCCGCCGCAGCTGCGCCGCGAGTGCGCCCGCCGCCTTGAAGCCCACCGGGGTGGAGACGATGCTCAGCACCGCGTACCCGAGCGCGCCGGCCGCGCCGAGCACGAGCCACGGCGTGGCCGCGGCGACGTCGGGCTCGGGTCGCACGACGGCGTGCAGGATCGGGACGAGCAGGCCGAGCAGCAGCCCTTGCAGGACGGCCTGCGCCGCGGTGAGCAACCACAAACGGGCCAGCAGCCTCGGTTCCGGCCACAGCCGGTACATCCGGCGGATCATGCCAGCACCCCTTCCTGTGCGGCCCACATCCGGGCGTAGAGCCCGTTTCGCGCGAGCAGTTCGTCGTGGCCGCCTCGCTCGACCAGTCGTCCGTTGTCGAGCACGAGGATCTGGTCGGCGCCGGCGATGGTGTGCAGCCGGTGCGCGATCACCAGCACCGTCTTGCCGACCGCCAGGGTGGCCAGCGCGTCCTGAACCGCCGCCTCGCTGTCGGCATCCAGCGCGGCCGTCGCCTCGTCCAGTACCACGATCGGCGCCCCGGACAGGATCGCCCGCGCGATGGTCAGCCGCTGGCGCTCACCGCCGGACAGGCTGCCGCCGCCCGCGTCGAGCAGCGTTTCGTACCCATCGGGCAGCCGCTCGATCACGTCGTGGATGTGCGCGGCCGCTGCCGCCTGGCGGACCTCCTCGTCGGTGGCTTCGGGCCTGCCGATGCGGATGTTCTCCGCCACGCTGTCCCGCAGCAGCGCGACATCCTGAAACACCAACGACATCAACGCAAGCAGCCGCGACGAGCCGATCGAGCGCACGTCGGCACCGCCGATCCGGATCGCGCCGCCCGACACGTCGTAGAAGCGCGGCAGCAAGCTCGCGAGCGTCGTCTTGCCGGCACCCGACGGCCCGACGATCGCGGTCACCGTCCCAGGTGGACAGACCGCGCTGACCCCATCGACCGCGTTGTTCGAGCCGTGGTAGGAGAACGAGACGTGGTCGAACTCGACGCCGTGACCACCCGGTGTCTGCGGGCTTTCGGGCTCGGGCAGCGGCGAACGGGACAGCAGCCGCTCGATGTTGGCCGCGCCCATCCGGCCCTTGCGCACCCCCTGGGATGCGGTCACGGCCGGGAGGATCGAGTTCGGCAGCCCGATCGCCACGACCAGGAACGCGACAAGATCGGCGACGGCGAGCGACCCGCGGGCGACGAAGGCCAGCCCCGCGGCCGTCACCACGGCGAGCACGGCCATCTCCGAACCGAGCAGCCGCGACGCCGCCGAGCTGTAGCGCACCTCGGCGACCCACGCCGCGAACGCCCGGGTGTGCTCGTCCACGGCGTCGTCGAAGCGGCGCAGCACGCGGCCGCCGGTGCCGAACGTCTTGACCACCTGGATTCCGTCGGCGTACTCCACGCTGGCGGCGCTGATCCGCGCGTCGGCGGCGACCAGCCGGTTCATGTGGGTCGTCATGGACCGCATCGAGACGCGGTAGAAGACCCCCATCAGGCCCAGTACGCCCAGCGCGATCAGCGCCATCGGGACGTCGACGAAGACCAGATAGCCCGCCCCGACGACCATCACCGTGACCGCCCCGGTCAGCTGCCCCAGTGCGTGCGCGATGACCTCGTGCATCTCCTCCAGGTCGCCCGTCATCGCCCTCTTGACCCGGCCAGAGCCCGCGGCGCGAAACCAGCCCAGCGGCAGCGCACCGAGGTGGCGCACGATCCGCGTGCGCAGATCGTGCAGGATCGCCGCGTCCGCGTAGTGCCCTATTCGAGAGGACTGCACGAACAGCAGCAGCCACCCGCCGGCGCCCGCGGCACCGATGCCGACCCAGGTCCAGACGGTCGCGGACGCCGCCGCGGCGTTGCCGGGGGCGTCGAGCAGGGCCCGCGCGATCTCGGCGACGGCGATGTAGGGCACGATCCCCGCCGCCGCGCTCAGGGTCGAGAGGATCGCGCAGACCACCAGGTGGGTCCGGATCGGAGCGAGCAGGCGCGCCAGTGCCCCGGCCTTCGCGAGTCCGGCCGCCTGATCAGCGTCCGCGGGTGTGCCTGTTGTGGTGCTCATGTGTCTGACCCCTCCTGATGCCAAGGCGTGCCTAACCTCAGCTCAGATCCTGGTTCTTCAAGGCGACTTGAGGTCAAATGGATCCACTCGGCGTCTCGATCGGCCAGGCGGCGGCCGCGACTGTGCGGCGCAACGCCGTTCTGATCGAGGAGAAGATCAGCCGGCTGCACTAGCGCGCACGAGTATCTACTGCACCTGTTGCAATGCCCGGACCGATCAGGAACTGATCAACCACACGCCGCGTGGGCTCGTCGCGGCACCGGGTCTCGTCGCCGCCGCGCAGTCGGCCTCCGCTCGCGGGACGCGTGACGAAATGGCTCGCCTCGTGATGAAAACGCAGCCTAGTCCCTGTCTGGCGGATCCTGTCGCTCTTGGCGGGTATGATTTGTTCCCTCTTTCGTGTTTGGCATCTGGCGTTTTCTGTCGGGGGGCGGCGGTATTGTGGAGGGGTATTCAGAACTGAGGAGGTTCTGGTGTCCTGTGTTCTTTTGCGGATGGCCCCGAAGGTTGATTTTGGTGCGCTTTCGCCGGAGTGGTTGTTCGGTTTGCGTGAGTCGACGATCGAGCACCTCGACCCGTCCCAGGCGGTGGGCGTGGTGATCTCCGCGCGGCGGGTGATCTGCCGTGCGCAGGCGATCCAGGCACGGGCGATCGCGCAGGTCAGCCGGGCCCGCGGTGGGGCGCGGTGGGTGGCCGATGAGTTGGCGCCGGAGTTGCGGTTGTCCCGTGACACGACCGCGACCCGGGTCGCGTTGGCCGATGCGCTGGTGTCGCGGATGCCGTGCCTCTTGGCGGCGATGGTCGAAGGCGAGCTGGATATCGAGAAAGCCCGTCAAGCCTTTGATGGCGTAGCGGTATTGTCGGACGAACTGGCCCGTCAGGCCGATGAAATCCTGGCCGATCGGATCGGCGAGAAGAATCCGAGCAACTGGCGGAAAACGGTCACTCGCGTGGTGGCGAGTCTCGATCCGGAAGGGCAGCGGGCGCGGGCGGAGGCTCGGCGCAAGCAGCGCCGTGTCGAGTTGCATCATGAGCCGGATGCGATGGCGTCGTTGTGGGCGTATCTCCCGGCTGAGATCGCGACCGCCGTCTATGCCCGGATCGACATGCTGGCCCGCAAGCTTCGCGGTGGCGATGAGGTTCGCACGATGGATCAGTTGCGGGCTGATGTGTTGGCGGAGTTGCTGCTCGGCAAGGGCTGGGAGGGCTTGGCCGCTCAGGTGTTCATCCATATCCCGCTCGACACCGCGTTGGGTATCCGTGATGACGGCTGCGAGCTGGTCGGTCATGGTCCGATTCCGGGGGAGGTGGGTCGTCAGCTCATGAACCAGCCGGGTTCGGTGTGGCGGAAGGTGTTGACCGATCCGGTATCGGGCACTGTCCGGGATCTCGGCCGCAAGCGGTACCGGCCACCAGCCGATCTGGCCGAGTTGGTCCGGGTCCGTGATCGCACCTGCCGCGCACCGGGCTGCAATCGGCCCGCGCAACGCTGCGACGCGGACCATTGCACGGCGTGGTCGGAAAACGGGGCCACCTGTGAGCACAACCTGTGTTGCCTGTGCCGTCACCACCACCGGTTGAAGGATGAGCCGGGCTGGCAATTCGAGTTCGATCCCGACACGGCCGATTTAACGGTCACCACCCCCACCGGCCGCACCTACACCACCAGACCGGAGCCACTTCTCGACCCACCACCACCGAAAACCGCCGACGACCCACCACCCTTCTAGCGCGTGTCTGCCCTAGCGCGGTTCCCGCTCAGGCGTTGGCGGCGCTGGTGTTGATCTCGCCGTTGACGCCCTTGGGGAAGAAGCCGCCCGACGTGGCCTGTTTGCCGGTCAGGTAGACGATGTTGAGGACCTGGCCGGTGCTGCGGCTGTAGGCGATGCCGTTGCCGTCGGTGGGCACGATGTTGGCCTGGCGCCTGCTGTCGACCACGCCCTGGTCCAGATCGGTGGAGCCGTCCAGGCTGTCGCGCGCCTTGGACAGCTTGACGGTGGCCTCCTTCAGGTCGCGGCCGAGCAGCCCGGTGCCCAGCAGCCCGGTCTGCCGTTCGAAGATCGCGCTGCGGATATTGGCGGCGTGATACGCCTCCACCGAAGGCGTCGAAGGTGTGCCCGGGTTTCACCAGACCGGCGGCCTGCGCGGCCGCGGTGAAACTGGCCCGCAGATCGATCGCGGGCTGGCTGACCGCGGCCGAGCCCAGCGCGGTGCGCAGGAACTCCACGTGCTGACGCTCGTCGGAGGCGATCTCCTGGGCGTACTGGCGGGCCGTCTTCGTCACGAACCGCACCGTCACTCACCTCCACCGCGGCCACGGCGGTCGGACTCGTTCTCCGCACTCCGATTGATCATCTTCGCCGCAAAGTTCTTGCCGAACACTGTGTGCTCCTCTTCGTTCGCGAAATGCCAGGTGAACTCATCCCCCGGCATTCGGTGTGACCGCGGCCACGGATGGGTGCCAGTACCGGCGAGGTCGTCGACACCTGACATTCCCAGCGGCTGCGCCGTCGTACTGCTGAGACGAACCCACCGGGGTTCGCGTGGCAGAAGGGAAAGCCGATGAGCGATCTGCAGGCCATCGCCGACCGCGTCGAAATCGGGGCACTGCACGGCGAACACGCCGACGCGGCCAACATGGGCGACTACGACCGCCTCGCGTCGCTGTTCACGCAGGACGCGGTGTGGCGGATGCCCGACGTCAACGTCGAGTTCACCGGCCGCGAGGAGATCCGCGCCGGGTTCCAGCGGCTGGGCGACCACTGGGAGTACTTCGTGCAGAACAGCCATCCGGGCGTGATCCAGCTCGAGGGCGACACCGCGTCCGGCCGCGACTACATCTACGAGATCGGGCGCCAGCGCGACGGCAGGTGCATTGTCAACTATGCCCTGTTCCACGACCGCTACCAGCGCACCGCGGACGGCTGGAAGTTCACCGAGCGCGTCTACGAGGTCAAGTACCTCGACACCACACCGCTGGCGGGCTCACCCCAGGTCTCGCCAGATTTCTGACACTTTCCCCAGCTTCCTTTCCTCTTTTGTTGACTCTGCGCAAAAGTCGCCGTTAGCTGTGAGCAGGCGGTTTTCGCGCAGCGGAGCGCGGGCCGCGTCCCTGCCCGAGGAGGAAGGCCGATGCGGCCGTTCGTCGCCCTGCTCGCCGTAGTTCTGGCCATCGGTCTTCCCGCCCCGGCCCTCGCGCAGCCCGACATCCCGCCGCAGGAACCGGGAGTGACGCTGCGGGTGTTCGACGTGCAGGTCCCGCTGGAGCACTACTGCACGCTCAAACCCAGTCAGACGCCCAACATCGACAAGCTCATGCCGACGATCGACTGGTCCTCCGCGGAGCACTTCGGGATCACCGACCGGTTCGTCACCGAGGTCACCGGTTACCTCGACATCGACACCGCCGGCAAGTACGACTTCCGGCTCACCAGCGACGACGGTGCCCGGCTGCTCGTCGGCGGCGCACAGGTCATCGACCACGGCGGCCGGCACGGGGCGACCCCGAAGGACGGTTCGATCGAGCTTGCCGAGGGCTACCAGCCGCTGCGCATCGATCACTTCGACGCGGACTTCGACCAGCGGCTCAGGCTCGAATGGAAACCGCCCGGCGCGAGCGGTTTCTCCGTCGTACCCAACTCGGCGCTGAGCACTGACGCCGACGTCACGCGGGTCACCTCCCCCGGGCGCAAGCAGTGCGAGGGCGTCACGGAGTCCCCTGGCGACGGGCTGCCGCTGACCGGGGTGCACCCCGGCTACACGCTGACCGATCTGCGCCCCGCGGGCTTCGAGCCGCAGGTCACCGGCATGGACTGGTTGCCGGACGGCAGGATGGCCATCTCCACCTGGGGCGGCGCGCAGGAGACCGTGCTCGGCGAGGTCTACCTGATCGACGGCGTCACCGGCACGACCGACCCGTCGAAGGTGACGACCAAGAAGATCGCCGGCGACCTCCAGGAGCCGATGGGCATCAAGTACGTCGACGGCACGCTCTACGTGTCCGAGAAGAAGGGGCTGACCGCGCTCGTCGACACCGATGGTGACGAGGTCACCGACGAGTACCGCCGGATCGCGACCTGGCCGTTCGGCGGCAATTACCACGAGTTCGCGTTCGGCCTGCTGTACCGGGACGGGTACTTCTACGTCAGCCTCGGCATCGCGATGAACCACGGCGGCGCCACCGCCGACCCGCAGCCCGCGCCCAACCGCGGCAGCACCCTCAAGATCGACAAGAACACCGGTGAAGTGTCCTATGTGGCCGGTGGGCTGCGCACGCCGAACGGCATCGGCTGGGGCCAGGACGGCGACATCTTCGTCACCGACAACCAGGGCGCGTACCTGCCGACGTCGAAGCTGGTGCGCATCGAGCAGGACCGCTTCTTCAACCACCACATGAACCCCGACGGCCCGTTCGACGGCAAGCCGGTGACCGAGCCGGTGCTCTGGTTGCCGCACGGCGAGATCTCGAACTCGCCGAGCAACCCGGTGGTACTGCCCAACGGCGTGTTCGCCGGGCAGCTGGTCTTCGGCGACGTGACCTACGGCGGGCTGCAACGGGCCTACCTGGAGAAGGTCGGCGGCGAGTACCAGGGCGCGGTGTTCCGGATGACGCAGGGCCTGGAGTCCGGTGTCAGCCGGATCAGCCTCGGCCCGGACGGCGCGATCTACACCGGTGGTATCGGCGCGGGCGGCAACTGGGGACAGGCCGGCAAGCTCAAGCACGGCCTGCAGAAGCTTTCCCTCAGCGGTAGTGACGCGTTCGACATGCTCGCCATGCGCGCGGTCGACGGCGGGTTCGAGATCGAGTACACCCAGCCGCTGTCCGAGGAGACCGCGCGGGACCTGGCGTCGAAGTACCAGGCCGCGCAGTGGCGGTACGTGCCGACACCGCAGTACGGCGGCCCCAAGGTGGACGAAGAGACCCTCGACGTGACCTCGGCGGCGCTGTCGGCGGACCGGAAGACGGTGACGCTGATGGTGGACGGCCTGCGGCCGGGCCGCGTGGTGTACGTGCACTCCCCGCGCCCGTTCGCCGCGGAGTCCGGCGACGAGCTGTGGAGCACGGAGGCGTGGTACACCCTCAACACGCTGCCGGACGGTTCGGTGCCGCCGCCGGAGTACGAGGCGGAGTCCGCCGCGCTGGCCGGCGGCACCGGCTTCAACACCAACCACGCCGGCTATTCGGGCGCCGGATTCGTCGACCGCAACTGGGAACCGGGCACCAGCACCACGTTCGCCGTCCGGGCAGGCCAGGACGGCCGGTACGACATTGCCCTGCGGTACGCGAACGGGCCGAACCCCGATCCGGCGCCGGTGACCAAATCAATGAGCCTGTACGTCAACGGCGTGAAGCAGAAGCAGATCTGGCTCGCCAGCACGGGCACCTGGGACCAGTGGGCCACCCACGTCGAATCGGTGCCGTTGCGCGCCGGCGCGAACACGATCGCCTTCGTCTACGAACCCGAGGACGACGGCCACGTGAACCTCGACAAGATCACCGTAACGCCCACCGAGCGGATCCCCCTGTTCGACGGGACGGATCTGGACGCCTGGGAGGCGACGGCCGGCGGCCCGGCGGCGTGGCCGGTGGCGGACGGCTCGATGGAGTCGCTCGGCGGGGACATCCGCACGAAGGAGAAGTTCGGCGACTTCCGGCTGCACGCCGAGTGGTACCAGCCGGACTACCCGCCGGACGTGACCGGACAGGCCCGCGGCAACAGCGGGGTGTACATCCAGGAACGCTACGAAATCCAAGTGCTGGAGTCCTTCGGCGTCACCGCGCCGAAGACGAACGACGCCGGCGCGGTCTACACCAAGAAGGCGCCGGACGTGAACGCGGCAACCGCGCCGCGCACGTGGCAGACCTACGACATCGAGTTCCGGGCGGCACGCTTCGGCAGCGACGGCACCAAGGTGGCCGACGCACGGGTGACCGTGTGGTGGAACGGCCGGCTGGTACACGACGATGTGGCAATCGACGGCAGCACCGGAGCGGGGCGGCCGGAGGACCCGTCGCCGGGCTCGATCCGGTTGCAGGACCACGGCGATCCCGGGGCCAATCCGAGGTTCCGCGACGTCTGGATCGAACGGCTCTGAAACCGGTCAGGACGTCCGAATCATGCAAGACGGGCCGTGACCGCCCGCGCATGATGGGGCACATGCACGTCGACCTTTCCCTGGCTTCGGATTTCCTTGCCACGCACGCCCGGCTCCTCGACCGTCACCGCTACCGGCATCTGCTCGGCGAAGGCGATCCAGCGGCGACCCTCGCCGCCCTCGCGGCCTATCGCAACCCCGACGGCGGTTTCGGCTGGGGCCTCGAGCCCGACCTGCGGTCCGCGGAGAGCCAGACCGGACCGGCGCTGCACGCGTTCGAGGTGTTCGCGGAGATCACCCCGGCTCGGAGCCCGCAGGCCACCGAGCTCTGCGACTGGCTTGCCTCGGTGACCCTGCCCGACGGCGGGTTGCCCTTCGCGCTGCCCGTGACCAATCCGGCCGGCTGCGCGCCGTTCTGGGCGAACGCCGACCCGAACGTGTCTTCGCTGCAGATCTCCGCGATCGTCACGGCGACCGCCCACCGCGTCGCCGCGCACGATCCGGACGTGGCCGCCCACCCCTGGCTCGCCCGCGCCACCGAGTACTGCCTGTCCGCGATCCGCAAGCTCGATGACCGGCCGCACGCCCTCGTGCTCGCCTTCGCCGTGCAGTTCCTCGACGCCGCGCACGACACCCATCCCGAGGCAACCGAGCTGCTGGACCATCTCCGCGACTACCTCCCCGAGAACGGGCTCGTGCACGTCGACGGCGGCGCCGAGGACGAAATGATGCGTCCGCTGGATTTCGCGGCCCTGCCCGACCGTCCGGCGCGGAGCCTGTTCGCGCCGGACGTGATCGACGCCGAGCTAAACCGTCTCGCGGACCGGCAGCAGCGCGACGGAGGCTGGCTCGTCGACTTCGCCAACTATTCCGCCGCGGCCACCCTGGAATGGCGCGGTTACGCCACGGTGAGCGCCCTTTCGATCCTCAAGCGCAACGGCATGCTCAGTTCGACCGGCTAGGCAGCCGGGACAACACCAGCACGGACAGCGCCCCGGCGAGCGAGATGATCCCGGTCAGCACGGTGACCTGGTTCCATCCGGTGAACTGGGCGGCGGTGTCGGCACTGCGACCGGCGGCGAGGATGGTGACGACGGTGACCCCGATGGAGGCGCCGAGGTAGCGGGCCGTGTTGTTCACCCCGGTGCCCATGGCCGCGTGCTCCGCGGGCACGGTGGCGACCGCCTGCCGGCCGAGGCCGCTGTTGAGGACACCGGTGGCGAGGCCGGCGATCAGCAGGCCGGGCAGCAGCCGCCCCACGGTCGAGGCCGAGCCGAGACCGGTGAGCAGCAGCAGTCCGGCCCCGGTGGCGGCCAACCCGATGGTCAGCTGGGCGGTGCCGCTCAGTCGCGGCGCCAGGTGGCGGCTGAGCACGGCGGGCACCGCGCTGGTGAACGACCAGAGCCCGAGCGCGAGGGCGGCCTGCAGGCTGGTCAGCCCCATGCCCGCGGTGAGGAAGGTGCAGGCGAAGGACATCAGCGCGATCACCCCGGCACCGGTGCTCGCCGCCGCCACCGTGGCCACCGCGAAACCCTCGCGTCGGAACAGCTCGGGCCGCACCATCGGCGAGCGGCCGCGTTTCTGGCTGACCACGAACGCCGCCAACGCGACCACCGCGACCCCGCCGCACACCAGCGCGACCACGGCGTCGCCCTGCCGCGCCTCGATCATGGCGATCAGCATGGTGGCGAACCCCGCGGTCATCAGCGCGGCGCCGAGCAGGTCGAGTCGCCGTTCCGGGTGCGCCGCCGTCTCGGTGAAGCACCATCGCGCGACCACCGCGACGACGACGCCGGCCGCCGCGAGCAGCCAGTACGTCGCCTGCCACCACGTCGTCAGGTCGAACAAGCCGGTCACCAAGGGGCCGGCCGCGATGCCCAGCCCCATGCTGGCTCCCCACCAGGCGGCCGACCTGGTCCGCTGGGTGGTCTCAGTGGCCGCAGAGACCACCGCAGCCACCAGTCCCAGCCCGGTCGCGATCATGCCGGCGGCACCCACCCCTGCGACGAGCCTGCCGGTCACGAACAGCACCGGCTCGCTCGCCAGCGCGCACAGCACCGAGCCGGCCGCGAACACGCCCGACCCCAGCACGAAGACGCGCCGGCGACCGGCCTGGTCGGCCAGCGTTCCCGCGGTCAGCAAGCTGACCGCCAGTCCGACGCTCATCGAGCTCAAGATCCACGTCGCCGCCCCCGGCGAGGCGTGCAGCGCCCCCGCGAGCGTCGTCGCGTTTCCCAGCGGACCCGCGTAGGCCACCATGGCCACGAACGTGCTGATCGAGGTCAGCGCGAGCGCCGGCACGAAGCGCGTGCCCTGCTCCCGCACGGTCCGGCCGGCGCCGGATGCGATGCTCAGTCTGTTCACCAGACCACCATTGCACACTATCGGTCTGGTGAACAGACCATATGCCGGGTAGGCTGGACCCGTGGCACTGGGAACCGGATACGACCAGCAAGGCTGTTACCTCGCCCGCGCACTCGAAGTGGTCGGGGAACGCTGGACCCTGCTGATCCTGCGCGATTGCTTCTACGGGGTGCGCCGCTTCACCGACCTCCGCGAGCACCTCGACATCTCCCGGGCCGTGCTCACCGCCCGCCTGGAAACCCTCCTCGACGCGGGCGTGCTCACCAGGGAAGACCGCGACGGACATCCGGAGTACCTGCTCACCGACGCCGGCCATGCCTTGTGGCCCACCATCTTCACCCTGTCCAAGTGGGGCGAGCAGTACACCACCGGACCGCATCCCACCCGCGTCTTCAGCCACGCCGCCTGCGGCACCGACCTCGACGACCACGGCCACTGCCCGGCCTGCGGCCACACTCCCCCGCCCGCCGATCTGATCGTGCGCCCCGGCACCGGACGGAACGCCATGCGCCGCGACGACCGCGTCGCCAGCGCACTCGACCGGCCGCACCGCATGCTCACCCCGATCGAGCATTGACCGGTCAGGGGCAGGCGCCGCGCCAGACCGAGTAGCCGCCGGAACGTGCACCGAGGATGCTGCCGTCGTCGAAGACCGCGGTCGGCGAACCGTTGGCCGGGAAGGTGTCCACGAAGGTCGTGTGCTGCCAGACCGCCGGGGCGAAGCCGGGATCTCGGCCGACGACCATGCCGCCGCTGGTGACGAAGTCGCCGAAGGCGCTGTCCTTGATCGGCTGGGGCTTGGCGGGGTCGATCCAGAGGAAACCTTGGTACGTGGCCACATCGTCGAGGGCGCGGGCGGAGCCGACGACGATTCCACCGCGGATCGAGCGAGCGGAGGTCAACCGGTAGCCCTCCGGAGTGGCGAGGGGAATCACCTGGCCGGCGCGCCACAGGTGCGAACCCTTGGCGAGGTAGAGCAGGGCGGTTCCGTCGTTGTCGAGGTCGTCGGCGGCGATGAAGGAGTTGTCCGCGGGCAGCGTGATCGTGACCGGGGAACCGCCGTCACCGGGCCACAGCCAGGGTGCCGAGTGTCCGTTCTTGTCGTCGGCTTCGCCCAGCACATCGCCACGATCGTTGATCGCCACCGGCGTCACCGCCCCGAAACCCTCGGGCCTGGGCAGCCGCTCGTAGACACCCAGGCCCTGGTGCCCACCGTGGTAGCGGAAGATCTCGGAGCCGGGCTCGTCGGGCCTTGTCGCGTAGAGCAACACGGTGCCGGAACTGTTCTCGTCCACCGCACTCGTCAGCGTGAAGCCGGCCGGGGGCTGTTGCTTGCGGCCGAACGAGCCGTCGCGGTTCCACAGCACCATGTCCTTGAAGAACTCGCCCCCTGGGCTCACCCATTGCACGAAGCCGGCGAAGTCGCCCTGCCCAGTGCCACCCGCGACATACGGCAGCCCCACGATATCCGCGGGAGGGATCGGCGTTTCCGACCAGACGCAGCCGGCCTCGCTGGTCTGCGCTGAAGCCAGCGGCATGACGGTCAGCAGGGCACTCGCCGCGGCGAGCAGAACGACCCGGATTCGCATGTGCAGTCCCCCACTGTGCGTCACCCCATGGTGTCGAGTGGGATATCGAGCCCAGGACGGCGGGCGTTACCGCAAACCCTCGCTGATCAGACCCGGTTTGAGTGTTCCGGTCATGTCCCGTCCACTCCTCTGGCAAGATCCGGAGCGGGTTCAGCCTGAAAGGGGAGGTACTTCGTGATGGTCCACCGTGTTCTGCCCGGCGCCGTGGTGCTGGCCGCGTCCGCCGCGTTGCTGACCGGGACGGCCGGGAACGCGAGCGCGACGCCGGCCGCCGACAGCGCCATCTGGTCGGCCCCGACGGTGCCGTTCCCGGTCCCGATCAACGATCTGGAACCGCGCAAGTGCTACAACGTCCAGGGCCTGCTCGGCGAGCAGGCCAACTACCTGGCGAACCGCACCGGCAACTCGGTGCTCAACCTGTTCGCCGAGCCCGACTGCGGCGGCGGCCTGTTCATCGACGCCATCTTCCCGCCGGGCCAGGGCAGCGGTTCGGAGTCCCACAAGGACTACTACAGCTTCAACGTGTCCCCGCTGTCCGGCGGCTGAGCCCGGTCACCGGAGAGTCCTAATTGGACCCAGCGGCACCGGCGCGACCATCCGAAGTAGACGGTCAGCGGCCCGGACTCCCGGCGGCGGTGACGCCGCCGGGGCAGGCCAGGTCGTCCACGTTCCAGCCTGCCCGGCGGGCGCCGGCGTGGTAGGCGCTGTCGAGGAAGGCGAGCACGGCGGACCGCGGGTCGGGGTCGGTGCGGGCGTCCTGGTAGCGCAGCAGGGCCAGGTGACCGCCGCCGCTGGTGGTCCACGCGGCTGCCGTGGGGTGCAGCGGTTCCTCGGCAAGGCCGGCGGGTTCGGGGGCGGTGTAGGAGTAGAAGGCGGCGTCACCGCCGGTGTCGTCACCGAACCAGAAGCCGAAGCTGACCACCTCTCGTGAGTAGGCCTCGCGGGTGACGGGGTCGGCAGCGGGCTGGTGGATGCGGCGGTCGGAGAAGCGGGTGTGCGCGAGATCGAAGCTGTGCCAGAACAGGTGCACCGGGCTGGCCTTGCCGGAGAAGCCGGCCGCGAACTCTTCGAGCACCAGGTTCACCTGCGAGAGCACCTGCCAGGCTCGGTTCATCCAGACCGGATCGTAGCTGGCGTGCCCGGTGTCCTCGGCGAACGGCGGATGTTTCTCCGGCAACCCGAACGGCGTGGGGTCGGCGATGTCCACCTGCACGCCGAGTGCTTCCAGCGCTTCGAGCACGTCGCGGTAGAACGAGGCCACCGAGTGGCCGGGCAGCGGGAACGACACCGCACGTCCATCCACTGTGGACGCGATCAGCCGGTGGTCGACGAAGTCGAAGTCCACGGTGAAGATCGGGTTGCCGTCGGCAAGGCCCGTCGGGCGGGAGGTGATGCCGCGCCCGGTGACGTGGAAGGGAACGTTCCACCAGTGGTTGCGGCGCGGGCTCGCCGCCAGCCGGATCTTGCCCACCACCTGGCAGAACAGGTGCACGGTCGTCTTGGTGTCGCGCCACTGGTCGAAGGGGATGGCCGGAAACAGCTCCATGGAACCAACTTTCTGAGGTCAGATCGGCTTCTGGTCGGTGGCATCGGCGGCATCGGTGTTCTCGGTGGCCGGTGGGTGGTAGACGAGGTCCTGGTACTCCGGGTGGCGGGTCACCCAGTTGGCGATGAACGGGCACCGCGGCACGATCCGCAGCGCTCGTTCGCGGGCGTCGTCCAGCGCGGCCCTGGCCAGCTTGGAACCGACGCCGCTGCCTTCGTAGGCCGGGTCCACCTCCGTGTGGGTGAACACGATCAGGCCGCGGGTGGTGAGCCGGTAGGCGGCAAGGCCGGCCAGTGCCGAGCCGTCCCTTGCCTCGTACCGGCTCTGCTCGGGTGCGTCGGAAACCGCGATTTCCATGGCGTCCTTTCCGGTCTTCGGCTGCCGCAAACGGATACCCTGCGAAAATACGTCATGCCGCGAAGATCCGCTCGACATCCGGCGTCGGTAGAAATACGTAAGAACTACGTATTACCCGTATTACCACCGGAAATCGTCCGAATGCCCGGCTGAAATGTCAGTTTCCAGCCGAGCGCGCGTTGGGAAGATGCACCTGCTCGCGCCACACTTGTCACAGCGATGACACTCGACACCGGCCGATTCTACCCTAGAGTAGGAATTTTCCCGATCCACTTCCGGAGCGCGTGGCCGAATGGAAGACTGCGGTCAACTTCGGGGAGGTGCCATGAACATACCGGAATCGGCGGAAGAGGTATCCGGGCACCGGTTGCAGGTGCCGCAGCCGCCGGGCAAATCGCTGCATCCGGCCGTACGCGACGGCTTGTTCGGGCCGCTGATACCGCTGTCCGGGGCACTGTTCCTCGTGCTGTACGTGGGCAGCGGCGCGACCGATGTCTGGTTCGCGTGGACCGTGGCGAACCCGCTCACGGCCACCACGATGGGCGCGGGTTTCGGCGCGGCTGTGGTGTTGTTCGTACTTGCCGTGCTGGAGCCGGGCTGGGTGAACGCGCGGATCGCCGCCTTCGCCCCGCTCATGCTGGCCGGTGGCAGCCTGCTCGTCACCAACCTGTACGACGGGGACCTGAATCCGTCGCGTCAGCTCGACATCGCCGGCGTGTCGATCACGGTGCCGGTGGAAGGCGTGTGGCTGGTGGGCCTCGGGCTCACGCTGCTGCTCACGGTGGTGACGCTGCCGATGCAGTTCAACCGCCGGCTCGACAACGACGCCGAAGCGCTGGGCACGCCGATGCCGGGGTGGGCACGCGTCATCTCCGGTATCCAGGGCATCGGGCTGGTCGTCGCCGGGGTGATCTTCTTCGCCGACCCCGAGCAGGGCGTCTCCTGGTGGCCGTGGCCGGTGAGCGTGCTGGACCTGCGCGAGCTGTGCGTGTGGATGGTCACGATCGGTCTGCTGATCCTGCACGCCACGGTGGACGGCGACCTGCGGCGCGGGGCGATCGGCCTGGCCGCGCTGGTCCCGTTCGGGGTGCTCGCCCTCATCGGCGTGCTCCGCTACCCCGGTGACCTGAACTGGGACTCGCCCTCGGCGTGGATCTTCCTGTCGGTCGTGGTGGTCCTGCTCGGCACCGGCGCGATCGGCCTGCTGCTGCTCGGTCTGCTGCGGGTGCTGCTGCCGGTACTGACCTCGGCGACCGGCGCCGAGGCCGACGTGCCGCAGTCCTTGGCCCGCCTGCGGGAACTCGCGCGGGACGTCCGCCTGAAGATCAAGCCGCACACCGACAACGGCTTCTTCGGCCCCGGCTCGGTGACCTGGAAGGTCTGGTCCTACCCGACTTCGCTCACCGTGGGCTTCCAGCGCGCGGTCGTCGTCGAGGAGCTCGACCCCGCACTGATCGCCTCCGTGGACGCGACCAAGGCGATCCGCACCCGCCCGCGCGCCCGCTACGACCGCACGCTGCGGTACTTCTCGATGGTCGCGTTCGCCGGCAGCCGCGACACCATGAAAGCCGCCGACATCCTGGTCAAGATCCATTCGACCGGGATCGGTATCGAGCCGAACAGCGGTGCCCGCTACGACGCCAACGATCCCCAGTCGCAGCTGTGGATCCACCTGACCGCATGGCACTCGATCCTGTACGCCTATGAGAAGTACGGCCCCGGCAAGCTCAGCCCGCAGGAGGAGGCCCGTTACTGGGCGGACTGCGCCACGGCGGCCGAACTGCAGACCTGCGACCCCGCCGACATCCCCCGCGACCGCGAAGGTGTCCGCGCGTACTTCGAGCGGATGCGCCCCCAGCTGGCCGGCACCCCGATCGCCCGCTCCACCATGGACCACCTGCTGCACGCCGAGGTGATGCTGCCCCCGATGCCGCCGGTGTACTGGCCGGCGACACTGATCATCACCACCGCCCTGCGCATCGCCACCAACGCGTCCATGCCGCGCTGGATGCGCGAAATGTCCGGCATCCGACAGAGCCGCCTGCTGGACGCGCTGATCGTGCCGGTCATGCGGATTTCCTTCCGGCTGAGCCGGATCAGCGGCTGGCTCCAACTGGGCGCACTGCACGTGCTGTCCCCCTCGACCATGCCCGTGGTGGCCCCGATCCTGCTCGGCATCCCGGCCACCACTCCCGAGACGCTCACCCCCGCCGAAGGCCGGGCGCGCTACGGCTACCCCAAACCCGCCCAAGCCCACCCGGAACTGCGTGCGAAACAGCACAAACGCGTCTTCGCCGAACGCCAGGAACCCAGCGACGTCGGCCTGGTCGAGTCCGAACCCGTCCTCGGCACCCGCACCCGATGAGGACGGACGGATGTTCAGGCCGGCAGCAGATCGTCGAGGTCACGCCGGGCGAGTTCACTGAGCAAGGGGCGGAACCCTTGCAGTAGCTCACGAATCGCGGCACCCCACCGCTCGCGGAACTCGGTGCTCACCCGGACGAGGTCGAGTTCGTTGGCCGCGGTCAGCTCGGCGAAGTCGCGGCGCAACCGGCCGGCGGGCTGGACCGCGTTGCCGGAGAACCGGTCCACGAGCGGTCCGCCGCCGGCCAGTGCCGGATAGGACTTCGACCGGTCACAGCCCGCATAGACGTAGACGATCTCTTCGGCTTCGTCGCCGATGACTCCTCGGAGCCGGTCACGTTCGGCCAGCGGCAGCAGCCCGGTGGGGAAACCGTCCGTTCCGTAGGCGGCATGGCACAGACCCGCGAGCCGCAACGCCGGCCTGGCCTCCCAATCGCTCAACCGCGCCTGTACCCGGCACAGGTGCGCCAGCAAGGTACCGCCGGGATGCGCCACGCCACCGGCACCGAGTTCCGCCAGCAATTCGGTCGCCACGGCCACCGAAGCGTCCGGTTCCATCACGGTCCCCTTTCTCCGGGCGGGTCGGCACCTTGCCCGGCGCCGGACAAGGTTGCCGCCCTCCCCCTGCCAGCCAGCTTCGCAATCCCTTAGACCCCAGTCAATTCTCGGGTTTACTTGGAAAGACCCAAGGTTTAGCTTGGGCATCGTGACTCTGGAGGACCTTCGCGTCTTTCTGGCCGTGTGCAAACTGGGCAACCTCAGCGCCGTGGCGCGAGACCTGTCGTGCAGCCAGTCGGCGGTGAGCCAGCACGTCAAGCGGCTGGAGGCGGAGATCGGCCTGAGCCTGGTGGAGCGACGACCGCGTGGGGTCATCCTCACCGACGCCGGTCGCCTGCTGCGGGACGCGGTGCGTGCCGGCCTCGGCCAGATCGACACCGCCGTCCGGCAGACACGTGATCTCGCCGAGGGCAGCGCGGGCGAGGTCCGGGTCACCACCGGGGCCACCACGGTCCGGCACTTCATGACCGGCGGTATCCACACCTTCCGGCAGCGCTATCCGCGGGTGCGGCTGGAGTTCCGCACCAGGGTCTCCAGCCGTGACTGCCTCGCGGCGATCACCGCCGACGAAGCCGACCTGGCGTTCGTCACCATCGGCGCACCGGTCCCCGGGGTCGAGGTGCGCCAGGTCGTCGAACTGCCGTGGTCGCTCGCCGTCCCTGCCGACGATCCGCTCGCCGGCGCCACGCACCTCGAACTCGCCGGTCTGGAGGGCATCCCGCACATCCGGCTGCCGGAGAACTCCACCGCCCGCAAGCAGCTCGACACCCGGCTCGCCGAACACGGGATCACCGCGCCCACCGCCGCGAGCGCCGCCGACTGGGACACCGTGGTCCTGCTGGTCGAACTCGGCGTCGGCCGCGCCGTCGTGCCCACCATGCCGGGCTGGAACCCGGCCCGGCACCCCGACCTGCGGCTGGTCCCGATCCCCGCCCTGCGACCGCTGGCCGCCGGCTGGGCGTATCGGCGCTGGGACGCGCTCAGCCCTCAGGCCCGAACGTTCGCCGACACCATCACCGCCGACCTCGGCGGAGCGGACCCGGCAAGGTGACTCGGCCGATTCCACTCCGCGCGGGGACGGCCTGGGTCATCATGCTGGCATGGCAGGAACCGGAAACGAGGCGATCGCGGCCGACCGTGAAGGCTGGTCGCTGGACGAGTTGCTCAAGGACGAGCTGAGCCGGGGAGACGCGGCGCTGGGGCGCACGGAGACCAAGACCAGCATCCTGCTGGCGGTGTTCAGCCCGATCGTGACCGCCGGCCTGGCCGTGCTGCCCCGGGCGTCGGTGCCGGCGGCGGCCCGGCTCACGTTCTGGGCCGCGCTCGTCCTCCTCGTCCTCGCCCTGCTCCTGCTGCTGTGGAACGTGCGGCCGCGGCTGCGCGGGAGCGGCTTCACCACCTACGTGTCGATGACCGGCACCGAGCTGACCCGGCACTTCGCGGCCATCGCGGATGATCCCCGGCAATGGCACTGCGAACGGTTGCTCGTCGTGGCCAGGCTCGGCGCCAAGAAGTTCAAGCTGCTCCGGCTCGCCACCACCCTCATCATCGCCGCCCTGCTCCTCGCGGTCGCCGCAGCGATCGTGGCCGCGATCTGAAGCCTCACCACGGAATGACTTCGTCCAGGGCGTCCGGCCCGCGGAAGACGCCGGTGGGGCCGTCGGCGGAGATCGTCGCGAGCAGGACCGGGACGACCGCGCCATCGGCCGTGCTGCGGTCGCCGCGGGGAAAGGTCGCCGCCGCGTTCTGGTCGGTCGGCACCAGGCCGGGGCTGACGGCGTTGACCTTGATGCCGTCCTCGCGGAGAGCATTGGCGTAGATCAGCGTCAAGGCGTTGAGCGCGGCCTTGGACGAGCTGTATGCGAGGAAGCCCTGAGCCGGGAGCTTGCTCTCCGGATCGCTCAGCAGGGTGAGCGACCCGAGCCCGCTGGACAGGTTGACGATCCGCGGGTTGCCGGAGCGGCGGAGCAGCGGCACACAGGCCGAAGTCACCGTGACCACGCCGAAAACGTTGACCTCGAACACTTCTCGAAGCTGCGCGGCCGTGAGGTCGGCGGGCCGGACACCCCACTCGACCATGATCCCGGCGTTGTTCACCAGCACGTCCAGCCGTCCGGTCGAGGTCTCGATCGTTTCGACGGCCGCTTCGACGGAGGCCACGTCGCCGACGTCCAGCCGCACGAACCGGATGTCCAGTCCGCTGCCCGGCCCGCTCGTCAGCTCCTCGACGGCCGAGTGGCCGCGCTCCGGATCGCGGGCGCCGAGGTAGACGGTGCAGCCCCGCTCGGCCAGCCGTCGGACGATCTCCCGGCCGATGCCCTTGTTGGCGCCGGTGACGAGTGCTACTTCGTTCGCGTTCATGCCACCACTCCAGCCGCCGCGGCGCCGGAAGGGAAAGACCGATCCGGTACCGCCCCATACCCTGGCGGTATGCCGGAGCCGGAGATCCGCGAACTGCGCTACTTCCGCGCGGTCGCCGAGGACCTGAACATCACCCGCGCGGCCGAGCGGCTCGGCATCGCGCAGCCGCCGCTGTCCAGGGCCATCCGGCAGCTGGAACGCCGGCTCGGTGTCGACCTCTTCGACCGCACCGGACACCGGCTGGCGCTGACCCCGGCCGGTGAAACCCTGCTCAAGGAGTCGGCCGACGTGCTCGGCGCCCTCGACTCCGCGGTACGCCGGACGCGGCAAGCCGCCCTTCCCGGCCGCGGCCTCGTGGTCACCGCCAAACCGGGGGTGGCCACGCGGTTGCTGCTCCGGATCTGCGAACGGTTCCGGGCGGATCGGGACGCGCCGGAGATCCGGGTGGTGCTGAGCGGATTCGGTGAGCAGGCCGACCTGGTCCGGGACGGGCGCGCGGACCTGGCCATCGCGGCCTGCGTCGACGCCCGCGGCCTCGAAGTCGAACTACTGGCGACCGAACCACGCGTCGCCGCGCTCGCCGCGGGACACGAGCTGGCCGGGCGCGAAGTCCTCAGCACGGCCGACCTGCGCAACGAGCCGGCGCCCCGGTGGAGCGACCCGAGGGTGGTCGACCGGGCCTACTGGCTGGGCAATCCGGATCGCCCCGCCGACGGCCCGGTCGTGCGGGACAGCGCCCAGCTGCTGGACGTGGTCGCCCTCGGCCAGGCCGTGGCCCTGGTGCCCGCGTCGCTGGCCGCGATGAACGTCCGGCCCGATGTGACGTACCGGCCGGTCCCCGACGCGGCGCCGTACCGGACGCTGGCGCTCTGGCAGGCGGGCGGCCGCTCGCCGGCGATCGCCCGGTTCGTCCGGACGGCGCTGGCCGTGCGCTGACCGTGCCTGAGCAGGAAAGCTACCTGCGCCCCACGAGGTGGAACACCCGACTGAGGCGCCGGTAAGGGTCACGACGGCTGGCTTCCAGCTCCACCTCGGCGATCCCGTTCAGCTCGTCCTCACCGGCGTCGAGGGTCATCCAGTCGGTGAACAGCCACACGCCGTACCAGGCCACCGGGCGCACTCCGTGCTCGGCGAACATGCCGGAGAGTTCCTCGACGGTGTCGGCCCGCGTGTCCAGGCCCAGCACTCCGCGCTCCCCGCGAGCGTGGAAGGCTGCCTTCGCGTCGTCCCACCGGTGCTCCAGCGCGGGACGGACCGCCAGGGTCTCCGCGTTGAGCGCCATCACCGACACGATGCCGTCGGCGGCGGCGCACGCGGACAGCGACTCGATCATCGGGGCCGGGTCGGGCAGGTACATCAGCACGCCGTGGCAGAGCACGGCGGCGAATCGCCGGTCCCGGGTCAGTGCGGGCGCGTCCTCACCGCGTCCCGGCACCAACCGGACGCGGTCGCGAACCTCGGCGGGCTCGGCCGCCAGGCGCTGCTCCGCGGCGGAAAGCATCGCGTCCGACGAGTCGAGCAGGACGACGTCATAACCCAGGCGTGCCAACGGAAGCGACTGGTGTCCGGCGCCACCGCCAAGGTCCAGCACGGCCGCCGGTGGCGGCGGCAGGTGGTCCATCAGCTGGCGGTGCAGGACATAGGTGCGCACCCGGCCCTTCACCGTCGCGTACGCGCCTTCGACGAAGCGGTCCGTCAGGTTCGCCCACACATCCTCGGTCACGGCGACCATCCTGCCCCGTCCGCACCTCGGCGTCGCGCGGGACCGGTCCCCGACCACCGGGCTACGGTCCGGCGTCGACCACCGAGCTTCCTCCGGCACCAGGAAGGTTTCTCATGAGCGCCACCACCACAGGAGGGGCGAAGGGAAAAGGGCTGCCCGGCCTTCAGCGCTTCGGCCGCAGCCTGATGCTCCCGATCGCCGCACTGCCCGCGGCCGGTCTGCTCAACCGTCTCGGCCAGGACGACCTGCTGGGCAAGGACGGACTCGGCTGGGACAAGGTCGCCGCCGTGCTCGGCGCCGCGGGCGTTGGGCTGTTCAACTGGCTGCCCCTGCTCTTCGCCGTCGGCATCGCGGTCGGTTTCGCACGTAAAGGCGACGGCTCCACCGGTGTCGCCGCCGTAGTCGGCTTCGTCGTGTTCAACAGCGTGGTCCAGGTCTTCGCACCGATCGACGAGCTCGAAGGGTTCGACGATAAGTGGTGGCTCCAGCCGATCAAGTGGCCCTTCAGCGTACTCGGCGGCGTCATTGTCGGCCTGGTCACCGCGATCCTCTGGCAGAAGTTCCACCGCATCAAACTGCCGCCCTACCTGGCGTTCTTCGGCGGCCGCCGATTCGTGCCAATCATCAACTCCTTCGCACTACTCCTGATCGGTGTGGTCTTCGGCCTGATCTTCCCCGTAGTCAACGACGGCATCCACGCCCTCGGTGAAGCAGTCACCGGCAACGCCGTCGTCGGCGGCGGAATCTACGGCATGCTCAACCGGCTGCTCATCCCGATCGGCCTGCACCAACTGCTCAACGTCCCGGTCTGGTTCATCTTCGACGGCGGCGACCTCACCCAATTCTTCGAGGGCGACCCCACCCGCGGCGCATTCATGACCGGGTTCTTCCCCATCTTCATGTTCGCCCTACCCGCCGCCGCACTCGCCATCTGGCAAACCGCCAAACCCAGCCAAAAGAAGGTCGTCGGCGGTGTGATGATCGCCGCCGCGTTCACCTCCTTCCTCACCGGCATCACCGAACCCATCGAATTCGCGTTCATGTTCGTCGCATGGCCGTTGTATCTCATCCACGCGGTGCTGACGGGTATCTCGATGGCACTGGTCAACGCACTCGACATCCACCTCGGCTTCTCCTTCTCCGCAGGCGCCATCGACTTCGCACTCAACTCCACCCACGAAGCAGCCAGCCGGGCCTGGCTACTCATCCCGATCGGGCTGGTCTACGCACTGATCTACTACTTCCTCTTCCGCTTTGTGATCATCAAGTGGAACCTGCGGACCCTCGGCCGCGAAGACGACCTGCTCGACGGCGCCCCTGCCACGGAAAGCGGCAACCGTCACCGGGCGCGGTCGTAGATCATGGCCAGCTCGCCCAGTTCGCCGGTCTCCTGGCGGGTGAGCGTCCACTTCGTAGCCGGCAGGCCGTCGTCGAACAGCCGCTGCCCTCCCCCGGCGATCTCGGGGAAGATCATCAGGTACAGCCGGTCGAGCAGGTCCGCCGAGAGCAGCGCCTTGATCACACTGGCGCTGCTGTTGACGAGGATGTCGCCCTCGCCGGTGGCCTTGAGGTCGGTGACCACGTCCGCGGCGGGGGCGTTCAGCACTCGGGTGCGCTCCCACGGCGGCTCGGTCATGGTGCTCGACAGGACCACCTTTTCCGTGTCCACCAACCACTTCGCGTAGCCGCGATCACGCGGATCGGCGTTCTCGTCCGCGGCGACCGATGGCCAGTACCCCATGAATCCCTCGGCGTTGAGCCGGCCGAGCAGCGCGGTCGTCGCGCCTTCCCAGATGTGGGTCAGCTGGTCGCGCGCGACTTCGGTGGTGACATACGGGGCGAACGCGCTGAAGTCGCCGGGACCGCCGGGACCGTTGTACCGCCCGTCGAGGGTGAGGCCCAGGTTCGCGGTCACCCTGCGGTTCGCGGAGTTGGTCATGATCTTGTTTCCTTTCCCTTGGCGATCGTCTTGGCGAGGTTGTCGAGCACCTGACCCCAGCCGGTTTCGATACCGGCGATGTAGGGCACGGCCTCGACGGCCGTTTCGGTGATGCTCAGGCCGAGCCGCAGCCGGGTGCCGCCGGGGGCCGTGCTGAGCGTCAGGTCGTAGTGGGCGGTGAACGAGACCGCTCCGGCCGCGTCCAGCACCGAAAGCTCGAACACGAGGCGCTCGGGTTTCTTCGCGGTGTGGACCCGTCCCTCGGAGCGGTATCGCCGTCCCTCGGCGTCGCGGTATTCGAGGGCGGCGCGACCACTCGGCTTCGGCTCGAGAACGCAGCCGGTGACCGTCATCGACGGCGGGACCCACCAGGACACCAGCAAGTCCGGGTCGGCCCAGTGCCGCCAGACCGCGGTGCGGGACGCGGCCAGCACACGCTCGAACGAGAAGGTGCGCCCGTCCGCCCACCGTTCCCGGTCCGCGACCGCGGACTCCGCTTCGATGGCGGCGCGGTAGCGCACGACCACGTCTCGCTCGTCTTCGTGCGCCTCGATGGTCTCGACCAGTTCCCGCAGCCGGTGCGCGAGATCCGCCAGTGGCGCCGGCTCGGCCGCGTAGACGCGACGTTGCCCGAGCGGGAAGACCGTGACGAGGCCGGTGCGGGCGAGGGTCTGCAGGTGCTTGGTGGTCTGCGGCTGCCGCAGCCCGGTCAGCTCAGCCAGTTCACCGACAGATCGGGGCCGCTCGGCAAGGAGTTCCACGATGCGCCACCGCGCGCCGTCCCCCAGCGCTGCTGCAATCTCGTCCATGACCGAAGTATTCACTAGCGAGAATATTCTTGTCAAGGAATATCTTCGGTTTCGCGCCGGGCTGGCCGTTCCTTGCTCCGTAAGGCTTCGCGGGAACGCGGCGGCCCGGGACCCCTCCCCGCCATGCCGCGGATGCTTGCCGGACCCGGCAAGTCAGGAGGCAGGTATGAAGGTCCGCTACAACCCGGTCGTCGGTGTCGCGCTGCTGGTGATCGGCGCCGTGTGCGAGTTCCTCGGAGTATGGCTCTATCTGCTCGGCGAGTTCAGCCCGGTGGTACTGACCGGCCTGATGCCGATGCTGATCGGCATTCTCTACCTGGTGCGACCGTACTTCTGGGTGAGCCCGGCGGCGGTGGAGGTGACCGCCCTGGTCGGGACGATGCGGCGCGAGTACCCGTTCCAGGCACTGGAGGCCGAAGGCGGCCGGCTGGTCGCCGTCGACCATGAGGGCGCGCGCAAGAAGGTCCCCGTCGCGCGGTGGCTGGCCCACTCCGAGGACTGGGCAGCGGCCACCCAGCAGAACCATTGACCGCGTCCGGACTGTCCTTTTAGGAGCGTCCCCGGCGGCGGACCGGCCTGGCGTGCCGCCGTTGCTTCGGGATGTACGGGATGTCGGCGAAGCGCAGGGTGGCCTGCATCCCGCGCACCGCACGGTCCAGCCGCAGCAGCGCCACCTGCGAGAGGGTGAACAGCTCCTCGATCCGCCACGAGCGGCCGGCCGCGGCGAGCACGACGGTGCGCGGCGCTTCGGTGACTGCACGATCGGGCGCCACCTTCCCGGCGAGCTGCGCCAGCGCCTCCGGTTCGTGGCTCAACGCGTCCGCGGACACCAGCGCCTGGGTGAACAGGTGACTAGCCGCGGTCGCCCGGCCAAGCCATTTCACGTGGATCAGCTCGTTGCCCGGCCCGAGCAGGTCGCACAGCTCGAACCGCGGGTGCAGCGGGGTGCTGGCGAAATCCTTGTCCAGGCAGAGAAATCCGGGTTCGCCGGCGACGAGGCGGCAGTAGCGGTGCTCGTCGTCGGGAGCACCGCTGGGCACCCAGGCCACCTCGGGCCAGTCGAACCGGCGCTCCAGCAGCGCGGTCACCTGCTCGCGCAGCTGCCGCACGTAGGTCTCCCCGATCCGGTACCACCGCCCTTGGTGGAACACGTACCGCACGTGGTCGATGGTGGTCTCGAACAGCAGCCACCTGGCGACCTGGATGGACGCACCGGCCTCCACCTCGCCCGCTTCGTCGGCGCACGGCACGATCCGCCCGGCCCGCAGCGCCTTGCCGCGGTGCGCCGGCTCGATCTCGGCCAGCCGGTCGGTGAGGTGCGCCAGTTCCAGCCGGCCCGCCACCGCGAACGGCCCGCCCGGCCCCAACCCGGCGACCCGGAACGAGCCGGCTTGCTCCGCGTCGTGCACCGCGGCCGACGGCCAGGCCAGCCCGAGCGGGCCGTGCCCGGCGCCGCCGAGGGTCTCCGCCAGCCGCCGTTCCAGCGTCGGCAGCAGCCGGTCGTGCCGGTCCAGCGGCCTGGTCTGCGCGACGAACCGGAGCGCCGAGTGCGAATCCGGCTCGTCCACCACCGCGCCGACCGCGTCCAGGTCCGCGAGGAAGGCGCGCGGCTCCTTGGCCAGCGGCAACCACACCGAGTTCCCGGCCCGGATCCGGTGCCTGCGCCCGGTCACCCTGCCGTAGGTCAGATCGGTGAGATCGGCCGGGCCCGCCAGGCGGTTGACCAGGTCGCCGTAGGGCTCCAGCCGGAACGCGGAGAGGTCACCGCCACCCGGGATGGAGGTCTGCGTCGCCCGCGCGGAGGCGTCCAGCGCCGCGCTCGCCACCAGGCCGAGTTCGAGCGGGTCGAGGCGGCGGATGCCGAACAGCAGGCCGAAGCCCTGCTCGATGTGCTCGTCGTTGAGCACCAAGTGCCCCGCACCCCAGGTGACCGCATAGGTCCACGGCGGCCGGGGCACCAGCAGCACCGCGAACGGCAACTCGGACGAGAGCGCCAGCTCCGCGCCGGTCAGCGCCGACGCGTGCGGCAGCCACTGCGGCACCTCCGTGCGGAACCGACCGGCGACCAGCCGCGCGCGGGTACCGGACAGGTCGACCTCGGTGTCGTTGGTGACCTGCCCAGCTTCGATCGAGACCAGCTCGGCCTCGGCGGCGCCGCCGTCGAGCCGGAACAGCGAAACCGGCTTGCTTACAGCCGTGGCCATGGACATCACCGCCCCGGGCGAATAGCGGAAAATACAATTCAACGTGATTCCGATGACAGCACAGCCGCAAGGCGGCCCCGAGGCGGTTAAGTTCAGCTTAACAACAGGTTCGACGACCCGCAGGCCGTACATTCGGCGGTTTCCCGATACCCCGCCGGCATGCTCTCCTGTACCGGCGCGGAGGGACGTTAGACCTGCTCAGGCGTCCAGAAGATGATCCCCGGATGTCGCACAGGATTACCGGAAAAGACCGAAGCGCGAATTCTTTAATTGCACTCAAATGGCCGTAACGCACACTTCTCTTGCTCTAATCAGGCGACGATGGACCATCGAGTGCACGCTTGGTGATGATCCGCGGGGGAAACGTCCACACCGGAATACTCCGGCCGGGGACGGCCGTCCGGTTCGCGCGGCGGACCGCGTACGGACTACCCTTGCCGAGTCGATTCCGTCCGGCGAGGGCCTGGGGGCAGCATGGAGACAGTCCCGATGTTCGCACACGGAGACCGTCTCACCCGCCGGGACCTGGAGCTGATCACGGATGAACGCCGCCGTTACGAACTGGTGGACGGGACACTCCTAGTGAGCCCCTCCCCGCGTCCGCTGCACCAGAGGGTGGTCGCGCGCTTGCTGGCCGCGCTCACCCCGCTCTGCCCTGCGGACTGCGAGGTGCTCCCGGCCCCGGTGGACGTGGTGCTCGACGACCACACGGTGCTCATCCCCGACGTGGTGATCGGCCACCGCGACAGCTTCACCGAGCGGGCGCTGGTCGGCATCCCGGTGCTCGCCGTCGAGGTGGTGTCACCGTCGAGCCGGCATATCGACCTGCACCTCAAGCCGGCCCGGCTGGCCGCGGCCGGCTGCCCGCACTACTGGGTGATCGACCCCGGCGTCCCGCGGCTGAGCTGCTTCCGGCTCGTGGACGACGCCTACACCCTGACCGCCGAGGGGCAGGACGACGAGCCGGTGGTGCTCACCGAGCCGTATCCGCTAACCCTGCGCGCCGCGGACCTCGTCTCGGCGCACTAGCACGAGTCCACAGCTCGCTCACCAGGTCACGGGCAGCTCGGTGACGCCGCCGGTGATGGTGGTGCGCACTCCCAGTTCGTCCAGCGGCTTGGCGAGCCGCAGGCCAGGTAGCCGGCGGGCGAGGGTTTCGAACACGACGCGCAGTTCGGTGCGGGCGAGGCTGGCGCCGATGCAGAAATGCGCGCCGTGGCCGAATCCGAGGTGCATGCGCTCCGCGCGGTCGGGGTTGAAGGTCTCCGCGTCGGTGTAGACGGAGGTATCCCGGTTGGCGGAGTTGACCGACAGGATCACGGCGTCGCCGCGCTGGATGGTGACCCCGGCGACTTCGACGTCGGTGTGGGCGTACCGCAGCAGGCCGAGATCACCAGGCGCGCCGAGGCGCATGATCTCTTCGACGGTGGCGTTCACCCGGCCTGCCGGGTCGGCGATCAGCGCCTGCCAGTGGTCGGGGCGGGTGAGCAGGAACAGCACGCCGAGGCCGATCCGGTTGACCGTGGTCTCGTGCCCGGCGAACAGCAGCCCGACGCAGAGCCGGACCATGTCGGCGTAGTCGTACTTCTCGTCGGCGCTCTGCGCACGCACGAGGTCGGAGAGCACGTCCTCCCCCAGCCGCGCCCGCTTGGTCTCGGCCAGACCGGCCATGTAGCGGCTGAACTCCTCCCGTGCCCGGTGGGCGTCGTCGCCGATGACGTAGTCGGCCATGCGCTCGGACAGCGAGTGAAAAAGCTCGCGGTCGCTCTCGGGCACCCCGAGCAGCCGGCAGATGACCGCGACCGGCAGCGGGAAGGCCAGCCCGGCATGCAGGTCCACCACTCCGCCATGCGCGGTGGCATGCTCGGTGCGCAGCTCGTCGATGAAGCCGTCGACGAGCTGCTGCAGGTGATCGGAGAGCATGGTCATCCGCCTGGCCGAGAACGCCGGGGTCAGCAGCCGGCGCATCCGCGTGTGGTCGGCCTCCTCGGTGTCGTAGTTGCCCGTGGGCCCGTCCTGCACCGCGGCGGTCGAGATGCGCGATGCCCGTTCCGGCTCGGGGTGGGACCGGCCGAGCCGCTTGTCGCCGAGCAGGTCGCGAACCTCCTCGAAGCGGGTGACCAGCCAGGCCGGATCACCGGCCGGAGTGGTGACCGAGGTGATCGGCGCTTCCCGGCGCAACACCTCGTACAGCGGCGCGAGTTCGAGCACGTTCGGCCTGGCGAAGGGCAACTGCGGACGCTCGGCGGCAACGCTCATGGTTCTCCTCCGGTGAGGTCGGGCCTACCGAACGTAACATATTATTGGCAGCGTCTGCCATTAATGTTCCGTGCTTAGATCGCCCGATGGAGGACGTAGCGGACAACCCCCGCCGGGGACGGCCGCCGGTGAGCGACCAGCAACGACGACGGCAACGCCTGGACATCTCCCGCCACGCCGTCCGGCTGTTCGCCGAGCAGGGCGTGGCCGCCACCTCCGGCGAGCAGATCGCCAGGGCCGCGGGACTCTCCGAACGCACGCTGTGGCGCTACTTCCGCAGCAAGGAAAGCTGCGTGGAGCCACTGCTGACGAAGATGATCGACGCGTTCCAGACGGTCCTGCGCTCCTGGCCCGCCGAGCTCGACCTGACCGAGCACCTGCGAGCGGCCTACACCCCCGTCCTCGAGTCGTCCTCCGGCGCGGACATCGAGGCCGTGCTCGCCGTAGTCCGGATGACGCACGACGAACCCGCGCTGCGCGCCGCCTACCTCGTGCTCCGGGAACGCTCGGAGGACACCTTCACCGAAGTGCTCGCCGAACGCATGGGCCGCCCGGCCGACACCCTCGACGTTCGCGTGCGAGCCGCCACCATGAACGCCGTGCTCCGGGTGGCCACCGACCGCCTCGCACAGGTCACGGCCGAAAAGGGCATCACCCCCGAAGTCCTGCGCCGGCACCGTGAACACCTCGCCGACGCACTCGAAGCCTTGAATGCTTGACGATATAAGGTTCGGCGAGACAAGCTAGAGCCCGAACGTCATTCGGCGAGCCTGGGGGCGACGTGGAACTGATCAAGACCGAGTTCGTGGTGCTGGACGAGCGGTTCGCGCGTTGCAACGGCGACAAGTGGATGCGGCGCCTGCACACCGGGGGCCGCTGGACCGAGGGCCCGATCTACTTCCCGGCTGGCCGGTACCTCGTGTTCAGCGACATCCCGAACGATCGCACCCTGCGCTGGGACGAGACGACCGATCAGGTCGGCGTGTTCCGGCAGCCCTCGGGCTACGCCAATGGCCACACCAGGGACCGGGCCGGCCGGCTGATCAGCTGCGAACAGGGCCACCGCCGGGTCACCCGCACCGAGCCCGACGGCACCGTGACCGTACTCGCGGAGAGTTATCGCGGTCGCCGGTTCAACAGCCCCAACGATGTCGTCGAACAATCCGACGGATCGATCTGGTTTACCGACCCGAGCTATGGCATCGACAGCGACTACGAGGGCTATCGCGCGGAAAGCGAAATCGGTGCCTGCCACGTGTACCGGGTGGACCCGGCCGACGGGGAGGTCCGGATAGTCGCCGACGACTTCGAGCGGCCAAACGGTCTCGCCTTCTCCACCGACGAGAGCCGGCTATACATCGCGGACACGCGCCGGAATCCCAGCCATATCAGGGTGTTCGGCGTGTCCGACAATGGCGCACTCACCGGCGGCGAGGTGTTCGGCACCTGCGACAACGGGGCGTTCGACGGGATCAAAGTGGACAGTGCCGGACGGGTATGGGCGGCTGCACATGACGGTCTGCACTGTTTCGCCCCCGACGGCACCCGCATCGGCAAGTTGCGCGTGCCCGAGATCTGCTCCAACCTCACCTTCGGCGGAGCACGCCGCAATGAACTCTTCATCACCGCGTCGAGTTCTGTTTACTCCCTGCGCGTCAACTTCAACGGGGCGCACTGACGCTAGCCGCAAGGCGACCGGACAAGCGGCCGCGTGAACTGGTTTCACGTCCCTCTGGCTCACCCGGTCAGGCGCCCACCTGCGCCAAGACGTTAACCCCCATGACAAACACCACCGGGCAGACCATATCCGGATGACAATTATTTTGTCTCGTTGTTAATAACCAACCGAGGGCCTTGTAACAAAATCCTGTGCGCGCTAGCGTTTTCACAGCGGACGGTCGACCCGGTCGAATTGCCGCCGATTACGTTGATTCTCTGCATTTCTTTTCGATGAGGAAGGAACGAAAATGTCAGTAGGTATCCTGAAGGCTGCCGCGCGCCCTGCGGCCAAGTTGGGTGCATTGACCGCTGTCGCCGCGGTTGCGGTGGGTGTGTTCGGTGCCGGCATGGCCAGTGCCGCGGACAAGGAGCTGACCTTCTCCGGTGAGTTCCCGATCATCGGTGTGCAGTCGGTGAAGACGGTCGTCCACGTTGACATCCCGGCGAACGTGAAGCCCGGCGACGCGCTCGACGTGCCGTTCAGCCTGGACGTGGATGCCGGTGCCGCCGCGGGTGACGGCCTGCGGCTGGTCGGTGCTACGAAGGTCTCCGGCGACATCAAGTCCTCCGTGACGTTGACCGTGAGCGACGGCCAGAGCGTGCCGCTGTCCATCGCGCTGCCGATCCCGGAGACCCCGGTGCCGGCCGAAGGCCCGCTGGTCTTCAAGGCGGAGGGCGCGGTGAAGTTCACCGTTCCCGGCGGTGTCCCCACCGGCGAGGCGAAGATCAACGTCGACCCGAAGGCCGTCTCGCACATCATCACCGACAGCGACCTCGGCGAGTTCGACGTCAACCTCGCCCTGGACCCGCCGGACCAGGACACCCTGCTGGGCACCACCCAGATCGGCTGACCACCGATCAGGTCCAGGTGTGGGCGTCCGCCACCAGGCGGGCGCCCACACCTTTTCGATGTCCATCGCCACGAAACGGCACCGGCGGAGACTCGGTGTTCAAGCCCAGTAACCGTATTCGGCCGAGCCGGCCAGCCTGGCCGGTGACCGGAGCCTCTGGTCGTGGTTGAGCATCGCCCGCGCCAGGTCACGCAGCTCCGCGGACGGCTCGATACCGAGATCGTCGATCAGGGCATCGCAGGTGCGCCGGAACACCGCCAGCACTTCGGCCTGCCGGCCGGATCGGTAGAGGGCGACCATCAGGTAGCCGCAGAGCTCTTCCCGCAGCGGGTTCTCGCCGACCAGCTTCTGCACGTCGGCAACCAGCTCGGCGTGCCGGCCAAGAGCGAGTTCCACCCGCACCCTGTCGATCTCGGCGGCCAGCCGGCGGTCGTCCCAGATTATCGCCGCGCGCCGCACGTTCTCGCTCTCCACGTCGGCGAGGGCGGGACCTCGCCACAGGTCGAGTGCCTGCCGCAGGGCGATCAAGGCGTCCACCAGACGCCCGTCCCCCTCGTAGGAGTGCGCGAGCGCGAGCAACTCCTGAAAGCGCTCGTAGTCGAGGTTGTCGCCCGCTATCGCCAGCAGGTAACCCGGCGGCCGCGTGAGAATCCGTCCGGACGAGCCCGTCTCCTTCAGCAATTTACGCAGATTGGAAATGCATACCTGTATTTGTGCGCGAGCGGTGGGAGGTGGTTTTGAGTCCCATACCGAGTCGATCAGCTGATCGACCCCTACCGCTCGATTCGCTTCCAGGGCCAACACCGCGAGAACGACGGGTTGCCTTCGTCCACCTACCGCTGTCGAGCCCATTGCACCGGCTAATTCCAATGGACCAAGGATGCGCACTTCTCCCATTTCAGCCATGCCTCCCCAAGCCCGGCCTCAACCCTGCCCTCCCCATCGAACACGGGTGGCGCGGAACCATACCCCCGCCCGGCACACCACCCGAGGGCGATGTGACAACACAGGCTACACGAAGCGCCTCGAACAGCACGCCCAGCAGGAAAACCCGGCGCGGGGGCGTGCCATCTGAACCAGTTCAGAAAGTGCCGTCGACCCTGTGCGGTCGAGTTTCGGCCACGACCGCAGCGCACTCATTCCACGATGCCAGTGACAGAAAGCGGCAAGACTTCCCTGGCATGACTCGATGGAAAGCAACACACAGCGCTTCTGGCAGGTTGGTCGACGAGGAACAATACTTGACCGGAGAACCTCGTCGGGCAGCCAGGAGTCGCATCGAAACACTCGTTTTGCGCCACTAGTCCGATTTCGCAGGACCACTTGCAAAACTGTTGTCCAAACAGTCCGGACGATATCGGGAGATGATCGAGAAGCGCGAGAAAGCGGTCCGCCGGCGGCAGGCCGAAGACCTGCCGCCGGCGGATACCTCCCTGGTTCCCGCCGCCCGTCCGCACACGCATAGATCAGCTTGCCTGCTTGTGCCCCAGGATCTGGATGTTGGGCTCCCCTGGGATCCGCCGGACGGAAACATCCGCCAATGGCAGGCCGAGCACGAACCGCTGCGCATCGTCCAGATCGATCGAGCGCCCGGCGACGAACGTGCGGAAGCCCATCACGCCGAGCCCGAGGGTGAACCGGGTGACCGGCAACCGGCCGAGCAGTGCGCGCACGTCCGAGAGCAGGCAGCCCCGATCGATCTCGATCACGTTCAGCAGGCCGCCGGGGCGCAGTACCCTGATCATCTCGGCGAGGCCCTTCCGCGGGTCCCGCCAGTGCTTGATCGACCCGATGCTGACCGCGGCGTCGAAGGTGCCGTCGGCGAACTCGAGCTCGTCCGCGGTTCCGCGCTGGAAGGTGGCCCGGTCACCGAGCCCGTTCGCCCGCTTGTTCGCCCAGCCGACCTGCTCGGCCGACAGGTCCACCCCCACCACCCGCAGCCGGTCGATCCGCTCGGCCAGCGCGAGTGCGAACTGGCCGCCGCCGCAACCGACGTCGAGGACCGTGCCGTCGGCGCCCACCTCGCGGCGGAGCTGCTCCACGGGGTCCGGTTGCATCTCCAGCACCGAGTCCAGGGTGACCCCGGCGAACATGCGGTCGTAGAACCACGAGTTGATCCGGGAGTACGGCTTGCTGAAGTCCTCGTCGATCAGTTTCATTGCTGGTTTTCCTTCCTTGACGGTTCTTCCCCTGAAATCGCGCGACGGAGGTACTGGCCGGCGACTATCTGCCACCGGAGGCGATCCACAGCACGCCGCGATGCGCGTGCTCGGACAGCTGGGCCACCAGGTACTTCGCGACGTCGTCGCGATGGGTCCACCTGCCGAAGACCGTGCGCGGGAAGCTCCCGGCGACGTGGTAGCCGCGCCCTCGCGGGGCGGAACCGGCCAGCCGGAACGGCCGGACGATCGTCCAGTCCAGGCCGGAGGCGACGATCCGCGACTCTTGGAGCTCCGCGTCCGCCTTCACGTGCCGCAGCACGGTGGGGGTCAGCAGCCGGTCCACGAACGGTCCGCCGTTGATGCCGAGTCCGTTGCCGCTCACCGCGATCAGCCGTGAGACCCCCGCGGCACCCATCGCCGCGATGGTGTGCCGGATGCCGGTGGAGACGGTGCGTCCGGTCGAGGAGGTCGGCACCCCGACGGTGCTGATCACGCAGTCCTGGCCGGCCACCACCGAGGCCACCACCTCCGGGTCGGTGATGTCACCGATCACCGGCGAGACCGCCGGACCCGACCGGACCGCGCCCTGCCGGCGGGAAAGGGTGGTCACCCGGTGGCCGTCGGCCAGCAGGCGTGGCAGGGTCAGCCTGCCGATGCCGCCGGTCGCACCGAGCAGCAGCACCTTCATCGGCCGTGGAGCCTGGTTCGTCGCTGCTTGGTTCGTCGCTGCTTGGTTCGTCGCTGCCTGGTTCATCGCTGCCTGGTTCATCGCTGCCTGGTTCGTCGCTGCCTGGTTCGTCGCTGCCTGGTTCGTCGCTGCCTGGTTCGTCGCTGCCTGGTTCGTCGCTGCCTGGTTCATCGCTGCCTCCTTCGTCGTCGGCCGGCACCGGCGCGAATCGGCACGGGCCGGTGTCAGTCGCGGGCCAGGTCGTCGGTGGCGCCGCGCCCGGCGTCGGCCACCCGGCGGAGGAACTCCGCGAGCAGCTCCAGCTCCGCCGGCGCATACCCGGCGCAGATCTCGTCCATCGACGCGCTCATCCCCGAGTACTGCTGGAAGAGCTCGGCGTTGCGTTCCTTTGCCACGCTGACCACCACCGCCCTGCGGTCGGAGGGGTTTCGCCCGCGGGTCACCCAGCCGCCGGCCTCCAGCCGGTCGAGTACACCGGTGACCGTCGCGGGGTGCAGACCGGCGTGCCGGGCCAGTGCGCTGGGGCTGAGCCTGCCGTGCCGGGTGAGCAGGTCCAGGCAGTAGAGATCGACGTCGTTCAGCGCGAGCCTGGCACTGACCTGGTGGTTGAGTAACGACAACTGGATGCTCAGCTCGCGGACCGATTCCCGGATCTCGGCGCGCAGCCGCCGGTTCCGCCGTGGCATCGAACCTTCGTTTAGTACCGTACCCATATGATACTCTTCTCGTACTATACGACTTTGAGGAAGAACGATACTCCGACCGGGAGCGACCCGCCCAGACGGGAAAGCAGCCATGATCCTGATTGCCGGCACATCCGGGACGGTCGCACGCGAGGTCATGGACCTGTTGCCGGCGGCGGGTGAAACGGCGCTCACCCTTTCCTGCCATCCGATCGGCGGAATCCGGACCGGCGGGTACTGCCGTCCCGGCGGCCCGGCCTCCCCTCCGCATCCGATGCCCGACGCACTCCGCGACATCGACGCCGTCTTCCTCAACCCGGCGGCCACCGGGTGCGCCATCGGAGAACTCCTGCCCTTGCTCATCGGACACGGCATACGCCAGGTGGTGCTGTGGACCGGTCCGGACAGCCAGGCCGGCCGTGCCCCGGCCCATACCGCGGCGATCGAACGAGCGGTACGCGGCTCGGGTCTACAGTGGACAATCCTGCGCTCCGGTGACCTCGCCACCGAAGCACTGTCCTGGGCCCCGCAGATCCGTGCGACCGGCGCGGTTTGCGCCGCCTACGGCGACGCGGTCACCGCGCCCATCCACCAGCGGGACGTCGCCGCGGTCGCGGTCGCGGCGCTGCTGGGGGCCGACCACCACGGTCGTACCTACCGGCTGACCGGCCCGCAGTCGCTGCGCCGCCGCGAGCAGGTCGCCCTGATCGGCTCGGTGCTCGGGAGACCGTTGCGCTTCAACGAACTCTCCCGCCACCAGGCCCGCCGGGCCATGCTCGGGCACAACGTCCCCGAGACCGTCGCGAACGGCCTGCTCGGTGAACTGGCCGACCGCGTCCGGCACCCGGAGCCTCCCTCTACCGCGGTGGCCGACCTGCTCGGCCGCCCCGCACTGACCTTCACCGACTGGGTCACCGAACACACCGCGGCCTTCCTGAGGCCGACGGCGGTTCAGCCGCCGGTGCCCCGGCCGCCGCGGCCCGCCCGCAACGGCTCCGGCCGCTCCGACGGGTTCTCGCTGGGCACCACCACCGGACGGCGGTAGATGAGCGAGAGCAGCGGGCCGGTCATCATCGTGGTCACCACCGCCATCACCACCATCAGGGTGTAGAGCGAATCGCTGAGCAGGCCGATCTGCAGCCCGACCCCGAGGATGACCAGTTCGGTCAGGCCACGGGTGTTCATCAGCGCCGCCAGCGCCGCCGACGGCCGCGCCGCCAGCCCCTGGGAACGGGCGCCGAGGTAGGTGCCGCCGAACTTGCCGAGCACGGCCACCAGGAGAATTCCGCCGAGGCTGGCGAGATCGGCCACCCGCAGCCCGCCGAGATCGACCTTCAGCCCGGCGACCACGAAGTAGATCGGCAGCAGCAGGCCGGTCAGATGGCCGACCTTCTCGTCGAGCTCCGCGCGGAACACGTTGACCGCCGCGTCCCGGGGTATCACCAGTCCGAAGAGGAACGCCCCGAAGATGAAATGCATGCCCATCGCCTCGGTCGCGGCGGCGGAGAGCAGGACACCGGTGAGCACCACGGCCAGGCTCAGCGCGGCGGGCACCCGGCCGGTCCGGCGTGGGATCAGCACCCGGCGCAGCAACGGCCGGACCACGAACAGCATCCCCAGCAGGTACGGCACGGCCAAGGCCAGCCTCCAGTGCAGGGGGCCGCCGCTGCCGACCGCCTGCACCACCGCGAGCGCGGCCCACGCCACCACGTCCACCACGCCCGCGGTGGCCAGCGCGATCCCGCCGAGCGCCGTCCTTGCCAGCCCCCGGTCGGCCAATATCCTGGCCAGCACCGGGAAGGCGGTCACCGAGACGGCCAGCCCGACGAACACCACGAACGCACCGGGGTGGCCGGTGTTCTCGTTGCGCAGCAAGAAGAACGCCAGACCGATCCCGAGCCCGAACGGGACCAGCGTGGAGCCCAGCGTCGCCCCCGCGGCCAACCGGCCCCGGTTGCGCAGCCCGTGCTGCTCCACGCCGAGCCCGATGGTGAACATGAACAGCGCCACCCCTACGTCGGCCAACGCCGAGAGCAGCGGGCGGACGTCCGGCGGGAACAGGATCGCGGAGACGGCCCCGTTCAGCAGCGTGGGCCCGAGCAGGATGCCTGCCAGGATCTCCCCCACCACGGGCGGCTGACCCAGCCGCCCCGCCAGTGCACCGAGCCCCCTGGCAAGCAGCACGATCAGCGCCAGATCCACGAACAGCAGCTGTATCTGTTGACTGGTCACCTACCCGCACCTCCCCCTTCGCCCGGCCGGGGTGCTCCGGTCGTGCCCGGCATCTCGTCGACGAACGCGCTGTTGTGAGTCGCCGCCACGAAGCGCGGATGGTCGAGCACGTCCAGCAGGAACCGCTGGGTGGTGCACAGGTTCTCGCCGTCGATCCGGAACTCGCGCAGTGCACGGGACATCCTGGCGATCGCACCGGACCGGTCCGGTGCCCAGACGATCAGCTTGGCCAGCAGCGAGTCGTAATCGGGCGGCACCACACTGCCGGCACGCACGTGGGTGTCCACCCGGACGAACGGCCCGGCAGCCGGTTCGAACTCGCGGAGCACGCCCGGGGTCGGCACGAAGGCCCGATCCGGATCCTCCGCGTTGATCCGGCACTCGATGGCGACGCCGCGCGGGGAGACGTCCCGCTGGCCGAAGCCGAGCGGGTCGCCGGCGGCGATCCGGAGCTGCTGCTGCACGATGTCCACCCCGGTCACCATCTCGGTCACCGGGTGCTCGACCTGCACGCGGCAGTTGACCTCGATGAAGTAGTAGCCACCGTCCGGCGTCACCAGGAACTCGAAGGTGCCGGCTCCTTCGTAGCCCGCCGCTTCGGCGCCCCGCAGCGCCGAGGCGGCCATCTCCTCGACGAGTTCGGCGGACAGCCGGGGTGCGGGCGACTCCTCGACCAGCTTCTGGTGGCGGCGCTGCACGGTGCAGTCCCGCTCGCCGAGGTGCACCGCATTGCCGTACCGGTCGCGGAGGATCTGGATCTCCACGTGCCGGGTGTCCGGCAGGTACTTCTCCAGATACACCCCGCCGTCACCGAAGACCGCCTGCGCGGTCGCCTTGGTCTCCCGGTACGCCTCGACGAACTCGTCCGGCCGCTCGACCACCCGCATGCCCCGGCCGCCACCGCCCGCGGACGCCTTGATGATCACCGGGTAGCCGATCTGCCCGGCGAGCTCGAACGCGTGCTCGCCGGCGGTGGCGGCCAGGCTGCCGGGCAGCAGCGGCAGGCCCGCCTCTGCCATCAGCATCCTGGCCCGCAGCTTGTCGCCAAGCCGTGCCATGGTCGGCGCCGGCGGGCCGACGAACGTGATCCCCAGCGACTCGCAGGCTTCCGCGAAGTCCGGGTCCTCGGACAGGAAGCCGTACCCGGGGTGCACGGCATCCGCACCGGTGCGGATCGCCGCCTCGAGCACGGCCGCGCTGTTGAGGTAGCTCTTCTTCGGCGGCGGCGGCCCGATCTGGACCGATTCGTCGCAAAGCCGCACCGCGGCGGTGTCCCGGTCCCGGGTGGAGTGCACGACAACGGACCGCAACCCCATCTCCTGGCAGGCGCGGACCACGCGCAGGGCGATCTCGCCGCGGTTGGCGATCAGAACCTTCTTCATCACCGGTCCCCCACTACGGTTCGGCCGGGCCGGCCGGTTCAACAGCGAGCAGCCGCTCGCCGTACTCCACCGGCCGGCCGTCCGCCACCAGCACTTCGACCACTCGGCCGACGCGGTCGGCCTCCACCGGCAGCATCAGCTTCATCGCTTCGACGATCCCGACCTGCTGCCCGGGGTTGACGGTCGCGCCCTCGGTGACGAACGGCGCGGCGCCCGGCGCCGGCGCGTGGTAGAAGGTGCCGACACTGGGCGCGCAGACGTAGTGCGCGACCGGACCGGCGCCATTCGTCTCCGGCGGGGCAGGTTCGGCCGGGTCCGGCTCGGGTGCCGGCGCGTACCCCGAGCTCTGCGCCGACCTCGGCGTGCGCCAGTCCAGGTCGACGGTCACGTTCGCCGCGCTCAGCCGCAACCGTTCCGGGCGATCGGGCAGGGACCCCAGCAGGTCGAGCGCCGCCTGCCGGACCGCGTCCACCGTCGGCTCCGCCTCGGCGGCAGGCCGGACCCCGTCGCGCGTGGACTCGCTCATCGCAGCACCCCGGTCGGCTCGACGGGCCCGACCGGCAGGTCCGCACCGAACCGGGCGAACCGCTGCCAGCGGTGGGCGACCAGCTCGGCGGCGTCCAGCCCGGCCAGTTCGGCCAGGCTGTCCCGGATCGCGGCTCGGAGACGGTCCGCGGCCGCCGCGGGATCGGCACCGACCCCGCCCGCCGGTTCCGGCAGCACGCCGTCCACCACGCCGAGGCGCAGCAGGTCCCGTGAACTCAGCCCGAGCGCCGCCGCGGCCGTGGCGTTCATCCCGGCGTCCTTCCACAGGATCGAGGCACAGCCCTCGGGGCTGATCACCGAGTAGATGGCGTGTTCCCAGATCAGCACCTGGTTGGCCACCGCTATGCCGAGCGCACCACCGCTGCCGCCCTCGCCGGTGATCACACTGACCACCGGCACCGGCAGCGAGGCCATCAGGCGCAGGTTCTCCGCGATCGCGGGTGCCTGCCCCTGCTCCTCGGCCCGCGCGCCGGGATAGGCGCCCGGGGTGTCCACCAGCGTGACGACCGGCAGTCCGAGCTTGGCGGCCAGCCGCATCACCCTGGCCGCCTTGCGGTAGCCCGGCGGGGTCGGCATGCCGAAGTTGCGCGCGGACAGCTGAGCCGGGGTGTGCCCCTTCTGCTGGCCGATCACCGCGACCGGGTGACCGTCCAGCCGCGCGATACCGGCGACCATGGCAGGGCAGTCACCGGAGATCCGGTCCCCGCGCAGTTCCAGGAAGTCGTCGAAAACCCGCGCGATGTAGTCCAGGGTGGTCGGGCGGTCCAGTGCGCGGGCCTTGCGGACCTGCTGCCACGGCTCGTACTCGGCCAGCCTTCCCGGGTCGCGCAGCACCTCCTGCCCGGGTTCCGCGTCCACCCGGTCAGCAGGCGCGGGCAACGGCGACCGGGTACCCGCGCGCAGCAGTTTCGCCAGTTCCTCGCGCAGGGCATGTCTCGGCCGGACCAAGTCCACGAACCCGCGCTCCAACAGGAATTCGGCGGTCTGGAACTCGCGGGGCAACCGCTGGCGGATCGTCTGCTCGATCACCCGGCGGCCGGCGAAGCCCAACCTCGCACCGTTTTCCGCGATGATCACGTCGGACAAGGTGGCGAAGGATGCCGCGACCCCGCCGAAGGTCGGGTCGGTGATCAGCGAGATGCTGAGCAGCCCGGCTTCGTCCAGTTTCGCCCATGCCGCACTGGTCTTGGCCATCTGCATCAGCGAGATGGCGCCCTCCTGCATCCGCGCGCCACCGGAGGCGGTGACCGCCAGCAGCGGCACGCCGTCGGCGACGGCGGTCTCGGCTGCCTTGGTGATCGCGGCACCGGCCACCGCACCGAGGCTGCCGCCGAGGAAGCAGAAGTCCATCACCGCCAGCACCACCGGCATCCCCTCGATGGTGAGCCGGGCGCAGACCACCGCGGCATCGAGACCGGTCCGCGCCCGCGCCTCGGCGAGGCGCTGCAGGTACGGCATGGTGTCGACGAAACCGAGCACGTCCGGAACCAGGCCGTGCGGCAGCTCGATCGGCCGGACGCTGCCCGGGTCGGCCAGCGTTTCGAGCCGGGTCCTGGCATCCAGCCGGCTGTGGTGGCCGCATTCGCAACAGACCCGCTGGTCCTTAACCCAGCGTCTGCGGTAGAGGACGGTTCGGCAGTTCGTGCAGAGCATCCATTCTGCGCCGGTGTTCGGTTCGTTCACTTCGGATTGCTGCTGGAGCATGTCGGCAGCCCCTTCGTGTGCGGTGGTCCAGCCAGTAGTTCGGCAACGAACCGCCGACGGCGCCGTAGCGCCGCCGGCGGGAAGACACGCCACGTCAGGCGATGCAGATGCCGTCGACCGCGACCTTCTCGAACAGGTGCGGGTAGATCACGACGCTCTCGGGATAGCGGTCGTGCTTGCTCTGGAACTCCGGATCGGAGAACGCTTTCTGCAAGGCCGCGCTGGACTCCCAGACCGCGATGTTCAGCATCAGCGAGCTGTCGCCGGTGCCCCGGTGCAGCTGGGCCGAGACGTAGCCGGGTTGCGCCTTCATGAACTTGGCGTCGTCCTGCCAGCAGGACAGCATCAGCTCCTCTTCGCCCGCGGGCACGGTGAACATGTTCACCAGCACCACCGGCCCGGTATGCTGCGCGAGCTGATCGCCGAAGTTCGTCGTGGGGTCCAAGCTTTCCAGCTTTACCATGACTTGCACCTTTCTTCCTGATCGGAAAACAGTCGAAAACAGGTGGCCCGCACGAAAAAGCGGACAGCCGTGGTCGGCTGTCCGCTTTCGCGATGGTCCACCGGACGGGTACCGGCCGTCAGGGACGACTCGGCCGGGCCCGCTCAGTACGGCGGTACTTCCTTCACCCGTCGAAGATGGGATGGGCGCCACGGGGTTCCTCTTCGAGGGCACCGAGCGAGCCGCGGAAGAAGATCAGCGGGTCTCGTGCACGCCCGGAGAGGCCGAGCTCGACGACCTCCCCGACGAAGATCACGTGGTCCCCGCCCTCGACCTCGTCCACCAGCCGGCAGGACAGGAAGCCCAGTGCCTCGCTGAGCACCGGCGCACCGGTCGAGCAAGGGCGGTGGCCGACGTCGGCGATCGCGGCGGTGTCCCGGCCGGCGAAGGCGCGAGCGAGCTTTTCCTGACGGCCGGCGAGAAAGTTCACCACGTACCACCCCGATTCCCGCACCACCGCGCGCAACCGGGACTCCCGGTGCAGGCAGAACAGCACCAGCGGCGGGTCGAGGGAAACCGACGTGAACGAGTTCACCGTGGTTCCGGCCGCCCGCTCACCCGCCCCGCTGGTGATCACGGTGACTCCGGTGACGAAGTGCCCGCATACATCGCGCAGCGCCCGTCCGTCCACCGGCTCGACGCGGGGCGCCGGCCGGGCATCCATAGCAGACATGCGAACTCCCGAATGGAGGTGTGCGTTTCCGGTCGAAGCACTCGGGCCGGCCGGGGACTCCGCTACCAACGGCTCACCCAGTCGTACCTCGGTTTCCACACCCGGCGGTAGATCGCCGTCGCCGGCCACGGGAGGATGCTCAGTATCTTCCTGGTCTCCGCTTCGGTGGTGCCTTCGGTCAGCCACGGCAGGAACTGGGCAGCGGAGGAGATCCGGCTCTCCAGCCGGATGTAGAGCGCGATCCGCCGCCACTCCCGGTCGGTGATCGCCTCGCCGATCATCGGCATGGCGTCCTGTTCCTCGTGCTCCAGGTGGAAGGACAGCTTCGAGTTCAGCTCGTCGACCACCGCCGCCACGTCGGCGGTGCCCGGCGTGGCGAAGGCCTCATCGACCGCTGCGAGCAACGGGTCGATGAGGCCGTGCTCGGTCTCCATGTCGTCCAATGTGGACACAGCGGACTCGCTTTTGCCCAGCCGCAGCCGCAGCCGCGGCCAGAGGAACAGGTCCTCGTGGCGGTGATGGTTGTGCAGCTGGTACTTGAACAGCTCCCAGCCGGTCATGATCGACGCGTTGCGCACCGGGTCGCACAGGTTCACCGGGGTGGCCGCCTTGGCCATACTCGCCAGGTCGCGGCGGAACGCCTCGTGCGAGGCGCTCATCGCGATCAGCCTGCCCCCCGAATCATGTCGTGCGGCGGCGGTCCGCGGTAGGTCGCTGAATGCCATTTCCTCTCCTTTGTCTCGTGAGCTCGCCCGGCGGCCGGGAGGCAGGCATCCGGCGTCCCCAAGGTCACCGCGTCGGCTCGGGAGCGTGCTCGGGCAGCGGTTCGCCGTCCCGCACCGACAGTTCGGCGTCGAGATCGCGGGCCCGTGCCGTGCGGGACAGCCCGAACATGCCGAGGAACACCAGCGCGAGCATGCCGGCCGAGTACCACATGGTCAGGCTGAACGTCCTGGCGAAGTTGTGCGCATTGGCTTCGAGGCCGGCTTCGGTGAGCAACTGCTGGAGGCGGTCCCCCTGCGGGCCCGGTGCCGCCGTACCGAACTGGCAGCTCGGCGGGATCTCGGTGGGGTCGGTGGCCGCGGAACGGTCCTGCACGCAGGCTCGGAAGCCGGTGACCACCTGGTCCTGCGCCGGCCCCGGGATGCCGGCCACGGTGAGCTCCTGCCGCAGCTCGGGCGTGACCGTGTCCACCCCCTCGCCGGAGAAATGGTCGAGCTGGGCGAAGAAGACCAGTCCGACCAGTGCGACCCCGAGTGCCATGCCCAGTTGCTGGGTGGTGTTCAACAGCCCGGAGGCCGACCCGGCGTCCTCGACCGGCACGTCGGTGAGGATCAGGTCGATCATCGGCGCCACCACCAGCCCGAAGCCGATCCCGGCGACCACGAGCGGGGCCACCATCTGCCAGGTGGTGATCGACGGCCCGGCGGAGGCCGCGACCCAGCCGAAGCCGGCGAACCCGCCGCCGGTCAGCAAGGCGCCCGCCATCAGCACCCGCCGTCCGAACCGCGGGGTGAGCACCTCCACCGAAACCGCCGCGGCCGGTGCCGCGCCGAGTGCGAAGGTGACGGCGGTCAGTCCGGCGTGCAGCGGCGTCCAGCCGAGCCCGGACTGCATGTAGAGCGTCCAGACCAGGAAGAAACCACCGAGCGCGATCATGAACAACAGCCAGACCGACATCCCGGAGGCGAAGGACCTGGCCCGGAACAGCTTGAGCACCACCAGCGGCGAACCGATCGTCCTGGTGCGCCACCGCTCGTAGAGCACGAAGGCCACCAGCACCACGGCCGAGCAGCCCATCAGCACGAAGGTCCAGGCCGGCCAGCCAAGGCTGCGGCCTTCGGTGAGCGGGTAGACCAGCAGCAGAATGCCGCTCACCGCCAGCACCATGCCGATCAGATCCAACTTCGGCGCGGTCGGTGACTTGGACTCCCGCACCACGAACCAGGCCACGATCATCGCGGCGATGCCGACCGGCACGTTGATCAGGAAGATCGGCCGCCACTGGAGGTCGAACAGGTTCCAGTCCACCAGTACGCCACCGAGCACCGGCCCTGCCACCGACGCGGACCCGATCACGGCGCCGAACAGGCCGAACACCTTGCCCCGCTCTTCCTTGGGAAAGGTGACGTGGATGATCGCCAGTATCTGCGGGACCATCAACGCCGCCATGCCGCCCTGGAGGAACCGGGCGACGATGAGCAACGTGGCGCTGTCGGCCAGCCCGCACAGTGCCGAGGCGATGGTGAACCCGCCCATGCCGAGCAGGAACAGCTTCTTGCGCCCGAAGATGTCGCCGAGCCTGCCGCCGGTGATCAGCAAGGCCGCGAAGGCCAGCACGTAGCCGGCCACGATCCATTCGATCTGCGCGTACTCGGCCCCGAGGTCGCGCTGGATGCTCGGTACGGCCACGTTGACGATGGTCGCGTCGAGCAGGTCCATGAACCCCGCGACCAGGATGACGATCAGCGCCACCCAGCGACGTGGATCGGGTGCCTCCTGTGGGTCCGTCCCGTCGGTGCCCGGCTCGGCCGGGCCCGTGCGGACCCCGGTTTCTTCTGCCACAGCCTTTCGACCTCATCTCTTGTCCGGTGTCGATTTAATACGTAAACCATACTATCTGGAATGCAAGCTATATCAACACCGAAAGAAAGAGATGACCGACCCAGCACAGGTCAACGTGGCACGAACAGCCCGGATGCGTCAGGTGGCGATCGGGAACAGCGCCGCCACGGTCATGCGGACGTGCTCCGCAGGTCGTGCGGGGTCAGTCGCACCAGGGACAGCGGGCGGCCGGCCTGGCGCTCGAACTCCTCGAAGAACGGATAGGCGGCGGTGAACTTCCGCCAGAACCGGGTCCGTTCGGCGCCGGTGAGCTCCTCGGCGCCGACCGCGATCCGTTCCGGGCCGATGTCGATCGTCGCGTCCGGCGTCGCGCGCAGGTTCAGCAGCCACGCGGGCTGACCGGCGGTACCCGCGGTCGCACCGTGATGACCGGGCACGGCCACCACCACGAACCGGCCCTGGTCGTACCAGTAGACCACCGGCGTCACCCTGGAACGGCCGCTCCGGCGGCCGAGGGTGGTAAGCAGCAACGCGTCCAGATTGCCGAACCGGCCGAAGATCCGGCCGGCGGACCGACGGTACAGGTGCACGTTCAGCCGCAGGAAGAACTTGTTGACCAGGGTGCGCGCGGGGGACGGCGGTTTGACGTAGAGGGCGACGTTCAGCCGGACGAACAGGCGCATCAGCCGGCTCGCGTCCAGTTGCGGCTGGGCCCCCGTCGTGGTTGCACTGGGCAGCGGGGCCGCGTGCGCCGGTGGCAGCGTCGTGTCGGTCATGTTCGGATTCCCTTCTGACATTGCCGGTCCGTTTTCAGAGCAGCTTCTTGCCGCGCAGTCCCGACCGCACGATGCCGCTGGCCAGCGCGCGGCCGAGGTCGCGCATCTCGCCCGCGGGGGCCTTCCGGATGGCCCAGTACATGAACTTGGCCATCATCGGGGCGTTCGGGTAGATGAAGCGGGTCGTTTCGGGGTCCTTCCAGCCGAAGACCGGGTTCAAGCTCTCCAGGTCGTTCAGCGCGGCGAAGACGATGTCCGCGGCGGTGTCCCCGTCCATCTCCCCGACCTCGTACTTCTCGCAGCACTCCGCGGTGAGTTCGAGGATGCGCTTGAAGTTCGCGCTCTCCGCGAACCACAGCCCCGGGTACGGCGCGCGTTCCAGCCCTCGCAGGTGGTCCTCGTCGCCGTCCAGCTCGTAGTTGACCCGCGCCTTGGTCAGCCGCATCACGCCGGGTGTGAGAAAGCCGCCCCACACCCGGAACACCGCGTTCCACAGCCGGAAGTGCTTGAAGGCGATGAACGAGGCGTTCACCAGGTCGTCGTTGTACTGCAGCAGACCGCGTTCGAGGCGCTCCACGTACTCGTAGCGCTCGACCGACCAGTCGTCGTCGGCCAGCGAGTCGAGGATGCGGGTGCACAGCGAGTACACCACCTCGAAGGTGTTGGACAGGCCGCGGGAGAACAGCGGGTCGATGAAACCCGCCGCGTGCGACATCAGGCACCAGCGCGGCCCGATCGACCGGGACGAGGAGTACTGCAGCCGGTCGGTGGAGACCCACTCCCGCACTCGCTTCGCGCCTTCGAACTGTCGCTTCACCGCCGGGTACATGTCCAGGTAGCGGTTGAACTCCTGCTCGGGGGTCAGGTCCTTCGGCTTCGGATAGAGCCGCTCGTCGAAGGTGAGCCCCACGCTGCACATGGGGTTGCGGGACTCCTTGATGTTGTCGAACGGGATGATCCAGAACCAGCCGCGCTCGATCATGTGGTGCAGCGTGCCGCCGTGCCACGGAGCCGGCGGGCGCAGGCTGCGCGGATGGTGGGACACGTCGTCGAACGGCTTGATGCCGATGTAGTGCGTGAACAGCGACCGGGAATGGTGCTTGAAGCGTGCCGGTTTCTCCCGCAGGTCGAACTTCTCCGCGAGCGGCGAACGGAAACCGCTGGCGTCGATCAGGTACTTCGCCCGGAAGACCTCGCCGTTCTGGCCGGTGACGGTGACCCCGTCGTCGTCGAAGTCGAGGTCGGCGGCCCGCCAGTTCTGCCGGGTGTGGCAACCGTGCCGTGCGGCGACGTTGAAGAAGTACTGGTCGGTGTCCTGCCGGAAGAGGTGGCTGGCTTCGGTGAGCAGCTTCGGGATCACGAACATCGTCGTCTCCCGCGGATCGGGCTCCTGGCCTGGTACCTGCCGGACGAAGCCGAAGCTCTGCTTCCTGCCGTGATGCGGGCCGATGTTCCTGGTCACCGCCTTGACGTCGAGCAGGTGGCCGATCTCCGGCACGTCGAAGCGGGACCGCAGGATGTGCAACCATTCCACCAGCTGCGGCGTCATCGACTCGCCGATGGCGAACCGCGGGTGCTGGCCGGCGTCGACCAGCACCACCTTCGCGCCCTGCCGGGACAGGCACGCCCCGGCCACCGAGCCGGCCAGCCCGGAGCCCAGGATCAGCACGTCGCACTCCTGGACCGTGCCCGTGCCGGTGACCTCCTGTGTCGTACTTACCTTGCTGGGCATGCGGCGCCCCTTCCTCTCGATCGCGTTGCGCTGTCAGTTACGTCGGGTACGTCGGGGAACTCCCGCCTCAGCCGCCGAACCAGCGCCGTAGTGCCGGCCTTGGATCGGCGTCCCTGCCCGCCGCCATGGCCACGTGCCCGTCCGGGCGCAGCAGCACGGTCGCCAGCCCGTCAACCGGTGAGCCCGGTGGCGGAACCGCCGGCACCAGGTCCACCCGCTCCCGCCACGGCGCGGCCGCGGCGGCGAGCCTGCCGCTTTCGCCGGACAGGTCGAGCAGCACACCGCGGCCCGTTCGCAGCAGGCTGGTCGAGCTCGAAGGCCCGTCACCGGTGCCCAGTTCGACGTGCGGAAGCCGGGCTCCGGTCAGCGGGTTCACGTCGTCGCCGTAGCGGATGTCGAGGCCACCGGCGGTACGGCCGAAATGCTCGGGCGCCTGCTCGAGCAGTTCGGCCAGCAGCGCGCGGACCGGATCCAGTTCGGCGCCGCCGAACAGGAGCAGCGCCTGGGTGCCGACGCTGGCCAGCACCCGCCGGGCCACCGGGTGCCGCTCCTCGTGGTAGCTGTCGAGCAGGCCCGCCGGTGCGCGGCCTGCCACCGTCATGGCCAGTTTCCAGCCCAGGTTCACGGCCTCCTGCAGGCCGAGGTTGAGCGCCTGCCCGCCGACCGGCAGCTGCCGGTGTGCCGCGTCTCCGGCGAGCAGCACCCGGCCCCGGCGGTAGCCCTCCACCAGGCGAGCGGTGTCGTCGAAAGCGTTCACCCAGACCGGCGTCCCGCTCCGGATGTCCTCCCCGGTCACCCTGGCCCAGGTCTCGGCGACCTCGGCGAAGTCGGGCGCGGTGGCACGAGCTGCCGGGGCACGGCCGTACTCGTGCACCATGACGCGGGTGACCCCCGCCCTGGTCGCGGCGATCGCCAGCCCGTTCGGCAACCGCTCGAACCGCCGGTCCGGCACGGCCACTCCGGTCACGTCGCAGCGGAGCAGCTCGCGGGTGGCGGGGGTGCCGGGGAAGGCGAACCCGGCCAGTCGCCGGACCGTGCTGTCCTCCCCGTCGCACCCGACCAGGTACCCGGCGGTGTACCGCACCGGCCCGTCGGGGGTGTCCGCGCGCACCACCACCCCGTCCGGCCGTTCGTCCACATCGGACACCTGGTGCTCGCGCCGGATGTCCGCGCCGAGTCCGGTGGCCCATTCGGTGAGCAGCGCCTCGAGCCTGGCCTGCGGGATCTTCCACTGCCCCTGGTAGCGGGTGGGCTGTCCGCTCAGGTCGAACGGCAGCCCGCCGAAGTGGCCCTTCAGCTCCCGCGGCGGCGTGCCCAGCCGGGCCAGCAGACCGCGCTGGTCCAGGATCTCCATGCTGCGGGCGTGCACAGTGGACGCCCTGGACTCGGTGGTGGGTGTGGCCAGTCGCTCCAGCACGACCACTTCGGCGCCGCCGAGGCGCAGCTCGCCGGCCAGCATCAGGCCGACCGGCCCGGCCCCGGCCACGACGACCCTGTTGCCGCTGTCATTACCGCTGTCGTTACCGTTGCCGCCCACGTCACTGCCGCTCTGCGTGGGCCTTGGCGTGCCCGAGGGTCGCCATGCTGTTCGCACCGAGCGCGTTGCGGACGAACTCCCTGGCCTGCGGCACACCGGCCCCGTCGCCGAGGACCTCGGTGATGCGCTCGCTGTTGATCGTCACGGTGTGCTGCGAGCTGGCGACCACCTGCTCGCCGCGCTCCTCGATCCGCCAGCAGCCGGTGTGCAGGGTCATCAGCGCGGGCAGGGCGATCTGCTTGTAGGCGATCCTGTGGTGCGGGAAGCACACCCGCACCGACTCGGTGGCGTGCACGGCACCGTTGGCGGTCCGGGTGTCCATGCCCAGCACCTGCAGGCCGGGAGTCTCTTCGCTCAACGACGCCCGCACGACGTGCGGCAGCCGCCGCGGCCAGTGCTGCGCCTCGTTGAGGAAGTCGTAGACGTCCTCGGCGGCGCCGTCGATCCGCACCGAGTCCTCGAAGGAGAACGTCAGCTCGTCGGCGCCGCCCGCGATTTGCTCCACTGTGGACTTGAGCGCGGCCAGTTCGGACCGGCTGTTGCGGTCCACCGCCTCGTCGATCCAGGCCAGGTCGGCCGGATCGTCGGTGGCTGCCCGGTAGTCGTGCCACAGCAGCACTTTCGCGCCGCTGGGAAGCGGGTCGACCTGCCAGGCGCCGCCCATCGTGGCGACCGGGTGCGCGGAGACCTCCTGCCGGAACTCGATCCGGCGCTGCTCCGGCAGCAACGTGCGGCGCGAGGTCCAGCTCTTCGGCCTGCCGTTGGCCATCGCCCAGATCCGGATCCGCTCCTGCCTGCCGCAGGTCTCGACCTGGTCGACGTACACCGTGGGCGGGAACAACCGCGGCCAGTTCAGCACGTCGGCGATGAGCCGGTAGACGGCATCGGCTGGCGCGTGCACCGTGGTCTCGTGCACCACCTCGCGGTGTCGCGGATCGGTCATGTCGTCACTCCCCTTCGGATGGGCACTGCTCAGAAGTTGCCGAGACCACCGCAGACGTTGATCGCCTGCGCCGTGATCGACGCGGCGGCGTCCGAGGCCAGGTAGCCGACCATGCCGGCGACCTCCTCGGCGGTGGAGTAGCGGCCGAGCGGGATCTTCGCGGTGAACTTCGCCAGGACTTCTTCCTCGGAGGTGCCCCAAGCCGCGGCGTAGCCCTGCCGGACCCGCCTCGCCATCGGGGTCTCGACATAACCGGGGCACACCGCGTTGACCGTGATCCCGGCCGGTGCCAGCTCGTTGCCGAGCGCCTTGGTGAAACCGACGACACCGTGTTTGGAAGCCGAGTACGGCGCACCGAGCACCACTCCCTGCTTTCCCGCCGTGGACGCGATGTTGACGACGCGGCCGTGCCCGCGCTCACGCATGCCACCGGCGGTGAGCACCTCCCTGGTCATCCGGAAGACACTGGTGAGGTTGGTGTCGAGCACGTCCAGCCACAGCTCGTCGTCGAGGTCGGCGGTCACCCCTCCCCCGGCGCGGCCGGCGTTGTTCACCAGCACGTCGACCGGGCCGAACCGGTCCACCGCGGCCCGGACGAACTCCCGGACGTCTTCGGGCGCCCGGACGTCGCAGGCCGTTCCGGCCACATCGAGCTCCTCGGCCGACAACTGCTTCACCGTCACCGACACCGCCTCAGCGGTGCGGGCGCAGATGAAAACCCGATGCCCGCCCGTGGCCAGCGTCCTGGCCACGGCGAGCCCGATCCCGCTGGTCGCCCCGGTCACCAGTGCGACCCGCTGCCTGTCCGACATGTCTCCTCCTCTGCTCGGGTTGGCCGCTCAGGCCGCGTGGCCGGCGGCCAGCCGCTCGTTGACGACGGTCAGCAACGCGCGGGGGGTGGTGGCGTCGACGATCATCGAGTCGTCGAACACCACGGCCCGGCTGGTCTCGATGCGCCGCGCGGTCTCCAGCAAGGCCAGCGAGTCGTAGCCGAGCGCGTCGAAGGCGACGTCGAGGATGTCGCCTTCGAGGTCGATTCCCTCGGTCTGACCCGCGGACTCGCGCAACACCTTCCGCAGTTCCGCGATGGTGAATTCCTCAGTGGCCATCCCGGTTTCCTCCCTTACCTCAGTACTGTGCGGACAGCACGGGCGCGCTGTCCCGCCGAGCTCGGCCTAGGCGGCGCGGCGAACGACCATCGCGGAGCAGAACCCACCGTGTCCCCTGGCGAGCACGAGTGCCGTGCCGACCGCGGTGTGCCGCGGGGTGCCGAGCACGAGGTCGAGCTCGTACTCCGGGGCGGGCTCGGTGTTCGTGGTCGGCGGGATCAGCCCGTCCCGGATGGCGAGCAGGGCGGTCGCCACGTCCAGCGCGGCACCGGAGTTCAACCGGCCGGTCATCGTCTTCGGCGCGGTCACCGGCACCCCGCGGGGGCCGAACACCGCGCGGATCGCGGCCGCCTCCGTCCGGTCGAGTTCCGGGATGGCCGCCGCGTCGGCGAACACCACGTCCACCTCGGCCGGTGCCGTCCCGGCGTCGGCGAGCGCGAGCTGGATCGCACGGCGCAGTCCCGGCTCGCGCCCGCTGCCCGGCCGGGGGTCGAAAGTGGACGCGTGGCCGGCGATCTCGCCGTAGCGGCGGGCGCCGCGCCGGCGCGCCGCCGCGCCCTGTTCGAGGATCAGCAGCGCGCCGCCCTCGCCCGGCACGTGCCCGGCGGCCGCGGCGTCGAACGGGCGGTAGGCACGCCGCGGGTCCCGGCTGGTGCTGAGCCTGCCGCCGGCGAGCTGGGCGACCCAGCCCCACGGGCACAACGACCCGTCCACCCCGCCGGTGACCATCAGGCCCGTCCCCGCGCGGACCCGCCGCCGCGCGTCGGCGATCGCGTCCAGCCCGCCGGCCTGGTCGGCCACCAGCACTCCGCTGGGACCGCGCAGACCGTGCCGGATGGAGATCTGGCCGGTGTTCACCGCGTAGAACCAGGCGAAGGACTGGTAGGCGCTGACCGCGTGGCCGCCCTTGCTCCACAGGTTGCGCAGCTCGTGCTGGCCGAACTCGAAACCGCCGGCGGAGCTGGCGGTGACCACCCCCATGTCGAACTCGGACCGCTCTGCCGGGTCGACCTCGGCGTCGGCCAGCGCGCGATCAGCGGCGACCAGCGCCAGCTGGGTCATCCGGTCGGTCTGCGGCAGCAGCCGGCTCGGCAACTCGTCCGCGGCCACGAACCCGGTGACCTCGCCGGCAAGGCCGGCCGGGTAACCCGTCGCGTCGAACCTGGTGACCTCGCCGATGCCGCCGGCCCCCCGGCAGGTCGCCGCCCAGTACTGCGGCAGTTCGGTCCCGTTGGCCGCCAGCACGCCGATCCCGGTCACCACCACCGGCGCGGTCATGCCGGCTTCCGCAGCACCATGGCGCTTTGGAAGCCACCGAAGCCGCTGCCCACCGTGAGCACCGCGTCGATCCGGCACTCCCTGGCCACCAGCGGGACGTAGTCGAGGTCGCAGTCCGGATCGGGCTCGTGCAGGTTCGCCGTTGGCGGGGCAAGGTCGTTGCCGATGGCCAGTACCGACGCGGCGATCTCGATCGAGCCGATCGCACCCAGCGAATGGCCGACCATCGACTTGATGGAGCTCACCGGGGTTCGGTAGGCGTGCTCGCCGAGGCTGCGTTTGAACGCCGCCGTCTCGTGCCGGTCGTTCTGCCGGGTGCCCGAACCGTGTGCGTTGACGTAGTCGATCTGTTCCGGGTTCAGCCTCGCCTCGTGCAGCGCCGCGCTGATGGCTTCGGCCATCTCGCGGCCGTCCTGGCGCAGGCCGGTCATGTGGTAGGCGTTGCTGCGGGTGGCGAACCCGGCGATCTCGGCGTGGATCCGCGCCCCGCGCCGCAGCGCCATGGTGCGCTCCTCCAGCACGAAGATCGCCGCGCCCTCCCCGAGCACGAACCCGGTGCGGCTGCGGTCGAACGGCCGGGAGGCGTGCGCCGGGTCGCCGTTGCGCGGGGTGGTGGCCTTGATCGCGTCGAAGCAGGCCACCGTGATCGGCGAGATCGGCGCGTCGGTGGCCCCGGCGATCATCACGTCGGCCCGGCCATCCCTGATCACCCCGGCCGCGTGCCCGACCGAGTCCAGACCGGAAGTGCAACCGGTGGAGACCACGTTCACCGGCCCCTCCGCGCCCACCGCCCAGGCCACCTCCCTGGCGAACGAGCTGGGCACGAAGTAGTCGTAGAGATGCGGCATGGCGTAGCGGTGGTCGACCAGGTCGAGTCTGCCGCCGTCGCTGACCACGCGGTACTCCTGGTCGAGCCGGCTCGTCGCGCCGACCGCGGTGCCGACGGTCACGCCAACCCGGTGCGGGTCGAGGCCGGCGGGCTCCAGGCCACTGCCGGTCACCGCCTCCGCGGCGGCGACCACGGCGAACTGCGCGGCCCGGTCCATCCGGCGGATCTCCTGCGGGCCGAGGCCGTGCGCCTCCGGTTCGAAGTCGATCTCGGCGGCCACCCTGGACCGGAACTGGGCCGGGTCGAAGAAGGTGATCCCACGGGTCGCGGTGCGCCCCTCGCTGATCAGGCTCCAGAACTCCTTGGCCCCGATGCCACCCGGGGCGAGCACCCCGAAACCGGTGATCACTGCGCTTCGTTCCATTTGAACGTCACTCCCTTCGGCAGCGGCCGTCACAGGGAACTGCTCCAGTGGTAGAACCGCCCGGCCATCGCGTCCGCGGGTGAGCGCCAGGTCTGGGGGTCGTATGCCTCGACATGGGGCTTGAGCTCGGCGCTGACCTGACGGAACAAGGGATGGTCCTTCGCTTTTTCGATCGCCGCACCGCCGTCGGTGGTTTCGAAGTCCTGCAAGTGGAAGTACAGGCCGCGGTACGTGAACAACTGCCGACGCCGGGTGCCCATCCGGTCCGGCATCTCGGTGTTGTCGAACTCTTGGAAGATTCGCGCGACGGCATTGCTGGACGCCGGGTTCATCCGGGCCACTATCAAGGTGCTGTGCATAGTTTCTTCCCTTAGCGAATGGGCGCCCAGGAGCACGAAAGAAGTAGCTTGCCCGAGCGGGTAGCCGAATACCGGGGGCGAACCTGAACGAGCAGCCAAGGGAACCAGAAGAAGGTTCGAGAAGTTGTTGGCATGGCTGCGCCCCGCCGAAAGAGTGACACAGCCCGAATGTCGGTGTCAACCGCAGAACTCCGCACCCCGGAGCCGGCCGCCGGTTCCCGGTCGACCGCTATCGGAGCGCTATCTCCCCTGCGATAGAAAACCAGAAGCGATCAAGTGCAGACTCTCGACCAGATGCCGACAGCAGGGGGCCTGCGCTGCACGGCAGCCGACCGTCGGGATCACCACGAGCACACAGGACACGGTGGCCACCACGTCGACAGATGGGGGCGATGAAACTTATGCAATGCCGTACACCGTTCTGCCACAGAACAACCACGTCCGGTCACACCAAGCCGGATCGCGAAATATGTCAATTATGCCTGGACAGACTTGAAAAAGACCTGGCCGTACTTCCCGAACTGTACCGGCGATGCGAACGCTTACTGGTGCATCAGCGAAAAAACGACACGGTTCGAGTGAGTGGCGGCTCACCCAGGGGTATCAGCTTGAATGACAACCTGGTGTCGGCGCGGTCCGATATCATTTTCATGCTCACGACTTGGGCGGCGCTCGTCGTGGAAGAACGTCCGGTTTCGGTCACCCCCAAGCGGAATGCCGCAGTTCTCGCGCGCTTTCTGCGCACGCATCTCGGCTGGTTGGCCGCGCATCCCGCCGCTGGTGACGCCGCGGGTGAGTTCCGCGCACTGGTGATCGAAACGGAAGGGATCATCCATCCCGGCCCTGCCACCCGCCTGGAGCTTGGCCGGTGCGCCAGGCGGAATTGCCGGCGGAATGTACGGCTGCGTGAGCACGTCGACCGTTCCAGGCCGCCGCAGGTGAGCTGCGACGCCGGTCATGTACTGCCCCCGCACGAGTGGCTGCGGGTCGGGGCGGCAGGCGACGGCGAAGGGGCGGGGTGAACCGGTTGACCAAGCACAGCAGACGGCTGGTGTCGACCGAGCTGGCGGCGATGGCCGCCGGGGTGACCGCCGCGACGGTGCGGAAATGGGCCAGCCGCGGCAAGCTCACCCGTTACGGCTGCCCCGGCCGGGCCGAGTACGACCTGAACGAGATCTTGGCCATGCTCCCCGCTTGCACCCCGGCCCACCGCCACCGCTCCGCGGGAAACTCCGAATAGATCTCACCCCGGTCAGTGCAGGCCGCGCTTGCCCGGTGTCCAAAAAGGCTTGATCTTGACCGCGGTGCGCGGCCAGCCGCGGTCGCGGACGAGGTGGTCGCGGATCCGCTGGCAGGTGCGAGCTTCGCCGGCGAGGTAGGCGGCACCCGCCTCGCCGGGCAGGTCGAGCTTCTCGACAGCGGCGAGCAGCTTCGGTGAAGGCACCGAAACAGGGCCGTGGCGGTGCACGCGCGACAGTTCGTGCCCGCCGGGCATTGCGAGGTCGGCTTCGGGCGAGTCGCTTTCCAGTGCGCCGAACACCCTTTCGCCTGGACCGAGTGCCTCGATCATCGGGGCGAACGCCGGCACCGCGGTCTCGTCGCCGGCGAAGAGGTGGTACGGCGCCGACCCGGTCACGAAGTCGCCCTGCGGGCCCCAGAACGTGACCGGGTCACCGGGCGCCACCGTGCGGGCCCAGTTCAGCCCGATGCCGTCGCCGTCGTAGAGGTGCGCACGCAGCTCCATCGCCCGTTCCCGCGGCGTGTACGCCCAAATCGAATAGCTGCGCAGTGTCTCGGCCGGACGCAGGATGCCGTGCAGCGAAAGGGGATCGCTGAGCTGGATCCGCAGGTGCTGGCCGGCGGTGTAGGGCAGGGTGACCGGCGCGTCGGCGACGATCCGGATCCGCCGCATCGTCGCCGACACCAGCTCGGCGTCGGTGACCGTCCCTCGGGCGTAGTACTTGGCGAACGCCTTCTCCAACGCCTTCACCGAACACTCCCCCGCGGCAGCAGGAACGCGACGACGGCGCCCAAGGCGACCACGACCGCGCCGGTCGCCAGCGCGGGCACCAGCCCGGCGACGAACGACGCCTGGTCGCGGTAACCGCCGTTCGCGGCGAACACCGAGCCGAGCACCGCGACGCCCACCGCCACGCCGAGTTCCCGCACCGTGCTGCTCGCCCCGGACGCGATGCCCTGCTCGTTGCGCGGCACACCGCTCAACGCCAGGTTCGCCAAGGGCGCGAAGGTCAGCCCCATCCCGACACCCGCGAGCACGAACGGCACCACCAGTGCCGGATATGCACTGTCCACTGTGGCCACCAGGGCGATCCAGCCGATCCCGGTGGCGATCAGCGCCTGCCCGGTGATGAGCAGGACGCGACCACCGACCCGGCCGGCGAGCAGCCCGGCCAGCGGAGCGACGACCATCGGTGCCATCGTCCACGGCAGCGTGCGCACCCCGGACTCCACCGGGCTGAGCCCCTGCACCAGCTGGAAGAACTGGGCGAGCAGGAAAACCGAACCGAACACCCCCAACGACAACGCGAACGCCACGATGAGCACCACGGTGAAGGTGCGCGAGCGGAACAGCCGCGGCGGCAGCATCGGCGCGGCCGCCCGCCGCTCCCACCACACGAACGCGGCGAGCAGCACGCCCGCGCCGAGCAACGCGGCCGGCACCGGCCCGGAGGACCACCCGTGCTCCGAGCCGTGCAGCACGCCCCACACCGCCGACAGCACGCCGCCGGAGGACAGCACCAGGCCCAGCGGGTCGAGGCGCACCGCACCGCCGCGGGACTCCCGCAGCACCGACGCGGCCAGCGGCAGCGCGACGATCCCCACCGGCACGTTCAGCCAAAAGATCCAGGTCCAGTCGAGGCCGTCGGTGACCGCGCCGCCGACGACGGGCCCGACCGCGATACCGAGCCCGCTGATCCCGCTCCACGCGCCGATCGCGCCGGCCCGCAGCCGCTCTGGCACCGCGGTGGCGAGCAGGGTGAGCGAAAGCGGCATCACCGCGGCGCCCGCCGAGCCCTGCACAGCGCGCGCCGCGGTGAGCATCCACGGCTCGGTGGCCAGCGCGCAGGCCGCCGACGCGACGGTGAACAGCGCGATACCGGCCAGGAACATCCGCCGCCTGCCGAGCCTGTCCCCGAGCGCCGAGGCGGTGAGCAGCAGCGCCGCGAACGACAGCGTGTAGGCGTTGACGAACCACTGCAGGTCGGTCAGCGACGCACCGAGGTTCGTCTTGATCACCGGCAACGCGGTGGTAACGACCAGATTGTCCAGCGTGACCATGAACATCGGGACGCCGACGGCGGCCAGCACCGCGGCCAGCGGGCGGTGTTCCCGTTGCCGGCCGGCGCGCGGCGCGCTCGGCGCGGCGTACAGGACTGTCATTGTCTTCCCCCAGTTTATTATCAGGTGATAACTAACGCTAGTTATCACCTGATAACATGTCAACCAGACGAGCTGGAGGCTTGATGAGCAGAATCCGACTGACCGCGGCCGAGCGCAGTGCGCAGATGGTGGCCGCGGCCGTCACCGCGTTCTCGGCCGGCGGCTACGCGGGCACCACCACCGACGACGTCGCCAAGCTGGCCAACGTCTCGCAGCCCTACGTCATCAGGCTGTTCGGCACGAAGCAGCGGCTGTTCATCGCCGGGTTCGAGCAGGCGGCCGACCGGATCGAGGAGGCGTTCCGCGACGCCGGCACCGACCTGCCCCAGCTGGCCTCCGCCTACGACCGGCTGCTGGCCGAACGGGAACTGCTGGCGATGCTGCTGCACGGTTTCGCGGCGAGCTCGGAACCCGAGATCGGCGAAGTCGTGCGCGAGCGGTTCGGCCGCATCTACCGGCTGGTCAAGGATTCGACCGGCGCATCGGCCGACGAGACGCGGACCTTCCTTGCCACCGGGATGCTGCTCACCGTCCTCGCCTCGATCCGGGTCGACGGCCCGGACGCGGTGCCGCCGACGCCGTGGATGAGCGAGATCCTCGGCTCGATCCGGGCGGCGACCGCCCAGCCCGAGTGAGCCGGGCCGGGCGGTCCCGGCTCACTCGGTCGCCACCGGCGCCAGGGAAAGGTGCCAGAAATCGGCGTAGCGGCCACCTTGCCGGAGCAGCTCGTGGTGGCCACCCTGCTCCACGATCCGGCCGCCGTCCAGGAAAACGACGCGGTCGGCACGCTGCACGGTGCGCATCCGGTGCGCCACCAGCACCACGGTCCGCCCCGCCATCAGGCGCTCGATTCCTTCGTGCACGGCCGCCTCGTTCACCGGGTCCAGCGCCGAGGTCACCTCGTCCAGCAGCACGATGGGCGCGTCCTTCAGCAGCGCTCGCGCGATCGAGACGCGCTGGCGCTCACCACCCGAGAGCAGTGCGCCGCCCTCGCCGACCTCCGTCGCCCAGCCGCCGGGCAGCCGCTCGATCACCTCGTCCAGCCGCGCCGCGGTCGCCGCGGCCCGCACCTCGGCTTCGCTGGCATCCGGACGGCCGAGGCGCACGTTCTCCTCGATCGTGCCGTCGAAGAGATAGACCTCCTGGAAGACGATCGCGAACTGCGCCATCAACACCTCGCTGCTGATCGCGCGCACGTCCACCCCACCCACGCGCACCGCGCCCGCGGCCACGTCGTGGAACCGCGCGAGCAACCGCAGCAAGGTGCTCTTGCCCGCACCCGACGGCCCGACCACGGCGAGCCGCTGTCCCGCCGGCACCGACAACGACACGCCGTCGATCACCGCGCGGTCACCGTGCCGGAAGGTGGCGGACTCGAACTCCAGGTCGTGGCGCACCGGCCGGATCGGTTCACCGGCTTCCGGCAGCGGCTCGGTGCGCAGCACCGCATCGAGCCTCGTCAGCTCGGCACGCGCGCCGCGCAGCTTGCCACCGAGGTCCGACAGCGACAGCAGCGGTTCGGCGCAGCGGGCGGCGAGCACCAGAATGGCCATCACCTCCGCCGCGCCGATGTGTCCACCGAGCGCGAGATAGGCGCCCAGTGCCAGCAGCACGGTGAACATCGCCTGCACCACGAGCGTCAAGCCCACCACGCCGGGCAGTGCCGACAGCGTGCTGCGGCGGGACGCGCGCTGGACCTCCCGCAGCGAGTCGTCGAGCAGCCCGAAGCGTTCGACGGTCCGGCCGCCGGCTCGCAGCACCGGCTGGGCCTGTAGGTATTCGATCACCCGCCCGGTGGCCTCGTGGTCGCGTGCGGCGCGCTCGGCATCGGCGGCGGTCATCGAGCGCCCGGCCCACACCTGGATTGCCGCCACGATCGGGACGGCGGCCAGCGCGGCCAGCCCCATCCGCCAGTCGAAGGCGAGCAGCACGGCCACGATCGTCAACGGGGTCACGGCCGCGGAGACGAACGGCGCCAGCAGATGCGCGATCACGCTCATCGCCTGCAGAACGCCTCGACTGGCCAGCACGGACACCTCCCCGACGCGGCCGGCCGTGTACCAGCCGATGGGCAGCCGGGCGAGGTGATCGCCGATGCGGTGGTACATACCGTGCAGCAACGTGGTTCCGGCGCGGAAACCGGAGAGGTCGCTGCGGTAGCGCAGCACCGCGTATACCACCACCGCGGCCCCGAAGGCGGCCAGCCATGGCCAGGCTGCTCCGGGCGTGCTGCCGAACAGCGCCCGCAGCACCGGAACCAGCAGCGCGCAGGACAAGCCCTCGGCGATCGCGGTCGTCGTCATCAGTGCCACGGTGCGCCGCACCGGCCTGGCGTACTCGTTTCCCAGTACCCGCAGCAACATTCGGATCATCGGGGTTCGTCTCCTCGCGCGGCAGCAGCCGATCGGTGGGCCTGCCAGAACGCGGCGAACTTCCCGTTCCGCGCCAGCAGTTCGGCGGGCCTGCCGCGCTCGGCGATGGACCCGTTCTCCAGCATTACGACGGTGTCCGCGTCGGCGACCGTCTCCAGGCGATGGGCGATCACCAGAATCGTCCGGTCACCGTGCAGCGTCGCCAGTGCCCGGCGCACCGCCTGTTCGGTCTGCGGGTCGGCGAAGGCGGTCGCCTCGTCGAGCACCAGAACCGGCGCGTCGGCGAGCAGTGCGCGGGCGATCGAGATCCGCTGTGCCTCACCACCCGAGAGCCCGGCGTCCGCACCGATCACCGACTCGTAGCCGCGCGGCAGCTCCAGGATCCGGTCGTGGATGTTCGCCAGCCTGGCGGCCCGGACCACGTCCTCGTGCTCGGCCTCCGGTACCGCCAGCGCGATGTTGTCCGCGACCGACGCGCGCAGCAGGCGCACGTCCTGGAAGACGAAGGAGACTTTCCGGTAGAGCTCCCGGCTGCCGAGCTCGCGCAGATCGACGCCGCCGAGCAGGACCGACCCGTGAGTCGGGTCGAAGAACCGCGGCAACAACTGGACCAAAGTGGACTTTCCGCTGCCCGAAGGCCCGACGATCGCGGTGACCGTGCCCGGCTCGAGCACCAGGTCGATCCCGCGCAGCACCTCGTGGCCGGCTTCGTAGCCGAACCGGACGTCACGCAGTTCCACCCGGTGCCCCCGCGCCGCGACCGGGTGCGCGGGCTCCGGCAGCGACCGGACTTCGAGCACGTCCCGGATCCGACCGACCGCGCGCCTGGCGGCCTGCAGATCGTCGAAACCGTGGCCGAGTGCGGCCACCGGAGCGGTCAGGCCAAGCCCGAGCAGCAGGAAGGGCAACAGGTCCGCCGGGGCCATCGCACCGCCCGTGATCAGGCCCGCCCCGCCGATCAGCACGGCCAGCAGCACGAACGGGGGCGACAGCGCGAGCTGCATCCCCGCGGCGACCCCGGACATCCCGCGCACCCACCGGTAGAAGACGCCGACGAACTCGTCCACGGCGGTGCGGAACCTGCGGTGCGCGCCATGTCCGAAGTCGCCGAACGCCTTGACCACCGAGATGCCCTGCACGAACTCGACCACGGAACTCGAAATCCGCCCCATGGCCGCGTCGAACTCCTCCTGCTCGCGCAACCGGGCCGGGGTCATCATCAGCGGGACCAGCGCCACCGCCAGCACCACCGGGATCAGCGTGATCAGCGTGAGCCGCCAGTCGATGGTGCACAGGTAGACCAGCGACACCAAGGGCACCACGAACGCGGAGACGAGCTCGCCGGGGGCGTGCGCGATGAACGGGTGCACCGCGCTCACGTCCTCCCCCACCACCTTCGCCAGCTCGCCGGTCCGGCGCCGGGAGAACCAGCCGAGCGGCACGCGCCCCAGCCGCGCGGCCAGCGCCCGCCGGAACGTCAGCTGCACCCGGCCGTCGACGAGATGCCCGATTCCGGAGGACGCGGCCGTGCACAGCAACCGGGCGAGCAAGCCGGCCGCACCCGCGATCACGACGAGCCGGACGTGACCGTGATCGACCTGGCCTGGCGACAACAGGGTCCGTCCCAGTTCGACGACCGCCAGCAGCGGCGCCAAACCCGCTACGGCGCCGACCACCTGCAGGACAACGACGGCGGCGAAACTCCGGAGATGCGGCCGCAGCAGCCTGGCCAGGCCGGGTTCCGGCACGGGTTCGGCCTCCGGCGGCGCGGACGGCACTCTTGCCTCGGCGAGGTCAGTGGCGGTCATCGCGCTCCCCCATCGTCGATCCCGTCGTGACCGTGCCGGCGGTTCCGGCGAGGCGGTCGCGGAGGAACCCGGTGATCTGCGCCCGCGCGGCCCTGGCCTGCGGCACCACCCCCGGCATGCTGAGGAACCCGTGCGGCGCACCGGGATGTTCGACGAGCCGCGCCGGCGTCCCGGACTCGCGCAGCCGTTCGGCGTAGCGGCGGCCGTGGTCGGCCACCGGGTCGAGCGCCGGCACCACCACGAGCGCCGGGGCCAGCCCGCTCAGGTCCTCGGCACGCAGCGGCGACACGGCGCGGGCGTCCGTGCCCGGCGGAACGGCCAGTCGCCGGTAGAACCGGAGCTGCGGCACGGTCAGGGTCGGGCTGTGCGCGTGCCGGGTCATCGAGTCGTGGTCGAACGCCGTCCCGGTCAGATCGGCGGCGGGGTTGACCAGCACCTGTGCGCGCAGGAGCATGCCGGACTCCCTGGCCCGGATCGCGGCCAGCGCGGCGATCAGCCCGCCGTTGCTCTCGCCGAAGACCGCGGTCCGAGCCGGGTCGACGCCCCATTCGGCGTGCCGCAGTAAGTGTCGCAGCACGTCCCAGCCGTCGTCGACGGCCGCCGTCAGCGGAGTCCCCGGAGCGAGGAGGCGGTGCTCGACCGAGACGACGACCGCGGGCAGCCGCGCGGCGAGGTGGCTGTTCACCCAGTCGCTCTGCACCGCCGTGCCGACGAACCCGCCGCCGTGCACGTGCAGCACCAGCGGCAAAGCGCTGCGCCCTGGCCGTGACCTCCGGGTCCGGTACACCCGGACCCGGAGGTCGCGGCCGGGCAGCGGCACTTCCCGCCATCGGATCGTGGCGCCGCGGTCTGGAAACCCGCTGATCACCCGGATCAGCGGGGACGCTCGCTTGCGGTTCTCCGCGTCGCTGAAGGCGGCCAGCTCCCCGGCCGTCATCGACGACCAGTCCGGCTCCTTCCGCAGGGCACTCAGCAGCCGGATTCCCAAAGGCGGCCGTGCCACGCCGTTGACGTCGTTCATGCGTCCTCCTCACCCCCGGTCATTTCGCTACCAGCGGTAGCGATACCGATAGTAGCGAAAATGACTAGGGTGGCGCCATGACCCCAGCAGCCACCCCTGCCAGGCCGCCCGGCCGACCGCGAGCCGGTATCGACGACTTGGTCTTCGCCGCGACGCTGAGCACGGTCCACGAACTGGGCTACGCGGGTGCGACGATGGATCGCATCGCGGCGGCGGCGGGCGTCGCGAAGACGACCATCTACCGTCGCTGGCCGTCGAAGGGGGCACTGATCGTGGACTGCCTCCTGGACGCGTTCGGCCCGCTGCCGCTGGAAGGCACCGACCGGGCCGGGATCCTGTCCTCGACCATCCACTGGGGCGCGACGAAGATCGCCGAGCCGGGCGCCGGCGCGGCGTTCGCGGGCGTGTTCGTGGACGCCGTCAACGATCCGGCCCTGCGCGAACTACTGGCCACTCGATTCCAGGCCCCCTACCTGCGCGCGCTTCAGGACGCGCTGGGCGAGCCGGAAGATCGCGTCCTGCTGGTCATCGACGTCGTGGTCGGCACTCTGCTCCACCGGATGGGCATGACCGGCGCGCCGATGGTCGACGCCGATGTCACCGCGCTGACCGAGATGGTCCTGCGCTACTTCGCCGACGACGGTGCCGGTCGGACTCGATGACGGCGGCGGACAGGGTCAGTGTCGTCTTTAGTCCTTTGTGGATAGAAAGCGGTCGGCCGAATGACCGGAACCGGCCTTCCCGGCATTGAGCAAGCCGCGCGAACAGTAGGGTGTCCGCCATGGCAGCGAGAACGGGGATCCTGGTGCTGGCTGTGGTGCTCGGCGCCGCCGGTTGCTCCGCATCCGAAGGGGACGCACCGGCTACCGAGCCACCATCCGCGTCGGCACCGGCACCGGCACCGCCGCCGGCGAGCCCGAAGCTGGAACTGGTCTCCTGGGCGGATCGCCTGTGCGCGGCGACCCGGTTGTTCGACGAGAAACCGGATCGACCGAAGGCGAGCGGCAATCCCGCCGAACTCCCCGGTCTGCCCGGTCACGGCGAAATGATCGAGCAACTGGAATGGGCCTCCTACCTCAACGAGATCCCGGACTTCACCCAGGCGTCGATCGAACTGCTCGACGGCCTCGGACCCGAACCCGTCGCGGGCGGCGCCGACCTGGCGGGCGGCTACCGGAGCGCGCTGCAGCGGCTGCTGCCCGAGGTCGCCAAGTACCGCGCGGACACCGGAAGCGCCTCGGCGGACGCGGTCGGAAAAGTCGCCGAACTGGTCGCCGCGCTGAAGACCGACGGTCCCACCGTGTCCGACCTCCGCACCAGGGATCCCCTTTTCGCGCAGGCACACGGTGCGGCCGCGAACTGCGGTCCCCAGGGCATGTTCCCCCGGCCAGGCCAGGGTGTGCCGACGCGAACTTCGCCGGTGCCGCCGCCTCAGCAGACTTCGGAGGCGCCACCGCTGCCGCCCGCGGCGGACGGCGACAACGTCGGCGCTTGCTTCGACGGAACGTGCGAAGTCAAGATCCTGGGCCAAACCCCCATTCCGCTGGACGACCGGTTCCGGCTGCCCGGAATGCTCCTGGCCACCCCCGAAGCCCCCTCGGTGCAGTTCACCGGCGCCGGCCAGCCGGTCACGGGTGCGCCCGGAGTCCCGGTGACGCTGCTCGGCACGATCACCATCCGGGTGGTGGCCGTGCGCGGCCAGGCGGCCGTGCTGAACTTCGCCCCGGCCTGAGCGCTCAGCCCGAGCTGACCGGCGTCTCCGGCAGTGGCCCGAGCGCGGCGATGTGGTACTGGCGGCCCAGCTCGCCGAGCGCCTCCTGGCTCAGCTCGCCGCGCTCCAGTTTCGTGTGCACGTCCTGGAAGAAGCCCTCCATGCCGCCGGGCATGATCAGGGTGAGCTTCCGCCCGCCGGCCCCGCCGGCCCGCAGCCCGTGCGGAAGTCCACCCGGGACGAACACAAAGGCGCCCACACCGGCGGAAAGCCACTGACCGTCCACGTAGTAGTCGTAGTCACCGTCCAGGATGTACCAGGCTTCGGCGGCGTCGTGCCGGTGCAGGATGGTGGCGAACCCCGGCCGGTCCACGCCCTCGACCATGCCGAACATCCCGCCGGTCTGCGCCGCGGTCGCCTTGAGCAGCATCTGCGAACCCTCCGGTGCCGCGCCGGGCGTGCCGGCCCCGGCGGGCAGCACGTACGGCACCGGCTGAGCGGAAACGTCCGAGTCCATCCGTGAAGGTTACTGCGTCTTCGGGTGCCACTCAGTCGGAGGCGCCGCCGTCGTCTTCGTGGCGGTGCGCCCGCAGCGAGCCGGGATGCGCCTTGGCGGACGGATCGCGACTGGTCTTGACCAGGCTGGCCACGGTCACCACCAGTAGAACGCCGATGATCACGCCGAGGCTGACCGGGGTGCCGATCTCCGGTACCCGCGGGTCGATGTCCACATGCGCCCAGTGCAGCATCAGCTTGACCCCGATGAACGCCAGGATCAGCGCCAGCCCGGCGGACAGGTACACCAGCCGGTCGAGCAGCCCCTTCACCAGGAAGAACAGTGCCCGCAGGCCGAGCAGCGCGAAAGCGTTGGCGGTGAACACGATGTAGGACTCCTCGGTGACCCCGAAGACCGCGGGAATCGAGTCCAGCGCGAACAGCAGGTCGACCCCGCCGATGGCCACCAGCACCACGAACAGCGGCGTGACCATCCGGCGCCCGTCCACCCTGGCGACCAGCCTGCCCCCGACGTACTTGTCGGTGGTCGGCAGCAACCGCCGCGCCGCCTTGACCACGACGTTGTTCTCCACATCGGGATCCTCGTCCCGGTGCCGGAACAACTGCACCGCGGTGAACACCAGGATCAGCCCGAAGACCAGGAACATGAAGGAGAACAGCGACAGCAACGTGGCGCCCACCGCGATGAACGCCGCACGCATGATCAGCGCCAGCACGATCCCGAAGGTCAGCACCTTGTGCTGGTGCTCCTCGGGCACGGCGAAGGTGGTCATGATGATCACGAAGACGAACAGGTTGTCGACCGACAGGCTCTTCTCCACGATGTAGCCCGCGAAGTACTCGGTACCGAACTCTCCGCCGTACTGCCACGCGAACCAGACCCCGAACGCGACGGCGACCGCCACGTAGAACACCGACCACGCGGTCGCCTCGGCGAACCCGACCCGGTGCGGGCGCACCGAGGCCAGCACCAGGTCCAGTACCAGCAGGACGACGATGAGACCGACGGTCACCACCCAGGTGACCACACTGATGTCGAGCATGCTCACTCCGGGAGTAAGGGCCGAGGACGTCGGCTACCACCATACGGACGCATCCCGGTACCGCCACCCGGCCCAGCCGTGCGACACGCGTCAAGGTCGCACTGGCACGGGGGATCACCGGACGTTATGCCGAACTGGGATTGGCAGCCGGGCAGCGGCGCTACCTACGATCCCGTTGACGACGAACAGAGCGGGCGTCCGCCGGTCCCCTGCCCTCCGCACGTCCGCTCGGAAATCGAGGTCCCGGTGAGCCGCACCCGTGCCCTGTCCCTGGCGACCGTGCTTTTCGCACTCGCGCCGATGGTGGGAACCGCCGCCGCTTCAACCCCGGTCACGAACCCCGCCGCACCCTACTGCTACGACGAACCGTCGCAGCCGACCGCGGACGTGAGCGACCTCAAAGCGAGGTTCAGCTCCGCGAACTGGATGCAGACCCTCCAGGCCATGTACCAGCGGCGCTGGCCCAGCGGCCAGGCACTGGCCGTCGCACAGGCCAAAGACCCGTACTGGGACCAGTTCGTGCAGAAGAACAGCTTCGAGGCGTTCGCCGAGTCGATGATGGTGGCCATCCACGAGGAAACCCACATGTGGGACCTCGACCCGTCGCGGACGAGGTGGAACGTGCACACCGCGGCCTGGATCAACGCGTCCCGGCAGGACACCACGGTGCCGCTGCACGACGGCTTCCCCCGCAAGGAGATCCTGCCGCTGATCAAGGACCGGCTCAGCGATTCGATGGACGGCATCTACCTGCGCGACCGGACCCAGGGCGAGTACCACCTCCAGGGCGTGACGGCGGAGCTGAACGCCGGACTGACCGGGCTGCCCGCGGTGACGGTGGTGCACGAGTACATCAAGGGCGTCGGGGCCAGCAACTCCCGCGACATCGCCGCCACCAACCTGCGTTACCTGCTGCTCTACCTGCGGGTGGCCAAGGACCGGCACGCCGACTACTGGGCGAAGATCAAGAACGAGCCGAAGCTGCGCGAGCTGGTGCTGACCCAGTTCCTGCGCACGGCCTACTGGCTGGAGAAGTCGGCGCCCTACACCGGAAAACTGGGCAGCCCGGACGCGGACAAGATCACCGCGACCAACTACGCCCCGGAGAACATCGCCATCCTGGAAGAGTTCACCGGCCGGAAGGTGCGCACCGACGCCCAGAAGCACTGCACCACCTGACCCCGCGGCGAGGTCCACAAAGGATGGTCGTCACGGGCTGTTGGTCAGCGACAGGTCGAACGAGTAGCGCGAAGCCCGGTAGACGTGCCAGCCGTGCTCGACGACCTGCCCGGAGTCGTCGTAGGTGGTCCGCCGCATGGTGAGCAGCGCGGCACCCGGCTCCTCCCCCAGCAGCTCGGCGTCCTCCGCGGTGGCCAGCCGCGCGCCGACGTTCTGCTGGGCGGCGTGCAGCCGCACGCCCGCGGACCGCAGCAACTGGTAGAGGCCCTGCTCGCGCAGCTCGTCGTCGGCCGGGTCGATGAGGCCGTCCGGCAGGTAGTTGTTCATCACGGCCAGCGGTTCGCCGTCGGCCGAGCGCACCCGCTTCAGCCGGCGTACCCGCGCCAGGTCCGGGGTCTCGAGCCGCTCGGCGGCGTCGGTGCCGGCGGGCTCCACCCGGTTCACCAGCACGACCGACTCCGGTTCGCCGCCGAGGTCGGTGAGGTCGTCGAACAGGCTGCTCAGGCGAAGCGGGCGGGTCACCTTGGTCCGCACGATCTGGGTGCCGACCCCGCGTTTGCGCACCAGCAGCCCCTGGTTGACCAGCAACTGGATCGCCTGGCGCAAGGTCGGCCGCGACAGGTGCAGCCGGGCCGCCAGTGCCACCTCGTTGTCCAGCCGCCCGCCGGCGGGCAGCCTGCCGTCCTCGATCGCGGCGCGCAGCTGCCTGGCGACCTGGAAGTACAGCGGCTCCGGGCTGGCCGGGTCCACCACGATCTCGCGGGCGGGGTCCCAGGAACGTGGGTTCACCGCGCAGAGCCTACGGGAAAGGTAAGGCGATCCATATGACGTAATGTCCGTATGTCTTGACAAAGGTAGACCCAGTTGCAAGTGTCGTCGAGTATCCGCTGCTGTCGCGAGCTGGGAGAAACACGGAGTGTCCGACACCGTACGGCGGATCGTCACCAAGCGGGTGCGCGATCCGGAGGCGATCGCGAAGGCCGCCGCCGGCCGGACACCGGCGAAGTCGCCGTTCAACGACAAGGGCCGGGCGATGATCATCGCCGCGGACCATCCGGCGCGCGGCGCGAACGGCGTCGGCCGGGACCCGCTCGCGATGGCCGACCGCGGCGAGCTGCTGGACCGGCTCTGCCTCGCGCTGGAACGTCCCGGTGTCAGCGGCGTGCTGGCGACCGCGGACATCATCGACGACCTGCTGCTGCTCGGCGTGCTCGACGGCAAGACCGTGCTCGGCTCGATGAACCGCACCGGCCTTGCCGGCTCGTCCTTCGAGATCGACGACCGGTTCGCCGGCTACGACGCCGGGGCGATCGAACGGATGCGGTTCAACGGCGGCAAGATGCTCACCCGGATCTGCCTGACCGACCCGGCCACGCCGAGCACGCTGGAGAACACCGCGAAGGCGATCAACGACCTGGCCCGGCGGAAGTTGATCGCGATGGTCGAGCCGTTCCTGTCGGACTGGGTGGACGGCCGGATCCGCAACGACCTCAGTCCGGAGGCGGTGATCCGCTCGATCACCATCGCGTCGGGCCTCGGCCGGACGTCGGCCTACACCTGGCTCAAGCTGCCGGTAGTTGACGACATGGAACGGGTGCTGGCGTCCTCGACGCTGCCGGTGCTGCTGCTGGGCGGCGAGGTCGAAGATCCGGACGCGGTGTTCGCCGCCTGGCAGCGAGCGCTGACCCTGCCGACCGTGCAGGGCCTGGTGGTCGGCCGGTCCCTGCTCTACCCGCACGACGGCGACGTGGCCAAGGCGGTCGACACGGCAGTGGGGTTGCTATGAACCTGTATCGCGAGGCGGGCAGCACCGCCGACGGGCCGTTCAGCCTGGTGGTCACGCCCGAATCGGCGCAGTGGGGCCACACCGGGCTGCGGGTGCTCGAACTGGAGGGCACCGAGACCGTCACCACCGGCGACTCGGAAGCGCTGGTGCTGCCGCTGTCCGGTAGCTGCGAGGTCCGCGTCGACGGGGAGGCTTTCCGCCTCGCCGGTCGTAGCGGAGTGTTCGCTTCGACCACGGATTTCGCTTACCTGCCAAGGGATGCGGAGGCGACGATCACCGGGACCGGCCGGTTCGCGCTGCCCGCGGCGAAGACCGCGAAACGGCTGCCCGCGCGCTACGGCCCCGCCGCCGCTGTGCCGGTGGAGCTGCGCGGCGCGGGGAACTGCAGTCGTCAGGTCAACAACTACTGCCTGCCGCACACCTTCGACGCCGATCAGCTGCTGGTGTGCGAGGTGTTGACGCCGGGCGGGAACTGGTCGTCGTACCCGCCGCACAAGCACGACCAGGCCCGTGACGGCGAAAGCGAGCTGGAGGAGATCTACTACTTCGAGGTCGCCGACGGTCCAGCCGGTCCGGGCATGGGCTACCAGCGCGTCTACGGCACCGATGACCGCCCGATCGACGTGTTCGCCGAGGTCCGCACCGGCGACGTCGTGCTGATCCCGCACGGCTGGCACGGACCATCCATGGCCGCACCCGGCTACGACCTCTACTACCTCAACGTCATGGCCGGCCCCGGCCAGGAACGCGCCTGGCTGATCTGCGACGACCCCGCACACGCCTGGATCCGCCAAACCTGGGAATCCCAGGACGTCGACCCCCGCCTGCCCTTCGGCAACACCCGATGAGAATCACGATCCGCCCGATACCAAAATAAGCCGGGACGCCGCGGAACAAATTCATTCATTGAATAATATTACGATATGCCTCGTTTTCTGTAACGCAAAGTGGCATCGCTTACTCGATGGGGTTGCCCGCCGGGACTCGTTCGGCCCCTTGCCGCGAATTCACGCCGCTGCCTACACTTCTCAACAAGCACTTCCCCCTGCTCCTCCGCGAAAAATACGCTCGCCCCGGAAAAACCAAACCGACGGAGGATGGCAATGAGAGCATGGCTGAAGCGGGGCGCGACACTCGCCGCGGTGGTATTGGCGGTACTCGGCGTCGTTCAGGTGCCGGCTCAGGCCGCGCCGCCGCGCGGGGTGGAGATCACCCGATTCCTCGGCGTGCAGACGCTGCCGCACCAGCTGACCTTCGACGGGACGGTGGTGGGTGGCCTGTCCGGGGTGGACCGGGATCCGGCGACCGGAACCTGGTACCTGGTTTCCGACGACCGGTGGCGCTACAACCCGGCCCGGTTCTACACCGGCGCGCTCGACTTCGACCCGCTGACCGGCGCATTCACCGGGGTGAAGCTGACCGGCGTGACCACCTTCCGCCGCGCCGACGGCACCCCGTACCCGGGTTTCGGCCTGCCCGAGACCGTCGATCCGGAGACGATCCGCTTCGATCCGCTGACCCGCCGGGTCCTGTGGGGGCAGGAAGGCGACCGGTCCGACGAGACGCACCCCGGCCTCCCGCTGTCCGACCAGTCGCTGCGCTGGGCCGGCCGCGACGGCGGCTACCTCGGCGAAATCCCGCTGCCGGACAACCTCCACCTCACCGAGACGGCCAGCGGCCCGCGCCGCAACTACGGCTTCGAGGCGCTGGCGGTCACCCGGCGCACCATCGCCGCCGTGGTCGAAGCGCCCCGCTACGAGGACGGCGCGCTGCCGACCACCGAAACCGGTGCCCCGGCGCGGATCACCGTGTGGAATCGGGCCGAACGGGCACGCGCGCAGTACGTGTACCCGATCGACCCGGCGCCCGCCGCCCCGATCCCGCCCGGCGGCATCATCGACAGCGGCGTCTCCGAACTCCTCGCCATCGACTCGCACCGCTACCTCGCACTGGAGCGCTCCTGGATCGAGGGCGTCAACTACAAGGTCAAGCTGTACGAGATCGACCTGAGCGGGGCGAGCAACGTGCTGTCGCGCGACTCCCTCGGCGATGGCGGGTACCGCCCGGTCACCAAGCGGCTCGTGCTCGACCTCAGCCAGAGGGCGACGGTGCAGAACTACGAAAGCCTGTCCTGGGGCCCGCGGCTGCGCACCGGTGAATGCACCGTGGTGATCGGTTCCGACGACAACTTCCACCCGGCGGAGACGACCGAATTCCTCGCCTACGCCGTCCGCGGCTGCTGAGCGCGGACGGCGCCCGGCTCGTGCCCCTTGATCGCGTAGCCGGCCATGAGCGGGCTGTGACCTGCGCAAACAAGGGTCCCCCAGGCGGAGGAGGACCGACGCGGGTCACATAGACGGAGGCTCGTCCCCGACACATAATCGAACGCGTGATCGAATCGGTGCGGCGCTCCGGAGCGCAGGGCGAGTTCGGCCACGCCGTGCCGGTACGCCCGGCCCGCGACCGTGCCGCCCTGTTCCCGGCGTGGTGCCTGCGCGGACACGAGCTGAAGATCGCCGGCGCCGGACGCGGCTGGTCGCACTTCTACAACCTGCCCAGGGTCACCTGCCAGGTCTGCTACGACCAGCGCGACCCCGCGGCGAGCTGGTGCCTGATCGAACCCGCCGACCAGTACCCACCGGACAAGGCACCCCAGGAAGGACTGAAACTGCACGCGGTCGCCCCGCTCGTCCGCGGCGGAATCGGCCGCATCGAACTGCACCTCGACGGCCACGCCGTCGGCGACCTCGACCTCGCCGCCTGCGGCCCCTGCCGCCGCGCGGTCATCGAACAGCTCCGGGTCGACCACGACCACCGCCGCCTCGGCTACGGCCGGATACTGATCGCGGCGGCACTCTCCCGCGCACCCGCCGACAAATACGACTGGTCCACCACGAAGATCACCGACACGGTGGAAACCCGCGCGTTCTGGGCGGCCTCCGGATTCCCCGGCACCCTCGGCCAACCCCAGTACTGCACCGACATGCTCCGCGCCGCACAAAAACTCCCCTGACCCCCGGCCCGCATTCGGTGTCATCGAGATTTCATCGGCTGCCGCTAGCGTCGCCGGTGATCCTGGCCGACCGCTGTGCTCCAGTACCGAAGCATCCGCGTAGGCCAACTGGGGAGGTTTGCATGAGAAAGAGAAAGACTTCGGCGCTGTTCGCCGGCCTTCTGATGACCGCGGGGCTTTTCGCGATGGAAGGGCCCGTGGCGCAGGCGGCGGCTCCGTGCGAAGGCACTTACACGATCGTGGTCGGCGGGACGGGCAGTTCCTGGAACAACGACGGCTTCGTCGGCAACATCCAGCAGCACGTCGGCTACCCGACCACCATCCCCAACGGCGCGAGCGCCAGGGCGGGCGTCAACGAGCTGAACCGGCTGATCCGCGACCAGCGCAACGCCTGCCCCGGCCAGCACGCCAAGGTGGCAGGGTACTCCCTCGGCGCCGCGGTGGTGCACACCTGGGTCACCGAGAACTGGCAGACCTTCGACAACGTCAACGCCGTGCTCATCGCGGATCCCAAGCGCAAGGCGCCCCCAGGTGCCGACGGCGGGAGCGTGCCGTTCGGCGGCATCATCGGCGCTCCGCTCGCCGGCGCCGACAGGTTCTTCGGCAACGTGCCGGTCAAGTCGATCTGCAACTGGGACTACGTCTGCGACGAGTCCGCCGGCATCGGGACGTACCCGCACAACCACATGAACAACTACCCCGAAGACTGGAACGTCGACCACCACAACGACAACGCCCACGAGCAGTGGTTCAACGGCGTCTGGTCCCCCTGGTAGGAAGACGCCAGCGCCAGCTGACAAAGGTGCCCCCGGCCACGCGCCGGGGGCACCTTTGTCAGTCAGCCAGCGGCCGCCCCGCCCGGCGACGGGCCGGTGAGCAGGCGCTGAACGATCGCGCCCAGCCAGGCGACCAGGGTGTCGTGGTCGGCGGAGGCCAGCGGTTCCTGCCGGACCGAGTATCTGGCCACCGCCAGCCCGAGCAGCTGGGCGCACACCAGGTCACAGCGCAGCTCCGCGTCCGGCGCGTCCAGCGCCGCGGCCAGCTGCGCGGTGACCTCCAGGTCGATGTACTCCCGCAGCATGGCGGACGAGCTGTCGGTGCCGTTCGCGGACTGCGCCGTGATCAGCAGGGGTTCGATGTGTTCCGCCGCGTCCCACACTTCGAGGAACCGCCGGACGAGCCGGGCGCCTAGCCCGTCCAGGCCTTCGGCGAGCAGTTTGCCGATCGGCTCGCGCGGGCTGTCGGCCAGGCTCATGGCCGCGGCGAAGAGCTGGTCCTTGCGGCCGAAGAAGTAGTGGATCATCGAAGGGTCCACCTCGGCGTCCGCGGCGATGGACCGGACGGTCGCGCGCTGGTAGCCGTTCGCGGCGAAGCTCGCCCTGGCGGCGGCCAGGATTCGGCGCTTGCTCTCCTGCCCGGTCCGCCATCGACCCTGCCGGTTCGGTGCCGCTGCCGGCTCGGGTTCTTCCACGATGCTCATCGCGCCTCAGCTTAGCCGCACCGATTTTATCTTCAACACCTGTTGAAGTATTGCGCCGCACCCTGCTAGCTTTTCTTCGTCACGTGTTGAAGAAAGGGAGTGGGCATGCTGGAGCCCGAAAACCGATCCACCACCGCCTGCGTCGTCGGAGGCGGGCCCGCCGGCGCCATGCTGGCGCTGCTGCTGGCCCGCGCCGGGGTCGAGGTGACCCTGCTGGAGCGGCACGGCGATTTTCTGCGCGACTTCCGCGGCGACACCGTCCACCCGGCGACACTCGACGTACTGGACCAGCTCGGGCTCGCCGGGAAGCTGCACACCCGGCCGCATCACAAGATCGGCTCGATGGGCCTGATCCGGGCCGGCAGGCGCAGCGAGCTGGCCGACTTCCGGCGGCTGAAGGTCAAGTTCCCCTACATCACGATGATCGGGCAGTGGGACTTCCTCGACTTCATCACCGGCGAGGCGGCGCGATACCCGAACTTCCGGCTGCTGATGAACTCCTCGTTCCACGACGTCCTGCGCACGGACGGCCGGGTCTGCGGTATCCGCTACCGCGATGACGACGGCGAGCACGAGCTACCGGCCGGCCTGGTGATCGGCGCGGACGGGCGGCGGTCGGCCACGCGCGCCGCGGCCGGTCTTCGCCCGCGGGCCAAAGGCGTCCCCATCGACGTCGTGCTGTTCCGCCTCTCCCTGCGTGACAGCGATCCGCGGGAGGGGATCACCCTGCGGATCGACGGTGGCGACATCCTCGGGCTGATCGATCGCGGCTCCTACTGGCAGTCGTTCGTGGAGATCCCGAAAGGCGACGGGATCAGGGCGTTGCGCGCGGCGGGGGTGGAAGCGTTCCGGGACAAGGTCGTCCGGCTGGCCCCGTTCCTCGCCGACCGGGTCGGCGAGATCGAGTCCATCGACGCGCTCAGCTTCCTCGATGTGCGGGTGGACCGGCTGCGCCGCTGGCACGTGCCGGGCATGCTGATCATCGGCGATGCCGCGCACTGCATGTCGCCGGTCGGCGGAGTCGGGGTGAACCTCGCCGTGCAGGACGCGGTGGCCGCGGCCAACACCCTGGTCGAGCCGCTGCTGGGGTACCAGCGCGAGGGAACCCCGGTGAGCCGGTCGGCACTCGCGGCGGTCCAGCGGCGCAGGGCACTGCCGACGACCGTGATCCAACTGCTGCAACGCGCCGCGCTGCGAGTGGACCTCAACGGTGCGACAGCGGAAACACGGAGCGGTGCCGGCGCCGGCGCCGGGCCGGCCGGCAGGCTGATGGGCCGGATGATCGGCTACGGCATCCGGCCGGAGCGGGTGCGCGACGATCGAATCCTGAACGGCACGCCGTGAAACCGCCGCCGGACATGCCGGTGCTCATCGTGGGCGCCACCGTCGCGGGACTGTCCGCAGCCGCCTTCCTCCAACGGCACGGCGTAGCCGCACTGGTGGTCGACCCGCGACCCCGCCAGCCGGATGCACCGCGCAACCACCGGCTCACCACCCGCACGATGGAAGCCTTGCACAGCGCCGGATTCGCCGAGCCGGTGCTCGGCATCGCACAGGACGAAGCGGCATCCCGCGCCATGGCCGTGGTGGAAACCCTGGCCGGTCCGGCGCTTTCCCTGCTGGCGCCGCCGTGGCCGACGGTGCAGGAGTCGGTCAGTCCGATCCGGCCGTGCTACTGCAACGACGGCGAGCTGACCGAGGTGCTGGCTTCGGTCGCCGGCAATCTCGGCGCCGGGATCCGGATGGACACGAGCGTCGTCCGCTACGCCAAGGACGCCGAGGGGATCACCACGGTGGTACGCGAACCCGCGGGTACCGAACACACCGTGCGAAGCGATTTCCTGTTGCTCGCGGCGGGAGCACCGGACGAGACCGGTATGGGCGCGCACGGACCCGGCACGCTCGGCCGGCACACGAGTATCGCGTTCCGCGCCGACCTCGACGCGGTATCGCCGTCCGCGGGCGGCTACCTGGTCCGCGCGGTGGACGGCATGGTGCTGCCGGAACCAGGGCGGCACCGCTGGGCACTCGTGCTTTCCGGCGAGCCTGCCGAACCGACCGACGAGCTGGTACGCACCGCGATCGGCAGATCCGACGTGCGGATCACCATCGACGGCCGCAGTTCGTCCGAGATCACCGCGCGCACCGCCGACCGGTTCCACGACGGCCGGGTGGTCCTGCTCGGCGACGCCGCCTGCGTCGCTCCCCCGATGCCGGGCATGAACGGCAACACGCATCTCCAGGAGGCGCACAACGTCTCCTGGAAGATCGCGGCGATCCTGCGGGGCGAGGCCGGTCTCGGCCTGCTGGACAGCTACGACGCCGAGCGAAGGCCGCGTGCCGAATGGTCCATCACCGACGCGATGTCGCTGCTGCCAGCAGCCGAAGGGGCCGCCAGGGGTGAGTTCCCCGAGCGGTTGACCTACGAGCTGGGATTCCGGTACCACTCGACGGCCGTGCTCGCCGAATCCGAAACCTCCGGCGTGCTGTTCGAGGATCCGCGAAACCCCACCGGCAGTCCGGGCACGCGTGCCGCGCACGTGCTGCTTCGCACCGGTGAGTCCACATTGGACCTTTTCGGCGCCGGGTTCGTGCTGCTGGCTGGGCCGGAGGCAATGCCGGGCGCCGATGGACAACAGCTCGAAATCCGGGAACTACCCGGCGATTCCCTGCACCGGTACGGCATCTCGGCCGAGGGGCTGGTGCTGGTCCGGCCGGACGGGGTCATCGCGTGGCGGGCGGTCCGGGCCAGCCGGGATGACTGGCGGCGCCTGCCGGACGTGCTGGCCCGGCTGCACAGCATCTGAACGACATCTGAACGACAGATCGGCTCGGCAACAGCATTTCGAGAACAGGAGCACACTTCCATGCGGGTACTCATCGCGGGCGCCGGCCTCGGCGGCCTCTGCCTGGCACAGGGGCTGCGGCAGGCGGGCATCGACGTCGCCGTGTTCGAACAGGATTCGTCACCCCGCTCCCGGGCGCAGGGCCATCGCGTGCACATCGATCACCGGGGCGACGACGCGCTGCGCACCTGCCTTCCGGCGCCGTTGTACCAGCTCTACCTGGAAACCCGCGGGCAGCGGAACGAGCGGTTCCAGGTGCTGTCCGCGGCCGGGGGCCTGCTGCGCGAGGTGCCGGTGCCGGGACCGGCCGCGGAGGCGGTGATCAACCCGGGCTGGGCGGTCAGCCGGCTGACCCTGCGTGAGATCCTACTCGCCGGCATGGACAACATAGTCCACTTCGGACAGACAGTGCACAGCTTCGAGAGCGGTGCCCAGGTACGGGTCCATTTCCGGGGCGGCGGCAGCGCGACCGGTGATCTGCTGGTCGGCGCGGACGGCATCGGTTCCGTCGTGCGCCGCCAGTACCTGCCCGACGCCGAACTGCGAGACACCGGCATCCGGTGGATCGGCGGCAAGTCCCCGATCACCCCAGAAAGCGACGCGGCACTGCCGACCACGCTCGGTGGCTCCTTCGCGGCGATCACCGGCAACGACCCGGCGATGGGCATCGGGTACCTGCGCTTCACGAACGACCCGCGGGCGACCGCGGACCGGCTGTGGCCTGGACTGCGCCTGACCGACCAGACGGACTTCGTGATGTGGGCGATCACCATCGCGGCAGACCGGCTGCCCGGCGGCGACGCGGCGCTGTCCACAATGGAGTCAGCGGCGTTGCACCGGCACGCGGTCGAGCTGACCCGGCACTCACATCCCGGCCTGCGCACGATCGTCGGGCAGGGATGGCCGGCGCACACCTTCTTCCTGCGCATGGGCACCTCGGTCCCGACGGCCGGGTGGCGGCCGAGCAACGTGACCCTGCTCGGCGACGCGATTCACGCCATGCCACCGGCCAAGGGCTCCGGTGCGAACACCGCACTGGCGGACGCGGGCACCCTGACCCGGTCGCTGCACTCGGTGCGGCACCAGGGCAAGCCGCTGCTGACGGCCGTCGGCGACTACGAGCGGGAAATGACCGACCGGGGTTTCCAGGCAGTCCGGGCTTCCACCGACGTGCTGGATTCGGTCGCGCAGGGCCTCATCAACGGAACCGTGCCGGACTGACCCACATCGTGGCCGGGGCGCGTTCCCCGGCCACGATGCCGGATCTCAGTACAGCGTCAGGCGATACGCGCCGGACTGCGCGGTGCCGGCGAACAGGAACCGGCCGTCCGCGCTGACCGCCAGCGAGAGCACCCGGGAGTCGGGCAGCGCGCCGGGCAGCGGCGACCAGGTGCGGCCGAAGTCGGTGCTGCGCAGCACCCCGTCTCCGCTCGCACTGGCCGCGAACCACACCCGGGGGTCGAACGGGTGCGCCACGATCCGGCCGATCGACCGCGGCTCGCCGTCGTGCACCCGCCGGAACGACCGGCCGTTGTCCTCGCTGAGCAGCAGTCCGGCGCCGCCGACCAGGATCCGGCCACCGCCCCAGCGGCTCAGCGCGATGGAGCTGACCGACTCCTCGGACACCTTCGTCCACGTCCGGCCGCCGTCGTCGGAGCGGGACAGGCCGCCGCCGTTGCCGCCCCACACGCGGTTCGGGTTCCACGGGTCACCGGCGAACGCGGCGAAACCTTCGCTGGGCAGCTTTTCCCAGTTCCGCCCGGCATCGCCGCTGCGGTAGAGCACGTACCCGGTGGGGGTGAAGGCGGACACCAGCAGCCGGTCCGGGTCGGCTGGATTGGCCAGTATCGCCTGCGGCGAACCCTGCATCGACCCGCTGATCAGCTGCCAGCTGCGGCCACCGTCGCCGCTGCGCAGCACGTCCAGCGCGAAGCCGTTGCGGGTGGCCTGCCAGACCACGTCCGGGCGGTTCGGTGAGACGGACAGGTGCGCGTTCTCGTGCAGCCGGTCCCCGGGGTGCGACTGCCAGATCCTGGTCGACGGGGTGATCTTTCCTTGCGGCAGCGGGGAATTGTAGATCTCCTGCATACCGGCCGCGACCACGCTCTGCCGCCAGAGATGCCCGGTGGCCACCAGGTCGCGGATCGTCTCGCCGGGCACTCCGAGCTGCCGGTAGCCGTCCTTGCCGGCGTCCGCGTAGACACCCCGGTACGCCGCCGACACCAGGGTGGTGGCCGGTTTTCCCGCCCCGGCGGGGAGATCGATGATGTCGGTGGTGCCCTCACCGGCCGCGGGCACCGGTTTGCGGGTCCAGGTCCGGCCGTTGTCCGTGCTGACGTCCAGGTCCTGGTACGTGCCGATGTACAGCCGGCCACCGACGAAACGCGGGTCGCGCAGCGGCTGGCCGGTGGGGTCGCGACGCAGCACCGTCCAGGTCTGGCCGCCGTCGGTGGAGCCACGCAGTTCGGTGCCGACCGTGGCCACGAGCTGCCGCCCGTCCGACGTGACCTGATCCACATCCCCCTCGGGCCGGTAGACCCGCTCGGCCTTCGGCTCGTCACCGGTGATCCCGCGGACGACCCACAGCGAGTACTCCGGATGGACGGTGGTGAAGTAGGCGTCGTCACCCACCATGACCAGCCTCTGGTCACCGACCGGCGCGGCGATCCCGTCACGGGGCCAGGTCCTCGGCATGTCGCGCCACTGCGCGCCGCCGTCGGTGCTGACGCTGATCCCGTCCAGGTTCTGCACCACCAGCGTCTGCCCGGTCCGATCGGTGGCCAGCTGGAACGCTCCCTCGGGGAACCACTCCCGCAGCGTCTGCCAGCTCTGGCCGCCGTCGGTGGTCTCCAGCAGCGTGCCACGCCACTCCCGGGCGTCCAGCCGCTTGTTCCCGAGCGCCAGCATCCGGTTCCCGTCCACCGGGTCGGCGAAGAACCCCTGTATCCCGGTGTCCTGCAGCAGGTCGCGATGCGCCGTCCAGGAGCCACCGCGGTCGTCGGAGGTCCACAGCGCCGGCGGGTTCGGCTGCATCATCACCAGCCGGTTCGCCGGGCCGGACACGGCCAGCAGCCCGCCGATGCTGTTCGGGCCGACCGACTCCCACCCGCCGCGGGGCAGGCCGGTCGCGTTCACGTCGGACGGGGGTTCCGGGACGGGGTCGGCGGTGGCCGTGCCGGCGGTCCCGAGCAGTGCGAGCAGCCCGAGCACAAGCATGCGTCTGGTAGCCGATCTCAGCTTCATGCGGATGATCTTGGCCCGCGCGGTGACCCTCGTATAGCGGCATTCGTCCGATCTTCGTGTCATCCACCGGACAGAACGCACGACAACCGGACGTCCTGCCATGGCTTCGTCCCAAGCGGTCAGCTCACCGGTCTCCAGGGCGCCTACCGGAACCTGCAACGACTCGAGCGCGAACAGATTGTCGGCCGGGTCGACCGTGTCGAGCTCGCCGCCCTCCCCGGCGGTTCGTTCCAGCCCGATGATCTCCGCGACCGGCGGCTGCCCGCACTCGCGCAACCGCCGGGTTTCCGTCTTCGCCCGTATCGCGTTGGACCAGAACGCGAACCCCAGCGGCAGCACGATCAGCACCGAGCCGATCATGACGAGCACGGAGACCCACACCGGCAGGCGGGGCTCGCCGAAGACGAGCACGAAAGCCACGGCCGGCGTCCACAGCCAGCACATCACCGCGAAGAAACGATCAGCCAGCCGTAAAACGGCGCCCTCGATCGACGCCTGCCTGGCGGTCACGCCCTCGCCGCCGGTCATCGCACAATGGTAGGCCCAGGCCACGGATTACCCGGCCACCTTTCCAGGCGACCGCACTAGGGGCTGTTCGGAAGTCGTATGAGCCATTCGTTGCGGTTGATTCCGCATTCCACCGCGTGGCGCCGCTTGTAGTCGCACGGGTCGAACCGGTGCGTCCGGCCACCACGGCCGCCCAGGCCGTGGTGGCACGAGACCGCACAAAGATCCGCGACCACGTGCCATCGCGCTGCCACCGGCGAAACAGCCCTTAGAAGGGTGGTGGATCGTCGGCGGTTTTCGGTGGTGGTGGGTCGAGCAGCGGCTCGGGTCTGGTGGTGTAGGTGCGGCCGGTGGGGGTGGTGACCGTTAAGTCGGCCGTGTCGGGGTCGAATTCGAAGGTCCAGCCGGGTTCGTCTTTCAACCGGTGGTGGTGGCGGCACAGGCAACAGAGGTTGTGGTCACAGGTGTCCCCGTTTTCCGACCACGCCGTGCAATGGTCAGTATCGCAGCGTTGCGCAGGCCGATTACAGCCCGGCGCCCGGCAGGTGCGATCCCGCACCCGGACCAACTCGGCCAAATCTGCCGGTGGCCGGTACCTCTTGCGGCCGAGATCCCGGACAGTGCCCGATACCGGATCGGTCAACACCTTCCGCCACACCGAACCCGGCTGGTTCATGAGCTGACGACCCACCTCCCCCGGGATCGGGCCATGACCGACAAGTTCGCAGCCGTCGTCGCGGATACCCAACGCGGTGTCGAGCGGGATATGGATGAACACCTGAGCCGCCAAGCCTTCCCAGCCTTTGCCGAGCAGCAGCTCCGCGAGCACATCGGCTCGGAGTTGGTCCATCGTGCGCGCCTCATCGCCACCGCGAAGCTTGCGGGCCAGCATGTCGATCCGGGCATAGACGGCGGTCGCGATCTCGACCGGGAGATACGCCCACAACGACGCCATCGCATCCGGCTCATGATGCAACTCGACACGGCGCTGCTTGCGCCGAGCTTCCGCGCGGGCGCGTTGGCCTTCCGGATCGAGACTTGCGACGACGCGAGTGACCGTTTTCCGCCAGTTGCTCGGATTCTTCTCACCGATCCGTGACGACAGAATCTCATCCGCTCGACGGGCTAATTCATCCGACAACACCGCCACCCCATCAAACGCCTGACGAGCCTTGTCGATATCCAGCTCGCCTTCGACCATCGCCGCCAGCAGGCACGGCATCCGCGACACCAGCGCATCGGCCAACGCGACCCGGGTTGCGGTCGTGTCACGGGACAACCGCAACTCCGGCGCCAACTCATCCGCCACCCACCGCGCCCCGCCACGGGCACGGCTGACCTGCGCGATCGCCCGGGCCTGGATCGCCTGCGCACGGCAGATCACCCGCCGCGCCGAGATCACCACCCCCACCGCCTGCGACGGGTCGAGGTGCTCGATCGTCGATTCACGCAAACCGAACAACCACTCCGGCGAAAGCGCACCAAAATCAACCTTCGGAGCCATCCGCAAAAGAACACAGGACACCAGAACCTCCTCAGTTCTGAATACCCCTCAATAATACCGCCGACCCCCGACAAAAAACGCACACAACCAAACACGAAAGAGGGAACAAATCATACCCGCCAAGAGCGACAGGATCCGCCGGACAGGGACTAGCCGGAAGCCAGTTTCTCTTCCAGCCAGGCGACCCCGAAATCCACCACCTCGCCGGCTTCGAACAGGTAGCTCGTGGCCGCGCCGATCATGCCCGCGCTGCCGATTCCGGCGGCGAGCATGTCCTTGGCGATGGCCTCGAAAGGCCACTGCCCCTCGGGCACCACAGCGGAGTAGTCGAACGCCCCGTCCGCCGAGTCGATGTCGTGGAAACGACGCCAGACCCGTTCTCCGTCAACGAGAATCGGCTGCTCGTAGTCCACGAACCGCTTGCTGGGGGCGTCGGCGAGCGCCTCGGCGTGATGCAGCAGGGTGAGCGAATCCAGCGGGGCGCCGAGGAGCAGCACCCGGCCGCCCATGGCGACCAGCCTCGCGAGTGGACTGTCCGGTCCGTGCGGGTCGTCCCACGGGTGGTCGGCCATCAGCGCGTCCGCCGCCGCGCCGAGTGCGGCGAAACTGGCGTCGGGATGCCGGCTGCGGACCGCGCCGGGCCAGCGGCGCAGCGCCTCCGGCAGGCGGCCGTTGGCGTGGTCGGCCTCGCTGAGTTCGGGGTGGTACGCGGAATGCTCCGCGCGCACGGCGTCCTGCCAGGCTTGCGGCCAATCGGTGAAGTCATAGGGCGGCGCGTCGTTCCAGCCGCAGGTCACCATCAGGGTTCCCCGCTCCCCCAGCACATCCTGCAGTGCGCCGATCAGCGTCTGCGGGCCACCCGCCACATATCCGATCGCGGACAGCTGCGTATGGAACATCACGAGGTCGCCCTCGGCGAGCCCGAGCGCCGTCAGGTCGTGGCGGAGCCGGCCGCGGGTGACCGGGCCGTCGGCGCGCTTCAGCAGGGCCAGTTCGTCCATGGACGCGACGGTATCCGGCACCTCGGGGCTTCCGACAATCAATTACGCCCACCCCGTTCCAGCAGGGCCGTGGCGATGGCGATCTGGGCCGGGCCGAGCGCGGTCTCGCCGTCCTCGATGTCCCACAACGCGTTCTGCAGCACCCGGCCCAGCGTCCAGCCGGTCGCCCGCCGCCGGTCCAGGCCGAGCACCTCGGTGAGCAGGTCGAAACGGCGGAGCACCGCGCGGCTCACGTCGCCGGTGGCCACGATCTCCGCCCACCGGTTGTCCAGCGCCGGCAGCAGCTCGAAACCGGGATCACCGGCGAGCGGCTTGGGATCGATGGCCAGCCAGGGTTCCCGCTGCCCGGCCAGGATGTTGTCGAAGTGCAGATCCCAGTGCAGCAGCCGGTCGCCGGGTTCGCCGATCAGCTCGCGCACCGCAGACGCGCAGGTCCGCACCAGCCGCCGCTCGGCAGGGTCGGGCAGCACCGGCACCGCCTGCGGCACCTGGTCGAGCATGGCGGCGGTGATGTCGGCCAGCCGGCGCAGGCCGTCGGGCGCGGGCACCGCGGTCAGGCGCGCCAGCAACTCGGCGAGGATCCCGGTGGCGGCGGTGTCATCGGGCACGGCGGACAGCGGCCGGTCCGCGTCCAGCCTTTCCAGCAGCATGGTGCCGGTGCCGGGATCGTGGTCGAGCAGGCGCACCACGCCGTCGCCGTCCCAGACCCGCAGACCGGTCGGCTCGCCGGCACTCTCCTCGTTGACCGGCTGGAGCTTGAGCGCGGCGGGCAGGCCGTCCGCGCGGAGCACCGGCAGCACCAGCGCCACCACGCCGTGCCTCGCCGGACCGTCGAGGCGCAGCTCCCAGCGGTCCAGGAAACTCGCGGCTAGTGCGGGCAACGCGGCGATCCAGGCGCGGCCGGACGCGCCCTCGTACTTGCTGTGGGACGCCGCCAGTGCGTCCGGAATGTCGATGCGGATCGACGAGCTCATGTCCACCCCAGCTGATTCTTGATTGAGTCCAGAATATGGTGCACACTTCGGCGCGTGTCGACGACTTCGGACTTCGAGCGCATGCTGCGCGGGGCTGCTCTGCGTGTGACGCGTCCCCGGGTGGCGGTGCTGTCCGCGGTCCGCGACCATCCGCACGCCGACACCGACTCGATCATCGGTGTCGTGCGTGCGAACCTCGGCGAAGTGTCCCACCAGGCCGTCTACGACGTGCTTCGTGCACTGACCGCGGCAGGTCTGCTGCGGCGCATCGAGCCACCGGGCTCGGTGGCGCGCTACGAGGCGCGGGTCGGCGACAACCACCACCACGTCGTGTGCCGGTCGTGCGGGGCCATCGCCGACGTGGACTGCGCCGTCGGTCCCGCGCCCTGCTTAACTGCGTCCGATGATCATGGTTTCGTGATCGACGAGGCCGAGGTCATCTACTGGGGCCTGTGTCCCGACTGCTCCACCGCGCTCAAAACCTGAGCACCACCCTGAATCCCGAAAGGACTTCCGTGTCTGACAGCCCTGACGCCGTTGTTGGCGAGATGAACGAGGAGAGCGCAGGCGGATGCCCGGTCTCGGCCGGACGCTTCAACCACCCCACCGAAGGCGGCAGCAACCGTGAATGGTGGCCGAACCAGCTCAACCTGACGATCCTGCGCAAGCACCCCGCGGTGGCCAACCCGATGGGCGAGGAGTTCGACTACGCCGCCGCGTTCAACACCGTCGACCTCGACGCACTGGCCAAGGACGTCGACGAGGTGCTGAGCACGTCGCAGGACTGGTGGCCGGCCGACTTCGGCCACTACGGGCCGCTGATGATCCGGATGGCGTGGCACAGCGCGGGCACCTACCGCATCGAGGACGGCCGCGGCGGCGCCGGCGCCGGCATGCAGCGGTTCGCGCCGCTGAACAGCTGGCCGGACAACGCGAGCCTGGACAAGGCGCGCAGGCTGCTCTGGCCGGTGAAGAAGAAGTACGGCCGCAAGATCTCGTGGGCGGACCTGATGATCTTCACCGGAAACCGCGCCCTGGAGACCATGGGCTTGAAGACCTTCGGCTTCGCCGGTGGCCGGGCGGACGTCTGGGAGCCCGACGAGGACGTCTACTGGGGTCCCGAGCGCACCTGGCTCGGCGACGAGCGCTACACCGGCGACCGGGAGCTCGAAGGCCCGCTCGCCGCCGTCCAGATGGGCCTGATCTACGTCAACCCCGAGGGCCCGAACGGAAACCCGGACCCGCTCGCCGCGGCAAGGGACATCCGCGAGACGTTCCGGCGGATGGCGATGAACGACGAGGAGACCGTCGCGCTGATCGCGGGTGGGCACACCTTCGGCAAGGCTCACGGCGCGGCCGACCCGGACCAGCACGTCGGCCCCGAGCCCGAAGGCGCCTCGCTCGTGGAGCAGGGCCTCGGCTGGAAGAACACCTTCGGCAGCGGCAAGGGCAGGGACGCGATCACCAGCGGCCTGGAGGTCACCTGGACGGGCACGCCGACGACGTGGGACAACAGCTTCTTCGACAACCTGTTCGGCTACGAGTGGGAGCTGACCAGCAGCCCCGCCGGCGCCAACCAGTGGCAGCCGAAGGACGGCGCCGGGGCGGACACCGTGCCGGACCCCGAGGACGGTTCGCTCAGCCGTCCCCCGACGATGCTGACCACCGACCTTTCGCTGCGGTTCGACCCGATCTACGAGCCGATCTCGCGGCGCTTCCACGAGAACCCGGCCGAGTTCGCCGACGCGTTCGCCAGGGCCTGGTTCAAGCTCACCCACCGCGACATGGGCCCGATCCAGCGCTACCTCGGGCCGCAGGTCCCGCAGGAGACGCTGATCTGGCAGGACCCGGTGCCCGCGGTGGACCACGAGCTGGTCGGGGACGCCGACATCGCCGCGCTCAAGGAGCAGATCCTGGGTTCGGGGCTGTCGATCTCCCAGCTCGTCTCCACCGCGTGGGCGTCGGCCTCGACGTTCCGCGGCAGTGACAAGCGCGGCGGGGCGAACGGGGCACGCATCCGGCTCGAGCCCCAGCGGGGCTGGGAGGTCAACGAGCCGGACACGCTGGCCACCGTGCTGAGCACGCTGGAGGGCATCCAGGCGTCCTTCAACGGCTCCCAGACCGGGGGCAAGAAGATTTCCCTCGCCGACCTGATCGTGCTCGGCGGGTGCGCCGCGGTCGAGCGGGCCGCCAAGAACGCCGGTCACGACCTCGTGGTCCCGTTCACCCCGGGCCGCACGGACGCGTCGCAGCAGCAGACCGACGCGGAGTCCTTCGCCCCGCTCGAGCCTGTCGCGGACGGGTTCCGCAACTACCGCGGGAAGGGCCAGCGGCTGCCGTCCGAGTACCTGCTGATCGACCGCGCGAACCTGCTGACCCTGAGCGCGCCCGAGCTGACCGTGCTCGTGGGCGGCCTGCGCGTGCTCGGCGCGAACCACCAGGGGTCTTCGCTGGGTGTGCTCACCTCGGCCACCGAATCGCTGACCAACGACTTCTTCGTGAACCTGCTCGACATGGGCACGGAGTGGAAGGCGACTTCGGGGTCGGCCACGGACGCGGAGACCTTCGAGGGCCGTGACGTCGCCACCGGCGAGGTCAAGTGGACCGGCAGCCGCGTCGACCTCGTCTTCGGCTCGAACTCCGAGCTGCGTGCCGTCGCCGAGGTCTACGCGAGCGACGACTCGAAGGAGAAGTTCGTGCGCGACTTCGTGGCCGCGTGGGACAAGGTGATGAACCTGGACCGGTTCGACCTTTCCTGACCGCGAGCCTGATCACGGCTGTCCAGGCCGGCCGCCCGTCGGCCGGCCTGGACAGCTTGGCCGGTACCCCCAGCCGCCCCCGGGTGGTGTCCCCGGACGGCAACCGGCCATCACCGGGTTACCGTCGGGCTTCGACGAAACCGCGGCTCTCCGCGGAAAGCCTGGCCAGCAGCCGGGACCTCAGTTCGGGGTGCCCGGCAAGGCCGTCGCCGACCCAGGACTCCGCCGCCGGAGCGAACAACTCGTGGGGTGCGGCGTCCCAGTCCAGCGGGCCCAGCGGCGGCTCGGGGTCGTACTCCGCACCGAATTGGGCCAGCCGCGCGACTTCGTCCCCCTCCAGCATCGAGACCAGGTGCAGCGCCATGTCGATCCCGGCGGACGCCCCGGCGGCGGTGAGCAAGTCGCCGTCCCGCACCCAGCGCCGTCGAACCGGAGTGGCGCCGAACTCCGGCAGCAGGTCGAGCACGGTCCAGTGGGTGGTGGCCTCGCGGCCCTTCAACAGGCCCGCCGCCCCCAGCAACAACGAGCCGCTGCACACCGACGTGATGATCTCCGCCTGCGCCGCGGCGCCGCGCAGGTAGTCGAGCAGGGTCTCGTCGGCCATCGCCCGGAAGGCCGGGGTCGCGCCGCCCGGCACGAGCAGCACGTCCGGCGAGGGCACCTGCGCGAAGGTGTGGCTCGGGGTGATCCGCAGCGGGATGTCGGTCTGGTAGGCGTCCATCCGTTCGGCGACCACCTTCACCTTGTACTGGGGCATCAGCCACTCCAGCATGCCCAGCGCGGTCAGCGGCCCCACCAGGTCCACCGGGGTCATGCCGGGGAACAGCACGGCCGCGATCGTTTTCGTTTCAGTACTCGTTTCAGTGCTCATAGCCACCACCTTCGCGGGCGGCGGACCGGTAGGAAGCGCCGATGTCCGGAATCCTGCGAAACCCGTCCGGCAGCCAGTTCCTGTTAGTTTCGCCGTATGCGCAAGGTGGTCCGCAAAGTGGTCATAGTCGGTTACCAAGAGGCCGATCTGCTCGAAATCGCCTGCTTGGCGGAGGTGCTGGACGCGGCGAACGGGATCGGCGCGAACCCGGCCTACCAGACCGTGCTGGCCAGTCAGGACGGACATCCGATGCGCTGCGGCTCCGGCCTGACCCTGGCCGACCCGCACCGGCTGGACCGCGTGAGGGGCCCGCTCGACACGATCATCGTGGTCGGCGGCATCGGGCACCTGCGGGCCGACACCGACACCCGCCTGCTGTCGCAGGTGCGCAGGCTGGCCGCCACCAGCAGGCGGATCGCGTCGGTCTGCTCCGGCGCCACGGTGCTGGCCGCGGCCGGGCTGCTCGACGGCAAGTGCGCGACCACGCACTGGACCTACGCGAGCGCGTTCGCGCGGCGGTTTCCGCGGGTGAAGGTCGATCCGGCCCCGCTGTTCATCCAGGACGGCAACGTGTACACCTCCGGCGGGGTGACCAGCTCGCTCGACCTCGCGCTGGCGCTCGTCGAGCAGGACCACGGCCCGTCTCTGGCCAGAGAGGTGGCCAGGAACCTGGTCACCTACCTGCAACGCCCCGGCAACCAGGCGCAGATCAGCATGTTCCTCGCCGCGCCGGCGCCCGAGCACCGGGTGGTGGCCGACCTGGCCGGCCACATCGCCGGCAACCTGGACGCCGACCTGAGCACGCCTGCGCTGGCCGCCATGGCGGGCACCAGCACCCGGCACCTGACCCGGCTGTTCGGCACCCACCTCGGTGACACGCCGAGCCGGTACGTCCGCGCGGTTCGCACCGAAGCCGCCGCGCAACTACTGTCCAGCACCGAACTCCCGCTCACCGCGATCGCCCGCCGCTGCGGCTTCGGCTCGACCGAAACGCTGCGGCAGGCCTTCCTCGACCACTACGACACCTCGCCGTCGGCCCTGCGGCGAACCCATCAGCGCCACGCCCGCCGCTGACCGGCACAGAGTAGTTCCTCGGTGCGGTGCACGGCGGCCGCCCGATCGGCCTCGTTGGTGGCCAGTGCGCGCACCGCGGGATGGTCGGGGCCCCGGCGTGCGCGCAGTTCGGCGAGCCGGTCGGCGAACGAGACCGGCCTGCCGTCGGGACCGGTGGTCATGTCGCAGTACCACAGCGCGTCCCGCACCGGGCCGCATTCGTCTTCGAACACCGCCAGCTCACCGGACAACCCGACCAGCTCGGCCACCGCGGCCGCCCCGCTGTGCCGCGCGACCAGTGCGCACACTCGCCAGGAAACCCCTTGCGCCACCAGGTAACGGGCGCCGTCGAGCTGGTGGAACCCGGTGCCTGCCACGGTTTCGGCGTACCCGATGTCGTGCAGCCACGCCGCCGCCACGAGCACGTCGCGGTCGCCGGGGCCGAACATCCACGCGATCTGCCGGGCCCGGCCCGCCACCCCCTGGGTGTGCGCCCAGCGCCGCGGCAATTCACCGGACAGCAGGCGTTTCGCCGTGCGCCACGCCCACGCCTCGGTCGGGGCCGTGACGGTCCCGAGCTGGGACCGCACCACCCGTTCGACCAGGATCGGCACGAAGGTGCGCACCCGGGCACTCGCGAAACGGGACCGGGCACGCTCGACGCATTCGTGCACCACCCCGGGCAGCACCCGGTCCTGTTCGGCCACCAGCCGCTCTTCCAGGCGGCGCAGCCGCGCGTCCACCTGGGAATCCAGCGTGCTGCCCTCGATCGTGGCTTTCACCAGCATCCTCTCCGCCAGGTCAGGTTGCCCAGTCTCGGCAGCCGACGGGGGCCGCGCCTAGTGCCGAAAGTCCCGCCGTGGAAGGAAAAACACGGAAGGAAAAGCAAGGCTGGCGTCACAGGCGGTACTCCTTGATCCAGTCCACCTCCATGGTGGCCGTGCTCGCGGCGGAATCGGAGGCGACCCGGTCGAGCTTGATGGTGGGGTGCATGGCGTGCGACGGAAGCACTTCCGACCTGGTGGTGTGGAACCACGGCTCGCCGTTGAGGTAGCCGGTGAGATGATCACCGGTCCATTCGACCGCGAAGTTGTTCCACGCGGTCAGGTCCACCTGGCGCTGGTCGGCGAGCCGGCCGCCGCCGGCGGTGTACAGGAAGAACTTGGCCGTCTGCCGGTGCGGGTCGAAAACCTCGAGGTAGACGATCTCGCTGCCGGGCAGGTCGCCCTCGCTGTCCGGCCACAGGGTGAGCAGCGGGCGGTAGCAGGCGCATCCCGGTGGCAACCGGACCCTGGCTTCCCAGCGGCCGTGGAGCGAGCCGGGCAGGCGGCGCAGGTATCCGGTGTCGCCGTTGGCGAGGCCGGTTATGGTCGCCACGCCGCCGTTGACGGTCACCTGCCCCGGCGTCTGCCGCCCCACGCCGTCTCGTCCCGGTTTGGGACCGGCCACGGTCCAGCCGTCGAGGCCGGTGTCGAACTCCGCGCTGTGCGCCGGGCTGCCCCACCCGTACCGGTCCGCCGCCGCGGCGGGCGCCTGCACGACCGGCGACGCGGGACTCCGGTCCGGCTGCCCTGTCTCCCCCGGCAACGACCGGTCGATCACCAGCAAGGAGGCGATCAATGCGACGGCAAGGCCCAGCAGGACCATGGCCAGCTGGATCCGCGGCCTTCGCGAGCGGGTGACCGGCCCGGGACTTTCGACATCAGGGGCCGCTTCCGGCACTTCGGCGAGCGCCACCGACTCCACCTGCTCCACCTGCTCACCGTTCAGGGCAGCAGGTTTCCCGGCGGCGCGTTGGGTGATCCCGGCCGTGGCATGGTCCAGCACCGGATCGCCGAGCAGTATCCGCTGGTGCAGGTCCCGCAAGGTCGGCGTGGGGTCGGTGCCCAGTTCGTCGTTGAGCCGGTGCCGGATCCGCTGGAAGTGCTCGAGGGCTTCGCTGGGCCGTCCGCTGCGGTACAGGGCGAGCATCAACTGCCCCGCCACGTGCTCGTCGAAGGGATGCTCGTCGGAGAAGTCGGTGAGGCCGGGCAGCAACGCGGCGTGCTGCCCGGCGCCGAGCTGCAGGTCGGTGAACCGCAGCCGCGCGGCGAATTGCTCCCGGACCAGGGTCGCCCTGGCCGCCTCGAGCCAGGGCGTGTCCAAGCCCTCGAACGGTTTTCCCCGCCACAGGCCGAGCGCCTCGACGAGCAGCGAGGTCGCGCGGTCTTCCTCCGCGTCGCGCGCCTGGTCGACCAGCCACCGGAACCGGTGCACGTCCACCCGGTGCTCGTCCACGCTGAGCCGATATCCCGAAGGCGACTGCCGGTCGATCGACACGTCACCGGCGGGTTCCAGCACGCGGCGAAGCAGGGTCACCTGGGTCTGCAGTGCGTTGGCCGGCCGCGTTGGCCGCCGCGCAGTGCCCCACACCCGGTCGATGAGCTGATCGGACGCCACCGGCCGGTTGGCCTCCAGCAGCAGCACGGCCAGCAGGCTCTGCTGACGCGGACCGCGGACCGGGACCGATTCGTCCCCGGCCGGCACACCGACCTCGCCCAGCAACCGAAACTGGCCCATCCTCGCCTCCCCGGCGTCGAGGTTCGAGGCTAGCCGACGGGCACAGGGACCGGTCCCGCCGCGCGCCCGGGCCAGAGCGTACCGAAATCATTTGCCACGTAAAGGGATCATCCGGTGCGCGCTCGGATCACCAGCGCGAGTGCGCCATGGTCATCCCTGCCCGGCGTCCGGCGCACCCGGTTCCGGAGGATGAGCTTCCCGGGGAAACGCCGCCCAATGGAAGACCACGCTGTCGTCGCCGGCCCGCGGAGGCCGGCGATAGCGGTCGACGACCGCGTCGATCTCGGCGGTCAGTGCCGCGGCTTCATCCGGGCTCAGTGCCAGGCGGCCGTCGCTGAAGGCGGCCTTGCCCTGCCAGCGGTCCGTCCACTGTGGCCACTCGCTGACGAACCGCGCCTCGGCCTGGTAGCGCTGCTCGACCGAGGCCTGCAGGAAGACACCCAAGGGGCCGGCCAGATCCGGGTCGTCGCTGAAGTCGGCGCTGCGCAGCCGGGTCGACCCGTGGACCGAGCGCCACCACCGTTCCCGCTTGTTGCCGCGCTCGATGTCTTCGGCCACCAGCCCGGCCTCCGCGAGTTGCCGCAGATGCCAGCTCGTGGTTCCCGAGCTTTCCCCCGCACGCGCACCGAGGCCGGTCGCGGTGGCGGGCCCGTCCGCCTGCAGCAGCTCCAGCAACCGCATCCGCAGCGGATGAGCCAGTGCCCGCAACATGCGCTTGTCGAGTGGCCGCCCGCGCTTGCTGTCCTCGTCCGAAGCCATGCGACAACGATAAACCACAGAGGGTCCTTTGCAAAGGGTTCTCTGCGTTTAGGTCATCGGTGGCTCAGCAGGCCGCATCCACGTCGTCCACCTCGACGCTCAGGTCGGGCATGACCCGGCGAATGGACACGGGCCGCCTCCTGGTGCCCTGCGCCAGAAATTCGTCGACAGAAGTTTGCAAATGATTCGAGAATCTCTGTCGCGTTCTTGGTCCAGAAATTTCTTGAACTCCGCAGGCCGATGCCGGCGATACAGCGAGCTGAGCCACGAATTAACGACGATCCCAGCAAGCCTTTCACCCTCCGGACGATGTTGACATCCAGCTATTCCGCGACTCGTATGGAAATAACCTGAGAGTGTGAATCGACTCGTCCAGTCGGGTGCAGGAGCCCACCTGCCGTGTCGATTTCATCGAATTCGCGCAACAATCCAGGACAGCCCGCTTCTCGCGGCACCACGGAAAGGAGCGGCTATGGCGACCGATGGCAAAGTTTTCCCGCACGGGTGAAGGAAATCTCATGTTCTCGTGGATTTACGACCTGCCGAACTGGGCGATGTTCGTCTTGTTCGTGACGGTCGCACTGGCGGTGTGCTGGGGCGCGGTCTTCCTCCTCCGCCCGGTCATGGACCGGTTGTTCGGCGACGACGACCACGAGCAGCGCAACTCGTTGCTGGAGCTGGTGCTGACCGGCACCGGGCTGTTCTACGGCCTGCTACTCGGCCTCATCGCCGCGGCCACCTACACGACCTATTCCGAAGCCAGCGCCAGCGTCGCCAACGAAGCCACCACGATCGCCGCGCTCTACCGGGACGTCTCCGGCTACTCCGAGCCCTTGCGCAGCCAGCTTCGCGGTGATCTCGAAGGCTATGTCGACTACGTCATCGACGTCTACTGGCCAATGCAGCAGCGCGGCGAGACCTCACCCGAAGGGGTCTACCGAGTTGATGAAATCCAGCGCAACCTGATGAAGTACGAACCGGCGACACCCGGCCAGGAAGCGGTGCACGGCGAGGCGTTCTCCCAGCTCAACTCGTTCACCCAAGCCAGACGGGAAATGCTGAACTCCGTGTCAGGCAGCCTGCCCAGCGCGCTGTGGTGGGTGCTCGTGCTCGGCGCGCTGATCAACCTGATCCTGATGTCGATGCTCGCGGTCCAGCGGATCGCCGCACACCTGCTCATCTCCGGCCTGTTCGCCGTCTTCGTCGCGATGATGATCTTCCTCATCGCCGCGATGGACAACCCGTTCCTCGGCGAGTTCAGCGTTGCACCGGAACCCTTCGAACTGCTCCGACGCGACCTGTTCAACAGGGCCTGACCACCAGCACTACTGGGGGCGGTAGACGCAGGCCGCCAGCGGTGCGTGCGCTTTCCAGCCCAAGGTCTCGTAGAGCGCGCGGCCTTCGTCGGTCGCGCCAAGGATGCCGAGGGTCGCGCCCTTGGCGGCGGCGTGGTCGGCGAGGCTGCGCATCACGAAGCCGCCAAGGCCCCGGCGCCGGTGGGCGGGCTCGGTCACGACGCGGTCGACGACGGCGGCGTGGCCGAGCACGGCCATCTGGCCCTTCGCGGCGAGTTCACCGGTCGTGTGCCGCACCAGCAGGTAGGTGACACCCTCGATCGTCTCCGCGGACGCGGTGTAGCCCTCGGGCGCCACCGGGTCCGTGGTCCGCAGCTCGGTGGCCATCAGGTGGCCCGTCTCGTCACGGTCGGCCACCCAGCCCGGCGGCAGCCAGCGCTCGACTTCCTCCGGGGTGACCGGGACCTTGAGCCAGGTGTGCGCCAGTGCCACCGACGCGGCGGCCTGGCGCACCGCGGACTCGGTGCCGTGGGGCAGCACGTGCCGCCCGACCTGACCGGGCTGGTCCACCTCCAGGTACACCCCCCACGGCCGCTCGACCGGTGCGGGCGTGCGCCGTGACACCGCCCAGCCCGAAGCCCAGACGCCGACAAGTTCCGGAACCATCGCAACCCCCGCTCACTTTCTCGCGGCGAAGATTACGTGCTCCGGAAAAAACGCGGCAGCTACTTATGATCACGGCCACTGTCCACAAGCGATCAGAGTTCGGCGGGCAGGTCGAAGGACGCGAAGACTTCCGGGCCGAAGCAGGTGATCTCGGCGATCAGCGCGCCTTCCACGCGCAGCACGACGAGCCCGAACGGGACGAACGTCCGGTCCCCCGGAACCCGGGCGTAGGCGGCCACCGCGGGACAGCCATTGGCGCGGGTGCCGATCGCCCGGACCTCGATCCGGTCGGCACCTACGTAGGCGGGCGCCCAGCTGGCGACGATGATGTCCCGGCCCTGCTGCCACACCGGGTCCGGTGTCATGTTCCCGCCGGCGCCGGGAGCCTGGCTGAACCGCAGGTCCTCGCGCATCAGCGCGGCCAGCGCATCGAGATCGCCGCGCTCGGTGGCGTGCAGGTAGCGGCGCACCAGGTCCTGCTGCGCCGCGTCGAGCCGGTCGGCCGGCGCCCACTCCTCCCGGGAGTCCGGGGTGCGCCGGCGCATCTCGGCCCGCGCGCGCTGCACCGAGCTGTTGACCGATTCGACGCTGGTCTCGAGCAGCTCGGCCGTCTCCTGAGCGGTCCAGCCCAGAATGTCGCGCAGGACCAGTGCTGCCCGCTGCCGTGGCCGGAGGAACTGCATCGCGGTCAGGAACGCCAGCTCGACGGTCTCCCTGGCCACCACCACCGCGTCGGGTTCGGTCACCGTCGTCGCGAGCTGCGCGTCCGGGAAGGGCTGCAACCAGCGCACGGCGACCGCCGGCACTGGGCCCGCCTCTTCCGCGAACTCGGCCTGACGACGTTCGGGCCGGCGCCGCAGGAAGTCCAGGCAGGCATTGGTGGCGATGCGGTAGAGCCACGCGCGGAACGTCGAACGGCCCTGGAAGCTCTCGCGGCGCCGCCAGCCGCGAAGCAGCGTCTCCTGCACCAGGTCCTCGGCGTCGTCGAACGAGCCGACCAGCCGGTAGCAGTGCACCCGCAGCTCCCGCCGGTACTCGCCGACCAGCCGGGCGAACGCCGCCTCGTCCCCCGCCCGCGCCGCCTCCACCGTCGCCTCGTCCTCGGCTGCCATCACGTGCTCCTCACCTCCGGTGGGCCCGACCAGCCCGACTGCACATGAGACGACACCGACCCCGGTCACTCGTCGCCGGAGCCGGAGCCGGCGGGTCAACGGCCGATCAGGCCGGCGTTGTGCGCGGCGAGACCGGCCTGGGTCCGGTTGGCGCAGTCGAGCTTGACCAGCATCCGGGAGACATAGCCCTTCACGGTGGCTTCGGTGAGGAAGAGTCGCTTGCCGATCTGGGCGTTCGACAGGCCTTCGCCGAGGCAGATCAGCACCTGGGTCTCGCGCTCGGTCAGGCCGGCGATCAGGCGGCGGGCGTTGTCCCGGTGCCGCTGCTCCGCCGACGAAGCGGCGAGCAGCCGCCGGGTCGCTTCCGGGGACAGCACGGTGTGCCCGTCCGCGGCGACGTGCACCAGGTCGATCAGGTCCTCCGGCGGCGTCGACTTGAGCAGGAACCCGGCGGCGCCCGCGTGCAGCGCGCGCAACACGTACTCGTCGGCGTCGAAGGTGGTCAGCACGACGATCACCGGCGCGTCCGGCCGCGCGCGGATCCGCTCGGTGGCGGTGAGCCCGTCCGTGCCCGGCATCCGGAGGTCCATCAGGACGACATGCGGCCGGTGGCGGAGGACGTCCCGTTCCGCTTCCGCACCGTCGTGCGCGAGCCCGACCACCTCGATGTCCGCCGCGGAACCGAGAATCGTCCGCAGGTGCGCGCACACCATCGGCTCGTCGTCGACGATCAGCACCCGGATCGGGTCAGTAGTCATGGTTCTCCGTGGGGTCGCGCGCCTGCACGCCGGTCGGCACGTACGCCGGGAGTATCGCATCGACGGCGAACCCGCCCTCCGGCGTCGGCTCGGCCCGCAACGTGCCGTCGATCAGCTCGACGCGGTGCCGCAGGCCGGTCAGCCCGGTACCGGAACCGCCCGCGGCGAGCCCGGGATCGCCGCCGGGCGGCACGTCGGGCGGACGTGCGTTGCGGACCTCGACCCGCACCCCGTCCGCCGCGTACCGGACGCGCACCCGGACCGCCGCCCCGTGCGCGTGCTTGCGCACGTTGGTCAGCGCCTCGCGGACCACCCGGTGCGTGGTGCGCGCGATGGTGGGCGAGAGCGCGGCCGGGTCGCCGTCTTCGACCAGCTCGACGGGAATGCCAACGGACGCCGACTCCGCGGCCAGCCCGGCCAGATCGGTCGCGGCTTCCGTGCTCCCCGCCGGGGCGCGCAGCGCGCCGACCAGGTCGTGCAGCTCGGTGAGGGCCTGCTCGCCGGTCGCGACCAGCTCGGTCGCGGCGTCCCTGGCCTCGGGCGAAGCATCCTCGACCAGCAGGGCGGCCCGATCGAGCATGTGCCGCACTCGCCCGGCGACGATGTCGCGCATCTCCCCCGCGATGCCGGCCCGTTCCTCGGCCATCGCCCGCTCGGCCCGCAGCGACCGCTCCCGCTCCGCTCGCTCGGCCCGGTCCACCAGCGCCGCGATCAGTCGCCGCCGTGCCGCGGTGTACAGCCCGAGCAACGCCGGCACGCCCACGAACACCGCGGCGACGGTGATCACCGGCAGCTGCGGCGTCCACGGCCGGGCGATGAGCACGAACAACCCGAGCAGCGGCACCGCGCCGGCGACCGGACGCCGGGCGTGCGCGCCCACCGCGAAGGCCGCCACCGGCACCACCGCGGGTAGGAGCGCCAGGTGCGCGCCGCCAGCCGACGGCCATGGTGGCGGGAGCAGGAGCAAGGCCAGCGCGGCCAGCAGCGTCATCACGGCCGCCGACGCCGGGTACCGCCGGCGCGCCACCATCGCGACCGCGGCCGGCAGTTGCACCAGGATCTGCGGCCACGGCACCGTCAAGGCGAACCCGCCAGGCCGGAAGGAAAGCACCACGATCGTGCCCAGGAACGTCCAGGCGACGCAGGCGGCGGCGATGCCGACATCCGTGCCACCGATACCGGGCCTGCCCGCGGGAGCGGGACGTTCGCGCGGCGGGACTTCCCGCTCCCTGGCCGGGGCGTCGCGCAGCACCCCGATCAGGTCGCGCAGCTCCGCCAGCGCGTCGCAACCGGTGGCGCGCACGTCCTCGGCCGCGTCCCGGGTACGCCGGCCGGTCGCGGTGACCCGCAGCGCGCCCGCGTGCAGCACCATCAGGCTGACCCGGTGCGTGACCACGTCGTGCAGCTCGGCCGCCAGCCGCGTCCGCTCGGCCGCCCGTGCCCGCTCGATGAGCAGGTCCCGCTCCAGTTCGGCCCGCTCCGCGCGATCGGTCAGCGCGCTCACCAGCTCCTGCCGCGCCACCAGGTAGAAACCGAACAGCATCGGCGCGCAGACGTAGAGCAGCCCGGCCGCACCGGCGGTCACCGACGTCGACCACGGGTGCACAGCGACGATGGCCAGCAGCACCGCGATCGCCCACGCGCGCCGGCGGTCCCGGAGGTAGACGTAGCCGGCGTAGAGCGGGAACGCCGGCGCCAGCGGCATCAGCAGGTTGGTCGGCTCGTCCGCGGTGACGGTCTGACCGGGCGCGAGCAGGGCCCAGGTCGCCAAGCCCGCGGCGACCACGGCCACCGGCGCGAGCTGCACGTCGATCCGGCGGCGCCATGCGGCCCGCAGACCGGCCGCGACCAGCACGAAACCCGCGGTCCCGGCCAGCGGGTTCAACGCGGCCTCGCCGTCCGGCAGGAACAGCGGCAGCACGCAGGTGAGGCAGCCGAGCACGACCAGCACGGCGCCGTCCAGTACCCGCTCCCGAACGGGCCACCCTGGCGCGGACGACGCGAACACCATGCGGTTCACCGTAGGTCCGCGGCGGCCCGTCGGCCGCGAAGAACCGACGAAGGATGCCAAGGTGCGGCCCGGGCACCCACTTTCGTAGGTGTCGGGTGCGGCGTTGGCGGCTAGTGCACGAGCTCCGACCGCTGCTGCACTGAACGGTAATAGCTTCACGAGACCCTGAAGGGGGACGCGGAAATGAAGGGCTGGCGAGGGCGGGCCGCGATGGCACTGCTGGGCTCGACCGGTTTGGCGGGTGGCCTGCTGCTGGGCGTCAACGGGCAGGCCGCCGAACCGGACGGCACCGAAGTGCGCACGGACGCGGGCGTGGTGCGCGGCGCAGCGGGCGAGCAGGCCACGGTGTTCCGCGGGATTCCCTACGCGGCACCGCCGGTGGGCGAGCTGCGCTGGCGGGAACCGCGGCCGCCCGCACCGTGGCCCGGCGTGCGGGACGCGACCACCGCCGGCCCCGCCTGCGCCCAGGGTCCTGGCGAACTGCCCGGCGGCAGCACCAACGAGGACTGCCTGTACCTGGACGTCACCAAGCCGTCCGGGAACAGTGGAGCCACCGGAGGGACCGCCAAGCCGAAACCGGTCATCGTGTGGGTGCACGGCGGCGGGTTCTACATGGGCGCTGGCGGCAACTACGACGCGCAGCGGATGGCCGCGCAGGGCGACGCCGTGGTCGTGACCCTGAACTACCGGCTCGGTGTGTACGGCTTCTTCGGCTACCCCGGCCTGGACGGCTCCGGCACGTTCGGGCTCGCCGACCAGCAGGCCGCGTTCTCCTGGGTGAGCCGCAACATCGCCGCGTTCGGCGGCGATCCCGGCAACGTCACCATCGCCGGCCAGTCCGCCGGCGGGGTCAGCAATTGCGCGCACCTGACGTCGCCGTCCGCGGCGGGCTTGTTCGACAAAGCCGTGCTGCAGAGCGGATCCTGCGAGCTGAGCTGGACGGCCAACACCGAGTTCCGCGGCCAGCCCGCCGACGCGATCTACGAGCCGCTGCCCGCGTTGCAGGCGCAGGGGCGGCGCACCGCGGCCGACCTCGGCTGCGGCGACGCGGACCCGGCGACGGCCGTCGACTGCCTGCGCGCGCTGCCGGTGGACAAGCTGAAGGGCGTGCAGCAGAAGTTCATCCAGCCCGCCTACGGCACGCCGATCCTGCCGGAGAACCCGGCCGAGGCGGTCCGCGCTGGCCGCTTCCACCGGGTGCCGGTGCTGTCCGGCAACACCCGCGACGAGGCCACCCAGGCGACGTCGAGGTACGACAACTTCCAGTTCGCGATGAGCGAGCAGACCTTCGACGCGGTGATGACGGAGACCTTCGGCGAAGACGAGGCGAAGGTACGGGCCCGGTACCCGCGGCAGGCGTACGGCTCGGCCGCGCTGGCCTGGGCCGCGATCACCACCGACCGCAAGTGGGCGTGCACGCAATACGCCACGTCCAGGGAGCTGGCCCGGTACGTGCCGGTGCACCAGTACGAGTTCGCCGACCCGGAGCCGCCCGCGCTGTCCCCGCTGCCGCCGACGATGCCGATGGGCGCGCAGCACGCGTCCGAGCTGTGGTCGCTGTTCGACCTCGGCGGCATGCCGGCCAAGTTCACCCCGGAGCAGCAGCGCCTGTCCGAGCAGATGATCGACTACTGGACGCGTTTCGCGGCCACCGGCGATCCCGGCCGCGCCCCCGGCCCGCGGTGGCCCGCGTTCGGTCCCAGCGACAGCGACGCCCCGAATGAAGTGCCCTACGTCCAGGGCCTCGCCCCCGGCAGGGACGGCATCGGCCCGGTCGATCTGGCGCAACGGCACCAGTGCGGCTTCTGGTCCGAACTGACCGGAGGAAATCATGGGTGACGGTTACACGGTCAACACCGGCGACCTGCGGAGCGCGCGGAGACACGTGGACGCCGTGGTGGAAGTTCTGGAGAACGCCAAGGACAAGATCGCCAAGACGGCCGAGGAGAACACGGCTTTCACCGGTGGCGAAAATCCGGGAGACCTGTTCGCGCGAGTGGCACCGAGGTTCGACGACGTGCGCTTCTACCTCGGCCGGATCCTCCTCGACAACATGGAGAACCTCCGGCTGTGCTCGAAGGCGCTCGAGGAAATAGCGTGCCGCTATGACGAACAGGAAGGAGCGGGCGCCGGAACGTTCGGGAGGTTGCCGTCATGACCTGGGCCGACGACATGGCGATGCACTCCGCTACGTTCCGGGAGATCTGGCGCGAGAACTCCCTGGAAGGATTCGGTAACGACCCCGCTCAAACCGAGCAGTCGATCCGGGACATGTTCATCGAATTCGCGTCCGGCGACCCGGACTCCACCAATTCGATTATGAATTACCTGAGAAGCGCCATGAAAATCCTCGAACAGGACGAGAGCAGCACTTTCGACAGCGCCCGGAGCGATCTCGCCGATTGGCGGGGTGACGCCGCCCGAGAGTTCGACGAATACCTGGGCCGGATGAAAGACGCGGTGCACAACGTCCGGACGATCATCGACGCCGCCCTGCGCTCGGTGGAGGCTTACCAGGAACTCCTGAGCTCGCTGCACAACGACGTCAACGAGCTGGTCGAGCAAACCCATGACGCGCTGGACAAGGTGGCCGAAGAAAGAGCCGACAGGAACGAGCGGATGAGACTCACCATCCTCAGATCGGTCGTCGAGTTCGGGGCCGGGCTGGTGACCGGTGGTGCTACCGGAGCCCTCGCCGCGGCCGGCAACGCGTTGGCCACCGGCCCGCTCAGCAAGAGGATCATCGAGGTCGGCGGGTCGACGGAGGGCGACGTGATCCTCGACATGGTGTCGCAGGGCCGGGGCATTCTCGACGAGGCCAGGGAGAGCCGATACCGGGTCGAGAAGGCGCTGTACGAGGTGACGGTCTTCCTCACCGATGCCAAACCGGCGGACCAGAGCGTCGACGACTTCCACCCGAATCGGCTGCGTCCGGCACGACCGGCGATCATCACCGACGACGAGTTCGACCAGGACCAGTTTCATCCGGACGACCAACCCGCGCGGGACCGGCGCGGCGTGCGCGACGACGATCTGGTGGCGGAACCGGAAGTCGGCCGCGACCACGAGCGGGATCACTTCCTGCGGCCGCCGGAGAACAAGGTGCCCAAGGACAAGGCCGAGGACCGGGACGTGGTGTGGATACCCGGCTACCAGGGTGATCCCGACGCACCGGACGAGCCGAGGGGCAAGCGCGGTCCGGACATCTACGACGAGAACGCGACCTCCCCCGACGGCGGGCTCGCGCGGTGAACGACGACCGGTCCGCGCGACTGGCGGCCAGATCGGAGGCGCTGCGGGAGAAAACGACCCGCCGGCGCCAGGCACTGGAATGGGCCGAACAGCGAACCGCCGCGGTGCGGGGCTCGGCGGCGTCCGGCGACGGGCTGGTGCGGGCCACAGTGGACAGCACCGGCCTGCTCACCGGGCTGGAGCTGGCCGCCGGGGTGCGGGCGGCCAAGCCGGCCGAGCTGGCGCGCGTGATCACGGTCGTCGTGCGGCGGGCCGCCGCACACGCTCGCGGCCAGGTCGCGCAGACCTACGAAGGGCTGCGGAACGAGGGCGTGCTCAGCGAGCTGCCGGCAGGGCTGCTGCCCGCTCCGGACGACGGGCCGGTGACGTTGCTCGCCGCACCCGCCGGAACTCCGCCCCAGCAAACGGATTCACCCATCCTGCGCCCGGCGAACGACACGAGGCCACCGGATCGACGGGCGGCTGAACAGCGGGCGCGGCGGTCCGATGAGGACGAAGGCCCGCCGAGCAGCTGGCTGGTCCGCCCGCCCTGAGCCCGCCGACAACCTCAGCGGCGCAGGCTCTCGAACGCGGAACGGGCGGCGGCACCGATGGCGAGATCGATGTCGTGCGCGATGCTCGCCCGGCGGTGGGACCGGGTGAGCGCGGCGATCGCCACCCGGTCACCGGAATCCGAGGTGACCACGCCGATCTCGTGCCGCAGGTGCAGGAAGGTGCCGGTCTTGCCGCTGACCCGCACGGTGTCCGCGCGCAGGTCGCTGGAGAGGCGCTGGTTGAAGACCTGCAGCGCCATCAGCCGGCGTAGCTCGGCGGTGGCCTCCGGGTGCGAGATCCGGTCGAGCCAGATCCGCTGCAGCAGCTCGACCAGCGCCGCCGCGCTGCCGACGTTGGCGTAGGCGGGATCGAGGGTCTCGATGGAATGCCGGCCGGCAGTACCATCGCGGCCATCACGGTCGTCGCGGATCGCGAGTTCCAGTGCCAGCCCGAAGTCGTCGCCGGCGACACCGGCGGCGCATTCGTACATCCGGTGCATGCGGTGCCGGACCCGGATTCCCGCGCATCCCCATTCGCGCAGGCGCTCGTCGGCCGCCTCCACCCCGATCAGGTCGAACAACGCGTCCGCGCTGGCGTTGTCGCTGACCGTCAGCATCTGGTGGATCAGGTCGGCGACGGCCAGCGTCGTGGCGTACCGGAACGCGGCCACCCCGGTCGGGCCCAGGCTCTTCGTCGCCGGGTCGACGGTCACCGGCATCGCCGGATCGAGCGTCCTCCCCGCGATCCGGTCCAGCACCACCAGCGCCAGCGGGACCTTCACCACCGACGCCAGCGGCACCGGCGCGGACACGTCGAACCCGAGTTCCTCGCCGGTGTCGATGTTGCGGGCGAGCAGGTGGCCGGCGGCACCGACCTGCCGCCACTGCCCGGCGATCGACTCGGCGACGGACAGGAGTTCGGCGGTGGTGGCGACATACGCCGGACGGGGTGGGGACATCCGGGTCATCCGCGCGCCGCCAGCCGGGCACGGGCGTCCGGCCCTTCCGGACCTCCTGCCGCGGTGGACTTCCGGGCGGTGCCGGCTCCGATCGCGTCGGCGAGCAGCGGTGCCAGCCAGTCGGGCGCCGCGCGACGGCCGGCCGTCGCGAGCTCGTACCCGCGATGCAAAGCCGTGTCCGCCAACGGTGACCACGCCAGGTCGTGGCGGCGGGCGAACGGCTCGGCGCAGAGCAGCACGGCATGCCCGGCGAGCGTTTCGGCCACCGCGGTGGCGGCCGATGCGACCTCCCGGACGCGTCCCTCCGACAGGCCGGCACGGGCGGCGGCCTTGCGGAACCGCTCGGCCGCGAAGCCGATCCCGTCCTCGGCGGTGACGAGGATCGACGGCGACACTTCGCCGCCGGCGCCTCGACGTGGCCGCAGGTCTTCCAGGTGCGCGGCCCGGCCGGGCGAGCCGGACGGCGGGGCCGCGGAGGCCAGGCCGAGCGGGACGACCTGGGTCGCGGTCTCCGGCGGCACCCGCAGCAGCGCGGAGGCCAGCGCGCCCTCCGTCAGGCCGGCCGCCCGTTCCTCGGCGGGCAGTTCGTGCACGCCGATCGTCACGCCCCGCTCCCGTCCGGCACGGATCACCCTGGCCAGTGCCACCGGGTCGCAGTCCGGTGGCACCCCGAGCGCGTGCGCCGCCGAGGTCAGCGCCGTCCTGGCCACCTGGCGCAGCTGGTCGACGCGGCCCAGTACGTCCTTGGCGTGCGGAAGCAGCAGCACGCCGAGGTCGGTACTGCTGATCTGGCGCCGGGAACGGTCGAACAGCTCGCCACCGAGGTGCTGTTCGAGGAGCTTGATCCGCCGGCTGAGCACCGGCTGCGCGATGTCGAGAAGGTCGGCGGCGGCGGTGAAGCTCTCCTCCTCCGCTACGGCGACGTACGCCTCCAGGTGCGCGAGCAGGTCCATCGCTCCATCTATATCAAAAAGGTATGGGTCGTTCAATTATGTGTCTTGGACATGGAACGGTGCCGCTGGTTGGCTCGGGTCGACGCCGAATCCGTGACCCTCGATCCTCAACCCTCAACGGAGTGCCGATGACCCGCAACGTGTCCCTTTCCCGTCGTTCGATGCTGCGCGGCGGACTCGCCGTGTCTGCCGGTCTGCTGACGACCGGCTACCTCGGCGGGATTCCCGCGTCGGCGGCGGATGGCTCAACCATCTACCGCGAACTCCGCGCGCTGGAACAACGGCACAGCGCCCGGCTGGGCGTCTACGCGGTCAACACCAAGACCGGCGCGACGGTGGCCTATCGCGCGCAGGAACGGTTCCCGCTCTGCTCGACGTTCAAAACCCTTGCCGCCGCGGCCGTCCTGCGCGACCTGGACCGCGACGGGGAGTTCCTGGACAAGGTCATCCGCTACACCGAAAAGGACCTGGTGAACGGCTCCCCGATCACCAAGGACCACGTGGGCGAGGGCATGCGCGTCGGCGACCTCTGCGCCGCGGCGATCTGCTACAGCGACAACACCGCGGGGAACCTGCTGCTCCGCCAGCTCGGTGGCCCCGGCGGTGTCACCGGGTTCTGCCGCTCGATCGGCGACCACCGCACCCGCCTCGACCGGTGGGAGCCCGAGCTGAACACCGCCATCCCCGGCGACCCGCGCGACACCACCACCCCCGGCGCGATCGGGCGCGACTACGGCCGGCTGGTGCTCGGCGACGCGCTCGACCCCGGGGACCGCGCCCGGCTGACCGGCTGGCTGAAGGCGAACACCACCAGCGGCAAGCGGTTCGGGGCCGGGCTGCCCGACGACTGGGAGCTTGGCGACAAGACCGGCTCCGGCGACTACGGCACCACCAACGACGTCGGCGTGGCATGGACCGCCGACGGCACGCCGATCGTGCTGGCCGTGCTGTCGACCAAGCACACCCAGGACGCGGCCTATGACGACCTGCTGATCGCCGACACCGCCCGGCTGCTCCCCGGCAGCCTCGCCCCCGGAAGCTGAGCCGGCACAACCAGGACAACACGGTCTGCCGCCCCGACTATCCGTTGTGGACAGTCGGGGCGGCAGGCCGGTCAGTTCGCTTTCGCGGCCGGGCCGTCCGTACCGCGGAAACCGCGGAGCCGCAGGCTGTTCGAGACCACGAACGCCGAGCTGACGGCCATCGCGGCACCGGCCAGCATCGGGTTCAGCAGACCGGCCGCGGCCAGCGGCAGTGCGGCCACGTTGTAGGCGAACGCCCAGAACAGGTTGCCCTTGATGATCCGCAGCGTCCGGCGGGACAGCCGGATCGCGTCCGCGGCCGCCCGCAGGTCGCCCCGCACCAGGGTGAGGTCGCCCGCCTCGATGGCGACGTCGGTGCCGGTGCCCATGGCAAGGCCGAGGTCGGCCTTGGCCAGTGCGGCGGCGTCGTTGACCCCGTCGCCGACCATGGCCACCACCTTGCCCTCGGCCTGCAGCCCGGCGATCACGTCGGCCTTGTCCTTGGGCAGCACCTCGGCGATCACCTGCTCGATGCCGACCTCGGCGGCCACCGTCCTGGCCACCGCCTCGTTGTCCCCGGTCAGCAGCACCGGGGTGAGTCCCAGCGCCCGCAGCCGCCCGACGGCCTCCGCCGAGGTGGCCTTGACCGTGTCGGCGACCACCAGCACCGCGCGTGCCCGCCCGTCCCAGCCGACGGCGACCGCGGTGCGGCCCTGCTGCTCGGCTTCGGCCTTCGCGGCCGCGAGATCCGCGGGCAGGTGCTGACTCCACTGCTCGAGCAGCGCCGTCCTGCCGACGAGTACCGCGTGACCGTCGACGACTCCTTGCACCCCAAGGCCTTCGGTGTTCTCGAAGCCTTCGACCGCCGGGAGCGTGCCGATTCGCTCGCGGGCGTCGCGGGCGATGGCCTGCGCGATCGGATGTTCGGAGGCGTCCTCCAGCGCTCCGGCAAGGCGCAGCACCTCTTCGGTGTCGGCACCTTCGGTCACGTGCACGTCCACCAGCGACATCTGCCCGGTGGTGACGGTGCCGGTCTTGTCCAGCACGACCGTGTCCACCCGCCGGGTGGACTCCAGCACCTCGGGGCCCTTGATCAGGATGCCGAGCTGGGCGCCCCGCCCGGTGCCGACCAGCAGCGCGGTCGGGGTGGCCAGGCCGAGTGCGCACGGGCAGGCGATGATCAGCACCGCCACCGCCGCGGTGAACGCCGCCGACGCGGTGCCGCCCGCACCGAGCCAGAACGCCAGTGTGCCCAGCGCCAAGGCGATCACGATCGGCACGAAGATCGCCGAGACCCGGTCGGCAAGCCGCTGCACCTGCGCCTTGCCGGTCTGGGCGTCCTCCACCAGCTTGGCCATCTGCGCGAGCTGGGTGTCCGAGCCGATCCGGGTGGCCCGCACGACCAGCCGTCCGCCGGCGTTCACCGTCGCGCCGACCACGGCGTCGCCCGGCCGGACCTCCACCGGCACCGATTCGCCGGTGAGCATGCTCGCGTCCACCGCGGAGCTGCCCTCGTCGACGATTCCGTCGGTGGCGATCTTCTCGCCGGGCCGGACCACGAACCGGTCCCCCACCACCAGCTGATCGGTGGGGATGCGCTGCTCGCCGCCGTCCCGCAGCACGGCGACCTCCTTGGCGCCCAGTTCCAGCAGGGCGCGCAGGGCGGCACCGGCGGTTCGCTTCGAGCGGGCCTCGAAGTAGCGCCCGGCCAGGATGAAGGTGGTCACCCCGGCGGCGACCTCCAGATAGATGTTCCCGTCACCGGCCATCGGCGGGCTGGTCAGGCTGAACGGATGGGTCATGCCGGGCACGCCCGCGCTGCCGAACAGCAGCGCGTACAGCGACCACCCGAACGCGGCCAGGGTGCCCATCGAGATCAGCGTGTCCATGGTCGCGGCGCCGTGCCGCAGGTTGGCCCACGCCGCCTCGTGGAACGGCTCCGCGGCCCACACGACCACCGGTGCGGCCAGCACCAGCGAGATCCACTGCCAGTAGGTGAACTGCAGCGCGGGCACCATCGCCATCGCGATCACCGGCACCGACAGCAGCACCGAGACGATCAAGCGCTGCCGCAGCGACCGCGTCGGATCTTCTTCGCCCCCTTCACCTTCCGCGCCTTCCGTGCTTTTCGCGCTTCTCGGCGTCGGCAGGGTGGCGGTGTAGCCGGCGGCCTCCACCTGCTGGACCAGCTGTTCGGGTTCGACGCCGTCGGGGTAGGCGACCTTGGCCTTCTCGGTGGCGTAGTTGACCGTGGCGGTGACGCCGTCCAGCTTGTTGAGCTTCTTCTCGACCCGCATCGCGCAGGATGCGCAGGTCATCCCGCCGATCGCCAGCTCGACCTCACCGCGGCCGGCGGTGAGCCTGGCGTCCACGTTCGAAGTCATCGGGCTCTCCTTCCTTCTCGCGGATCAGCCGTGGCCGCCGTGACCGTCACCGGTCGCGGGCGCCTGGGGCTGGGGGGTGCTTGTGGTGGGCGCGGTGAACTCGGCGGTGCGGACCGTCCCGGCGTGCTGGAAGTCCAGGAACAGCCGGTAGGTACCGGCCGAGGGGACCTCCGCGTAGAAGGTGACCGCCGGCCCGGCGGGTGTCCGGCCGTCGCCGGGCGCGCCGTCCGGGTGCACGTGCAGGTAGGCCAGGTCGCCGCCGCGCAGCGCGACCAGGTGCCCGTAGGCGCCGAGGTACGGCTGCAGATCGGTGACCGGCCTGCCGTCCTTGGTCACGGACAGGGTCACCTTCGAGGAACGCCCCGGGATCAGCTCGCCGTCCAGGCGCACCTGGTAACCGTCCACGGAGGCGTCACGTGCGGGCGGGTATTCGACGTGCTGGTAGGAGCCCGCCGTGGCGAGGTCGACGCCGAGGGTCATCCCTTCCCCGCCGGCCGGGGTGAAGTCGGCGAAAGCGCGGTAGCTGCCGGCCTGCGGCAGGTTCAGCGGCACCGTCCAGGTGCCGTCCGCGGCGAGTTCGGGATGCAGGTGCTGGTAACCGGCGGTGTCCCGGCGCACCACGATCAGGTGCAGCCGCTTCTCGTGCTCGACGTCGAACCGGGTGACCGGGCGCCCGTCGGGGCCGGTGATCTGGAAGGTGAAGGGTTGAGCTGTCCCCGCGGTGAGCGTCGTGTCGGTGGGCGTGAGGGTGTAGCCGCCCCTGGATGACGCCAGCCCGCCGGGCTGGTCGGGTTGCGCAGTCTCCGCGACGGTGCCGCTGTGGGTGTCCCCGTGCCCGGCGTCCTCGCCGCCGCGCGCGCCGGCAGCACCGGCGAAGGGACCGACAGCGGTGCCGGCCGCCCAGCCGCCACCGGCGACCAGTGCGAGCGCTACACCGTAGGCGGAGAACTTCATGGCAGTGTTCATGTCCATCCTCTGCGGGCAGGCCGCCCGCGGTCAGGGAGCCTCCGCGCTACGCGGCGGTCAGCTCATATCCGGCTTCTTCGACGGCCGCTCGCACATCCGCGAGGCCGGGTTCCTGGGAGCCGGTGACGGTGACGGCGCCGCTGGGCAGGTCGACCGAAACCTCGGTCACGCCGTCGATCTTGCCGACCTCCTCGGTGACCGCGCGGACGCAGTGCTCGCAGGTCATGCCGGTGACGGTGTAGGTGACCTCTGCCATGGTTCGCTCCTCGTTATTTGTTGCTGTTGCTGGTGGTCAGGACTTGACCAGTCGGGCGATCGCGTCGCTGGCCTCGCGGACCTTCTCGGTGGCCGTGTCGCCACCCTCGGCGATCGCTTCGGCTACGCAGTGCTTCAGATGCTCGTCGATCAGCCCGAGGGACACCGACTGCAGCGCCTTGGTCGCGGCCGAGATCTGAGTCAGCACGTCGATGCAGTACTCGTCGTTCTCCACCATCCGCTGCAACCCGCGGATCTGACCTTCGATCCGGCGCAGCCGCTTGAGATAGCCGTCCTTGTCGTTGCCGTAACCCCTCATGACCGTCTCCTCGCTCCATGTCGACCCTGCCAACGATACCCTAGGGGGGTAGGGCAGTCAACGTGACCGGCGGCCGCCTCGCGCGAGTCCCGCCTTCGGACACCGCGAGTTCCACGTTCGCGTGCGGCGAGTCCCACGTTGGAGTTGTCATCGGACACAACCATAGATACCCCCCTGGCGTATACGGCCGCCTCCTGCTAGCTTGTCTCTCGCATACCCCCACTGGGTATGCGAGAACGCGACATCTCGGAAGGCAGCACCCATGTCCACTGAGCACGATCAGCATTCCCACCCACCGGCGACCTGGGGCATGGCCGCGTCGGCCACCCTGCACTGCCTCACCGGCTGCGCCATCGGCGAGATCCTCGGCATGGTCATCGGCACCGCGCTCGGCCTGCACAACGTCGCGACCATCGTGCTGGCGGTCGCACTGGCGTTCGTCTTCGGTTACGCCCTCAGCATGCGCGGTGTGCTTCGCGCCGGCGTCGGCATGAAGCAGGCTTTCAAGGTGGCGTTGGCCGCGGACACGGTGTCCATCGCGGTGATGGAGATCGTGGACAACGGGGTGATGGTGATCGTGCCCGGCGCGATGGACGCGGGGCTGGGCAACCTGCTGTTCTGGGGCGCACTCGCCCTCTCGTTCCTGGTCGCGTTCGCGGTCACCATGCCGGTCAACAAGCTGATGATCGGACGCGGACTCGGCCACGCCAAAGCGCACGCCTACCACCACTGAATGCCTGCGGAGGGCCAGCGGATTAGGGCAGGATCGAGGTCATGACCCAGACCGAACCGACCTTCGTACTGGTGACCGGATCGGGCGCCACCTCGTTCCTGTGGAACCCGGCGGCCGGGGAGATCGTGCTGCGCGGGCACCGCGCCCTGCCGGTCGAACTCCCCGGCCACGGGTTCGACGCGGTCTTCCCGGACGGATACGGGAGCCCGCAGGATCTCGAGCGGTTCACCGCCGCGCCCTCACCGCTGGCGGGGCTGACCCTCGACGACTACGCCGAGCACACCCTGGGCATCGTGCGACGGGCCGCCGAGCACGGTCCGGTCGTGCTGGTGGGCCACAGCCTCGGCGGCAGCACCGTGACCAGGGTCGCCAACACCGCCCCCGAACTGCTGGACAGCGTGGTCTACCTCAGCGCCTACTGCTGCGTGGACTCCAGCACCGTGATCGCGTACGCCCCCACCTCCCCCGCGCCGGACAGCCCGCTCGCGCGGGCGCGGCGGATGGTGTTCCTCGGCGATCCCAGGCAAACCGGCGTGACCAGGACCAACCCGCGGACCGGCGACCCCGACGTCCTCGCCGTCCAGCACGCCCTGCTCATGGCCGAACTCGACCCCGCGCAGGTACCGGCGGTGCTCGCCTACGCCACCCAGCCCGACGAACCGCTGCAGGTCGTACTGGCCGACGCCAAGGTCGACGCCGACACCTGGGGACGGTTGCCGCGCACATACATCCGCACCGACCAGGACGAGGTCGTCCCGCTCGAAGTGCAGGACCGCATGATCGCCGAAGCCGACCGGCTCACCCCGTCGAACCCCTTCACCGTGCACACCGTGGCCGCCGGCCACTTCGCCCCGATCACGCACGCCGCCGAAATCGCCGGCCTCCTCACCAAGGGCAAATAGCCGGCTTTTCGCCCTTCACCGCGAAGGGCGGCTCGTGGTAGAACAAGTTCTAGCATGAGTTCGTCATCGAGCCACACCATCGAGTCGATCGCCGTCGAGATCGCCGCGCCGGCGCCGTTCGTCTGGGACCTGCTGGTCGACTATCCCAGCTATCCACTGTGGAATCCGTACACCGTGGCGGTGCAGACCACCTTGGCGGTGGGCGACCCGATCGAGCTGACCCTGCCGAACCCGGACGGCTCCGGCGGCACCTTCGTCAACCGGGAGTACATCCGGGTGGTCGACCCGCCACGGCAGCTGCGTTACGACACCGGGAACGAGCTGCCCGGCATCTTCGGCAGGCGAGACCAGTACGTGGAGCGGCTCGGCCCGGACCGGTGCGGCTACCGCACCACCGAGGTCTTCTCCGGCGAGTACGCCGAGCAGATCTTCGCCTCGCACGGCCCCTGGGTGAAGGCGGGCTTCGACGCGGTCGCCCGCGCCCTCAAGGCCCACGCCGAAACCCGCTGGGCCGCCCGCACCGCCTGAGCTCAGCTCGTGGCCTGAAGTTCGATCAGCCCGGCGTCGGTGGGGCGGAACCCGCAGGAGCCGAAGTAGAACCCGCGCAGCTCCGCGCCGAAGTCGACATGCAGCCAGGTGCAGCCGGCCTGTCGGGCGGCCTCGGCCGCGCGGGAGACGAGCTCGGTGCCGATCCCCAGGTGCTGATGGTCCGGCCGGACCTTGGGGTCGAGCAGGAAGGCGTGATCCGCCCCGTCCCAGGCCAGGTTGACGAAACCGAGCAGGGTCCCCTCCGGCGGCCGCGCGGTCACCCAGCCCAGGCTGTGCGGGCGGATCCGGTCCCACCAGCCCGGCTCGGCCTTGCCGCCGTGCGACCGGGTCAACGCGACCAGTTCCTCGTCGGCGAGTTCGGCCCGCCACCGGTAGTCGATCCGCATCCCGTCATGTTCGCAGCCGGCGGGAGCGTCCCGGTCAGCTCCCGTCGTCGGCGAGCAGCTCCACCCTGGCCGGCACGTTCTTGTGCCAGGGAGTGCCGAAGAACTTGTCCCGGCGGGCACCGGAGGTGAGGCTGTTGAGCGCGACCCCGACCGTGTGCTCACCGTCCGCGCCGGGATAGGACACCCCCATCCCGTTCGGCAGCGAGATGTGTCCCGGCTGCATCACGTCGCTGACTTCGACCGGTGTCCGCGCCGATCCGGAAGCGGTGACCACCCGCACCACGTCGCCGGTCTCGATGCCGAGCCCGCGGGCGTCCGAACCGCAGATCCGCAGCGCGCCCTCTCGATCCCGGCGGCGCCACTCCGGGTCGCGGATGATCACGTTCGCGGTGAACGACCGGCGCTCGCCCGCGGAGAGGATGAACGGGAACTCGGCGCTGGCGTAATCCGGCTCGACTGCCCCGATCCTGGCCAGTTCCTCGAGCAGCAGCGGGATCGCGGCGTGGATCTTGCCGTCCTGGTGCTGGATGTACTTCCAGGCGTCGGAGTACCGGTCCTCGGCGAACAGCACCCCTTCGCGCCGGGTGCGGAACGCCTCGAAGAGCTGCTCCCCCTGAGCGAAGCCACGTGCGGTGAAACCGGCCCGCGCGACGGCGTCCGGCTGGGCGATCGCGCACAGCTGGGCGAGGCCCCACAGCAGCGCCATCGGCCGCTCACCACCGGGCAGCGTCTCCCCCAGTGTTTCCCCCAGGGTCCGGTACAGCAGGTACGGGGCCAGCCCGGCCAGCTCCGGCCGGTTCTCGATCGCGGCGAAGAACGCCAACGCGAAAGCCTGCCTGCCGACCCGCGCGGCCGCGGTCAGCTCCTCGATCAGCCCGCTGTCGACGACCCCGAGCCGGTCGATGACGCCGGCGTAGATCTCCGGTTCCGGCCGGGTCCCCGGCAGCGGGTCCAGCAGCGGGGCCCGCACCTGGAACACGTTGTGCGGGAAGTGCAGGGTGAACAGGGAGGACTCGTGCTTCTCGAACTGGCTGGCCGCGGGCAGCACGTAGTCGGCGCAGCGGGCGGTCTCGGTCAGCGCCACGTCGACCACCACGGAGAGCTCCAACTCGGCCATCGCCCGGCGGAACCGCGCCGACTCGGCCAGTGAATGCGCCGGGTTGGACGCGTCCACCCACATCGCGCGGAGCCGGTCCGGATGGTCGGTGAGGATCTCGTCGGCGATCGCGTTGCAGGGAATCAGCCCGCCGATGATGTTCGCGCCGCTGACCGGGGTAGTGCCGCCGGCGTCCGGCCTGCCGAGCACGTCGGCGACGCGCCGCGCCGCGGGAACGGCGACCGTTTCGAAGAACGCCCGCAAAGTGGTGTCCGCGACCAGGTTCGCGGCGTCGCGGGTACGACGGCGGCGGGCCGCGAACGCTAGCGAGCGCCGCAGCGGTTTCGCGCCCCATCGCATCGCGGCCAGGCCGAGCGCGCGACGGGCCCGGTACGCCCGCGGCGCACCTTCCGCCCGCGGGACGGGATGCCATCGCCCGGCGATCGGGAACACCCAGGAGTGGATGTGCACGCCACCGGGCTTGGCGAAGTTGCCGGTGAGGATCCACAGCATCTTGTTCAGATAGGACACCAGCGTGCTGTTCGGGGACTGCTGCACACCGAGATCCTCATAGGTCGCCGCGCTCTTGGCGGCGGCGATCCGGCGGGCGGCGGCCCGGATCAGTTCCTCGGGCACTCCGCAGCGGCGCGCGTGGTCGCCGATGTCGACCGCGCGCAGGGCGCTCAGCACCTCGTCGATGCCGACGGTGTGCTCGGCGAGCCAGTCCCGCGCGGTCAGCTCCTCCTGCACCAGGGTGGCCGCGAGCGCGGAGACGCACCAGGCGTCGGTGCCTGGCCTGATCCGCAGGTGGAAGTCCGCCATCGCCGCGGTCTCGCTCACCCGGGGGTCGATGACGATGATCGCCCGCTCCGGGTCCCTCGCCAGCTCGCGCAGGACCGGGCGCGCCCTGGCCACGCCGTGCGACTGCCACGGGTTCTTGCCGATGAAGATGGCCACTTCGGTGCGCTCGAAATCGCCCGCCGTGTGGTTTCCGTACAGCTGCTGGTCGACCCATGCTTCGCCGGTCTTCTCCTGCGCCAGCGCGTTCGACATGTACTGCGCGCCGACCGCGTGGAACAGGGCGCGGCCATACGCGCCGCCGAGGTGGTTGCCCTGGCCGCCCCCGCCGTAGAAGAAGATCTTGTCGCCGCCGTGGGCGTCGCGGACCGCGGCGAGCCGCTGCGCGATCTCGTCCAGCGCGGTGTCCCAGTCGATCTCCTCATAGCTGCCGTCCGGACGACGGCGCAGCGGGGTGTCCAGCCGATGTGGACCGTTCTGGTACTTGTCCAGCCGCAACGGTTTCTCACAGGTGTAGCCGGCCGACCCCGGATGGTCCTTGTCGCCGCGGATCTTGACCAGCTTCCGGTCGGCGACCTGGACCTCCAGCCCGCAGTTGCACTCACACAGGATGCAGGCGGTCTTGCCCCACTGCGCGTCCCTCCCCGTTTCGGCGGTCATGACGCGCTCCCCTCGATCGACGGCGACCCTGTTACTACTTTGGAGTAACTATGGAGGCTGCCATAGTGCTGAGTCAAGGGTGTGGCGACGGATAACTATGGGGGATGGCATAGAATAGCCGGGCTGATTACCGATCGGAGGGTGCATGGGCCGCAGGCCGGGGCAGAGCCGCCAGCTGATGCTGGACAGCGCGGTCGCGCTGCTGCGCGAACGCGGCGCCTCCGGGGTGAGCATCGACGCCGTGCTCGCGCACAGCGGGACGCCGCGAGGGTCGGTGTACCACCACTTCCCCGGCGGTCGCAACGAACTGATCCTCGGCGCCGTCCAGCAGGCCGGTGACTACATCTCCGGCCTGATCGACCACGCGATCACCGGCGGGGCCCCTGGCACCGCGCTCGAGGAGTTCGGACGGTTCTGGAAGCAGTCGCTGCGGCACAGCGAGTTCCGGGCCGGCTGCCCGATCGTGGCGCTCGCCGTGGACCATCGCGACGATCTGCCCGAGGCCGCCGCCGTGGTGAACGAGATCTTCGTGTGCTGGCAGCGAAAAATCCAGGAACTGCTGCTGGCCGAAGGCGTTCCCGCTGATCGCGTGCGGCGGCTCGCCGTGCTGGCGATCGCCGCGATCGAAGGTGCCGTGATCCTCTGCCGCGCCCAGCGCAGCGACGAGCCCCTCGACGACGTCATCGCCGGACTCGCTCCGCTGTACCGGGCGAACGCCGCGCAGAACGACTGAAAGCGGCCTGCAACGCCCGCACCGGCGAGCTGAGACAGGAAATCCGCACGCGTCGCGGGGGCCGCCCGTGGCAGGCTGGGCGGATGATCGGATCGGGGCCGAAAGCGGACCTCCACCGCTACCTGCAGGAAGCCCGCGACGCGCTGCTGTGGAAGCTGGATGGGCTCTCCGAGTACGACGTCCGCCGTCCGCTCACGCCGACCGGCACCAACCTGCTGGGGCTGGTGAAGCACCTGACCGGGGTGGAGATCGGATACTTCGGCGAGACCTTCGGGCGGCCGGTGGAGCAGTTGCCGCCCTGGCTCGTCGACCTCGAATCCGCCGAGTCCGCCGACCCCACGGTGGACATGTGGGCAACCGCCGAGGAATCGCGCGAAGAGATCATCGGCTACTACCGCCGGGCCTGCGCGCACTCGGACGCGACCATCGACGGGCTGGCGCTGGACGCGGCCGGCCGGGTGGAGCCGTGGCCGGAGCACCTGCGCGCGGTGACGCTGCACCGGATCCTGGTGCACGTGCTCGCCGAGACGCACCGGCACGCCGGGCACGCCGACATCGTGCGGGAACTGGTGGACGGGGCAGCCGGGATGGTGGCGGGCAACGAAAACCTGCCCGAGGTCGACCGGCGGTGGTGGGCGGAGCACCGGGACCGGCTCGAACGCGTGGCGCGGGCGGCGGCTACCGGCCAGTGAACCGCCGTCCCGCCCGGAGCAGTTCGCCGACGGTGGCGAACTTGACCCTGGGGCGGCCCGACTCCTGGCCGCGCTGACGCTCGACGCGGTCGATCGCCAGCATTTCCCGCAACCCGAGCGCGTCCGGCTTCCGCCTGCGGACAAGCCGGTCGAACTCCTTGGCTCCGCCGGCCGGCGCGGGCAGGCGATGCGCGGCCGCGTCGTCCAGCAGGCTGTCGACGGTCTCCGCCGAACAGGTCCGGTTGGCGCCGATCCCGCCCGAAGGTCCGCGCTTGACCCAGCCGACGACGTAGGTCCCGGCGAGGGGCGCGCCGGAATCCGGGTCGGTCACCCGGCCGGCCCGGTGCGGCACGGTCGACGTGGCGCCGTCGAACGGCAGGTCCGCCACCGGAGCGCTGCGGTAGCCGATCGACCGGACCACCAGCCCGGCCGGGATCGTCTCCTCTTCGCCGGTCGTGGTGCGGGCGACCCGGACCGACCCGGCCGCGCCCAGTTCGACCGGCGCGCACCGGAAGCGGAACACGATCCGCCGGTCCCCGTCCCGCGCCGGAGGCACGCTCAGGTCCACCTCCTCGATCGGCACGTCGCCGAGCAGCGCCGCCTTGGCACCCGGCTCGGCGGCCTCGATCGCGGCACGAGTGCCGCCGTGCTCGTCGACGACCACCCGGACCCCGGGCAGGTGCCGCAGCGCGACGAACTCCGGGCTCGTGTAGGCGGCGTGCTCGGGCCCCCTGCGCCCGAGCAGCACCACCTCGCGGACGTTGCTCCGGCGCAGCGCCGCCAGCGCGTGGTCGGCGATGTCGGTGCCGGCCAGCAGTTCCGGGTCGGTGACCAGGATGCGCGCCACGTCCAGGGCCACATTTCCGTTGCCCACAACGAGAACGCGCTCCGCGGAAAGGTCGATCGCGTCGGCCGGCACGGACGGGTGGGAGTTGTACCAGCCCACGAACTCCGTGGCCGAGATGCTACCCGCGCCGTCCTCGCCGGGAATCCCCAGCGCCCTGTCGTTCGCCGCACCCACCGCGTAGATCACCGCGTGATGGTGCGCGGCGACCTCCTCGTGCGTCAGGTCGGTGCCGACCTCGACGTTCAGGTGCATCTTCAGCCGCGGATGCCGGTACAGCGCGGCGAAACTGTCCCCGACCTTCTTCGTCGAAGGATGATCGGGCGCGACGCCGAAACGGACAAGGCCGCCGGGCACCGGCATCCGGTCGAGCATCGTCACCTCGGCCCCGGTCGAGCGCAGCAGCGACTGCGCCGCGTAGCACGCCGCGGGGCCGGTGCCGATGATCGCGATCCGGAGCGGTCCGACGTCCTGCGGCAGGGAACGCGGGAAATGCGGCTCGCCCCAGGCGTTTCCACCCGTGTGCGTCTCGTAGTACCGCTCGTTCAGCCCGGCGTAGCCGATGTCAGGGCCCCGCAGCCGATCGACCGGGAAGATCGCGTCCACCGGGCAGGCGTCCGCGCAGGCACCGCAGTCGATGCAGGTCTGCGGGTCGATGTAGAGCATCTCCGTGCTGCCGAAGTCCGGCTCGTCCGGAGTCGGGTGGATGCAGTTGACCGGGCACACCGACACGCAGGACGCATCGTTGCAACAGGTCTGGGTGATCGCGAAGGCCATGGCTGGTGGTCGTTCCTCTGTCGCTCGGCTGTCCGTTCCGGCAGCTCTCAGAGCATGTTGACGCTCTTGTAGATGGACACCGCCGGCTTGGTCAGCAGCCCGGCCTGGGAAAGGAAATCCATCAGGTGCGCGCAGCTCGACCGCATCATCGCCTTGCGGTGCTCGTTGCCGCGCACCTCGGCCAGCGCACGCTCGGTGTCCAGCCCGGCCGCGGCGTAGACCCCTTCGTTCACCATGCTCTTGACGATGAAGTACGCGCCGGCGGCGACCGAAACACCGCTCACCTGACGGCGGGTGGCGCTGATCCCGTCCATCCGCTCGCGGATCTCCTGCCGGGCGAACTTCATGTGCCGCGACTCCTCGAGGACGTGGATCTTGCTGCTGGTCCGCACGATCGGCAGCACGTTCTCGCCGCGCATCCAGTCGCGCTGCATCACGTCCAGCACCTCTTCGGCCACCAGCGTGCCGCCGTAGGCCACTTCCGCGGACGCCACGCTCTTGAAGAGGCGGGCGAGCTCGATCGTGCTCCGCTTAGGAAAGTACGCCGGGACGCCCAGCTTCTCGCAGACGCGGGCGAACATGATCGAGTGCCGGCACTCGTCGGCGATCTCGGTCAGCGCGAACTGGAACTCCGAGTTCGCGGGGTTCTGCACGTACTGGTCCCGGAGGATCATCTGCTGCAGGATCATCTCGAACCAGATGCCGGTGCTCATGATCGAGCAGACCTCGTGCCGGGTGAGGGTGATCCGCTGCCGCTCAGTCATCTCGTCCCAGAGCGACGTCCCGTACAGGGTGCTCCACTCGGGATTGAGCCCGTAGAGGTCCGCCTGCAGCGGCTCGTCCCAGTCGATCTCTTTCGCGGGGTCGTAGGACAGCATCGCGGCCGACTCCAGCAGGCGCCGCGAAACGTCGTCGTCCTGGCTCGTGTTCTGGCGGAAGTCCGCCGCGGAACTGGTCATGACCTGATCCCTCCAATGCGACTCGGTCACCTGTTACTCGAAGTAACAGCTACACGAATGTAGCACATAGTTCGGCCGGTTGTGCTCTCGAACACAAGGGGTGCTCGGCGGTTACCGGAGGTGCGCAGCGGGGCCGGTGGCGGGTCGTAGGCTGGAGCACGTGCCCGAGCCGACGCCGACCACCAAACTCCCGGACCGCCGCGCCCAGCGGTGGACCGGTCAGCGCGCCAAACGGCGGGCCCAGTTCGTGGAGGCGGCGATCGCCGCGATCGCCGTGCACGGGCCGGCGGTGTCGACCGAGCAGGTCGCGGCCAAGGCCGGCGTCGCGCGTCCCCAGCTGTACCGGCACTTCCAGGGCGCCGACGATCTCCACCAGGCGGTCGCGCTGCGCGCGGCCGAGCTGATCGTCGCGGAGATGGCACCGCTGCTGAGCACGCCGGGCGGACCGCCGGCGCGGATGATCGACCAGGCCGTCCGCGCGCTGGTGCGGTGGATCGCCGAGCACGCCAACCTGTACCGGTACGTCACCCAGCGCGCGATCACCGGGCCCGGCGGGCGCGGGGACGTCCGCAACGTGGTCGCCGACATCAAGACCACCCTCGGCACCCAGCTCAGCGCCCTGCTCGGCGCCTACCTGAGCGCCTTCGAACTGCCCATCCGGATCGCGGACCCGCTCGCGTTCGGCCTGGTGGGGTTCCTGGAGTCGGCCACCGACCGCTGGCTGGACGAGCCGAAGTCGCTGAGTGAAGAGGACCTCGTCGACTACCTCTCGGCGTGGGTCTGGGGAACGCTGGACCACATCTTCCGTTCGGCGGGCATCGTCGTCGACCCGGACCAGCCGATCGCCATCGGAGAGCCCGCCACGGCCGGGTCGGAGTAGCGCCGGACGACAACGGGTTCACGACAGCGCCTCCCGGAGTTTTCCGGCGAACTCCCGCGGTCGCCACATGTAGCCGGTGTGGTCACCGGGGAACTCCCAGGCCGCGGTGCCGAGCCGGTCGGCGAGCGTGCGGACGATCCGGGTCGCCACCTCGGCCTGGTAGTGGCCGACGCCGAGCACCAGTCCGGGCAGCTTCGCGCGCACTGCGGGCAGGTCCGGCCGGTACCGGACGAACGGGAGCATCTCGTGCGCCAGCAGGAACTCCGCGTTGCCCTCGATCCGGTCGCCGAACTCCGGATCGGCCGGGTAGTCGCCGTCGCCCGCCGGGTCCGGCTTGCCGGGATCGATCTCGGCGAACTGCCGGTACGCCTGCATGACGCCGCTGGTGCGATAAGTCCGGTACACCGCATCGTATTTCGCGAGTTCCGCCCCGGCGTCCGGCAGGATCTCCGGCACCGGCGGCTCGTGGCAGACCACCGTGGCGAGGCGGTCGGGGTGGCGGGCGGCCAGTTCGAGCGCGACGATCGCGCCGCCGCTGCTGCCGAACACGTGCGCCGGTCCTTCGGCCAGCTCGTCGAGCAGCCGGACGGCGTCGTCGGCCTGCTGCTCCAGCCGCAGGTCGGTGGCCGGCCCATCGAGCCGGCTCCGCGAGTTCCCGCGCCGGTCGTAGGTGATCACCGTGTACTGCCCGGCGAGCTCCGGCGCGATTGCGGCGAACGAACCGGCGTCCACCCTGCCGCCGTGGATCATCAGCAGCGGCCGCCCCTTGCCCCGCAGCTCGTAGTACAGCCGCGCCCCCGGCACCGGCAGATACCCGGTCCGCACCGGGGAGCGTTCGGCCGCCCCAGGTCTTCCGCCGCCGCACGCGCCGAGCACCGTCATTCCAGCCGCGGCACCGAGAAGTACTGTCCGTCTGTTGACCATGCGACCATTCCAGCCCGCCGCCGGGCACCGGTGAAAGCACGCGAAGTTCCGGTTTTCCGCCGCCGGTACCGGCAAACGGACCGCGACCCCAGACTTTGGTAGCGGTTTCGCCCGCGCCGGAGTACTGGCGGTCCGGCCGTGGGTACCTTTTCGCCATGGGCCGCGAACGAATCGCCGACGTCGTGGTGGTGGTCTTCGCCGGCACGATCGCGGTGATCAACACCGTGACCCAGCTCCCGGCCATGCCCGAACCGTACGACGTCCTCGTGCTCGGCCTGCTGCTGACCGGCGCGGCCGCCCTGTGGTTTCGCCGCCGGGCCCCGGTCGCGGTCGCCTGGTTCGTCGCGCTGCTCGCCGCCGCATTAGCCGTGGCCGTGTGGGTGTGGCCGGGTGCCGTACCGGGAGTCCGGCCGGAGCCGGAGAGCATTCTGCTGCCCTCGGCCGCGCCTTTCGCCGCGTACAGCGTGGCCGCTTTCGCCCGCGGTCACCGACTGGCCTGGCCACCGCTGGTCGTCGTGGCCGCCACCGCCTGCGTGGGCACGCCGCTGCTGACGCACCTCGGCGCCACCGCCGGTCCGATCGTGGCACTGGTCGGCGGGCCGGCCGCACTCGGCCTGTACGTCGCGGCACGGACCGAACGCGCGGAACGCGAACAGCAGCTGTGCGAGGAACGGGCCCGCCGTCAGGAGCGGCTGCGCTTGGCCGCCGAAATACACGACGTGGTCAGCCACCGGGTGAGCGTGATGGTGTTGCAGGCCGGTGCCCTGCACCTGACCGGCGCGGACGAGCCGACCCGGCGCGCGGCCGAGGAGCTGCGGGCGACCGGTTGCCATGCCTTGGACGAACTGCGCGAGCTGGTCGGGCTGCTCAGCGCGTCCGGGCGGTCGGACGCGGCGGACACCGGCCCGCTCGAACCCCTGCCCGATCTGGCCGCGCCGGTCGCGGCCGCGCGGTCGGTCGGGATCGCCGTCGAGATCGTCACCGACGGCGAGCCGTGCCTGGTCTCCCCCGCGGTCGGCCGGACCGCGTACCGGGTGGTCCAGGAGGCGCTGACCAACGTCTGCAAGCACGCCCCCGGATCGCGTGTCCGGCTCGGCGTGCGACAGGCACCGGACGGGGTGCGGGTGAGCATCCGCAACACCGCACCGGCCGGAGCGGGCGATGCGGCACTGGCCTCCGCCGGCGGCGGGACCGGGCTGCTCGGCCTGAGGCGGCGGATCGAGCTGGTCAACGGCACGCTGGAGGCCGAGCCGTGCGCCGACGGCGGGTTCCGGGTGGACGCGGCCCTGCCCGCCTTCGTCCGGGCGGGCAGCGAGAGCGCATGATCCGGGTCCTCCTCGTCGACGACGACCCGCTCGTCTGCGCGCACCTGCGGGCCATCCTCGCCACGGCGGACGACCTGGAGGTCTGCGCCGAGGCGTACGACGGCGCGGAGGCCTTCGAGGCCGTCACCAGGCACCAGCCCGACGTCGTGCTGATGGACCTCCGGATGCCCGGCGTCGACGGAATCACCGCGATCGGCCACATCAGCGCCCTCGCCCGGCCGCCGGTGATCGTCGCGCTGACCACCTTCGACACCGACCACCACGTGCTGCACGCCCTGCGGGCCGGCGCGGCCGGATTCCTGCTGAAGTCCACGCCGCCGGCCGACCTGATCGGACTGGTCCGGGTCGCCGCGGACGGCCACACCGTGCTCTCCCCCGCCGCGACCCGGCACCTGCTGGTCTCCGCGGACGGCCGCCAGCAGGGCCGGGACCGGGCGGCCGCGCTGACCTCGGCACTGACCACGCGGGAGAAGGAGGTTCTCGGCTGGCTGGGGCACGGCATGTCCAACGCCGAAATCGCCCGGCGGCTGTACCTGTCCGAGGCCACCGTCAAGGGACACGTCTCCCGGATACTGGCCAAGTTGGGCTGCGCCAACCGGTCCAGCGCCGGGCTGCTCGCCCGTGACGCCGGGCTCGGCTAGGAAGACCACTCGGCGGGCGCCGGACCCTGACCGCGTTTCCTCGGCACTCCACGACTCAACCTCGGAACCTCTCCGAATTCTTCAGGTCGCCGAGCCGGGTTCCAGATCGGCGGGCAGCAGCGGCTCGGTGAGCAGGCGGCGCACCCTGGCGGACCGCTCGGGATGGTCGAGCCAGGACCGCAGGATCCGCCACCCGTGGTAGTAGCCCAGGACGTAGGTGCTCATTCCGGGCGCTCGCACGGCATCGAGGGCCCACTTGGTCTCCGCCTCGGTGAGCAAGGCCCACCGCGCCAGGTAGTTCCCGATCTCCACGTCGGACCGCCCGTCGGCGGCCAGGAACGCGGCATTGCCCCAGACTCCCCAAAGGACGTTCCTGGCGTGCTGGATCGCGGCGAAATCGCTGCCGTCCGGCGGAATGCGCTGGGGCGCCAGCACCGCATCGGTCAGCCACGCCTGCGCCTCGTCTCCGGGAAAGATGATGTCCTGCGCGTGCAGCCCGAGTCCTTCACTGACCACGAAGGAGGGCGAGATCATGAACCGGACCTGATGCTCCAGCAGGCCGCGCGCACCGACCAGCTCGATGTCCTTCAGCATGGATTCGGCGATATGCCCGGGAAATCCTTCATGAGCGACCACGTACAACAGGTCGGCTAGATTGAACGGGGCACTGTTGTTCAGGTGTATCACCGATCGCCGTTCACCCAGGTACTGCCCTCGGTGCGGCCCGGCGGACAGCCGGCACTCCACCGCCGTGTCCGGTGGCAGCGGCACGATCGCGTTTGTCCTGGCGCGTGTTTCGGTCACCGCCCAGCCTGCCAGTTCCGGCAGCCGGTGTGCCTCCGACCGGAGCGTGTGCACGCCCTGCCAGGCGTGCAGACGCTGCGCCAGTGAACCGGTGGCGGCGGGCAGGGCGGCGTCGAGTTCGGCGTGCGCGGCCTCGAACAGTGATTCCGGCTGCCAGTCCGCCGCCACCCCCAGGCATTGCCGGGCGAGTTCCCCCAGTGGCAGGTCTTCTCCGGCCAGCCGGCGTGCGAAGACGCGCATCGAGCGAAGCTGAGCGGCCAGGTACCTCGCCCGCGACCCGTCGAAGGGGAGGTCGTGCAGCAGGTGCTCGCAGTCCTCGGCCAGCAGGCCCGGCGGCGGTGGCTGCTCGGCCCGCACCTGCGAACTCCATCGGCCGGGCCCGCTGTACATGAGCACGGGTCCCCCGCCGGAAGCACTGAGCTGCCGGTCGATGCGGAGAGCCAGGATGGCGTAGGCCCGCAACCACTCCTCTTGAAGTTGATATCCCACGACTCAACTTTGGCGGAGGGTGCGCATCAGGTCAAGACCGGCGTACCCGCGGCCTTCGCTGGCGCGTTTCGGGCTGCCCGGTACGGGAAACACCCAGGGGTGGAAGGAAAGGAGATTCGATGAGCATCGCACCCGAAACCGCGACCAAGGGCAAGAAACTGCTGGCAGGCAGGCTGTCCGGGGAAGAGGGCTGACCGGCCGGTGGTGAGGACCTGGAAAGCAGGCGGAACAACAGGGAGGTGAGCCGCATGGCCGCCGTGCCCCCCGAACAGGAGGAGCTCTGGGAGGAATTCCACCGCGTGGTGAACATGACCTCGCGTGAACTGGCCGAATGGTTGCTGACCAGCGCCGCCACCCCGGAGACCGAGCCGCTGCCGGACAAGGACGCGCCGCTGACCGGCGAGCAGGTGCTGGCCATCCTCCGCAAGCGCAAGGGGGATCTCGACCGCGAGGACCTGCAGGTGATGCGCAAGGTGGTGGACCGGGTGCACGCCGAGCGCCCGGACGACCTGGAGCCCACCGCGGGTCAGGCGAGCTGGCGGCACGGCCTGATGTCGATCGGCCACGACCCGCTCAAACCCGGCTAGCCGGAGGTCCCAGGGTCCCAGAAGTCTCCGCAAGGAACTTCGTCAGCGTCTCGGCGAGTCGCTCCGGCTGGTCCTCGGGGATCAAGGTGGACGAACCGTCGATCTCGACCAGCCGCCCCTGCGGGAGGAGTTCGGCCAGCCGCGCGCCGTGGTCGCGGGGCAGCATCCGGTCGTCGGTGGCCCATACGACCAGCGCCGGCCGGTCGAACTCCCGGAGCCGGCCGCTCCATTCCAGCAGCACCTGCCGCGGCGGTGACGATGTGGCGAACTTGGCGAGGTCACGGCGGATGGCGCGGCGGTGCGGGCCGTTGGTGGCCGGGGCGAACCAGTCGTCGAGCACTTCGTCCGGGATCCCGCGCAGGCTCAGCACCCCGTAGGCCCTCGGGTTGTGGCGGAAGAACTTCGTGCTCAGCAGCCGCATCAGCAGCCAGGTCCCGCCCGGCAGGGCGACCATCCGCAGGAGCGGGCGGACGGGTTTCGGCGGGAAGTTGTCGAACGCCTCGCAGGCGACCATGACCAGCCTGCCGACCCGGTCCGCCCTGCGCTCGGAGATCATGAACTGCGCCCCGCCCCAGTCGTTCATGATCAGCGTGACCTCGGTCAGCCCTAGCCGTTCCAGGAACTCCGCGAGCAGCAACGCCTGGCCGCGCTGCGAGAGGTCTGCGTCCGGCTTCATCGGCTGCCGGTGCGCGCCCAGCGGCATGGTCGGCAGGACGCAGCGATAGCCGGGAAGCAGCGGCAGCACCTTGCGCCACTGCGACTCGTTCATCGGGAAGCCGGTCGTGAACACCAGTACCGGGCCGGGGCCGCCGGTGTCCAGATAGTCGATCGGTCCCGCGGAGAGTTCGATCCGCGCCATCCCGCCCTCCTCATTTGATAGATCGTTCTAATACGATACCCTGGTTGGCAACGCACTGTCGAGGAGGTGGCGCCCATGGGCGGCGGAAAAGCCGATGCCGGAACCCCGGATACCCGCACGAGGATCCAGGAAGCGGCCGGGCGGTTGTTCCGCCAGAAGGGATACACCGGCACCGGCCTCAAGCAGATCGCCACCGAGTCGGCGGCGCCGTTCGGCTCCATCTACCACTTCTTCCCCGGCGGGAAGGAGCAACTGGCCGACGATGTCATCCGCAGCGCCGGCCTGGAGTACGGGTACCTGGTGCTCACCCTGCTCGAAGACAAGCCGGATCCGCTGGAGGCGCTCGATTTCGCGTTCCGGAAAGCCGCCGACGACCTGGTCGCCACCGGCTACGCGGACGCCTGCCCCATCGCCACCATCGCGCTGGAGGTGGCGAGCACCAACGAGACGCTCCGGGCGGCAACCGCCGATGTCTTCGCCGTGTGGGCGGCCGGGGCGACGGCGTGGTTCGGCCGGTTCATCCCCGACGAGGCACAAGCCAGGACGCTCGCCTTCGCGATGATCAACCTGCTGGAGGGTGCTTTCATCCTGAGCAGGGCCGCCCGGGACGGTGAGCCGCTGCTCGCCGCCGGAAAGTCCATTGTGGACCTCACGCGACTGGCGATGGACCGGGCCTGACCGGCCGGTCGTCCCGGACGCCGAGCATGACGAGGCCGCCGAGAATCGGGCCGGCGGCCAGCACCACGAACGCGGAGTAGAAGGAATGGGTCGCCTGGAACACCGGGCCGACCACGGCCGGCACGATCACGCTGCCCAGCTGCCACAGCGCGTTCACCGCGCCGGCCGCGGACCCTGCCAGCCGCGCGCCGGTCAGGGTGGGGGTGAGCGCGGCGGTCAGCGGGCTGTAGGCGTAGGCGGCGACCCCGAGCAGCGGCGCCACCCAGAGGAACGCCTGATAGCTGGTCATCCTGCCGAAGACCAGCAGGGTGGCGCCGAACAGGAACAGGATGGCCACGGTCGGGATCCGTCTGCCGAGTCCCATCTTGTCGGTGACGAACCCGACCAGCGGCTTCACCGCCACCGCGGTACCGGAGAAGATCACCAGCACCACCCCCGCGTCGATCGGGCTGATCCCGTTGCCCTTGACCATCAGGGTGTTCGACCAGGTGACGAACCCGTAGGTGCCCCAAAGGCCGCCGAACCCGGCCAGGCCGAGCAGCAGCAGGTCCCGGTTGCGCAGCAACGGGCGCAGGTCGGGCACGGGACGCCGCCCCGGCGCGTCGCCGGACCGCTCGCCGTCGCGGATGAACAGCAGGCACAGCACGGCGAGCACGACGGTGACCCCGCCGAACAGGTGGTACGAGGCCTGCCAGCCCGAACTCGCGATCAGGCTGGGCACCACCGCGTTGGCCACCACCGTGCCCAGCGACGTCGCGGTCATGAACACGCCGGAGGCGAACCCGCGATCCTCCGGCCGGAACCAGGAGGTGATCAGCTTCAGGCCGGCCGAGAAGTCCGCGCCCGCGAACAGGCCCAGCGCGCCCTGCACGACCAGGCCCATCGCCATCGACGTGGTCGAGCCGAACAGGACCATCAGCCCGCCGGCCACCAGTGACGTGGTGCCGAGCACCTTCCGCCCACCGAGCCAGTCGGTGAGGAAGCCGCCGCCCGCGTTCGACACGACGTAGCCGACGTAGTAGCAGGTGGCGAAGATGCCGAGGGCGGCGAGCGGGACGCCGAGCGAATCGCTCACCGACGCCGAGGCCGGGCCCCAGGTGGACCTGTCCACCGAGGTCATGGTGAAGGCCGCCCAGCTCAGCAGCAGCACGACCCAGCGGTACGCCGAACCGGTGGTGGTACTCGTGGTGGTACTCATCGTTGAGTCTCCGAATCACGGGGAAAGCGGTCCGGCCGGGACCGAAGCGGGGTCAGACGAGTGCGCTCTGCCGTCGCAGCTCGGCACGGATGGCGGCCACGTCGTGCGCGGTGCCCTGGCCGTACTGGGCCGCCGCGACGCCCGCCGCGTGGCCGGTGGCGAACGCGGTGCCCATCACCCGCACCGACGCGTAGGCCTCGTCGTCGGAGCTGGTCAGCCTGCCCGCTCCCCAGAGGTTGCCGGTGTCGGCCGAGCAGATCGCGCCGTACGGGATGTCGTAGCAGCCCCCGTCCTGGATCGGCCGGTAGTTGGTGACGCCGGGGCTCGCGTGGTCCTCGATCGGCCAGCCGCAGCGGGCGATCGCCGAGCCGGGATGCTTGCGGCCGGTGAGCACGTCCTGTTCGGTGACCTGCTCGCGTCCGCGCAGGTGCCGCGCTTCCCGGATGCCGATCTGCGGGCCGGTTTCCAGCAGGTACGCGCTTTCCCAGCCGTCCAGGTGCGCGCGCAGCGCGTCGAGGTACTGCCACGCCTGCCTGCGGGCACTCGCCTCGTCCCGGCTGATCGCGGCCACGTCCAGCGCGTCGAGCTGTTCGTCGACGAGCAGGGCGATCACCTCGCGGGTGACCGGCAGGTGCACGGCGATGCCGTAGTCGCGGGGCAGCCGGGTGCCGGTCTGCCGGCCGTGGGCGGCCACCGCCGCGCGCAGCCCCTCGCGGGAAAGGTCCGCGTCCTCGGCCACGCCGCCGAAGCGGCACACCAGGGTGCTGGTCTGGCGCTGGTCGACAGCGGCGACGCGCACACCGGCACCGGCCTCGGCCAGCAGCGCGCCGTCACCGCTCGCGTCGACGAACGCCTTGGCGGTGACGCGTTCGCGGCCGCCGCGGTGGTGCAGCTCCACCTCGGTCACCCGCTCGTTCGAGCGGGTCGCGCCGATCAGCCTGGTGTGCAGGTACACGTCCACCCCGGCATCGGCCAGCGCCGCGTCGAGGACCAGCTTGGTGGACTCCACGTCGAGCAGCACGATGCGATTGCCCGTCCAGCCCATCGTCTTCTCTTCGTAGACACCGCGGGCCCGCAGCCGCCGCAGGATGTCCTCCCCCACCCCGGCGACCACCTGCTCGCCGCGCTGGTCGAAGAACCCGCAGAAGGTGAGCACCGAGCTGTTCGTCGCCGCCCCGCCGAGGAACGGGTACTGCTCCACCAGCAGCACGGAGGCGCCGGTCCGCGCGGCCCCCACCGCGGCCGCGACCCCGCCGGCGCCGCCACCGATGACCACGACGTCGTAGTTGTCCACTGTGTCCACTGTGTCCCCTGCCGCCCTTCGCCCGGTGTGCACTGTGGACACATTAGAAAGGCAGGGTGGCGGCCGGAGCCAATATCGTTTGGTCAGCCGGGCTATAACCGGAAGGTATGGACAGCGTAGAGGCCACGACGGGAGCTGCCATGGAACTGAGGCGTCTGCGGTACTTCACCGCGGTGTTCGCGGAGGGCTCGCTGTCCAGGGCCGCCGAACAGTTGCGCATCTCCCAGCCCGCGCTGACCAGGCAGATCCGGCAGCTCGAGCACGAGCTGGGGGTCGCGGTGTTCGAACGGGTACCGACCGGGGTTCGCCCGACCCCGGCCGGGGCCGCCCTGAACGAACACGCCCAGCTCGTGCTGCGGCTGGCCGACGCCAGCCGGGAGGTCGCGCGGTCGGCGGGGCCGGCGCGGGAGATCGTGCGGATCGGACTGGCGCCGGGGGTGCCGACCGGCTGGCTGCACCGGGTGCTGGGTGCGGTGCGCGAGCGGGCGCCGCACGCCGACATCGCGTTCACCGACGCCAGCAGCACCGACCAGCTGCGGATGATCAGGGAGGGCAGGCTCGACCTCGGGCTGGCGCACCAGCAGCCGCCGTCGGTGCTCGCCGGGGCCGGGCTGTTCGAGCAGCCGTTCGGGCTGGCGGTCCGGCCCGGCCATGCGCTGGCCGGAACCGCGGAATGCCGCCTGTCCGACCTCGACGGCCTGCGCGTGCTCGCGCACGCCAGGGACCAGGTGCCCACCGAGCACGACCGGCTGCTCGCCGCGGCCCATCACCTCGGCGTCTCGCCGGTCTGGGTGTTCGCCCGGTTCACCGAGAACGCGCTCGCCTGCGCGGAGGCGGCCGGTACCGCCGCCGTCCTGCTCACCGAGTCCAGCGCCGGGCGGCTGCTGCCGGGCTGGCCGTGGTCGCGCCTGGTCGAGCCGCCGTTCCTGATGCGGACCTGGCTGGTGCGCCAGCCGGTGACCAGGGCCATCGTCGAGCGGGTCGCCACCGTCGTCGCCGGGGTCCCGGTGGACTGAGCCGTTCAGCTCGAGTTGGTCGTTTCCCCAGTCCGCGGCCCTTACGATCAGGCGGTCGTGCGGACGTCGATCGGGAGGCGCTGTCGTGGGGTCGGGAAAGCTGTCGTTCACCATCCGGGCACTGGCCGGGGCCGCCGCGCTGGTCGTGGTCCTGCCCGCGACCTCCGCGTGGGCCGAACCGCCCGGCGCGCTGCCGGCCAGCGCCGCCGAGCCGGACGCCAAGTGGCAACCGGGTTTCGACTACGACACCGACGGCTGCTACTCCACCCCGGCCATCGGCGCGGACGGGACGGTGGCCGAGGGGCTGAACAACTCCGGTGCCCTGAACGGGAATTGCCGCGACCAGTCCGATTTGGACAATACCAACTCCTACGCCCGCGCCAAGTGCAACAACGACTGGTGCGCCTACATGTACGCGCTGTACTTCGAGAAGGACCAGGTCGTCGCGGGCGTCGACGCCTTCGGCCACCGCCACGACCTCGAACATGTCGTGGTGTGGGTGAACCAAGACCAGGCTCAGTACGTTTCGACGTCGGCGCACGGCGAGTACGCCAAACACCCCGCCTCCGAGGTCGCCTGGGAAGGGACGCACCCGAAGATCGTCTACCACAAGGACGGCGGCAGCACGCACGCCTTCCGCCTTGCCGGCAAGGACGAACAGCCGGAGAACCACTACCGGAAGTGGCAGTACCCGGCGCTGGTCAGCTGGAACAACTTCCCCGCCGGCATCCGCGACAAGCTGACCTCGGCCGACTTCGGCAAGGCGAGTCTGGCGCTCAAGGACGGGAGCTTCGAGGACAACCTCCGGAAGGCCAAGCCGGACGGCATCCCGTTCGACCCCGCCGGGTGACCCGGGTACTACGACAGGCCGAGCGCCGGTGCCAGCACGGGCCACGAGTTGTGCAGCGCGCGTTCCCAGTACGGCCAGCTGTGCGTGCCGTTGCCGTAGTAGTCCGCGGTGACCGGGATTCCCCGCTGCCCCAGCAGGTCGGTGAAGCTGCGCGAGGTCATCTCGGACATCGCGTCCAGCGGGTCGCTCTGCCCCGGCGGGTCGAGGGGTCCGGTCTCGCCGTTTCCGGAGCTGACGTAGAGCGCGGTGCCGCGCAGTTCGTCGACATGGTTGTACGGATTGCGCTCCGCCCATTTGGACACCGGTGAGCTTTCGTCGCCCCACATTGCCCAGGGATTGTAGATCCCGACCCGGAACAGCAGTCCCTTGATCGTGCCCGCGGCACCGGGATAAAGGGTGTTCGGTATCCCGCTGTAGGACGCGGCGGCGCCGAACATCCCCTTCTTGCGGAACGCGTAGGCGAGTGCCCCGTAGCCGCCGATGGAAACGCCGGCCACCGCGCGCTGGGTGCCGCCGCGGTAGGACCGCTCGACGAGCTGCCGGACCTCCTCGGTGTGGAAGGCCTCCCAGTCCGGCTTCTCGTAGAGCCCGAAATTCCACCACCTGGTGTACATGCCGGCCGGGCCGTCGCTGGGCATCACCACGATCACGTCCTTGTCCGCGGTGAAGGACTTCACGTCGGTGAACTGGTCCCATGACTTGTAGTCGGCGGGCTCGCAGCAGCCGTGCAGCAGGTAGAGCGTGGGCCAGGTCCTGGTGGGCTCGGCCTTCCAGCCAGCCGGTACGAAGAGCCGGACCGTGCCGGTCGCACCGATCGCCGGGGAGTCGATCTGCAGGTCCACCGTGCGCGCGTCGAGCCAGGTCTCCTTGGTCACCCTGGCGCCGTCATCGGCGGTCGCCGCGTTCGGCCATGACTGCGCCGCGGTGAGTCCCGGTGCCATCGCGGAGGTCAGCGACAGGGCGCAGAACAACGTCAGCAGCGGGGTGAAACGGCGGAAGATCGAAAACCGGTTCCGGGTGGCCGGATTGCCTAGCGATGCCATTGCGCCCCATTCTCGTGCCTGCCCGATCCCGGGCGCACCGGCGAGCCGGAGGAAGACATCGCAGGCTTGTTCGAGCCATTCGCCCGGAGCTGAGGAATGTTCCGGCCGCGCCGCCGGAACTGTTCACCGCCGGAAGAACTTTAGGGTTTCCGATCACCGGAACGCAAGCACACGCACGGGAGCCGGCGAATATGCGCACAACTGTCATAGCCCGAAGTCGCTTCTGTATACCTTGGTGACAAAGATGTCGCGCCGGGGCCGGCAGGACCGGTCACCGCCGGCCACGCCACCCCTCTCCCGTTCCAGTGCTTTTCGGAGTACAACTGTTCACTGGCAGTGAACATGGGCCGCGGACGGGACTGGGTGGTGGCAAGACTTGGCCGAAAGTCAGACCGAGGAGTACCCGACCGGCTACCCGCCGGCGGAACGGACTTCCTACGTCGGACGGGACACCGAGATCCGCGAAGCCAGGTCGCTGCTGGAAGAGGCCGCGCTGGTCACGCTGACCGGGCCGGGCGGCGTCGGCAAGACCAGGCTCGCGCTGCGCACGGCCGCGGCGGCACGGGCCTCGTTCGGGGAGAACGTGGTGTTCGTCGGCCTCGCCGAGCTGCACGAGCCCGAGCTGCTGGTCAGCACCGTCGCCGACCGGCTGGGGCTGGGCGACAGGTCGGCCCAGCCGCCGATCGACCTGCTGGTGGATCAGCTCCGCGCGCGCCGGCTGTTGCTGGTGCTGGACAACTGCGAGCACCTGGTGGACGCCTGTGCCGCGTTCGCCGACATCCTGCTGCGGTCCTGCCCGGAGCTGGTCGTGCTGGCGACCAGCCGGCAGTCCCTCGGCGTGATGGGCGAGCGCGTGCTGCCGGTGCCGCCGCTGGCCGTGCCCGATCCCGGCCGTCCCGCGGACGAGCTGACGCGGTACGACGCCGTGCGGCTGTTCGTCGACAGGGCGACCGCCGTGGTGCCAGGGTTCAGCCTCGATGAGGACAACGCCGAGGACGTCGTCCTGCTCTGCCGTGCCCTGGACGGGATGCCGCTGGCGATGGAGCTGGCCGCGGCGCGGTTGCGCACCCTGTCCGTCCGCCAGCTCACCGAGCGGCTGAACGACCGGTTCACCCTGCTCACCGGCGGCAGGCGAACGGGACCGGACCGGCACTCGACGCTGCAGGCGCTGGTGGACTGGAGCCACGGGCTGTGCACCCGCGAGGAACGGCAGCTGTGGGCGCACGCGTCGGTGTTCGCCGAGAGCTTCGACATCGAGGCCGCCGAGGCCGTCTGCGCCGACGGCGAGCTTCCCCGTGACGCGGTGCTGGACGCGGTGGACGGGCTGATCGACAAGTCCATCCTGTTCCGCGAGGAACTGCACGGCGTGGTCCGGTACCGGATGCTGGAGACGATGCGGCAGTACGGCGAGGACCAGCTCCACGCGATGGGGCGGGGAGCCGGGATGCGGCTGCGGCATCGTGACTGGTACCTGGAGCTGACCCGGAGGTTCGAGGCCGAATGGCTCGGCCCCGAGCAGGTGGCCTGGATCAACCGGCTCAAACGGGAGCACGCCAACCTGCGCGCGGCGCTGGACTTCTGCGTGCACGACCCCGGCGAGGCGGTGGTCGGGCTGCGGATGATCCGGGCGTTCAAGGAGTACTGGGTGCTGCGCGGGCTCAACACCGAAGGCCGGATCTGGCTGGGCAGGCTACTGGACGCGGCACCGGCCGACGCCGCGGGCCGGGCCTACGGCCTGTGGATCTACGCGTTTCTCGCGCTGGTGCAACGAGATCTGCGCGCCTACGAGACCGCGGTGACGCAGGCGGCCGAAGTGGCCGAGGAGACCGGCGACGAGCAGGCGCAGGCCTACGTGCACCACGTGCGCGCCTACGCCGCCCTGATCGGCGACGACAACGGCAACGCCAGCAAGCTGTTCCAGCTGGCGGCCGGGATGTTCCGCGACTGCGCGGACGTCGGCGGCGAGCTGTGGTCGACCTACAACTACGGGCTCGCCCGCAGCCTGGCCGGCGACCTGACCGGCGGCCGCGAAGTGCTCCGCCGCAGCGCGCGGGCGTGCGCGGCCACCGGTCAGGACTTCTGGCGGTCGTGGACCCTGTGGTCCCGCAGCGCGGCCGAGTACCTGTGCGGGGACATCGAGGAGGCCAAGAAGGCGGGCCGCGAGCTGTTGCGGCTGCAGCACAAGGTGGACGACCGGCTGATCATCGCGTTCACCCTGACCGTGATGGCCGGCTGCGCCGTGCACAGCGACCTGCCGGCCAGAGCCGCCAGGCTGTTCGGCGCCGCGACCACCGTCTGGCAGTCCCTCGGCACCGCACCGACCAACTACGCCGCCTTCATCGAACCGCTCCGGCGCGCGAGCGAGCTGGTGGTCGGCAGGCTCGGCGCGGAGCAGGCCTTCCGGGAGGCCCGCGCCGGCGCCGCGCTTTCCCTCACCGAAGCGCTCGCGTACGCCTTGGACGAGGAGCCCGCCGGCAACCCGCTGACCAAACGCGAGAACGAGATCGCGGTGCTCGTCGGGAAGGGCATGACCAACCGCGAGATCGCCGGCCACCTCGTGATCGCCCGGCGGACCGCGGAAACCCATATCGAGCACATCCTGGGCAAGCTCGGTTTCACCAACCGCGCGCAGATCGCCGCCTGGGTCGCCAAACCCCGGCGCTGATCTCGATTTGCTGTTTCCGCAAGGAATCTTGCCGATCGGCCGGGCGCGGGGCAGAGTCGGTGCGGAAATGGTGACGAGGAAGGAAGATCAGCGATGGACCAGCAGTTGTGGGACGAGCGGTACCGCGGCCAGGACCAGCTTTTCAGCGGGAACCCGAACGGGGTGCTGGTCGCCGAGGTGACCGGACTGGCGCCGGGCCAGGCGCTCGACGTGGGCTGCGGCGAGGGCGGCGACGCGCGCTGGCTGGCCGGGCAGGGCTGGCGCGTCACGGCGATCGACATTTCGCAGGTGGCACTGGAGCGCGCGGCGGCCAGCTCCACCGACTTCGCCGGTGAGGTGGCGTGGACCCGCGCCGACCTGACCAGGACACCACCACCGGCCGGCGCGTTCGATCTGGTGTCGGCGCAGTACTTCCCGCTCCCCCGCGAGACCGGGCACCGGGCGCTGCACGGCCTGCTGGCCGCGGTCGCCCCCGGCGGCACCCTGCTCTTCGTCGGCCACTCCCTCGCCGACCTGCCACCGAAAGAGGAGCTCGGCGTCGACCCGAACCAGTACTACCGCCCCGACGAGATCGCCGGGCTGCTCGGCGACGGCTGGACCGTCCTGATCGACGAAACCCGCCCGCGAACCGCCGCCGCCCCGCCGGGCACCCACCACGCCAACGACACCGTCCTCCGCGCCGTCCGCCACCCGGGAACCGCCGATGGGTAGTGTCCAGGTCCTGTTGAGGACAAGGATGGTTGCGGCACATGACATCGAGCACGTTCGACATCGGCGGGGACATCCGGGTCAAGCGGCTCGGGTTCGGGGCCATGCGGCTGCCGACCGAACCGGGCCCGGCCAGGGACGGCTCGATCGCGGTGGCCCGGCGTGCCGTCGAACTCGGCGTCACCCTGATCGACACCGCGCACCTGTACGGATGGGGCGCCAACGAGGAGTTGCTCGCCGAGGCGCTGCATCCCTACCCGGACGATCTGCTGATCACGACCAAGGTCGGGGTCACCAGGCCGAGCCCGGACGAGTGGGTGCTCGACGGGCGGCCGGAAGTTCTGCGCGAGCAGGTCGAGCACGCACTGCGCCGGCTGCGGGTGGACCGGATCGAACTGCTCCAGCTGCACCGGATCGCGCCGAACGTGCCGCTCGCCGAACAGCTCGGTGCGCTGCGGCAGCTCCAGATCGAGGGCAAGATCGGCCGGCTCGGCCTGTCCGAGGTCACCGTCGCCGAGCTCGAACAGGCGCGGGGCCTGGTCGAGGTCGCGAGCGTGCAGAACCGCTACAGCCTGCTCGACCGCGAACACGAGGCCGTGCTCGATGCCTGCACCGCGGCCGGGATCGCCTTCCTGCCGTGGCGGCCCGTCGCGGTGGCGGTCGCGGAAGCCAGGGCCGAGATCGCCGCGGTGGCGGCCGAACTCGGCGCCACCGCGGCGCAGGTGTCGCTCGCCTGGCTGCTCGACCGGTCACCCGTGGTGCTGCCGATTCCGGGCACCGCGACGATCGGCCACCTGGAGGAGAACGTCGCCGCGGCGGATCTGCGGCTGAGCGCCGAGCAACGGCGGCGGCTCGACCGGATCCCGCCGCGCGAGGAATCCGCCGTCACCTGACGTAGCGCGTCTGACCGTACGGCGCCTTGGTGAAGACCAGCACCTTCGACGGCGTGACCCCGAAGACCACGGCCGGGTTCCCGACCGACATGGTGTCGAGGAAGACGCCGTCGCCGACGACGTACTCCCAGTCGATCTTGTCCTTCCACCGTGCGGCCAGGCTGACCAGCGTGTCGTTGTCGCTGACCCGGCCGACGGTGCCTTCGACCACGACGTCCACGCCGGAGCGGAAGGTATTGGTGCCGGTGGTGAGCACGCAGTGGGTGTTCGCCTCGATGTTCCTCGCCTTCTGCTCGTGCGCGCCGGTGCAGAAGTACAGCCTGCCGTCCAGCCAGATCGCCGGCAGCGGGGCGACGTGCGGGCGGCCGTCGCGGCGGACCGTGGACAACCAGAACATCTCCGCGGACTCCAGCACCGCCACCACCTCGTCCCATGGCAGGGCGGTGGCCTCCGGTTCGCTGAACTCTTGCACGAGCTGAGTCGACTCCATCTTGGTCCTCCAAGGTTTCCGAAGCGGTATCCGCCTATGGAGACCAGACGGCCTGGCGAAACTAATCGGCGGCGCGGCGCAGATGCCCGGCGAGCGCCGCGGCGGCCACCGGGGAACTCCGGGCACTGGCGCCCCAGGCGAGCAGATGGTGGCGGCGTGCCCAGGGGTCCTGGAGATCGCACACCTCAAGCGGCTGACCGGGGTTGAGCGCGCGGCGCGGCACCACGGCCAGTCCCACCCCGGCCGCGGCGAGGGCGACGAGGGTGCTCAGTCCGGCCACGCTGGTGCGGTACCGGGCGACCGGGGCGTGCGGGCCGAGGTTCTTCTCGATCCAGCGGCGCAGCGAAGAATCGGCGTCCAGCCCGACGAGCGGGTGCTCGGCGACCTCGCGGTAGGTCAGCGCGGTCCGCCCGGCCAGTATCCCGCCGGCCTGGCCGATCACCACCAGCGAGTCGTCGCCGAGCGGTTCGGTGTCGAGGCCGCAGTCTCGGGCCTCGTCGTCGAGGACGACCCCGAGGTCCGCTTCGCCGTCGGCGAGCATCCGCACGGTCCGCGGCGTCCGGCACTCGGAAACGGTGACGTCGACGTCGGGATGCTCGCGCAGGAACGGAATCAGGGCCTGGGGCACCAGCCGGTGCATCGCGGAGCCGCCGGCCAGCAGGGTCAATGGCGCGGCAGGCGAGCGGGTGTAGCTCGCAACGGCACCTTCGAGCCGCGCTGTCTGGGCGAGCACGTCGCGGGCGTGGCGGGCCAGTGTCGTGCCGGCCGGGGTGGGCCGCACCCCTCGCCTGCCGCGGACCAGCAGTGCCACCCCGGCGTGGTGTTCCAGCGAGCGCACCCTGGCGCTGGCCGAAGGCAGGCTCAGGTGCATCCGGCGGGCACCGGCCGTGATCGACCCCTCCGCGACGATGTGCCGGAACAGCCGCAGGTCGTCCAGGTCGTAACGCACCGCATCAGCCTATTAGAGCCTATGGCACAGGCTTAGGCTTGGTACACCGATCGCGCATTGCGCACCCCGCGCGCCGCCGTGATGCTCGGCGGGTGGCCGAGATCCTCTTTGTCCTGCTGGCCGGTATCGCCGCCGGCGCGTTGAACGCCGTCGGCGGCGGAGGCACCTTCGTGGCACTGCCCGCGCTGGTCGCGGTCGGCCTGCCGCCGGTCACCGCGAACGCGTCGACCACCGTCGCGCTGGTGCCGGGGGCGGTGGCCAGCGCCTGGGTCTACCGGCGCGAGCTGACCTCCGTCGGAGCGACTTCCACGAGGGCGCTGACCGTGGTGAGCGTGCTCGGCGGCGGACTCGGCGCCGGGCTGCTGCTGGTGCTGCCGTCGGCTTCGTTCGACGCCGCGGTGCCGTGGCTGCTCGCGTTCGCCACCGTGGTCCTCGCGTTCGGGCGCCGCCTGTCCGGGGCGTTGAGCGCGGCGCTGGGGCGCTCGGCGAACCTCGGCTCCGGTGCGGTGCTGATCGCCCAGTTCCCGCTGGCGGTCTACGGCGGATACTTCGGCGGTGCCGTAGGCATCCTCATGCTGGCGTTGTGGAGCGTCGGGCTCGGGCTGGACGCGGCGGCCGGCAACCCGATGCGGATCGCCCAGCTCGCCGCCATCTACCTCGCCGCGACCGCGCTGTTCCTGATCGCTTCGGACGTGCTCCGGTCCCCGCTGCCGCTGGCCGGCATGCTGACCGGTGCGGTGGCCGGCGGTTTCGCCGGCGCCCACCTCGCCCGCCGCCTCTCCGCGCGGCTGCTGCGCGGTGTGGTGCTGAGCATCGCGGTGACCATGACCGTCCTCTACTTCGTGCGCGCATGAGCACCTCTCCAGCGGATCTCACGGATGCCGCGCGAGCCCGGCTGGTGATGGCCTACGAGGCGTGCGAACTGGCCGAACTCGCGCGCGCGGCGGTGCCGGTCGGCGCCGCCGAGCCGGGCACCGTGCTCGCCGACGCCGCGCACGTGTTGGTTGCCGCGCAACGGTTCTTCGAAGCGGCCGCCGTGTTCGAGCGCCTGGCGGGCGCCGGCTGGCAGCTCATCGGCGACACCACCGGCGTGCCGGCGCAAACCGCGCGGAACCGCTTCGCCGCGGCCGAAATCCGCCTCCGCGAAGAACTTTCCGGCCACCGGACGCCGAGGCACGCCGGTGACGACAGCTGGTGCCGGGCGCACGCGATCCGCGAACCCGCCGAAGCCGCGCTCGACCTCGACGACTGGGTCCGCCGCCACGAGGACGGCGAAAACCTCGGCGCCACACCGGTCTCCGATGGACTGTCCAAAATAGACGATCCTGGATAGACCGCTACTGGTCGCGAGCGCGCCGGGTGTCGGCGGCGTCGCGGCGCAGCCGTCCGGCCTGCTCGGCGACGGTGGTGAGCCTGGCCGCGAGCGCATGGTGGTGCTCGGCGATGTGCGGGTGCGCGTCCGCCAGCGGTGCGAGCAAGGTCGCGGCGTCGTTGTCCCCGAGCGCCCGCTGGACGCGTTCGGCGTGTTCCTGAGCGGTGGCGCCCAGCCCGTCCAGCGCGCTGACCTGCCCGGCCAGCTGCCGCAGCGACGCGGAGTTCTCCCGCGCCCAGGACGCCACCGCGCGGTCTCCGGCCCGTTTGTCCCGCTCGGCCCGCACGCGGCCCTCCCCCGTGGTCTCCCCGGTCACCGAAGGTTGCAGGCGCAGGTAGCGCCGTTCGGCGGCCTGCCTGCTGGCGACCCCGAGCGCGGGCGCGAGCACCGCCCAGCTCACCCCCTCGGCGCGGGCCGCGGTGATCAGCTCCGGCTCCCAGGCCGCCAGCTCGTCCCGGACCCCGCGCAGTGCGGCGAGCGCGTCCAGCACCCGCGCGGTGTCGGTGGCACCGACCCGAGCGGCTTCCAGCGCCGCCTCGATCAGGCGGATGGCGTCGGCCGGTTCGTCCACCGTGCCCATGTTGGTCATCCTCTCGACGACATCACGCTTGTCATCATTTAGACGACATGTTAGAACAGTGGTGCGTATTGACACCAGACGCAGATCAACCGGAGGTGAACCGACGATGTTGATGCGCACCGACCCGTTCCGCGAACTGGACCGCCTGACCCAGCAGGTATTCGGCACTACCGCCGGCACCTGGTCGAAGCCCGCGGCGATCCCGATGGACGCCTGCCGAGCCGGGGACGAGTTCGTGGTCCGCTTCGACCTGCCCGGCGTCGACCCGGAGGCCATCGAGCTCGACGTCGAGCGCAACGTGCTCACCGTGAAGGCCGAACGCCGTCCGCTCGAGTCGAAGGACACCGTGGAGATGCAGGTCGCCGAACGGCCCTTCGGCGTCTTCTCCCGGCAGCTCTTCCTCGGCGACACCCTGGACACCGAGCAGATCAAGGCCGACTACGACGCCGGCGTGCTCACCTTGCGCATCCCGGTCCGGGAACAGGCGAAACCACGCAAGATCGCCATCTCCCGGTCCTCCGCCGAACCCAAGACCATCAGCGCCTGACCACGACCCGTCGCCGCCCCGCCACGGCGGGCGGGGCGGCGACCACGGCGAAAGGTTCGACCACGTGAACACCCTGATGGGCGTGGCGGGCGGAGCCGATCTCCGGCTCGTCCGCGGGCTGCGCGGCTACCTGGCCGCCGTGGCCACCGCGGCCGGTGTCGGCATGGAGTCCTGCACGGTGGATTTCGGGGGCACCGGCGCTCCGATGTCGGCCTACATCGCGCTCGACCACCGGCTACCGCGCTTCCCCGACCGCGATCTGGCCCTGGTGTGGGACGAGCGGCACGGCTGGGCCCTCGCGGTGGAGACCCACTCCGGCGAGGACCTCATCGTGCTCACCTATCTGGACAACGGCGACGTGCTCCCCGAACCGGCCGAAGTGGCGAGCTTCCTCGCCGCGGCACGCGCGAACGACCCGGCCCCCGGCAGGCCGGACCCGCCGGGGCACCGGCGACCGGGCGACCAGGACGCGCTGACCGACCGGCTGGACCGCTACCGGCTCGCCGACCCGGGCAGGAACGGCGCCAGCAGTTCGTCCCTCTGGTAGAGGCGGCCGTTCTTCAGCACCATCGGCACCCTGGCCAGATCGCTGATGTTCCGGGTGGGATCGCCTTCGCTGAAGAGCAGATCGGCGAGCTTGCCCGGCTCGACGGTGCCGAGCTCGCGGTCCACCCCGAGCTGACGGGCGGCGGCCAGCGTCGCGGTCTGCAGTGCCTGGTGCGCGGAAAGGCCGTACTTCGTCATGCCGCGGAGGTTGAGGTGCAGGCTCACCGCGGTGACGTCCAGCGGCGCGTCCGTGCCGGCGACCACGGTGCCGCCGGCGGCCAGGATGCGTTTGAGCACGGCGACGTCGCGGCGGGCCGCTTCGGCGTTGCCGTCCAGGAAACCGCACGGGCCGGTGCCCTGCGCGCAGCGCAGCTTGGCCAGCAGGGTCTCCTGCTGCGCCGCGGTGAACAGCGTGCGGACCCTGGGGTCGTCGACGATGCCGGGGTCGTCCGCGAGCAGCGCGCTCGCGCTGAACAGGGTGCTGCTGACCGCCATCCCGCCCTTGGTCAGCAGCTGGATCACGTCGTCGTAGACGATGCCGAGCGAGGCGTTCTGCGAGAACCCGAAGCCCCACCTGGTCGGCCCGGCGAGGTGTTCCTGCATGTCCACCCCGTGCGCGATGGCCGGGTACAGGTAGTGCGAGGTGGTCGGGATGCCCATCGCGTGCGCCGCAGCGGTCACCGCGGCCTGCCAGTCGTCCGGGAACCGCTGGTAGGTCTTGATCAGGTCGTAGCCGAGCTCCCGCGCCCGCGAGAGCTCCAGCTCGAGCTGCCCGGAGTCGGCGATCTGCCGGGCGAACTCCCAGGACAGGCGCGGGCCTTCGAACATTTCGCCGGTCATGAAGAACCGCGGCCCCACCCTGGCGCCGGCGGTGAGCGCCTCGCGGTCCTCCAGCGCCCGATAGGCCGGGTCGCCGGTCGAGCGGGTGGTGGTGATGCCGAAGGAGAGCAGCAGGCGGCCCTGCCGGTCGCCGAACGATCTGGACCGCATGTGCTGGTGGTTGTGCATGTCGATCAGCCCCGGGGTGACCGTCAGCCCGGACGCGTCCACGAACCGGTGACCCGGGTGGGACCGGTCTCCCCGGTGCGGTTCGATGCTCCGGATCCGGTTGCCCTCCACCACGAGGTCGACGTCCGTGCGCGGCTCCGGGGCGCGGCCGTCCCACAGCCGCCCGGCGTGGATCACCAGGCGCTCCCCTGGCTGGTCCGGGGTGTACGCCAGTTTCGTGGTCACCTCCCTGGTGCCCGAACCGTCCAGTGCGACCAGCCGCAGCCGGCCGTTGTGCAGGTACAGCAGGCGCTGCGAGTCACCGCTCCAGCTGGGCGCGTCGGAAGCGTGCTCGGTGAGCGCACGCGCCGGTCCGGTCGGGGTGCCGCGCGGGTCCACCGGCAGCACCCAGAGCGTGCCGCGCAGGCAGAACGCCAGCCAGCGGCCGTCCGGCGACCAGACCGGGCCGTCGTCGCCGCGCGCCGAGATCGAGCCGAACGGCGCCGGCTCGATCACCCTGGTGCCACCGGAAGCCACGTCCACCAGCTGGATCTGGTTGCGCTGCTGCGCGGACACGGTGAAGGCCAGCGTCCGGCCGTCCGCGGACCAGCTCGGCCGGCCCGGCGTGTTGACCGGGCCGAGGATGGTGCGCACCGGCCCGCCCGCGGCGTCCACCGCCAGCGTCCGGAACCGGTCGTCCTGGAAGACGAGGGTCCGGTCGTCGGGCGAGAACGCGGGGGCGAACTGGGCGCCGGGCAAGTCGGTCACCCGGCGTTCGGTGCCCGTTTCCGGGTCGAGCACGTAGATGTCCTGGGTGCCGGCCTTGTCCGAGGCGTAGGCGAGCCGCCGCCCGTCGTGCGACCAGGCGGGGTCGGTCTTGTAGTACGGATCGTCGGTGAGCCGCCGCGGCGCGCCGCCGATCGGCTGCAGCCAAAGCTGGTTCAGCGCGATGAAGACGACCGACCCGCCGTCCGGGGACAGCGCCGGCGCGACGATGCCCCGCGCCTGCTGCTCGCGGCGGGAGTCGAAGTCGTACCGCTTGCGCGGGTAGCGATCGCGGACCAGCCGGAAGGTCGCGGAGAACGGGACGATGGCGGCGGCGTCCGTGCTGAGCCGGGACACCACGATCTTGCCGTTGGCGCCGTAGAGCAGTTCGTCCGGGGACAGCCAGGCGGCGGGGAACGGAAACGCGTCGTCGTAGCTGCCCGCCGGCTTTTCGGTGCCCGGCGCGGCCGAAACCATCAGCCGCTGCACCCGGTCACGGGCCCGGATGAACGCGATCCGCCCGCCGTCCGGCGACCACGACGGGGCCGAGACGAAACCCGGCGCGGCCGGCACCAGGACGCGGGTCGCGCCGGTGGCCAGGTTGACTGCTTCGATGGCATTTTCCCGCACGTAGGCCACTTCCCGGCCGTCCGGCGACCAGGTCGGCTGCGACGCCGGGGTGACCGTCGAGGTGACCCGCCGCAGCGCACCGGTCCGCGCTTCGACGGTCCAGATGTCGTTCGAGCCCTGCCGCGCCGAGGTGAAGGCGATCAGCTCGCCGTCCGGCGACCAGGCCGGGCACAGGTCGTCGTACTCCCCTGAGGTCAGCTGCCGCACGGCCCGGCCGTCCGGGGTGAGGGTCCAGATGTGGAACATGCCGCCGGCGAAGGACTGCACGGCGATCAGCTCGCCGTCCGGTCTGAGCGAAGGCCAGAACGGGGTCAGGAAGTCGTCGCTGAAGGGGGTCGCCGTCCCGCCTGCCCGCGCCACGGTGAACAGTTTTCCCTGCAGGTGCAGGATGATCCGGTCGCCGCCGGGCCGGGCGGTGACGGCAAGGTTGGTGCCCTCCTGCACGGTGACACCGATCTCTTCGCCGGAGACCTTGTCGTCCGTGCGGCCGGTGGCGGCGGCCGCTCCCGGTGCCGTGCCGAGCATGGGGACCAGTACCGGGGTGAGTGCGGCACCGGCGAACTGGCGGCGGTTCATCGCGTTCATCTGAGTGTCCTTCTTGGATGTCCTTTGTAGACTTTGGAGTCAGAGGCCGAAGGCGAGCAGCACGGTGCCGTGTTCGCTCGGGTAGCTGGGCCAGTAGCCCGCCTGGACGTAGAGCATGCCGCCGGCCACCACGGCGCCACCGTTGCCGGAGAGGGCGCTGCCGTGCCCGGTGCGCCCGTTCACGCCGGGGAAGTCGCGGATGGTGTCGTACTCCCAGAGGACTTCGCCGGTGTGCGAGGAGTAGATCCGCATCGTGCCGTCATTGCTGCCCTCGTAGAGCAGGCCGGGACTGGTGGTGACCGCCGGGGTGTGCGCGAGCGCGCAGATCTCCGGATGCTCGGCGGCCCCGCCCCACTGGCAGCCGTTGGCCGGGTTCGGCGTCTGCCACCGCACGTCCCCGTTGGCGGGGTTCAACGCGAACACCTTGCCCGGGTTGGCGAAGTAGGTGGCCGCGTACAGCCACCGGCCGTCGTAGCTGCTGCCCCACTGGATGCCGGTGAGCCCGCCGCCCGGCATCGGCTCGGAAAGCTGCCGGCGCCAGGCAACCTCGCCGGTGTGCGCGTCGAAAGCGTGGTAGACGCCGTTCTTCTGGCCGATCCCGACCAGCGTGCGCCCGCCGGCCCGGACGAGGGTGGGGGTGGCGCCGAGGTCGTAGTCGAGCGCGGTGCCGTCCTTGAGACCCGGGCAGTAGCCCTCCGCGTCGGGGTAGCCGCAGAGCACCCGCCAGGTGTCGGACTTGGTCACCTGTTGCTTCCAGCGGACCGCGCCGCTGCGCGCGTCGAGCGCCAGCAGGGTGTCGAAGTCGCCCGCGCTGCCGGTGTAGTTCTGCCCGGTGCCGACGTAGAGGGTGCCGGTGCGCTCGTCGACGACCGGCGAGCTCCACACTCCCGCGCCGGAGGGCTCGTACTTGACCGCGCCGCTCGGCCAGGTCCCGGCCGGCCGCGGCTCGGGCACGGTGAAGTACCGCCAGACCAGCTCACCGGTTTCGGCGTCGATCGAGTCGAGATGACCGCGGAAGGTGCAGCAGGGGTACTGGCGGTCGGTGCTGAGCATTTCCCCGCTGGAGGCGCCGACGTAGATCCGGCCGTCGTGGTACAGCGGCGAGCTGGTGTGCATCCCGGCCGGGTGCGATTCGGTGTTCCTGGCCCACACCAGCTTCCCGGTCCGCTGCTCGAGCGCGTACAGGTAGCCGCGCGCGTCACCGAAGTAGACCTTGCCGCGGGCCACGGCCGGCCCGTCCGTCACCACCCCGCCAACCCGACCTGGCTCGACCGAAGCCAGGTCGAAACTCCATTTCGCGGCACCCGTTCGCGCGTCCAGTGCGTGGAATTTGCCGTCCGGACTGCCGAAGAAAATGTCACCGCCGACCACGGCGGGCTGGCTTTTCGCCGGAAAACCGGTCTTGGGATAGGCGAAGGCCCATTTGAGTTTCAACTTTCCGGCCGTAGCCGGATTAATCCGGTGCTCGGCCGGGTTGAAGCGGGAGCCGGAACTGTCGCCCTGCCAGCTCGGCCAGTCACCGCGCCGCGCAGGCTCACCGCTCGCGCTCACCACACCGCTGAGAAACAGAATCGTGACACCGGCCAGCGCCATCAGCCGTGATTTCACCCGCACAAGGGTCATTTCGAATCCTCCGGCGATTGTCCCCGGCGAACCGTACTGCCCGCCGCGCGAAACCAACCAGGGCCGGCGTTGGTGTTCACCGAATTCGCGGCATACGATCGTTTTATCGATCAGCGGTATTCGCCGGATGGCCGGTACCCGCTGCCTGCGGATGACCTATTGGAAAACCGGCACCGGCGCGGTAGGGATCACGGCGGGAACCCCGGCACCGGCGGATCCGACTTCTGGGCTACGCACGGTTTCACCGGAGAGGGAGAGCTCATGGATCGCCGGACGTTTCTTCGCACCTCGGGCCTGTCCGCCACCGCACTCGGCGGGGTGGCCGCAGGTTCGGCCACCGCGGCCGCCGGACCGAGGACCATGGACAAGCCCCTGCGCGTTCAGCTGCTGATGTTCGACGGCGTCGAAGAGCAGGACTTCGCGGGACCGCTGGAAGTTCTCGCGCTGGCGAGCAAGCTCGGCGAGCCGGTCACCATGACCATGGTGACCGCGGATCGCCCGGGGCGGATCCGGGCCAGTTTCGGCACGGAAATCGCCGTCGGCAACGGCTGGTCCCCCGGCGACGCCGATCTGCTGGTGGTGCCGGGAGGCGGGTACACCAACCCGGACGGGCCGGGCGTGCACCAGGTGATCAAGCAGCAGCGGACGCTGGCGGCACTGGCCGCCGCGCACGCCTCGGGGGTGCTGATGACGGCGCTGTGCACCGGGGTGATGGTGCTGTCCGCGGCCGGGCTCACGAAGGGACGGCCGTGCACGACCCACCGCGGCGCCAGGGCCGACCTCGCCGCGCAGGGCGGGAAACTCGTGGACGCGCGGGTGGTCGACGACGGCGACCTGGTCACCTCCGGGGGCATCACCTCGGGCCTCGACCTCGCGCTGTGGCTGCTGGAACGGGAACTCGGCGCCGCGACCGCGGTGAAAGTGGAGAACATCCTGGAGTACGAGCGCCGCGGCTCGGTCTGGCGCCCGAACTGACCGCGTGACACCGCCGGGGCACCTCGAGGGTGCCCCGGCGCGGACCTTCCGGTCAGTTCTGGGGCCGGTGGCCGAAGTGCACGGTCTTCGCGGTCAGCAGGAACAGGTCCGGACGCCGGTCGACACCGGCCGGGTCGGCCGGGTCGAGCAGCCGGTCCAGGGTGGCCAGGTCGCCGGCGTCCAGCAGCTCAGCGAGCCCGCCGCGGCAGCGCTCCAGCGTCCGCCGCACCGACCGCCGCGGCCCCTCGTCCAGCGGCGCGGGCCGGTCCACCAGGAAGGTCTTGCTCCGCACCTCGGTGAGCCCCGCGGCCCGCAGCATGCCCGGCCAGTCCTCGACCACCGCCACCGAACCCGGCAGCTCGGCCCGCATCCGGCTGAACCGCTCCGCCATCGCCGCGTCCAACCGGGACTGCAGCGCGGGACGGCCGAAGCCGAGGTCGCGCGGCAGCGAGCTGGACGGCAGGCCACCCTCGACGATGGCCAGCACACCGCCCGGCTCCAGCAGCCCGGCCAGCCGGTTCAGCGCGTCCTGCTGGTCGCCGACGTGGTGCACGACCTGCCCGGACCACACCAGGTCCGCCGTGCCCAGTCCGGCCAGCCCGTCCGGGAACTCGGCCACCCTGGTCCGCAGGGACACGCCGAGCCGCTCGGCCCGCTCGCGGGCGCGGGCCAGCAGCTCCGGCGCCCCGTCCACCGCGGTGACCTCGGCCTGCCCGAACACCGCCGCCAGCCGGCAGGCCGCGACCCCTGGACCACTGCCGATGTCCAGGATCCGCCGTGGCTTCAGGTGTTCGAGCTCCTCCAGTGCCTGTCGCACGTAGGGGCTGTGCGTCTCACCTTCGAGCTCCAGCATGTCGGCCATCGCGGCCCAGTCGAAATCGTTGACCGCACCAGGTTTTTCCATGGTTGGGCACCTCCTGGTACCCACCATGCGCCGACCCCGGAGTGCTTGACAAATCTTGTTGCTGTTTCTGCAATAGACGGATGGAAGACGTACTCGCCGCGGTCGGACCGAGGCTCAAGCACATCCGGCAGCAGCGCAACTGCACCCTGGCGTCGCTGTCGGGCACCACCGGGATCTCGGTCAGCACGCTGTCCAGGCTGGAGTCCGGGCAGCGCAAGCCGAGCCTGGAGCTGCTGCTGCCGATCGCGCACGCGCATCAGGTGCCGCTGGACGAGCTGGTCGGCGCGCCACCGGTCGGCGACCCGCGGGTGCGGCTGAAGCCGCACCGGCACGGGGACCTGACGGTGGTCCCGCTGACCCAGCAGCCCGGCGGCCTGCAGGCGTTCAAGATGGTCATCGGCACCAGCCGCAGCGAACCCGACCCGCGTACCCACGAGGGCTACGAATGGCTGTACGTGCTCAGCGGGAAACTGCGGCTGGTACTCGCCGAGCACGACGTGGTGCTCAAGATCGGCGAGGCTGCCGAGTTCGACACCCGGCTGCCGCACTGGTTCGGCAGCACCGGGGAGGCACCGGTGGAAATCCTCAGCCTGTTCGGGCCGCAGGGCGAGCGCATGCACACCAGGGCGCGACCCCGCGACAAATAGCGCACGCGTTTGTACGCCGCTTGTATCCGCACCGGTCACGCTGGCCGCACGCCTGCTTCGGACCAGTGGAGGACAGTCATGGGGATGCGATCGGAAGTCTTCGGGAGGAGGCGGCTCACCCAGGTCGCCGCGGCGGCCGTGCTGACGCTCGCGGTGGCCGCACCGGCGCAGGCGAGCGCACTCGTGGCACTGCCGGCGGCCAACATGGAGGCGGTGCTCAAGGCGGCGCAGATCGACCCGCGCCGGGCCGACAGCGCGCTGACCCCCGGCAGCAAGGACAGCGTGCTGCTGGTGGAGCAGGCGCTGGCCGCGAAGGGCCTGCTGACCGCCCAGTACGTGGACGGTCACTTCGGCACCTCGACCATCTCCGCCTACGCGGCCTACCAGCGCTCGCTGGGCTACACCGGGATCGACGCGTCCGGCCTGCCCGGCCAGACCTCGCTGCAGAAACTGGGCGCCGAGCGGTTCACCGTCGGCAACGTGGTCACCGCGGGCGCCAAGGTCACCTACCACGGGGCGCTGATGAACACCCGCACCAAGGCGATGCTGGTGGCCGCGGAGGGCCTGCTCGGCAGGCAGCTCGGCATCACCCAGGGGTCCTACAACCCCGGCGGGGTCGGCGGCTCGGCCGGCACTCATGACGGTGGCGGCGCACTGGACATCTCGGTGTCCGGAATGACCGCGGAGACCAGGACGACGGTCGCCAGGAACCTGCGCAAGGTCGGCTTCGCGGCCTGGGTCCGCACCCCTTCGCAGGGCGACTGGGGCTACCACATCCACGCGATCGCGGTGTCCGATCCCGACCAGTCCAGCGGCGCGCAGCACCAGGCCGGCGACTACTACCTCGGGCTCAACGGCCTGGCCAACCGCGGCGCCGACGACGGCCCGGTCGTCACCCCGAAACTGACCTGGGAGGAATACCAGCGCAGCTGACACCCGCCCCCTGCGCCCCCGTCGCCGTGTTTGCCGCTCACGTCACCGAGTTGGCCACTCCGGGCATCGAGTTGGCCCGTTCGCGGCGATGACCCCGTGGTCGCAGTCGGTCGAAAGCCTGCCGGAACCGGCCAACTCGGTGTCGCAGACGGCCAACACGGCGGCCGGGAGGGCAAACACGCCGGTGGTCAGGAGGGCTCGTGGGGGCGGCGGCCCCACACCGACGCCGTGTGCACCGCGTGCCGCCAGTTGCCCAGTTCGGCTTCCCGCCGCGCCGGGTCCAGCTCCGGCAGCCATTCGGCGGCGCGGCGCCAGTGCCCGCGCAGCACCCGGCGGTCCGGCCAGTAGCCGACCGCGAGCCCGGCCGCGTATGCCGCGCCGAGCGCGACGGTCTCGGTCATCATCGGCCGCACCACCGGGATGCCGAGGAAGTCGGCCACCAGCCGCATCAGCAGGTTGTTCGCCGTCATGCCGCCGTCCACGGCCAGGCTGGTGGCCGGCACCCCGGCGTCGGCGTTCATCGCGTCCACCACGTCCCTGGTCTGCCACGCGGTCGCCTCCAACACCGCGCGGGCGATGTGCTCCTTGCGCACGTACCCGGTCAGCCCGACGATCACGCCCTGCGCGGTGCTGTCCCAGTGCGGGGCCAGCAGCCCGGAAAAGGCGGGCACCACATAGCATCCGCCGTTGTCGTCCACAGTGGACGCAAGCGTCTCGATCTCGGCCGGGGAGCGGATCAGGCCGAGGTTGTCCCGGCACCACTGCACGATCCCGCCGCTCATCGCGACCGAGCCCTCCAGCGCGTACACCGCGTCCTCGCCGCGCATCTTGTGCGCCACCGTGGTGATCAGGCCGTGCCTGGACCGGACGAGCTCGGTGCCGGTGTTGAGCAGCAGGAAGCTTCCGGTGCCGAAGGTGCACTTCGCCTGCCCCGCCTCGAACGCGGTCTGCCCGAACAACGACGCCTGCTGGTCGCCGATCACCGCGCCGATCGGGATGCCCGGCACCCCGGCCGCCGTGACGCCGAAACCGCCGATGGTGGGCTCGATCGCGGGCAGCATCGCCGGTGGGATGCCGAACCGGTCGAGCAGTTCGGCATCCCAGTCGAGCGTCTCCAGGTTCATCAGCATGGTGCGGCTGGCGTTGGTCACGTCGGTGACGTGCCGTCCGCCGTCGGCGCCGCCGGTGAGGTTCCAGACCAGCCAGCTGTCCATGGTGCCGAACAGCAGGTCGCCGGACTCGGCGCGGGCGGCCAGCTCCGGATGGTGGTCGAGCAGCCAGCGGAGCTTGGGCGCCGAGAAGTAGTTGGCCAGCGGCAGCCCGGTGCGGGCCCGCAGGTCGGCCGGGGCGACGGAACGGGCCCAGCCGTCGAGCAGTTCCTCGGTGCGGGTGTCCTGCCAGACCACCGCCCGGTGCGCGGGACGGCCGGTCCGCCGGTCCCAGACCACGGTGGTCTCGCGCTGCCCGGTGATGCCCAGCGCGACCACGTCACGAGCCTCGGCGCCCGCGTCGTGCAGCGCCTTCGGGAGCAGTTGCGCGACCTGCGACCAGATTTCCGCGGGATCGTGCTCCACCCAACCCGGCCTCGGGTAGTACTGCCGGTGCCGCTGCCGGCTCACCGACACCAGCCGGCCCTGGCGGTCGTAGAGCACGCACCTGGTCGAGGTGGTGCCCTGGTCGATCGCCGCGACATAACGCTCGCTCATCGGTGCCGCCCGTGCCCGAGTTCGCGCGAGATGGACCGTCCCGCGCGCAGCACCTGCGTCACCAACGCCTGGCGGGGGCGCAGCTTGTCGTCGAACAGCCGCTCCGGCGGCCCTTCGATGCCCACCGCCGCGACCACGTAGCCGCCGTGGTCGCGGATCGGGGACGCGATGCCCGACAGGCCGGCCTGCTGCTCCTCGACGGACACCGCGTGGCCGAGGTCCCTGACTTCGGCCAGCTCGCGCTGCAGCGCCCGGCGGTCGGTGGTGGTCCGGCCGGTCAGCGGCTCCAGCTCGGCGTGGTAAAGGCTGCGGGCGGCACCGGGCTCGAACGCCAGCAGCACCTTGCCCAGCGCGCTGGCGTGCAGCGGAAAGTGCGTCCCGGTGCGCAGCACCTGCCTGCTGCCGTCGGCGCGGAACACGTGGTGCGCGGTCACCGCGTGGCCGTCGGCGAACGCGGCGACCCGGACCGACTCACCGGTGCGCGCGGCCAGCGCGTCCGCCCAGTCGACCGCGTGGGAGCGCAGTTCGTTCAGGTCCATCGGTCGCGGGCCGAGCCGGAACACGTCCGCCGCCACCCGGTACGGCCCGCCGGCCACGTCCTGCTCGACGAAGCCGACCTCCTTCAGCGTCCGCAGCAGGCCGTGCGCGGTGCCCTTGGGCAGGCCGAGCGCGTCGGCGATGACGCCCAGCTCCATCGGCTCACTCCCGTCCGCCAGCAGGCGCAGCATGGCCGCCGCCCGCTCCACCGACTGCACCAGGCCCCGCACCCGGCCCACCCTAGGTGAGGGCGTTCGGCATTGCCGAACGGAGTCCGTTGTCGGGCCCCGTCCGCTGTCGTAGCTTCCGGCACATAACGCCTGCGAAAACGGAAGGTCGTACCCAGACATGAGCAACGCCGCTTTGTCCCCGGAGAACCGCCGCCGGGCCCTGACGTCCATGGCCGACACCGAACTGGACGTGCTGGTGATCGGCGCCGGGGTGGTCGGCGCCGGCGCCGCGCTGGACGCGGCGGGCCGGGGGCTGCGGGTGGGCCTGGTGGAGGCGCGCGACCTGGCCTCCGGCACGTCGAGCCGGTCGTCGAAGCTGGTGCACGGCGGGCTGCGCTACCTCAAGCAGCTGCACTTCCCGCTCGTGTTCGAGGCGCTGCGCGAACGCAGCCTGATCCTGAACAAGCTCTGCCCGCACCTGGCCAAGCCGGTCGAGTTCATCTACCCACTGGAGCGGCGGGGCATCGACCGGGTGTACGTGGGCGCCGGAGTGGGCGTGTACGACGTGCTCGGCGCGGGCCGTGGAGTGCCGTCGCATCACCGCCATCTCAGCGCGCGGAAGATGCTGGAGACCTTCCCCGGCGCCAGGAAGGGTGCCGTCCACGGCGGCGTCAAGTTCTACGAAGGCCAGCTCGACGACGCCAGGCACACCATGATGCTGGCCCGCACCGCCGCCGCCACCGGCGCGCTGGTGGCCACCAGCGCACTGGTCACCGGCTTCCTGCGCGACGGCAACCGGGTGACCGGCGCCGTGCTGCGGGACCTCGAAACCGGGCAGGAGCACGAAATCCGCGCCCGGCGGACGATCAACGCGGCCGGAGTGTGGACCGACGAGCTTCAGGACAAGGCGGAGACGAAGCGGCAGTTCAGGGTGCGCGCGTCCAAGGGCGTGCACGTGGTGGTCCCGCGTGCGGCCATCGACTCCCGCACCGGGCTGATCACCGAGACCGAGAAGAGCCTGCTGTTCATCATCCCGTGCCCGTGGAGCGACGACCTGTGGGTGATCGGCACCACCGACACCCCGTGGCAGCACGACCTCGCGCACCCCGCGGCCACCAGCCGCGACATCGACTACATCCTCGGCCACGCCAACCGGCTGCTGGCCAAGCCGCTCACCCGCGACGACGTGGTCGGCGTCTACGCCGGGCTGCGGCCGCTGCTGGCCGGCGAGTCGGACGACACCAGCAAGCTGTCCAGGGAGCACACCGTGGTCACCGCCGCCCCCGGTCTGGTGCTGGTCGCCGGCGGCAAGTACACCACCTACCGCGTGATGGCCGACGACGCGGTGAACGAGGCGGTCAAGGACTTTCCGCGCCCGGTGGCCAGGTCGAACACCCGTGACCAGCCGCTGCTCGGCGCGGACGGCTACCAGGCGCTGTGGAACAACCGGGCCAACCTGGCGGCGAACGCCGGACTCGAGGTGCCGGTGCTGGAGCACCTGCTCGGCCGGTACGGCAGCCTGGTGCACGAGCTGCTCGACCTGATCGAGCTGGACCCGGAACTGGCCGAGCCGCTCACGCACGCCCCGCGCTACCTGAAGGCGGAGGCGTACTACGCGGTCTCGCACGAGGGCGCGCTGCACCTCGACGACATCCTGACCCGCCGCCTGCGCGTCTCGGTGGACACCTGGGACCGCGGCACGGAAAGCGCCGCCGAGGTGGCGGCGCTGGTCGGCCCGCTGCTCGGCTGGGACGCCGAGACCGCGGCCTACGAGGTCGACCGCTACCGGGCGCGGGTCGAAGCCGAACGCGAGTCGCAGGTCCAGCCGGACGACCGCACCGCCGACGCGGAACGGCTCGGCGCACCGGAGGCCAGGGTCGGCGCCAGGTAACGGCGACCGGCGAGCTGGAAGGGATCCGGATGCAGCAGTTCGTGCTGGCGATCGACCAGGGCACCACCTCCACCAGGGCGATGGTCTTCGACCACGCCGGGCGGGCGGTCTCGATCGACCAGAAGGAGCACGCGCAGATCCTCCCGCGGGCGGGCTGGGTGGAGCACGACCCGTGCCAGGTGTGGGAGAACACCATGGCGGTGACCGCGGCGGCGCTGGCCAAGGCCGAGCTGACCGCGTCGGACATCGCGGCGGTCGGGGTCACCAACCAGCGGGAGACGGCGGTGGTGTGGGACCGGCGGACCGGGCGGCCGGTGCACAACGCGATCGTGTGGCAGGACACCCGCACCGAGGAGATCGTCGCGAAACTGGCCGGCGCACAGGGCCGCGACCGGTACCGGGCGAAGGTGGGGCTGCCGCTGGCCACCTACTTCTCCGGACCCAAGATCGGCTGGATACTGGACAATGTGGACGGTGCCAGGGCGGCGGCGCAGGCCGGGCACCTGATGTTCGGCACCATGGATACCTGGGTGCTGTGGAACCTGACCGGCGGGGTGCGCGGCGGCCTGCACCTGACCGACCCCACCAACGCGTCCCGCACCATGCTGATGGATCTGTCCACTTTGTCCTGGGACGCCGAGATCGCCGAGGAGATGGCCATTCCGCTGTCCATGCTGCCGGAGATCCGGTCCTCTTCGGAGGTGTACGGGCACTGCCGCGGGCTCGACGCGCTGGCCGGGGTGCCGGTGGCCGGTGACCTCGGCGACCAGCAGGCGGCTACCTTCGGGCAGGCCTGCCTGTCCCGCGGGGAGGCCAAGAACACCTACGGCACCGGCAACTTCATGCTGATGAACACCGGCACCGAGCGGGTTCCGTCGAAGCACGGGCTGCTCACCACCGTGTGCCACCAGCTCGGCGGGCAGGAGCCGGTGTACGCACTGGAAGGGTCGATCGCGGTCACCGGGTCGCTGGTGCAGTGGATGCGGGACAACCTCGGGCTGATCTCCGACGCCGCCGAGATCGAGGCGCTGGCCACCACCGTGGACGACACCGGCGGCGCCTACATCGTCCCGGCGTTCTCCGGCCTTTTCGCGCCCTACTGGCGGCCGGACGCCCGCGGCGCCATCGTCGGGCTCACCCGCTACGTCACCAAGGGTCATCTCGCGCGCGCCGTGCTGGAGGCCACCGCGTTCCAGACCAGGGAGGTGCTGGACGCGATGAACGCCGACTCGGGTGTGCGGCTCACCGCGCTCAAGGTCGACGGCGGCATGGTGGTGAACGAGACCCTCATGCAGTTCCAGGCCGACATTCTCGGGGTGCCGGTCATCCGTCCCGTGGTCAGCGAAACCACCGCGCTCGGCGCGGCCTACGCCGCCGGCCTTGCCGTCGGATACTGGAACGGCGAGGCGGACGTTCGCGCGAACTGGGCCGAGGGCGAACGCTGGGAACCGCGGCTGGACGAGGCAGCCAGGAACCGGCGATACGCCCAGTGGCAGAAAGCGGTCACCAAATCGTTCGACTGGGCCGACGCCGCTTAACGGCTCAGACGGCGAACGAACTCCGTCAGGCGGCGCGCGGCCCCGCCCGGCGGGACTTCCGCCCGACGGCCGGTGTCCCACCGTGCGACGGTGGTAGGGCGAGTCGGAAGATCTTTTTCCAGACGTTGCCGATTTGTTTGGTGAGGGGGCCGGTGTTGTAGCGGAGTCCGTAGCGGTCGCTGATCTCCCTGATCCGTGGCGCGATCTGCTGGTAGCGGCGGGCGGGGATGTCGGGGAAGAGGTGGTGTTCGATTTGGAAGCTGAGGTTGCCGGCCAGGATGTGGAACAGGGGGCTGCCGTCGATGTTGCTTGAGCCGAGCATCTGCCGGTAGTACCACTGGCCGCGGGTCTCGTTCTCGCACTCGTCTTCGGTGAAGTCTGCGACGCCTTCGGGGAAGTGGCCGCAGAAGATGATGCTGAACGCCCACAGGTTGCGCACCAGGTTCGCGGTCGCGTTCCCGGTCAGCGTGGCCACCGCGCCCGGGCCGCTGAGCAGCGGGAACAGCACGTAGTCCTTGAGGGCCTGTTTGACCCCCTTGTGCCACATCTGCCGGCGCAGACCTTTGGTTTCGGCCCAGGTTTTGCGGCCGGTGCGGAGTTTCTCGATCTCCAGGTCGTGCAGCATCACCCCCCACTCGAACGCCAGCATCAACCCGAACGCGTAGAGGGGGTTGCCCAAGTAGTAGGGGTTCCAGCGCTGCGCGTCGATCATGCGCAGCAGGCCGTAGCCGATGTCGCGGTCCTTGCCGAGGATGTTGGTGAACGTGTGGTGGATGTAGTTGTGGGTGTGGCGCCACTGCTCGGACGGGCACACGGTGTCCCACTCGAACATCTTCGAGTTCAACGCCGGATCACCCATCCAGTCGTACTGGCCGTGCATCACGTTGTGGCCGATCTCCATGTTGTCCAGGATCTTCGACACCGACAACGCCGCCGTCCCCACCAGCCACGCCGGCGGGAACCACCCCGCCCACAACAACGCCCGCCCCACCACCTCGAACCGCTGCTGCCAGGCCACCACCCGCCGGATATAGGCCGCGTCCTGCACCCCCAAATCCTCGGCCAACTCCCGCCGCAACGCATCCAACTCACCCGCGAACTCCTCGAACTGCTCACGAGTAAGACGGGGAATACGGGCCTGACTCACCATCAACCCACTCCTTCCCAGCGCGCCGGCCTCATTTCGATTCGCGGCCGAATACGGCAGAAACAAAACGTAAGGGCGCCGGAATAGCAGTGTCAACGACGGGCCCGGAAAAAGCGGCCGGTTGTCATTTCAGCGCACGTATCGGGTTTTCACTTCGTCACCAGGTGAGGGTTATCGCCCAGCCGGCCCGGGTGCCGGGATAGACTGAAGGTCCAGGGGGTGGCTGTGTTCCTCAGATTCCGCAGGTTCCGCAGGATCGCCGTTCTCGCCGTCGCGCTGCTGCTCGCGAGCGGCGGCACTGCCATGGCCGAGACCGTGGACGAGGGCCTGGTCACCCTGCGGCTGCCGGCGCCGACCGGTCCGCACCGGATCGGGGTCACCACGCTGCACCTGGTCGATCCCGCCAGGCTCGACCCCTGGCACCCGGATCTCGGGGCGAGGGAACTGATGACCACCATTTTCTACCCCGCCGGCGACGTCCGCGGTCATCCGATCGCACCGCAGCTGACGCCCGCCGCCGCGGAGGCGTTCAAGACCATCGACGCCGGCTTCCTGCACCCGGAACTACCGACGGAAGGGGTGGACTGGGCGGCCACCCGGACCCACTCCCACACCGGCGCGCCCGCGCAGCCCGTCCGGCGGCCGGTGCTGCTGTACAGCCCAGGCGGCGCCGACCCGCGCACCATCGGCACCGGGATCGCCGAAGAACTGGCCAGTCACGGCTATGTGGTGGTGACCATCGACCACCCCGGCGAAACCAGCGAGGTCGAGTTTCCCGGCGGCAGAGTGCGCACGATCGACCTGCCGGTCGACCCCAAGACCGATCCGCAAGCGCTGCGCACGATGCTGTCCACCCGGATCGCGGACACCCGGTTCGTGCTGGACGAGCTGACCGCGCTGGCGGCGGGCCGGAACCCAGATGCGGAAGCACGCGAGCTGCCCGAAAACCTCGGCCTCGCCCTGGATCTGCGGCGGGTCGGCATGTACGGGCACTCGGCGGGCGGAGGGACCGCGGCCGAAGCGATGTACGAGGACCGCCGCATCGACGCGGCGGTCAACCTGGAGGGCTATCTGGACTACCTGCCGGACGAGCCGGGCCAGGAGGGTGAGCTGTTCCCGGTCGCCAGTAACGGGGTGGACCGGCCACTGCTGCTGGTGGGCACGGATGGCTACCGCGACGCGCGGTTCGAGCGCTCCTGGTCGGCCATGCTCGCCCACCCGCGAGGCTGCACCCGCTGGCGTCAGCTGGAAAACGCCACGCACTGGGTGTTCACCGACTACGGCGCCGAGGCACCCCAGTTGCAGGCCGCCGGGCTGATGAGCGCCGAGAACCGGGTGCGGCTGGTCGGCGCGATCGAGCCGGCGGAGTCGGTGCCCGCGGTGCGCGGCCACGTGCTTTCCTTCTTCGCCCAGCACCTTCCCGCCTTCACGGGCCGGAGCTGACCCGCTTCACGTAGCGGTGAGCCGGCACCGAAATGGGCCCATCGGTGCCCTCGGCGTGATGATCGAAGAGACCTTCATCGGCCCAGCCGTTGCGCTCGTAGAACCGGCGGGCCCTGGCGTTGCCGGCGACGACCGCGAGCCATGCCCGCTCGTGGCCGTTCGCCGCGACCAGGCGTTCCGCTTCGGCGAGCAGCACACCGGCCAGCCCGGTCCCACGGTGCCGCGCCGCCAGGTAGACCTGCTCGACCTCATCCCCGACCACCATCACGAACCCCGCCACCGCACCGCCCACAGTCGCGACGGTGGTGTCGCCGGTGTCGCCGACTCGTTGCGCGGCTCGCCGCCAGAACGACTCCCGTGCACGCGCCACGACCAGTTCGTCAGGGACGTTCCCCAGGTGGGCGTCGCACCAGCCGGGATACCAGATCTCCGCGACCGCCCGTGCGTCTTCAGGGGTCGCCGGGCGTAGCAGCACGGTCTCGTCGCTGGTGGACACCCGTACAGGGTAACGACAGAGCTCTTTCAGGCTCTTTCAGTCGAGCGGGGCGGAGCGCAGCGCCAGTTTCATCGTGGCATCGCGAAGACCGGTGAACCTGCGCGCGTGCATCATCCGGGAGGTGACCGAAGCCATCCGCGCCAACCGCTGGGTGGGCTTGCGCCGGTCTGCGTCGTAGGCGGCGAGCGCGTCTTCGACCCTGGGCAGTGTGACGAGGCGGTCGGCCAGTGCCACCCCGTCCAGCAGCGCCTCGCAACCGCCGCGGCCGAGGATGGGGCTCATCGCGTGCGCGGCGTCCCCGACGAGCGCGACCCTGCCCCGGACATAGGAAGGCAGCGGCGGATCGACGTGGTAGAGGTCGTGCCGCAGGACGGTTCGCTCGTCGAGCCGGTCCAGCACCTGCCGCACCCCGTGATGCCAGTGTCCGAAGTGGACACGAATGGTGGCGGCCTCGCCGCGGGGCGCGCGATCGGCTTCCAGCGCCCGCGCGCTGGCGTACCAGTTGGTGCTGCCGTCTTCCTGCGGAGTCATCCCGAACAGCGCACCTTCACCCCAGGTTTCGGTCATGGCGCCGGTCTTTCCGGGGGCACTGCCGCGCCAGGCGGTGCTGCCGGTGTACTTGGCGCGGTAGCGCTCGCCGAACAGCCCGGTCCGGATGCCGCTGTTGATCCCGTCCGCGGCGATCACCACATCGGAGTCGAAACGGTCGAGATCGGACACCGGCGAACCGAAGACCAGCGCCTCGGCGGGCAGCGCACCCGCGAGGAGGCCGAGCAGCGTGGGCCGGGACAGCATGCGCAGGCCGCCGCCGCGCATCGCCGCCACGTTGAGCGAGCCGATCCGGCTGCCGTCCGCGCGGAGGAAGCTGCTGCCGGACGGTGCGGGCCCGAGGTCCCTGGCCTGCTCGCCGAGTCCGAGGGTGTCCAGCGCGCGCAGGGCGGAAGGCCAGATCCCGAGCACGGTGCCGGTATCGGGCAGCGCTGCCGAGCGCTCGTGCACCTCCACCCGCCAGCCGTGGGCACGCAGGTGGACCGCGGCGGCGAGGCCACCGATACCACCACCGACAACTATCGCTCTCCGGTTCATGGGACGAGAGTACTACGTTCATAGTGTTTTTCACTATGTTTATAGTGAGACATGAGCCGCAGACGACAGCAGGTGCTGGACGCCGCCCTCACCGTGGTCGGCGCCGAGGGGGCGCGCGGCCTCACCTACCAGGCCGTGGACCAGGAAGCCGGGGTTCCGGCCGGCACCACGTCGAACTGCTTCCGCAACCGCGCCGCCCTGCTGCACGGCGTGCTGGCGCACCTGGTCGAGGAGGACCGGCGCGCCTGGGAACGGTTCACCAGCCGCGCACCGGGCGGCATCGACGAACTGGCCGAAACGCTCGCGGAGCTGGCGCGGCACTCGATCGGACCGGGCCGGACGCGGACCAGGGCGAGGTACGCGCTGTTCTTGGAAGCCGGGACCCGCCCCGAGCTCGCGGAGCTGCTGACGGGCGGACGGGCCGCGGTACTGGACTGGGGCGCCGACTGGCTGGCCGGGCTCGACCTGCCCGCCCCGCGCGAGCGGTACCGCCGGCTGATCGCCCAGCTCGACGGGATCGTGCTGCACCAGCTCACCTTTCCCGGCGAACCCTTCGATCCCGAACCCGGCTTCCGCGCCATCCTGACCGACGAAACGACCTAAAGGGCGGACATCCGGTCAGAAATCCCGGAAAATCGCAGCAGAAACCGTGCCCCGGTGGCGCAGCCGACCACGATTCGCTCGCTCTAGGCTCGACTCCGAACAATTCGATGGCACAAATTGTCGGAGGAGAAACTTTGATGCGAAGATCGAGGCTTTTCGTCATGCTGCTGGCCGCCTTCAGCATGGTAGCCGTCTTTCTCGTCACCCCAACGGCGTCCGCGCGAACGCCCGGCGCGGAAACGCTCGCCGTCTCGTACGGCCCCTATCAGTTCAAGAACGACTTCAGTCACCTGTGCATGGACGTGGCCAACGGTTCGAAGGCCGACGGCGGCCGGATCCAGCAATGGGACTGCTACGGCGGGACGCCGGAGAAATGGCGGCTGGACGTGATCAGCACCATCAACGGCGTGAACTACTACGCGTTCGTCAACATGAACAGCGGCAAGTGCCTCGACGTGCCGAACGGCAGCACGGCGGTCGGCGTCGAACTGCAGCAGTGGACCTGCTGGAGCGGCGACATGCAGCAATGGGCGCTGTACCGGGCCGGCACCAACTCGCTGACCATCAGGAACCTCAAGAGCGGCCTCTGCGTGGACGACAAGGACTGGGGCGGCGCGGGCGCGGCCCTGCAGCAGTGGCACTGCAACGAACTCGCGGTGCAGACCTGGCAGTACAGCTGATCCTCGGCCGGGTGGGACGGTTCGCGTCCCACCCGGCCAGGGTGCGAGACGACCGAAAACCGTTTGCGGGCCGGGACGGGCGCTGACACCATCCGCCGATGTCCGTTTCCCGCCGCGACCTTCTGCGCTGGCAGTTCGACCTGACCTGGTCGCTTTTCGAAGTCCACCTGGAACAACTGAAGCCGGAAGACTTCGGCTGGGAGCCCGCGGCCCACTGCTGGGCGGTGCGCCGCGACGCCGACGGGGCGTGGACACCGGACTGGGCGGACACCGAGCCCGAGCCGATCCCGGTGCCGACGATCGGCTGGGTCGGCTGGCACCTCGGCTGGTGGTGGACCGTGACCCTGGACCACGCACAAGGCCGGAAACCACGGCACCGCACCGAAATAGCCTGGCCTGGCGACGGGCAGGCGGCCATCGACTGGCTGCGTGGCCTCCGGCTGGAGTGGCTGGCGGTGCTGGACCGGCTCACCGACACCGAGCTGGACGCCACCGCGCCGTTCCCCTGGCCGGACAGCCCCGAGCTGACCGTCGCGCATATGGCGGGCTGGGTGAACGCCGAACTGATGAAGAACGCCGCCGAAATCGGCCAGCTCCGCCTGCTGCGAACCGCTTCCCTTGTGTGACAAGGAATTCTCATTGCGCGAGGGTGGGCGCGGTGCGTGACCAGCGGTGCTCACCGAGTTCACTGGCGATGAACCGGGCGACGTCGGTGCGGCTGACCTTGGAACCGCCTCGCGGGTTTTCGCCGTCCTGGACGCGGAAGGTCCCGGTCGGCTCCTCGTCCAGCAGGCGGCCGGGCCGGACGAAGGTCCAGTCGAGCGTGCTCTCGCGGACGATCTTCTCCATCAGACGCATGTCGTCGTAGAGCTCCTTCATCAGGGTCCTGGCGACGCAGCGGTACCAGAAGGCGAAGTCGGGGTCGTCGTGGCGGACGCCGCTGGAGGTGATGGCGATCAAGCGACCGACGCCGGCGGACTCCATGGCGGGCACCAGGGCGCGAGCGCCGTCGGAGTAGAGGCCGAGTGAGCGGTTGCGCGGTGGGCCGATCGCGGAGACCACGGCGTCGTGCCCGGCCACGGCGGCTCGCACGCTGTCCGGGTCGCGGACGTCGGCTCGCACGACGATCAGGTTCTCCGTGCTGGCCGGCTGGAACTTCGCCGGGGTGCGCACGGCCGCGGTGACCTGGTGACCGGCGCGCAGGGTCTCCTCGACGACGAGGCGCCCGGTGCGGCCGCCCGCACCGAACACGATCACGTTGCTCATGCTGGATCGCACCTCCCGGGAAACAGTGTTCGTAGCGATCAGTGTTCGTCAAGAACGGTGTACGGCGCGAGCGGTGTTTGTCAAGTAGCATCACGGCCGTGCCCAGTCCCCGCGGCCATCCCCGCACCAGCCCCCGCACCAGTCCGGCAAAGGCTCCGCTGAGCCGCGACGCGATCGTGGCCGCCGCGCTCGCGCTGGTCGACGAGCTGGGCTGCGACGCGGTGAGCATGCGGCGGGTCTCCCAGGCCCTCGACACCGGGCCCGCCTCGCTCTACGTGTACGTCCACGACCGGCGCCAGCTGATGGCGCTCGCCCACGACCTCGCGGTGGCCGGCGTCGAACTGCCCACCGAGGCGGACGGTGACTGGCGCGCCCGGCTGGAACTGCTCGTCAACCGCGCCGTCGCCGGGCTGGCCGCGCACGACGACATCGGCTCCGTCGGCCTGACCGAGGTGCCCACCGGGCCGCACTTCCTGCGGCTCACCGAGGAGCTGCTCCGGCTGCTGCGGGCCGGCGGGATCGGCGACGCAGCCTGCGCACTGGCGGCCGACCTGCTCGGCCAGTACATCGCGTCGTCGGCACTGGAAGAGGCCGCGCGGACCCGCGCCCAGCGCGAACTCCAGCGCTCGGCCGGCCCAGAGCAGACCACCGCGGCCGCGCTGTCCGAAGCCGCCTCCGCACACCTCGACGCCGTGTACCGATCGCTGCCGGCCGAGCGCTACCCGACGATCAGTGCGCTGGCACCGTTGCTGACCGGCGAACCCGGCGGCTCCAGGGCCGAATGGAAGCTCCGCGTCATCATCGACGGAGTTCTCGCCCAGGCACCGGCATGACAGCGAATCTGGGGCCCGCGTATACCCGGCTGTGGTCGGCGACCGCGCTGTCGAACCTCGGCGACGGTGTCCGGCAGACCGCGCTGCCACTGCTGGTGGTCACGCTGACCACCGACCCGCTGCTGGTGGCGGGGGTGACCGTGGCCGGCCAACTGCCGTGGCTGCTGTTCGGGCTGCTCGCCGGCGCGGTGGTGGACCGGGCCGACCGGCGCCGGCTCGTCGTGCTCGTCGACGTCGTCCGGGTCGTGCTGCTGGTGACGCTGGTCGGCGCGGTCGCGCTGGACCTGACCAGCGTGCTCCTGATCTACCTCGTCGCGTTCGGCTGCGGGGTCGGCGAAACGCTGCGGGACACCGCGGCCTCCACCCTGCTGCCACCACTGGTCGAAGTCGCCGATCTCGACCGGGCCAACGGGCGGCTGGTCAACGCCGAGATCGCCGGCAACGAACTGGTCGGCCCGCCGCTGGGCGGCTACCTGTTCGGCGTCGCCATGGTGCTGCCCTTCGCCGTCAACGGCGGCACCCTCGCCGTCGCCGCCGCGCTGATCTTCGCGCTGCCGAACATCTTCGCTCCCAAACCCGCACTACGCCGGGAAAGTCGGCTCTGGCAGGACACCGTCGGCGGGCTGCGCTGGCTGCTCGGGCATCGACGGCTTCGGGTACTGGTCGGCGTCACCGGGCTGTTCACCTTCACCGACAGCGCGTGGTTCGCGGTGTTCGTGCTCTACGTCAGCCAGATCCTCGCGATGCCCGCCGCCGGCTACGGGCTGATGATGGCCATCGGCGCCATCGGCGGCCTGGCCGGCGGTTTCGCCGCCGCCCGCATCGTCCGGCTGACCGGTCCGGCCGGCGCGCTCGCGGGCGCGCTCGCCGTGGCGGCGGCCGGTCAGGCCATGCTGGGACTCACCACGGCGGTGCCGGTCGCCGCGGCCGGACTCGCCGTCGGCAGCTTCGCCTTCGGGGTCTGGAACGTCGCCGCGGTGACCCAGCGCCAGACCCTCACCCCACCGGAACTGCTCGGCCGGGTCACCAGCACCGCGCGCACCATCACCATGACCGCGTCGCTCGCGGGGGCCTTGCTCGGCGGGCTGATCGCCGCCCGGTTCGGCCTGCGCGCCCCCATCCTGATCGGGATTCCCCTGCTCCTCAGCGCGGCGCTGCTGTGCCACCGAGCCTTGCGCGGGCCGAAATAATCAGCGGGTGCACGCTCAGCTGCGGTCCGCGACGAGGCGGACGGCGAGTGCCCCGAAGATCGCCGCGGACACCCGGTCCAGCCAGCGCTGGATGGCGGGGCGGCGGAGCAGCAGCGCGGACAACGCGCCGGCGGCCAGCCCCACGGTGCCGTCCACGGTGAGGCCGACCGCGATGAACACCGCGCCGAGCACGAGGAACTGCAGCCAGACCGGCCAGCCGCCGTCGGCGACCAGGAACTGCGGGAAGAACGCCAGGAAGAACAGGATCACCTTCGGGTTGGCCAGGTTGGTGAGCACGGCCATCAGGTAGGTCCGGCGCAGGCTGCGGCCGCCCGTGACGCGCGCAGCCGGATCCGCCTGCCCTTCGGCGCCGCGAGCCGAAGAACGCGCCGCCGAACGCAAGGTGGACACTGCCAGGTAGCCGAGGAACACCGCGCCGGCGATGCGCACCACGTCCAGCACGGCGGGCGCCGCCTGCAGCAGCGTGCCCAGTCCCAGCGCGGCGGCCACCGTGTGCACGGCCAACCCGGTGGACATGCCGAGCGCGGCCACCACCCCGGCCTTGCGTCCCCTGGCGATCCCGTTGGCGACGATGAACATCATGTCGGGACCGGGCACGACGCTGATGACCACGGCGGCGAGCACGAAGGCGACGAGCACGGAGGGATCCACGAAACGATCAAAGCACACCGGTCCGACATCGCAGTGCGATTTTGGTTCACGCCCAGCACTTGCGCCCCAGGCCACGGCCGGGTTCCGATCGCACCCCCAGGGCAATCGGAACCCGGAGCGTCGCCTCACCCCCACCGGTCCGCCACTACCAGTCAAGGTTTGTCGACCAACAGTCGAATCGCTGGTGCCACAATGACCCACGTGCAAGAAGGGTGTCAACTGTGATGTAAGTCACAGAACCGGCGGCTCGACGACCGTCAGTCGAAGAGTTCTAAACTATCAGTCCCGAGGAAAAAGGCGGAGGTGACGATGTCCGAGAGCTCGGAAAACGCTGGGCTGGCCAAACGGCTGGACGAGCTTTTCCGGCGGGGACGGCCTGGGGGCGATCGCTGGACCAACGACGAGGTGGCCGCCGCCATCAAGCGGCTCAACCCCGACATCAAGGTCAGCGGCACCTACCTGTCCGCTCTTCGCACCGGAAAGCGAGCCCGCCCTTCCCCTGAACTCCAGCTCGCGCTCGCAAAGTTCTTCGGCGTTTCGCCCGCCTACTTCTTCGACCCCGGACGAGCGGAGAAAATCAGCCAGCAGCTGGCCGCGCTGGACGAACTCCACCAGTCCGGCGTCCGGTCGCTGGCAGCGCGGGCGGTGGGACTTTCGCCGGACAATCTGGACGCCCTGACCACCGTCGTAGATCAAATGCGGAAGATGCAAGGACTCCCGCCTGTCGTAGAGTAGAGCGGAATCGTGATCACGCCTCAGCCGGACCGCCACCACAATCCCCGCCGGATCAGACAGCTTCGCCGTGCCTGCGAAGAACGGTTGGCCTCGCTGAACATCCCGGAGGGGCTCACCGTCACCGAGCTGTGCGCGCACATCGGCCGTGAGCGCGGCCGCGGGCTCCAACTGGTACCGACGAACATGGGCGCCTCGCAGCCCTGCGGAATCTGGGTCGCGGCCGCCGACGCCGACTTCATCTTCTACGACGCCGACACCAGCAAACCGCACCAGGAGCACATCATCGTGCACGAGCTAGGGCATATGATCTGCTGCCATCGCGGCAACGGCGCGCTGGACGACGAAACGGCGCGGCTCTTCTTCCCCGACCTCGACCCGGATTTCGTGCGCAGCATCCTGAACCGCACCAGCTACGCCAACGACCAGGAGCTGGAAGCCGAGTTGATGGCGAGCGCGATCCTGGAGAAGATCGACCGGGAGTCGCGTCGCCGCGACACTCCCGCCCTGGAACCCGACAGCGTCATCGCCAGGCTGGCCTCCTCGCTCACCGAGCCGGAGGCGACCAGCTACCGCCACCCGTCACCGCCTCGAGAGTAGGGCCGCCGGCCGATGGACTTCTCCGACGCGAAGTGGTTCGTGTTCCTGATGTGCGCCGTCTGCGCGTGGACGGGTTTCTTCTACAAGCTGAGGACGGTCCGGCGGAGCCAGCACGACCGGGCCTTCATGGCGTTGCTGGTGGCCTTCGCCTGCCACGGCGTGACGTTCGTGATGGCGCTGCTCACCTTCTCCGACAGCTTCGACAAGTTCGTCGGGATACCGAACTTCGCGGTGCTCTGCATGCACGTGTTCTCCACGGCGTTCATGGGCGGGGTACTCGTCGCGATCGCCTACTGGACGAGGCCGCGCGAGCAGGCGGTGGCGCAGGCCCGCCGCTGGATCGTGGCCACCGCGATCGTGGAGGCGACGCTGATCGCGCTGTTCGTCAGCGCGATGGCGGACGTGCAGAAGCGGTCCAGCCACTACTTCGTGGACAACGTGCACCAGCCGCTGGTGGTGGCCTACCTGCTCGCGTTCGCGACCTTCGGCTCCATCGGCACCTTCGAGATCACCCGGCTCGGCATCTCGTTCTCCTCGGTCGCGAACTCGCTGCCGTGGCTCAAGTACGGGCTGCGGCTCACCGCACTCGGCGCGGCGATCAACTTCCTCTACTTCATGAGCAGGGCGATGGACGTGGTCGGGGTCCATCTGGGGATGGACCTGAACTCCTGGGAGCTGGTGCCGATCGTGCTCACCGGGGTCGGGGTGCCGATCCTCTACCTCGGGCTGACCATGCCGTCCTGGGGCCCGCGGGTGTCCGCGATCCCGCGCTCGGTCAGCCAGTACCAGACCTTCCGCCGCCTCTACCCGCTTTGGCTGGCGGCCTGCGAGACCTCCCCGGAGATCACCCTGATCCCGCCGCGACCGTTCCTGATGGACCGGATCCTGCTGTCCGACCTGAGCTTCCGGATCAACCGGATGGCCATCGAGATCCGGGACGCGCAGCTCGCACTGCGCGACTGGTTCAACCCGCACGTGACCACGGCCGCCGAGCGGCTGGGGGAAGAGCACGGCCTGGAGGGCGACGACCTGCGCGCGCTCGTCGACGCGAGCCGGTTCGCGGTGGCGTTGCGCGACAAGAACAGCAGCGCGCATCCCGCGACGCCGCCCGAGGAGCACCTGGAGAGCCCGGCGCTGGACAGCAGGTCCGAAGAGATCCGCTACCTGGTGAAGGTGGCGCAGGCCTTCCAGCGCTCGCCGATCGTCGACCGGATCAAACAAGAGATCGGCCCGTATGACCCGGCACGGTGACCGCTGGGGGCTGCGCGCCTCGGCCCTGTTCGACGGGTGCGCGCTGCACCGCGGACGGCCGCTCGTCGTGGTCGAGGGCGACCGGATCGCGGACGTGGATCTTTCCGGCGCGGACCCTTCGTCGGACCTGCCGGTGGCCGACCTCGGTGACGCCACCGTCCTGCCGGGGCTCGTCGACTCGCACGCGCACCTGACCTTCGACCCGCACGGGGACGTGCCGAGCCAGATGCGGGAGGAGAGCGACGACTTCCTGCGGGCACTGGCCCGGCGCCACGCCAGGCAGGCGCTGGACGCCGGCATCACGACCGTCCGCGACCTCGGCGACCGCGGCTACGTGTGCACCGAGGTCCGGGACTCGAAGGACGAAGAGCTTCCCGAGATCCTCGTCGCGGGGCCGCCGATCACCCGGACCGGCGGGCACTGCTGGTTCCTCGGCGGCGAGACCGACGGGGTGGACGGGCTGGTCGCCGCCGTGCGCGAGCGGGCCCGCCGGGGCGTGGACGTGGTGAAGATCATGGCCACCGGCGGCATGCTGACCCCGCAGTGGGATTCCCACGAATCCCAGTACAGCCGCGAAGAACTCGCCGCTGTCGTGCGCACCGCCCACGCCGAGGGCCTCCCGGTCACCGCGCACGCGCACGGCCTGCAGGGGCTCGCCGACGCGGCCGGCGCCGGGGTGGACGGCGTGGAGCACTGCACCTTCCTCACCGAGACCGGCGCCGTGCCGGACTGGGCGACCATCGAGGCGCTGTGCGACGCGGGCACGTTCATCGGCGTGGAGGAGGCCCGGCTGCCGGGGGACGACACGCTGCTGCCCGCGCGGATCAGGCGGATGCTCGAAGCCCGCGGGGAGTATCTGACGCAGATGAGCCGCGCCGGCGCCAGGGTGGTGGGCTGCTCCGATGCCGGCATCAACCCGCGGAAGCCGCACGACGTGCTGCCGTACGGGGTGATCTCCTTCGCGCACTTCGGTTTCAGCACGGCGGAGGCGCTCGCGTCGGTCACCGAGACCGCGGCCCATGCCTGCGGGGTCGGCGACCGCAAGGGACGGGTCACGGCCGGGTACGACGCGGATCTGCTCGTCGTCGCCGGCGATCTCAGCCGCGGGCTCGAGGGGCTGCTGAACGTGACCTCGGTGGTACGGGCCGGCCGGGAAGTACGCTCCGGCACGGGTGAACGGCTCCCCATCGGCACCAACTGACCTGCATCGACCAGACGGAAAGGCTGGCCCTGGTGGCCCACGACGAAGAGCAGCATGTCCTGGAAATGGTCCGGCTCGCCTCACTGGCGACCCCGTGGGCGATCCGCGCGGCGGTGACCTTCGCCCTGCCCGACCTGATCGACGAGGGCGTCACCGGCACCGGCGAGCTCGCCGAGCGCACCGGCACCGACCCGGACGCGCTGGCCAGGGTGCTGCGCTATCTCGTCGGGCTCGGCGTCTTCACCGAGCCCGAGGAGGGCAGGTTCGCGGTCACCCCGCTCGGGCGAGTGCTCCGGCGCGATCATGCCTCCGGTGTGCACAGCTGGCTGGACCAGTCCGGTTTCTCCGGCCGCATCGACCAGACCTACGGCAACCTCATCGACTCGGTGCGGACCGGCAAGCCGGCTTATCCGGCGCTGTTCGGCCGCGGCGCGTGGGATGACCTCGAGGGCCGGCCCGCGCTGGCCGAGTCGTTCAACCGGATGATGGCCAGCCACACCGGCCTCTTCGCGTCCTCGGTGGCGGCGGAGTACGACTGGAGCTCGGTGGAGCACGTGGTCGACGTCGGCGGCGGTCTCGGCGTCCTGCTGGCCGAGCTGCTGCGCAAGCACGCGCACCTGCGCGGGACGCTGGTGGACCTGCCCAACACCGCGGCCTCCGGTGAGCCGGCGTTCGACTCCCCCGAGCTACGGGACCGCTTCGACATCCGCGGGCAGAGCTTCTTCGATCCCCTGCCTGCCGGTGGCGACGTGTACCTGCTGGCGAACATCATCCACGACTGGGCCGACGCCGAAGCCGTCTCGATCCTCCGGCGCTGCGCCGAGGCCGCCGGGCCGGACGGGAAGGTCCTGCTCGTCGACCGGGTGATCCGGGACAGCGACGAGCACGTCCGGGTCGCCGCCGCGGACCTGCACATGTTGCTCACCCTTGGCGGGAAAGAGCGCAGCGAGGCGGAGCTCACCGCCATCGGCGCGGCGGCCGGACTGCGGCTGGACAGCGTTCAGCCGCTCACTTCCCCGCCGGACCTGTTCCTCATCCAGTACCGCCAGGGCCGGCTCAGCCGACCGGACGGCGGCCCCATGACGACACCAGGGTGACCACCAGCTCCAGGAAGTCCGGGTCGGCGGCGGTGGCGTAGGCGCCGGCCAGGTCCTCTTCGGTGACCAGCCCCGACTCCGCGAGCACCGGCCCGACCTGGTCGATGGTCTTGCGCAGATGGCGGTCGAAGGCCTTGGTCACGCCGGCCTGTCCCAGGTACAGCGGCGTCATCGCGACGTCCACGTCGGCAAGGCCGGCGCGGGAGATCAGGCTCGGCAGCCGGCGGCTCCACCGCATATCTGCGCCCTGTGACTCGAACTGCGCGACCAGCGCGGCGGTCACCCGCCCGATCTCCGGGTACAGCGAATCGCCCGGCGGGAACCAGTACCCGTCCTCCACCACCAGCCAGCCGCCCGGCGCCAGCCATTCGGCCATCTTCGAGAGAATGTGCTCGCGTTCCGGCAAGTGCTCGAGCAGCAGCCGGCAGTGGATCAGGTCGAAATCGCCGGCCGGCATGTCGTCGTGGCGGACGTCGAAGCGCACTATGTCCAAATTGGACTTGAACTCCGCGTCGAGGTACCGCGGGTCGATGTCCGCGGCCACCACCCCGCCATCGGGGCAGCGCCGGGCGAGTTCGTAGGCGACCGAGCCGGCGCCGGCACCCAGTTCGAGGCAGCGCCACGAGGACTCCATCGGCAGGCGGTCGAGCACCCCCAGCGTGGTGGGGTCCATCGACTCCTCCAGCAGCCGCAACCGCTCGAACTCCGAAGGCAGATCCTTGCTCAGCACACCGGAGCCGTAGGGATCCACCAGCACAGGGTTCTCGAGATTCAAATCTCCTCCGTTCCAGAAGCGCGCCGTCGACTCGTCAAGGTCCCCCGGGGTGATCAACCGCGAGAACTCACCTGCGCACAGGCACGGTCACACATAGTGTCCGGATGCCCCGCTACCTGCGTCCGTCTGCGCCAGCCACGGTGCTCGCGCACGGATCCCAGGGGTGCCAGTTACGTTTAGTAGCACTTTTCTCAGGGTGAGTAGTCCATTCGAGCCCCTCCGTCAGCAGTAAACCACAAGAGGTGGCCGGGGATCCGTCATCAGCCTGTTAAAAGCAGGGAACCGCCGCAGGAAATTTCCTGCAGCGGTGTGCCCGGCTTCGACGCTCGGCGTGCTTCTGAAACCGCCCGGTCAGGAGAGCCGGCGGCCGGTGAACGTGCCGTCCAGGTAACGGGATCGGCACAGCGCCCTGCTGATCTTGCCGCTGGAGGTCCGCGGCACCTCGCCGGGCGGGACGAAGACGATGTCGTGCAGACCGAGCCCGTGCAGCCGGGACACCTCGGCGCGGATCGCCGCACCGGCCTCGCCGAGGTCCAGCTCGGACGCGTCATCCCGCTTCGAGCGTTCGAGGACGACGACCGCCTTCTCCCCCTCCTCCCCCGCGACGGCGAAGGCACCGGCGGAATGCGGCCGGACCGCGGGGTTGCCTTCGACGGTCTGCTCGATGTCCTGCGGGTAGTGATTGCGACCGTCCACAATGATCAGATCCTTGGACCGGCCGGTCATGTACAGCTCGCCCTCGAACAGCAGGCCGAGGTCCCCGGTGGCCAGCCAGCCCCTGCCGTCCATCCCGCGGCCGGGCTCCTCCCCGGCCGCGACGGCGGGGCTCAGCCCGAAGGTGGCCACCGAATCGTCCGGCTTCTTCCAGTAGCCGGCACCGATGTTCGGTCCGCTCACCCAGATCTCGCCGACCTCGCCGGCAGGCAGCGGCCGCCGGGTCGCCGGGTCCACGATCAGCAACTCCTGCCCGGCCGGGCGGCCGCACGAGACCAGCGTGGTGGCACCTTCGCCGCCGACCACCGGCACCGCCGTGCCCGCGGCGAGCCGGTCCCGATCGAAGGTGACCTGGCGCAGCGGCTTGTCCGCGTCGGTGACCGACACGACCAGCGTCGCCTCCGCCAGCCCGTAGCAAACCCGCTGGACGTTCGGCGGTAAGCCGCATTCCGCGAAGGCGTCCTGGAACCGGGCGATGGTGGCGGGCAGCACCGGTTCGCTGCCGTTGGTCAGTGCGGAGACGCCCCCCAGTTCGAGGTAGACCTTTTCCGCCTCCGGCACCCGCGAAGCCGTGTAGGCGAAGGCGAAGTTGGGTCCCGCGCTGATCGCGCCGGGGCTCAGCGACAGCGCGCGGAGCCAGCGGCCCGGCCGTCCCAGGAAGGCCAGCGGGTCCATCAGGACCGAGCCGATGCCGCCCGCCATCGGTGCGCCGATGCCGAGCATCAGCCCAAGGTCGTGGTACAGCGGCAACCAGCTCACCGTGGTGTTGAGCCCCGGCTCGGCGCCGTACGCGCGGCAGGCCTGCCTGGCGTTGGCGAGCACGTTGCGGTGCGCCAGCATCACGCCGGCCGGTGTCCTGGTGGAGCCCGAGGTGTACTGCAGGTACGCGAGATCGTCCGGTGCCGGCACCGGCCATTCGTGCTCGCCCCGCACCGGCTCGGCGGTGTCCACTGCGATCACATCCGGCGCGCGCATCGCCTGGGACGCCACGAAAGCCGTCACCTCACCGACCTTGCCGGCGGTGGTGAGCAGCAGGCTGGGCTCGGCGTCCGCGAGCACCGTGGCCAGCCGTTCCGCGTGCCCCGGCAGCCCCGGGGAGAACAGCGGCACCGCGATCATCCCGGCCCGGATGGCGCCGAGAAAAGCCACCACGTAATCCGCCGACTGGTCCGCCACGATCGCCGCTCGTTCGCCGGGAGCGGCGGATTCGAGCAGCCGGGCGGCCACCGCGCTCACCCGCTCGTCGAGTTCGGACCAGGTGAGGTAGACGGCTTTGGCGTCGACGCTTTCGCTGTAGTCCAGGAAGGTCAGCGCGGTCTCGTCGGCCAGCTGCCGGGCCCAGTGGTGCAGCAGCGTCGCGAACGACTCACCAGCGGAATCCGGACCAGGAATAGCGTTCATCGCACCTCGATCAGAATAGCGTTCACTACCGGAAGGACTCGCAATTTTTCGGTGACCGGAATTTCGACGAGCCGGTCGTTAAATCGAAGTTACCGGATGGTATTCACCGGCCGACACCGGTGTCAAATACCCCCGAAATGTACTCATCTCGATCAGCAGAAGGGGTGGCAGGCTTAGCAGATCGGCACAAATCACGGGCGCTCCCCGGAACTTTTCCCCGCCGCGACCCGACTTTTCCAGCATGACCACCACCGGCCGAGAACCCCGCACGTACCCCTTCCGCGATCCGGCACGGCTCGCCCTGGAACCCGAATACGCCCGGCTTCGCGAGCACGAGCCGCTGAGCCGGATCCGGCTGCCCTACGGAGGCGACGCCTGGCTGGCGACCCGGCACGAGGACGTCCGGCTGGTACTGAGCGACCCGCGGTTCAGCCGGGCCGCGCTGCTGGGCCGCGACGTGCCGAGGACGTCACCCCGGCTGCTGAAGGACCCGACCCTGCACACGATGGACGCGCCCGAGCACAACCGGCTGCGCAGGCTCGTGTCCACGGCGTTCACGCCGCGCCGGCTGGACCAGCTGGCCGGGGAGTCGCAGCGGGTCACCGACGAGCTCCTCGACCGGATCGAGGCGCAGGGCCCGCCGGCGGACCTGGTGGCGGGGCTCGCGCTGCCGCTGCCGGTCACGATCATCTGCCACATGCTCGGCGTGCCGGTGGCCGACCGGGACCGGTTCACCGGCTGGATCGACGTCGCGCTCGCCACCACCGCCTTCGCTCCCGAAGAGATCATCGCGGCCTTCGCCAGGCTCAAGGACTACCTGGCGGAACTGGTGGACCTGCGGCGGGCACAACCGGCCGACGACCTGCTCAGCGCGCTGGTGCAGGCGCGCGACGTGGAGGGTCGGCTCAGCGAGGACGAGCTGGTGGTCCTCGGCGTGACCCTGCTCTACGCCGGGCTGGAGACCACGTCGAACCACATCGGCAACTTCGTCTACAACCTGCTGACCCATCCGGCCCAGCTGGCCGCGCTGCGCGCCGATCCCGGTCTGCTGGACACCGCGATCGAGGAGCTGCTGCGCTTCACCCCGGTGGTGACCTCGGCCGGCTTCACCCGCATCGCGACCGAGGACGTGGAGCTGGGCGGGATGGTCGTCCGCGCCGGGGACGCGGTGCTGGTTCAGCTCGACGCGGCCAACCGGGACGAGCGGGTCTTCGACCGGCCCGACGAACTGGACCTGACCAGGAAACCCAACCCGCACCTCGCGTTCGGGTACGGCCCGCATTTCTGCGTCGCCGCCCAGCTCGCCAAGGCCGAGCTGCGCATCGCGATCGGCACCCTGCTCCGCCGGCTGCCCGGCCTGCGGCTCGCCGCGCCGCCCGGCGACCTGTCCTGGCGCCACGGCAGGATGGTGCGCGGGCTGGTCGGGCTACCGGTCACCTGGTAACCCCGGCCATGGGAAGATGCCGACGTCCGAATGGCTTTCCCAGAAGGAGCATGATGACCGCGATTACCCGAGTTGTCGGACGCGAAGTCTTGGACAGCAGGGGTAACCCGACCGTCGAGGTGGATGTCCTGCTGGAGGACGGGTCGATGGGCCGTGCCGCGGTTCCCTCCGGTGCGTCGACAGGCGCCAACGAAGCCGTCGAGCTCCGTGACGGCGAGGCTTCGCGCTTCCACGGCAAGGGCGTTCGCAAAGCGGTCGAAGCGGTCAACAGTGTCATAGCGGACTCCTTGGTGGGAGTCGAAGCGGAGAACCAGGCGCTGGTTGACGAGGTGATGATTTCGCTCGACGGCACGCCCAACAAGGGGAAGCTGGGAGCCAACGCGATTCTCGGTGTCTCGCTGGCCACGGTGAAAGCCGCGGCCGCGGCGCACCAGGTACCGCTGTACCGCTACGTCGGCGGGGCGAACGCCCGACTGCTGCCCGTACCGATGATGAACATCATCAACGGTGGAGCGCACGCGAACAACGCACTGGACTTCCAGGAGTTCATGATCGCGCCGATCGGAGCGGAGAACTTCTTCGAGGCCGTGCGCATGGGGTCCGAGGTCTTCCACACTCTGCGCAAGGCGCTGTCGGATGCCGGCCACAGCACCGGCGTGGGCGATGAAGGCGGCTTCGCTCCCGACCTCCGCACCTCCGACGAGGCGCTGCAGTTCGTCGTCGATGCCATCGAGAAGTCCGGTTACACACCCGGTGCGGAGATCTCCCTGGTCATGGACCCGGCTACGTCCGAATTCTTCAGTGACGGGGTCTACGACTACGCGGGCGAGGGCACGAAGCGGTCGATCGAGGAGCACGCGCAGTACCTCGCGGACCTGGTCTCTCGATACCCGATCGCGTCGATCGAAGACCCCATGGCGGAGGACGACTTCGAGGGCTGGAAGCTGCTGATGCGGTTGCTTGGCGACAAGTGCCAGCTCACCGGCGACGATGTGTTCTGCACCAATGTCGACCGGCTCAACGACGGCATCCGGGACGGTGTCGCCAACTCGATCCTGGTGAAGGTGAACCAGATCGGTTCGCTCACCGAGACCCTCACCACGGTGGACACCGCGCACAAGGCCGGCTACACGGTGGTCATGTCGCACCGTTCCGGCGAAACCGAGGACACCACCATCGCGGATCTGGCGGTCGCCACCGGCTGCGGCCAGATCAAAACCGGCTCGTTGTCCCGTTCGGACCGCACGGCCAAGTACAACCAGCTCATCCGCATCGAGGAGGAGCTGGGCGCGCAAGCGCGATATGCGGGCCGGTCGGCGTTGTACGTCCGTTCCTGAATCTGCCCGGTCGAGGGGTACGGTTTTCTTCGACCAGACCCGGCGCTTTCGCGTGAAGGACGTTATGCGGGTTGTGGCGCCCCGGTGCGGATACCGACCCGCCTGCTGTATCACCACAGTGCGACCATGTTCGGGTGCGGTTCGGTATCGGAATCTCCTTCCAGGACAAGCACTTCGTCTGCTTGCCAAGCTTTGGTTTCGATGTCGACCTGTCCCAGCACACCGGAGCTGGTTTCCCCCTCAGCGCGTACGACTTTCTTTCCCTCTTTCGTGTTTGGTTGTGGGCGTTTTTTGTCGTGGGGCGGCGGTATTGTGGAGGGGTATTCAGAACTGAGGAGGTTCTGGTGTCCTGTGTTCTTTTGCGGATGGCTCCGAAGGTTGATTTTGGTGCGCTTTCGCCGGAGTGGTTGTTCGGTTTGCGTGAGTCGACGATCGAGCACCTCGATCCGTCGCAGGCGGTGGGGGTGGTGATCTCGGCGCGGCGGGTGATCTGTCGTGCGCAGGCGATCCAGGCCCGGGCGATCGCGCAGGTCAGCCGTGCTCGTGGTGGGGCGCGGTGGGTGGCGGATGAGTTGGCGCCGGAGTTGCGGTTGTCCCGTGACACGACCGCGACCCGGGTGGCGTTGGCCGATGCGTTGGTGTCGCGGATGCCGTGTCTGTTGGCGGCGATGGTCGCCGGTGAGCTGGATATCGACAAGGCTCGTCAAGCCTTTGATGGGGTGGCGGTACTGTCGGATGAATTAGCTCGTCGAGCGGATGAGATTCTGTCGTCACGGATCGGTGAGAAGAATCCGAGTAACTGGCGGAAAACGGTCACTCGGGTGGTGGCGAGTCTCGATCCGGAGGGGCAGCGGGCGCGGGCCGAAGCCCGTCGCAAGCAGCGCCGCGTCGAGTTGCACCACGAGCCGGATGCGATGGCCTCACTCTGGGCGTACCTCCCGGCTGAGATCGCGACCGCCGTCTATGCCCGGATCGACATGCTCGCCCGCAAGCTCCGGGTCGGCGAGGAAACCCGCACGATGGACCAACTTCGAGCCGATGTGCTCGCGGAGTTGCTCCTCGGCAAAGGCTGGGAGGGCTTGGCGGCCCAGGTGTTCATCCATATCCCGCTCGACACCGCGCTGGGTATCCGCGACGACGGCTGCGAACTGGTCGGTCATGGTCCGATCCCGGCGGAGGTGGGTCGTCAGATCATGAACCAGCCCAACAGTGTCTGGCGGAAAGTGTTGACCGATCCGGTAACGGGCACTGTCCGCGACATCGGCCGCAAGAGATACCGCCCACCCGCAGCCCTCGCCGAACTCGTCCGGGTCCGGGATCGCACCTGCCGAGCCCCCGGCTGCAACCGCCCGGCCCAACGTTGCGATGCCGACCACTGCACCGCATGGTCGCAAAACGGGGACACCTGCGAACACAATCTGTGCTGCCTCTGCCGCTACCACCATGGCCTGAAGGATGAGCCAGGCTGGACCTTCGAGTTCGACCCTGAAACGGCCGATTTAACGGTCACGACTCCGACCGGCCGCACCTACTCAACCAGACCGGAGCCACTTCTCGACCCGCCCCCTCCGAAAATCGCCGACGAGCCACCACCCTTCTAGTGAAGTTTCAGGCGGATCATGTGAACCAGGCGAGTGTGCTGGCGGAGTGGAGTGCGCCGAGGTATTTGCGTGCGAGTCGGTCGTAGTCCCGGTTCGCCGCCCGACCGCCGTAAGCCTTGTCGCCCCGCACGATCACCGGCCGGGTCCGGAGACGTCCCAGCCCGCCGAACACGACACCCGGATACGCTCCAACACCACTGTGAACTGCGGCGAATCGGCCCACTAGCCCGATGTGATCACCAACGCCAACGGTATCTGCCCCTGCTCACACGCCAGGTGCAACTTGGTGGTCAGCCCGCTGCGCGAACGGCCGATGCCATGATCCGCAACCACGTGCCATCACGCTGCCATTAGCGAAACAACCCCTGATGCCGCGCCGGGCCAGATGCTGCCGGTTGGCGCGGCTGGAATAGCCCTTGTTCGCCCGGCCGGGCGGGTGACATGGATCCCTGCGAATCCCCCTGGGGTGGCCACTCGCGTTGCGCCAACGAGGGACTCGCCCGGCCCGAAGGGTCGACTCGCCGGGCGTGAATGGTCGACTCGGCGGGTGGCAGTGTGGGACTCGGGTGGGCGGACGAGGGGCGAGATAGCGGCTACCGTGGGATGGCGGTGAGTGGTGAGTGACGGCGCGCGGGAGGGCTCGATGGGTGACGAATCCGAGGTGCTGGACGACGAGTTCTTCGCCGACCCGCACCGGGTCTACCGGCGGCTGCGTGAGCGCGGGAGCGTGCACCGGCTCCAGTATCCCACCGGGCTGCCCGGCTGGGTGATCACCGGTTACGCCGAGAGCAGGGCGGCACTGGCCGACCCGCGGCTGCGCAAAGCCGTGGCGGGTTCCGAGAAGCTGCTCAGCGAACACGGGCGGGCGGTCTCCAACGCCGGCCAGTCGCTGACCAACAACATGCTCAACGCCGATCCACCCGACCACACCCGGCTGCGCAAGCTGGTGAACAAGGCCTTCACCCCCGGTGCGACGGAGAAGCTGCGGCCCCGGATCGAAGAGATCACCGCCGGGCTGCTCGACGACATGGCCGCCCGCGACGAGGTGGACCTGATGGAAGCGTTCGCCGTGCCGCTGCCGACCACGGTGATCTGCGAACTGCTCGGCGTCCCGTTCGCCGACCGCGACGAGTTCCGGGGCTGGATCATCACCCTGCTCACCGCAGACAGCCGGGACCGGCCGGCGGCCGCCAGGGAGATGACGCGGTACCTGACCGGGCTGGTGCAGGCCAAACGCGAGCGGCCGGCGGACGATCTGCTCTCCGCGCTGGTGCACGCGCGGGACGAGGACGACCGGCTCAGCGAGCGCGAACTCGTCTCGACGGCCTTCCTGCTGCTCGTCGCCGGGCACGAGACGACCGTGAACCTGATCGGAAACGGCATGCACGCCTTGCTGTGCGACGAAAAGCAGCTCGACGCGCTGCTCGCGGACCCGGCGCTGATCCCGGCCGCGGTGGAGGAGTTCCTGCGCTACGACGGCCCGGTCAACCTGGCAACCACCCGCTACACCGGTGAGCCGGTGGTGATCGACGGCACCGAGATCCCGGCCGGCGAGTTCGTGCACATCGCGCTCACCTCGGCGAACCGCGACCCGGCGAAGTTCGACGAACCGGACCGCCTCGACTTCGACCGCGAGTCCGCCGGGCATGTCGCCTTCGGCCACGGCATCCACTACTGCGTCGGCGCGCCGCTGGCAAGGATGGAAGCCGAGATCGCGTTTTCCGCCCTGCTACGGCGATTCCCGCGATTGCGCCCGGCCGGGCCGGCGACCGCCCCGCACTGGCTGAGCAGTGGCCGGATCCGCGGGCTGACCGCCCTTCCGGTGCTGCTGAACGGTTCCTAGCTGTTGTGTCTCGTGAGGTCAGGACGGGCGCGGGCGTTCCAGGAAGGTGTGGTCCGGCTCCGCGAAGCCGAACTGCCGGTACAGCCCGTGTGCGTCGTCGGTGTGCAGCAGCCAGCGCAGCCCGGCGCCGGGGCCCTCCTCGACCATCGCACGGACCAGCTCCTTGCCGAGGCCGTGCCCGCGGTGGCTGTCCAGCACGTACAGGTCCGCGAGATAGGCCAGCGACACCCCGTCCGAAATCGCCCTGGCGAAACCGACCATCTCACCGCCGCGGTACACCCCGACCACGCGCCAGGCGCAGTCCAGCTGGCGGTGCACGTGCTCGCGGGTCCGCCAGCGGGCCCAGTAGGCCGAGGTGGACAGGAACTCCCACAGCGCGTCCCGGTCCACCCGCGCCGGATCGTCGTCCACCTCGTACCCGTTGTCCAAGATCACCATCACCCGAGCCTGCCGCAAACCGGGCCGCGGCGCACCGGATTTCCGCGGTGGTTCAGCGCTTCCGGCGCAGCCGCCACGGGGTGAGCGCGGACTCGATCTTCACGGCGAGGGTCATCTTCGACGCGCCGTCGGTCCGTTCGCTGAAGTAGATCGGCACTTCGAGCAGCACGTGCCCCGCCTGCACGGCACGGTGGTTGCACTCCACCTGGAAGCTGTAACCGTTGGACCGGACCTTGTCCAGCCGGATGTCGCGCAGGGCCGCGGCGGACCACAGCTTGAACCCGGCCGTCACGTCGCGCAGCCGGAGCGGCAGGATCCGGTTGACGTAGAAGGTGGCCCATTTCGACAGCAGCCGCCGGTTCAGCGGCCAGTCCGCGTCGAGCTGCCCGCCGTTGACGTAGCGGGAACCGATGACCACCCCGGCCTCGTTCGACAGCGCCGTGCCGAGCATCGCGGGAATCTTCTCCGGCGGATGCGAAAGGTCGGCGTCCATCTGCACGACGTACCGGGCGCCACCGTCGAGGGCGGCGGTCATGCCCGCGACGTAGGCACGGCCGAGGCCGTTCTTCGCCGTCCGGTGCAGCACGGTCATCGGCCGCGAACGGGTGGCGTTCCACCGCTCGGCCAGCTCGTCGGCAAGGTCGCCGGTGCCGTCCGGGGAGCCGTCGTCCACCACCACGACACCGAGACCGGCCAGCGGCAGCCGGTCCAGCGCGTCGATCACCTTCGGCAGGTTGCCGGCCTCGTTGTAGGTCGGGATGACGACCGTCACCGGTGTGTCCTGCCATTCCGCGGGCAGGACCACGGGTTCCTGCGTCATCGCGTTCACTCTCCCACCACTGGCCGCACGTTCGCCGACCGGAGGACACTAGCAATCCGCGGTCAGGCCGGCCCGGACGCGGCGGGCTCCGGCCAGCCGAGCGCGGAGCGGACGGCGTCCTCCAGGATGGTGGACATGGTGGTCATGTAGGTGGCGCTGACGTGGTTGTCGTCCATGTACACCAGCACGTTGCCGATGACCGGCGGGCAGCTTTCCTGCTCGCAGAAGTAGTCGCTGAAGTCCAGGAACGACACGTTCGCCGGCACGTCGGCCAGCCCGGCATAGGGCGGCTCGGGGGCGTACAGCTCGGCTCGCGGGGTGCGGCATTCCGGGGCGTCCGGGCCATTGGCCTCCACGCAGAGCGGCGGCGCGAAGTCGTTGTAGCGCGGGTTGTCCCGCACGGCCAGCACCGGGATCCCCGCGGCGTCGACCTTGCGCCACTGGTTCACGAAACCGGGCGGGGTGTGCTCGGTCGCCCCCGGCCGCACGTCCTTGGTGGCGATGGTGAACACCGCGTCCGGCCGGAGCTCGAGGATCTCCTCGGCCACCGCGGAGTTCCAGTCCACGCAGGGCTGGTCGCCGGGCACCGTCTCGGAGTCGGTGGAGAACGGGCAGCCGCCGCGCAGCATGGCGACGACCTGCCAGTTCTCCCGTTCCGCGATCGGCAGCAGCGCGCCGATGAACTGCTGCGCGTGCGAGTCGCCGGCGACCACGATCCGCCGCGACGGCGGCCCGGCGGTCTCGGTCGAGCAGACCTGGAGTTCCTCGCTGCGCGCAGCGGTGGTGCAGTGCCGCTCGTCGATCCGGGCGTAGTCCTCGGCCAGTGTGACGAACGACGGCATCAGCGGCGGATCCGGCGCACCCCGGTACTCGAACCCCGGCGCCATGGCCAGCGCGCCGGGATAGTCGAGGTCACCGGCCCCTCCCGCGTAGTTGCCGGCCTTGCGCAGGCCGGTCAGCTGCCAGCCGCCCGCCGCCAGCAGCACCGGCACCAGCATGGCCACCCCGAACCGGTAGGCGCCCCACCTGGTGCGCAGCCCGATCCTGGACTCCCGCACCGGCTTCTCGAGCAGGTGGTAGGTCGCCGCGGCCAGCACCAGCGACAGCCCGATGATCGCCATCCCGCCGGTGAAGCCCACCCGCTCGCGACCGCGGGCGACCAGGTAGAACACCAGGATCGGCCAGTGCCACAGGTACAGCGCGTAGCTGAGGTCGCCGAGGTACCGCAGCGGCCGGGAGGCCAGCAACCGGTCGGCGCCGAACCGGGCGCCGGTGCCGCCGGCGGCGATGACCAGTGCGGCGGACAGCGTCGGCCACAGCGCGAGGTACCCGGGAAACACCTGGCCGACCTGCAGCACCAGGCCGCACAGCACCAGCCCGGCGACCCCGGCCCAGCCGAGCGCGATCCGCAGCAGCCGCGGCAGCGTGCCGGCGTCCACGGCCAGTGCCAGCAGGCCGCCGAGGGCGAACTCCCACACCCTGGTCAGCGAGCTGAAGTAGGCCAGCGGCTGGTTCACCGCGGTCAGCCAGACCGAGTAGGTCAGCGATCCGGCGAAGACCACCAGCAACGTGCTGAGCAGCGAGTTCCGCAGGCTCCGCCCGGCGGCGCGGGCCGCCAGCGCCACGCCCGCGACCAGCAGCGGCCAGAGCAGGTAGAACTGCCCCTGGATGGACAGCGACCAGAAGTGCTGCACCACGCTGGCCGCGTCGTGCTGGGTGAAGTAGTCGGCCGAGTCCGCGACCAGCCGCCAGTTCTCCAGGTACAGCGCCGACGCGACGACCTCTTTGATGGTCTGCAGCCAGCGGTTCTCCGGCAGCAGCAGCGCGCCGGCCACGATGACGGCCAGCAGCACGGTCAGCGCGGCCGGGAACAGCCGCTTGATCATCCGGCCCCACATCGGGCCGAACTCGATCCCGCCGCGACCGGCCGCGCGGACCAGCTGCCCGGTGATCAGGAAGCCGGAGATGAGGAAGAAGACGTCCACGCCACCGGAAATCCGGCCGAGCCAGATGTGGTAGACGACCACCAGCAGCACCGCCAGCGCGCGCAGTCCCTGCAGCTCCGGGCGGTACCTGCGGCCGGTCCCGGGTTTGGTTGACAAATCACCGAACACGGGGACGAAGGTACCTTGCCCGATTTCACGGTTCAGGCGCGCCGGGAGCCGAGCAGCAGCAGGCAGCCGATGGCGACGGCGGTGACAAGGCCGGCGACCAGCAGCATCGGATCGAGTGAGGTGACCGGTGCCGGTGCGGCCTGTGGCGCGACCGCGGGCATGGCCGGCACGGCGGCCGGCGGCTCGACGGCGGCCTGCGCGGGCATCTGGGTGGACACGGCGTCCGCCGGTGCCGGTGACGCGGCCGGGCTCGACGGCACGGCGGAGGGAACCGCGGGTGCCTTGGTCGAGCCGGCCGCCGGCGCTTTCGGCGCGGCCGGCGGGACCGGCGCGGGCTGCCGGGATGGCTGCTGCGGAGGTGCGGCCGCGGGCTGCACGATGATCTGGGCGCGCATGCTGGGATGCACCGAGCAGTAGTAGGAGTAGCTGCCCGGGGTGCGGAAGGTGTAGCTCCAGCTCTGCCCCGCGGAAAGCTGCGGGCTGCGGAACGCGACCGGGGCGCTGGTGGTGACCACGTCGTGCGGGGCGGAGTCGTGCTGCATCCAGGTGACGGTGTCGCCGGCGCGGATGGTCAGGGCAGCCGGCGAGTACGCGTAGTCCTGCATCATCACCTGCTGGGTGGCGGCGACCGCGGGAGCCGGCCCGAGCGACGCACTCGCGAACACGATCAGCGCGGCCAGTGCCAGCGCTGCCGCGCGCCTCATCGGAGGAACTCCGCGGCGACCTCGACATGCAGCGGGCGCCGCAGGATCGCGTCCAGCACCGGCCCGGCTCCGCGTGCCCGCTGCCGGGGCGGCGGCAGCACCCCGCGCACCCACACGATGATCCGCGCCCGTTCCACCCGCCACGGCGCGCCGTGCAGCCGCAACTCCCTGCTCGTGCCGCCGCACTCGACGCGGCCGGTGATCTCCGGTGCGTCCCCGGCGAACCCGGGTTCGGTGCCGGCGAAGGAGATCACCGGGAACTCCCGCGCGCGGCCGGCCAGCTTCCCGGCGAGCAGCGGCACGTTGGTCCACAACGAGGACGTGTCGAGTTCGGCGGTCAGCTCGTTTTCCCCTGCGGCGTACCCGATCTCGAGGCTGCCGCTGAACGCGGTGAGCCTCGCGCGGAACCAGGGCCGGACGGACAGCTCGACCACGCACCGGTCGCGGCGGAGCAGGTACGAGCCGAGCAGCGGGCGACCATCCCACAGGGGCGGGTCCACGCCGCGCAGGCGCGGGGTTTCGGTTTCGATCGGCACGGGAACTCCAGCGGCGCAGGGATGGTGCGGGGATGGGGTGGCCACGCGTGGGCTGGGCGGGCCCACGCGTGGCCGTGCAACGGAAATCGGCTAGCAGGTCGCCTGGTTGATAAGCGGGGTGAGCACGTTCTCCAGCCAGACCGTGTGCGTCTTGATGTACTGGTCCAGGTTGAGAATGTCCTGCACCTGCTGACCGAGCGAGACCTCCAGGTGCGCGCTCTTGATGTGGTCGATGATCGGCTTCAGCGTGTCCACGACCACCTTGTCCACCGAGCCGTTGAACACCGGGGCGAGCACGTTCTCCAGCCAGACCGTGTGCGTCTTGATGTACTGGTCCAGGTTGAGGATGTCCTGCACCTGCTGACCGGGTGAGGTCTCCAGGTGCGCGGCCTTGATGTGGTCGATGACCGGCTGGAGCACGCCCTTGACCACGCAGTCGCCGTCGCCCGGCGGGGCCGGGGTGGGCATCGAGTGCGAGGAGGAGGACGGCGGGCTGCTCGGGTCGGAGCTCGGCGGCGTGCTGGGCTCGGAGGTTGGCGGGGTGCCGGAACCGCCCACCGTCACGGCCGCCTTCATGTCCGGGTGGATGGCGCAGTAGTAGGAGTAGGTCCCGGACTTGGTGAAGGTGTAGCTGAAGGTGCCGCCCTGCTGCAGGGTCGGCGAGGTGAACTTCTCCGGCCCGTCGGTGACCACCACGTTGTGCGGGGCCGTGTCGTGGTTGGTCCAGGTCACCGTGTCCCCGACCGCCACGGTGACGGTGGCCGGCGAGAACTTGTAGTCCATGATCTCGATCGCCGTCGCCGCGGCGGCCGCCGGTGCCGCACCGCCCTGAGCGAGCTGGTCGTAGAGCGGCACCGCCAGCGGGCTCTGCGCGGACAGCGCCGCCAGATCCACCCCGGTGGACTGACCGGTCGCCGCGGGCGGCGCCTCGGTGTTGCGCAATGCGGTCAGGCTGAGCATCGCGACGGCGAGCGCCGCGATCGCGACCGCGATCGGCCAGCGCCGCCGGGGCCGCGCCGGTGGTGGCGCGTCGGTGGCGCGGGGAGCGGTAGGGGGCGTGTCCATCAAAGGGTTCCTTTCACTTTGACCGTTCACTGGCCGGGACTGGCCGTGACGAGGAAGCTCGCCGCGAGGAGCACCACGATCACCAAGGTGGTCTCGGCGGCGACGGAAAAGACGAAGGGGCGCACGACGCCGGCGTCGCCGCGCAGGACGACGGCGAAGTCGAGCCGCCGGGCCACCCAGGCCCGGCTGCGCTGCGCGATCAGCAGCACGACCGCGAGCACGCCCAGTTTCAGCAGCAGCAGGAGGCCGTAGTCGGTGCCGAACAGCTCGCCGACCGAACCGAGCCGCTGCAATGCGAGCACCGTGCCGGCAACGGCGATCACCGCGGTCGAGACCATCGCCAGCCTCGAATAGCGCGGCACCACCTCGGCGAGCTCGTGCGGGTCGCGCCGGGTCAGCACCCCGAACAGCAGCATGCCGAGCCCGCCGATCCAGGCGCAGACACCGGCCAGGTGCGCGAGGTCCGCGAGCTGGCTCACCAGCGGCTCACTGCCCTCCGCGGAGTGCCCGGTCAGCCCCGTGGTGCGCACCATCCCGAGCGACACCGCGCCGGCCCCGACCCGCCAGGCGGTGGACCTGGCGGCCGCCGCGCCGCGCTGCAGCAGATCGGTGAGCACCACCGCGGCGAGCACCCAGAGCAGCGCCTTCACGAACCACACGCGTCCGAATTGGACGGTGAGCACCTGGTTGAGCAGGTCCCAGTCGAAGGCGTCGCCCGGCGGACGCTGCGCGCTCCACGCGCCGTAGAACCCGATCGCGGCCACCGTGCCGAGGAGACCGGCCGCCCAGCCCGCGGTCAGCAGCCGGCGGGCGCCTGGATGCCGGCCACCGGCGGGCCACAGCACGGCCAGGAAGAACAGCCCGCCGACGAAGAAGGTCATCCCGGCGTAGTCCACGCACCTGGCGAGCACGTACCACGCCTTGGCCGAAGTCAGGTCCATCGCGTCAGCTCCCCGCCGGGCGGGCCGTGGTCTCGCCGTGCCCACCGGGGTGCTCCGGCGCCGGTGCCGGTGCCGGCCCGGCCGGCGCGCAGTAACCCAGCAGGGTGCCCAGCAACCCCGACGGCCCGGTCACGCCGAGGTCGCCGACCAGCGGCAGACCGCCCGCGAGGTCCAGCACCGGTTGCACCACACCGGGTTGGCAGTCGGGCACCGGCGGCATGGGCAGGCCGGGCGGGGGCGGGACGCCGGGCGGGGACGGGTTCGGCGGCAGCGGGCCCGTCGACGGAACCTCCGTCACCGGCGGCACGGGCGCGGGTATCGCCGGAACCTCCGGCATCGATGGCATCGGTGGCATCGGCAGGGCCACGTCCGGTACACCGACCGATGCCGCCGGCAGCGACGGGACCGGACCTACCGGTGGCGGAGCGCCGGCGGGCAGCGGGACCGCGGGCTCCCCCGGGACGGCGGGGGCGGCGGCCCTGACCTCGGCCTCGGCTCCGGCCGGGATCGTGGTCCGGACACCGATTCCCGAGGCGTAGCCGACCACGACCACCACCGCGCCGGTCAGGCTCGCCGCGATCAGGTGCTCACGCCGCGGGGACCAGTCTCGTGCAGCCACTACCCCGACCTCCTCCGAAATTGCGGACCGCGTAACGAATAGCGGATTGAATGCGACAGATACTCAGATCGTCGAGAAAGAACGGCCATCGACCGGGACAGAAAACCGCCGGGGTGTTACCGCGGGTGATCCACAGATGAAATACAGGTAAAGTCACCTTCGCCGAAAGCGCCCGCGCCCGGTGAGACCGCGGCAATATCGCAGCATCCGCACACAATCGAGCCACTTCAAGCGGTTCCCAGCCGCGCGCGCCGCACCCCCGGAAGGGCGATCACGCCGACGCGGTGAGAATTGCTTTACCTGTTCGTTTCACGGAGCTCTTCACGTGACTCCATGGCACCTCTATCGTCGCCGGCCATCGGACTGCCCACCCCGGCTCGGAAAGAGGAATCCATGCGCGACGACCAACGCGGCGTAACCGGCGAGAGTTCCAGCCCGCGACCTGCCGCCCGGCGCGCTGCGGCGGTGCTGGCGGTGCTGGCGGTGACGATCTTCAGCACCGCCGCAGCGCTGTTCGGCGCACCGGCGGCTTTCGCGCACAGCCGGCTGGTGTCCAGCGACCCGGCCAAGGACGCCACGGTCGCCACCGCGCCGGCACGAACCGTGCTGGAGTTCAACGAACCGCTGGAACAGCAGTTCCCCGAGCTCGCCGTCACCGGCCCGGACGGTGTCTCGGATTGGGCCGGCGGGCCGCCGGCGGTCAGCGGCAACAAGCTCACCGCGCCGCTGAAACCGCTGGGGCCGGCCGGGGTCTACACGATCCGCTACCGGGTGGTGTCCGCGGACGGGCATCCGGTTTCGGGCACGGTGCCGTTCACCCTCGGCACGCCAGGATCGGGGGTCGCCGCACCGGCGCCGGCACGGGCACCCGTCGCCGCGCCGCCACCGGAGGCGGACCCGGTGCCGCTGTGGCCGTGGCTGGCCGGGGCCGCGGTGCTGCTCGGCGCGGGCTTCGCGGTGGCGACCCGGATCGCCAGCCCGGCACGGAAGACACGGAAGACCGGCCGCGGGCGGAGCTGACCGGTCAGGCCGAATTCGCCGTGCCGGCTGCCGGGACGCACATTTCGAATACGCGAAGAAAGAAACTCAAGACGGCTACCCGTACCCGGATGACAATTTTCGCCATGCCCGCCATTCGCTTACTTGCCAGCCTTCCATACCGCGCAGCATAATCGCGGCCATGGCGAGGCGGAGCAGGGGAACAGTCCTGGCATGCGGCGTGCTCGCGGCCGTGGCGGGTATCGTCGCGCCGGCCGGGGCCACGGCGCCGGCCGGTGATCCCGCGGATCTCGGCACCCTGCCCGGTCACGAAAGCGGGACGGTGACCGCCGTCGCCGAGGACGGCAGGGTGATCGGCCGCAGCGGCACGCACGGCGTGGTGTGGGACTCGGGGCAGCTCATCGATCTCGGCGAGGACGCCGTTCCGGTGGCCGTGAGCAACCGCGGTCAGGTGGCCGGATTCGTGCAGCCGCAAGGGAAACCGGCGAGCGCTCGGCTCTGGCAGCCGGACGGCACCGCGGTCGAACTGGCCCCCGGCCGGTTCGGCGCCGGCGACGCGGTCAACAGCCGCGGTGATGTGCTGGTGCGCACCGAAGGCGCCGGCCAGGACAGGTACCGGCTCGCGCTGTGGCGCGCGGGAACGCTGACCGAGATCCGGTCCCCCGGCCTCGACGGCGGTTTCACCACCGGCAACGCGCTCAACGAGAACGGTCAGGTCGCGACCGGAGTCGAAGCGGGCCCCGGCTCCGAAGGCGCCTTCGCCGCGCGCTGCGACGTGACCGGCTGCATGCCGCTGCCGAACCCGGCAGGGCACACCGTCACCGGGGTCGCGGTCAGCGCGATCAACGACGCCGGCCAGATCGCCGGCACCCTGCGGACCCCGGCCGGAGACGTGGCCGTGCTGTGGACCGGCGACCAGGTCACGGTGCTGGCCGCCGCCGGTTCCGGCACGAGCACCGTCGCGGCCGGGCCGCGGGCGCTCAACGAGCACGGCGACGTGGTAGGAAGCAGCCGCACCCCGGCCGGCGAGGTACGCCCGTTCCGCTGGCACGACGGCGCCATCGTCGACCTGCCCACGCTCAGCACGGCCACCTCCCCTACCGCGGTGAACGAAGGCGGCGACGTCGCCGGCACCGATCGGGGACCTGGCCGGCCGCCGCGAGCCGTGCTGTGGCGCGACGGCGGGCTGACCGAGCTCGGCCCGTGCCAGCCCGCCACCGACAGCGACGCGGTCGCCATCAACAACGCCGGGCGGATCGTCGGCACGAGCACGCTCACCCCGCCTTCGGCACGCCAGGTCGTCCGCCCGACCGCCTGGCAGACCGGGTCTCCCGGCTAGTCGTGCTTTGTCAGGTGTGTCGTTGTGGCTGGTCGGGCTGATGTGATCTCCTGTCGGGCGCTTCCGGAGGAGCTAGAAGGGTGGCGGCTCGAACAGCGGCGGGACCACCACGACGGAAGTGGCTACCCAGGCTGGGCGCGGGCTGGTGGGCTTAGTGCCGCGCGTCGCCTGCAAGGCGACCACTCACCCAGGACTCGGATGGCTAGAAGGGTGGTGGCCCGTTGGTGATCTTCGGTGGTGGCGGCGGATCGATCAGCGGCTCTGGTCTGGTCGAGTAGGTGCGGCCGGTGGGGGTGGTGACCGTTAAATCGGCCGTTCTTGGGTCGAACTCGAAGGTCCAGCCGGGCTCGTCTTTCAAGCCGTGGTGGTGGCGGCACAGGCAGCACAGGTTGTGCTCGCAGGTGTCCCCGTTGTCCGACCACGCGGTGCAGTGGTCGGCATCGCAGCGTTGCGCGGGGCGATTACAGCCCGGGGCACGGCAGGTGCGATCCCGCACCCGAACCAACTCGGCGAGGTCGGCCGGTGGGCGGTACCTCTTGCGGCCGATATCGCGGACAGTGCCCGATACTGGGTCGGTCAATACCTTCCGCCACACCGAGTTGGGTTGGTTCATGAGTTGGCGACCGAGGTCGCCGGGGATGGGGCCGTGGCCGACCAGCTCGCAGCCGTCGTCGCGGATACCCAGCGCGGTGTCGAGCGGGATATGGATGAACACCTGGGCCGCCAAGCCCTCCCAGCCTTTGCCGAGGAGCAACTCCGCCAGCACATCGGCCCGAAGTTGATCCATGGTGCGGGTTTCATCGCCACCGCGGAGCTTCCGGGCGAGCATGTCGATGCGGGCGTACACGGCGGTCGCGATTTCGACCGGGAGGTAGGCCCACAGTGAGGCCATCGCGTCGGGCTCGTGGTGCAACTCGACCCGCCGCTGCTTGCGCCGAGCCTCCGCCCGTGCCTGCTGCCCTTCCGGATCGAGACTGGCGACCACGCGAGTGACCGTTTTCCGCCAGTTGCTGGGATTCTTCTCGCCGATCCGCGCCGACAGAATCTCATCGGCTTGACGGGCCAATTCATCCGACAATACCGCCACGCCATCAAACGCCTGGCGCGCTTTCTCGATATCCAACTCGCCCTCGGTCATCGCGGCCAAGAGACACGGCATCCGGGACACCAGCGCCTTCGCCAAGGCCACCCGGGTCGCGGTCGTTTCACGGGACAACCGCAGTTCCGGCGCCAGTTCGTCCGCGACCCACGGTGCACCACCGCGGGCCCGGCTGACCTGCGCGATCGCGCGGGCCTGCACCGCCTGCATGCGACAGATCGCCCGCCGAGCCGAGATCACCACACCCACCGCCTGCGACACATCGAGCTGCTCAATCGACACCTTATTCATCGACGACAACCAATCCGGCGGTAACATACTGAAATCAACATACAACATGCGAACCCCCGTAGTTTCGAATGTACCTCCATAATACCGCCGAACCCCGACAAAAACCGCCAGAGGACAAACACGAAAGAAGGAAAAGTGCGCGCCTTTCCCGCTGTCAGCGCCGCGAAGCGAGCAGTGCCGCGATCCCGTCGAGCTGGCGCTGCAGGCCGAACTCGAACAGCTCGTCCAGGTCGGGTGCGTCGGCGCCGGAGACACCGGACAGGGCCGGGAAACGTCCGGACTCGATCAGCCCGGTCAGCAGCTCGCGATCCGCCGCCTGGCGCTGCGTCGCGGTGATCCCGGAGTCCTGTTCGCTCTCCACCTCGAACGCCCTGCTCGCCGCGATCCCGCCGACATAGCCGTGCAGCGAAACGGCCGTGTACAGCCTGGTGCGACCGTCCAAACCGGACCCGTCCAGTGCGCGCAGCGCCCAGTCCACCACCCGCAGCCCGCTGGCCACCACCGGCGGGCGGACCAGCGAGTTGAGCATGATCGGCGCGAGCCACGGGTGCCGCCGGTAGGCACGCCACTGCAGCCGGGCGGACAGCTCCAGTTTCGCGCGCCAGCCCGCCGGGCCTGGCTCGGGCAGCTCCTCCTGGCCGAACGCGGCGTCCGCCATCAGCCGGAGCAACTCGTCCTTGTCGGGCACATGGCGATACAGCGACATCACCCCGACCCCGAGCTCGGCCGCGAGCCGGCGCATGGACAACGCCGCCCTGCCCTCGGAGTCGGCGAGCGCGATCGCCGCCCGCACCACGCGGCCGCGGTTCAGTGTCGTCTCGGGCGCCTTCTCGGGTACTTGCTCCGGACCCGAGGGCACCCGCGGCCTGGCGTGCTCGTTCACCACGGTCCCGCTGCCCGGCACCGCCCGCACCCACCCCTGCTGGCGAAGCACGGCCAGCGCCTTGCTGGCGGTGGCCATCGCGACCCCCCGCTCCCGCACCAGCCGCCGGGTGGACGGCACCCGCTCGCCAACGCGCAGCTCGCCGGAGATGATCTGCCGCTGGATGTCCTCCGCGATGCGCAGGTACGGCGCCTTCTCACCGGTCATCTCCCCACCGTACTAGCGCACTAGTACGCTTGCCAAGACGTAGCCGGACAACCATCGCCGCCCTAGTGCGTTTTCAGGGTTAATCCCCCATATTCTCCTCGCCACCTTGGCGGCCGCCCCAGCCTGGAATACCTTTCATGCGTACGCCGTATCACGCACAGCAGGGGGCGAAGATGACCGTGCGGACCACCAGCACGACAGGCACACCGAGCACGGAACCGGCCGGGGGCGACCGGCGAGCACCGAAGGGCACCCCGTGGTGGCGGCGCCCCTGGATGGTGCCGCTGGCGTTCGTCGTGCTCGCATTCCTGGCCTTCTCCCTGCCGCCGTACCTCGGGCTGGACGTGCGCGCCTCGCGGGTGCCACCGCCACCGGGACTCGGCTGGTACTACCCGATGCTGGTGGCGCACGTCGGCTTCGCGACGGTGGCGATGGTGAGCAGCGTGCTGCAGATCTGGCCGTGGTTCCGGCAGAAGTACCCGGTGGCGCACCGCCGGATCGGGCGGGTCTACGTGCTCGCCGGGGTGCTGCCCTCCGGCGTGGCCGGCCTGGCGGTGGCCGTGGCCAGCCCGTTCGGGCCGGTGGCGGCGGTGAGCAACACGATGCTCGCCCTGCTGTGGCTGACCTTCACCATCACCGGGTTCCGGATGGCCCGCGCCCGCAGGTTCGGCGAGCACCGCAAGTGGATGATCCGCAGTTTCGCGCTGACCATGTCGATCATCTCGAACCGGATCTGGGCCGTGGTATGGGCGATCGCGCTCGCTCCGCAACTGGACACCACCTTCGGCGGCAACGAGCAGGCGTACATCGTCGCGGTCTCCGGCCTGACCACCTGGACCGGCTGGGTGCTCCCGCTGCTGGTCGCGCAATGGTGGCTCGAGCGCGGCAAGCGCCGCACCCGGACCCCGAAGCCGGTCACCCAGCCGGCACCCTCGTGACTCAGGCGTCCTTTGTGGACAGTATCCGGCGCCGTTCGCGGGCGGTCACCAGCAGTTCGGCGTAGTCGGTCAGGCGCTCCCGGTCCGCGTGGCCGAGGCCGAGGTAGGCGACGGTGAGTACCCGCAGGCCCGGTGCCTCCGGGGCCGCCTCGTCGGGGAACTCGTCCAGGAAGTAGCCGACCGGGCGGTGGTAGAGCGCGGCGAGCGCCTTCAGCTCGAGGCTCTCCACCTTGCGGGCGCCCGATTCGATGCCGGAGATGGCCGAACGGGGGATGCCGAGGCACTGGGCCGCCACCCGCTGCGGCAGGCCAAGCCTCTCCCGGCAGTCCCGGAGCCGGCAGGCGAGCCGCAACTGCTCCTCGTCCTGCTGGTCCGGGACGAGCCGCGGGGGGACGACCGCCGCACCTGCCTCCCACGACAGGACGGTGGGCTCCTCCATACCGAAACCTCCAGTCGGGGACGAGCGCCAGGACATTCCGGGCTAGAGCGGGATGTTCCCGTGTTTCTTGGCGGGCAGGGTCTGTCGCTTGGTCCGCAGGGTCCGCAGCGCCCGCGCGACCTCGAGCCGGGTCTGCGCCGGCCGGATGACCAGGTCCACGTACCCGCGCTCGGCCGCGAGGTACGGGCTGGCGTGCCGCTGCCGGTATTCCTCGGTCAGTCGGCTCTCGGCCGCGCTGCGTTCGGCCTCCGGCAGCGCGGCCAGCTCACGCCGGTGCAGCACGCGGACCGCGCCCTCGGCACCCATCACCGCGATCTCCGCGGTGGGCCAGGCCAGGTTGAAGTCGGCGCCGAGGTGCTTCGAGCCCATCACCGCGTAGCCACCGCCGTACGCCTTCCTGGTCACCACGGTCACCTTGGGCACGGTGGCCTCGGAGTAGGCGTAGATCAGCTTCGCGCCGCGGCGGATGATCCCGGCCCGCTCCTGTTCGAGACCGGGCAGGTAGCCGGGCACGTCGGCCAGGGTGAGCAGCGGGATGTTGAAGGCGTCGCAGAACCGGACGAACCGCGCCGCCTTTTCCGAGGCGTCGATGTCGATCACCCCGGCCTGGTGCCGCGGCTGGTTCGCGACGATCCCGACGCTGCGGCCTTCGATCCTGGCGAAGGCGCAGATCATGTTGGGCGCGAAGGCGCCGTGGATCTCGGTGAACTCGCCGTCGTCGACGATCCGCGCGATCACCTCGGCCATGTCGTAGGTCTGGTGGCCCGAATCGGGGATCAGCCGGTCCAGCTCGAGGTCGGCCGCGGTGAGGCCGGCACCGGCCTCGTGGCCGAACTCCGGTGCCGGGTCCAGGTTGTTCGACGGCAGGTAGCCCAGCAGCGTCTGCACCCAGTCGATCGCGTCGTGCTCGTCCACCGCGCGGTGGTGGGCGTTGCCGGAGACCTCGCTGCTGGTGGCCGGCCCGCCGAGGTCGCCGGCGGTGACCCGCTCCCCGGTCACCGCGCGCACCACGTCCGGACCGGTGACGAACATGTGCGAGGTCTCGTCGACCATCACGGTGAAGTCGGTGATGGCGGGCGAGTACACCGCCCCGCCGGCGCACGGGCCCATGATCATCGAGATCTGCGGGATCACCCCGGACGCGTGTGCGTTGCGGCGCCCCAGTTCCGCGTAGTAAGCGAGCGAGACCACGCCCTCCTGGATGCGCGCGCCGCCGGAGTCGTTGATGCCGACGATCGGGCAGCCGATGGACATCGCCAGGTCCATCACCTTGAGCACCTTCTCGCCGAAGACCTCCCCCATGCTGCCGCCGAACACGCTGAAGTCCTGGGAGAACAGGCAGATCTGGCGGCCGTCGACGGTGGCGTGCCCGGTGACGACCCCGTCCCCGTACGGCCTGCTGGCGTCCATCCCGAACTCCGCGCAGCGGTGCCGGGTGAACTGGTCAAGCTCCACAAAGGACCCAGGGTCGACCAGCAGCTCGATCCGCTCGCGGGCGGTCAGCTTGCCCTTGGCATGCTGCCGGTCCACCGCGTGCTTCTCCGCGATGCGCTCCACCTCGTCCCGGCGGGCGGCGAGGTCGGAGATCCGGCCTGCCGTGCCGGCGGGCGGTGGGATCTGGTCACCGGTCATGTCTGCTCGCCTCCTTCTCCGGCATCAGCGCCGGGTCGAGCGCGTCCGCGATCACCGACACGTTCGGCGGGTCGATCATGGAGAGGTGGTCGCCGGGCACCCGGACGATCTCCAGCCGGGCGCAGTGCTCGTCCCAGCCGAGCGCGTCGTCCGTGCGCAGGTACCGCGGGTCCAGCGAGGTGGTCAGCGGATGCGGGTCCTGCGCGCGGAAGAGCAGCACGTGGCCGTCGTAGGGCTCCGGCTGGTACCGCTCGGCCACCCGCGCGTCCAGGTACGAGGTGTACTGGTGGTGCAGCACCGCCTGGCCCATCCCGGGCACCTCGGCCAGGTGGTCGATGACCAGCTTGATCTGGTCGTGCTCGGGCAGCCTGGCCAGCTCCCCCGCCGGCAGGTCGAGCTTGATGCCGTAGGTCTGCTCGATGTGCTCGGCGAACCGGCCGAACCGGTCCAGCAGCAGCTGTTCCGGCGAGCGCTCCCCGGCCGCCAGCGGCAGGATCGAGTCGATCATGAACACCAGGTCCACCCGCTCGCCCGCCGCGGTCAGCTGCCGCGCCGTCTCGTAGGCGAGGCAGCCGCCGAAGGACCAGCCGCCCAGCCGGTACGGGCCGGCCGGCTGAAGCTGCCGGACCAGCTCGGCGTAGTGCGCCGCCTTCTCCTCCACGGTGTCCACTGTGTCCAGTCGTTCGAAGCCGTACACCGGCCGGCCGCCGCCGAGCCGTCGGACCAGCTCCTGGTAGACGCTGGTCGGCCCGCCCGCGGGGTGGAACAGGAACACCGGGTCGGTGCCGCCCTCGCGCAGCACGCGGACCGGGCCGGCACCGGCCTGGCGATGTCCCTCGATCTCCGCGCGCAGCAGGTCGGCCATCACCGCGATGGTCGGTACCGCGAACAGCGCCTCGGCTTCGGGCACCGCGCCGAGCTCCCCGGCGAACGCCGCGCGGAGACGGTCCGCCCGCGCGGGATCGCCACCGGCCGCGAAGAAGTCGTCGTGCACTCCAGGCAGGCCGTTCCCCTCGTCCCCGTCGAGCACCTCCTGCCACTTCCTGGCCACCCAGCGCTCGGCGGGGTCCCGCGGGCCGATCACCGCGGGCCGGTCGTCTTCCGGCGGCCCGGCGGCGAACCCGGCCTGGTCGGCAAGGTGCCCGGCGACGTCGGCCAGGCTGGCACCGCGGAGCAGCAGGGGCACCGGCAGCGGCAGGCCGAAGTCCCGTTCCACCGCGCTCCGCGCGCGCATCGCGAGCAGGGAGTCCAGGCCGAGTTCGGTCAGCGGGCGGTGCCGGTCGACCTGGTCCGGGGAGAAGCCCATCAGTCCGGCCACGATGGCGGCGAGCCGTTCGGCGAGACCGGCGCGTGCTTCGGCCGGGTCGCCGGCGCGCAGTGCCGCCATGCCGGCCCAGTCCTGGTCCGCGACCGTCTCCGGCACCGCCGCCGGCTCGCCCGCCGGGGTGAGCAGCTCGAAGAACGGCCTGGCGGCCAGCTGCGGGAACAGGGCCAGCACGGTCCGGCTGTCCAGCCTGGCCACCCCGGTGGCCACCCGGTCCTGGCCGAGCACCACCTCCAGCGCCTCCAGCGCTTCGGCCGAGCCGAGCGGGTCGAGCACCGGGTTCGCCGAACCGGCCGCCGCACCCGCCTCGCCCCAGGCACCCCACTGGATCGTCGTGCCCGGCAACCCGTTGGCCCGCCGCCAGGTCACCAGCTCGTCCACCCAGGCGTTCGCGGTGGCGTAGGCCGCCTGGCCTGGCGACCCGAAGAGCGCGGCCGCCGAGGAGTAGACCAGCCACCAGTCGAGCTCGTGCCCGGCGGTGGCCTCGTGCAGCCGCCACGCGCCCAGCGCCTTGGGCCGCCACACCGCCGCGAGCGCGTCCTCGGCCAGCGAGATCGCCGCCCCGTCGGCCAGTACCCCGGCCGCGTGCAGCACCCCGCGCAGCGGCAGGCCGCCCGCGGTGGCGACGGAGACCAGCCGCTCGGCGGTGCCCGGCTCGGCGATATCGCCGGCCACCACCGCCACCTCGGCCCCGAGCTCGCGCAGTGCGGCCAAAGCGGGTTCGGTGTCCGGCCCGGCGCCACGGCGGCCGGAGAGCACGAGCCGGCTCGCTCCCCGCTCGGCCAGCCAGCGGGCCGCGACCAGGCCGAGCCCGCCGAGGCCGCCGGTGATCAGGTACGCACCGGCGCGGACGGCGAAGTCCCGGCCCGGTTCCGCCACACCGGGATGCGCCAGCCGCCGCACGTGACGAACGCCGTCACGCCAGGCCACCTCGTCCTCCGGCGAGCCGGCCAGCAGTTCGTCGCGCAGCCGCGCGAGGTCCTCGCCGAAGTCGACCAGGCTCGCCCGCAGCTCCGGGTGCTCGAAGGCGAGTACTCGGACCAGCCCGCGCAGACAGCCGAGCCCGCCACCGTCGCCGGAGCAGGCCAGCCACAACCGGGGCGGGTCGACCAGCTCGGCCAGCTCCGCGACCACCCCGGCGACGGCCAGCACCAGCCGCTCGACCTGTTCCGGTGCCGCGAACCCCGCAGTGCGCACCTCGTCAGCACCGGCCATCAGCACGACATCGGTGACCGAGCGCCGGGAACGCAGCAGTTCGGCCAGCGCCGCCCGGTCGGTGACGCCGGCGGTGTGCACCTCACCGACGCCGGTCAGCTCGGCCCGCAACGCTTCCACCCGCGGACCGGCCGCGTCGGAAAGCACCAGCCAGCCGCGGTCACCGGTGTCAGCCGGCTCGCCGAACTGGCCCGCCCGTTCCCAGCGAGCCTCGAAAACCTTGTCCGCCAACGGAACCGGCAAGGCCGAACGCTGGAACCGGCGGGCGTAGACCTGGCCGAACTCGACCAGCACCGCGCCGTCGGCGTCGACCAGCTGCACCGCACCGAGCAGGTCGGCCCGCGATTCGCCGACCGAGTCGAGCACCGCGTCCACCCGCACCCCGAGGCCGGGATCGCCGTGCACGGTCACCTCGCCCAGCGCCAGCGGCAGGTAGACCCCGGCGCCCTGCTCGAGCTCCTCACCGGCCGCCGCGGCCAGCGCGTGCAGGCAGGCGTCGGCCAGCGCGGGATGCAGTGCGTAACCGGAATCCGCACGGGCCTGCGGGGGAAGCGCGATCGAAGCCGACGCCCGGCCCGGCACCGCCACCACCCCGCGCAGGCCGCGGAAGGCGGGCCCGTAACTCTGCCCCATCGCGTCCAGCGCGCCGTAGAGATCGAACACGCGGGCCCCCGGCGCCTGCTCGGCGACCTCGCCGAACGGGGACAGTTCCCGGTGCCCGGTCCGGATCTCGGCGGTGGCGTGGCAGGCCCACTTCCCGCGATCGGACTTCGCGTGCACGCTCACCGTGCCGACCGTGTCTTCGGTGTTTCTGTTGAGGGACGTCTTGAGGGACAACGAAGTCGTCACCTCGGTGCCGGCCGACAGCGGAAGCACCCGATGCAGCTCCAGGTCCGCGACCCGGAGCTGCCCATCGCCGGCAGGCAGCACCGCGCTGGCCGCGGCCAGCGCCAGCTCGAGGTAGCCGGTGGCGGGGAACAGGGGCACGCCCATCGCGGCGTGGTCGGCAAGCCACGGGTGCCGTTCGGTGCCGACCTCCCCGCGCCACACGTGCCGGTCGCCCTCCGGCAGTTCGACATGCGCGCCCAGCAGCGGATGCCCGCCGCCGCGCGAGCCGGCGCCGGCAGGGCGGGACGGCCAGAACGACCGGTGCCGCCACGGGGGCGCGGGCAGCTCGACGAGCGACCGTCCGGCCGGGACGGCCGCCAGCACCCCGGGGTGACCGAGCACGTGCAGCTTGGCCAGGCCGGCCAGGAAGGTGAACCGGTCCCCGTGCTTCCGGCTGGAGCTCGGCAGCACGACCGCGTCCCCACCCGCGGTCTGCTCGATGGCGGCCACCGCGACCGGGTGCGGGGAGATCTCGATGAAGGTGCGGTGCCCGTCGCCCAGCGCGGCGGCCAGTGCCTGGGTGAACCGCACCGGACGGCGCAGGTTGGCCGCCCAGTAGCCGACATCGAACGACGGCCGTTCCCGCGGGTCGTCGAGAACGCTGGTGTAGCAGGGAATCACTGGTTCCGCCGGGGCCAGGTCGGCCAGCTCTTCGCGGAACCGGCCGAGCACCGCGTCCACCGCCGGCGAATGCCCGGCACCGCCGACCGGCAGCAGCTTGGCCAGCCTGCCGAGGTTCTCCACGTGCCCGACCAGCGCGGTGACCTGGTCGGCGTCGCCGCTGACCGTGCACTGGCTCGGCGACGCGTACACCGCCACTGTGATGTCCGGGAAGTCGTCCTCCAGCTCGGCGAGCTCGGCCTGGGACAGCTCCACCACGGCCATCGCGCCGGTACCGGAGGCGTCGATCCCGGCGAGCAGCCGTGCACGGGTCGTCATCACCCGCAGCCCGGCCGCCACGTCCAGCGCCCCCGCGGTCACCGCGGCGGCCACCTCGCCCATCGAGTGACCGAGCACGGCCGCGGGTTCGACCCCGTGCGCACGCCACAGCCCGGCCAGCGCGACCTGCATGCCGAACAGCACGAGCTGGGTGGCGGCCAGGTCCGGCGGCTCCAGCTCGCCGGCCAGCGCGGACCGCAGGGAGAACCCGGCCTCCGCGCGGAACACCGGGTCGAGCGCGTCCACTCCGGCCGCGAAGGCGGGTTCGCCCGCCAGCAGTTCGCGTCCCATACCGGCCCACTGCGATCCGTAGCCCGAGAACACGAACACCGGACCCCCAGCGTTCTCCTTGGTGTCGTGGGCTTCTCCGGTGACGATCCCCGGCCCGCCATGTCCGCGGCCCAGTTCCCGCAGTCGTTCGGCGAGTCCGGCCCGGTCCTCGGCGAGCACCGCGGCCCGCACCGGCAGGTGCTCGCGGCGGCGGGCCAGGGTGTCCGCCACCGCGTCCAGCGAAACGGCCTCCGCGTCGGCGGACTCCGCCCACCCGGCCAGCGCGGTCGCGCGTGCGGCGAGCCCGTCCGCGGACCGCGCGCTCAGTGCGAAGATCCGGGGTCCGTCGCCGGTTTCCCGTCGGGCCGGGGCGGCCGCGGGCCACTCTTCGAGCACCACGTGCGCGTTGGTGCCGCCGAACCCGAAGGCGGACACCCCGGCCACGGCCATGCCGGAGTACCGCGGCCAGCCGGTGCCCTCGGCGACCACGCGCAGGGCGAGCGCGTCGAAGTCGATATGCGGGTTCGGCGAGGTGAAGTGCAGGCTCGGCGGCAGCCGCCGATGCACCAGCGACAGCACCACCTTGATCAGCCCGGCGATACCGGCCGCGCCTTCGAGATGGCCGAGGTTGCTCTTCACCGAACCGATCAGCAGCGGACGGCCATTGTCGCGGGAGGCGCCGAGCACCTCGCCGAGCGCACCGGCCTCGATCGGGTCGCCGAGCAGGGTGCCGGTGCCGTGCGCCTCCACGTAGTCCACCGCGGACGGGTCCACCCCGGCGACCGAATAGGCGTCGCGCAGCAGCATGGCCTGTGCCTCGGGGTTGGGCGCCATCAGCCCGTTCGACCTGCCGTCGGAGTTGACCGCGCTGCCGCGGATCACCGCGAGCACCCGGTCACCGCTGCGACGTGCCTGCTTCAGCGTCTTCAGCACCACGACCCCGCAGCCCTCACCGCGGACGATCCCGTCGGCGGCGGCGTCGAACGCCTTGCAGCGGCCGTCCGCGGCGAGCACCCCGGCGCGGTGGAAGTTCGTGGTGATACCCGGGGACAGCAACAGGTTCACCCCGGCGACCAGCGCGGTCGAGCTCTCCCCGCGCTGCAGGCTCTGCACCGCCTGGTGCACGGCCACCAGCGAAGAGGAGCAGGCGGTGTCCACGGCCAGGCTGGGGCCGCGCAGGTCCAGCAGGTAGGACAGCCGGTTCGCGATGACGCTGGCCGCCGCCCCGGTGCCGGACCAGGCGTCGATCGAGGACAGGTCGGTCATGGTGAGGTAGCCGTACTCGGTGGCGGACAGCCCGACGAACACGCCGGTTCTGGTGCCGCGCAACGATCCCGGTGGGATGCCGGCGTGTTCCAGCGCCGCCCACGACACCTCCAGCAGCATGCGCTGCTGCGGGTCCATCGCGGCCGCTTCCCGCGGGGTGATGCCGAAGAACTCGGCGTCGAACCCGGTGGCGTCGGCGAGGAAACCGCCGTGCACGGGCAGCCCGGCCAGGTCCGCGGCCGGGGCGAAGGACTCCCATCGGCCGTCGGGCACGGTGCCGATGCCGTCGTCACCGTCCGCCAACAGCCGCCAGAACGCCGAGGGCGAGTCCACCTCGCCGGGCAGCCGGCAGCCGATGCCCACCACCGCCACCGGCTCCCCCGGCTCCGCGTCCGGTGGCCGCAACGCCGGCCCGCTCTGTCCACTGTGCCTGCCGTGTCCGCCGTGTCCACTGTGGACCGAGTGCGCGCCGGGCTGCTCGGAGAGCGCGGCGACCAGCGCGCCGATGGTCGGGTGCTGCCACACCAGCGTCGCCGGCAGTGCCCTGCCGAGCAGCCCGCCCAGCTCACCGGTCAGGCCCATCGCGTCGCGCGAGGACAGCCCGGACTCCTGCAGCGGCCTTGCCGGATCCACCTCCCGCTCCGGCACCCCGAGCAGCCCGGCGACCCGCCGGACCAACCAGGAGCGCAGTTCCGCGGCGTCCTGCTCCGGGGCGCTCACGCGAGCCGCCGGTGCGCGAATTCGCCGTCCTGGTAACGGGCCCGGCACAGCGCCCGGCTTATCTTCCCGCTGGACGTGCGCGGGACACCGCCCGGCGGCATGAAGATCACGTCGTGCAGCTTCAGCCCGTGCCGGGTGGACACCTCGGCGCGGAGCGCCGCCGCGATACCGGCCAGGTCGGCGTCCGCGGCGAGATCCTTCGCCCGCTCGAATACCACGACCGCGGCCTCGCCTTCCCCGTTCGAGATCGCGAACGCGCCCGCCGAATGCGGCCGTACCGCCGGATGCGCCTCCACCGTCTGCTCCACGTCCTGGGGGTAGTGGTTGCGGCCGTCCACGATGATCAGGTCCTTGAGCCGCCCGGTCAGGTAGAGCTCGCCTTCGAAGATCGTCCCGAGGTCCCCGGTGGCCAGCCAGCCGCGCTCGTCCCCGTCCCCTTCCCGGATGCTGCCGGCGTCCGCCAGCGGACCGGCAAGTGTCCGCCCGAACGTGCTGGCCGAAGCCTCCGGCGCCCGCCAGTAACCCTCGCCGACGTTCGGGCCGCTCACCCAGATCTCGCCGACCGCGCCCGCCGGCAGCGGACGACCGTCGGTGTCCACAATGCACAGCCACTGCCCGGCAGGGCGCCCGCAGGAGACCAGTGTGGTCGAACGGTCCCCGTCGGCGGGCACCGCGGCGCCGGCCGCCAGCCGGTCCCGATCGAAGGTGACCTGACGCGGCGGCTTGCCCGTTTCGGTGACCGACACCAGCACGGTCGCCTCCGCGAGCCCGTAGGACGCGCGGTGCACCTCGGGGCGGAGCCCGCATTCGGCGAACGCGTCCTGGAACTTGGCGATGGTACTGGGCAGCACGTTCTCGCTGCCGTTGATCAGCGAGACCACCCGGCTCAGCTCGAGCAGGTTCTTCTCCCGCTCGGAGACCCGGGAAGCGCTGTAGGCGTAGGCGAAGTTGGGCGCGGCGCTGATCGCGCCCTGGTTCGCGGACAGTGCGCGCAGCCAGCGGCCCGGCTGCTCCAGGAAGGCCAGCGGGTCCATCAGCACCGAGGCGAGCCCGCCCACCATCGGGGCACCGATGCCCAGGATCAGGCCCATGTCGTGGTAGAGCGGAAGCCAGCTGACCGTGGTGGTGCACCCGGTTTCGGCACCATAGGCGCGGCAGGCCTGCCCGGCGTTGGCGAGCACGTTGCGGTGGGTCAGCACCACCCCGGCCGGCGTCCTGGTGGAACCGGAGGTGTACTGCAGGTAGGCCGGTTCGTCGGGATGCGGCCGGTGCCACGAGCGGTCCCCGCGCACCGGCTCGAGGGTGTCCACCGCCAGTGTCCCGGGAAGCGCACCCTCGTTCTCCGCCAGCAGATCGCGTACCCCGTCGAGCTGCCCGGTGGTGGTGAGCACCAGTCGGGGGGCGCAGTCCGCGAGCACCGCGGCCAGTTTCCCGGTGTGCCCCGGCAGCGCCGGGGAAAACAGCGGTACCGCGGTCAGCCCGGCCCTGATCGCGCCGAGGAACGCCACCGCGTAGTCGAGGGACTGCTCGGCCACGATCGCGGCACGCTGGCCGGCGGTGGCCAGCTCACCGGCCCGCAGGGCGACCGCGCTCACCCGGTCGTCGAGTTCACGCCAGCTGAGGGAGACGGCGCGCGCGTCCGCCCCGGTGCGGTAGTCCAGGAAGGTCATCGCGGTCTCCGCGCCGAACTGTCCGGCCCACTGCCCGAGCAGGGTGGCGAACGATTCACCGCGGCCGGGTGAGTCCGCGCCATTCAGCGCGGCATCAGAAATAGTATTCATCATCCCTCGCAAAATGCGCCGAAACCAGCTTCCCCGGCGGACAATCCGACACCTGACACCATTCAGTTCTAATATGTCGGCCCCGAACCTGGCTCTACAGAACTCTATTAATTCACCAACCGGGTGTCAATAAAGTTCGGTAAAACATAATCGAGTCGACCAAGGTTGCTCACCTGAGTAAGAAGAACGTGCCCGCCGTCTGTAAACCCGACACGAAGACTTGTTCGCGGACATTCAGCTCCCCCAACGGGTACCGCACATTTCCGCGCCGGCATCAACGATTGACCACCGCCTCGTCACCTCGAGCGGGAATCGGCCTCCTGCCCGGCAGCCACCAGTTCGCCCTGCCGAGCACCACCATGACCGCGGGCACCAGCGCGCAGCGGATGACCACCGCGTCCAGCAGGACGGCCACGGTCAGCCCGACCCCCGACTCCCGGACCACCCTGCTGCCGGCGAAGACGAAGGACACGAACACCAGCGCCATGATCAGCGCGGCGGCGGTGATGGTCCGGCCGGTGCCGGCAAGTCCGGCGACGATCGCCGCCCTGGTGTCCCCGCGGCGGCGCCATTCCTCCTGGATCCTGGTGACCAGGAAGACCTCGTAGTCAAGGGAAAGCCCGAACAGCCCGGCGAACAGGAAGACCGGCAGGTACGGCTCGATCGGCCCGGCCGCGCCGCCGAACAGGCCGAGGCCGAACACGGCGACCACCACCCCGATGGTCGCCGCGGCCGCGAGCAGGTTCATCAGCGCGGCGGTCAGCGGGATCAGCACGCTGCGGAACAAGGCGGCGAGCAGCAGCACCGAGATCGCGACCACGCTCGTCAGGAACAACGGCAGCCGGTCCGCGATCGCCGCCGAGAAGTCGGCCTGCGCGGCGGTGACCCCGCCGACGTGCATGGCGGGTTCGCCATCGGCCCGCGCCGCGGGAATCGCGGTGTCCCGCAGCCAGTGCACCAGCTCGGTGGTGGACTCGTCCTGCGGTGAGCCCCGCGGGATCACCGTCAGCAGGGCGACCGTGCCGCCTTCGGGATCCGGCAGGAACACCGGCGGGCCCGCCTCGGCACGGGCCGAGACCTCCTCCCGCAACCGCAGCACCGCACCCCGGTCGCCCTCGGTGTGCAGCCGGCCCGCCACCACCAGCGGACCATTCGCGCCCGGACCGAAACCCTTCTCCTGCAAGTCGAAGGCCACCCTGGTGGCGCTGCCCTGTGGATCGGCACCGGCGTCCGGCAAGCCGAGCCGCAGGGCGAACATCGGCGCGGCGAGCACGCCGACCACCACCAGCGCTCCCGCGGTGGCCCGCACCGGGTGCGCGGTGACCGCGCGCGCGAGCCTGGCCCACCCGGCGCCATCGGCGGCACGGCCCGGTGCCGGCCGGGCCCGGTGCCCGGCGAACCGGAGCAGCGCGGGCAGCAGGCTGAGCGAGGCGAGCATGGTGAGCAGCACGGCCACCACCGCGCTCAGCGCGATCCCGTTCAGGAACCCGATGCCGACGGTGAACATGCCCAGCAGCGACACGCAAACGGTCAGCCCGGCGAACACCACGCTGCGGCCGGAGGTCGCCGCCGCGACCGCGAGCGCCTCGGCCGTCGGCCGTCCGTCCGCCAGCGCCTGCCGGTACCTGGTGAGCACGAACAGCGCGTAGTCCACGCCGACGCCGAGCCCCAGCAGCGCCGCTATCTCGGTGCTCACCCCCGGCACGGTCACCACCTTGCCGAGCAGCGAGATCACCGCCAGCGCCGCGCCGACCGACACCGAGGCGGTGATGATCGGCAGCAGCACGCAGGTCAGCGAGCCGAAGGTGACCAGCAGGACGATCCCGGCGGCGAGCAGCCCCAGCGCGGCGTTGCCGAGGCTGGGCGCACCGGCCGCGCTGGCCGCGAGCGGCCCTGCCACGCCCACCGTCAGCCCGTCGCCCTCGGCGGACCGCGCGGTCGTCACCAGCCGGTCCGCCAGGTCCCGGCCGAGCCGCTCGGTGCCGGCGTCGAACCGGACCACGGCCACCGCGACCCGCCGGTCCGCCGAGACCAGGCCCGCTGTGGTGTAAGGCGAATCCACCGAGACCACCCTGGGCAGCCTGCTCAGCTCGGCGAGCATCGGCTCCACCCGGTCGCGCAGCACGGCGGCGTCCACCGGTTCGCGCGCCGACCCGAGCAGCACGCGTTCCTGGTCACCGCCGGGCGTCACCCTGGCGGCCAGTTCCGCGGCCACCGTGCTGTCCGCCGAAGGCAGCACCAGCTCGTCGCGGTAGGACGAACCGGCCGATCCGGCGGCCACCAGCAGGCCGGTCAGCAGCACCAGCCAAAGCAGCACGACCAGCGGGGCGTGCCGGAAGCAACGTGCGGCGAATGCGGGCAAGACCGGGGGCCTCCGAAGACGGCGGCCGCTGGGGTTTCCGGCCGCTGGACACGCCCGCGGACTGGTGCCGGGCGGACATTCACGGTAGCAGCGGACGGCCGCCGAAAATACTGATGCCGTTTACAGGATCGGACCCGGAAATCGTCGGCTGGTGAGCGTCCCGAATTCCGTCCGCGCGAAGCTTCACTCGTCCATTCGAGTGCGTCACGCACAGTCAGTGGCCAACTTCCCCCGTCTTTTGTCAGAATCACACAGGTCATGGGGTGAACTTCATAAACCGGGCTCAGTTTCAGCGGTTTTCCTGCGCGGGTGGTTGTCCGCGGCGGCGGACCGTGAGTGCATAGCGGAGCGCCTGCGTCACAGCGCGGTGGGTGCACCTGACGAGGACGCGGACTCGACGGGGAAGTTGCCGTCGCGTGCGAGCAAAGGGCAGTGACTATGACTGACACAACGGACATGGCGACCCGATCGACCGAAGGCCCGGCCCGACAACGTGCCGGAGTACCAGCGCAGAAGTCGGCGGCAGGGCCGGGCGTGGCCGGCGCCAGCCACGCGCGCAGCCTCTGGTTTTCGCTGCCCAGCGAGGTAGCAATCCGTTTCCGGCCGCACACCGACAAACTCGCCAAGCGGATCCTGGACGAGATCCAGCACGCGGTGCCCGAGTACGCGCAGCCGCTGGAAGGCAAGTTCGGCAAGGTCATCACGTTGTCCATCGAGCAGGCCGTGGTCAGCTGCATCGACAGCATCGAAGGGCTCGGCCCCACGCAGCACGGCTGGATGGAGCTGTTCAACGAGATCGGCAGGCGGGTGTTCCACGCCGGCGGCAGCCTGAACTCGCTGCAGGCCGCCTACCGCGTCGGCGGCCGCACCGCCTGGCGCTACGTGTCCGGCTTCGGCCAGTCCATGCGCATGTCCGCACAACTGCTCTGCGTCAGCGCGGAGGCCATTTTCGCCTATGTGGACGAGATCTCCTCCTACTCGGTGGAGGGCTACACCGCCGCGCAGGCGCGCGCGGCCGGCACCATGGAACGGCGACGACGGCGCCTGCTGGAGCTGATCCTGGCCACACCCCCGTCCTCGCCCCAGACCATCGCGTCCATGGCAAGGGCGGCGAGCTGGCGGGTGCCGGAGTGGGTCACCGTGGTCGCACTCGAACCACGGGACGAAGAGCATTCGGCGCAGGCACAGCTTTCCGGGCCCTCCCCGCTGATGCACGAGGACGTGCTGCTCGACCTGGAGGGTGCCCAGCCGTGCCTGGTGACCGCCGATCCCGAACGCGACCTGCGGACCCTCCAGGTGGAGCTGAAAGGCTGGCGTGCCGCGGTCGGCCCGCGGGTCCGGCTGACCGACGCGGCGAGCTCCCTGCACTGGGCACAGCGGACCATGGAGCTGATCCGCCAGGGCACCATCGAAGACCGGCCGGTCGTGCGGACCTCGGAGTACCTGTTCGAGCTCTGGCTGCTGATCGACGACTTCCTGCTGCACGAGCTCAGCGAGCAGGTACTGCGGCCGTTGGGCGAGCTGACCGCGAAACAGCAGGTACGGCTCGGCGAGACGTTGCGAACCTGGCTGGAATGCAACGGCAGCACCCCGGAGATCGCCGAGGTGCTGAAGATCCACCCGCAGACCGTGCGCTACCGGCTGAACCAGCTGGTCGAGCTGTTCGGCGACCGGCTGAACAACCCGTCCGACCGGCTGCGGATGCAGATCGCGCTGGAGGCCCACCGGCTGCTGGGCACCCGCCCCCACGCCGAGGGCGGGTGACCCGCGGCCTAGTTGGGACAGGTGTCGCGGTATTCGGAGATGTCGTTGTCCGGTTTCGGCGGCGGGCAGAGAAACTGGTCGTACCTGGTGTCGTCGTCGATGAATCGCTTGAGCCAGGAAAGGGTGGATTTGGCGATCACCGTGTTCGGCGAGTTGGTGACGAAATGGTCGGCGCCCTTCAGCTCCAGGTACGCCTTTTCCGGCGCCTTGGTCAGTCCGGCGTAGAACGGTTCGGCGTGCATCCCCACCGGCGCGACGGCGTCGTTCTCCGCGCCGACGATCAGCGTGGGCACGGTGACGTCGGACCAGTTGCTGTTGGTGTGCCACGGCGCCAGCGGCACGGCCGCCTGCAGGGCAGGCCGCTTCTTGGCCGCCGAGAGCGAACCGCCGCCGCCCATCGAATGGCCGAGCACACCGAGCCTGCTCGCGTCGATCCGGTCCTTGACCTCGCTGGAGCCGGTCAGGAAGTCCAGCGCCGCGAGCAGCTGGTCGGCGCGCGAGTCCGGTTGGTCGAGCCCGCCGTTGGTGTCGATGGTGAACACCACGAAGCCCTGGGTGGCGAGCCGCTCGCCGTACCAGGAGATCGCGGACTGGCTTTCGGTGAAACCGGGCGAGATCGCCACCGCGCCGAAGGTGCCCTCGGCGGTGTCGGTCGGGTAGTAGATGGTGCCACCGCCGAAGCCCTGCACACTGCCGCGCGCGATGGTCGCCTTCTCGATCGCGAAAGAGCCGCGTGGCGCCTCGACGCTCTCCGGGGTGGGATCGGGGCCCCGCTGGTACGGGTTCTCCTGCTGGGCCGGCACGACCGGAACCGCCGATGCGGCCGGAGCAGCGCCGGTCACCAGCGCGGCCACGGCCAGCACGGCCAGCGCACTCACCCTGCCGGCGGGGGAACTCACTTTCGACACGTCGTCCTCCTGCGGTCACAAGGAATCGGGGCGAGCCGAGCGTCGCATGAATTCCCACACCGGACGCGTCTTTCCCGCGAGCACGGCGAACTCCGCGGGTTTTTTGTAACAGCGATGCCAGCTCTCGCGCTGGCGGGAGTCATCTTCGTGACTGCCGTTCTTCCGATGGCTGCCCGGCGGAGACGCGCGCCAGTGAGGCATGCGGACCGGCCCGAGGTAGTTCGCCCCGGCGGTCGCGTCCAGGTCCTTGCGGCGGCGGTAGGACAGGTGGATCGAGCGGCGCAGCGATTTGCCCGCGTTGTGCACCAGGTAGTCCACCCGGCCGAACCGGTCCAGCACCCCGGCGCCGAACTCCGTATCAGCCGCTCAGCGCGTCGAGCACCAGCCGGGACACGTTCTCCATGCCGAGCGCGTTCGGGTGCACCGGCGCGGCGTCAACGGCGTCGTAAATTCCTTCGATCCAGCGGGTGCCGGGCGCACGGCAGGCATCGTGCCCGACGCTGGCGGCCCGGCTGTCCACGAACAGCGCCCCGTTCGCGGCTGCCTGCGCGGACAGCATCGCGGCGAACGACCGCTCCTTCGCGGTGAGATAGGGCAGATCGCCCTCGGCCACCATGGTCGCGTTCCGGTTGCCCGGCGCGCAGTCCGCCTTGGCGTCGGGCAGGATCGTCTGGTACCCCACCAGCACGACGGTCGCCTTGGGCGCGCGTTCGTGGATGCCCTGCAGCGTCGCCGCCACCTTCGGCGCGACCTCGGCGAAGGTGGCCTCGATCTGGTCCACGCCGTCCTTGGTGTAGTGGTCGGTGCACGGCTTGCCCGCCGGGTCCTGCGAGCCGAGCCCCGCGCAGGTGAACACGATCGACGCGAAACCGGCGTCGTTGCCGCCGATGCCCAGCGTCACCAACTCGGTGTCCGCACCGAGCGCATCGAACTGGGGCGGTGCGGTGCCCTGCGGCCCGGTCATGTTGCCGGTGACCGCCCCGCTGCAGCTGACATCGCGGAACTCGGCCGGTGCGAGCGCCCCGGCGACCAGCGAGGGGTAGTTGCGGGTGGACCGCGCGCACGGCCCGGAGTCCGGCCGCTGCTCCGGGATTCCCGGTCCCGATGAGTAGGAGTCCCCCAGTGCGACGTAGCTCGCGGGGGCGGGCGCCGCCGCGGCCGGTACGGGCAGCGCCGCGACGCACAGCACCGCGGCGCAGGTGGCGACGATCTTCGGCAGGAGCGGGCTCACGGTGGACCTCCGGCTGTCGGGTGAACTGGGTGGACGGGCGGGATCGTGCCGGCAGAGCGCAGCAGCGACCTGATCCGCAGCACGGTCTCCGCGGCGAACCGGAAGTCCGGATCGGTGAGCCGGTCGCCGAACAGGTTCTCCAGCTGGCGCAAGCGGTTGCGCGCGGTCTGCGGATGGATGCCGAGCACCCTGGCCACCTCGGGCGCGGTCCGTCCCCACGAGGTCAGCAGCGCGCGGAGGGTGTCTTCCAACCTGCTCGCCTTGCCGTGCGGGAGCCGGTTCAGCACGCCGAACTCCTGCTCTTCCAGCAGGCGGCCGAGTTGCTCGCCGTGCAGCAGGAACAGCTCGCCGAGGTGCCCGCTCACCTCGACCGGCTCGCCGACGGGCAGCACGTTCCGGCGGACCAGCCGCAGGGCGAGCTGCGCGCAGTAGCCCGACAGCCACGCGTCACGCGTGGGCACCACCGGCCCGATCGCCGCGGACCGGCCCCGCAGCAGCGAGCGCAGCCGGTCCAGCCTGCCGCCGATGCCGGGATCGGGGACCAGCAGGCAGAGACCGTGCCCGCGCGGCAGCTCCAACACCACCTCGGCGAGGTCGCGCGGCAGCGAGACCTCGCCCTCTCGCCGGGTACCGGTGGCCAGGCAGGCGATCGTTTCCGGCAACGGCCAGGCCGCCTGGAACGCCAGCTGCTCGAGGTCCGCTGCGGTGACCGCGCCCCGTTCCAGCAGGTGCTCGGCCAGCACCCGGCGCCGGCGCCGCAGGTCACCGGCGGCACGCCCGCGGGCGTCGGCGAAACCGGTCGCCGACTCACCGGCCAGCACGTCGATCTGGGCGAGCACCGCCTCGCCGACCCGCAGCACGGTCTCCGCCGGCAGCGCGGCCGCCCGCGCCACCTCGGTGTACCGGCGGCAGGCCACCCTGGCCCCGATCCGGTAGGCGGACTGCAGGCCCTCCATGCCGCGGCCGGTCAGGTACTCGGCCTTGCCCAGCCTGCGGAAGAAGGCGGCGTCGTGCTCCCTGGTCACGTCCGGCTGCTCGACCAGCTCGACGAACTGGTGCACCGCCCGGCGCACGGCCGACACCAGGTCGCGGCCGAACTTCGAGTCCAGCGGGCGCGCGTAGCCGCGCACCTCGCGCCGGATCGCCTCGACCATCTCCGCCGCGATCCCGTCCAGCTCCGGGCGCAGCACGGTGGCCAGCTCGGTGGTGAGCTCCGCCCACGGCGTGCGGGCGCCGCCCTGCACCGGTGCCTGCGTCACCGAAGACCTCCCTGCTTCGCCGGTATTGAAAACCGCGAGCCGCCGCACAGGTTAAGCCGGGCGACACGAACAGGTCAACGATTCACCGAACCGATCGAAACGGCGAACAGTTCCACTATTTCCCTTACCTGACAAGGCTTTTTGTCCGATAATCGGACGAATGGCGCACCGGAATGAGTGTCGCGCACCGGAACCTGGCGTCCCGATGACAATTCTCCTTCCGCGTTTCTCAGCGCCGGAGCTTGCCGCTCGCGGTCCGCGGCAGCTCGTCGACGAACTCGATCTCCCTCGGCACCTTGTACCGAGCCAGGTTGGCCTTCACGTAGGCCTTCAGCTCGTCTTCGGTGACCGTGCCGCCGGGCACCCGCACCGCACGCGCGGCCAGCCGCTGGCCGAACTCCTCGTCCTCGACCCCGCGGACCACCACGTCGAGCAGCCCGGGATGGCCGGCGAGCAGGTCCTCCACCTCCTGCGGGTACACGTTCTCCCCGCCCGAGACGATCATGTCGTCCGCCCTGCCGTCGATGAACAGCCGGCCGGCCTGGTCGAAATGGCCGACGTCCCCGGTGTTCAGCAGCCCGCGCACGACCTCCTTGCCACCGCCGCCGGTGTAGCCGTGGAACGCCATCCGGCTGCCCACGAACACGGTGCCGATCCGGCCGGCGGGCAGCTCCCGGCCGTGCTCGTCGAGCACCCGCACCTCGATCCCCCGCGCCGGCCTGCCGACGGTGCCCGGCGCGGCCCGCAGGTCCGCCGGGGTGGCGATGGTGGACCAGCTCGTTTCGGTGGAGCCGTACAGGTTGAACAGCACGTCACCGAAGACGTCCTGGAACTCGGCGGCGAGATCGGGGCTCAGCGGCGCCGCCGCCGAGCCGACCGCGCGCAGCAGACCGGTGCGGCGGCCGTCGCGCAGGTGCGGCGGCAGCCGGAGGATCCGTTGCAGCATGACCGGCACCGCGAACATCGACCGCACCCGGTGCCGCTCGGCCAGTTCGAGCGCGCGTTCGGGCTCGAACCGGCGGCACAGCACCAGCGGGCTGCCCAACACCAGCGCGATGGCGAGGTAGGCGAGGCCGAAACCGTGGAACAGCGGCGGCAGCACCAGCATCGGCTCACCGGAGCGCAGGCGCAGCTGGGTGAGCATCGTGGTCAGCGGCAACGCGAACCGCGCCGGGTCGGTGTCCCGCGCCGCTCCCTTCGGCGTGCCGGTGGTGCCGGAGGTGAGGATGACGATCCGGCCGTGACCGCGATAGGGCGGCGGCGGGCGCCGCGAGCCGCCCGGACGCCGGTCGCACTCCGCGGACACCAGCGTCACCGGCAGGTCACCGGCCAGCGCGCTGAACTCGTCGTCGTGCATCAGTACGTGCACGTCCTCCCGCTTCAACACCTCCGCCAGCTGCGGCCGGGAGAAGTCGGTGTTGAGGAAAACCAGTTCGGCGCCGAGCCAGCTGCCCGCCAGCGCCGCCTCGACGAAACCGCGGTGGTTGCGGCAGAGCACGCCGAGCCGCCGTCCAGCGCGCAGGCCGTACCGGTCGGCGAGATCGGCGGCGAGATCGCCAACCCGCCGGTACAGCTCGGGGAAGGTGACCGGGCCGTCGTCGTCGATCAGCGCCGGCCGGTCCGGCCAGCGCGCGGCGCCCGCCGCCACCGCGGCCGGCAGGTTCACCCCGTGCCGCCGGAACGCGGCGGCCATCCGCAGCAGCCGGACCGGGCCGACCGGGCGCAGCATTCCCGTCGACGCCAGCACCCCGGCCGCGACCCGCGCGGTGGCGAACCCGTTCACGCCGTACCCGCCTTCTCCGGTCGCCCGGCGTAGTCCTCGGCGCGAACGTCCATACTGGACCAGTCGCCCCGGAGCAACCGCTGCGCGGTGCGCTGGAACAGGTGCAACTCGGCGACCTCCGGCTGGATCCTTGGCGCGAACTGGACCACGAGCACCGTCACGTCCCTCGTGCCGTCCATGCGCCTCAGCGTGCCGCCGCAGAATAAACTTGTCAAACGTTCAGCAAGGTGCTTCTCGGTACGCGACTGTCTACGCTGACCGGCAGCCGGCGAACGAAGGGAACCAGCAGTGCCCACCCAGGCAGAACGCTCCGCCAGCAGCCGACGGCACCTGATGGACGCCGCGAGCGAGCTGTTCACCGAGCGCGGGGTGCAGGCCACCTCGGTGGCCGAGATCGGGGCAAGGGCCGGCCTGAGCCGCGGCGCGGTGAACTTCCACTTCGGCTCCAAGGACGCGCTGATCGGCGAGATCGTGGCGGAACTCGTGGACAACTGGGAACGGTTCACGCTGTCCCCGCTGCTCGAGCGCGCGGGTGACGTGCCGGCGGCGATGGACGCGATCCTGGACGCGCACCACCACACCCTGCGGGACACGCCGTCCCTGTTCGCCCTCTACTACGCGCTGCTGTTCGAGTCGTTGAGCTCGTCCCCCGGGCTGCGGGCCGCCTTCACCGAGCTGGACCAGCGACTGCGCGGCCAGATCACCGAGTTCCTGACCGGCTCGCCGGCGGCCGGTTCGGTGCGCAAGGACGTCCGGGCCGAGGGGTTCGCGATCTGGTTCCTCGGCGCCCTGCGCGGCATCGTGCACCAGCAACTGCTCGAGCCGGCCGGGGTGGACCTGAGCGCGGCTTACGGCGAGCTGCGCACGGCCGCACTGGCCAGGCTGACCGACGGCCGCTAGCGCTTTTGGGTGCACTTTCTTGCCAAGCGTATAGCAACTCTCTTTAACTCCTGGACGTGAAACTTGTACGCGCCGAACAGGTGCTGGCCCTGCTTGCCATCATCGCCGTGCTAGTCACGACGGCGCCCGCCACCGCATCGGGTGACTGGCAACCCGACCCCGAGCGGTACGGCGCGGGCGTGCGCGAGGAAGTCCCGGTGACCATGGCCGACGGCACGGTGCTGCGGGCGGACGTGCACTACCCCACCGACCCCGCGACCGGCGAGCCCGCGACCGGCCCGTTCCCTGTGGTGCTGACCCAGACCCCGTACGGCGCGCTGATGAACATCGCGCCCGGCCTGACCGAAACCGACGGCGGCGGGGCGGACGACGATTTCGCCCTGCTCGGCGGCGGCAACGACTATCTGGTCAAGCGCGGCTACCTGTTCGTGGTCGCCGACGTCCGAGGCACCGGCACGTCGCAGGGCGTGTGGGACTTCCTCGGCCCGCAGGAGCGGGCGGACGGCGCGGCACTGGTGCGCTGGGCCGCCGGCCTGCCGGAGTCCAGCGGTTCGGTGGGGCTGCTCGGCGCCTCCTACATGGGCATCAACCAGTTCTTCACCGCCGCCGAGCTCGGGCCGGATTCGCCGCTGAAGGCGCTGTTCCCGGTGATGGCGAGCAACAGCCCCTATCGCGACATGGCCTTCCCCGGTGGCGCGCTCGGCCTGTCGGCCGGTGCGCTCTACCTCGGCCTCACCGGCCTGATGGAGGTCGCCAACCTGCTCACCGCGCTGCATCCCGACCTCGCCAAGGTGCTCGCGCAACGGGTGGCCGGCCTGCTCAACATGCACGGCGGCCTGGCGGTCGACGTGCTGACGGACGGCGACCGCGGCTACGACGAGGCGTACTGGCAGTCGCGCAGCCCGCGGTCGGTGCTGCCGGCGGTGGTGCAGGCCGGGGTGCCCGCCTATCTCGTCGGCGGCTGGCAGGACACCTTCCAGCGCGGGGAACCGCTCAACTTCACCGATCTGCAGACGGTGGCGGCCGGCGCGGCGCCCGGCGGGCCGATGCGGCCGGACCAGCCCGCCAGGCCGGAGTACCAGCTGCTGACCGGGCCGTGGCAGCACGTGACCGCGGGCAACGGCATCGACCTGAACCGGATCCAGCTCCGCTGGTTCGACCAGTGGCTCAAGGGCAGGGACACCGGCGTCACCGACACCGACACCCCGCTGCACCTCTACGAGCTGGGCTCTGGCCGCTGGCTGGACGCCTCGCACTTCCCGCTGCCCCAGACGGTTCCCACCGCGCACTACCTCCGGGAGGACGCGAAACTGGCCACCGCCCTGCCCTCGGAGCCGGAACGGGACGACGTCCTGCTGCATACCCCGGTGGCGAGTCCCTGCAACGGCGGGCTGGACCAGGCCACCGCCGGCGGGCTGATCGCAATGCTCGGCGCGCTCGGTCTGCCGGAACCGTGCGCCACCAACGACAACACCGCGCAGCTGCCGCCGTTCGCGCACACCTACACCACCGAGCCGTTCAGCGCGGCCACCACCCTCGCCGGTCCGGTCAGCGCGACCCTCTACGTCACCGCCACCCGACCGGAGACCCAGCTCGTGGTCACCGTGTCCGACGTGGCCCCCAACGGACTGTCCAGCCCGATCACCTCCGGCGCGCTGATGGGCTCGATGCGCGCGGTCGACCCGGCCCGCAGCTGGTTCGCGCCGGACGGCAACTACCTGCTGCCGTACCACCCGTACACCAGGGCGTCCAAGGCACCGGTCCCGGTCGGCGAGCCGGTCCGGTACGACATCGAGATCGCCGCCACCTTCGCCCAGTTCCGGCCGGGGCACCGGCTGCGGGTCACCGTGTCCACAGTAGACACACCGAGGCTGCTGCCGAAGGTCGCGCAGCTGCCCGGCGTGCTCGGCGGCGTGTACCGGGTGCACCACGATCCCGGGCTGGCCTCTTTCGTCGAGCTGCCGCTGGCCCTGTCGGCCGCCTTCACCGACCTCGCCGAAGTTCCGCGGGGCTAGCGCTTTTCCCTCTTTCGTGTTTGGCCTCTGGCGGTTTTTGTCGGGGTTCGGCGGTATTATGGAGGTACATTCGAAACTACGGGGGTTCGCATGTTGTATGTTGATTTCAGTATGTTACCGCCAGATTGGTTGTCGTCGATGAATGCGGCGTCGATTGAGCAGCTCGATGTGTCGCAGGCGGTGGGTGTGGTGATCTCGGCTCGGCGGGCGATCTGTCGCATACAGGCGGTGCAGGCCCAGGCGATCGCGCAGGTCAGCCGGGCTCGTGGTGGTGCGCGGTGGGTGGCGGATGAGTTGGCGCCGGAACTGCGGTTGTCCCGTGAAACGACCGCAACCCGGGTAGCCTTGGCGAAAGCGCTGGTGTCCCGGATGCCGTGCCTCTTGGCGGCGATGACTGAGGGCGAGTTGGATATCGAGAAGGCCCGTCAAGCCTTTGATGGGGTTGCGGTGTTGTCGGACGATTTAGCCCGTCAGGCGGATGAGATTCTGTCGGCGCGGATCGGTGAAAAGAATCCGAGCAACTGGCGGAAAACGGTAACGCGCGTGGTGGCGAGTCTCGATCCCGAGGGGCAACGCGCCCGCGCGGAGGCCCGCCGTAAGCAGCGGCGGGTCGAGTTGCACCACGAGCCCGACGCGATGGCCTCACTCTGGGCCTACCTTCCGGTCGAAATCGCGACCGCCGTGTATGCCCGCATCGACATGCTGGCCCGCAAACTCCGAGTCGGCGATGAAACCCGCACGCTGGACCAACTTCGAGCCGATGTGCTGGCGGAGTTGCTGCTCGGCAAGGGCTGGGAAGGCTTGGCCGCTCAGGTGTTCATCTACGTCCCCCTCGACACCGCGTTAGGCATCCGCGACGACGGCTGCGAGCTGGTCGGTCATGGCCCGATCCCCGGTGAGATCGGGCGTCAGCTCATGAACCAACCCAACTCGGTGTGGCGGAAGGTGTTGACCGATCCGGTATCGGGCACTGTCCGGGATCTCGGCCGCACCCGCTACCGACCGCCAGCAGATCTCGCCGAACTGGTCCGAGTGCGTGACCGCACCTGCCGCGCACCAGGTTGTAATCGGCCTGCGCAACGCTGCGACACCGACCACTGCACCGCATGGTCGCAAAACGGGGACACCTGCGAACACAACCTGTGCTGCCTCTGCCGCCACCACCACCGCCTGAAAGACGAACCCGGGTGGACCTTCGAGTTCGACCCCGAAACGGCCGATTTAACGGTCACCACCCCCACCGGCCGCAGCTACACCACCAGACCCGAACCACTGCTCGACCCACCACCACCGAAGATCACCAACGGGCCACCACCCTTCTAGCGATCCGGCCGCACCGCCAACGGCAAACTCGCCGACCGGAGCGGCCAACTCGGTCACGCCAACGGCCAACTCACTGGCCGCAGCGCACGAGGTGTGTTCCACCCCGGCCTTACTCCTATCTGGACAGTCTCGGTCGGGGCGCTAGCGCACGAACCGGACTCCCGGATGGGCCGGGGACGGCCCTGCGAGCAGCTTGTCGTCGCGGCCGCGCAGGTGCAGGTCGAAGAACGAGCGGGTGTAGGCCCGCAGCGCGGCCACGTCCCCGGCGAGATCGCCGGGATCCGCGGTGCCGACCAGCTCGGTCGCCTGCGCCCCGGTGAGCGCCCCGCCGGCCAGCAGATCCGGCACCATCGACGAAAGATCGTTGAAGCTGTTGTGCGCCGAGCTGGCCAGCTGGAGGTTGAGCCGCCACCCGCGCAGGTTCCGCCACAGCTCCGAAATCAGCGGGTCGGTGTGGTCCGCGCCGTCGTGGGTGAACAGCAGCAGCGGCCGGTCGAGCCCCTCGGTGGTGACCGTGCCCCACGGGTCCTCCTTGGTGCCGACCGCGCCGTCGAGGTCGACTCCGGCCAGGATCCTCGGGTCGTCGTGCATGCTCTGCGCGGTGGTGGCGCCGCCGAGCGAATGGCCGAACATGCCGACCCGGCCGAGGTCCAGCACACCGCCGAAGTTGTGCCGCGCCAACTCGTCGAGCACGAAGGGGATGTCCACCGCGCGGATGCCGAGCTCGCGCTTGAAGGTCTCGAACGAGCCGGGGTCCGGCTGGCGGTTCACCTCCACCCGGCCGCCGGGGAACTCGACCTCGGTCGGGTCGTAGGTGTGGTCCACGGCCACCACCACGTAGCCCTGGCTGGCGAACTCCTCGGCGAGCGCGGTGCCGAAGACGCGGGACATGTAGTGCCCCGGCGAATAGAGCAGAACCGGATACGGGCCGCCCCGGAAGTCGGGCGGCGCGCCAAGGTGGCTGTTCGTCCTGGTGCCCGCCCAGTCCACGGTGCCGGGCGGGATCCGCGCCGGAATGGCGAAGGTGCCTTCCGCCATCACGGTTTCGAAATGCGCGGCGGCGGCCGGCGGCATTTGCGGCGCCACCGGATAGCGGTCCGCGTCCCGCGTCGGATACCAGACGGTGGCCATCAACTCCCTGGCCGGTTCCGCCGGCACCCACGGATCGGGGCGGGAATGGTCAACCAGGTGCAGCCGCGTTGTGCCGACCTGGTGCGGCCCGGTCGGCGCCGGCAGCTGCGCCCGCACGCCACCTGTCCGCTGTGCCGCCGCGGCCGGAGTAAGGGGGACGGCGACGGCGACCGCCAGTGCCATCGTGGCCATCGTGGCCATCAAGCAGGTCAGCCTGCCCCTGCCACCGGTGCCGAACCTGGTCATGCCGCCCCCTCGTTTCGGTGCTTTCGGTGCTTGCCGTGCTTTCGGTGCGCAAACCCAGCCTGCCGCAACCTGGCTGTGCCTGGCACCCTCAGGCGGACTTTTCCGTTGGCGCACAGCCGGGCCGGTCCCGTGGCACCAGGGTCGGGTTGACGTTGTCGAGCACGGTGGCGCGATCGACCACGACCTTGGCCACGTCGTCCCGACCAGGTACCTCGTACATCACGTTGAGCAGGACCTCCTCCAGGATCGCCCGGAGCGCCCTGGCGCCGGTACCGCGGAGCAGGGCCTGCTCGGCGATCGCGCCGACGGCGTCTTCGGTGAACTCCAGTTCGACGCCGTCGTACTCGAAGAGCTTCCGGTACTGCTTCAGCAACGCGTCGCGCGGCTCGGTGAGAATCCGCGTCAACGCGGCCTTCTCCAGCGGCCGGACGGCCGCCACCACCGGCAGCCTGCCGACCAGCTCCGGGATCAGCCCGAACTCGATCAGGTCCTCGGGCCGCACGTGCTCTTGCCGCCGGTTGACGCGGATAGTGGCGCCGAAGCCGATGCCGCGGTGCCCCGACCGCCGCTCGACGATCCGCTCCAGTCCGTCGAAGGCGCCACCGAGGATGAACAGCACGTTGCCGGTGTCGAGCCGGAGGAACTCCTGGTGCGGATGCTTGCGGCCGCCCTGCGGCGGCACGTTCGCGACGGTGCCCTCCAGTATCTTCAGCAGCGCCTGCTGCACCCCTTCGCCGGAGACGTCCCTGGTGATGGACGGGTTCTCCGACGTGCGCGCGATCTTGTCGATCTCGTCGAGGTAGATGATGCCCGTCTCGGCTTTCGCGAGGTCGTAGTCGGCGGCCTGGATCAGCTTCAGCAGGATGTTCTCCACGTCCTCACCGACGTAGCCGGCCTCGGTGAGCGCGGTGGCGTCGGCGATCGCGAACGGCACGTCGAGCATCCTGGCCAGGGTCCTGGCGAGGTGGGTCTTGCCGCAGCCGGTCGGGCCGATCAGCAGGATGTTGGACTTGCCGAGCTCGACCGGCTCCTCGTGCGCGGTGTGCCGCCCGCTCGCGACGGCAGCGGGCCGCACCCGCTTGTAGTGGTTGTAGACCGCTACGGACAGCGCCGTCTTGGCGTCATCCTGGCCGACCACGTAGCGCTCCAGGAACTCGTGGATCTCCCGCGGCTTCGGCGACTCCCAGTGTCTACTGTGGACGCCGCTGCGCAGGTCTTCGTCGACCAGCTCGTTGCACAGCCCGACGCACTCGTCGCAGATGTAGACCCCGAACGGGCCCGCGATCAGCTTGCGCACCCGGTCCTGGTCCTTCCCGCAGAACGAGCACTTGAGCGGGATGTCAGCTTTTTTCGTCACTCGTCTCCCCCGGCTCTCAAAGAGTCACCGGCAGGGCCGCCACTCGCCAGGTGCCGGGATCGGGCACGCGCGGCGTTTCCGCCGGGGCCACCGCCAGCGCCAGTTCGGGGAACCGGTGCGCCAGCGCGGTGAGCGCGACCTCGGTCTGCACCCTGGCGAATGCGGCGGCGAGGCAGAAATGCGGCCCGTACGCGTAGCCGAGATGTCCAGGAGTACCGGGACCCCGGCCGACGTCGAGCCGGTCCGGGTCGGTGAACACGCGCGGGTCGCGGTTGGCCGAAACGATCGCGGCGGTGACCGGCTCGCCCTTGCGGATCGGCACGCCACCGATTTCGACCTCTTCGTTCGGGAACCGGGGAATGGTCAGCAGCTGCGGGCCGCACCAGCGGGTCAGCTCCTCCACCGCGCCGGGCACCAGACCAGGATCCGCGCGGAGGGCGGCGAGCTGCGCGGGATGGGACAGCAGGGTCAGCATCGCGTTGGCGATCAGGTTCGTCGGCGTCTGCCCGGCCAGCACCAGCTGCCAGACCAGGGTGACCAGTTCGTCGTCACCGAGCCGGTCCCCGTCCTCGGCCTGGACGCGGAGGAGGTCGGAGAGCAGGTCGTCCGCCGGCTCGGCCCGGCGCCGCGCGACCGCTTCCTTGGCGCCGGCCATGATGCCGGGAATCGCATCGGCGAACTTCGCACCCCAGCCGGCCGCGACGGCGGCGCCGTACTCCCGCCAGCGGGCACGGTTCTCGCCGGGAATGCCGACCAGCTCGCAGATCACGTCCATCGGCAGCGGCCGCGCGAAGTGCCGCAGCAGGTCCACCGAGCCGCCTTCGACCTGGCCGGGCAGCTCGTCGAGGCTGTTCCGCACGATCGACTCGACCCGCGAGCGGAACCCGGCGGCACGGGCGGGGGTGAACGCGGGCGACACCAGCCCGCGCAGCCGCCGGTGCTCGGCGCCTTCCATCTCCTGCATGGTCCGCAGGTACGGCAGGCAGTCCTCGGGTACGTCGGGCCGCTGAAAACTGGCGGCGCTGAGTTCGAACCGCGGGTCGCCCAGCATCGCCCTGGCGTCTTCGTACCGCAGCACGGCCCACATCGGACCGGCTCCCGGCGCGACCAGCCGCGCCACCGGCGAACGCTCCCTGACCCGGCCATACGCGGCGAAGGGGTCACTCAGCACTTCGCTGTCGGTCAGGTCGATCTCGGGCACCTCGGCCACGACTCCCCATTTCACATGTTCACGTCAGATGGTCTCATCATATAGATGGTCACGGTATCCTGCGGCGGGAAGCACGGCAACGCCGGGGCGAGGAGGACGATGGGCCGGCTCAGCAGGGCGGAAACGCAGGAGCGCAACCGCGACAAGGTGCTGGCCGCGGCCAGGGACGAGTTCGCCGAGCGCGGTTTCCGCGAGGCCAAGATCGACACCATCGCCGAGCGCGCCGAACTCACCCGCGGTGCGGTGTACTCCAACTTCCCCGGCAAACGAGCGCTCTACTTCGCGGTGCTGGCCCAGCTCGCCGAGCAGCTGCCGGTGCCGCCGCACGCGGAGCCGGGCCGCACCGCCCGCGACGCGCTCGGCGCGCTCGCCCGCGCCTGGGTCACCCGGCTCCCGCTGGCCGAACCGGACTCGGCCGAGCGGCGCGACTCGGCCAGGCTCGGCATGGACCTGATCCCCGAAGTACTCGCCGACGCGCGTCTCCGGCGGCCGTTCGCGCAGTTGATGAAGCTGGACGCGCTGCTGCTCAGCCTGTCGCTGGAACGGCTGCACCCGCTCGAAACGGCACCGGGTGACCCGCCGGCCCGCCTGGTGCGGATGGCGGAGATGGTGCTGACCACCCTGCACGGCGCGAGCCAGCTGGCCGCCGCCGCACCCGGTTTCCTCGAACCCTTCGACGTGATCAGTGCCTGCGAGCAGCTGGCGGGGCTCGCGCTCAACGACTGGTGGCCACCCCCGGCCGTCATCCCGCAGACGCGGCCGGCCGACGAGCCGTGGTCTCCGCCGGGCACCGCACCGCCGGTGGACACCGTGCGCGGCGAGCCGGCCAGGCTCGACGGCGACGGCGTGGTGGCAGTGCTCGGGCTGCACCGGCTGTCCGCCGCCGAAGAGGCGGTGCGGGCCGCGCGGCCCGGGGACCTGGTCACCGTCGCGCTGGTCACCGGCGAGCCCGCGGAGTTCGCGCCGCTGGCCCGGCTCGCCATCGCCGACCTCTGCGGCTGCCTGCGCCAGGCTTTTCCCCGGGAGGCGTGGCCACGCCTTCAGGTGGTGTGCGACGAGTCCGGCGCACTCGCCGCGGCGGCCGGGGTGCCTGCCGTCAGCGACGGCACCGAAGTCGCCGTCCGGATCGAGGCGGGCCGGATCGTGGCCCGCGCCGACGGCCTCGGCGCCACCCACGCCGTCACCACCGCCTCCCCCGACCACCACGCCCTCAACGGCAAATAGCCGGCTTTTTGCCCTACCCCAGGGGGGCCTGAAGGGCAAAAAGCCGGCTATTCGGCTGGGGGGTTGGCGTCGAGGGCGGCGCACACGGCTTCGCAGTCTTCGGCGAACCGGGCGAGCCGTTCGGCCCCGATCGCGTCGATGAACCAGGCGCGGACGTCGGCGATATGGACCGGCGCGGCCTTGGTGATGGCCGCACGACCGCCGCCGGTCAGCACCACATCGGGGTAGCGACCGGCGCCGGCGGCCTCGCGGCGGACCAGCCCGCGCCGCGTCATCCGCGCGAGATGGTGCGAGAGACGGCTTTTCTCCCACTGCGTCGCCGCACCCAGCTCGGCGGAGGACATCCGTCCCGCCGGAGCCTCGGAAAGCTGCGCCAGCACGTCGTAGTCGGCCGGCGAGATGTCGCACTCGCGCTGCTGGTGCTCGGCCAGCCGCGCGAACAACCGCCGCTGCATGGCCAGGAACGCGCGCCACGCGTGCAGCTCGGTCTCGTCGAGCCAGTGCGTCTCGGTCATGGAAGGACATACTAAACATAGGTTGACGCATCAACCTAACCGTCGATACCGTCGAACCCGACAGAGTGGGGGTTCAGGGTGAAGGGGAATCTTTCCGGCAAGCGGGCGATCGTCACCGGCGGTACCCGCGGGATCGGTGCCGAAATCGCGCGGCAGCTCGCGGTCGAGGGCGCCGCGGTGCTCGCCACGGCCAGGAAACCGGCCGACGACCTGCCACCGGGGGTGCTGTTCACCACCGCGGACGTCACCGTCCCGGAGGACGCGGCGCGGCTGGCCTGGCACGCGGCCGAAGTGCTCGGCGGGGTGGACATCCTGGTCGACAACGCCGGCAGCGGCACGCTGCGGCCGGATGGCCTGCTCGGCACCGACGACGCGGCCTGGTGGCACACGCTGGAGGTCAACCTGCTCGGCGCGGTGCGGCTGGACCGGGCCGTGCTGCCCGGGATGATCGAGCGCGGCCACGGGGTGATCGTGCACATCTCCTCGGCCGCGGCGCACGAACCGGGCCCTGGGGTGGTGGACTACTCCGCGGCCAAGGCGGCGCTTTCCTCCTACAGCAAGGGACTCGCCAACGAGATGGCGGGCAAGGGCATCCGGGTCAACCGGGTCTCCCCCGGGGTGACGCTGACCGCCAAGGTCGAAACGGGCATCGCCAAGCTCGCCGCCGCGCAGGGCACCGACTTCGAGACGGCGCTCCAGCGCTGGGGCGAAGGGCTGGGCGGCATCCCGATCGGCCGCCCAGGCACCCCGGCCGACATCGCCGCGCTGGTCGTCTTCCTGTGCTCGGACCAGTCCGCCTGGATCACCGGCAGCGACTTCGTGATCGACGGCGGGATGCTCAAGGCCAACTGACCCGCGTCACCGTCCGATGTGGACACCACCGGATCCGGTGCGGATCGCGACGGTGATCATGTCCGCCCGTTCGCAGAGCAGGTCGACGGCGTCCGCGATCGCGAAGAACTCCGCGCGGACCCGCTCGTCCGGCACACCGTCGAGGTTGACTTCGATCTGCACCCGCGCGGTGGCGGCCGCCGCCCGCGCCGCCAGCGCGGCGGCGGCCAGGTCGGCCACCACCCGGCGGTTGCCGACCGGCAGCAGGCGCTCGACGAGGGTGAGCACGTCGGCCGCGGCCTCGATCACCTCCGCCGGTGGACGACAAGCCGCCGCGAGCGCGGCCGCGACCGCCGAGGACCGGGCGTCCCGCTCCTCGGCGGTCGTCTCCGGCAGCGCGTACGCGGCACCGACCGCGTTGAACGCGCAGGCATCCTTCTCCGAGACTCGCAACGCGTGCATCCACAGGGCATCGGACTCGGCCAGCACGTCGTCGATGACCTCCCGGTGCCCGGCGTATTCCGCACCGTCGCTGTAGCGGGCGGCCATGCCCACCAGCGACGCCGCCTGCGCCGCGTGCAGCGCCGCCGTCGTCCCACCGCCGGGCGCCGGCACCCGCGCCGCGAGCTTCTTGAGGAATTCGCTGATGATCTGGTCACGCATCAGGGCACGTCCTTCGCATCGGTTCGGACAGGAAACAACTAGTGATACTCAGCGGCGGATGCGTTCCATCCCCGGATCGAACAGCGACTCGGCGGCCACGGTCGCCGCGACCCGGCGGCCGAAGTACTCGATTTCCACCGCCGTGCCGACCCCGGCCGCCGCGGGCAGCCAGGCGTACGCGATCGGCCGGGAAAGCGTGTAGCCGTAAGCAGCGCTGGTCACGTACCCGGCGGCTTGACCGTCCACGAAGACGGGCTCCTTGCCGAGCACCACAGTGTGCCCGTCGTCGATGGTCAGGCACCGCAGCCGACGGGCGGCGGTCTCCTCGCTGCGGCCGTCGAGTGCCTCTCGGCCGACGAAGTCACCCTTCGCCGGGCGCACCGCGAAGCCGACGCCCGCTTCATAAGGGTCGTGCTCGGTGGTCATGTCGGTGCCCCACAGGCGATAGCCCTTTTCCAAACGCAGGCTGTTGAAGGCCGCGCGGCCCGCCGCGATCACGCCGAGGTCGCGGCCGGCAGCCCACAGCACATCCCACAACCGCTGGCCGTTGTCCGCGCTGGTGTAGATCTCCCAGCCGAGCTCGCCCACATAGGACAGCCGCATCGCGGTGACCGGCACCCCGGCGATCCGCGCCCGCCTGGCACGGAAGTACTTCAGGCCCTGGTGGGAGAAGTCCTCACGGCTCAGAGGCTGCACGAGATCCCTCGCCGCCGGGCCCCACACACCGAGACAGCAGGTGCCGCCGGTGATGTCGCGGACCCGGACGCCGCCGTCTTCGGGCAGCTGCTTGTGGAAGTAGTCGTGGTCGAGGTTGCCGTTCACACCGACCTGGAACACGTCGGGCTCCAGCCGCGCCACGGTGACGTCGCTGCGGACCCCGCCGGCCTCGTCCAGCACCAGGGTGTAGGTGACCGAGCCGACCGACTTGTCGAGCTGGTTGCTGGTCAGCCGCTGGAGAAAGGCCAGCGCGCCGGGACCGCTGACCTCCAGCCGTTTGAGCGGGGTCATGTCGTAGAGCGCCACCGCGTTCCTGGTCCGCCACGCCTCGGCCGCCGCGATCGGTGAGTGGAACCGCCCGGCCCAGCCGTCCCTTGCCGGCGGCAGCCAGTCGTGCGGCAGTTCCTTCACCAGCGGCGCGTTCGCCTCGAACCAGTGCGGGCGCTCCCAGCCGGACGCCTCCAGGAACACCGCGCCGAGCTCGCGCTGCCGGGCGTGGAACGGGGTCACCCGGAGGTCGCGCGGGGAAAGCTTGGGCTGCAACGGATGCAGCACGTCGTAGATCTCGGTGAAGTTCTGCTGCGAGGTCTCGTCCACGTACTCCCGGGAAAGCTGGACGTCCTCGAAGCGGTTCACGTCGATGTCGTGCAGGTCGGTCTCCGAGCGCCCGTGCACCAGCTGCTCCGCGACGGCCTTCGCGATCCCGGCCGAGTGCGTCACCCAGATCGCCTCGGCCACCCAGAACCCGCGCACCTCGGCGGATTCGCCCACCAGCGAGTGGCCGTCGGGGGTGAACGAGAAGACCCCGTTGAAGCCCTCTTCGACCTTGGCCTGGCGCAGGGCCGGTAGCAGCAGCTTGCTGTGCTCCCACGACGGCGCGAAATCCTCTTCGGTGAACGGAAGCATGGAGGGCATGGCCGCGTCGCTGACCTCCGGGCCAGCTGAGTCCAGTTCGGCCGTGGCCACCGGCATCGGCCGGTGCGCGTAGGTGCCGATGCCGAGCCGGTCGTTGTGCTCGCGGTAGTAGAGGTCCTGGTCCTGGTGACGCAGGATCGGCAGGCTCGCTTCGGACTCTTCGGTGTTGCGCCCGACCAGTTCGGCGAGCTGGCCGGTCTTGGCGTACTGGTGCGCGAGCGGCAGCAACGGCACCTCCATCCCGACCATCGCACCGATCTCGCGGCCCCAGAATCCGGCGCAGGACACCACGATGTCGGCGGCGAACACCCCCGAATCGGTCTCCACCCCGGTCACCCGCCCGCCGGCCTGCTGCACCCCGGTGACCTTGGTGGAGCCAATGAACCGCGCGCCGCGCGCTTCGGCCCGTCGCGCCAGCGCCACCACCGCGCGGGAAGCCTTCGCCAGCCCGTCGGTCGGCACGTACAGCGCGCCCAGCACCTGCTCCGGATCGAGCAGCGGGTACCGGCGCAGGCATTCCGCGCTGTCCACGAGCGTGCCGCCGATGCCCCAGGAGGTCGCCCAGCCGTGCTTGCGCTTGAGGTCCTCCCAGCGCGCGGGCGTGGTCGCCACCTCCATTCCCCCGACGGGGTTGAAGCAGGGCGCACCGTCCACTTCGAGCGCGGAGAACTTCTCCACGGTGTACCGGGCGAACTCGGTCATCGCCTTGGACGAGTTGGTCTGGAACACCAGGCCGGGCGCGTGCGAGGTCGAACCACCGGTCAGCGGCAGCGGGCCCTGGTCCAGCACGGTCACGTCGGACCACCCCCGGACCGTCAGCTCGTCCGCGAGGTTCGCGCCGACGATGCCGGCGCCGATGATCACGACACGGGGCGAAGCAGCCATCACAATCCTCCTGGTTCGGGAGCTTTCCTGGTGGGGGTAAGGAATCCGGGGCTAGCGGAACACCACGGTGCTGTTGCCGTTGAGCAGTACGCGGCGTTCGCAGTGCCAGCGCACCGCGCGGGAGAGCGCCAGCGCCTCCGCGTCGCGGCCCACCGTCACCAGCTCGCGAGGCCCGTAGCTGTGGTCGACCCGCAGCACCTCCTGCTCGATGATCGGGCCCTCGTCCAGCTCCGGGGTCACGTAGTGGGCGGTGGCACCGACGTACTTCACGCCGCGGTCGTAGGCCTGGTGGTAGGGCTTGGCGCCCTTGAAACCGGGCAGGAACGAATGGTGGATGTTGATCGCCCTGCCCTGCAGCTTCACGCACAGGTCGTCGGAGAGCACCTGCATGTACCGCGCCAGCACCACCAGATCCACCTGGTACTCGCCGACCAGTTCCAGCAGCCGTTGCTCGGCCTCGGACTTGGTCTCCGGCGTCACCGGCACGTGCACGAACGGCAGCCCGGCGGCCTCCGCCATCGGGCGCAGGTCTTCGTGGTTGGACACCACCAGCGCGATGTCCGCACCGAGCCCGCCGGCCCGCCAGCGGAACAGCAGATCGTTGAGGCAGTGCCCGAACTTCGACACCAGCACCAGAATCCGATCCGGCGTGGCATCGGAGAACTGGAACTCCATTCCGAAATCGGTCGCCACGGCGGAGAACTCGCGCGCGAGATCGTCCACTGTGACTTTCTCGACCCCGTCCGCGACACAGGAGAAAGATGTGCGCAGGAACAGCGAACCGCGGACACCGTCGTCGAACTGCTGGTGCTCGACGATGTCGCAGCCGCGGCCGACCAGGAACGTGGTCACCGCGTGCACGATCCCCGAGCGTTCGGGGCACTTGAGGGTCAAGGTGAAGTGCTGTGCCACGGGATTCTCCTCGGCGTTCGACTCGGAAAAGCCAGCCGGACATCTAATAGATGATTGATATACTAGTTGTATGCTAAGTCGCCGCGGCTCGCCCGGTCAACGCTTTCAGTGCGGTTTCAGCACTCCACGACGTTGAGCGCGAGCCCGCCGCGGGCGGTCTCCTTGTACTTGTCCTTCATGTCGGCGCCGGTCTCCCGCATCGTCTTGATCGCCTTGTCCAGGCTCACGTGGTGCACGCCGTCGCCGCGCACGGACATCCGCGCCGCCGTGATGGCTTTCACCGAAGCGATCGCGTTGCGCTCGATGCACGGGATCTGCACCAGGCCGCCCACCGGATCGCAGGTCAGGCCCAGGTTGTGCTCGATGCCGATCTCCGCGGCGTTCTCCACCTGTTCCGGGGAGCCGCCGAGCACCTCGGCCAGCCCGCCGGCCGCCATCGAGCAGGCCGAACCGACCTCGCCCTGACAGCCGACCTCCGCGCCCGAAATGGACGCGTTCTGCTTGAACAACATGCCGATCGCTCCCGCGGCGAGCAGGAAGTCCACCACGCCTTCATCCGACGCGCCCGGCACGAACATCCGGTAGTAGTGCAGCACCGCCGGGATGATCCCGGCCGCGCCGTTGGTGGGGGCGGTGACCACCCGGCCGCCGTCGGCGTTCTCCTCGTTCACCGCCAGCGCGAACATGGTCACCCATTCCATCGCCCGCAGCGGATCGCCGACATCACCGGTAGCCAGCAGGTGCGCGCGCAGGGCGGCCGCACGACGGCGGACCTTGAGCCCGCCGGGCAGCATGCCCCCGGTGCTACCGCCCCGCTGCACGCAGTCCCGCATCACCGACCAGATCTCCAGCAAGCCCGCCCGCACCTCGCTTTCCGGGCGGCGCGCCGTTTCGTTGGCCATCATCAGCGAGCTGATCGAACGGCCGGTGCGCGTGGTGTGCGCCAGCAGCTCCGCGGCGGTCGCGAACGGGAACGGGACACCGGTGCCGTCCTCGGCCAGGATCTTCCCGCCGGCCGCGTCCTCGCCGACCACGAACCCGCCGCCGACCGAGTAGTACGTGCGCTCGGACACCACCGCGCCCGCACCGTCCAGGCCGCGGAACACCATCCCGTTCGGGTGGAAGTCCAGCCGCTTCCGGCGGTGCAGCACGATGTCCTCGGTCATCGCGAATTCGATCGGGTGGCCACCGGCCAGCTCCAGCTTGCCGGTGCCCGCCACGGTGTCCACGGTGGGCCGCGCCCGCACCGGGTCCACCTCGTCCGGCGCGTGCCCGGCCAGGCCGAGCACGACCGCCGGCACGCTGCCGTGCCCGTGCCCGGTCGCGCCCAGCGAGCCGAACAGCTCGACCCGGACCGACGCGATATCGGCCAGCAGCCCGTCGTCGCGCAGGGAGTCCACATAGGTCTTCGCGGCGAGCATCGGGCCGACGGTGTGCGAACTGGACGGCCCGATGCCGATCTTGAACAGCTCGAACACGCTCAGGCTCATGACGGGCCCGCCCGGTACTCCACGCCCGCGTCGACCAGCCAGGCCGCGAAGTAGGCGGCGAACGACGAGCGGACGAGCACGGCGAACTCGCCGCGGGCGGCGTCGCGGACCAGCAGCACGATCCCGGTGCGGGCGAGCAGGGTCTGCACGCAAGTACCGGTCGGCGCGGCCGCCGGGTGCAAGTCGATCGAGCAGCCGTGCGCCAGCACGTCCCGCACGTTCGGCCCACCGAGCGCGACCGCGGTGCGCTGCGCGGACACATCCACCACCGCACCACTCGACTCGCCGATCGCCTGGCGCAGCACGTCTTCCAGCACACCCTGCAACCCGGGCCCGGCCAGCACGAGATATTCGTCCGGGCCCAGCCAGGCGACCTCGACCGCGCCGTACTGCCCGGTGCCGCTGGTGAAGGTGCAGGGTTCCGCCGGAAGTTCGACGCCGAGGGCGGTGCCTGCCACGGCCACCGCCTTGGCGTCGGCGACCCGCAGCGTGAGCTGGGTGAGGAAGGGCTGCTCGGCCGCGTGCACGGCGGGCGCCAGCCCGTCCAGCCGAGTGCTCCAATCAGCCAGCGGGCTGTACCGGATGCTTTCAGTGATTTCGGCCGTCACGGCGGGTTCCCTCCTTGTCGAACAGCACGGAGTCGGTCACGGTGACCGCGACCAACCGGTCCCCCACCGGGACGTGCAGGGTCTCGCCGATCCGCTCCCGCCCGGAACGCACCACGGCCAGCGCGAAGGTGCGTTCGAGCGCGGCGCTGGGGTAGCTCGAAGTGACGTGGCCGAGCATCCGCACCGGCGGTTCCGGCAGGTGGTCGGACTCGATGATCTGCGCCCCCTCTGGCAGCAGCACCGAGGGATCCACCGGCAGCAGTCCGACCAGCTGCTTGCGGTCGGGCCGGTTGTTCTCCGCCCGCGCGAAGGACCGTTTGCCGATGAAGTCCGTCTTCTTCTTGGACACCGCCCAGGACATGCCCAGATCCTGCGGGGTCACCGTGGCATCGGTATCCTGGCCGATGATCGGGTAGCCCTTCTCGGCCCGCAGCACGTGCATGGTTTCGGTGCCGTACGGGGTGATCCCGTACCGCTCGCCCGCCGCCATCAGCGCCTCCCACAGCGAAATGCCGTACCAGGCGTTCACGTTGATCTCGTAGGCCAGCTCGCCGGAGAAGCTGATCCGGCAGACCCGCGCCGGGATGCCCGCCACCATCGCGTCCCGCCAGGCCATGAAGCCGAACGCCTCGTTGCGCACGTCCAGCTCGGGTGCGAGCGCGCCGAGCACCTCCCGGGAACGCGGGCCGACCAGCGGGACGGTCACCCAGTGCTCGGTGACCGAGGTGGCGAAAACGTCCAGGTGCGGCCATTCCGTCTGCAGCCACTCCTCCATCCACTCCAGGATCTTCGCCGCGTTGCCGGTGGTGGTGGTGAGTAGGAAGCGGTCCTCGGCCACCCGGATCACGGTGCCATCGTCGAGCACCATGCCGTCGACCCCGCACATCACGCCGTACCGGATCCGCCCGACCTTCAGGTTGCTCATCATGTTCGTGTAGAGCATGTCCAGGAACACGCCGGCGTCCGCGCCCTGCACGTCGATCTTGCCCAGGGTGGAGCCGTCCATCAGTGCGACGCCTTCCCGCGCGGCGCGGCATTCCCGAAGCACCGCGGCATGCATGTCCTCGCCGGGCAACGGGTAGTACCGCGGCCGCTTCCACTGGCCGACGTCCTCGAACTCCGCGCCGTGCGCCAGATGCCACGGGTGCACGGCGGTCACCCGGACCGGGTCGTGCAGCTCGCCCCGGTCCCGGCCGGCCAGCGCGGCGAACGGCACCGAGGTGTAGGGCGGGCGGAAGGTGGTGGGCCGCTGCTCTGCCACGTCCACGCCCAGCGCCTCGGCGACGATCCCGGCGGCGAGCATGCCGGAGGTCTTGCCCTGGTCGTGCGCGGTGCCGATGGTGGTGTAGCGCTTGACGTGCTCCAGCGAGCGCAGCCCGGCACCGGTCGCGCGCAGCACGTCGGACACGGTCGCGTCCCGTTGCAGGTCCACGAACCTGGTGTCCTGCTCGTCCACTGTGGACCCGTCATCCGGCACCATCCAGAGCACCGCCGCCGGCAGCTCCTCCGGCCGGGCGTCGGACACCGGGAGCGCCGGTTCCGCCGCCGGGGCGAAACCCGCCGCGGCCGCCGCGGTCCTGCCCGCTTCACGGCCTTCCCGCACACAGCCCGCAAGTTCGAGTGTCCCGGCGGCGGACCCGGCGACGCGCAGCCCCGGCAGCGCACCGTCCGGGACGAACGCACCAAGCTCGCGCGCGTACCGCAGCTTTCCGCGCGCCTGGCTGTACAGGTGCACCGCCGGGTTCCAGCCGCCGGAGACGAGCAGCAGATCGCAGTCGACCGGATCGACCTTCCCACCGGGCGAGGCGATCCTGGCGGCCGAGACGCGCTGCTCGCCCTCGGTGCCGACGACCATCTGCCCGGCCCGGATCTCGATCCCCCTGGCCGCGCATTCGGCGGCCCACCCGCCGGGCGCGACCGGGCGCGCGTCCGCGATCGCGGCCACCTCCACCCCGGCGTCGGCCAGGTCGATGGCGGCGGCATACGCGCTGTCGGTGGTGGTGAACAGCACGGCACGGCGGCCGGGCAGCACGCCGTAGCGGTGCAGGTAGGTGCGCGCGGCACCGGCCAGCATGATGCCCGGCCGGTCGTTGCCGGCGAACACCACCGGACGCTCGTGCGCGCCGGTGGCGACCACGGTCTGCTTCGCCCTGATCCGCCAGACCCGTTGCCGCGCAACGCTTTCCGGAGCGGTGCCGAGGTGGTCGGTGCGCCGCTGCAGTGCGAGCACGAACCCGTCGTCGTAGGCGCCGAACGCGGTGGTGCGCTCCAGCACCAGCACTTCCGGCAGCTCCCGCAACTCCCGGACCACCGAACGCGCCCATTCCACGGCGGGTTTCAGGTCCAGGTACTCGTTCGAGCCCAGCAGCGAGCCGCCGCCCTCGGGCTGGTCGTCCACCAGCACCACCCGCGCGCCGCTACGCGCGGCGGCCAGCGCGGCGGTGAGACCGGCCGGGCCCGCACCGACCACCAGCACGTCGCAGTGCACGTGCTTGGCGTCGTACCGCGCGGGGTCCGGCTCGGTGGCCAGCCTGCCCTGACCGGGCAGTCCACGGGCGACGAGTCCGTCGTAGAGCTCCACGGTGGTCGCGGTCAGCATCGGCTCCGGGAACGGCTCCTCGAGCTGCACCAGCGCGTTCGCGTCCTCGACCCCGGCCGCCATGATGCCGCGGGGGCGGCCGAACCTGATGCTGCTCGCGACCCGGTGCACCCCGTTGGCCAGCAACGCGGAGGCCAGGGTGTCACCGCGGTGGCCGGTCATCCAGCGGCCGTCGAAGCTGAACTCCAGCCTGGTCTCCCGGTCGACGAGGCCACCGTGGGGCAGCCGGAAGGGCGCGTTCACGAGAGCACCGGCCTCGGCTCGCCGACGCGGTACACCGCGAGCAGGTCATGGGTCCTGGTGTCGCGGACGGCGTTGAACCAGCGGCGGCAGCCGGCCGCGTGGCTCCAGCGCTCCGCGAACGGCCCGCTCGGGTTGTCGCGGAAGAAGACGAACTTCGCCCACTCCTCGTCGGACAGCGCCGACGGGTCCGCCGGGTAGGCCACATGGGCCTGGCCGCCGTAGTGGAACTCGGCTTCTTCACGGGGCCCGCACCACGGGCAGGGGATCAGTTGCATGACGGCTCCAGTGCGGTTGGCGGTCAGTGCGCGACGGCGGCGGCGCCGTGCTCGTCGACGAGTGCGCCGGTGGTGAACCGCTCCAAGGTGAACGGCTCGGTGTAGGGATGCGGCTTGTTCTTGGCGACGGTGTGCGCGAAGCAGTCGCCGACGCCAGGGGTCGCCTTGAACCCGCCGGTGCCCCAGCCGCAGTTGAGGTACAGCCCGTCCACCGGGGTCAGCCCGACGATCGGGGAGGCGTCCGGGCTGACGTCCACGATGCCGGCCCAGGTGCGCAGCAGGTGCGCCCTGGCGAAGACCGGGAACAGCTCCAGCGCGGCCGACATCTGCTGCTCGATGATGTGGAAGGAGCCGCGCTGCCCGTAGCCGTTGTAGCTGTCGATTCCGGCGCCCATCACCAGTTCGCCCTTGTGCGCCTGGGAGACGTAGACGTGCACCGCGTTGGACATGACCACCGTGGGATGCACCGGCTCGAGCAGCTCGGACACCAGTGCCTGCAGGGGATGCGAGACCACCGGCAGCTCCAGTCCTGCCATCGCGCCGAGCACCGAGGAGTGGCCGGCCGCGCACAGCGCCACCTTTCCGGCGGCGATGCGGCCACTGGTGGTCTCGACACCGGTGACGCAGCCGTGCGCGGTCTCGATGCCGGTCACCTCGCAGTTCTGGATCAGGTCGACCCCGAGTTCGGCCGCCGCGCGGGCGTAACCCCAGGCCACGTAGTCGTGCTTGGCGATCCCGGCCCTCGGCTGGAAGGTGGCGCCCAGCACCGGGTAGCGGACGTCGCCGGAGATGTTGACGATCGGGCAGATCTCCTTGACCTGCGCGGGTTCCACCCATTCCGCGTCGATCCCGTTGAGCCGGTTCGCGTTGACCCGGCGGACGCTGTCGCGGACGTCCTGCAGGCTGTGCGCGAGGTTCAGCACGCCGCGCTGGTCGAACAGGATCGGGTAGTCCAGCTCGGCTTCGAGGCCCTCCCACAGTTTCAGGGAGTGCTCGTAGATGCCCGAGCTCTCGTCCCACAGGTAGTTGGACCGGATGATGGTCGTGTTGCGGGCCATGTTGCCGCCGGCGAGCCAGCCCTTCTCCAGCACCGCCACGTTGGTGATGCCGTGCACCTTCGCCAGGTAGTAGGCGGTCGCGAGGCCGTGCCCGCCGCCGCCGACGACCACCACGTCGTAGGAAGGGGCGGGGTCGGGATTGGGCCAGAGGAAGCCGGGATGGTCCGGCAGGTGCGCGCCGGGGGTCGTTGCGGCGTTGGTCATCGCGGCGCCTCCTGCTGCTGCGGGTAGAGCGGGAACCGGCCGGCCAGCGCGGACACCCTGGCCCGCAGCGACCCGGCCACGTCTTCGTCGAAGGAGGGCAGCAGTGCGGTGGCGATGATGTCGGCCACCTCGCGGAACTCGTCCTCCCCGAAGCCCCTTGCCGCCAGCGCGGGCGTGCCGATGCGGACCCCGGAGGTCACCATCGGCGGGCGCGGGTCGAACGGCACCGCGTTGCGGTTCACCGTGATGCCGACCGAATGCAGCCGGTCTTCGGCCTGCCTGCCGTCCAGCTCCGAGTCGCGCAGGTCCACCAGCACCAGGTGAACGTCGGTGCCGCCGGTGAGCACGGAGATCCCGGCTTCGGCGGTGTCCTGCCCGAGCAGCCGCTCGGCCAGGATCTTCGCCCCCGCCAGTGTCCGCCGCTGACGCTCGGCGAACTCCGGTTCCGCGGCCATCTTGAAGGCCACCGCCTTGGCCGCGATCACGTGCTGCAGCGGGCCGCCCTGCTGGCCGGGGAACACCGCCGAGTTGACCTTCTTGGCCAGCGCCGGGTCACCGGTCAGGATCACGCCGCCGCGCGGGCCGCCGAGCGTCTTGTGCGTGGTGGTGGTAGTGACGTGCGCGTGCGGCACCGGCGACGGATGCAGGCCGGCCGCGACCAGCCCGGCGAAATGGGCCATGTCGACCATCAGGTAGGCGCCGACCTCGTCGGCGATCTCGCGGAACCGCGCGAAGTCCAGCTGCCGGGGGTACGCCGACCAGCCCGCGATGATCAGCCGCGGCCGGTGCTCGCTGGCCAGGCGCGCGACCTCGTCGAGGTCGATCCGGAAGTCCGCGGCGGACACTTCGTAGGCGGCGACCTGGTAGAGCAGTCCGGAGAAGTTGATCCGCATGCCGTGCGTCAGGTGCCCGCCGTGGGCGAGCGAAAGGCCGAGGATGGTGTCCCCCGGGTCGATCAGCGCGGCCATCGCGGCGGCGTTCGCCTGCGCGCCCGAATGCGGCTGCACATTGGCGAAACCCGCGCCGAACAATGACTTGACGCGCTCCAGCGCGAGGTTCTCGATGACGTCCACGTGCTCGCAGCCGCCGTAGTACCGCCGTCCCGGATAGCCCTCGGCGTACTTGTTGGTCAGCACCGAGCCCTGCGCCTGGAGCACCGCGCTCGGGGCGAAGTTCTCACTGGCGATCATCTCCAGGGTCGACCGCTGCCGGACCAGCTCCGCGTCGATCGCCGCGGCCACCGCTGGGTCGAAGTCCCGCAGTGACTGGTTCTGGGGCTGGTTCTGGGGCTGGTTCTGGGGCTGATTCTGGGTGCCCTGGTGGTCGATCGTCGCGGTCATGCGAAGCCTGCTTTCCGTCTCGATGCCGAGGGGAGACTGATCGACTATTGGTATATCAGTCTTCGATGTAGAGTAGGTCGGGTGAGTACACAGGTCAATATCGAGATGCCCGGCGCCGGCCCCTCGCTCGCGGAGAAGGCGTACCTCTTCATCCGCGACCGTCTCGTCATGCTCGACATCAAGCCGGGCGAGCCGATCAACGAGGACTGGCTGAGCGGCTCGCTCGACATGGGACGCACCCCGATCCGCGAAGCGCTCAAACGGCTGGAGAGCGAGCGGCTGGTCGTCGCCTTCCCCCGGCGCGGGACCTTCGCCACCGAGGTGAACATCGCCGACCTCGCGCACATCTCCGAGGTCCGCCGCACCCTCGAGCCGATGGCCACCGCGGCGGCCGCCGAACGGGCCACCTCGGACGACCGCCAGGAGCTGACCGGACTGCTCACCCGGCTCAAGCCGGCCACCGGCATCGCCGGCAACACCGAGTTGCTCAGGACCGACCTCGACGTGCACCGGGCGATCTACCGGTGCGTGTACAACCCGTTCCTGGAAGACACCCTGATCCGCTACGACAACCTGGCGACCCGGATCTGGTGCGTGTTCGTGCCGAGGCTGAAAGGTATGGCCGGGCACGTGAACGAGCACCGGCCGCTGCTCACCGCGATCATCAAGGGCGACGCGAAGAAGGCCGCGGAGCTGACCCTGGAACACGTGACGGGCTTCGAAACCGCCATCCGCGCGCTGATCTGACCTTCGCCGCACCCGGCTCACCCGTGCCATGTGTCGCCCCGGCCGCCGCGGTCAACGATCCGGGGCGTCGATCTTGGCCCGGACCCAGTCGTGGAACTCGCCGATGTGGTGCTCACTGGGCACAAGCACCCCGCCGTTGGCGTACGCCCGCGAGTCCATGGTGAGCTGGCAGCGCTCGCAGGCGTCGAAGTCCTGCTGGTTGACCCGGTCGAACAGCTCGATCGAACGCGACAGGTCCCGGCCGGACTCCAACACCTCGGGCAGGTACAGCCAGTCGCACTGGACCAGCGTGCGATCCGGCGCCAACGGGAACATCCGGTGCAGGATCACGTGGTCCGGAACCAGGTTGACGAACACCTGGGGGCGCACGGTGATCGCGTAGTACCGGCGGTCCTGGTGCTCCCCCACGCCGGGCAGCCGGTCCGCGCCCGCGCTGCCGTCCACGGTGAACCCCTGCACGCCTTCGCCGAACTCGGCGCCGTGCCCGACGTAGTACTGGGCGGCGAACCCGTCGGCGAACTCGGGCAGCACCTCGGTCAGCTCCGGGTGGATGGTCGCGCAGTGGTAGCACTCCATGAAGTTCTCGATGATCTGCTTCCAGTTGGCCCGCACGTCGTACTCGATCCGCTGGCCGAGGCCGAGTTCATCGATCCGGTAGGCGTCGATCTCGCCGGGGCCGCCGAGCCGCCCGGACACGTCGGCCATCACGGTGTCCGCAAAGGACGGTGGCCGATCGGCGAGGCAGACCCAGGCGTAGCCGAGCCATTCCCGCAGGTGCACCCGGGTCAGGCCGTACTCGGTCCGGTCGATGTCCGGCATCCCGGTCAGGTTCGGCGCGGCGATCAGCTTGCCGTCAAGGCCGTAGGTCCAGGCGTGGTACGGGCACTGGAAGGACCGTTTGACCGCACCGCTTTCCGCCGTGCACAGCCGGGCGCCGCGGTGCCGGCAGACGTTCAGGAAAGCGTTCAGCGCACCGTCTCGGCCGCGGGCGATCAGCACGCTCTCCCGGCCCACCTGCACGGTCTGGAACGCTCCCGGCGACGGCAGGTCGGCGCCGCGCACCGCGCAGAACCAGCTCTCCTCGAAGATCTTCGCCTGCTCCAGCGCGAAGATGCCGGGGTCGGTGTAGTAGTGACCGGGCAGCGTGGCCAGCAGGCTCTGCGGCAGCTCGGTGGTGATCCCAGCGGTCGTTTCGGTGGTGCTCACGGCCTTGCTCCTCTCCAGTGCGGGACACCCGGGTCAGTGACCGCGCGCGATCCACTCGTCCAGGTGCGGCGCCTCCGCGCCGATGGTGGTGCCCTCACCGTGTCCGGTGTGGACGGTGGTGCGCCCGTCCAGCACCAACAGCCGCGCCGAAATCGAGTCGATGATGGCACCGAAGTCGGAGTACGAGCGGCCGGTGGCGCCCGGTCCGCCCCGGAAGAGCGTGTCCCCGGAGAAGAGCCAGCCGCGCTCCGGCACGTGCAGGCACACACTCCCCCAGGTGTGCCCTGGGGTGTGCAGCACGTGCAGATCGAGGCCCGCCACCGAAAGCACCTCGCCGTCGGACAGCGTCCAGTCCGGTTTCCGCGCGGGGTACTGGTGGTCCCACAGCTCCCGGTCCGCCGGATGCAGCAGGACCGGCGCACCGGCCTTGTCCGCCAGCCAGGCCGCGCCGTTGATGTGGTCGTTGTGCGCGTGCGTGCAGAAGATCCCGGTCACCGAACGGTCGCCGACCGCGGCCAGCACCCGCTCCGGATCGTGCGCCGGGTCGACGACGAGGCATTCGGAGTCGTCGCCGATGATCCAGACGTTGTTCTCCACCGCGAAGGTGCCACCGTCGAGCACGAAGTCCCCGGCGGTGCGGACGAGTTCGGCACTGGCCGCCATCAGAGCACGACCACCGAACGCAGCACTTCGCCGCGGTGCATCTTCTCGAACGCCCGCTCCACGTCGTCGAGTGCGATCGTCTCGGTGACGAACTCGCCGAGCGGCAGCCTGCCCTGGCGGTACAGGTCCACCAGCATCGGGAAGTCGCGGCTGGGCAGGCAGTCGCCGTACCAGGACGACTTGACCGCGCCGCCGCGGGAGAACACGTCCACCAGCGGCAGTTCCAGCCGCATCTCCGGGGTGGGCACGCCGACCAGCACCAGGGTGCCGGCCAGGTCGCGGGCGTAGAACCCCTGCTCGAAGGTTTCCGGACGGCCGACCGCGTCGATCACCACGTCCGCGCCGTTGCCGCCGGTGAGCGCGCGGATCGCCTCGACCGGATCGGTCTTCGCCGCGTTGACCAGCTGGGTCGCGCCGAGGCCGCGGGCCAGTGCCAGCTTGCCCTCGTCGAGGTCCACCGCGATCACCTCGCGCGCACCGGCCAGCCGCGCGCCGGCCACCGCGGCACCGCCGACGCCGCCGCAGCCGAACACGGCCACCGAGTCGCCGCGGCCCACCTGCCCGGTGTTGATGGCGGCGCCGATCCCGGCCATCACCCCGCAGCCGAGCAGGCCGGCCACCTCCGGGCGGACCCCGGGATCGACCCTGGTGCACTGCCCGGCCGCGACCAGTGTCTTCTCCGCGAACGCGCCGATGCCCAGCGCGGGCGACAGCGGCGTGCCGTCCAGGAGCGTCATCGGCTGCTCGGCGTTGTGCGTGTCGAAGCAGTACCAGGGACGGCCACGGCGGCAGGCCCGGCAAACGCCGCAGACCGCGCGCCAGTTCAGCACCACGAAGTCGCCGGCGGCCAGGTCGCTCACCCCGGCACCGACCGCCTCCACCACACCCGCGGCCTCGTGCCCGAGCAAGAAGGGGAACTGGTCGTTGATCCCGCCCTCGCGGTAGTGCAGGTCCGTATGGCAGACACCGCAGGCCTGCACCCGGACCACCGCCTCACCGGGACCCGGCTCCGGCACCAGGATGTCCACGAGCTCGACCGGCGCACCTTCCTTGCGGGCGACCACGCCCCGAACCTGTTGTGGCACAGGCTCACTCCTCTCCGCGAATCCGGATGTCGTCAGTTGGGGGGAAGGGCAACGCGCCCGGAAGTCCGAGGGTTCTGGAGTAGTTGCGTATTACGCGATGTGTTGCCCAATGGGGAACACAATGAGGGCGGGTCGGACGAGCTGTCAAGACGCGGTTTTCCACGACCCCCGGATGGACGAGAGCTACCGAACGGTAGGACCTCGCCGCGCGGACTCCCCAGAATCTTGCGGGACACCCGCACCCGATCGATGGGGGCATGCGCAAAAAGCCTCGCATGCCCCCATCTCAGCTATAAGCGGGAAAACCCGCGAAACCCGCCCCCGCGCACCTCTTGACGTGCTTCGACCAGGAGATCAGACTTTGTTGCGTAGAGCACTTCGTGTTCCTTAATACGCAACACCCACTCTCAACTCCCCCAGCGCTTCCCGGAGGTCGACATGATGCGCGCGTGCACGGTGGACGAGCTGCCCCCCGGCGAATCCGTCCGGATCCCCGGGGCCGCGCCCATCGCGGTGTTCAACGCCGACGGCGAGTTCTACGCCATCGACGACACCTGCAGCCACCAGGACGCGTCCCTATCGGACGGATGGCTGGAGGGCTGCTTCGTCGAATGCCCCCTGCACGCCGCCCTGTTCGACCTGCGCACCGGCATGCCGTCCTGCCTGCCGGCCAAGAAGCCGGTCCGCACCTACTCCGTGCTCGTCGACTCCGGCGTCATCTACGTGCAGGCGGATGCGCGCGAGGACGCCGCGTGAAGAGCATCGCGATCATCGGCGCCTCGCTGGCCGGTGTTCGCGCGGCCCAGGAGCTGCGGGCCCAGGGCTACGACGGCCGGCTGGAGATCGTCGGCGAAGAGGCACACCGGCCCTACGACCGGCCGCCGCTGTCCAAGTCCTTTCTCGCCGGCACCGCCGGCCACGACGCGCTGGAACTGCTCGAAGCCGAGGACGATGACGAACTCGGCCTGCGGTACCGGCTCGGTGTGCGCGCCGAACGCCTCGACCCCGGCAACGGTGTGGTCGCGCTCTCCGACGGGAACGAGCTGGCGGTGGACGGCGTGGTGATCGCGACCGGCGGCCGGGCCCGCACGCTGCCGGGCGCGGAAGGGGTCGCCGGGGTGCACGTGCTGCGCAACCTTGACGACGCGCTGCGGCTGCGGGCGGAACTCACCGACGGCGCACCGAGGGTGGTCGTGGTCGGCGCCGGTTTCATCGGCGCGGAGGTCGCGTCGACCTGCCGCGGCCTCGGTCTCGAAGTCACCGTGCTGGAGTCGCTCGCCACCCCGCTGGCCACCGTGCTGGGGCCCGAGCTCGGCGCGGCCTGCGCCGCCCTGCACACCGACCACGGCACCCGGCTTCGCTGCGGCACCACCGTTCGCGAGCTGAGCACCACCAGCGACGGCCCGCGCGGGCACCGGGTGACCGGCGTCCGGCTCGACGACGGCGAGCACCTCCCGGCGGACGTGGTGGTAGTCGGGATCGGCATGACACCGGCGACCGGGTGGCTGGCCGGTTCCGGGCTGGCCGTCGGCGACGGGGTGCACACCGACGGCGGACTGGTCACCAGCCTGCCCACGGTGGTTGCGATCGGCGACGTGGCCCGCTACCGCCCGGCCAGCACCGGGCGGCGGCTGCGCCACGAGCACTGGACGAACGCCACCGAGCAGGCCGGAGTCGCGGTCGCCAACCTGCTGGCCGGGCACACCGCGCGGCAGCACACCGCCAGTGGCTACGTCTGGTCCGACCAGTACTCGGCCACCCTCCAGATCGCCGGCCACCCCGCGCCGGACGACGAGGTGGTGATCGTCGACGGCAGCATCGAGGACCGCGCCTTCGTGGCCACCTACCAGCGCGACGGTGTGACGGTCGGTGTTTTCGCGATGAACAACGCGCGGCTGTTCAACCGGATCCGGCGGCAGCACCGGCACTCCACCGCCGCGGTCGCCTGACCTGCCGACTCCACCGCGGTGCCGTCACCCTGGTCGGTCCGACCGCCTAAGTAGCGTGGGCGGAAAAGATCAAGGGGCGCTCAGGAGGAGAAGCACATGGGTGAGTTCGAAGCCGGCCGCCACGTACTCCCGCGGCCGGAGCCGCACCGGCCGGTGGCGACCGCGATGGGCATCGGGGACCAGCGTGCCCCGTTCCACCCGGTCGGCCCGGTCCCGCCGCCGGCGGGGGCACCCAACGTGGTCATCGTGCTGCTCGACGACCTGGGTTTCGGCACGTCCAGCTCGTTCGGCGGGCCCTGCGAGATGCCAACCGCCGAGCGGCTCGCCGCCGACGGCCTCCGCTACACCCGGTTCCACGTGACCGCGCTCTGCTCGCCGACCCGGCAGGCCCTGCTGACCGGCCGCAACCACCACTCGGTCGGGATGGGCGGCACCACCGAGATGGCCACCTCGGCCCCCGGCTACCACGGGTTCCGGCCGAGGAGCGCCGCCACGATCGCGCAGATCCTGCAGGGCAACGGGTACAGCACCGCCGCGTTCGGCAAGTGGCATCAGACCCCGCCGCGGGAGATCAGCGCGGTCGGGCCGTTCGACCGCTGGCCGACCGGCGAGGGTTTCGACACCTTCTACGGGTTCATGGGCGCGGAAATGAACCACTGGTACCCGCTGCTGTACCAGGGCACCACGCCGGTGGAGCCCGAGCGGCGCCCCGAGGACGGGTACCACCTCTCCGAAGACCTCGTCGACCACGCCATCGACTGGGTGCGGACGCAGCACACGCTAACCCCCGACCGGCCGTTCTTCACCTACCTCGCGCTCGGCGCCGCGCACGCCCCGCTGCACGTCGGCCCCGAATGGCGGGAGAAGTACCGCGGCCGGTTCGACCACGGCTGGGACCGGCAGCGGGAGCTCACCCTCGAACGCCAGAAGGAGCTCGGTGTGGTGCCCGAGAGCACGGAGCTGGCGAGCTGGGCCGAAGGCGTCCCGCACTGGGACGAGCTGACCGGCACGCAGCGCCGGCTCGCGGCCAGGTTCATGGAAACCTACGCCGGGTTCACCGAGCACGCCGACGCGCAGGTCGGCCGGTTCACCGCCGCACTGGACGAGCTCGGCGAACTGGACAACACGCTGTTCCTCTACATCCTCGGCGACAACGGCGCGTCCGGGGAGGGCGGGATCGAAGGCACCATCGTGGAGCACCGGCTCGGCCACGGGGTGGTGGACGACCCGGAGGAGATGATCGGCCACCTCGATGAGATCGGCGGCCCGCACAGCTACCCGATCGCCCCGGCGGGCTGGGCGCTCGCGCTGAACACGCCGTTCCAGTGGACCAAGCAGGTCGCCTCGCACCTCGGCGGCACCCGGGACGGCATGATCATGCACTGGCCGCGCGGGATCGACGAGCGCGGCGGCCTGCGCCACCAGTTCCACCACGTCATCGACGTGCTGCCGACCGTGCTGGACTGCGCGGGCATCCCGGCGCCGTTCAGCGTGGACGGGGTACCGCAGCAGCCGATCGAGGGCACCAGCATGCGCGAGACGCTGGCCGACCCGCGTGCCGCCGAGCGGCGCCGCACGCAGTACTTCGAAATGTGCGGCAACCGCGGGATCTACCACGAGGGCTGGATGGCCGTCACCCGGCACGGGGTGCCCTGGGAAATGGTGCCCGCACACGGAAAGCGGTTCTCCGACGACGTGTGGGAGCTGTACGACCTGGAGCGGGACTGGAGCCAGGCGCACGACCTCGCCGCCGCGCATCCCGAAAAGCTGCGCGAGCTTCAGGAGCTGTTCCTGATCGAGGCGGCCAAGCATCAGGTGTTCCCGCTGGACGACCGGGTCACCGAACGGGAGAACCCGGCCGTGGCCGGGCGCATCGACCTGCTCGGCGACCGTTCTTCGGTGACCTACCGCGGCGGGATGCGCCGGTTCACCGAGGAAACCACGCCCAATATCAAGAACCGCTCGCACAGCGTCACCGCGGACATCAACGTGCCAGACGTGCCAGACGTGCCAGGCGTGCCGGGTTCCGGCGCCGAGGGCGTGCTCATCGCGCAGGGCGGCCGGTTCGGCGGCTGGTCGCTGTACGTCGTCGGGGGACGGCCCGCCTACGTCTACAACTACTTCGGGATGGAGCTGTACACGGTCCGCGGCGCGGAGGCTCTCACCCCGGGGCGGCACGAGGTGCGGCTGGAGTTCGAGTACGACGGCGGCGGGCTCGGCAAGGGCGGCGGCGCGACGCTCATCGTGGACGGTGCGAAGCAGGCGACCGGCCGGGTGGAGCGGACCATCCCGTACTACTTCTCGTTCGACGAGACGCTGAACGTCGGCGTGGACCTGAGCACCCCGGTGACCGACGATTACCCGGTGATCGACAACGAGTTCACCGGGGTGGTGCACACGGTCCGGATCGATCTGGACCCCGGAGACAACACTGGAGGCACTGGAGACGGGCCCGGTTTCGACGGCGGGCTGTACCGGCGCGTGCTGGGGGCGCAGTGAGCTGCTGTGCCCCGTCCGGCGGCGGGGCGGCCGACGGGACGGGGAAAGCACCGCCCCGGCCGGCCGCCGGTCCGGCGGACACCGAGGGCATGGTGACCATTCCGGCCGGCGAGTTCCTGATGGGCAGCGAGGACGCGTTCGCCTATCCCGGTGACGGCGAAGGCCCGGTCCGCGCGGTGACCCTGCCGTCGTTCCGGATGTCCGCCCGCGCGGTGTCCAATGCGGAATTCCGGCGGTTCGCCGACGCGACCGGTTACCGCACCTCGGCCGAGCGGTACGGCTGGAGCTTCGTCTTCGCCGGGCTGCTCCCGGACGACTTCCCGCCGACCCGCGGGGTCGCCGCTGCGCCGTGGTGGCGCCAGGTCGAGGGGGCCGACTGGCGGCACCCGGAAGGCCCGCAGTCCACTGTGGACGAGCGGGGCGGGCATCCGGTCGTGCACGTGGACTGGCAGGACGCACGGGCCTACTGCGCCTGGGCCGGCAAGCGGCTGCCCACCGAAGCGGAATGGGAGCGGGCCGCCAGGGGTGGCGAACAGGGCCGGGTGTTCCCATGGGGCGACGAGCTGGAACCGGGCGGGGAGCACCGGATGAACGTCTGGCAGGGCGAGTTCCCCCGGTACAACTCGGAAGCGGACGGCTGGTACGGCACCTGCCCGGTGGACGCGTTCGAGCCCAACGGCTTCGGCCTGTACAACATGACCGGCAACATCTGGGAGTGGTGCGCCGACCGGTTCCGTCCCGGCCCCGGCGGCCGCCACGTCACCAAGGGCGGATCGTATCTGTGCCACAGCTCCTACTGCCGCCGCTACCGGGTCGCCGCGCGGCAGGGGCTCACCCCGGACTCGACGACCGGCAACCTCGGCTTCCGGTGCGTGCTGGACTAGCCGTCGCCGGAAAGCCGAGTTCGCCCGCTACGACCGAGCGGCCTGCTGTTCGCGATCGTGCCCGCGGTACCGGCGCTGGGACGCGGCCATCCGGTCGCGCAGCGGCGGCAGCCGGTTGACCACCCGCATGCCGGTGCGCATGCCGGCGAGCACAGCGCGGCCGATGACGGGCTTGTGGATCGGGTCGTCGCCGCTCATCTGGGCGAGGGACTTCCGCACCGCGTCGAACCCGTAGCCGATCATCTCGGTCTCGTAGCCGCGCACCGCTTCCAGCAGGCTCATCCGGCCGTCGCGGACGGCGGTGAGGTTGCCGCACAGCAGCCTGGCGTCGCGCAGCGCGGTGTTGGCACCGACGCCGCGGCCCGGGGTCATGGTGTGGATGGCGTCGCCGATCAGCGTCACGTTGCCGCTCTGCCATTGCGGGATCGGTGCCGAGGTGCGGATGTTGAGCGGAAAGCAGGTCGTGGGGTCGGTGCTGGCGAACAGTTCCCGCAGGTGCGAATGCCAGCTCCCGGTCAGCTCGGCCACCAGCTCGTGCAGCTGGGGCCCGGTCATCTCCAGCACCCCGGGCGGCAGGTTGCGCTGTGCGGCGCCCATCCCCCACTGGATGTAGTCGCGGGAGTTGTCGAACTGCATGCCTGGCCAGCCGGCGATCAGCTCGGCGTCGGTGGAGCCGATCCCCTCCTTGGGCGCACCGTCGGCGTCCCACGGAAAGCGCATGACGTGCACGATGCAGGAGTAGCCCTTGGGCGCGAAGACCATGTTCACGCCGTCGAGCATGCGCGGGGTGAGCAGCTCTGCGGTGGCGGCGGTCAGCGGCACCTTGCCGGTGATGCCCACCAGCCCGGTCGGCGTCAGCGTCGCCCGGGGCAGGTACTGGCGGCGGACCCGCGAGTTGCTGCCGTCCGCGGCTACCAGCAGATCGCCCTCCGCGCTCGTTCCATCGGTGAAGTGCGCGGTGACCGTGCCGCCGGGGTGCCGCTCGTACCGGGTGAAGGTCTTGTCGAAGTGCACGATGTCTTCGAGGCCGGTGAGCAGCACCTGCCGCAGGGTCATCCGCGACACCGATTTCTCGCTGTTGAGCGGATCGTCGGAGTTGGCGGCGAATCCGTCCAGGGACAGCACTTCGGCGAGCTGCTCGGTGAGCATGTTGTACCGATCGGGGGTGCGGGCGCAGGTCGCCACGAAGGTGGCGTACAGCTCCGGCGGCAGACAGGCGGCGAGCGCCCGGCTGCCGTCGGGGTCGATGCCGACCCGGTAGCCCTGCAGCCCGTCGGCCCGGGTGCGATCGCGTTCGTAGACCGCGACGTCGATCCCGGCGCGGCGCAGGCCGTGCGCCAGGCAGAGCCCGCCGGTGCCGGCGCCCACGATGATCACTCTCATGTTCTCGCTCCTCGGTTCCGGGCAGCCGACCCGACTTGCCCGCAACCGATAGTGTCACAGACTCTAGTTTCCAGGCAACTAGTGTACGGTTTGAGCCATGCCGACCGAGTTCCGCCGCTCCCCGATCGCGCTGGCCATCCTCGGGCTGCTCGAGGCCGGGCCGTCGCACCCGTACGCGATCCAGCAGCTGATCAAGCAGTGGGGCAAGGACCAGGTCGTCAACGTCGGCCAGCGCGCGACCCTGTACAAGGTGATCACCAGGTTGCAGGAGGCCGGGATGATCGCGGTCCGCGAAACCGACCGCGACCACCGTTATCCCGAGCGCACCACCTACGAGGTGACCGGCGCCGGCAGCGCTGCCGCGCGGCAGTGGCTCACCGAGATCCTGTCCACGCCGCGCAACGAGTTTCCCGAGTTTCCGGCGGCGCTTTCGTTCCTGGCGCTGATCACCCCCGAGGACACCCTCGAACTCCTCGACGACCGCCGCGAGAAACTCGTGCGGAGGATCGCCGAGCTGGACGCGACGCTCGCCGAAGAGTTCGGGAACCGCGAGCTGCCCAGGGTGTCGAAGCTGGAAACCGAGTACGTCAAAGCGGTCACCGAAGCCGAGCTTCGCTGGACCACCGCCGTTCTCGACGACCTGCGCGACGGCTCCCTGTCCTGGGACCGTGCGCAGCTCGACGCCATCGCCGCGCAGGCCGCCAGCTAGTCCACTCAGGACACGGGCTGGGTGGTCTTGGACGTCACCGGGAATTCGGCGAGGCCCCGCATCGTCATCAGCCGGCGGCGCCGGTACTTGCCGTCCCTGGCCAGGTCGGGCATCCGTTCGGCGAGGGCACGGAACACGATCTCCCCTTCCAGCCGCGCCAGCGGCGCCCCGATGCAGTAGTGCCGCCCGGCGGAGAACGCCAGGTGCTCCGCCGCGGTGTCGCGCAGGATGTCGAACCGGTCCGGGTCCCGGTGGATCTTCGGGTCGCGGCCGGTGGCACCGAGCAGCACGTAGATCCCCGCACCGGCCGGGATCTGGTTTCCGGCCAGCTGCACGTCCTCCTGCGCGATCCGGATGGTGGCCTGCGCCGGCGGGTCGAACCGCAGCGCCTCGTCGACGACCTGCCCGGCGAGTTCGGGGCTCTCGCGCAGCAGCCGCCACTGGTCCGGGTTCGCGAGCAGCGCCAGCACACCGTTGCCGATCAGGTTGACGGTGGTCTCGAACCCAGCGATCAGCAACACCCGGCTCAGTGCCAGTACTTCACGGGAGCTGAGCTTGTTCGCGTCGAGGTCCGCCGACAGCCTGCTGATCACGTCCTCGCCGTCCGTTCCGGCGCGGGCCTTGATCAGCTTGGCGAACAGTTCGTCGATCGCGCGAGTCGCCTTCGCGCTCCGCCGCATCTGCGCCGGGGAGCCCGGACCGTCGAGCGAGGCGGCGACGACTTTTCCGTACTCCTGGAACGGACCGGACTCCTCCGGCGGAATGCCGAGCAGCTCGCTGATCACCGCGATCGGCAGCGGCGCCGCCAGCTCGCCGACCAGGTCGAACCGGCCGCGGCGCAGTGCGTCGTCGAGCAGTTCGTGCGTCACCCGCTCGATATTCGGCCGGTAGCCCGCCATCATCTTGGGGCTGAAGGCCGGCGCCGCCAGCTTGCGCAGCCGGCCGTGGTCGGGCGGGTCGAGATCGAGAATGGAGAAGTCCGCCTCGGCGCCGGGAACATAGCCCAGCGGCGCCGAGTCGTCTCTTTCGTACGGTGTGCTGCGGACGCCGAACCTCTTGTCCCGCAACACCTGACCGGCCAACTCGTGGCCGGAGATCACCCAGGTGCCTGACCGGCTCCTGGTCAGCGGGCCGCTGTCGAGCAGTTGGTGGTAGATCGGATAGGGGTTCCACCTGCCTTCGGGCAGCGCGAGACGGCTGAACGGATCGCCCGCGATCCGGCCGTGGTACCAGGTCCTGCCGGTCTGCCCGGCCAGCACCGTGGCGTGTCGAAGCGTCTGCCGCCAGCTCATAACGTCCTCCTCGGTCGATTTTCTGGTTCCCACAAGGGGAAGAAGAAGACAGACTTCTCCCCCGGAAAGTGCGAAAGGTTGTTTTCAGTGCGCCGCTTGGGCGCCGAGCTCGATCAGCAGCACGCCGCCGATGATCAGCAGCACGCCGGCGGCCATGATCCAGGTGAGCGGGTCGCGGAAGAGGACCTTGCCGAGGATCGCGGTCAGCGCGACCCCGGAGGCCGCCCAGATCCCGTAGGCGACCCCGACCGCCATCCCTTGTGCGAGCACGAATCCGAGCAAGGTGAAGGCGGCACCGTAACCGAGTGCGACGGGTGCGATCCAGACCTTCTTGGTGAAACCGTGCGAGGCTTTCATCGACAGCGTGGCCACGGTTTCCAGGATGATCGCGCCGATGAGCAGCAGCCAGGTCGTCATCGTTCACCTGCCCGCTGGGAACCGAACTCGACCAGCAGCACCCCGCCGATGACCAGCGCGATACCGGCGCCGATCAGCCAGGTCAGCTGGTCCCCGAACAGGGCGGCCCCGGCGACCGCGGTCAGCGCGACCCCGGAAGCGGCCCAGATCCCGTAGGCGACCCCGACCGGCATGCCCGCCTTGAGCACCCGCGCGACCCCGAAGAACGCACCGCCGTACCCGGCCACGACCACCAGCAACCACCACGGGTCGGCGAAACCGTTCATCGCCCGCAGGGAAAGGGTGCCGGCGACCTCGAGCACGACGGCGATCGCCAGCAGCGTCCACTTGTTCATGTCCCGCGCCCTTCGGCACCGGCTAGCCGGTGGATCCGGGCGACCACCGCGTCCCGCATGCCTGCACCGAACCCGGTGGTGTCACTCGCTTCGGCCACCCACAGCCCGTCCGCGGCCAGCCGCGCCACCACCCGGTCGACCTCGGTGGGCTCAGGATCACCCGGTGGCGTGCCGACCCATTTGACGAGCAACGCCCGCCACGGTGCCAGCAGCTGTTCCTCGTAGACGGAGTCGGTGAGGATCGCCAGGTCCGCCCTGGTCGCCCCGCCGGTCACCACCCGCGTGTAGGCCAGCACGCGCTCGACCGCCGTGGCGTCTTCGAACGGCTTGCCCAGTGCCCGCCGCATCGCCTCGTCCCAGGACCTGGTGATGTGCTCGACGACGGCGAGCATCAGCTGTTCCTTGGTGGCGAAGTGATAGATCAGCCCGCCCTTGCTCAGTCCAGCCTCCTGCGCCGCCGCATCCAGGGTCAGGCTGGTGATGCCCTTGCGCTCGGCCAGCCGCAGCGCGGCATCCAGGATCGCCGTTTTCGAACTCGGTCTCATGACAGTAACTGTACCGACTGGTTGGTCAAGTTACAACGCCAGTACCGGGCAGCTTTTGAATGAACGCGAAGGTCAGCGGGGCAGGTCGCCGAGCATGACGAGGACCGCGGTCGTAGCGGATTCGGCGAGGTCCGGCAGCGTGCCGGCGTCGTTGGTGCGCAGGTGCTCCCGGATCAGCTCGTCGAGGCCGCCGGTGAGCAGGTCGAACACCTCGTCCGGCAGCACGGGCAGGGCCGGGTCCGCCCACCGGGCGCGCCGGTACATCTCACGGGTGCGGCCGGAGAACAGGGCGAGCAACGCGGCCCGGCGCGCCAGCACGGCCGGGCCGGCGCGCAGCATCTCCACGTGCAGAGATCTGGCGAAACCCGGATTTTCCGCCAGCACCCCCAGATAGACCGCCAGGCTTGCGGCGATCCGGCCGCGCCAGTCATGCGGCGCCAGCGCCTTGAGCGGGTCGCCGAGCCGGGCCAGCAAGGGCTCGACACCGAGTTCGAAAGCGGCCAGGAACCCGCTCTCCTTGGTGGCGAACTGCTCGTAGAACACCCGGCGAGACACCCCGGCTCGCTCCACGATGTCGGCGATCGTGGCCGCCTCATAACCCTTTTCCGACACCACCTGCACCACCGCGAGCAGCAGTCGTCCCCGCTGTGAAGCGAAAACGTCCTCCCGGCTGAGCCGATGCCGACCGCTCGGGAGACGTTCCAGATCCAGGCCGGAGGAAGGTTCCGCGGTCACCGGACCAGCCTACCCGGGTTTCAGGAACGAGCCAGTTCCCCTAAACGGGTCAGAGCTCTTGCCAAAGCTTTCGGGAACTGACACGTTCCCGTATGCGGTATCTACCGCTGAGTAGGTAACTGGCGGCGGATCACCGGCCCGGCTCCATCGTGTCTGTCAAGGAGGATGCACACGTGAAGTCCAAGAATCCGCTCCGACGGGGACGCCAAATCGGCGTTGCGGTCGTGTCCACAGCGCTGCTCGCACTGGCCGGCCTGCCGGCCGCAAGCGCCGCACCGGCGCGCTGTGATCTGTGGGGCTGTTCCGACGACCAGCCCAGGGTGTCGGTCCCGGTGCCCCCGCCGGCCGCCCCAGGCGCCTATGCCTACGAAGACTTCGACAACGACGGCGTTTACAACAAGGCGGACAACTGCCTGCTGGTGCCCAATCCCGCTCAGGAACCGGCGAACCGGCCGGCAGGCGCCACCGACGACCCACTGGCGGTCGAATGGAAGCAGCAGCATCCCACGGCCGCGTTCCGGCTGAACTCGGAGCTGGGCGAGGCCTGTTCCGGCTGGAACGGCAACTGGCACCGCAGCGAAAAGGCGCAGATGATCGCGCCGGAGCCGATCAAGCAGAAGCTGTTCAAGTACCTCGGCGAGGGCGGGCCGATGTTCGGCAACGACAAGCTGATGCACGGTGGCCCGATCTGCACCGACGCCAACAACGGCTGGGTGAACATGGTCGAATACTTCCTCGGCATGCCGGAGGTCGACTTCCCACTGCCCGACGAGATGTTCGACTGCTCGATCGGAAACATCAGCACTTTCATCGAAGGCGCCGTCACGAACCACGTCTGGGGCGGGAAGCGGTTGTTCACCCCGACCAACGACGGTGGCACCATCACCAACCGTTTCTTCCCCTCGGTCACCGAGCAGCCCTGGTTCAAGCCGATCGCCGACGCCTTCCCGGACGTCTTCGAAAATGGCCGCCCGCAGACCGTGTTCGGTCACGTCATCCGGGGTAGCTCGTACAAGGACGGGCGTCCCACCAACATCATGGACTGGCGTGAGGTCACCGGTGCCGGAATCGACGGGTTCCCGTTGCCGAACCTGAAAGTGCCCTTCTTCGGCTCGATCCTGGTATACGACGAGTGTCGCGGCCTCCAGGAAGGGATCTGGACCTGCAATGCCAACGCCGACATCGTCAAACCCGACGGGAACCGCAAGTTGTTCCAGTTCGGCTGGATGATGTGGCAGTCCAACGACCCCGACATCAAGGCGTGGGAAGCCTGGGAGCAGGCTAATCCACAGTGGACAAAGCGCGAAGCGTACGGTTTCACCGCCTGAGCCGTGCCTCATGGTTCCGCTACAGCGGAGCGCGGACACCCCCTGGCGACCGGCCTTGTGATTGGCTAGCCTAACCTAAATTCAAGGCCGGTCGACCCTGGGAGTGTTTGTGAAGTCACTGAACCGAACGGGCACGAGCAGGCTGGCCGCGCTGGTCACCTCGCTCGTCCTCGGCGCGGGTCTGGTAACCGCCTGCGGGGCGGACCGTGCCACCAGCGGCGCCCCCGGAGCCGGCGACGCTACGGGATTCCCTGTGCAGATCGACCACCGCTTCGGGTCGACCAAGATCGAAAAGAAGCCGTCCAGGATCGTCGCCCTCGGCGGCGGCGACATGGAGGCATCGATCGCGCTCGACGTGGTCCCGGTGGCCGGTGCGGACTGGTTCGGCTACAACCGGCTGCGGAACTGGGTGAAGGACGGCCTCGGCGACCGGCAGCCGCCGGAGCTGATCATGGCTTCGCAGCCGAACTTCGAACAGATCGCGGCACTGCGACCCGACCTGATCCTGTACGTGAACTCCGTGAACGACAAGAACCAGTACGACACGCTCGCACGAATCGCCCCCACCATCGCGGCGCCCGCCGACGTGCGCAACGTGTACGGCGTGTACTGGCAGGACCAGGTGCGCACGATCGCGAAGGCGACCGGCACGACCGCCAAAGGCGAAGAGGTCGTACAGCGCACGCAGGGCCTGCTGGACGATGCAGCGAAAGCGCATCCCGAGTTCGCCGGCAAAGTGATCACCGCCGGAGTCTTCTCGTCCGGTGAGTATTCGGTGTGGATGCCGTCCGACCCGCGCATGCGGTTGCTGCGCTCGCTCGGCTTCCGCACCAACCCGAAGATCGACGCGCTCGACGACGGCAGCTTCTACGTCCGGCTGCCGGACGAACAGCTGGACAAGCTGAACGCGGACCTCATCCTGCTGGCCGCGCAGGACCAGACCGGCGCCGTTGACCCATCGGTGACCGCCAATCCCTTGTTCGCCACCCTGCCCGCGGTGCAAGCCCGCCACGTCGTCTACTTCGGCGGTGCCGGAGTGATCAACTCGGGTACCGAAAGCGCCGAGTTCTCCAGCGCCTTCTCGATCGGCGGCCCGCTCGGGATCAAGTACGTCCTGGACAAGTTGGTACCGAAACTCCAAGCAGGCATCACCGGCGCCTGAACCAACCCCGAAACTCGCCTGTCTCGCCGAGTTCACCGTTCAAGCCAGTAACTTCGGCGTCGGCCGGACATGAGCCAGCGGGGTCAGAAGGGCGGTGGATCGTCGGTGAACATCAGCAGTGGTTCGCGGAGTGGTTCGGGTCTGGTGGTGTAGGTGCGGCCGGTGGGGGTCGTGACCGTCAGGTCGGCTGTGGAGGGATCGAACTCGAAGGTCCAGCCGGGTTCGTCCTTCAAGGCGTGGTGGTAAGGACAGAGGCAGCACAGGTTTTCCTCGCTGGTGTCCCCGTTCTCCGACCACGCGGTGCAATGGTCGACATCGCACCGTTGCGCGGGGCGGTTGCAGCCGGGCGCACGGCAGGTGCGGTCCCGGACCCGGACCAGCTCGGCGAGATCGGCCGGTGGGCGGTAGCGCTTGCGGCCGAGATCGCGGACGGTGCCGGACACGGGATCGGTCAGGACTTTGCGCCAGACGCTGTTGGGCTGGTTCATGATCCGGCGTCCCAGCGCACCCGGGATGGGGCCATGACCGACCAACTCGCATCCGTCATCGCGGAAGCCGAGGGCGGTGTCGAGCGGCATGTGGATGAACACCTGGGCGGCCAGGCCTTCCCAGCCCTTGCCGATCAGCAACTCCGTCAGCACGTCGGCCCGCAATTGATCCATGGTGCGGATCTCGTCACCACCACGGAGCCTGCGCGCCAGCATGTCGACGCGGGCGTACACGGCAGCCGCGATCTCCGCCGGGAGATACGCCCACAGCGACGCCATCGCGTCCCGCTCGTGGTGCAGCTCGACGCGGCGTTGCCTGCGCCTTGCTTCGGCGCGTGCCCGCTGCCCTTCGGGATCCAGATTCGCGACGACGCGGGTTACCGTTTTGCGCCAGTTGCCTGGGCTTTTCACACCGATCCGGGTAGCCAGTATCTCATCCGCCCGACGAGCCAGCTCGTCCGACAACATTGCTACGCCATCGAAAGCCTGATGCGCCTTGCCGATGTCCAGCTCACCGGCGACCATCGCCGCCAGCAGACAAGGCATTCGCGACACCAGCGCCTCCGCCAGCTTCACCCGGGTTGCCGTTGCCTCACGGGACAACCGCAACTCCGGCGCCAGCTCATCCGCCACCCACCGCGCCCGGTCACGCGCGCGGCTCGCCTGTGCCACCGCGCGCGCCTGAATAGCCTGCGCCTGACAGATCATCCGCCGCGAAGCGGTCACCAACTCGACTGCGTCCGATCCGCTCAACCGGCCGATCTCCGCCTCGCTCAAGGCGAAGAAACCACCCGGTGTGAGCCGTCTGCAATCCGGCGGTGGTGCTTCCAAGGAACGAATACCGAACATGCGAACCTCCCTGGCTCCAGTTAGACCTCCAAGCTAACCAACACCACCGACAGAAACGAAAAACCCTTGTACAGCAACGATTTCAGCCAGCCAAGGGCCGGAACGTCCGCCGCAGGAGCTGCACATCGGTACCGCTGCGCACCCACGCCAACGGGGCGTAGTACTGCTCGACACCATGCGGCTCAGCGAGCAGTGGACGGCCGGTGTCGTCCTGCGGCCATTCCACATCCGCGGCGAGAGTCCTGGCCGGGATCAACCAGTGGTCACCGCTGCGATAACGCCCACCGGGCTTGAACCACACCTGCACCCCGTCCTCCAGGTCGAGCCACTCGCCCTCTTCGACACCGATCGCACCGTCCTTGAGTTTCGGCGCGCCGCGACCGGCCACCGCCCGGTGGTCCCAGCGCCGCAGCAGGGGATGCCGGTTCGTGCGGTGGCCGACATCCGCGCGCGGTTCGCCGGACAGGCGCACCCGGCGGTTCGCCGTGTCCACTTCTTCGACCCGGAGCAGCGGAGCGACCTCGCCGCGCGCCGCGTAGGCGTCGTCGGACACCTCGGTCCAGTCGCCGATCCGCAGGGAGAGCTTGTCGTCGCGGCCGAGTGATGCCACGGTGACCCATTCACCGTCCACAGAGGAGATGCCGACGGCAACGGAACCGTTGTCCCGCGACCATTTAACGGTGGCTTCGCCGGCTTCCCCGCCATGGTGTACTTCCACCCGGTAGAGTTGGTTCTCCGGCCCGCGGTAGGCGGCGTCCGGGGAAAGGATGCACGGATCGTCTTCGACCCGCTCCGGCCGCTCGGTCCTGGCTGCGAGCCGGGCGATCCCGGCCCGCCGACCGCGAACCCACTCGGCGAAGGCGGCCGACGGGTCGTTCCCGGCATTCGAGCCGAGGGTCAGCGCGCGGACCTGCCACGCGGTCCTGGTGCGGGCCGCGGTGTCCGGCAGCGCCGAACCGAGCGCCGACTCGGCGATCGACGGGTCCTCCAAGGCGGTGACCAGTTGCTCCCAGGCGACCAGATACACCAGGAATGGGAATTTTTCGGGCAGGGCGTCGGCTTCGCGCTCGCGGTCGAGATAGGCGAAGGGCTGGTCCCAGTAGGTCCACGACCCCGGAGCCGCCGGTGCCTGCCCGCCGACCGGCTCGCTGGGCACCGGCCTTGCCGAGTCCACCAGCACACCGTCCACGTAGTACCGCCCGTTGAGGATCTCGAGATCCGCTGGATCCTTCTTCTCCGTGCGGGGTATGTATTTGACCGTGAACGCGTCGCCGGGACCGCCGTGCGGCCCGATCAGGTCGGCGGCGGTCCGCCTCGTCAGCGCGAGCTGGATCGCCGCCTGCTCGTTCGCGTCCGCGTCGAGCTGCACCCTGCCCTGCTGGAGCCAGACGCCGGAGTAGTGCCGGTCCGCCCGGAACGTCAGGCGCGTGAAATCGCCCTTCATACTTCCTCCTGGAAACTAAGTGGCGTAAACGATTCCGGCGTCCGTGCCGGCAGGCGAGAACTCGAGCAGCCGGGCGCGCAGGTTGTCCTCGCGCTGCGGCTGGAACAGGTCGTGGAACACGCCCAGCTCGGCGGCGTCCTCGGCACCGCGGCTGATCTCCGGAGCGACGGACGCCGCCAGCTGGACGTATCCCGGCCTGCCGTAGCGGCGGTCGGTGAACTCCGGGCGCACCCGCTGCGCCTCCAGTGCGCGCAGCGCGGGCAGCTCGGCGGGATCGAGCTCACCGCGCCCGGCCCGCTCGCGCAGCGCCGCCCAGACCAGGTCCGGCTGGCAGTGGAAACGCCGGGGCGTCCGGGAACCCGTTGGCACATAACAGAAACGCAGACATCCGATACCGCGGCGGGCGACCTGCATCCTGCCGTCGAAAATGGTGTTCTCCGCGATCCGCACCGCATGCGTGTGCACCTCGCCGAGCACCGTGCTGCGATAGGCGTGCAGCACCGCCGCGGCGGGACGGCAGTCCGGCGCGGACAGTGCCTCCCGGTCCCGGCCGGTCGCGTCCAGCACGCTGTCCGCGAGATGGATCGGCAGCGGGTCGGCGCGGACCTCGTCGGTGATCACCAGGATGGTGCCGAGGACGCTGTGCTCGATCTGCACGCAGGCGCTGGTGTTCTCCAGCACGAGGCTGGGTTCCTCGGGATGACCGGGTTCGCACCGCGGCTCCAGCGACCAGCCTGGCACCAGGGTGCTGTGCCGGATCACCACGGCACCGACCGGGCCGGTCACGCTCACCCCGCGGCCGGTGACCAGCAGCCCGTCCAGCACGATCCGCGGCGGCGGGCGGTCGTCGTCCTCGGCGCACGGATTTCCCCTGATCTGCAAGGAGTCCGGCCGGTTGCTGTACCAGTCGAGCAGGCGCAGCACCGGACGGGCGCCGTCCACCGCCCGCACCTCCAGCCGGTCGCCGGGGTCCAGCACGAACTCCAGCTGCTCCTGGAACGCCCCGCTGTGCGTGATCTCGATGACCGCTTCGGGCGCCTCCCCGCCGGCGTTGTCCCGCTGCCACGCCTCATAGGCCTGGGTGATCCGCTCGTGCTCTTCGTCCGGTCCGACCCGGTACACCTTCGCCGCCGGATGCACGGCGGTTTCACGCGGATATTCGCCGCCACCGAGATCGTCGGCGAACGCGTGGTGGTAGCTCACCCAGACCCCGCGCTGCGGTGCACCGCGCGAGCTGAACGCGATCCGGCCGAGCACCGGGTCGACCAGCACCTGCCCGCGGCGCGGCCGGTAGGCCCACCTGGACAGGTCGGCGACCACGATGTCCGCAAGCGGCACCGGCTCCCGCATGCCGTCGCGCCAGATGGTGAAACTCTTGCCGGGGCCGTAGAAGTCGGCGAGCCGGTCTCGCAGCACCCGGCGGCCGATGAACGCGGGCACGTTCTCCTCGGCCGCGATGGTGACCGGCGACGGCTCGGGCACCGGTCTGGTCACCAGCGGCACATCGTTGCCCAGGATGGAAAAGGTGTACAGGCTGCGGGCGCGGTCGATGCAGTACGCCGGCGCGCGGGTGACCGAGTACGGTCGCAGCCGCCAGACGAACAGCCCCACCTCGGGCGGGCCGTACCTGCCCTGCCTGCGCCCGGCGGTGATCCGCGGCGCTTCGGCAGTGTGCGCGAGCCCGTCGAACGGCGAGCCGAGCAGGTCGAGCCGGTCGCCCTCGCGCAGGTCGACCAGCCTGCCCCCGGCCGCACCCGCCCCGGTGACCTCCCTGGTCACGGCCGCGGCGTCCGCCCCGAGCAGCCGCACCGGCCCGGTGGCCGTGACCAGCGGACCGAACTCCACCGCCCTGGCCGGCCACTGAGCGACCGAGGCGGCGAGCTCTTCCAGCAGTGGCAACGTGCCCTTGCGCCGGCGGGCGGCCACCGTGTCCGCGACGTCGCGGCGCGGGGCCAGCCAGGCGGCGAGCCGCTTCGCTGCCTCCCCGGCGGCGAGCGACTCGGGAAGCCCGCCGAGCAGCCGGTAGCCGACCAGGTCGCCGAGGTAGGGCACCGCCCAGTCCTGGCAGGTCTCGATGAACCAGTTCTCATAGAGCTGCTCGATGTCCGCGGTCACCAGGTTCGCCTGCTCGGTGAGCACCGCGAGCAGCGCGCGCAGCGGCCCGCCCAGCTCGGTGTCGACGCGGCGGTGGTAGAGCGGCAGCAGGCCGTAGAGCCGGTCGGGGTCGGCGGTGAACTCGGGTGACGGTTCGGTTCCGGTCATCTCGGCACCTCCTTGAGGATCAACGTGTCCGGCACCGCCGGGGACAGCACGGCCAGCTGGGCGGGTCGGATTCCGCGGAACACCAGCACCGAACGCCCTGCGGGCAGCGGGCCGGTGTCCACCAGATCGGGGTTCAGCCGCAGCAGCTCGGCCACCGTGATGCCGTTCTTCGCGGCGACCGCGAGCAGCGTCTCGGAGGCCTCCCCGGCCGGCGGGGCGACCACGTACCGGGCCTGCTCGAACCGTGCCGGCCTGGCCGGCACCACAGGGCATGCCTCGGTGAGCGTGCCGGCGAGCTCGCCGAGCCCAGCCGGGGTGAGGCTGCCGGGCACGCCGGCGAACACGTCCAGGTCGACGTACTCGACCCCGGGCACCGACTGCGCCGCGACCACGGCATCGGACGCCCGCGCCGGCTGCGCGAGCTCGCGGCGGCCGAAGCCGAGCCGGTCCAGCAGTACCGCGCGCACCGCCGGTTCGACCGAAGCCCAGCTGTGGTCGGGAGCCACCTTGATCCCGGCCGACACCACGAGCAGCACCAGCTCCCGCACCGCCACCGCTACCGGCAGCTGCGGGGAACCGTGCCGGGACAGCGCGGAACGCAGGCCCAGCACGATCCCCGAGTCGGGAGCCAGCGGGATGTCGTCCACCCCGGCGATGGTGACGTGCACGATTTCGCGGGTCCCGTCGGAGAGCCGCCTGGCACTGGCCCTGCCGATCCCGGCGCGCGCACTGGCGAAGTCCTGGTAGTCCGGCACCGACACCAGCCGGTCGAGCGCGGTCACCGCCAGCGGGATGGTCCGCCGCGTCTGGCGAGCGTCGTCCGGGTCGGCGCCGCCGGTGGCGGGCAACGGGTTGCTGACGCCGGAAACCCACAGCGGGCGGGTCATCAGCTGGTTCACCTTGCCCGCGCCGACGTTGCCCGCGCTGCCGACACCGACCCGGTAGCCGGCCACCACGTTCTGGTGCCCGGTCGGCAGCCGCGCCCCGTGCACGCCGTCGCCGAAGGTCACCGAGGTCCGGCCGCTCTCGTCCACACCGGTGACGTAGACCTTCTCCGCGGGACCGCGGCCGGCGAGGCTGTCCACCTCGTGCCAGCGCACCCCGTCCACCCGGACCTCCAGCGTGCTCTGTGCCCCGCGCGGGTTGTCCGCGGCGAGCCAGGTCAGCGGACCGGAGAAGAGGCTGAACCGCTGGTTGGCCCGGCTCGCGTCGCCGCTGCCGATCGGCTCCTCCTTCGAGGCGCCGTGGGTGGCCGCGGCGACGTTGGCGTAGAGGTGCACGGAATCCCGGCGGTACCGGTAGGCCAGCGGGGTGACCAGCCCGATCACCGTGTGCACGTGGTCGCCGGGGCGCGCCTCGTCCACGACCTGCTCGACCGACGAGATCATCGTCAGCTCGGTACCGCGCACCCCCGGCGTGTCCGGGATGTCGGTGCGCTCACCGGCAACCACCAGCCAGCGCCCTGGAGTGAGTTCGCGGTACAGCGCGGCGAGCTCGATCTCGCGGCCAGACACGTCCTCGGTGATCGGTTCGGTGGCCAGGCTCAGGCCCTCACCGCGCAGGTACACGGTGGTGTCCCGGATATGCGTGAGCAGGGTGTCCTGCGCGTCCAGCCAGTCGGTGTCCAGGGTCAGCTCGGTGACCTTGCCGGTGATCCCGAAATCGGCACGGGAGACCACCCGGACCCCGCGCACCCTGGTGATCACCTCGCTCAGCGCGGGATCGCCGGGCACCCCGCCGTCCTGTCCCTTGCGGGGACGCTGCACCACGATCCAGGTGCCGGGCGCGATCCCGTCGTACTGGGCGTCGAGCGCGAGCACGTTGCGGGCGGTGAGCGCGAGCGAAGCCTCGAAGGAGATCTGCACCGTCGCCGGGCTGGACTCACTCGCCGCCATCCGCGCGGCGGTCACCTGCAGGCCGCCGCTGACCGCTCGCCTGGTCTCCCCTTCGGCCAGCCGGAAGTCCAGTGCCCCGCCGTTGCCGACGGTCAGGTGGACCAGTCCGTCGGCAACCCGTGAAACGAACACCGTGCGTTCGGGCAGGTTGGGCCGGAAGGCGAGGGTGGCCCCGGCTTCGGCCGCGGGCTGGTCCGGGTCGGGCAGCTGGACGGTGATCTCCACCCGGCCCGGCCCGAAGTCGAACGAGGTGGCGCCGGTCAGCTCCTGTTCGGTGCGGGCGGTCTGGCCGGCCTCGGTCCAGGTGAACACGGCCCGGTCGGGGGCCGTCCCGCCCTCGTCGAAGAGCACGTTCGCGCCCAGCACCTGGTTGCCGAGCAACGGCCAGTCCAAGTACCCGATGAGCCTGCCGGCGTCGTCGTAGTCCGGTTTCAGCGGCGCGGTCGCGCCGAACGGGGTGGCCGTCACCCGCATCGCTTGCAGTTCCTGCAACCGTTGCGGCGCGGTGAGATCGACCCGCTGCCACGCCGGGTACAGGCCTTCGCGCAACCGCGAGTCGAGCAACGCGAGCAGCCGCGCGCCCAGGTCCGAGCCCGGCGCGAAAAGTTCGGCGGGGTCGCGGGCCAGGTCTCGCGGATGAGCGGGCGGCTGGGACGCTGGGGTACGCAGCGCACCGAGCAGCGCCCCGAGACCGGTGACCGCGGACGAGCCGCCGTCGGCGAGGCCGGCCAGGCGCAGCGCGGAATGCAGCGTCTGCGGTTCCTCGCGCGGCTGCGGGGGTTCCAGCAGCGCCACCGAGTCCCGCAGCGCAGTCAGCTCAGCGTGCAGCTCGACCAGCCAGTCGCGCACGTTCTGGTACGGCCTGGCGAGCACGATCACCTCGTCCAGCCGCGCCAGCACCTCGACGAGCCGTTCCCCGAACTCGGTCGGCGTACTGGCCGACGCCGCCTCCGGCTCCTCCGGCAGTTCGCCGTCGAGCGGGGCCAGCACCTCCTCCACATAGCGCCGAACTATCCGGCTGCGGCCGTACATTTCGTGCTCGCGCGCGTCGGCCAGCAGCGTCCGGAACCGCGCGACCAGCCCGGCGAAGTCGGGCAGCCCGGCGAAGTCGGGCAGCGCCGGTTCCGGCAGGCCGACCACGGTGATCCCGGCGCCCGGATCGAGCCGCACCTTCGGCACGATCCGCAACGACTGCCTGCCGCGTTCGGTGCCGAACACGAACAGCAGCCGGTCACCGGGTTTGACGTTGGTCGCGGTGCCGTCGAGCTGCACTTCCCGGCGACGGGCCAGTTCTTCCCGGCCGAGCTGGTACGGCCGCCGCAGCCGCACCGCGAGATCGTTCCACGCCCAGCGGGCGAGCAGGTCGGTGCCGATCTCGAAGGGCACCGGCTCCTCCCCTGGCCCCGGCACGCTCTGGCTGCGCGCACCACGCGGGATGGTGACCTCGGTGTCCTCGCCGAGCCGGGGGTCCTGGTCCAGGGCGTAGGCGAGGTAGGTGCCCGCGGAAACTCCCGGTCGGGGCAGATGGCCGACGAGCCTGCCGAGCAGCCGCAGTGAACGCTCGTCGGTCGCGGTCCGCAGGTAGCCCTCGTTGGCGATCCGCTCGGTATAGAAGGTGAGCAGGTCGCCGATAACCGCCCAGCCGTCGAGCAGCGCGATCGAGAAGTCGTCGGTGCCGCGCACGGTGAGCCCGGACAGGGCCGGGTAGCCGGGGCTGGACAACCGGGCGAGCATGCTGGACAGGAACTCGCCGTGGGTGCCGGTGCGGAAAGCGATCTCCGCGAGCCCGGCCGGGTTGGCCGCGGCTACCGGAGTGGCGACCTGGATTCCCGCACAGCGGCAGCACTGACATGCACAGGTCATCGGGCACCTCCGTGCGGTTGGTCCGGCCCGCGCACGATGGCGAGCCTGCCGTTCTCCGGCCGGTCGGGGTCGTCGTCCAGTTGGGCGATCTCCAGCGGCCCCACGGTGAGCAGGCCGTCCTCGAGCTCCCGCCCGGCGGGGCGGAACAGCCGTTTGAGCCGGGTGACCACCGCGCCGGCCACGCCGGGCACGGTGCTCGCCGCGGTGAGGATCCGGCTCACCCGCACGCCTTCGCCGAAGGTGAGCGCGTCCGGGTGGAAGAACCCGGACCGCCCGGCGCCGAGCACCCGGCGCAACGCCGTCGCGACCGTCCCCCAGTGGTGGCCGGGGGCGAGGCAGACCGTCAGCTCGAGATCGACCGGCACGGTGGTGGCGGTGCCGACCACGAGCCGGTGGCCGATCCGCCGGTAGCGCGCCAGCGCGGCGGTCACCGCCTCGATCAGCTCCGGCCCGGCGGTGCCGTGCCGGTCGAACGGGTCGAGCGCGACGTGCATCTGTTCACTCGTGCCGGTCCACCGCAGCTGCGCGGCGGCGCGCTGCACCCCGGTCACCGCCCCGGCCAGTTCGGCGTAGTCCGCCGCGGTGATCGCGCGGAGTTTGGTGCGGCGCAAAGAAAGCGGCGCCAGCTGGCGTACCTGCTCGACCGGCTCGGGCTCGGTGCCGCCGAGCGCGGGCAGCGGGTTGCGGACCCCGTCAATCCCGTCGCCGTCGGCCACTCCGCAGCACAGCACCAGGTGGTCCACGGCTTCGGCGCCGACGTTGCCCGCCTTGCCGTTGCCGACGCGGTAACGCACGCGCAGCCCGGTGGCCGGGGGCGGGCGGCGGCCGTGCCTGCCGTCGCCGAACCGGAGCGCCAGCGTGCCGTCGTCCTCCAGCTCCCCGGTGAAGAACCGGTCACGCGGCCCGCAGGCGAGCAGGTCGCGGCGCGGCAGCCAGACAGCGTCTTCGGTGCCTTCGCGGACCTCGACCGCGGGCAGCGCGGCACGCGGATCCTGGACCAGCGCGGCCGACGCGGGCCCGGCCAGCCGGGGGTCGCCGGCGCCGAGGCCGGCGGCGTATCCGGCGCCCCAGCTCTGCCCGAGCTCCCACACCGTGCCCTCATCCAGCACCCCGCCGCCGCCCGCGCGGGCGAGCAGGGTGCCGAGGCGGCGCAGTTTCCCGCGCAGCAGTTGGTCGAAGCGGACGGACAGCTCGCGTAGAGCACTCCGCGGGTGCTCGTCGAGCTCCAGTTCGTCGAGCACCCGCGCACCGAACAGCACGCTCAGCTCGCCGCGCTCGTCCCGGCTGAGCCGGTCCCCCGCCCGCACCCGCCGCCAGAGCTCGGCCACCCTGGCGCGCGCGGCCACCGGGATCCCGGCGAGCAGCCTGGCCTGTGCGGCGGCCACCCGCGCCGGTTCGGGAAAGACCGCGCACTGGGTGACCGGTGCCTGCCGCAGCCGCGGTCGGAATTTCGACCGCACCGCGGGATAGCTGATCTGGGCGAGCAGCGCCTCCAGCGCGGCGGCCTGTTCGGCGGCCGGGGCGTCCGGAAGCACTCCCGCTCTGTCTACAGTGGACTGCCCCAGCAGCGGCACCAGTCCGGCCAGGTCGTCGCCGCTGAGCGGGGTGCCCGCCCTGGCGGCGGCCAGCAACGCGTGGATCAGCTCCACCGCAGGGGCGGCCGTGGCCCGGTCGGGGCAGCCGAAAGCGGGTGGCTCGCAGGTGGACGGCGGGGTTTCGGCCGGCGGCGTCCGCACCTCCTCGGCGCTGCCACCGCAGTAGGTGATGTCGCGCCCGTGGTCGGCCAGCAGCACGTTGCCGGTGGCCACACTGACGTCGGCGAGCAGCTCGCAGTCCGGGCCGCCGCGGGCCGAGATGCAGACCGGGAAGGTGAGCGCGTCCTCCGCCGCCCAGTCCACCTCCAGCACCGGCTGGCCATAAAGCCGGTCCACGCCGGGCCGCACCGAGGTCAGCCGGACCGCCTGGCGGTGCCGGGGGTCGGCGTCGGCGGCGGCGCCGGTGCGCGGCCCGAGCACCTCCTCGATGACCAGGACATCACCCGGCCGCAACCGCAACGCGCGCCGCTTCGGCCCGTCGTGCGCCGGTTCGGCTTCCTCGCTTTCGCCATGCCACGACCAGTCGTCCATCAGGGTGGCCGAGGTCGCGCCGCTGGGCAGGCCGCATTCCTGCTCGCCCCAGGTCCAGAAGCGGATCCGATTGTGCGCGGGCCGGATGGTGAGCGGCCCCGGCACGAGCGGCTCGAACACCTCCACCGCGGCGGCGGGCGGCAGCCCGGCGAGCTGCTCATCGGAGATCACCGTGCCCAGTTCCGGCCGGTCCCTCGGATCGAGCATGCCGAGGTCGACCGCGGCGAACCGGAAATCACCCTCGGACAGGGTCACCTTGCGGTCCGCGCGCAGGGCGACCCAGGTGCGGGCGTTGCAGCCGTCGTGCATCGCGTAGTCGACCAGCCGGACGTGCCGCCGGATCGACACGCGGTGGCGCGCGGTGTCCAGATAGGCCTCGGCCGCGACCGCGTCCTGCTGGTAGGAAAGCTGGTCGCCGGTGTAGGCGAGCACTTCGGCAAGCGTGACGCCGAGATCCGGCGCGTGCCGTTCGGCCCAGGCCGGCACGGTCAGCGTCATCCGGTCCAGCAGTGCGCGGCGCAGGCTGGCGTAGTCGCGTGCGGTGTAGTCGATCACCGGCGCCGGATGGGCAGGTGGCGGGCAGACGTCGGTTTCCGCGCAGTCCGTGCCGCTGGGGCAGGCGGTGGTGAACGAGAACTCCGCCGAGGCGTAGCGCGGGTCGAAACCGCGGTACGGCGCGTCACCCGGCCGCCCGCTGCCGTCTTCTTCCACAATGGACAGTGTGTAGACGGACCTGTCGCCGGCGGTGTTCACCGTGACGTGCACCAGGTCGTCCAGCTCCGGGTCCTCGGCGACCTCGGTGGTCAGCTCCACCGCGTGGATGCCGGTGATCCGGCGCCCGCCGTCGATCCGGATGTTCGCCGGCCCCAGCCGTCCCGGCGCTCTGCCGAGGAAGGCGACGGTGAGCACCGTGCCGGCGTCGTCGGCTTCCACGTAGTCCACGCCGTTGTGCTCGGTGGCGCGCACCCGCGCCCGGCGCAGCTCGGTGCCGCAGTCCTGCGGCGGCACGGTGCGGGTCATCGCGCGCTCCCTTCCACGAACACCTCGGTGCGCTGCGCGCCGGTCGCCAGCACGACGTACGCGAGTTCGACGCGCAAAACGGAGTCCTCGCTGACGATTTCCAGCGAAGCCACCTCGATCACGTCGCCGAGCCAGCGCTGCAACGCGGCCTGCACGGACAGCTGCAGGGTCGAGGCGAGCTCCAGGCTGTTCGGTTCGAAGACGAGGTCGAGCAGGCCGCAACCGAAGTCCGGGCGCATCACCCGCTCCCCCGGGCTGGTGAACAGCAGCTGCTTGATCATGTCCCGGACGTGCTCGTCGTAGCCGGTGCCGGCGGTCCGGCCCTGGCTGTCCACCCGGTACGGGAAGTCGACCTCGGTCCGGCTCATCGCCCGGCCCCCCGTTGCTGCACGACGACGACCAGTGCCGAACCTTGCGGAGCACCCTCCGCGCTGAGGCAGCTGCCGACCGAACTCTGCAGCAGCACCGGCGAACCGTTCAGCCGGAGCCTGCCGCTGGGCTGCTCCCAGTGCACGCGCACGCAGGGCTGCGGTTTACCGGACACCGTGAACGGGCAGCCGGTGACCAGATACGGGTCGGCCAGCGTGGTGACCGCCGTCCCGTCCACCAGCACCCGCGTGCCGTCCGGCCGCGGCGCCGCATGGCCACCGTGCGGGCAGGTGATGGTCGCGTTGACATGTAACAGGTTTCCCGGCATCTGGCACTCCCCTAGTTCACGGTGAACGCGCCCTCGTTGATGGTCACGGTCGTGCCGGCGAGGGAGATCGACGCACCCTTGCCGTTGCTGATGGTGATGCCCGCGTCGTTGACCACGATCGAAGCGCCGCCCGCGGTGCGCAGCGTGATTCCCGGCCCGCCGGGCAGATCCGACATCAGCAGTGACTGCTGGCCCGGTGTCCGCAGCACCAGGTTCGGCCGGCCGGGGTCACCAGCGAGCGCTTCGGCCGGCACCTCCGCCGCGGAGCCGTACCAGCAGCCGACCCAGATCGGAAAGCTCACGTCGCCCTGCTCGAACTCGACCCAGACCCCGGCGCCGACCGGTGGCACGGTGTACACCCCGGCCTGGGCGCCGGTCATCGGGAAACAGGGCATCGCCCAGGAGGACGTGGCGTCGCCGAGCACGTCCGGCACCCGGACCTGGATCCGGCCCTGGCGCATCGGGTCGACGTTGGTGACGACGGTGCCTCGGTACTTGCCGAGGTACCGGGTGGCGTCGGGCATGGCTTCCTCCCCAGAGTTTCGTCACGGGACGGCGGTCGGGTGCAGCGCGATCAGTCCCTCCCTGGCGAGCGTGAAGTTCTGCGTGTACGAGCCGCGTTGCAGGTTGTGCGTCACACTCTTGACGTAGTACCGGCCGTCGTAGGTGATCCCGGCGCCGCGCACGCCGACCAGCTCGCGGGGGCGGAGCAGGTAGCCGTAGCGCAGCACATCGAGCTGCCCGGAGCCGCTGACCGCGTCCGAAGACTCGATGACCTTCGCGAGGGTTTCGGCGAACGCCTGCGGCGCGTCCTTTTTCGCGGTGTCGTCGATGACCTTCTTCTTCAGCGCGGGCGCCGGCCGCCTCGCCAGCGGCGGGCGCAGCACGCTGACCTCGGGCACCGGCAGCAGCACATCGGTGCGGGTGGCCGGGATCTGCACCCGCGCCCTCGGCTCCTCGCGGGCGGCACCGTCGAAGCCGAAGGTCAGCTGATCCACTGTGGACAGATGGTCCATGTTGACGTTGATCGCGTGCTGCGGGACGCCGAGCCGGACCTCGGGCCCCCAGTAGCCGCGGCTGACCCCCGGCACCGGGCCGGGTTCGAGGTAGAAGACGTACCCGTTGGACTTGGCCAGCTCGGTGACGTAGGCCAGATCGGTGCCCTTCTGGAAGTCGATGCGCTGGGTCGGCATCGGTGCCTGCGGGATGAGCTCGGGAATGACCAGCGGGGTGATCCCGTACTGCGCGTACCGGCTGATGATCGCGGCGACCCTGGCGGCCGGGCCCATCGCCGGGAACGGAACGCCCTCGCGTTCCTCCAGGTCCATCAGCACGGTCAGGTCCTCACCGGTGACGGTCAGCGTGGACTGGCCGGGAACCCCGGAGATGGCCACCTCCTGGCGGGTGATCACCCCGTCCATCAGCACCGTGACGGTGCCCGCGACGGCGACCGCGAGCACCACCCTGACCTGCGGGTCGAACGAGCCGCCCGGCAGCAGGCTGCGGTTGATCAGCCCGCCCGTGGACAGGTCGAAGGAGAGCTGGAACCCGCTGCGCTGCCCGGCGGTCACGGTGACCTGCGCGGACAGCAGCGCGTCGGTGACCGGCTGCGGGACAGGGGCCACGATCTGCGGTCCCATCAGCAGGGTGAGGTGGATCGGCGCGATCTCGGCCATGGTCAGCTCGCGCTTCCCGGCATGCCCTCGGGCAGCGTGATCCGGATGCGGCGGCCGGGGGTGGCGGTCAGCTCGCGCGGGTCGAGCACCGGGTTGGCGTCCGCGATCCGCCACCACTGCTCGGCGTCCCCGAGATAGTGGTGGGCCAGCAGGTCGGACCGGTCGCCTTCGCGCACCTCGTGCACCCTGATCGTGGTGAAACTCGTCGGCTGCGGCGGCATCCTTGGCTTCAGGTACGGGATCTCGCGCCCGTCCGGTGTGCGGTGCACGGCGGTTTCGACGCCGTGGTAGCGGCTGGTGCGCGGGTAGGGTGCGGGGTTCGTCATCTTCGGCTCCTAGATCCCGGTCAGCCCGAGTGTGTCCAGCCGTCCTGCGGCGGTACCGGCAAAGCGCTCCTTCTGCGCGAGGTGCGCGAGGAACATCTCGGCCCCGCGGTGCCCAGCCGGCAGGTCGCTGGACGAGAGCACCCGCAGGCCGAGGCTGACCGTGGCGCGAATCGGGTTGAGGTCGACGTCGAAGGTGTCCTCGGTGATGGACAACTCGGTCAGGCGCACCGGAAGCACCCGGTTGCGGCCCCAGGTGAACAGCGTCAGCGGGCTCTCCACCGGGGTGATCTCCAGCGTGCCGGCGGCGGCCAGCGCCTGGTTCTCCCTGATCCGCGCGCTCGGCGCCTGGATCAGCATCTCGAGCATGGCAAGCTGGGGATGGATCCCGTTCGGCGCCGGCAGCTCCGGCTGGTCGGTGGCGTCGATCTCGGCGATCAGCTTCCAGGTCTCGATCGCCGGCCCCTTGAGCCGCAGCGCCTCGGTGCGGTCCCCCTGCTCCGCCCCGGCGGCCTGCGGCGCCAGGGACCGTTCCAGCGTCTCGGGGTTGAACTGCATCACGATCACCCGCTGCGGCGTGCCACGCAGGGGATCCACGATCACGATCCCGGACCGCACCGGTTTCGGAATATCGAGATAGCTGGTCATGGCTCAGGCACCCCGCACATCAATCACCGTAAGACTCGTAACTGGCGAACTCGTCCCATTCGTCTTCGGCCCATCCTCGATCCACCCACTGGCCGCCGTCTTTCACCGAACCTACGTAGGCGATCTCCAGGTAGCCACTGGACTCGCCTGTCGGGGAAACTCGCACCCCGCGGCTGTATAAGAACATGGAGACGCTCGCATAAGGCTCATCGGAAATCGGCTCCATCCCGAGGATTCCTTCCCAGCAGACCTGAGGACCATCCGATCGGGGCGGCTCACTACGAATAAGGCAGGAGAAGGCATCGTCCCCGTTGAGCCTCTGGTCGACAAGCTCAACCGGCTCACCAAGGAACTCACTCAGCTCCTTTGTCAGTCGCGCGATCCACAACGGACGCGGATCGTTCTCACCGTTCATCTGCACGAACCCCTTTGCCACACACGTTGATGCCAACACTGCCCAAACTGCCCGGACTCCGCTAGGTCCCTCCGGCCTGCAACCACCTGTCCCGTGTCGCGTGGATCACTACAACCGCGTCGCGCTCCAAGCTCACTTCCATGTACCTGGGGTCGGAAGTCCATTTTTCAGGAGATACCGCTGTCGGCTTCTTGGCTCGCCCATCGACAAGCCCGTAGCTGGTTATCACGCTGTTCTTTTTTCCAGCCTCGGTGATCACCACGCTGCCATCCTTCCAATATATATCGACCAGCCTACCTCGATCGGACACCCCGGTAAAAATCCGACCTGGAGAATTCAGTATCTTCGCCGTCTCCTCGTTGGACACATTGTGCTTAGACCGGCCATGCCCAGGGGCGGTACCTTCTTCGAAGGGCGGAGCTCCCTTGACCTCCTTCGCCGAAGTCGGACGCTTGTAGTTTCCGACCCGCTGCTCCCAGTTCTCGGTCAGCTCGCGATAGCTCCGATACTCGGTGTCCGGATCCTTGACCTTTCCCTTCGCGGCTGGAGTAGTCGGGGTGGCCTCAGGATCGTCTTCACGAGCCGGCGTCTTGCTCTCCGGCTTCTTCGGCGACTCCGGTTTCCTGGGAGCGGGGACATCCTCCTTCGGCTTGGCCGGCCTCCCGGGCTCGGACTCTTTCCCCACCGGCCTTGGCTTGCCCACGTCTGGCTTCGGTGCGTCTGACTTCGGCGCGTCTGGCGGTTTCGGACCAGGCACTTTCGGTGACACGGCCACAGTCGGTGGTTCGGGCTCGTCCTGATCCCGACCAGGCTTTCTCGGAAGCTTTCCAACGACGGTAGGCTCGCCTTCGTCCTCGGCCGGTTCTCTCTTACGCTTTTCCTCCTTGAGCTTTTCCTCGTCCTGCTCGTCCTTTGCCGGGACTCCTTCGACAGGGACGTCGCGGTCGACCTTGTTGCCGTGCGGGTCTTCTCCTTCGGCGCCGTCCTCTGCCTTCTGGTCCGGGTTCAGCCTGGCGATGATGTCGAAACGCTGGCCGCCGACGCGGGCAAGACTGGTCAGGCGATACCAAGCTCGCATCCCGGCGAGCACCCCGAGCAGCACCGGCCGGAAGACGCCCCGCCGCAACAAGGATTTGAGCTTCGGCCGGATGCGGGCCACGATGAGCGCGAGGCGTTCGTCCTTGGTCTGCTCCTGCTTCTTCTTTCGCTGCTCATCGCGACGGCGGCGTTGCTCGTCCCGTTGGCGCTGGCGGGTGCGCAGGCGGTCGCGGGTGCGCTGGTACTTGTCGCGCAGCTTTTTGGCGCCATTGCGCAGGGCTCGGCCGAGTTTGCCGTTGGTCAGCTTGCGGCCGACCTTGCGCAGGGCGGTGCCGACGCGGCGCAGGCCGGTGCGGACGGCGCCCTTGACCCGGTTCAGCGCGGCCCGTACGCGACCGGGGCGCCGGGGCGGGGCTTCACGTTCGCCTTCGCGGCGGCGTTCGGGGCGACGTTCAGGGCGGCGGCCCGGTGTTTCCCGGCGCCGTCCCAGACGCTCGGGGCGGGCGCCGCGCGGGCGGGTGGCCGCGGGAGCACCGGGACGGCGGGTGACGTCGGGGGCGGGACGGGACGCCCGCCGCGGCGGGCGCAGGGTCTGCGCGGCGGAACGCAGCCCCCGGCGGGCCGAGTTGACCGCCGTGCCGGCCGCTTTGCGGGCGCCCTTTCCGGCGCGCTTCAGGCCGGCGGTGATCTTCTTGGCCATGTCCTGGAGCGTCCGGCCGACGCCCTTCGCGGCCACCGCCAGCTTCGACATCAGGAAGTTGGTGATGAACTCCAGCAGCGCGACCACCCCGGCCGCCACCGCGGCGGCGAACAGGCAGGCGGCGGGCCCGGCCTTGACCGCCTTCAGGAACGCGATGAAAGCGCCGATCGCGGCGAGGATCTTGCTGATCGTGCCCCAGGCAGCCATCAGGCCCTGCACCACCGCGAGCACCGCGCCGGCGGCAGGCACGATGAGCGAGACCAGCCGCTCGACGACGACCATGATGATGATCATCGGCAGCGACGCGATCAGCGCCTCCCAGGCCATTTTGCCGATCTTGGCCATCGACATGCAGCCCTTGACCAGCACGTTGAGCACGGCCTTGCCGAGACCGAGGATCGACTCGACCTTCTGGTTGAACCACTGCTTGACCGCGCTCTTGATCGCGCCCCACAGGTGCTGCTGGATGCCCTCCTTGGCCGAACTGCCCAGGCGCCCCAGCCAGGCGCCGACGCCCATGCTGGCGATATCGGCGATGATCGCGGCGAACTCACCGAGCAGCTGGATCGCCGCCTTGGCGAACTCGATCGCCGCGTTCACCACGGTCTGCACGGCCTTCACCGCGGCCTTGAGCCCGGCCTCCAACAGCCGCAGCAGCCCGGTGAGCGCCTGCGCGAGCTTGTTCAGCAGGAACTCGACCCCCGCCTTGAGCGCGTCGGCGAGCTTGTTCACCACCGCGATCGCCGCGTCGCGCAGCGCCTCGATCCCCTTGCGGATCTTCGCCGCCAGCTCCGGGAAGAACACCGCAAGCACGTCGCACAGCTTGATCAGGATGTTCGCCAGCGTGTTGATCAGCCCGACGATCGCCTTGCGCGCCAGCTCGATCGCGGCGGTGACCAGCTTCGCGAAACCCTTGACGATGTCGTTGACCAGCTTGACCGCGGCGTCGAAGATCGCGGTGATCGCGTTCAGCAGGCCCTCGAAGAAGCTCTTGACCTTGGAGGCGATCCAGCCGAAGATCCCGCCGTCGGACTCCTCCTTCTTGCGCTCCTTCTCCTTGCGCGCCTTCTCCTCGGCCTGCTCGCGCTCGCGGGCGATCCGGTCGTTGTCCGTCTTCTGCTGGGCGTCGTTCTTCTTGTCGGTCTCGGTTTTCTCCGTGGTGATACCGGTCTTGGCCTTCTCGTTCTCCTTGCCGGCCTCGGTGTCGCTTTCCTGGACCTTCTGGTCCTGCTCGGCCCGCCATTCCGCGCGCTGCGCGGCCGCGCCCTCGGCGACCTTGCCCCGTTCGCCGGCCTGCGCCTCGGCGTTCTGCTGGACGGCCTGGGTCACCTCGGCCTGATGCGCCACGTTGGCCTGCGCCTCGCCCTGGCGCTGGTTCTGCCGCTCGGTGCCCATCGCGGCCTGCCCCTGCGCGACCCCGGCCTGCACCTGCGGCCCGCGCTCCTGCTGCGCGACCACCGCGACGCCCTTGTCCACCTGCCCCGGCCCACCCGCCGGACCAGCGCCACCGCCGCCACCCGAGGGGACTTCGGCGGTCAGCGTCTCGGCCGGGGCGTTGGGGTAGATCTGGTCCTCGCCGAGCGGTTTCGCCGCCTCCACCCGCCCGGTGGCGTGGATCTGCTGGGACGCCTTGCCGAGCTCCGCGTTCTGCTCGTCGGTCCGGGCCGGGTCGGTTTCGCCCTTCAACTCGACCCGCTCGACCTTGCCGACGGTGGCGTGCAGCGCCGGGTCAGTGGTCGGCACCTGGTCCACCGCCTGCTCGACGTTGCGGACCTCCTGTTCGGAGAGCTTGCCGTCGGTGCCACCCGCGACCTGGGGCCGCTGCGCCTTGCCGGCCGGGTCGGACCCCTTGACCTCCTCGGCCTCGGCCTTCTTCCGCGCCGCCGCCTGCTGGGCCTCGAGCTTTTCCAGCTTGACCTTCTCGCCGTCCGCCGCCGGCGCGGCCTGCGGCGGGCCGGACATGGTGCGCGGTGCCCCGGATGGTCGCGTGGTGGCGGGAGGCGCCGCCTGCAACGCGCTCTGCTGCTCGCCGACATCCCTGCCGATCGCACTGTCCACTCCGGACAGTGAGCCCTGCATCCGGTCCGGGGGCAGGGTGCCGACGGCGGCCAGCGCCGCCTCCGGTGGCTGACCGGAGACGTCGGGTGCCGGAGGCTCCTGCTCGGCCGCCGGTGCCGGGGCACCGCCACCGCCACCGGCGGCGCAGCCGCCCTGGCCGCCTTCGGCCTTGGCTCCTTCGGTGGTCGGCTCGGGCGCTCCGGCGCAGGCACCGCCGCCGGGCTCCAGCGAAGCCTCCGGCGCGAGCGGAGCACCAGCGGGCTCGGCACCGACGGGCTCGGCCGCGCCCGGTGCCGCCTCGGGTTCGGCCGGTGCGGCCGGTCCGGCGCCCGCGCCCGCCGGGCCGGTGTCCGCGCCGACCGGTCCGGCGCCTCCCAGCGGTCCCGGCGCTTCCGACTCCTGCGGTTCCGGCGCCTCCCGAACGCCGAGCGGCCCGGCCATCGGGCCAGCGGCGGGTTCTTCCTGTTCCTCGCGCGGCTCCTTGGCCAGTGGCGGTTCCGGGGCGGGCGGGCGGTCGCCCTGCGGTTCGGGGCCGACCTCGGCTTCCGGCGGTTGTTCGGCGGGCGGCTCCTCCACCGGCGGCACCGGTGGTTCCGGCTCAGGCGGCGGGGCAGCCGGAGCGGCGGCTTCGGGGCCGGCGGGCTCCGGCTCGGGTACGGCCTCTTCCGGCTCTTCCGACTGTTCCGCTTCCTCCTGCTGTTCGGCCTTGGTCGGCGGCGGCGCCGGGAAACTCGGCGGTTGCGGCACACTGGGCGACCCGCTGCCCGGCAGGGTGTTCCGGTCGGCGGTGGGCACGTTCGACACGTCCAGGTCCGAACCGGGCAGGTAGTCCTCGGCCTTCAACTCGGGCCGCGCCGGCGGTTCCTCCTCCGGCTCCTTCTGCTCGGGCTCCGGGGTTTCCACCTCGGCGTCGGCACCGGGTTCGAGGCCGAGCGGTTTCTCCTGCTCCTCGTCGCGGTCATGGTCGCGGTCGTCCAGCAGCCCATGCCGTGCCAGCGGGCCCTCCGGCTCGGCTGCCTCACGCTCCATCCGTTCCGGGCGCGCCGGACCGGGCTGCTGCTCGGGCCGTCCGGTCTCCGCAACCGGAGTCGCCCCCGCCGCGGGCCCCTGACTCGCGGGTCCCGCCGCCCCCGGTGCCCCGGGAGCCTGTGCGGCGGGTTGCGCGGCCGCTTCGGCCGCTGCTTTGGGCGCCTGCTCGCCCTTGTCCTTGTCTTTCTTGTCTTTCTTGTCTTTCTCGCCCTTCTTCTTGTCCTTGCCCTTCTTGTCTTCGTCCTCCTTCTTCTGCTCCTCCTCGTCTTTCTTGTCCTTGTCCTCCTTCTTTTCCTTGCCTTCTTTGTCTTCCTGGCTCTCTTTCTCGCCCTCTTCCTTCTCCTCGGGCTCCTCTTCCGGGGGTTGCTCCTCTTCGTCCTTTTCGGACTCCTCCGGCAGGTCCTCCTCCTGCCGCTCCTCCTGGTCGGCCTCGCTCCCCGCCTCTTCCTCGGCCGCCTCCCGGTCGGCCTCGGTGCGGTCCGCCGCGTCCGTCACCGGTTCCGGAGTGCCGGCCGAATCGACCGGGCCACCGCCCGCCGCCGCGTCGGCCTCCGCGACGAGCTCACGCACCCGCCGGTATTCCGCCGAGGACAACCGGATTTCCAGCCGGGTCAGCACCAGCTCGCGCAGCGCGGGCGCCAGCCGGCCGAGTTGCAGCCGCACCCGGCCCGACGCGTCCGTGGCGTCCCCGCGCAGGCTGCGCAACAACCCCGCCACCAGACGGTCCACTACGGCCGCCGGATCGAGCTGCTCGGCACGCTGCTGCTCCGCGGTGCCCCTGGCGTACCGCAGCCAGGACGCGACCCGGCTGCCGCTTTCGCGCACCGGGACCCGGCCGTCCCGCACGCCCGCCTCCGCCTCCTGCTCCACGGCGTCCTGCGAACCGCTCACCACGCCCGGCTCACGGCCGAGGCGCAACGGTCCCGGTGCGTGCGGCACCTGCACGGTGTGCAGCAGCTCGTGCGCGAGCAGGCGCCGCCCGGCGGCCGTCTCCGGGTGAAAGGCGCCCTCCGCGAAGAAGACGTCCTGGCCCAGCGCCACGGCTTCCGCGCCGAGCAGCTCGGTCAGCGCCGCGGCGTCGGCGCCAGCGTGGATCCGCACCCGGCTGAAGTCGTGCCCGAGCCTTTCCTCCAGCTCGCGGCGCAGCCCCGCGTCGAGCGGCTGGCCAGCGCCGGAGACGATGTCCTTGAACTCCGGCGGCCGCGCCACGGCGCGATCGGCCTCCCGTTTCCGCGAGGTCCGCCGCTGCCGTGGTGCCGCCGAGGTCTTCATCTTCGCCCCGGCTCTTCCGGGAAGGAATCCGCGGTGAACCCCGCGCCGACCGCGCGGGCCAGTGCCACCCCGAGGCGCCGCGGCGACGTGCCGCGAGGCAGGTCGGGCAGCTCCAGTCCCTCCAGCACACTGTCCTGCTCGGCGCCGAGCAGCGCCCCGGCCGGCACCGGCCGGTCGCGCAGCAACCGGGTCAGCTCGCGCTGGAACGCCGCGGCCACCCGGCCGGAATCCAACCCGTCAAACCCGTCGAAGACCAGCTCGCCGATCTCCACCACGATCACACCCATCCGGCGACCTCCCCGGGGGTGAGCGAGCGCTCCAGCTTCTGGTACTCCGTGCGGGACGCGGCGAGCAGATGTCGCATGCCCAGCACGGCGCCCTCGTCCGCGGCCAGGAAAGCCGCGGACAGCGCGATATTGCGGATGCTGCCGCCGGCCACGGTCAGCTGCGCCAGCCTGCGCGGGTCGACCCCGTCCACCGGGGTCGCGCCGGGGATGACCCGCCGCCAGATCTCCGCGCGTTCGGCCGCCGAAGGGAACGGGAAATCCACCACGAACCGGATCCGGCGCAGAAAGGCCTGGTCCAGCGCCTTCTTGAGGTTCGTGGTGAGGATCGCCAGCCCCCGGTAAGCCTCCATCCGCATCAGCAGGTAGCTGACCTCGAGGTTGGCGTACCGGTCGTGGCTGTCCTTGACCTCGCTGCGTTTGCCGAACAACGCGTCCGCTTCGTCGAACAGCAGCACGGCCCCGCCGCGCTCGGCCGCGTCGAAGACCCGCCGCAGGTTCTTCTCGGTCTCCCCGATGTACTTGCTGACCACCTGGGACAGGTCGATCACGAACAGGTCGAGGCCGAGTTCCCCGGCGACCACCTCGGCGGCCAACGTCTTGCCGGTACCGCTGCCACCCGCGAACAACGCGGTGACTCCGAGGCCCCGGCGCAGCACCGACTCGAAACCCCAGTCCTGGTAGACGGTCGCGCGGGCCCGCACGTGCGCGATGATCTCGGCGAGCACGGCTCGTTCGCGGTGCGCGAGCACCAGATCTTCCCGGCCGGCGCGCGGTTCGATGCGCTGCCCGAGCTCGTCCAGCGCCATCCGCGACTCGGCCAGCCCGGCGCGCCAGGCCAGCCCGGCCGGTTCGCCCGTCTCCCGGCGCACCGTCTCCCCCGCGGCGCGGATCACGTGCGCCGGCAAGGAGAACTGCGCGACCAGGCGCTTGAGCTCGCCCTCGCCGAGGCGCCGCGAACCGTTCGTGGCGGCCGGGCCGTTCACCGCCTCGGACCAGAGCTCCTGCTGTTCGTCCACCGGCAGCGCGCCGACCGCGAACCGGTTCCGGTGCTCGCGGACGGGCAGCGAGTCCGCGCTGGAGAGCACCACCGGCACGCCCAGCGGCGCGGCGAACGCCTCCACCACCGCGTGCCGTTCACGGCCCTCGTCCACCTCCACCAGCAGCGCGGCGGGCAGCAGCACCGCCTCGCGTTCCCACAACCGGCCCAGCGCGTCCCGCTCCCTCGGCTCGGCCGGCAAGTCGACGGCGTCCACCCGGTACAGGGAGAGCCCGCAGGCGCCGGCGGCGGCCGCCGCCACCTCCCGGCGCGTCTGCCGGTCCGCCCCGGCCAATTCGGCCCGCGGGTCGCCTTCGGTGTCCGTCCAGCTCGCCGCCAGCCGCTCGGCGAGCAGCACCTGCGAAGGCGGCGGCGGGCCAGGCACTTCGACCGGTACCACCAGCCCGTGCAGCCTGCTGTCCAGATAGGGCACCCCGGCCAGGAAGTGCAGGATCCGCTCGTCGATCCGCAGCCGCGTGGTGGTCGGCGAGCCGGGGTCGTCCAGCTCGACCAGCCGCCAGCGGCGCAGCGGGGCGACCGGGGTGAGCGCGGCCCAGTACGGCTCGCGCAGCGCGGCGAGGGCGAGGGAGAAAGTCGGATAGGCGCGCTGCGGGTCGCCGCCCGCCGCCGCGCACCGCGCCGCCGTGGTCGGGTCGATCTCCGTGGCGGCGGTGAGCACGAGCACGTCGCGTTCGAACGGGGTGAGCCCGAAACAGGAGCACACCGCGGCCAGCGCGCTGGTGCCCTCAGCCGCCGGATCCGCTGTGTTCTTGACGGGAACCGGTTTTCCGGCCGCGTGGGCATCGACCCGACCCAGCACGACGGCCACCGCGGCGGACAGCGCCCGCCGGTGCCGCTCGTGCTGTCCGTGCTGTCCGTGCTGTTCATGCTGTTCAGGGGCCGTCGGCATCAGGCCCCCAGTTCGGCCGTCGGCGTGCGCAGGTCCGGCCCCGGCAGGCTCGGCACCCCGTCCACCTGGACGCGGACCAGATAGACCGCGGGCCGCACCCCCGGCACCGGCACCCGGATCGCGTCCTCGGTGCCGGGCGGGCGTTCCAGCGGGAACGCCGCCGCGAACCGGTAGCTCGCCGCCGCCCTGTCCGCGGGCGGGTCGAGCTCGTCCAGCAGCACCTCCACCCGCTGCGACGCGCGCAACGGCAGATCCAGCCGGATGGTCAGGACCGGCGGGTCGCCGCCAGCCTCGACCGGATCGAGCACCCTGGGCTGGCGGACCAGCGGCACCGCGTTGGATTCCAGCACCCGGCGCAGCACCCGGTCCTCCGCGCCGTCGCGGACCCGCACGTCGTGCAGCACCTGCACCGGGTAGATGCCCGGCGGCAGCGCGGCGGGCTGCTCGGGCAAGGTGAACACCACTCGCTGCTCGCCCGCGCTGCTCGGCGTCACCTCCCGGTCGCCGACCCGGACCACCACCCCGTCTCCGGCCAGCGCGGTGCCTTCGAGCCAGACCTCGGACCCGGCGGGCACCGGGCCTTCGGCGGGCCGGTCCGGGGAGCCCAGGGCCCGGGAGAGCAGCCGCTCGATCTTCGGGCGGCCGCCCGCGATGGCCCGGACCGTGCGGCGCAGCACCGGTTTCCCGGCGGCGGGCACCCCGCGCCCGTCCACCACGACCGCGGTCGCCTCGTACACCACGGACAACGCGTAGGGCGTCTGCACCAGCATCGACCAGAGCTTCGACAGATCGTCCAGGTCCAGCTTGGCCGGGGTGAACCGGACCGCCTGCGGGGCGGACGCCAGGTCCGCGCCGGCCAGGAACGGCTTGGTCGCCGACTCCTCGATGTCCACTCTGGACAGAATCGGCTGCTCGTGCAGCCCGCGCACGATCGAGCCGAGCATCCGCTGGGGTTCGAGCACGTCCTCGTTGCCGTAGCAGGTGATCAGGTAGTGCAGGTCCAGCGCGGCCTGCGGCTTGACGAGCAGGGTGCCGTCCGGTGCGCGGGTCGGCGCGTCCCGGTTGCGCAAGGCGGCGTTCGGCGTGATCTGGTAGAGGAAGACGGTCACCATCGGGTCCGCGGGCGGTTCGGCCGGCGGTTTCCTCGGCGTGACGCGGATGCCGAAGGTGATGCCGTCGTCGAGCAGCGCGCGGGCGATGAACCCGCACAACGCATCGGTGGCCTGCGCGATGGAAAGATAGTTGCTCATGAGCCGCCTCCCTCTCCGGCGAGGTAGCGGTCGAGGCTGACCACGGGCGACGGGCGTTGCCCGCCCCGCGGCCGTGGCTGCTCCGGCTGCGCGGCCGCCTTCACCGCGAGCTTGCCGATGCTGACCCGCACCACGCGTTCGGCCGGCGGCGGCTGCGCCCGGCGCTCACCCGGCGACCGTGCCGTACCGCCCGGCTCCTGGGCCCGCCCTGCCAGCCGGATGTCCACAACGGACGGACGAACCGGGGCGGGGACGGTTTCCCGGTGACCGGTGGGCCGCCCTGCCCGAGGCGCCCGCGGGGCGGCCGGGCGCACCGGCGGGGCGGCCACCACTTCGGTCCGTACCTCGAGGCGGTCCACCAGCCGCCGCAAGGTTTCCCGGACCTGCCCCGACGGCACCGACACGATCCGCTCGGCCTGCCGAACCGGCTCCGGCCTCGGCTCCGGCCCGGCGGCCGGAAAGTCAGGACGCGGCAAGGGAAACGGCGGCGCCGGTAGCGACGGCACTGGCGGATCGTCCGGCACCGGCGCGGTGAACGGCGGGGCGTCCACCGTTTCGAACTGTTCCAGCTGGGCCCTGGGCGGACGCTCGAACGGGTCCGGCAGCCTCGGCCGCACCTTCGGCACCGCTTCCGGCGCATCCGGCCAGTCCGCCGCCCTGGCCACCAGCCGATCGAAGTAGTCAGGCATGTCCGGCCAGCTCCAGGTAGTAGCGGCGGCGCAACGGGCTCAGCGCCAGGATCTGCGGCTCGCTCCAGCCGAGCGCCGCGGCGAGCTGGTACACCTCGAGCAGGGTCGCCCTGGCCCAGGAGTCCAGCTCCGCCCACAAGCAGGCGGAGATGTCCAGCTCCGCCCGCACCCGCCGCCCGCACTCGGGGCAGCCGAGGTCGAGCCGGATGTCCGCGCACGGATCGGCTTCGGCGGCCCGCTCGGCCACGGCCCGCTGAACCTCGGCGGGAAGCTCCCCGGCGCGGGCCGGTGCCCCGGCCCGCTCGGCCGAGAGCACGCAGCGGGACAGCAGTTCCGCCCGTGCCATGGCCGCGGTGCCCGCGTGCCCCGCCGCCAGCAGGTCGCCGGAGGTTGGCGGCCGCAGCAGCACCGTCCACTCGCCACTGGTGACGGTGACCGGTTCCCCGGCGGTGCCACCGGGCAGCCCGGCCACCGCCGCGGTGTCGAACTCGAACTCCAGCTCCTCGGCGCAGTCCGGGCAGCTCACCCGCACCGGGATCCGCGTGCCGAACAACGACCGGCGCAGCGCGAACAGCTCCGCGTCCCTGATGCCGAGCGGCACCCCGAGCAGCTCCTCCGGATCGGCGACCGGGCGGGCCAGCGCGTGCAGCAGCACCGTCCGCTCGCCACCGCCCGCCGCCGCTCCCGACTCCCAGGCGGCGAGCAGGTCCGTTCCCGCGAGCACGGCTAGGCCGGTTGCGTGATCGTGGGCTCTTCCGGCTCCGGCACCTCGGCGTCGCGCTCCCAGCCCTCGCACTCCAGCTTCAGGCTCTGGATGGCGACCGCGTTGGCGTTGGCGTCCATCTCACCGAGGATCTGGTACTCGCTCGGCCAGGCCCGGTAGACCTTGTACGCCACCGCGACCTGGCCTGCCTCGTTGAGCACCTGGATGACGATGTTCTTGCGGAAGTCGCGCAGCGAGGACTCGCTGCCGCGGCCGGCGCCGACCAGCCAGACCTTGTTGGCCCAGCGGTCGAACTCCGGGTCGTGGGTGACCCCGCGCTCCAGGGTGATGGCCTCGAACTCCACCCTGCCCGCGGACTTCCGCGGCGAGCTGGAGTCCCCGCCGCTGCGGTGCTTCACCACCTCCGTGGTCCGCTTCATCGGGCTGATCTTGCTGACCCCGGCGACGGTCCTGCCGTCCCACAGCACGAGGAACTTGAAGTTCTTATAGGGGTCGAACCGTTGTGCGTTGACAGTGAACTCAGCCATGCCCCGTCCCTGTGTCCTAAACCTGGATCTGACCGGCTAGCTGCTCGATCTTGATGATCACGAACTCGGCCGGTTTGAGCGGCGCGAACCCGACCAGCACATTGACCACGCCGCGGTTGATGTCGTCCTGCGTGGTGGTGGCCTTGTCGCACTTCACGAAATAGGCGTCCCGCGCCGAAGTGCCCTGGAAAGCGCCCTGCAGGAACAAGGTGTGCAGGAAAGCGCCCACATTGAGTCGGATCTGTCCCCACAACCGTTCGTCATTGGGTTCGAAAACCACCCATTTCGTGCCGCGGTAGAGACTCTCCTCCAGGAACAGCGCGGTCCGCCGGACCGGAATGTACTTCCATTGCGACGAGAGTCGGTCCGCGCCGGCGAGGGTGCGCGCACCCCAGACCACCGGCCCGATCACCGGGAACCCGCGCAGCGCGTTCAACCCGGCCGGGTTGATCAGCCCGTTCTCCTCGTCGGTCAGCGGCACGGTGAGCGCACGGGTGCCGGACAGCGCCGCCTCGGTGCCGGCCGGCGCCTTCCACACCCCGCGGTCGGTGTCGGTCCGCGCGTAGATCCCGGCGATCGCACCGGAGGGCGGGAAGTCCCGCAGCTGACCGGAAAGCGGGTCGGTCAGCCGCAGGTGCGGAAAGTACAGCGCGGCGTGGTCGCTGCGCACCGCGTCGAACTCGGCCAGCCCGGCGCGAGCCTTGTCCAGCGAGGTCCACGAGCTGGGGCTGTCCACGATGAAAAACATCCGCTTGTCCCGGCACAGCGCGACGGCCTGCTCGATCACCGCGATCCGGGTGCCGTCGAACTCGGCGGCGGCCAGTTCCGGGATCACCAGCAGGTTGACGTCCTCGACGTCGCGCAGCGCGTGCACCCCGGTCTTGGCGTCGGGGCTGCCCATCAGGTCCGCGGCGGTCGGCGCGGCGCCGTCCACCCCGCCGTCCAGCGGATAGGCCGGGGCGCGCACCGACGCCTCCAGCCCGAGCGTGCTCGCGGCCTGCCCGGTCAGCCGCAGCTCGGCGTCGGCGGCTCCGGCGAGCACCTGCAACCGCCCGCCGCGCAGGTGCACCCTGGCCGAGGCGAACGCCGGGTCGTTCGGGGCCGCGGCGCGGATCCGGCGCTCCAGCAGGAGGGCCAGCTCGGTCGGGTTCCGCGGTTTGTCCGCCGCGTCGGCCTCGTACAGCGTGAACGAGTGCGTCCGCTCCCCGACGGCCGCGTCGACCTGCTGGCCGGACACGTCGGGCAGGGAGGCGCCGAACACGCCGGAGACCGTGCCCGAGTAGGCGGGCGCGACGGCCTCGTCGGCCACCGTCACGGTCACCGCCTCCGAAGCGGAGTTGACCACGGCTTCGGCGAACCTCGGCGAGGCACGATCGACCGACAGGTCCCGGTAGCTCTCCCGTAGCGCGCCGGCGCGGTCGAAGATCCGGAGATCGAAGGCGTTCTCGGTGGCCGACGGATCGACCGCGACCCCGATCCCGTCGCCCCAGACGCCCGGTTCCCGCGCGGTGACGTCGAAGGACTCGCCCTCGCCCGCGCCGCCGATGCCGGTCGAGGACTGTTCGGCGCCGTTCACCAGCCGCACCACGATCGCGATGGACCCGCCCTTGAGGAAGAACTGCTGCACCGCGTGACTCAGCGGGCTTTCCACCGCGAGACCGCCGAAACGGCGCTCGTAGTCGGCGAAACTGGTGAGCGTGACCGGCAGTCCCGCCGGTCCGCGAGTGGTGTAGCCGACGAACGCGGTGACGGAGGTGGAAACCCCCGTTATAGTGCGCACGGCACTGGGAAGCTCTTCGATGTACACGCCTGGATAGGTGGGTGTAACCGGCATGGCACCTCCATTTAGTGGAGTGCACCACCGCATATTCGAAGAATAGAGAAGTGCGACGTAATCAGCCGCGCCCGAATACACCCCTGGCGCCGCCACCGCGAAGCACCTCTTGATCCTCCCAACCAGTGGTGCCACTTCAGCCGGTACAAGTACTACCGTTCCGCAAGTGACGTGTCAACGATCACCCGAAGATATTCCACCATTTGCGAAAAAGGATCTTCATTCTTCCTGTCGAAAAAAGATCACCGGTTCAGCGCAGATTCGGTCGAATTCGACAATCGATCAAGAAATGGTGATCTGTCCGCAGTGGACACTGGGACGGATCGGGATCACGGGCCGGCGCAGACGTAACCGGCCCAGACCGACGGGGTCAGCGGCTCGTCCGCACGCCGTTCGCGGATCACCGCGTGCAGCGCCTCGGCCGGCGGCGCACCACCGTCCAGGCCGGTGTAGAAACTGGCCGCCACCTCCGCCGAGGTCCTGTCCAGCACCGGCCACAGCGAGCCGACCACATGGCGGTAGCCGGCGAGCTGGAACGCGGAGACGATGTGGATCGCCTCGTCGGCCAGCTCCGCGCTGCCCCTGGCCGTCGAGCAGGCCGACAGATAAGCCAGCTCGGCGCCTTCCAGCCGGAGCCTGCTCACCTCCGCGACGCTCATCGGCCGGTCGTGCAGCAGCAGATGGCTGTTCGACGGCCCGGCCGGATCGCTGTGCGCATGACAGGCGAAATGCGCCCAGTTGACGAAACGCAACGCGGCCAGCACGTTGTCATGGGAGGCCGCCGCGTCGATGAGCGGTGAGGCCGCGTCGAAGCGTCGCGATAGCGCTTCGGCCTCTTCACGCGCGTACGGCAACGGAGCCTGGCCCGGAGTCGCCGGTATGGCCACCGCGAGCAGCCGGCGCCGGGCCGCGACCGGGCGGGACCGGGCGTGCAGCAGGGCGCGGATGGTCGGCGTGTAGGAGGAGACCACGCGGTCCAGCACCGCCGCGGCCCCCGGCACGGGCTCGTCCCGATCCCGCGGGAAACGGCCGGCCGCGTGCAGGGGCAGGAAGTTCAGCAGCCCGGTCGGCGACCACCACACCCGTGGCCACGGTTCGCCTTCGGCCGGAGGGCCGGTGTGCCCCAGCGCTTTCAGCACCGGCTCGGTCACCACCTCCCACAGCCAGCTCAGCGTTTCCCGCAGGGTCACCTGCGCGATGGCCTGCTCGACCACGTTGCCGGTGGTCACGGTGTCCAGCGCGGCCAGGAACTTCTCGACCCGTTCGGCCAGATCATCGGCGTGCAGCCCGGTCAGCCGCACCACCAGCGGTTCGCCCGTGGTCAGGATCAGCGCGTCGCAGCGGTGGTCGCTGACGTTGATGGTGACCACCGGCCCGGACTCCGCGGCCTGGCGCAGCTGCGCCAGCCGAGGTGGTTCGAGGAACCGCTCGAAACCCGTAGTGGCCCTGATCTTGCCGAGCAGCTCGACGCGGCGCTCGTCCAGCCGGAACCGGTGGTCCGCCCCTGGCGCCGGCCCCGGCAGGTCCCCGGTGTCCCCAATATTCCCGGTATCCCCCGGCAGCACGGTTTCGGCGCGACCGGTCAGCACGTCCAGCTCCTCGGTGAGGCGCTCCCATTCGGCGGCGCGCTCCGGATGCGCCGCACGCAGCTCGGTCAGGTCGCTGCGGCTGTCCAGCGCCCGGGACAGCAGCAGCCCGCGCCCCTCTTCCAGCACCTCCAGCGCGCCGGCCTCGTCCTCGGCCCAGAGCGCGCTGCACGCGGCGTCGGACGCGATCCGGTCCAGTCGCAGCACCTGGTACTCCAGGTCGGCCCGGCTCAGATGGCCCGGTGCGACCAGCGGCAGCAGCCGCACGCCCTGGCGGAAACCCTCCGCCGCGGCTTCCCACTGATCCGCCAACCCGGCCAGCCGACCCCACATCCTCGCGGCCCGCAGCCGGGTGAACGGGGTCGCGGTACGCAGGCCCGCGGCCAGCTCGGCGACGCTGACCGCCTCCAGCAGGTGCTCCACGTCGCCGGTGTAGTCGTACAACTGGGCCAGCGCCCCGGTGAGGTTGATCAGCCGGATCGCCCGGCTGGGGTTGTCGTCCGGGGTGGCGTACACCGCCTCCCGCGCGCTTTTCGCCATCGCGCGGAGACCGTCGAGATCTCCGCTGGGAGCGAGCTGCTTGAACTGGGCGGCGGCCAGGTTGGCCACCCGGCGCGCCCGGTCGGGATGCCCGTCCGGCGTCAGCTCGACCGCACGCCGGTGGCAGTCGATCGCGGCCTCCAGATCGGCCGGCACGCCGGTGTGGTCGAACCTGGAGCTCAGCGCCATTCCGTGGTTCGACAGCCGGTGGCCGAAGGCGACGTGGGCCTCCGGGGTCTCCTCGATCACCCTGGCACCGATTTCGACGGCCTCCGCCAAGCTGGGGAAGTGCTCCGTCCGCACATAGTGCTCGACCAGTGAAACCGTCAGGTTCGCCCGCAGGCCAGTGCGTTCCTCTTCATCGGTGGCCTTTTCGATGGCCGCACGGGCGGTTTCGACCGCCTCCTCCAGGGTGGCCAGATCGGGCGACCGGCCATACCGCGCGCGCAACGCGGCGGCCAGCGTGGTCAGCAGCCGCGAATCGGTACCGGGGTCGGCTTCGAGCGGCCTGGCCTCGCGGAGCAGCGCGATCGCCTCGTCGAGCTGCGTGGGATCGCCGAATCGTGAGTACGCCTGCCACAGCACGGAAGCGAGCGACATCAGTACCGCCGGCCGAGCCGGACCGTCCGGCGGGCAGTCCCGCACGGCCTGCCTGCTCAATCGTTCCGCCTCGCCGAGGCCATCGTTGCCAAGGCAGAGCAGGTCGACCAGGTCCACCAGGTAGCGAACCCGGACCGCGGGCTCGACCTCGGTGCAGGCGATACCCCGGCGGGCCGCCTCGACCGCCGCGCCGAGATCGGCTCCGCCATGCCCATAACGCATATAACGCGCCCGGTACAGCGAACTCAGGCGCATCCAGGTCTTGGCGCGTTCGGTGTCCGGCAGCTCGGCGTCCCGCTGACGGTCGGCGAGGCGCCGCACGGCCTCGATTGCCTCGTCCACCGACTCCGGCGTGCGCTGCCGGACGGCCCGGTCCCCCAGCAGTTCGGTGAGGTCGGCAGCCCAGTTCTCGCGCAGGCTCTCGCGGTCGGTGGCGGCGTCCACGGCGGCGCGGAGGGCGGCGATGGCCCCGTCCTGCGTCTCCGGGTCCTCGGTGCGGTGCCAGCGCAGGCGCAGGGCGGTACCCAGCCCGCCTTGGCAGCGCGCGTAGGCGGCCTGCTGCTCGGGCGAAATGCCCGCGGCGGCCTGTTCGAAAGCGGAGATCGCCCGGTTCAGCGTTTCGTCGTCGATGTCGTCCCGGTCGCGGAGCAGCAGGGCGTAACCGAGGCTCGACCGCATCGAAGGCAGCGTCGGGTCACCTGGGTCGGTGGCGGCGATCGCCTCCTGCACCGCCTCGGCGGCCAGCCGCGCGTCGGCGGGGTCGCCGGTCAGGTCTCCGGTCTGATGCTGCCGGGCCAGCAGTGCGAGCGAGTAGTTGACCAGCCTGGCCGGCCGTTGCGGATCATCGGAGGTGCTGAGCCGAACCGCCTCCGCGCCCACTTCGACCGCCTCGTCCGCGGTCGGGTCGCCCTGGCCTGCGCCGGCGGCGAGGGCCCCGCCGAGGTAGGACAGGATGTCCGCCCGTTCCGGTGCCTCCGCCGGGCACAGCTCGCATGCCCGGCGGCCCGTCTCGATCGCTTCTGCCAGTTTGGCCCGATCGCCGGTGCGCTCGAAGTCGAGGCGCAGGGTGAAACCGAGTTCCGCGGTCCACTGCGGCAGGCCGGGGTCGCCAGGCTCGGCCGTGCGCACCGCCTCGGCCAGCACGCCGAGCGCGTTCGCCAGTACCGGCGCAGCGCCGTGCCGCTCGTACAGCACCCGCATCGTCACCCCGAGCGCGGCGAGATAACCGGACCGGCGCGCGTCCGAGTTGGCCGCGGCCTCGGTCACGGCGTCGGTCAGCATGGCAATGGCGTCCCGGAAAGCGGCGAGGTCACCGGTCAACTCGGCGACCGCGGCGAGCGCCAGTCCGAGGTCCTGCGCCCAGCCGGCGTGCCCGGCCTCCGGCGGGCTCAGGTTCAGGGCGGGCCGGATCGCCTTCCCCACCTCTTCGTCGACCGCGTCGGGATGGGCCAGGTACACCGGGGTGAGCAGAACGAAGGCGAGCCGCTCCGTCACCGCCGCGTCCGGCGACCGCCGCTCGTACAGCGCGGCCGCCCGGAGCAGGTACACCAGGCCGGCCAGGTGCAGCACGTTGAAGTCGACGCCGTCCGGAGTGCCGAGGAAGGTGAGCAGCCGCTCGGTCTCGGTGTGGGCTTCGGGTTCGAGCACGGGAGCCGGATCACCGTCGGTGTAGCACGAGACCCTCCGCTGCAACGAGCTCACCAGCTGCTCGCGGTCCATGAATCCCCCTCAAGGTCACCCGCAGGCTGTGCCAGGATGGTCGCACGCAAGTGGCGGAGGGGATGCGGTGGACCAGGAGGAACAGCTGGCCGGCTTCTGCGGGACGCTGCCGGAACTCCGGCAGTTCGCCAGGCAGCAGGGCATTTCCGAGGTGCTCGACGACGTGATCGGCGAGATCAAGGCGGGCACCCCGGTCCGGGAGCAGCTGCCCCGGCTGGGCATCCCCAAGGAAGCGCTGGACGGCCACCGTTCCAGCGGCCCGGCGATGAGCATGCAAGGCCTTGGCACCACGGCGCACACCGCGCCGGAGGTCTACCTCTGCCCGGACGGGCGCTGCGGGCGGACCGTGCCGCGGGAACCGGGCGGTCCGGTGCCCGGTGACTGCTGGCTGTTGGGGCGGCCGCTGCGCCGGAGCCGGGCGTGAACTCCTTCTTCGGCGAGCTGGGCCGCAAGCTGGCCGAAAAGTGGTTCTCGCTGCTGATGCTGCCCGGCCTGCTGCTCACCTTCGTCGCCACCGTGGCCGCCGTGCTCGGCCACGCGCACGCCCTCGACTGGAACGAGCTGGTCCGGCGCGCCGGTGCCTGGTCCACCGCACTCGGCGCCCGGCCGCCAGCGGCGCAGGCACTGGTACTGGTCGCCGTGCTGTTCGCGGCCGTCGCGGCGGGTTTCGTGGTGGGCGGCCTGACCGGGGTCACGCAGCGGCTGTGGCTCGGCTCCTGGGCCGACGCGCGGCCGGCCCCGCTGTCCTGGGTGGGCCGGAAACTGGTGGCCCGCAGGCAAAAGCGGTGGAGCAGGGCGCACGAGGCGGTCGGGAAGGCGACCGGCGAGGGGGAGCGGAACCTGCTCGCCGCGCGCCGCAACGGGATCGCCATGACCAGGCCGAGCAGGCCGACCTGGATGGGCGACCGGATCGCCGGCGCCGAGCTGCGGGTGTACCACGAGTACCAGGTGGACCTGCAGTCCTGGTGGCCCCGCCTGTGGCTGGTGCTGGACGACACCACCCGCGCCGAGCTGCGTGCCGCCCGTTCGGCCTTCGACAGCGCGGTGAACCAGGCCACCTGGGCGGTGGGCTACCTGCTGGCCGGGCTGTTCTGGTGGCCGGCGATCCCGGTCGCGGCCGGCATCTGGGCCACCGGCTGGCTGCGCGGCCGAGGCGCCGTACGGACCTACGCCGACCTCATTGAGTCCACAGTGGACATCTATGCCACCGATCTCGCCGTCCGGCTGCGCGCGCTCAAGGAAGACGAGCCGTTCACCCGCGAGACCGGGGCGGACGTGACTTTCCAGCTACGCAAGGGAACCTGAGCCCGCGAGCATACCGACCATGCTTTTCGCGTACCGGTTCCCCGGTGCGCGATACAGGTAGAGGCTGCGGTGCACGGGCGGGTCGAGCGGGCGCAGGACCACCTTGCTCACCGCCGGTACCGGTGCGGCGAGCGCGGGTACCACCCCGGCGGTGATGCCGGCCGCGACCATGGCCAGCACGGTGGAAACGTCCCGGACCGTGTGGTCGGGCCGCCAGCTCACCCCCTGCTCGGCGAACCGCGCCGCGAGCAGCGGCCCGCAGGTTCCGCCTGGATCGGCGACACCGGCCCCGGCCAGGTCGGCGAGCCCGACCCGGTCCGCGTAGCCGAGCCGGTGCCGGCGCGGTAGCACGGCGAGGAACTCGTCGGTGACCACACCGGCCGGCCGCGAGCCGGGGATGCGGACGGTGGTCACGGCGAAGTCGATGGTGTCCGCGGCGAGCCAGTCCGCGAGCTCGTCGTCATCGCCCCGCGCGGTGAGCACGTCCAGCTCCGGCCAGTCGGCCCGCAGCCGGTCCAGCGCGGCGGGCACCAGCCGGACCAGTGCGCTGGCGACCGCGCCGACGCGCAGCCTCGGCTCGTCCCGTCGCTGGGCAAGTGCGTCGATCGCGCGCAGCCGCCCGACGACCGCGTGGCCGTGTTCGGCGACCTGGCGACCGAGGGCGGTCAGCGACGCGCCGCCGGGCCCGCGGTGCACCAGCTTCCTGCCGAAACGTCGCTCCACGGCGGCGATGGTGCGGCTGACCGCGGACTGGGTCAGACCGAGCGCCCCGGCGGCGCGGGTGAAGCTGCCGTGCTCTTCGACGGCGAGCAGGGCCTGGAGGTGCGCGACGGTGAGGTCCACCAGGCCATGATCTCAGCTCATGCCTTGTATGACGAGTAGTCGTTGGACTCATCCCGAGCGAGCGGCTGGACTTGTCCGCATGCACACGCCAGCCGTAACGCCGTCCCGTTCCGCCACCCCGACCGTTGTCGCCGCGATGGCCGGACTCTGGCTGTGCTGGGGATCGTCCTTCCCTGCGATCCGGGTGCTGGTGGCGACCCTGCCACCGCTGCTGGCCTCGGGAACGGTCTTCCTGACGGCCGGGCTGGTGCTCGCCGCCACGCGCCCTGCCGCACTGCGCGGACTGGGCCGGCGAAGGCTCTTAACCACCGCCGGGACCGGGGTGTGCCTGCTGGGCGCGCAGGGCGCGGTCGCGGTAGCCGAGCGGCACGTGCTCGCCAGTACCGCCGCGCTGCTCGTCGCGGTCGTCCCGCTCTGGGTGGCGGTGCTGCGCGCCGTCACCGGCGAGCGTCCCGGGCCGGCGGCGGTGGTGCGGCTGCTGGTCGGGTTCGCCGGGGTGACCGTGGTGGTGCTGGCGACCGGTTCGACTGGCGATTGGTCCGGCTGGACGTTCGTGGTCGCCGCCGCCGCTGCCTGCTGGGCGGGCGGCACGCTGTGGGCGTCCCGCTCGGTGGCCGGGCCGACGTCAGGGCCGGGGCCGGGGACGGCGACCGCGGTGCAGCTGCTGGCCGGCGGCCTCACCCTGCTGCTGGTGGGTGTGCTCGCCGGGGAGCCCGCCGAGTTCGCGCCCGCGGCGGTGCGCACCAGCTCGTGGGTCGCGCTGGGCTATCTGGTGCTCGTCGACTCGCTGGCCGGGTTCGCGCTCTACAACTGGCTGCTGCGCGCGGCCCCGGTGGCGCTGGTCAGCACGTACGCCTACGCCGTGCCCGTGGTCGCGTATCTGATCGGGGTGCTGGTGCTCGGCGAACCGTTCCAGCCCGCGGTGCTGGCCGGCGCGGCGATCATCGTGCCCGCCGTCGCCGCCGAGGTCCGTGCGGCACCCCGACGGCCTTGACCTCAACCTTGGTTCAGGTACGAGGATGGGCGCATGATCTTCACCGAACACGAACGCGAATACCTCCGCGCACAGGGGCTGGCCAGACTGGCCACCATCGGCCCCGCCGGGTCACCGCAGAACCATCCCGTCACCTACCGGGTGAACGAGGACACCGGCACGATCGACATCGGCGGCCCGAACCTCAGCGAATCCCGGAAGTACCGCAACATCCAGGCCGACCCGCGGGTCTCGCTGGTCATCGACGACACCGCGCCGCGGGCGGTCGGCCCCGGCGGCCAGCGCGGGCGCGGCCTGGAAATCCGTGGTGTGGCGGAACTCCTGCGGGACGAGCCGATGATGGAGGGATTCACCCGCGACCTGATCCGCGTGCACCCCCGCCGGCTGGTGGCCTGGAACCTCGACCGGCCGGGCAGCAACAACCGCGACGTCAACCGGGAGAGTGCCGCCTGACGGTGCGGTAGCCGAGTTCGAGGTGGTACCGGTGTCTGGTGATGCACATCGAACGGACCGCGGCCGCGAGCAGGAGCAGCACGCCGAGGTTCTCGCCGAGTTCTTCGGCGTGGTAGGCGAGCACATAGCGCGGCCCGTCCTCGCCACCGGCGATCAGCAGGCCCTGCACCAGCTCACCGCCGAGCGCGGCGCCGAGCAGCAGCGCGCACCCGCCGAGCATGCACCAGCGCGCGGTGCCCCGTAGCCGGAAACCGAGCGACAGCAACGCGGCGGCCACGATCACGGCGGCGACCAGACCGGGAAGCAGCCAGTAGAACGGGAAACCGTCGTACGAGACGAGCTGCCTGCCGACGCGGTCCAGCCGCTCGTGCAACTGGGTGTGGTCGTCGAGCGAGAGCACCCCGAGCATCGCCGCGGTGGCGAACCAGGCCAGCGCGGCCTGGTTCGCCACCGCCCGGTCGGCGCGGGCGAGCACCCCGGTCAGCACATGGGTCACCGCGGCGACCACCAGAAGCCCGGTGCTCCACCAGGTCGGCAGGTTCCCCTCCACGAACACGTCGAGGTAGTCCCGCACCTCGCCGCGGTCCCTGGTCAGCGGATGGTCGATCAGCGCGGGCACCGCCATGCTCGCCACGTTGAGCACGACCGTCACGGCCAGCACCACCCAGCCCGCCGTGCGCAGCCGGACCTTCCTGGGGTACTCGCCGTCTTCGTGGGGCTGATCCGCGCTGAAGGCCATCCGGCTTCCCTTCCCGGGGAACAAAGTGGCCCCAAGTTAGGGGCCGGACCACCGGATCGGGCGCTGGATGAACGTTCTCTCATGGTGCGCTCACCGAGACGTCATCCGCGGCACGCAGGCTGGACCGGTGACCACGAGCGAGCGTGAACCGGCCGGCGCCGGCCTTGCCCTGCTCACCGGCGGGTCGGCGGGAGAACTGATGTCCGCGGTGCTGTCGGCCGCGGGTGCGCGGCTGCTGGACTGGAAGGTCGCCCAGGTGGACCACCAGCCCGGCAGGCGGACCACGGCGAGCTACACCGCCAGGGTGCGCTGGGCCGACGGCACGGTGAGCGGCGAAACACTCGGCGCTTCCTCGGGGCGGCTGCCGGCCGGAGTGGCCAGGCTGAGCGACGGCGAAACCGAGATCGGCATGTGGCGGTTCCCGTTCGACCCCGAACTGCCCGCCCTGCGCACCGCCTGCGATCCCGAGCGGATGCGCGGGCTGATGAAGAACGTGTGCCTCGGCTTCACCGGCGACGCGGTGCGGCTGCGGGTCCGGTCCTACCGGCCGCGCCGCCGCGCCGTGGTGGAGATCGCCACCCCGGACGGGCGCCGCGTGTTCGCCAAGATCGTCCCGCCGGCCAAGGCGGCGGCACTGCACGAAAGGCACCGGCTCGCCAGTGCCGGGGGCGCCGCCGTGCCGGCCGCGCTGGGCTGGACCGATGACGGGCTGGTCGCGCTGGCCGGGCTGCCGGGCCGCACGCTGCGGGAGGTGCTGCTGGCCGGGGACCGCGAGGAGCCGGATCCCGCGGACGTGACGCGGGTGCTGGACGCGCTGCCGGACACCCTCGCCACCGGGCCCCCGCGACGCACCTGGGGCCAGAAGTCGCGGCACTACGCGGAAGTGGTCGCCGCCGCGGCGCCCGAGCTGGCGGCTCGGGCCAGGGCGGTGGCGGCTGCCGTCGATCACGAGGCGCCGGAAGGGCCGGGCGTGCCGGTGCACGGTGATCTCTACGAGAGCCAGCTGATGATGCACCAGGGCCGGGTCAGCGGGCTGCTCGACATCGACGGCGCCGGACGCGGCGAACGGCTCGACGATGCCGGGTGCCTGCTGGCGCACCTGGCCGTGCTCGCGCAGATCCGGCCGGACAGGGCGATGGCCATCGAACGGCTGGGCACCCGGCTGGAGCGCAGCTTCACCGGCGACGGCCATGGCGCCGTGGACCCGGCCGCGCTGGCCCGCCGGACGGCCGCGGTGGTCCTTTCGCTGGCCACCGGGCCGCACCGGGTGCAGGAGCCGCACTGGCGGCAGCACACCGAACAGCGGGTCGCACTGGCCGAACGGTGGCTGGAGCACGCATCGGCCGGCCGTCATGAACAGTCCTTCATGGACACGGCGGTGCTGTCTTCATCTCCGCCAGAGAACCTGGAATCACCCCTAGAGGAAGGAAAGTGACACCATGAACGGCAAACGACCGTGGATCGTCGCGGGCGCGACCCTGGTACTGGCCGGTTTCGGCACGGCCGTCGCGACGGCTTCGGCCGACGTCCCGCTGAACGACCCCGCACCCGTGTCCGTGGTCCAGCAGGCCGACCCGGGCTTCACCGTCCCCGGCACGATGGCCGACAACTCCCCCGAGTCCGCGGATTCCCCGGCCGCCTCGCCGGTGGACTCCGCGAACTCCGCCACGGACTCTCCGGACGACCTGGCCGTGGCACCCACCGGCACCACCGACGACACCGGTGCGAGTGCGGACAGCCCCGGCTAGAACTCCGGTGAGATCGGCCCTTCGCGGGCGGGCAGCGGTATTCCGGGCCCGTCCGCGAAGGGCACCCGGTCGTGCCTGCTCTTTCCCCGGGACAAGTCGTAGGGTCTGGCCATGGCCCAACCAGAGCAGGATGACGAGCCCAGCCGTCAGGACTTCCTGGAGTCCACCGCGAGTTTCCTATCGAAGCTCTCGAACGGCCTGCGGAACCTCACCTCCACCCCGGACACCCCGGAACCCTGCCGCCAGGCGGTCGAAGAGGCCCTCGGGCTGCTCGCACTGGCCGGATACCACGTCGGCGAGGCCGCGCGGTTCGCCGAACGCTGCGAACTGTCGCTCAGCAGCGAAAGCGACGAGCCCTGCCTCGGGCCGGTGGACGCGCTGATCCTGCACGCCAACCCCGAGTCCTTCTCCGGCACCTGCGTGCTGCACGCCGCGTTCGGGCTGCACTTCCTGGAGGGCGTGCACGTCACCGGCGACACCGAGCTGATGGCGGAGGCCCAGAAGATGGCGCTCGAACTCGCCCATCTGCTGGCCACCGACGAGCACCCGAGCTGACGCCCGGCAAAGAAACACAATCGTGGTCCCACCACCGGCCGAGCCCGGTATCTTGTTGCCATGCCGCCGACCCGGACCGCGGTGATCGTTCTGGGTGCCGGCCCTGCCGGGCTGACCGTCGCGAACCTGCTCGCCCGCGCCGGGATCGGCTGTGCCGTGCTGGAAGAACAGGCCCGGGAGTTCATCGAGCAGCGGCCGCGGGCCGGATTCATCGAGGAATGGGCCGTGCGCGCGCTGCAACGGCACGGCCTCGCCGACCGGCTGCTGAGCAAGGCACTGCAGCACGACACCTTCGAATTCCGGTTCGCCGGGAAAAGCCATCCGGTGCGTTACGGCGACCTGCCCGGCACCCGGCATTTCGTCTACCCGCAGCAGTTGCTGGTCACCGATCTGGTGGCGGCCTACACCGACCACGGCGGAGACACCCGATTCCAGGTCCGTGACGTGCGGCTGCACGACCTGGACTCCGACCTGCCGGCGGTCACCTACCGGGACGCCACGACCGGAGTCGAGCACCGGATCGAAGGGGACTTCGTGGCCGGTTGCGATGGCGCGCACGGGGTTTCCCAGCACTACCTGCCACCGGAGAGCACGCTGCGGGCGCAGCACGACTACGGCATCGGCTGGCTGGCCCTGCTCGCCGAAGCGCCGCCTTCCGCGGCCGGGGTGGTCTTCGGGATCCATCCGAGGGGGTTCGCCGCGCATATGGCCCGTTCCCCGCGGATCACCCGGTTCTACCTGCAGACCGCCGCCGGTGAGTCCGAAGTGGACTGGCCGGACGACAGGGTGTGGCGGGAGCTGCATGCCAGGCTGACCGTGCCCGGCGGCGAGATCATCGAGGGACGGCTGGTCGAGAAGCACATCCTCGACATGCACAACTACGTGCTGGAGCCGATGTCGCACGGCAGGCTGCACCTCGCCGGCGAGGCGGCCCATCTGGTGGCGCCGATCGCGGCCAAGGGGATGAACCTGGCCCTGCACGACGCGTTGCTGCTCGCGGAGGCCATCGGCGCGCACTACCGGGGCGACGACGGGCCGCTGGCGGGCTACTCGGCGAACTGCCTGCGCCGGGTCTGGCAGTACCAGGAGTTCTCGCTCTGGCTTTCCGAGATCTTCCACAACGCGGGCACACCGGGCGGGGAAGGGCTGTTCGCGGCCAGGATCGCGGAGGCGAGGATGCGCCGGCTGCTCGGTTCGCCGGCGGCGGCCGCCGCCTTCGTCGAGCTCTACATCGGCAGCAACGCGGACTTCTGAACCCCGGGTCAGGGCACCGGGCCACCGCGGGCGGCGGTGTAGAGCGCATACCATTCGGCCCGGCTCATCTTCGCGGCCTGCTCGGCCGCGCCGCCGCAGGCACGGATCCGGTCGGGGTCGGCGGTGCCGATCACCGGCTCGATCCCGGCGGGATGGCGCATCAGCCAGCCGAGCAGGATCGCCTCCGGGGTACTGCCCTTGTCCGCGGCCAGGTCAGCGATGAGCGCGGCCGTCCGCTCGTCGGCCGCGGACCGCTCCGGGTCGCGCGCTCCCGTGTAGACGCCCTTGGCCAGCGCGCCCCATGCCTGCAGCCGCACGTCGTGCGCGCGGCAGTACTCGATGGTGCCCTCCGGGAAGCTGACCGCGGCCCCGTCCGGATGGTTGACCAGCACCCCGGCCTCCAGCCAGTCCCGTTTGCGCAGGCTCATCTCCAACTGGTTCACCACCAGCGGCTCGTCCAGGTGCGCCTGCAGGAACCCCAGCTGCGCGGCCGACATGTTCGACACCCCGAACGCGCCGACCTTGCCGGCCGAGCGCAGCTCGGTGCACGCCGCGGCCACCTCTTCCGGCTCCATCAGCGGGTCCGGCCGGTGCAACAGCAGCACGTCGACGAACTCGGTGCCCAGCCGGTCGAGGCTGCCATGCACCCGTTCCACGATCGAGGCCCGGCTCAGGTCGTAGGCGGCCTCCAGCCCGTCCTCGCCGAGCCTGATCCCGCATTTGGTCTGGACGCGCATCCGCTCGCGCAGCGAAGGGTGGCGGGCCAGCACCCGGCCCAGCACCGTTTCGGACTTGCCCCGGCGGTAGATGTCGGCCTGGTCGAACCAGCTGATCCCGGTCTCCAGCGCGGCCAGCACGGCCCGTTCGGCCTGATCCACGTCTTCCGCGGTCAGCGGGTCGTCGGACCAGGCGCCGCCGAGGCCCATGCAGCCGTAAACCAGTTCACCGTCCACCACCGCACCCTAACCAGCAGGGCCGGAGAATGATCTTTTTGACGGTGACCCCCGTCACACCAACTGCACCTCTCCCTGGCGGTGGGCATCTCACTTAATAGCGGCAAGTTCGGGGAACAACTTGCCGAACGAGGAGGGAGTCGATCATGAACACGAGGAAGAACAGGGCGGGAAGCCTGGTCATCGGGCTCGCCGCAACCGGGTTCGCGGCGATCGGGCTGGCCGCCCCGGCTGCGGCCGCCGAGCCGCCGCAGCAGGCGGTCGCCCACGCCGACCTCGACGGCGACGGCACACCGGAAACGGTCACGCTGACCATGATCGGGGACGGCACCCAGCAACTGACCGCCGATGTCGGCGGCAGGCAGATCCAGGCGACCATGCCGGGCGACGACTTCGCCGGTGCCCAGCCGATCCGGGTCACTGACCTCAACGCCGACGGCCGCGCCGAACTGGTGATCACCAAGTCGGTCGGGGCGAACACGCTGACCTTCGACGCCTGGGACTACGACGGCGAGTTCCGCCGGCTCGGCACGCCGGACGGCCAACCGCTGGACCTGTACGAAGGCGGCGGTGTGGCGGCGAGGGTCGGCTACACCTGCGAAGCCACCCCCGCCGGGCGCGCGCTGGTCACGCTGGGCTCGGAAGCCGACGACGTCGGCGCGGACCCGCTGACCTACACCGGTGCGCGCACCGCGTACACCCTGCAGGACGGCGTCCTCACTCCGGCCGCCACGGTGCCCTTCACCAGCGTCGCCCCCACGGACCCGCTGGTCAGCACCGACCCGGCCGCCTGCGCCTGATCAAGGACGGGCCCGTGGCGCGGATCGCCCGCGCCACGGGCCTTTCCGGGCACCGGGGTGCACAGCGGGCCGTCGGTCAGGACGGGTCCCGGTCGAGTGCGGGGCGCTTCGGGTCGAACCGCCAGCCCGGCACCAGGAACCGCATCGCCGCCGCGTCGTCCCGCGCCCCGAGCGCGTTGCGCCGGTAGAGCTCGTGCGCCGCCTCGACCTGTTCGGGATCCAGTTCGACGCCGAGGCCAGGACGATCCGGCACGGCGAGATGCCCGTCCGCCAGTGCGATCGGCTCGCGGGTGAGCCGCTGACCGTCCTGCCAGATCCAGTGCGTGTCGATGGCCGTGATGTCCCCCGGTGCGGCGGCCGCGACCTGGGTGAACATCGCCAGCGAGATGTCGAAGTGGTTGTTGGAGTGCGAACCCCAGGTAAGCCCGCACGCTTCGCAGAGCTGCGCCACCCGCACCGAGCCGTGCATGGTCCAGAAGTGCGGGTCGGCCAGCGGAATGTCCACGGCGCCCGCGCGCACCGCGTGCCCGAGCTCGCGCCAGTCGGTGGCGACCATGTTGGTGGCCGTGCGCATCCCGGTGGCCCGCCGGAACTCGGCGAGGATCTCCCGCCCGGAGTAGCCGCCCTCGGCGCCGCACGGATCTTCCGCGTAGGCGAGCAGATCGCGCAGCCGCCCGGCGTGGCGCACCGCGTCGGCGAGCGGCCAGGCACCGTTGGGGTCCAGGGTGAGGTCGGCGTCCGGGAACCGCTCGGCGAGCGCGGCGATCACCTCGATCTCCTGCTCAGCGGACAGCACCCCGCCCTTGAGCTTGAAGTCGGTGACCCCGTACTTCGCCTGGACGGCCTCGGCGAGCGCGACCACAGCCGGCGCGTCGAGCGCCTCCTGGTCGCGCAGCCGGAACCAGTTGTCGGTCTCCCGCGCTCCGTCGCGGTAGTCCAGGTCGGTGCGGCTTGGGTCGCCGACGAAGAACAGGTAGCCCAGCGCGCGCACCCGGTCGCGGTACCGGCCGTCGCCGAGCAGCGCGGCCACCGGCAGGCCGAGGAACTGGCCGAGCAGGTCGAGCAGCGCGGCCTCGATGGCGGTGCGCACGTGCACGGCGACCCGCAGGTCGAAGGTCTGCGCCCCGCGACCGGCCGCGTCCGCGGCGGCGAACCGGTCCCCGACCGCCCGCAGCACGGCGTGGTGGTCGCCGAGCCGGCCGCCGAGCACCAGGTCGCGGGCCTGCTCGAGGGTGCGGGTGATGGCGGGCCCGCCGGGTACCTCACCGACCCCGGTGCGACCGTCGGAGTCGGTCAGGATCACCAGATTCCTGGTGAAGAACGGGCCGTGCGCGCCGCTGAGGTTCAGCAGCATGGAGTCCCGGCCGGCGACCGGCAGCACGCGGTAGCCGGTCACCACGGGCACCGCGCCGGTCATGCGCCGGCCACCTTCTCCACCAGCGCCCGGAGCTCGCCCAGCTCGGTCTCGGTGAGATCGGTCAGCGGCGGCCGCACCGGGCCGGCGTCCCGGCCGATCGCCTTCAGCCCGGCCTTGACGATCGACACCGCGTAACCCGCCTTGCGGTCGCGGATGTCCAAGTAGGGCAAAACGAACTCGTCGAGCCCGCGGTACACGGCCGTGGTGTCGCGCGCCCGGACCGAGTCGTAGAAGCCGAGCGCGAACTCCGGCATGAAGTTGAAGATCGCCGACGAGTAGGTGGTCACTCCCATCTCCAAATACGGCAACGCGTAGGTCTCCGCGGTGGGCAGGCCGCCGATCGACAGCAGCCGCCCGTGCAGCCGGGTGTGGATCCGGGTCATCAGGTCGACGTCGCCGATCCCGTCCTTGAAGCCGACGAAGTTGTCGCAGACCTCGACGAGCCGACGCACCGCGTCGAAACCGAACGCGGCGTTGGCGCGGTGGTAGACCACGACGCCGAGGCCGGTCGCTTCGCAGACCGCGCGCACATGCGCGATCAGCCCGTCCTGCGACAACTCGGTCAGGTACGGCGGCAGCAGGAAGATCCCGCTCGCACCGGCGGCTTCGGCGTCACGGGCCATCGCGATCGCCTGAGCCGTGCCGTAGCCGGCCGGGGCGACCACCGGCTTTCCCGCCGGGGTGGCAGCGATGGCCGCGCGCACGACCTGGCTCACCTCGCCCGGGGTCAGCGCGAAGAACTCGCCGGTGCCGCCGGCGGCGAACACGCCGGACGCCGGAAAGGTGCCCTGCCAGGCCAGGTGCTCGCGGTAGGCGTCCTCGTCGAAGCCGAGGTCCTTTCGCGCGTGGGTCACCGGGAAGGACAGCAAGCCCGTGCCGAGCGCGGACCTCAGCTCCTCGGGGGCGAACAAGGTCATGGTTCAGGCTCCAGTGTCGAAGGACTACCTCGAGCCTAGGGAGAATCTTCGATACCTGTCTAAGACCAAGAACGCATTCGCTGATACCTTTTCGGTATTATTGCGTAGGCAGTGGTGCAACGGTGGAGGCAACGATGTCGACCCAGTTCACGCTCGAACAGTTGCGCGGGTTCGTCGCGGTCGCCGAGGAACGGCACTTCGGCCGCGCGGCGAGCAGGCTGCGGATGACCCAGCCCCCGCTGAGCAGGCAGGTGCAGAAACTCGAGCGAGCGCTGGAGGTCGACCTGCTGGTCCGCACGTCGCGCGCGGTGCACCTGACCCCCGCCGGGTCCGCCTTCCTCACCGAGGCGCGCCGGATGCTGAGCCTGGCCGAAACCGCGTCGCTGTCCGCGCGCAGCGCGGCCGGCGGCAGCACCGGCTCGTTGTGGATCGGGTTCACCGCGGTCTCCGCGCTGACCGTGCTCGGCGGCTGGATCCAGACGGTGACCGCGAAGCTGCCCGGAGTGGACCTCACCCTGCGGGAAATGGTGAGCGGTGACCAGATCGACGCGCTGCTGACGGGACGGCTGCACGTCGGCCTCGCCCGCGGAATTCCGGGGTCGGACCTGCTCAGCGCCCGTCGGGTGCACGTGGAGAGCCTGGTGCTGGCCTGCCCGCGGGAGCACCCGCTGACCCATCTCGGGCGCCCGCCGGAGCTGGCCGACATCGGCGGGCACGACGTCATCACCTACACCCCGGTGGACGCCAGGTACCTGCACGAGCTGATCGTCAGCACCTTCCACGAGGCAGGCGTGCAGCCTCGCTACGTGCAGCAGGTGGCGCAGGTGAACAGCCTGCTGGCGCTGGTCGACGCGGGTCTCGGGGTCGGCCTCGTGCCGCGCTCGGCGGCCAGGCTCCGGCTGCCGAACCTGGCGTTCACCGAGATCGACGGGCTGCGGCCGAACCTGGTGGAGACCCACTGCGTCTGGCGGACCGAGCACAACAACCCCGCCCTGGACGCCCTCCTGCGCTTAACCGGCAAATAGCCGACTTCTTGCCCACTCGCGCGCAGCAGATCACCAGCGCGGGGCGGCCGGGTCGAAGTCCGGTTCGAACCGGCGGAAGTAGCCGGTGTCGTCCCGTTCGCGGATCCCGCAGGAGAGGTACCGCTCGTGCAGCCTGGCGAGCGCGTCCCGGTCCAGCTCCACCCCGAGTCCCGGCCCGGCCGGCACCGCCACCGATCCTCCTTCGAAGGCCAGTACACCGGGCACGATGACGTCTTCGGCAGGGTCCTTCCACGGCCAGTGGGTGTCGCAGGCGTAGGTCAGGTTCGGGGTGGCCGCGGCCAGGTGCGTCATCGCGGCCAGGCTGATCCCGAGGTGCGAGTTGGAATGCATGGACAGTCCCATGCCGAAGGTGTCGCAGATGCGGGCGAGCGAGCGGGAACGGTCAAGGCCGCCCCAGAAATGGTGGTCGGACAGGATCACCCGCACCGCGTCCGCCGCGACGGCGGGCTTGACCTGGTCGAAGGCGACCACGCACATGTTCGTGGCGAGCGGCATCGGCACTTCGCGCGCGACCTTCGCCATGCCTTCGATCCCGGTGGTGGGGTCCTCCAGGTACTCGATCACCCCGGCCAGCTGCTCGCCGGCCAGCACCGAGGTCGGCACGCTCCACGCGCCGTTCGGGTCGATCCGCAGCGGATGGTACGGGAAAGCCTTGCGCAGAGCCAGAATCGTCTCGATCTCCGCCTCCGGCGGGAAGACCCCGCCCTTGAGCTTGATCGCGCCGAAGCCGAACTCGCCGATCATGCGCCCGGCCTGCTCCACGAGCTGCGCGGGGTCGAGCGCGGTGCCCCATTCGTCCGGCTCGGCGCCGGGGTGGCCGGCCCACTTGTAGAAGAGGTAGGCGCTGTAGTCGACCCGGTCGCGCACGGCGCCGCCGAGCAGGTCGCTGACCGGGCGGCCGATCGCCTTGCCCTGGATGTCGAGACAGGCGACCTCGAACGGGGAGAGCACCCGGTCCGCGGTGCTGCTGCCGGTGACCATGCCGCTCATCCCGTGCCCGCCGGTCCCGTGGTCGGTGGCGAGCGCGGACCGGACCCGGCGGGCGATCTCGTTCACCTGCCACACGTCCACCCCGGTGAGTGCGGCCGCCGCGAGCCGGAGCCGGCTCAGATGCCCGGCGTCACCGTAGGTCTCACCGAGGCCGGTCAGCCCGGAGTCGGTGACCACCTCGACGATGGCCCGCAGTGCGAAGGGCTGGTGCACGCCGACCGTGTTGAGCAGCGGCGGATCCCGAAAGGCGACCGGGGTGAGGCGCACTTCCCGGATGCGGTGCTGATCGTCCACACGGAGGCACCCTAGTCCTCGAACGTCCACATGGGTAGACAGCTTCTCAGGCGTCGGACAGGCCGGGATCGATGGCGACGGCGGCCTGGTCGATGGTTTCCCGCGCCTCGCGCATCGCGGCGACGATGTCCGACTCGCGGGCCGGGGTGAGGCGCGCGAGCGGGACCGAGCAGCTGATCGCGTCGGTGGCTGGCGACGAATAGTGCAGCGGCAGCGCGAAACACCGCAGGCCGAGGCTGTTCTCCTGGCGATCGACCGCGTAACCGCGTTCGCGGGCTTCTTCGAGATCCCGCTCCAGCGCGGCCCGGTCGGTGAGCGTGTGCGGTGTCAGCGGCGCCAGCTCCGCGGGCAGGTGCTCGTCCAGCTCGCCGGCGTCGAGCTCGGCGAGCAGCGCCTTGCCGAGCGCGGTCGAGTATGCGGGCAACCGTCGGCCGACCCGGCTGTACGGCCGGAGATACTGCCCGGACGGGCGGGTGACCAGGTAGACCACGTCGCTGCCGGCGAGCCTGCCGAGGTGGAAGGTCTCGTCGAGATGTTCACCGAGCGTGTCCAGCGCGGGCTTCGCGATGCGGACGCAGCGATCGGTGTCCAGGTAGGTCGTGCCCGCGAGCAGCGCGCGAATGCCGATGCCGTAACGGGTTCCGGACGCGTCGGTGCGCACCCAGCCGTACTTGGCCAGGGTGCGCAGCAACGCGTGACAGCTGCTTCGGGGCATTTCCAGCGCTTCGCTGAGTTCGCGCAGCCTCGCCGGACGGTTCTGCCTGGCCGCCAGCAACTCCAGCAGTTCCAGGGTCCTCGCCGCCGACTTCACCTCACGGACCCCGCCAGGGAGATCAGCCGGTGCGGCCATCGATACCCTCCTGCCTGCCGTGATCTGCCGAGAACACGCTACCTGGCACGGACGCGCAACCACGGCAGTCGCCGCACGACGCCCCGGCCGAGCCCGTACGCCACCTGAAGCAACCCCCGCAGCCAACGCGGGCTCAGCATCCCCGACTCGGTCACCGCGACCAGACTCGTCGTGCCGACCTCGTACCCGGTCGCCCGAATCCAGGCGTGCAAGTCCGGCGGGGTCACCGCGATCGGAAACTCAAGCCGTCGAGACCCTCGGTGCCGCTTCCGCAGCGAAAGGGTCCGCACATGCACCATGTTCCCCATCTTGCGGACGACTTCGCCGGAAATAGCCCGCGCCGGCGGCTTGTAGTCCTCGGCCAGCTCCGTCGCCTCGGTGAGCGCGTCCAGGACCACGCCACGTTTGCTGCCCTCGGTGAAGACGGGATCCAGCTTTTCCTCACGGACCTGGCGCCAGACGTCCTTCGCCCGGTCCGGCCGGGCCTTTCGCCTGCCGAGTTCGTCGAGCCACTCGATGACCCGCTCACTCTCCCGCAGCTGACGGCGCAAACCGACTCCGCAGAACACCAGGTTCAGCTCCGAGTTGCAGACGCTGACCGCCTTGCTGCCATCGAGGCTGCCGTCGACGGCGCTGCGGTCCAATCGGCAGCACGCCCGGTACATCGCGGTCAGGTAGGGCAGCCGATAGCGCCACAGCTCCCGAGGACGCTCGGTCACGAGCATGCTGTGCAGCGACCACTTCTCCACCAAGGTCTCCAGATTCCGGACATCCCGTTTGGCGTCCCGCCGGAGCCGCGAGATTTTGGCGACAGGTCTCGCCGACAGGGTGAACGGTTCGTCCACCCGCACCCGAGGCCGCGTGGGGAGCTGCTCGACCGCATCCCAAGTCTTCGCGAGCCGCTCGGCCAGATCCACGTCGAGCGCCGCCCAGTAGCGAGCCTTCTCCTTCTCGCGCTGGCCGACTACCCGCCGCCCCCCTTCCAGGTTTCCGCTCTCAGGGAGCGAGGCGTCTGCCGGAACTCCTCGTTGCTGGCATCCAAGCGCTCGGTCGAGCAACGACGCAGAAAGTCCCATACGTCCAGGTAGGCCCGCCGGTATCGCTTGCTCCCCAGCCCACCGATGCGCCGACGCTGCACATAGAACCCGCCCACCATTATCAGCAGAAAAAGTCCCACGCCCCAAGATGTCCCCCGAAGCGCCCACTGTCCCCAGCCCGCAGTAGGGGCCTTCCACTGATCGAAAGACGCGTCGAGAACGGCGACCAGGCCGAGCACCCCCAGGAACCCGGCAAGGTAGGTGCCCGACTGCTGGATCCGGTCGCCTTCCCGGACCCGGCGCTCGTCGTAGGCTTGGCCGATCGCTGTCAGCAAGTCACCGGAGTTGGCCCGAACCTGCTCCGCCTTGTCCTTCACCTCGTCGACCCTGCGTTGTATCTGCCGGAACAAGCCCGCGCTGGTGAGTTCATCGCGCAGGTTCTCGTACTGCGGGTTCTGCGTGTTGGCAACCGCGCGGGTGAAGTCGCTCCACAACTTGTCACTGACCTTCTCGATTCGCGAGGTGCAAAGGATGACGCTGGTGGTGATGTTGTTGAGGGCGGCGATGCCCTGGAGCAGGGTTTGGTGCAACAGCTGCACCAAACCCTGCACGCGGGTGGACTTGCGGCCGCGATGATGGCACAGCAAATGCGTCGCCACCCCATCCCACAACTGCCCGCCGGTATGCGTCACCGCTTCGTAGACCTGAAGGTGGTTGTGCCAGATCTCGACATCTTTCTCGAGCTCGAAGAGCGCCGCCGCGGCATCGATCTCGAGTTTGGTCAGCGACGTCACCATGTCGCGAATCTCGTTCTCCCGACGTATGGCCACCTTCTTGCGAACGTCGGTATCCTCTTCGAGCAAAGGTAACGGACTCAGCACATACGTGGGCACGTCCTGGTTCTTCTCCGGAACGAACCGGCGAAATATCCGAAGATCCTCGGAAAGCATCGCGGAAATGATCGGAGGGTCGGCCACGGTGGCGGGCGACAACAACTCCCTGACGGTGCCCCCGAGGTGCGGGGCAGCGGCACCGGCGACCTGGAGCACCGGCTCGCTCGCGTGCGGTACCGCGATCCAGAAGATCGGCGACTGGTAATGCCGGCCGGAGACCCGGGGCCTCGCGTAACGCAGGCCGGAGGTTTCGACGCGGAAACAGATGCGGTCGTAGATCTGCTTCCGGGCGGCCTTCGCGAATGCTGCCGGATTCTCCACCCGGGCCGAGTTCTCGAACTCGCCTTCGAGCCAGTCCGGCATGTGGTTGACACTGCGCGGTGGCTTGCTCCAGGTCGACACGCTGGCCTGCAGCACCGGCACGTCGAGCATGGTGTGGAACTGGAAGTCGATCAGGGCGAAGAAGTGCCGGATCTGCCCGGCCTCCCGCACCACCGAGGCGAAGGCTTCCGCATCGAGAAAGAGCCGATGCCGGAATACCGGCGGGTCCGCCGTCTGCACTTGTTCGCGGCGCCGGCGATCACACTCGCCGCGCAACTCCTGAACCAGCTCGTCGATCGCAGGTTCGGCACCACCGTATGCCGCGCTTACCCATTTGACGGATTCCGTACCCACCGAAGAAAGGTGAACCCCACCCGAATCAGCCTTAACCGACTCGGGTCTTTCGACCCTGGTGAAGGCGGCTACCCCGTGCTCCGCGCCGCACAGGAGGTCTCGCAGGAGTTTACCGTGGCGGTCGCAGGCGTCTTCGTCTTCGGGCCAGTAGAAGGAAGTGGTACCCACCATGACCAGCTGGTCGAGGGCTTGCTGCGGGTTCAGTTCGCTGATCGTGGCACCGGAGGTGGTCATCTTCTCTTCTCCAATACATCGTCACCATTGATGTATTGGAGTCGCACGACCATCAGGGCCGTTACGATGCGTAATTATGGCGCGATTTTTCTCAGGGCACGAGTTCTTGGTGATCGATACTCGCGGCCTTACCGCGGCCGAAGCGCATGGTTTCGCCGTCGACCCGGCCGAGTCGCATGGCCGCGAGGTCGAGCAGGTAGTTCTGGCGCATCCGCCACGGCTGCCGGTCGCCCTGTTTGGGCAGCACATCGGCCGCGCGGCGGACGTAGCCGGAGGACAGATCGAGAATGGGGCGGCGGTCCCTCTTCGCGGCTTCGGTGGCATCCACCTCAGGTACGCAGCTGGTGTAGCCCTGCCGGCTCATGTGGTTGAGCAGGCGGCAAACATACTGCGAGGTCAGATCCGCCCGCAGCGTCCAGGAGTTGTTGGTGTAGCCAACGCACCAGGCCAGGTTCGGGATCCCGCTGAACATCATGCCCTTGTAGACCACGCTCTCGGTCGGGTCGACGGCCCGGCCGTCCACGGTGAGGGCGATCTGGCCGAAGCTCACCATTTTGAGCCCGGTGGCCGTGATCACCACATCCGCGGCCAGCTCCGCACCCGAGGCGAGCCGGAGCCCGGCGGCGGTGAAGGTGTCGATCCGGTCGGTGACCACACCGGCCCGGCCGTTGCGCAGGGCCTTGAACAGATCGCCCTCCGGCACCAGGCACAGCCGCTGGTCCCACGGCTTGTAGCTCGGCATGAAATGCGGGTCCACCGCGACCGAGCCCTGCAGCTGTTTCGCCGCGCCGGTGCGGATGAGCCGCGCCGCCCGCTCCGGCCACCGCCGGAAGAACTGGAAGGTGAGCGTGGACAGCAGCACGTTCTTGCCCCGGATGACCCGGTGCGCCAGCCCCTCCGGCAGCAGCGCGCGCAACCGGTCGGCGAGCCGGTCGCTACCCGGGCGCGCCACGATGTAGCTGGGCGAACGCTGCAGCATCGTCACGTGCTCGGCCTCTTCGGCCAGTTTCGGCACCAGGGTGACCGCGGTGGCGCCGCTGCCGACCACCACCACCCGCTTGCCGCGGTAGTCGAGGTCCGCCGGCCAGTGCTGGGGGTGCACGATCTGCCCGCGGAACTCGTCGCGCCCCGGGAAGTCGACCGCGTGCCCGGTTTCGTAGCTGTAGTAACCACTGCACAGGTAGAGGAAAGAACAGGTGAACGTCACCGGCCGCCCGCCGGGGCCGGTCTCCGCCTCGACCGTCCACTTTGAGTCCACAGAGGACCAAGACGCGCGGACCACCCGGTGCCCGAAGCGGATCTTCCGGTCGATGCCGTACTCGGCGGCCGTTTCGCGGATATAGCTGAGGATCGAAGGGCCGTCCGCGATGGCCTTGGCGTCCTTCCACGGCCGGAACGGGTAACCGAGGGTGAACATGTCGGAGTCGGACCGGATTCCCGGATAGCGGAACAGGTCCCAGGTGCCGCCGATCGTGTCGCGGGATTCGAGGATGGCGTAGCTCCGGCCGGGGCTCTGCGTCTGGAGGCGGTACGCCGCGCCGACCCCGGACAGGCCGGCCCCGACGATGAGCACGTCCACCTGCGTTGCGCTGGTCAACCTGTCACGCTCCCCGTGCGAGTGGGTCGTCGCGGGTGGTCAAAGCCGCTCGACCGCACCGCCCGTCGAGCACTATTATCCGAGCATTAGCTCGCGTTCATCAACTCGCGTTTCTACCTGCCGGGCGCGGGCGGGTGCTCGCGTTTCGCCAGGAGGGACCATCGTGACCAGGGCATCCGGCCCGCGGCGTGTGCCGAAGCAGTCGCGAAGCCGCCACCTCGTGGACCGGATCCTGGTCGCGGCCGGCGAACTGCTCGCCGAGCGCGGCTACGAGAACACCAACACCAACCTGGTCGCCGAACGCGCCGGGGTGTCGGTGGGCTCGCTGTACCAGTTCTTCGCCGACAAGGAGGAGATCCTCGTCGCGCTGCAGGACAAGTGGACGGCCCGGCTCGGCGCCGCGCTCGACGAACGGCTGCGCACCGACACCGACCTAGATCTCGCCGAGACGATCGACCACGTGCTGGACATCCACGCCGCGCTCAATCGGGAGCCGCCCGGCCTGCTCGGTTTCCTGCTGACCACGCCGGTGGTGACGCCCAGCGAAGGGGTCACGTCGGCGATCCGGCAGCGGCTCGAGGAGATGATCGAGGTGCTGGCGCCCGAGGTGCCACCGGGCCGGCGGGCAGTCGCCGCGGCGATGATCGTGCACATCAGCAACGGGCTCTACACCGTCGGCCGCACTGCCGGCGCCACCGACCCGGACGTCCGGGAAGAGGTGAAGCAGGCCCTGCTCGCCTACGTCACGCCCCTGCTCGGCCGGAACCGCTGAGCGCGCGACCCGCTCGCGGGTGAGGTCGTTCCCACCGCGGCGGGAGGTGCCCGCACCCGGTCCGGCGGGACGCTTGCCCCGGCCCACACTAGAGCGAGGGGGAAGAACTCATGAACGGAAAAGCACTGACCTGCGCGGTGGCAGGCTCGATGATCCTGCTGGCGGCACCGGCCAACGCCACTGCCACTGCCGATACCGGCGGCGGGCAGGCCCCTCCGTCGGTGACCGGCACAGTGGAGATCCAGGTGCACAACCCGGACAGCCTGTTCGAGATCTCGGCCAGCGCGCACGGATCCGGGCAGGACGCGAAGGGCACGTTCCGGGTGGCGCACCACTACAACGGGGAAGTCGGCTGGGCGACCGGTCGCGTCGACTGCCTGAAGGTCGGCGGGCCGCTGGCGATCGTGACCGGTGTGGTCGACCGCCGGGGCGGGATCGACATCGAACCTGGGGACCGGATCAGCGTCACCGTGTACGACAACGGCAAGGCCGACCGCGTCGGTGTCGCCGAAAAAGCGGCCCGCTGCCTCGGCACGGTGCCGGACACGGAGATCACCGGCGGCGGGTTCACCGTCCGCGGCTGATCATCGGCAGCGGCGAAATTGGTCTGTACCATACGGGCGTGCAGGCCCTTCGCCCTCTGCTGGAGGTTCCATGTCACGCTTTCGCCGCTCGGCGGCGCTCGCCGCCGCCTCGCTGATCCTGACCGCCACGGTGACGGGAACCGGGGAGGCCGCGACGCCGGCCTCCCCGCCACCGGTGTCCGGGCCGGTGATTGGCGCGTACTACGCCGGCGGGAACAGCGCGGAGTACCCGGTCGCGCGGATCCCGGCCGACACCATCACCCACCTCTTCTACGCGTTCTCCACCATCGAGCAGGGCAAATGCGTGGTCCAGCCCGGCGCGGCGGCGGACTTCGCCGCACTGGCCGAGCTCAAGCGCGAGCACCCGAAACTGCGCACCCTGATCTCCATCGGCGGCTGGGGCGCGGGCGGTTTCTCCGACGCCGCGCTGACCACCGAGTCCCGCCGCCAGCTGGCCAGCTCCTGCATCGACCTGTTCTTCGGCCAGTACCGCGGCAGTTTCGACGGGATCGACCTCGACTGGGAGTTCCCGGTCTACGGCGGTCCGTCCGAGATCACCGACCGGCCGGCGGACCGGCGGAACATGACCCTGCTCTCCCAGGAGTTCCGCGGCCAGCTGGACAGGTTGGGCCGTCAGTGTGACGCCCGGTTCCTGCTGACCGCCGCGCTGCCGGCCGGGCGCCTGCAGACCGACGGGCCGTACGACCCGGCGAAAAGCTTCGACCTGCGCGCGCTGGGCCGCGTGCTCGACTTCGTCAACCTGATGACCTACGACATGGGTACCGGCTTCTCGACCGTGGCCACCTTCAACGCGCCCCTGCGCGAGGTCGCGCAGGACCCGCTCGGCCAGCCGATGCGCCGCTGGAACAACGTGCTCGGCGCCGTCGAGTACTACCGGCAGCACGGCGTGCCGGCCGACCGGCTGGTGCTCGGCGTGCCGTTCTACGGGCGCGGTTTCCAGGTACGGCAGGCGGGCCAGGACAACGGGCTCTACCAGCCCTACGAACGCACCTTCGACGTGGGCGGCTGGCGGAACATCCAGGCCCTGCTGAAGGACCCCGCCTGGCAGCAGCACTGGCATCCGGTCGCCCGGTCGCCGTGGCTGTACAACGCGGCCGAACGCAGGTTCGCCAGCTTCGAGAACCCGGAGTCGATCGGCATCAGGGCCCGAACGGCCGAACGGAACGGGCTGCTGGGCGCGTTCATGTGGGAACTTTCCCAGGACGACGCCGAACACAGCCTGCTCACCGCGATGTCCGCACCATTCCGCGGATAGCGACAACCACATCTTTTATCATCTCCGACAGTGTTTCATCCGGCACGTAAGCACACACGACGACCCGCGGATGACCGATCTGAAACAGAATTGCGCCGCGGCCGGACCGGCACCGGCCTGGCCGCGGCGCCTCCTCACTGACCGCCGGACGTCCGCACCGATACCACCATCCGCGCTGGCCAGAGCGTCAGATTAACTCACTCGGCGCAACGCCGAATCACTCGACAGACCTGTCGAGACCTTTCGGTTAATTTGTCAAATCACCTAATCCGGTAGACATTCTAGCGGTTTCCGAACCGTTGCCTTGTCCGTTTCGTCACGGTAAGATCAGATTCAGGCATCTACCTACTCAAGTATGCACTGGGGATCGACACACGGAATTCCGCTATTTCCGCGTGCCGCATCAAGAAATGAGTTGAAATTGTCGAAGAACCAGGACGTCCCGGACCGGAGCCGGGTGACCGTGGTGGGCGGGGGTATCGCCGGCGCCTGGCTGGCCTACCGGCTGGCCCAGCGCGGCGTGCGCACGGTGCTGGTCTCCGCGGACGAGCATTCGCCACCGCTGTCCCGGCAGTGGTCCCCCGGCCTGGTCAACCGACGCGTGCTCGACTGCACCAGTGACCCCGACACCGCGCCACAGGTGTTCGCGGACAGCTCCACCACCGGGGACCCGGCCTATCCGCCGATGATGCTCGAACGCGCCGCCAAGGAGTTCGGCGAGCTCAGTCGGATGGTCGAGTACACCCCGCTCGGCCCCTACCTCCGCCCGCACGACCCCGTTCCCGGGATCCACCTCGGCGCCGGGGACGGGGTGGTGCGCGCGGTGCTGGACCGGTTCGAGGCACTGGGCGGCCGCCGGGTCTCCGGCCGGGTGACCGAGCTGGTCATGGACGGTGACCTGTGCCTCGGCCTGCGCTACGAGCACGAAGGCCGGCCGCACCGGATCCGCTGCGGCGACCTGGTGCTCGCCTCCGGCGGGTTCTGCGGCCTGTTCGCGGACGGCGTCGGCACCAACACCGGCTACCTGCTGGGCACCTACGCCCGGCACGGCGGCGAGCTGGCCAACCTGGAGCTGTTCAACCGGTTCGCGCTGGGCAACCTGGACCGCAAGACCCCGCTCTACCCGTTCGACCTCGAGGACGCGCGGCTGCTCCGTGCCGGCGAACCCGCCACGGAACTGACCAAAGCGCTGGACCGGTACACCGGCGACCGGTGCGAGGTGGACGTGTTCGCGCACTACTGGACGGCGAACTTCGACGTCCCGCACACCGTGGAGTCGCCGAGGGGGAGCACGAGGCTGGGCCCGGTCCGGGGATTCGCCATGGGGGGTATGGCGAATCCCCGACCGGGTGCCGCTCCGCGCAACGTGCACGCGGTCGGCGAGTGCGCCTACGGGCTGTCGCAGGACTCGCTCAGCGGCAAGCCGTTCATCTCGTTCCTGGTGCGGGCCGGCCTGCTCGCCGACGAGCTGGGCGAACGGGAAGACGGCACCGATTTCGCCACTGGCGGGCCCGTGCCCGGCCCCGACCTCTCGCTGCGCAACGAGGTCAGGGTCCGGCTGCACGCGTTCCAGGACAACAGGTTCACCGCGTCAGCCGCCGAGGAGTTCGCCCGGTGGTGCCGCGACGAACGCGCCCGACGCCGGGCGCGGCGGGCCGACAGCGAGGACCTCGATCTGCTCGTCCTCGCCGAGGCCTGCGCCCGATCGACCCTGGCCCGCGAGGAGAGCCGCGGGTTCTTCTTCCGGCCGGACTTTCCCGGCACCGACGCGGAATTGGACGGCCGGGTCACGCTCGCCCGCTACGACGAAACCGAAGACCGGGTGCGGGTGGCACTCGTGCCTACTGAGACGAGGACCGGGACATGAGCAATACCGCAGCACCGAAAACCGTGAACCCCGTGCTCAACGCGATCGCCGCCGAGCTGCCGCGCCCGGCGTGGTCCACCGAGGAGCTGCTGACCGCGGGGCACGGCCACCTCTCCGACAAGCTCGTGCACATGTTCGGCGGCCTCGGCGTGCAGACCAGGCATTCGGTACTGGCTAACTACCCGGATGTGCTCTTCCAGGGCGCTGAGCCCAAGCTGGACGTCAGCGCGACCGAGCTGGCGGTCGCGGCGGCCAGGAAGTGCCTGGCCAAGGCCGAGGTGCCGATGCACGAGATCGGCCTGGTGCTCGGCGTGACCAGCAGTCCCGGCAGGCTGCTGCCCAGCCTGGTCTGCGACATGTTCGCGCAGATGCCGGAAATCCCCCGCGACACCGCCAACCTGAGCATCGAGTACATGGGCTGCTCCGCGATGGCGAAGGTGGTGGACACGGTCCGGTGGTTCCTGACCAGCCGACCGGACCAGCGGGTGCTGGTCTGCTTCATGGAGGCGATCACCCCGCTGTCGCCCGACCTGCCCGCGTTCTACTCGCACTTCTCGGAGATCCGCGCGGAGGACCGCCAGGAAACGGTGGACGCGATGCACGGGTTCCTGTTCGGGGACGCCGCGGTGGCGATGGTGTTCGGCGCGGACGGGCCTGGCCCTTCCTTCGGCCCGGCGGCCAACCTGACGAACGAGCGCGCCGAGGACACCGAGCTGGGCACCGTCCCGGATGGCGGCTCGGACCTTCCCCTGGTGCAGGGGCGGCGGCTCTACACGCTCAGCCCCGACGTCACCCCGCGCGGTGTCTTCTACGCGAGCGAGACCGTGCGCACGCTGCTGGCGGGCGAGGACTGCGAGCTGGCCGATCCCGGCGACGCGTCCATGCTGCTCATGCACACCGGCAGCACCCGGATCCTCGATGGCCTGTGCCAGCGGTTCGGGGTGTCACCGGACAGCGAGACCGTCGCCTCGTCCTACCGGGTGCTGCGCGACTACGGCAACACCATCGGCTGTTCCGTGCCGCTCATGCTCGCCGAGCCCGTGCACCGCGAGGCCGGCCACGGCCTGCTGGTCGCCTTCGGGCTCAGTTTCAGCTGCGGCGCCTTCGCGATGACCGTCCCGCCTGGCGGCTGGACGCCCTGACCCCGACCTGACGGCCCGACACGGCCCACCGCGTTCACCATTCTTTCGGAGGTTTCTTCATGCTGCGTGAATTCAGAGCCCCCACCCTCCCGGTGGTGCGGGTACCGGGACAGCTCACCCCGAACCTGCTGGAGCTCGCCGCGAGACCGGTCCGGGTGGCGATCGGCGACGAGGCACTCGTGCGCGTCGAGGCCTGCCGGAAGTTCGTGCTCGACACCCTGGCCACCGGGCGGCCGATCTACGGGGTCACCACCGGCTTCGGGCCGATGGTCTCCTTCGCCGGCCAGGACAACACGGTCGACCAGTGCGAGACCACGCTGAACCACCTGACCGCGGGCCAGGGGCCGGAGCTGGACCCCGCGGTGGTCCGTGCCGCGCTGCTGACCAGGCTCTGGTCGCTGGCCCATGGCCGCTCCGGGGTTTCGGTGTCGGTGCTCGAGTCGCTCGGCGCGATGCTGCGCACCGAGTTCGCCCCGGCCGTGCCGAGGATCGGCTCGGTCGGCGCCAGCGGTGACCTGGTGCCGCTCGCGCATGCCGCGCAGGCGCTGCGCGGGATCGGCTTCGCGCACGTCGGCGAGACCAGGATGGCCGCGGCCGACGCGCTCCGTGAGACCGGGCTGACCCCGATGGAGCTGGACGGCCGGGACGCGCTCGGCCTTGTCAACGGCACCTCGCTGACCGCGGCCGCGGCCGGCCTCGCGACCGCTTCGCTGGAGCGGTCGTTCACCGCCGCGCTCGTCCTTTCCGCGGTGATGGCCGACGTGCTGGGCTGCGAACCGGTCTACCTCTCCGCCAACCTGCTCAAGGCGTTCGGGCACGGCCATTCCGGTGAGGTGGCAAGGCGGATGCGGGCGCTGTTGGCCGGCAACGTGCCGTCCGGCACGCGGAGCCTGCAGGAGCCCTACAGCATCCGGTGCGTTCCGCAGCTGCTCGGCGCCGCGTCGTCCTCGCTCGGCCACGCGTCCGGGGTGGTCGCGGCCGACCTGAACGGGGTCAGCGACAACCCGCTGTTCTTCCCCGAGCACGACGAGGTGGTGCACGGCGGGAACTTCTTCGGCCAGCCGGTCGCATTCGCCGCCGACCTGATGACCACGGTGGCGATCCAGCTCGGCAACCTGGCCGAGCGCCAGCTCGACCTGATGATCGACCCGCACCGCAACGGTGGCCTGCCGCCGATGCTGGCGCGCAAACCCGGTGCGCAGCACGGGGTTCAGGGCGTGCAGCTGGTGGCGACGGCGACCATCGCGAACATGCGCCGCACCGGCATGCCGGCGTCCGTGCAGAGCCTGCCGACCAACCTGCACAACCAGGACGTGGTGCCGTTCGGCACCCAGGCCGCGCTGAACGCGCTGGACCAGGCCCGGTCCCTGCGGTGGCTGCACGGGTCGCTGGCACTGGCCCTGCGCCAGGCGATGCACGCCGGAGGCCGCCGTCCGACCGCACCGGCCTGCGCGGCGGTGATCGACCGGCTGGTCGAGCTCGTCCCGCCGATCGACAACGACCGGCCGTTGCAGTCCGACGTGCTGCGCGCCGCCGGACTGCTCGACCAGATCGCCGAGGAGGAGGCACTGGCCCCCGGCGCCATCGCCTGACGCGAGTGGCTACTTCAGCCGGTAGGCGTGCACGACGGTCTGCTCCACAGTGTTGCCGTTGCCGTCGGTCGCCTTGGCGCGCAAGGAAACCGTGCCGCCACCCGGCGGATGCTGCAGCACCAGCTGTGCGTTGCCGATGATGGTGGCCGGAGTCCAGGTCTGGCCACCGTCGTAGGAGGCCTCGGCGGTCAACTTGTACGGCACTTTGGTGACGTCGCTGCCCTGCTCCTGCACGGCCACCGGCACGGTGAACGGGCCGCCGCCTGGCGCGGCGCCGTTCCCGTCCAGCGCCGGGAAGTACCGGACGGTGGACAACGGCAGCGCGGTGATCGCCGTGGTACTACCGGAGTTGAAGGTCCACGCCGCGTTCACCCTGGTGCTCAGGTCGCTGTTGCTCCTGGCCGCCTCGGTGACCAGGCGGTACCCGGCCGCTTCCGGCGGGACGTCGAACCGGCCGCCGCCGGCGCTGTCGGTTTCGCCGACCAGCTCACCGTTGCGGTAGAGCCTGGTGTATGCGGTGTCCACAACGGACGAACCGCTGTTGCCGTTGCCGTCGCCGAACAACGGGGTGGCCACGTTGATCCGGTCCTTGTCCCGGTACACCCACTCACCGGGCATCCCGGTCCGCGGCAGCACCGGGCCGAACACCGGCCGGTTGAACGCCTCCGAGTACTCGCGCCCGGCCTGGTAGCTCTTCGGCGCGCTCTCCAGGTTGCTGTCCAGCTCGAAGGTGCCGGCCTTCTGCACCATCAGCATCCGCTTCCAGTCCGCGGAGTCACCGTTGTAGAACTCGGTCCGCTCCCCTGGCATGGCCACTTCGTTGAGCGACGCCCAGCCGAAGCCCTGCTGGAGATGCGGCGACGGGCTGGCGCCGGAGTAGCCGGTGAGGTTCGGCCGGGTGGGCCCGAAAGCCGCGTGCACCTTGGCGACCTCGGAAGGCTGCACGTCCTTGCTGAACCCGGTCGGCGACCGGCCGTAGGAGTACCAGGCCAGGCCGTAGCTCTCGGCCGGATCCGCCACGCTCCACTGGGTGTTGACCTGTGAGACGAGTTCCGCCGGGGGCAGGTCCGGGCCGAGGTGCGCGGTACCGATCATGTCCGTGCGGCCGCCGCCGAGCAGGGCGAACCCGATCGCGAAGCTCTTCTCACCGCTGCTGCGCTTGATCGAGACGTCCGCGATGGACAGTTGCGCCGCCTTGTTCGGCGGCGAGACCAGCACCGGTTTGGTGAGCCGCCCGTCGAGATCCACCGTGAGGTCGCCGCCGACGGTCAGCGCGGGATAGTTCAGCAGATCGAACGACGGGTTCTCGTTGGTACCCGAAATCACTATGCCCTGCAATAGATACCGGCCCTTCGGCAGGCGAACCGTGCTGTGCCCGTCGGGCGCGGTCGGTCGGAAACCCTCGCCGGTGTCGATGTTCGCCAGTGTGATCAGGCCGTTGCCGGTGGCCGCGCCCGCGCGGTCGAGCAGGTTCAGATCGAGGTCGTAGCTCTCCACCTCGCGGTCGATCGCGACCGGGGTGCGCACCGCGGCGTCACCGGCGGACGCGATCAGCGTTCCGCTGTACGTGCCGTCGAGCGGCGCCGTTTTCGTGTCCCCGACGACCTTCGCGCTCGCCTTGCCGCCGGCGGGCACGGTGAGCTTCGACGGCGAGACCGCGAACACCCCGGCCGGTGCGGGGGCGCCGTCCGGCCCGGTCGCCGCCAGCTCGAGGTTCAGCTCGACCGGCTCGGTCCCGCTGTTGGTGTAGGAGACCTCCTTGGTCACCGGCTGGTCGTCGTCGTGCGGCCACTGCTGCACACCGAAGCCGAGCGAGTTCGGTGCGCTGGTGAGGGTCTGGGTCAGCGCCTTGGCCGAGTCGACCCGGCCGGAACCCTGGTCGAACGGGGTCAGTCCGTCGGTCGGCTTGGCCGAGGCGGTGAGCAGGCCCTTGAGCTGCTGACCGGTGAGGTCCGGATGCTGCTGCGCCAGCAACGCCGCCGCGCCGGCCACGTGCGGAGTCGCCATGGACGTGCCGGACAGCGCGGTGTAGCCCTCCTCCACCGGCGGCCCGATCACGCCGTCGCTGTGCAGGGCGGCCACGATGCCCACTCCCGGCGCGGTGATGTCGGGCTTGATCGCGCCGTCGCCGACCCGCGGGCCGCGGCTGGAGAACGGGGCGATGGCGTTGTCCCGGTCCACCGCGCCGACCGTCAGCGCCGCGTCCGCGCTGCCGGGGGAACCGACGGATCCCTTGCTGGGCCCGGAATTCCCGGCCGCGATGACGAAGAGCGTGCCGTGCTCGGCGGAAAGTTCGTTCACCGCTTCCTCGAGCGGGTCGAGTTCGGGGGTGTCACCGCCGCCGAGGCTCAGGTTCGCGATGTCGGCGCCCTGCTCGGCCGCCCACTGCAACCCGGCGATGATCCAGGACTCCGCGCCGGAGCCGCCGTCGTTGAGCACCTTCCCGTCGATCAGCTGCGCATCGTAGGCGACCCCGCGGTACTTCCCGCCCGACTTCGCGCCGGTGCCGGCGATCGTGGAAGCCACGTGCGTGCCGTGCCCGAAGTGGTCCACGCTGTCCGCGGCGTCGGAGAAGTTCTGCTCGGCGGTCTCGCGGTCGGCGAGGTCGGGGTGGGTCTGGTCCACGCCGGTGTCCAGCACCGCGACCTTCACGCCTTCGCCGGTGTAGCCGGCCTCCCAGGCGGCCGGGGCACCGATCTGCGGCACGCTCTTGTCCAGCGCGGCCCGGCGGACGCCGTCGAGCCAGACCTTCTTGATCCCGGAGCCCAGCGTGGTCATGTTGCCGGACCTGCCGGTGATCCCGGCCCAGAATCCGGTGGCGGCGGCCTTTTCCGCGCGCACCGCGGCGCCGCCGATGCTCGGCAGCTCACGGGTGACGGTGGCGCCCGAAGTGGTCAATGCCCGTGGCGCCTGCCCGGTGTAGGTGACCATCAGCGGCAAGGTGTTCCGCTGGGCGTCCCCGTATCCGCTGGCGAGCAGGGCGTTGACGTCGAACAGCCGCGGGTCCAGCGCGCCGGAGTTGACCAGTGCGGCCGCGTCGGTGGGCACCACGTAGTTGTGCCCACCGGCCTGGAAGGTGCTGAAACCGATCCGTTCCCGCCCTGGGCCGGGCAGCAACTTGCCGGTCGGCCTGCCCTCGTCGAGGAAAACGCGGTCACCGGTCAGCAGCGTGACCGACTCGACGCGATCGGGGCCTGGCGCCGGCGGGCCCTGCACCGCCTGTGCCGTCTGGACTCCGCCCAGGGCCAGCGGTACCGCCACCACGGCGGCTGCCAAGCCTTTCGGCCAGAGTCGTGCTCGGGAAACTCGCACCGGTACCTCCCCGTCCTAGTGCTGATCTCGGGAACGTATCGACGCTGAGTAAAGGTGACAATCCGCCATGTGAGTTACGAAGTTGGTAAATGGCGCACTTTCGCGTGAACGTGCCGTTATTTGTGGGCACCGGCTGCTTTCACCGTGCGCAGTACCGGAGCGGTTTCGAGGCTGCGAATGGCATCGAGGGTGCCGAGGCGGTGCGTGAGGTAGTGGTGCAGCGCGGCGGGGTCGGCGCACAGGGCGTGCGCGACCAGGTTGGTGGACCCGGTGGTGGCGGCCACGAAGGTGAGTTCGTCGTGCCGGGCCAGGGTGCCGGCGACCCGGTCGAGCTGCGCCGGGACGACCGACATCCAGAGCTGCGCCTCGGTGGTGGCCCCGTATACCGCGGCCTCGATCTCCACGTCGAAGAAGATTTCGCCGCTCGCCTGGAGTTCGGCCAGCCGGCGCGCCACGGTGGCCGGTGACCAGCCGGTGGCCGCCGCGAGGTCCGCGTTGCTCAGCCGGCCGTCCCGGCCGAGCGCGCTCAGCAGCTTGTGGTCGGACTCGGCCAGTGCACGCCGTGGAGTCGCCTCGATCCGAGGTGCCAGCTCCTGCTGCTGCCGTTCGGTGAGGGTGCTGACGCGGCCGCTCCAGGTGGTGGGCCCGCCGAGATAGGTGTGCAGCAGGTAGTGCGCGGAGACCGCGGTGATGCCGCTGGTGCGGGGAATGTCGTGCAGCAGCAGTGCATTGCTGCTCGCGACACCGGTCGGGGTGTCCACCACCACGATGATCTCGGTGCCGCCGGAGGCGAGCTTCACCCAGGACGTGTCGGCCCGCCGGGCGAGCGCGTTGGCCAGCTTCTGCGCGGTGTGCGGGCTCGCGGTGAGCCGGGCCAGCCAGCGCGCCTGACCTGGCCGGTGCGGGTCGGCCAGCCCGACCACCCGCAGCCCCGCGTCGGTGCGCAGCCGCCGGTAGCGGCGGGCCACGGTCTGGGTGGACACCCCGAGTGCGCCGGCGATCCGGCTGAACGGCGCCCGGCCGTCGAGGTGCAGCGCGTGGACAAGACCGCGGTCGAGATCGTCGAGCACGTGAAGTTTCCTCACTGAAGGCCGGCCGTGTGGAACATATTGTCCAACTTTCCCCGGTGGGTGGAAACACCGCGTGGCCGTCAGCAGGCTCGGCAGCGAACAGGCGGACCCGGCGTGGGGCGCCATGGGGAGAGGAAGGCCGATGCCGGAGAACACGACGGCCGTGCGCTACCGCTGGCGGTGGGCCGCGCTGGCGATCCTGCTGGTCGCGGAGGCGATGAACCTGCTCGACGCGACGATCGTGCAGGTCGCCGCGCCGGTGATGCACCTGGACCTTGGCGGCGCCGAATCCGACATCCAGTGGTTCAGCGCCGCGTACACGCTGCCGTTCGCGGTCCTGCTGATCACCGGCGGGCGACTCGGCGACATCGCCGGCCGCAAACGGGTCTTCCAGCTCGGTGTCGCCGGGTTCGTGCTGGCTTCACTGTGCTGCGCGCTCGCCGCGTCGGCCGGGATGCTGATCACCGCGAGGGCCGTGCAGGGCGCCGCGGCCGCACTGGTCATTCCGCAGACCTTCGGCCTGATCCGCGGCATGTTCGACGGCGACGAGCTGGCCAGAGCGCTAGGCGGTATCGGGCCGGTGATGGGCCTCGCCGCGGTCTGCGGGCCGGTGCTCGGCGGGGTGCTGACCCACGCCGACCTGCTCGGCTCGTCCTGGCGGGCGGTGTTCCTGGTCAACGTCCCGCTCGGGCTCGCCGTGCTGGCCGCGACCCCGCTGATGCGCGAGGACCGCGCGGTGCGCCGGCCGGGACTCGACCTCACCGGCACGGCGCTGGTGGTGCTCGGCAGCGGGCTGATCGTCTACCCGCTCATCGAAGGCGGCGCCTCCTGGACTTGGACCTCGGCCGGACTCGGCGCGGGCGTCGCGGTACTGGTGGTGTTCGGTTTTCACCAGCGCGGCAGCGCCCGTCGCGGCCGCAGTCCCCTGGTCGAGCCGAGCCTGTTCGGCAACCGCGGTTTCCCCGCCGCACTGGCGAGTTCGACCCTGTTCTTCGCGGCGATCAACGGCCTGATGCCGATCGTGGTGCTTCAGCTACAACTCGGCCTGCACGCCGACGTGCTGACCGCCGGCCTCACCCTGGTGCCGTGGTCCTGCGGACTCGCCGTGTCCTCCTGGATCGCGGGCGCGCATCTGGTGCCCCGCTACGGATCGCGCGTCATGCTCGCCGGACTCGCCGTCCTGGTCATCGGCATGCTCGCCGCGATCGCCGTCTACGCCGGCACTTCCCCCACGAGCTACCCCTGGCCACTGCTCGCCGCCCTCACCCTCTGCGGCCTCGGCCAGGGCCTGTTCGCCACCCCGTTCTTCACCGCGGCCCTCCACCACGTCCGTCCACACGAGACAGGCTCGGCCGCCGGCCTGCTCAACGCCGTCCAGCAACTCGGCAGCACCCTGGGCATCGCCCTGCTGGGCAGCGTGTTCTTTCGCACCCTCGGCACCGCGACACCACCCTCCGCCCACCAAGCCGCCCAGCACTCCTACTGGATCGCCGCCGCCCTCATCGCCGCCACCGCCCTCACCGCCACCCTCATGACCCCACGCCCCCAAACGTAACCCCAATGTGGGACTCGCGGTGCCCGAACGTGGAACTCGCGCAGTTCTGCATTCGCGCCGGGCGAGTCGAACGTTGGGGATCGGCGAGTTCCACGTTAGGGAAGGCGACCACAACCCGCGAAACAATACCAAAACCCAATCCCACCCAAAGGTTTCCCCCACGCCGGAGACTAGGATTTCCAGCGAAGTCAACCCCCAAATCCGCTTACCTCGCCCGACCGTTCCGTGCTATTCCTGAAAGCAGGACGCCAAAGAACGGGGAAAGAATCGTGCAAGAAATGTCAGACTGGTACGTGGACGATCGCTGCACCAACTGTGATGTCGCGCGGCAGCTCGCGCCCGGGCTGATCGGAGAGGTCGACGGCCGCTCCGAGGTCCTCCGGCAGCCGCGCGACCGAGCCGAGACCGACCTTCTGCACCTTGCCGCGCACGCCTGTCACACGAGGTCGGTCCGGCGCACCGACGGCCCGCTGGACCAGGCCGCAGATCCCTTCCCGTTCCGCCTGGACGAAGGGGTCTACCTGTGCGGGCACAACTCCACGCAGACCGCGGGCGCGAACTCCTACCTGCTCACCCGCGGGGCCGGGAACGTGCTGATCGACACCCCGCGCTGGAACGAACGGCTGGCCGCGCGGTACGAAGAGTTCGGTCCGGTGACCGACGTTTTCCTGACGCACCGGGACCATGCCGCGCACGGGCGGCAGTTCGCCGACCGGCTCGGTGCCCGGCTCTGGATCCACGAGGGCGATCTGGACTCCCGTCCCGACGCCGACCAGATCCTGCGCGGTATCGAGCCGGTCGAAGTCGCCGAAGGGGTGATGGCGCACCCGTTGCCGGGGCACACCGAAGGAAGCGTGCTTTACGTCGTCGACGACAAGTACTGCTTCAGCGGCGACAGCTTCTACTGGTCGAGGACAAGCGGCGATGTCGAGATAGCCGAAAGCGTCACCTGGTACTCGGTGGCCGAGCTGGCCACCTCCCTGGCAAGGTCGGTGGACCGGCTGACCTTCGAATGGCTGCTGCCAGGACACGGTGACCGCAAACGGCTGCCCGCCGCGGAAATGCGCAGGCGCCTGCGCGCATTGGCGGCGCGCACGGCCGAGCTGCAGCCACAGCCGGTGGACTTCGCCGCCGTCCGCTGGTGACGCTGCCGGTCAGCTCGGGCCGAGCAGCCGCCGGACCGCCTGCCGGTCCGGTTTACCGATGCCGCGCAACGGAAGCACGTCCAGCGCACGCAGGATCTTCGGGGTGGCCGGGCCGCCGAGCGCGGCCCGGACCCCGGCCAGCAGCGCGTCTCGATCGAACGGTGCGCCTGCCACCACGACCGCACCGACCACCTGGCCCCATTCGTCGTCGGGCACCCCGACCACGCAGGCGTCCCGGACTCCCGGCTGCGCCCGCAACGCCCGCTCGACCACCTCGGGGGCCACCTTCACCCCACCGGTGATGATCACGTCGTCGGCTCGGCCGAGCACCTGCACCCGGCCGTGCTCGGTCAGCCTGCCGAGGTCGCCGGTGCGGAACCAGCCGTCGGCGAACACCCGGCCGGTCAGCTCCGGCTGACCGAGGTAGCCGGTCGCCAAGGTCGGCCCGCCCAGTTCCAGCGGTCCGGACCCGTTCTCGGCGGCCACCCGCACCCGGACCCCGTCCAGCGGCACGCCGTCGTAAACGCAGCCGCCGGCGGTTTCGCTCATGCCGTAGGTGGTCACCACCCGGACCCCTGCCTCCTCGGCCCTGGCGCGCAGTTCCGGCGGCGTGCTCGCGCCCCCGAGCAGGACCGCATCGAACTCGCGCAGCGCCGCCAGCCCGCTGCCGCCGGCGTCGAGCAGCCGGACCAGCTGGGTCGGCACCAGCGCGGTGTACCGGCAGCCCTCCGCGCGGAACCGCTCCGGCTCGAACCCGTCACCGAGGTCGTACACCGCGGGCGCGACCCCGGCGAGCAGGGAACGGACCAGCACCTGCAACCCGGCCACGTGCTGGGCGGGCAGCGCCAGCAGCCACCGGCCGGGCCCGCCGAGCCTGGCGTGCGTCGCGCTCGCGGAGGCCCGCAGCGCCGCGCCGGAAAGCAGTACGCCCTTGGGTTTCCCGGTGGACCCCGAGGTGGCGATCACCACCGCGGTACCCGATGGGGGTTGCCCGGCGTCGGCGAGGAGCGGGGAGTCGTCGTTCCCCAGCGGCAGCACGGTGTCCGCGCCCCGCAGCGCGGCGGCCACCGCGTCGGACAGCCGGTGCACCGACGCGGGTGAGCCGTCGCAACGCTGGACGAGCATCGGCACTTCCTCTCGATCGGACCGCCGCCCAGACTAGTTCCACGGCTGTACAGCTGCACAGTTCGCTGGTGGGACGGCTAACATCCGGGCATGGCTGCTGCGGTGCCCCCAGAGGGACGGGACGAACGCTGGGACGACCTGACCGCGCGGGCGCGGATCAGGGACGCCGCGCTCGCCCAGTTCGCCGAGCGAGGGTACGCCGGAACCACGATCCGGGGCATCGCGGAGGCCGCGGAAGTGTCGCCTGCCTTGGTGCAGCACCACTTTCGCACCAAGGACGCCCTGCGGGCCGCCTGCGACGAGTACGTGATCGAGTTCATCCACCGGCAGCACGGAGTCGACTCCGTCTACCGCGCCGCACCGGCCCGGCTGCGTTACCTGGCACGCGCGCTGTCCGACAACTCTCCCGCCGCCGGTGCGCTCTTCGACGATCTGGTCATCCTCGCCGGCGAGCGGCTCGGCGAAGACCGTGGTGACGTCAAGGCCCGCGCGGCCGTGCTGACCGCCATGCAACTCGGCGTCCTGGTGCTCCGCGACCATCTGGCCAGGGCGCTCGAGGTCGACCCGATCTCGCCGGACGGGCTGCCTGTCGTCGGCACGGCGATGCTGGACCTGCTCGGGCCGACGGCCGGCCAATGGGAACGGGAATGAAGATCGTCGTGGCGCCCTGCACCAATCTAAAACTCCGAAACGCATAGCTTTCCCTTTCGGGTGATTCTGGGTTTTCGATGCTGCCATTCGGGTATTATTGGGGTTGCACGGATAGTTTTTATTAGGGGGTTTTCATGTTACGTAGTTTGGGTCCGGAGCCTGGTGATGAGGTGTTGTCGCCGTCTCGGTTTTTCGGGTTGTCCGCGGAGGCGATCGACGGGTTCGATGACGCTGGGTCGGTGGCTGCCGTGGTGGCTTCTCGCCGGTTGCGGTGTCAGTTGGATGCGGTGGAAGTTCGTTTTATCGCACGGTTTTCCGCTGTTCGAGGTGGGGTGCGGTCGGTGGTGGATGAGCTGGCGCCGGAGCTGCGGTTGTCGCGTGAAGCTACTGCGACTCGGGTGGCTTTGTCGGTGGCGTTGGTGAGCCGGTTGCCGTGTTTGTTGGCGGCGATGGAGGCGGGTGAGCTGGATATCGGTAAGGCCCGCCAGGCGTTCGATGGTATCGCTGTTTTACCGGATGAGTTGGTGGGTGAGGCGGATCGTTTGCTGGCGGAGCGGATTGGTCAGAAGAGTCCGTCGAATTGGCGTAAGGCGGTGACGCACGTGGTGGCTGGGTTGGATCCTGAGGGGCAGAAGACTCGTGCTGCGGCTCGTCGGCTGGATCGGAAGGTGGAGCTGATCCACGAGCCGGATGCGATGGCCTCGCTCTGGGCGTATCTGCCCGCCGAGATCGCCGCGGCGGTGTATGCCCGGGTGGATGCTCTGGCCCGCAAGCTCCACACCCGGGATGAGTCGCGCACCATGGACCAGCTTCGCGCGGATATGTTCACCGAGTTGCTGCTCGGTCAGCATGGCGGTATCGATGGTGTGGCCGCTCAGGTGTTCATCCACATCCCCCTCGACACCGCCCTCGGCCTCCGAGAAGACGGCTGCGAGCTGGTCGGTCACGGCCCCATCCCAGGCGAGATCGGCCGCCACCTCATGAACCAGCCCGACTCGATCTGGCGGAAGGTTCTCACTGATCCGGTGTCCGGCACCGTCCGGGATGTCGGCCGGACTCGCTACCGGCCACCCGCCGACCTGGCCGAGTTGGTCCAAGTCCGCGACCGCACCTGCCGCGCCCCCGGCTGCAACCGCCCCGCCCAGCGGTGCGACACCGACCACTGCACCGCCTGGTCCGCCGATGGCCAGACCTGCGAGCACAACCTCTGCTGCCTATGCCGCTACCACCACCGGCTGAAAGACCAACCCGGCTGGACCTTCGACTTCGACCCGGACACCGCCGACCTCACCGTCACGACTCCGACCGGCCGCACCTACACAACCCGCCCCGAACCTCTCGTCGATCCAGCGGTGCCGTCGTCGAAAAACGACGACGAACCCCCACCCTTCTAACCATCCGGGTTCGAGGGTGGGTGGTCGCCTTGCAGGCGACGCGAGGCAAAATTTCGCTCCCCGCATCACCTTCCGCCGCTGGTCACCAGCGAAATTTCACCCCGCACCGGAAAGATCAGGTCCCGCGGGCAGCCACTCCCGCTGCGAAGGCCCTAATGCGAGTTCTGTTCGGAGGTTCCTGTCGTCGAAAAACACCGACGAGCCCGAACGTGGAACTCGCCCACCCCCAACGTTCGACTCGCCCCGCGCGAACGCAGAACTGCGCGAGTCCCACCTTCCAGCAGCGCGAGTCCCACGTTCGCCTCCCGCGAGTTCCACGTTCCGGCAGTGCGAGTCCTGCGTTCGAGACGTCGTCGAAAAACGACGACGAGCCACCGCCCTTCTAGCCATCCGGCCCCGGGGGTGGTGGTCACCTTGCAGGCGACGCGAGGCAAAATTTCGCTCCCCGCATCACCTTCCGCCGCTGGTCACCAGCGAAATTTCACCCCGCACCGGAAAGATCAGGTCCCGCGGGCAGCCGTACCCGACCCCCACTGGTTACCCCGCCAACCCACACCCGCCCCGGGTAACCACTCCCGCTGCGAGGATCCCGGCGCGAGTTCTGTTCTGGGGCCCCCTCGTCGAAAAACACCGACGAGCTGCCCGAGTGCGGAACTCGCCGACCCCCAACGTTCGACTCGCCCAGCGCGAACGCAGAACTCGCGCGAGTCCCACGTTCGCCTCCTGCGAGTTCTGCGTTCGGGTCTCGTCGTCGGAAAGCGAGCGGGGAGCTACCGGCGCGGGGTGGCGAGGAGGGTGCGGGCGAGGTGGGCGAGTTCGGTGGACAGGGCGGGGCGGGTGCGGAGGTGGTGGATGCGGGCGACGTCGTTGATCAGCGTGATCGCGGCGTGGACCATGACCCTGGCGTCGGGTTCGGGGAGGGCGGGGTGGGTGGTGCGGAGCAGGTTGACCCATTCGGCCAGGTATTCGTGCTGCACGCGGCGAAGTTCGTGGCGCTGTTCGCCGGGCAGGTTGACCAGCTCGGTGATCAGGGTGCCGATCAGGTCGCTGTGGCTGAGCGTCAGCCCGACATACGAATCGAGCACCGCGTGCAGGGCCGACTCCGCGGTCTCGGCGCGGGCCAGTGCGTCCGACAGGGCGAGCTGCAGGGTTTCGTTCGCCCGGCGCAGCGCCGCCACCAGCAGTTCCGACTTGTTGGCGAAGTGGTTGTACACGCTCGGACCGCTGATGCCGGCGGCCGCGCCGACTTCGGCCATGCTGACCGACTGGTAGCCCTGCTCGCTGAACAACCGGATGGCCGCGGTCAACAGCATCTCCCGGCGCGACGTCCTGGCCAAGCCGTTTCCGGACGGCGAAGACCGCGCAGCCCCAGCGGGCGGCAGGTCGGCGGCGACCACCGCACCGGACAACCCGGCGAGCAGGTCACCGAAGCGCGACGGCTCCAGCTCCACCGTGTGCTGCGCCGGGCTGGCCAGCACCGCGAACACGCACCAGGCGAGCAACTCAGCGTCCGAAGTGGACAGCGACGGCCTCGCCAGCGTGATCCGCTCGGCGAGCGCGGCAGCGGCGTCACGCAACCCGTGCCGCAGCTCGCGCCGCCGCTCTTCCGCCAGATGCCGCGCCTCGCGCTGCCAGAGCACGCCGAGCGCGCGATGCTCCACTGCGAACCCGGCGACCGCGCCGAGCAAATCGGCCAGCTCCCCTGGCGCACGCACCAGCTCGGCCAGCCGATCCATCGAATCCTCGGTGCACGCGGCCAGCAGCTCCCGCTTGCCGCTGAAGTGCCGGTAGAGCGCGCCCGCGGTGATGCCGGTCGCCTCGGCGATCTCGGCCATCCGCACATTGTGGTAGCCGACCCGGCGGAACCGCTCCGCGGCCACCCGGAGGATCTGCTGCTTGCGGTCCTTCGGCCGCCGCGCGCGTACGGCCGGAGCCCCCGCCATCACCCGTCTCCTCACAGTCCATTCAGGACAACGCGCTAGTGCACGGCCCTGTTCTCGTCGGTCCAGTACCGCTTGCGCAGCTCGCGTTTGAGGATCTTGCCCGCACCGGACATCGGCAGCGCGGTGCTGAACTCCACCGTGCGCGGGCACTTGTAGCCGGCGATGTGCTCCCGGCAGTGCGCCCGCAGCTCGTCCCCGTCCGTCCGCGCGCCGTCCGCGAGCACCACCACGGCGTGCACCCGCTCGCCCCATTCCTCATCCGGCACCCCGATCACCGCGCAGGCGGCCACCGCGGGATGCTTGGCCAGCGCGTTCTCCACCTCGACCGAGTACACGTTCTCGCCGCCGGAGACGATCATGTCCTTGATCCGGTCCACCACGAACAGGTAACCCCGCTCGTCCAGGTAGCCGCCGTCGCCGGTGTGCATCCAGCCGTCGCGCAGCGCGGCCGCGGTCTCCTCCGGTTTGTTCCAGTACCCCTGCATCACGTGCCCACCGCGGACCACCACCTCGCCGACCACTCCAGGTGGCAACTCGGCCCCATCCGGATCCACCACGCGCAGCTCGGCATGGGGCACCGCCCGGCCCGCCGACCGCAGCAGCGCCGGATCCTCGTGCTCCTCGGGCAGCAGCAGGGTGGCCACCGGCGACAGCTCGGTCATCCCGTACGCCTGGGTGAACCGGGCCGACGGGAACGTCCGCATCGCCTTGGCCAGCACCGCCTCCGAGATCGGGGAGGCGCCGTAGACCAGGCCGCGCAGGCTGGACAGGTCGTGCTCGGCGACGGCCGGATGGTCCACCACCAGCTGCACCATGGTCGGCACCAGCAGCACATCGGTGATCCCGTGCTCGGCGATCACCGCCGGCACCGCGGCCGGATCGAACATCGGCAGCATCACGTGCGTGCCGCCGAGCATGCTCTGCGCCACCCAGATCGCGATGTCGGCGAGGTGGAACATCGGCGCCACGTGCAGCAGCCTGCCGCCCTTGGACAGGAACCCGCCGGTGCACAGGGAACCGAGCGCGGAGGTGACCATGTTCGCGTGGCTGAGCACCACACCCTTGGGAAAGCCGGTGGTGCCACCGGTGTAGAAGATCCCGGCGGTCTCGTCGCCACCGCGGCGCACGTCCTCGACCGGGGCCGCGCCGGCGAGCAGCGCCTCGTAGGAGAGCATCCCCTCCGGGGTCTCGCCGTCGCCGCAGTGGATCACCGTGCGCAGCGCCGGGAACCGCTCCCGCAGCACCGGCACCGCCCCGGCGAACTGGTCGTCCACCAGCAGCACCGAAGTTCCGGAGTCTTCCAGCGAGTACACGATCTCGGCCGGGCTCCAGCGGATGTTCACCGGGTTGAGCACCGCGCCCGCCCACGGCACCGCCAGCAGATACTCGTGGTAGCGGTCGGAGTTCAACGCATACATCGCGACTCGGTCACCACGGCCGACACCGAGCTCGCGCAGCGCACCGGCCAGCCGCGCGACGCGGTCCGCCGTCTCGGCGAAGGTCCTGATCCGGCCGCCGCAGATGGTGCTCGTCGCGTCCGGGTTCTGCTGCACCGACCGGTGCAGGGACTGGGTCAGATACACAGGCTCCTCCTAGTCCAAAGCGACGACAGCACCGCCGGAAAGGGTCACGGTGCCGTCCGCCAGCGTCACCGCCAGCTCCAGCGTTGCCAGCCGCTCACCGTCTACTTCGGACACCTCGGTCACCGTGCCGGTGGCGACCGGCTTGGCGTGCACCGGGGTGATCGCGGCGAACCGCACCGAGAACGAGCGGATCCGGTGCTGCGGCACCCAGGAGGTGAGCAGCCTGCCGAGATAGGCCATGGACAGCATGCCGTGCGCGAACACGTCATCCAGCCCGGCGGAGCGGGCGACGTCCAGATCGAGGTGGATCGGGTTGTGGTCCCCGGACGCACCGGCGAACAGGGCCAGCGTGGTCCTGGTGATCTCCGGCGCGGCCAGCGGCGGCAGTTCGGCACCGGGTTCGGCGAACGTGCTCACGGGCGCACCTCCGGGTTCCGCACCACCAGGATCTGGCGCAGGGTCACGATGTCCTCCCCGTCGCGGCGCACATCGGTCTCCTTGACCAGGAAGTCCAGCGCACCCGCCTTCTTGCTGTAACTGTCCGTGATCCGCGAGGAGAACCGCAGGTGGTCACCGGCGTAGGCCAGCGCGTGGTAGTGGAACTCCTGCTCGCCGTGCAGCACCCGGCGCAGGTCCACGCCGAGGTCGCCGAGCCAGCCGAAGGAGTCCGGCCCCTGCAGCTCCAGGCCGAAGAAGAAGGTCGGCGGGACCGGCAGATCCCGGTGCCCGGCCGCACCGGCCGCCTGGAGGTCCACGTACACCGGATCGGTCTCACCGATGGCCTTCGCGAAGAAGCGCAACCGCCCGCGCTCCACGTCCACGCCGAACTCGGGCAGCTCGGTACCGATCACCGCGGGATCGATGGGCATCGTCGCTCGCTTTCCGCCGGGTACTCCAGGGGAGGCTAGCGGTGATTTACTTAGTGCACAAGACACCCATTCACACCGAGGTTCAGTGCACGACTGTTCCTGATCCGCTGTTCACATCAGGACCCCAGCGTGAGCACCGTGGTGGCGCCGAGCATGCCGCCGACCGGCACGTCCACCGTCCGGCGCCGCACGGTGACCCGGATCCGGTCCTGGCGCTGGGTCGGGTCGGCAACCGCCAGCCGCAGGCCCCGGCCGGTCACGCCGAGCGCCACCGAGGCCGGCCCGGACACACTCAGCTCGTCCACCGCGCCCGCGCCGAAGAAGTTCGCCAGCAGCGTGCCGTTCCACAACCTGGTCGCCTGCACGGTTTCCGTGTTCGCACGCACCCGCCACTGCGCCGCCGAAGCGATGGTGCGCACCACCGACGCGCCGGGCAGCACCACGTAGGCGTAGCTCGCCCCGGCGGGCCGGGCGCCGTGCTCGAGCACGATCTTCTGGTACCGCCGGGTGTACGGGGTGCTGGTGCCGGCGGTGTTCGCACCGGTGTCGATGTCCCGCCACGCCCCGGTGCGGTCCTCGCGCAGCACCGACACCGTCGCGTCGTCGAGCACCAGGTAGCCGCCGGTGCCGGCCAGGTGCAGCCATCGCGGGCGGCGCAGCGTCGCGGCCGAGCCAAGCTCCACAGTGGTCGGACGACCGTCGGCGAGCAGCGCGGGGTCACCGCCCTCGCCGAGGTTCCGGTTCTCGATCGTGGTGCGCACCGCCGCGCCGCTCGCGTCGGTGATGCCCGCGCCGAGGCAGAGCACCCCGGACGGGGTGAAGAACCAGGACTTCTTCGCGCTCAGCGTGCCGTCCTGGGAAACGAAGTCCAGGCCGTGCACCCCGTACCGTTCGTCCCAGCGCGCTCCCCCGGCGAAGTCACGCGAAGTCACCGGCACCGAGCCCAGAGCCGGTGGGGTGCCCGCCTTCTCCGTGGTGCCGGGCAGCAGGTGCGCGTCCACGGTCGGCCAGTACGCGTCGCTGTAATGCCCCTGCGCCTCCGGCAGGAACACGTAGAGCATGCCGTCGCCGGTGTACCAGCCGTGCAGGTTCATCCCGTTGATCGACTCGTACCGGCAGATCCTGGTGGAGCTGAGGCCGAGCGACGCGGACCAGTCCGTGGTCACGTGCACCATCCGGTCCTGCTGGCCGAAGACCCGGTGCACCGGCACCCGCGCCGGCCGCCGCGGTTTCCCGGCCAGCAGTTGCTGGGCGTACTCGACCTCCGGCACCCCGACCGGCTGCAGCCCGCCGGAGAACCGCTGGACGTCGACGACCTTCAGGAACGGTGCCCATTTCCCGCTGCCCACCCAGTCCGCGACCAGCCCGGCCAGGGTGGCGCGGACCGGCTCCGGCGCGTGCCTGGCGAGCAGCACCGCGGCCGCGGTCAGCTGATGGCCGCTGTCATGGCCGGTCTCCCCCTGCCGGGAAAGGAACCGCCCCCTGGCCGGTTCCATCATGGAGCCGGCGAACATGAACGGCGCGCAGGCGTCCACCGCCGCCTCGCTGATCCGCCGCCGCACCTCCACCGGCAGCTCCCAGGCCGTGCCGGCGGTGACCTCGGCCAGCCCGGCCACCGCCTGCAGCAGCACCAGGGCGTAGTGCCCCGGATAGGGCACCACGTCGTGCTGGAGGAACGAGCCGTCGGGGTGGAACCCGTCCCCCGCGGTCACCAACCGCACCAGGCTGGCCGCACCGCCGCCGGCCACGTCGGTCACCGCGGCCACCCCGGCCGCGATCCGGGCGGCGTCCCCTGCCATCGCCCCGGACACCACCGCGATCAGCGCCTTGTCCGCCCGATTCGCCCCGGTCTCCACCAGCTCCGGTTTGTTGGTGCGGCGGTTGGGATCGGCGACGAAGCGCAGCACCGGCCGCAGCAGCCGTTCCCGGTCCGCGGCCGCCACCGCATCGCCGAGCGCCACCAGGATCTGCAGCACCCAGTAGGGCACCCCGATCTCGTAGACGTACCAGTTGCCGATCTCACTGGTGTTCTCGTTGTACTGCAAGCGATACAGCGTGTCGAGCGCGGTGACGATCCGGCCGGGCAGCTCGGGTTCCGCCGAGAGCGCCGAACCGGGGGTCGCCCAGTCCACCGCGATCGTGCGCAGCCGGTAGTACATCTTCGGGAAGTACGTGCTGCCCGGCTCGACCGGCAGGTCCGCCCACAGCTGGTCGGCGTCCCGCATGGCGGCGAGGTAGCCCGTGGCCACCTCGTCGAGCGCGCGCACCGCCTGGTCCCGCTCGGGTGAGCGGCGCCCGGTGCCCACCTGCAGCGCGCGGTAGGCGGCGAGGATCTTCGCCATGTCCGGCTGCGCGGCGGCGGCTCGCGCGGGGCCGGACACGGCCGGCACGGCGAGCGCCGCGGTGGCCAGGGTTCCTCCGCGCAGCACTGTTCTGCGGTTCACGGACATGGTTCCTCCCAGAGAGACTGCGTTGGCTCTTGGTTGGCTCTTGCGGGGGTTTACTCGCTGCGTTCGCCGTCGGTGCGCCTCGGCAGCCGCCAGGGGTTGTCCTCGCGCAGCGCCGGCGGCAGCAGCGCGTCCGGGAAGCCCTGCCAGGCGACCGGACGCAGGAACCGCTCGATCGCCGCGGTACCCACCGAGGTGCTGGTCGGCGCGGTGGTCGCCGGGTACGGGCCGCCGTGCTGCTGCGCCCAGCTGACCGTGACCCCGGTCGGCCAGTCGTTCCACAGCAGCCGTCCGGCGATCCTGGTCAGCGCGGGCAGCAACGCCCGCACATCGTCCACTTCGGACTCTTCGGCCTGCACGGTGGCGGTCAGCCCCGGCTCCAGCTCGGCGAGCAGCCCGAGCAGCTCGGCGTGACCGGAGTAGGTCACCACGATCGACGCCGGGCCGAAGCACTCTTCGCGAACCGCCGCGTCGCTCTTGGCGAACCCGGCCGCGGTGGTGGCCAGCAGGGTCGCGCCGGTGCCGTCCCCGGCGTTCTCGGTGCCGGCCAGCACGCGCACCTCCGGCAGCGCGCGCAACCGATCCAGTCCGGCCGCGAAACCAGAGGTGATCCGCTCGTTCAGCATCGGCTGCGCACTGGTCGCCGCCACCGCATCGCGCAGCGCGTCCTCCAGACCATGGCCCTCCGGCAGGAACAGCAGGCCCGGCTTGGTGCAGAACTGCCCGGCGCCGAGCGTGAACGAGCCGGCGAAACCCTTCGCGATCTGCTCGCCCCTGGCCCGTACCGCACCGGGCGTCACCACGACCGGGTTCACGCTGCCCAGCTCACCGTAGAACGGGATCGGGTTCGGGCGGGCCGCCGCGATGTCGAACAGCGCCCGGCCACCGGCCACCGAACCGGTGAACGACGCCGCCGCGACCAGCGGGTCCCGCAGCGCCTCGACTCCGGCTTCGACCCCGTGGATCACCTCGAAGACGCCGGCCGGGGCGCCGGCCGCGACCAGCGCGTCCCGCAGGATCTCCCCCGTCCGAGCGGACAGCCGCGGATGGCCGGGATGTGCCTTGAGCACCACCGGGCAGCCCGCCGCGAGCGCCGACGCCGTGTCGCCACCGGCGACGCTGAAGGCGAACGGGAAGTTGCTCGCGGCGAACACCAGCACCGGCCCGATCGGCACCCGCACCCGGCGGATGTCCGGGCGCGGGCCCATCGGCCACCCGGGGTCGGCGTGGTCGACGCGAGCGTCCAGGAACTCGCCGTCCGCCAGCACCTCACCGAAGAGCCGCAGCTGGAAAGTCGTCCGGAGCAGCTCCCCGCGCAGCCGCGGCGTGGCCGGCAGGTGGGTCTCCGCCGCGGCCAGCTCGACCAGCTCGTCGGCCGCACCGTCCAGTGCGTCCGCCGCGGCCGTCAGCCAGCTCGCCCGTTCTTCCGGCGTGCTGGCGGCGGTCCGGCCCGCCGCGTCGGCGGCGGCGGCGGCGGTCAGGAGCCGCCGCAGTTCACCGGTGTCGGTCTCGTCGCTCATCAGTTCCTCTCGCAGTCGTTTCCGCAGGTCAACGGTCGTGAGTGAAAAGTGTTGCCAGGGCAACGTTTTTCACTCACGAGGGATGGCGGCGCGCAGGTCGGGCCAGCGGGCCGGGCCGGCCAGGCCGAGGTGGTAGAGGTGCAGCTGGGCGGCACCTGCCTTGCCCAGCTCGGCCACGTAGCCGCCGAGGTCGGGGACCCGCTGCGGGCCCACCGCGGTGACATACGCGCCAACGTCCACAGTGGACGAAAGGGCGGCGCGCGCGGTCGCCACCGCGGCCAGGCTGCGGTCGCCGGGCTGCCAGCACTGCAGCACCACCGAGTCCGCGTCCTCCGCCGCCCCCGGCGTGATCCCGGGCAGCGCCCCGGTCACCCACGGGTCCACCGCGCCGTGCAGCACGACCATCGGGTCGCCGGGGATCTCCGCCAGCACCGCGCGGCGCAACGCGCCGGTGCTCCGCTGCCGGGTGTCCAGCAGCAGCTCGTGCAGCTCCGGCGACAGCGCGTCCTCGGTCCCGGTGAGGTCCGCTTCGGCCATCAGGTGCCGGATTTCGGCACGCAGCAGGCCCCGCACCTCGTCGGCGTCCCAACCGGCTTCGGCCCACAGCACGGCGCAGGCGGCGCAGCAGCAGACCGAAAGCAGCCGCGCCACCGCGGGCGACCAGACCGCGTCGGTCTTCTCGTGGTGGCACTGGTGCAGCACCCCGAGCTGCCCGCAGGCCTCCAGCACTACGGAGGTCAGGTCCAGGCCGTCGAGGGACTCCGCGGTCAGCGTCGCGGCGTAGTCCCGCACCTCCTGCCTTGCCGGGCACAACGCCCACGGGTACGGCTCGCCGAAGCAGTTGTGCACCGCGACGTCGGCGAATTCGGTGCCCAGCCGCGAGTTGTGCGTCAGCACGACCCAGGCCGACGCCGGCACCCCGGCCGCACCGAGCGCCCGCACCGCGTCACCGGCGCTGTCCGGCACGCCGGCCCAGTCCGGTACGCCGGGCCGCAGGCGGGCGCCCTCCCACGCCCGCGCGCGCACCGGCCGGTAGAGCGCCGCGTGCCTGGCCAGTACCGCGGTCCGCCGGTCCGACCACGGGGTGGCCGCGCGCGTGCTGTGGTAGGAGACCGCGACCGCGACCTCCGCCAACCCGAGTTCCTCGGCACGGTCGGTGAAACCGGGCGCTTCGAGCACGTCCCACGGGTAGGCGTAACCGGTCACTCGCACGGCTCAGCCCAGCCCGGCCAGTACGCGCAGGCCGTCGCCGATGATCCGCTCCAGCCGGTCGAGCTGCTCGGCGGTCGGCTCGGTCAGCGGCGGGCGCACCCCGCCGGTCTTCTGGCCGCGTGCCCTGGCGGCGGCCTTGACCAGCGACACCGCGAAACCAGGGGTCTCGTCCCGCAGCGCCACCAGCGGCAGGTAGAAGCCGGTCAGCAGTGCGTCCATGGTCGCGTCGTCGCCCTCGGCCAGCGCCCGGTGGTAGCGGGCGGCGATCTCCGGCGCGAAGCAGTGCACCGCCGAGGAGTACCGCGCCACCCCGATCGACGCGTAGGCCCGCGCGGACACCTCCGCGGTCGGCATCCCGTTGAAGAACAGGAACTCCCGCGACCGCGGCGTGCCGACCCCGCGGATACCGGCCACGATCCGGCTCATCAGCTCGATGTCGCCGTAGCCGTCCTTGAGCCCGGCCACCGTCGGCAGGTCGAGCAGTTCCGTCGCGGACGCAGCGGTGAACACCCCCGGCGAACGGTGGTAGACGATCACCGGCACCTTCGAGTCGCCGATCGCGTAGCGCACGTGGTCGATCAGCCCGGACTGCGGACCGGTGACCAGGTACGGCGGGAGCAGCAGCACCCCGTCCGCGCCACCGGCCTCGGCCGCGGCGACCCCGGCCCGCGCGTTGGCCGCACCCCCGCCGGCGCCCACCCAGACCGGCACGCGGGCGTCCACCACGTCCCGCGCGGTCCGCAGCAGCGCCGCCTGCTCGTGCGGGGCGAGCGCGCTGAACTCCCCGGTTCCGCAGCCGACGAACAGCGCCGCCGCCCCGGCGGCCAGGTGGGCCTGCACGTTGTGGGCGAAGGCATCGAGGTTCAGCTCGAGCTCGTCGGTGAACGGGGTGAGCGGGAAGGCCAGCAGGCCGTCCAGCTCGATCCTGGGCTGTGCCATGTACGTCAGCTCTTTCGTCGTCGGTGGTGCTCTTGGCGGTTCAGGCGGTGACGGTCGAGCCGGTGGCCGACTTGCCGGGGTCGGTCGGGCCGGTGGCGCCGCCTTCGTCGGAGTCCAGCCGGTCCACCATCTCGTCGATCGCCGGGGTGCGTTCCGACGCGATCAGGCCGAGCGCGACGTAGACCGCCAGCGAGACCAGGATCGGCGACGCCACGATGACCGTCTGACTGCTGTCGAACACGTAGTAGACCAGTGCGTAGGTGGCCAGCCCGCAGGCCCAGGAGGCCAGTGCCGCACGGGAACCGCAGCGCCGGAACCAGGGCAGCATGCCGAGCAGCAGCGGCACCGAGATCGGGCCCATCAGCGCGGCGACCCAGGACACCACGATCGCCAGCACCCCGCCGAGGCTGCGCGCCTGGGTGGCGATGACCATGCTCAGCACGATGAACCCGAAGGTCACCACCCTGGCCGTGCGCAGGTTCTGCGCCTCGGTGAAGGAACGCGCCCGGCGCCACAGCACCGGCAGCATGTCCCTGGTGACCACCGCCGAGATCGCGTTCGCGTCCGAGGAGACCATCGCCATCGTGTGCGAGAACATGCCGGCCAGCACCAGCCCGATCATGCCGGCCGGCAGGAAGTGCTTGGTCAGCTCGGCGTAGGAGGTGGTCGGGTCGGTCAGGTCCGGCAGGAACAGCGGGGCCGCGAACATCGGGATCATCAGGATCAGCGGCCACACCAGGTACAGCACGGCGGAGAGCTTCGCGCCCCGCTTGGCGTCCGCTGCGTCCGGCGCGGCCATGTACCGCTGCGCCAGGTTCCACATGCCGCCGTTGTACTCCAGGGTTTTGACCAGCACGTAGACCAGCAGGAAGACGGTGGTGTACTTGTCGGTGGTGGGGCTGAGGTGGGCTTCGGGCAGCTTGTCCCACATGGTCCACAGCCCGGAGATCCCGCCGAGCGAGTCCAGGATCGCCCAGATCATCACGATCCCGGCGAGGCCCTGGATGACGAACTGGCCGAAGTCGGTGAGCGCGTCCGCCCACAGCCCGCCCGCGGTGCAGTAGAGCAGGGTGACCCCGCCGGTGACCAGGATGCCCGCGGTGATCGGCACCCCCGCGAAGGACTTCAGCAGGGTCGCCACCGCGAACCACTTCGACGCCACGTCGAAGGTCTTCAGCAGGCTGCCGCTCCAGGCCAGTGCCTGCTGGGTGGGGATGTTGTAGCGCTTGGCCAGGAATTCCAGCGGGGACTGCACGCCGAACTTCGACCGCAGCCGGTTCCACCGCCCGGCGAAGACCCAGGCGCCGATGCCGACCCCGATGCCGATGCTGGCGAAGCCCCAGAAGTACACGGTGACACCGTCGGTGTAGGCCACCCCCGCGTAGGCGACGAAGAGCACCGCGCTGTAGCCCGACATGTGGTGCGAGATGCCGGAGAGCCACCATGGCATCTTGCCGCCGGCGGTGAAGAAGTCCTTGACCGTGTGGATTCGGCGGTGCGACCACCAGCCGATCAGGACCATCAGGACGAAGTAGCCGGACACCACTGTCCAGTCGAGTGCGTGCACCGCGGGACCCCTTTGTTGTCGTCGAGGCAACGTTCACATTCTTGAACGGGATCTGTTATAGTGATTAAGTTCGCTTACTAGAATGTCGTTCGGGGACGCTAATATGGCCTGGGTCACCTGTCAACGGCCATCTGGAGGAGGGGAAATGCCACCTGCGACCGAGCTGCCGGCGGTGCCGTCAGCCGAGAACGGGACCGAGCCGGCCGGGGTCAAGTCCGCGCGCCGGGCGATCGACCTGATCGAGACGTTCGCCGCCAACGACGTGTGGCTCTCCCTGTCGGACCTGCACGCGCGGACCGGGTTCCCGCGGTCCAGCCTGCACGGCCTGCTGCGCACCCTGCGCGAGGCCGGCTGGCTGGAGGCCGACTCCGGGGGCACCAGGTACCGGCTCGGGGTGCGCGCGCTGATCTGCGGCACCGCCTACCTCGATCGCGACCCGATCGTGCCATTCGCCACCGAGGCACTGGAGAGCGTCCGCGAGAAGACCGGATTCACCGCGCATTTCGCCCGCCGCAACGGCGACGAGGTGGTGTACCTGGAGACCCGCGAGTCGCGGCGCTCGGTGCACCTGGTGTCCAGGGTCGGCCGCACCCTACCGGCGCACGCCACCGCGCTGGGCAAGGCGCTACTCGCCGAGCTGACCCAGGACGAGATCGGCGCCCTGCTGCCGGCCGAGCTGCCCGCGCTCACCGCGAACACGATCACCACCATGGAGGAGCTGCACGCCCAGTGCGCCGCGATCCGCGAGCGCGGCTACGCGTCGGAGATCGAAGAGGGCACGCCGGGCGTGCGGTGCGTGGCCGCGGTCATCCCGTACCGGATCCCCGGCACCGACGCGATCAGCTGCTCGATGCCGGCGGACCAGGTCACCGACGAGGAGACCGTCCGGGTCGGCGAGCTGCTCACCGAGACCACCACCGAACTGGGCCGTCGCCTCCGGCGCGCCGGAATCCGCTGAATACTCCGCTTGATACAACGAGAAATGGGGCATTTCATGGCAGAGCAGCGCGTCCTGATCACCGGAGCGGCCGGTGTCGTCGGCACCCTGATGCGACCGCGGCTGCGCCGGGAAGGCCGCGTCCTGCGCCTGCTCGATCTGGCTCCGCAACCGGCCGCCGAACCCGGCGAAGCGGTGGAACTGGTCACCGGCTCGGTCACCGACCCGGCCGTGATGGCCGAGGCGTGCGCCGGCGTGGACGCGCTGATCCACCTCGGCGGGCACAGCAGGGAGAACTCCTGGGCGGAGATCGCCGAAGTCAATATCAACGGCACGCAAACCGTGCTGGAGGCGGCCCGCGCGGCCGGGGTGCCCAGGGTCGTGCTGGCCTCCAGCAACCACTCGGTCGGCTTCCGCACCGTGCAGGAGGCCACCGAAACCGGTGGCCTGCCCGCAGATTCGAGCCCGCGCCCGGACACCTACTACGGCGTCGGCAAGGCGGTGATCGAGTCGCTGGGCAGCCTGTACCACTCCCGGTTCGGGATGGACGTGGTGTGCGTCCGGATCGGTTCGTGCTTCGAGCGCCCGCCCGGCGTTCGCGGCCTGAGCACCTGGCTCTCCCCGGACGACGGCGCCCGGCTCTTCGAAGCCTGCCTCGGCGCCCCTTCCCCCGGCTACCGGCTGATCTGGGGCGTCTCGGCCAACACCCGGCGGATCTACTCCCTCACCGAAGCCGAAGCACTGGGCTACAAGGCGCTGGACGACGCGGAGCAGTTCGCCGAGGAACTTCTCGCGAGCGCACCAGCGCCCGGGCCGGACGCGGGCTATGTCGGCGGCCCGTTCTGCTCCGCCCCGCTCGGCGAGCCCAACCCGATCTGAGCGCCTTACTTTCGTCCAGGCCGGCGGTGCCGAACGGCCGGTGCGCGGTACCGGCGGTGCCGGGCAGATTCACCGCATGACCGCATCACACCGTTCCCGCCTGCTGCTGTGCGCGCTGGCCGTCCTGCTGCTGTGCGGCACGGCTCCGGCGGCCGGCGCGCGCACCCACCTCGCCTGGGGCGACTGCCCGAACCCCGGCAACGTGCCGCTGCACGGCCTCAAGTGCACCACGCTGCGGGTACCGCTGGACCACCGGCGACCCGGCGGCCGCACGATCGAACTCGCTGTGTCCAAAATGGACAGCACAAATCCGGCGAAACGCCGGGGCGTGCTGCTGATGAACAACGGCGGCCCCGGCATCCCCAGCCTGCTGATGCCGGCAAGGGGCGTCGCACTCGGCCTGCCGGACAGCCTTCGCGAGTCCTATGACCTGATCGGGTTCGACCCGCGCGGGGTCGGCGAGAGCACACCGGTGTCCTGCGGGCTGCCGCCGGACTACACGGGCGCCATCCAGCCCTACCCGCGCGACGCCGCCGACGTCCGGCAACGGGCCGGCGAGGTGCGCGCGGTGGCCGAAGGCTGCGCGCGGCACAACGATCCCGCCGTGCTGGCCGAGATCAGCACCGCGAACACGGCCAGGGACATGAACCTCATCGTGGATGCGCTCGGTGAGAGCAAGGCGTCCTATTTCGGCGTCTCCTACGGCACCTACCTCGGCGCGGTGTTCGCCAGCCGCTACCCGTCGCGCACCGACCGCGTCGTGCTGGACAGCGCGCTCGGCCCGGCCGGCCTGGACGAGACGCAGCTCCGGTCCGTCGCCAAGGGTTTCGAGGACCGGTTCCCCGACTTCGCCCGCTGGGCGGCCGAGCGCGCGAGCACCTACCACCTCGGCGACACCCCGGAACTGGTCCGCGCCAAGTACTTCGAGCTGGCCGGGCAGCAGGATCGGAGCGGGCAGGGCGCGGCCTTCCGCGGCGACACGCTGAACGGGCTCACCGGCAGCATGACCAGTGACGACGGCTTTCCCGCGCTCGCGGCGCGCTGGCGCGACCTTTCCGCCGGCGCCGCCGGTCCCCTCGGCACACCGGCGGACAACACCATCTCCGCGCAGACCGCGGTGCTCTGCAACGACAACGCCTGGCCGCGTTCGGTGCGGCACTACCAGCGCGCGGTGGCCGAAGACAGGCTGCGCTTCCCGATGTTCGGCGCCGCCGCGGCCAACGTCTCCCCCTGCGCGTTCTGGCCGGTCCGGCCAGAGCCGCGGATACCGATCACCGGGAACGGCCCGTCGAACGTGCTGATCGTGCAGAACCTGCGCGACCCGATCACCCCACTCACCGGCGCACGGGCCACCCGCACCGCGCTGGGCCCGCGCGCCAGGATGGTCACCGTGGACCAGGGCGGGCACGGCGCCTACCTGGTCACCGGCCAGAACCGCTGCGGCCGGGACGCGGTCACGGACTACCTCACCGCCGGCGCCTTCCCGCCCGCCGACACCCACTGCGCCGCCGAACCCCGGTAACCGATACTCGGACGATGAGCCGAGCGCAGAGCGGTGCACCCCGGTGGACGTGATCGCGGCCGCCGGGGTGCACGAGATCGAGATCCAGCGTTCGCGGTTCGTGTGCAGCCTGGAGCGAGTCACCACGGACGAGGCGGCGACCGCGTTCATCGCCGGAATCCGCAAGGAGAACTGGTCGGCCAGCCACAACTGCTCCGCCTTCCGTGTCAGTGGGGTCGGAGGGGTCGGAGGGGTCGGTGGGGTCGGCGGCTCGCAACGCTCCAGCGACGACGGCGAGCCGGCCGGGACCGCCGGGGTGCCGATGCTCGAGGTGCTCGTCCGGCGCGGGCTCACCGATGTGGTGGCGGTGGTGACCCGGTACTTCGGCGGGACCAAACTCGGCGCCGGCGGGCTCGTCCGCGCCTACGGCCGCGCGGTGTCCGAAGCGATCGACGCGGTCGGTGTACTGCACCGCGTTCGGTTCGCCACCTTCGAGATCAGCGCCGGGCACGCCGATGCGGGACGGCTGGAGAACGCGCTCCGCGCGGCCGGGCACCGGATCGCCGGGGTCGGCTACGACAGCCGGGTGAACATCACCGTGCACGTCCCGGAGACCGCGGCAGAGTCCTTCGGGCACTGGCTCGCCGAGCAGACCGGCGGCACCGTCACCCCCACACGCGGCCCGGACATCGACCTCGACTCGTAGCCGCCGCATGTCGTATAGTCGGGTCCGACTAATAGGAACCGGTGATACGAAGTGGCGAAGCGGAAGATCTCCAACACGCTCGCGCTGGCCGTACTTGGCCTGCTGCAAGAGCGGCCGATGCACCCGTACGAAATGGCCTCCATCCTGCGCGAACGGCACAAGGACGGCAGTTTCAAGATCAACTCTGGCTCGTTGTACGACACGGTCGGCGCGCTCGTCCGACACGACTGGATCGAGCCGACGGAGACGGTGCGCGCGGGCAAACGCCCGGAACGCACCGTCTACGCGCACACCGAACTCGGCCACCGGGAATTCCTCCGCTGGCTCGACGAGCTGCTGCGGGAACCCGTCCCCGAGTACCCGAAGTTCATGGCCGCGGTCTCCTACCTCGGCGCGCTGGGCCCCGACGGCGCCGCGGACGCACTGGCCGAACGGGACCGACACCTGAGCGAGCGGATCGCCGAGACCAAGGCCGTGCTCGCCGACACCGTCGGCTCCGGGCAGCTGCCGAGGCTGTTCATGCTCGAAGCCGAATGCGCCCTGCACGCCTGGGAAGCCGAGCTGGCCTGGACCCGTCGGACCGTCGCCGAGATCCGGGACGGCAGCCTCTTCTGGCCCGAGATCGAGGTTTCCGAACAGGGCTGGACCTGGTCCGCCCCCGCCGACCGGAAAGGACCCGCGACATGACCGCGACGATCGACTGTCCACAAGAGACTGAAGTGCTGATCGTCGGGGCGGGGCCGGCCGGGCTGCTGCTCGCCACCGAACTCCGGCTCGCCGGTGTGCACACCGTGCTGATCGAACGGCACGCCGAGCGGCCGGGCTTCTGCCGTGGCTTCAACCTCAACGCCCGCGCCCTCGACCTGCTGGCCAGGCGCGGCCTCGCCGAGCGGTTCATCAGCGAAGGCTGGCAGGTGCCGCAGGCCGCCTTCACCGGGTTGCCGGTACCGCTGGGGCTGGACGGCGCCGCCACCGGCCACCCCTACTCACTCGGCATCCCGCAGACCCGGGTCGAGGAGCTGCTCGAAGCGCACGCGCTCGAACTCGGCACCGATCTCCGGCGCGGGCACGAACTCCGGTCCCTCGAACAAGATCCGGACGGGGTCACCGCCGTCGTCGGCACCGGCGGGGACTCCTACCGCATCCGGGCCGGTTACGTCGCCGGCTGCGACGGCGGCCGCAGCACGGTCCGCAAGCAGGCCGGCATCGACTTCCCCGGCACCGAGGCGACCCGCTGCACGCTGCTCGGTGACGTCGAGCTCGCCGATCCCGCCGCGCTGCCGTTCGGCATGAGCGCCGGTCCCGGCGGCGCGGTGCTCACCATCCCCCGGCCCGGCTACGTCCGGATCTGCGTCGAGGACCCCCGCCCGCCCGCGGACCGGGACACCCCGGTCACCCTGGACCAGCTGGCGGACGCCGTCGCCGGCGTGCTGGGCCGCCGCGTCGAGCTGCGCGCTCCCCGCTGGCTGACCCGCTTCGGCGACGCGGCCCGGCAAGCCGCCGAGTACGTACGGGGCCGGGTCGTGCTGGCCGGGGACGCCGCCCACATCCACCCGCCGGCCGGGGCGATCGGCGTCAACGTCGCGCTGGACGACGCGTTCAACCTCGGCTGGAAGCTGGCCGCCACCGTGCGCGGCACCGCGCCGGAGCGGCTGCTCGCCAGCTACCACACCGAACGCCACCGCGCGGGTGAGCAGCTGCTGGACAGCACCCGCGCCCAGGTGATCCTCGGCGAGGCGGACGACCGGCTCCGGCCGCTCACCGCGCTGCTCACCCGGATCGCCGCCCACCCCGGCGGCAATACCGCCTTCGCCGAGACGATCACCTGCCTCGACACCCGCTACGACATGCACCCCGGCACCGCCCATCCCTGGCTCGGCCTGCTCGCCCCCGACCTGGCGCTCAGCACCGACGGCGGGCGCACCCACCTGGCCGCGCTGCTCGCCACCGGGCACGGCCTGCTGCTCGACCTGTCCGGGGAACGGGCGCTGGGCGAGTCCGCGGCGGCCTGGTCTCCCCGGGTCCGCACGGTGTCCGCGCGCTGCCGGGAGCACCCCGAGCTCCGCGCACTGCTGGTCCGCCCGGACGGGCACCTCGCCTGGCTGCGCACCACCGAAGACGAGGACGAAGACGGCCTGCACCAGGCGCTGCAGCACTGGCACGGCGTGCCTGTATGACCGCCTGTGTGACAGTGCCACCATGGCCTCCCTCCCGATCCACGACCAGACCGGCAACACGCTGACGAGTCTCCGCATCACCGACGATGAGTCCATATTGGACACACTGGAAACCGGGGTTCCGCTGCCGGCCGCACTGGTCGTGGTGACGCTCTCGAGCACCGTGCTGATGGTGTTCGACCGCCACCGCGGCGAATGGGAACTGCCAGGGGGAATGCGCGAGCCTGGCGAGAGCGCGCGGCAGGCCGCCGTCCGGGAACTGGCCGAGGAGACCGGCATCGCGAGCGCGGAGCCGGCCTTCGCCGCGATCGCCGAGTTCCAGCTGAGGCGGCCGGTCCGCCACGAGTACGCGGCCATCTACCGGACCGCCCTGCCCACCCCGCCGGCCCTCGTGGTGAACGACGAGATAGCGGACTTCCGCTGGTGGGATCCGCACTCGGCGGTGCCGCCGGAGATGAGCCCGCTGGACGCCGAGATCGCCAGGCGGGTGCACCCGGAAGCTTGACACCGCACAGCCGGTCCTTCATCCTACTTACGAGTAGGTGTTACTAGTGGTAACACCTACCGCCCGCTTGTCCGCAACGGCGTGGAGGAACGATGAGCACCCGGGTCAAGGTCGTCATCATCGGCACCGGATTCGCCGGCCTCGGCCAGGCGATCCAGCTGGAACGGGCCGGCATCCGCGACTACGTGATCCTGGAGAAGGCGCTCGAAGTCGGCGGCACCTGGCGGGACAACTCGTATCCCGGCTGCGCCTGCGACATCCAGTCGCACATGTACTCGTTCTCCTACGAGCAGAACCCCGACTGGTCCCGCTCGTTCTCCCCGCAGCCGGAGATCTTCGACTACCTCAAGGGTGTCGCGGACAAGTACCGGCTGCGCGAGCGGATCCGGTTCGGCGTCGAGGTGACCGGCGCGCACTGGGACGAGAGCGCGCGGAACTGGACCGTCACCACCTCCTCCGGCGACGAGTTCGTCGGACAGTTCGTGGTCTCCGGCGTCGGCGGACTGCACATCCCGCAGATCCCCAAGCTGCCGGGGATCGAGAAGTTCCAGGGCCAGACCTGGCATTCCGCGCAGTGGAACCACGAGTACGACCTGACCGGCAAGCGGGTCGCGGTGGTCGGCACCGGCGCCTCGGCCATCCAGTTCGTGCCGCAGATCGCGCCGAAGGTGGCCGAGCTGAACCTGTTCCAGCGCACCCCGCCGTGGATCATGCCCAAACCGGACCACGCGATGCCGGCCTGGTCGAGGCGGCTGTTCAAGCTGGTGCCGGGGACGCAGCGGCTCTACCGGAACCTGCTCTACTGGTTCCTCGAGGTCCGCGCGGTCGGCTTCAACGGCCACCCGGCACTCATGCGGGCCGCCGAGGGAATCGCGAAACGCCATATGGGCAAGCACATCAAGGATCGGGAGCTGCGCCGCAAGCTCACCCCGGACTACACGATGGGCTGCAAGCGGGTGCTGATCTCGAACGACTACTACCCCGCGCTCAACCGCGACAACGTGGACGTGGTCACCGACGGCGTGGCCGAGGTGCGCGCGCACAGCGTGCTCGACACGGCCGGCGTCGAGCACGAGGTGGACGCGATCATCTACGGCACCGGGTTCCACGTCACCGACGCGCTGGAGTACCTGGACATCACCGGGGTGGACGGACGCGACCTGGCCAAGGAATGGGCCGCTGAAGGCATCCAGACCCATCTCGGCATCACCGTCTCCGGCTTCCCGAACCTGTTCTTCCTGCTCGGGCCGAACACCGCGCTCGGGCACAACTCGGTGGTGTTCATGATCGAGTCCCAGTCGAAGTACGTGGTGGACGCGATCAGGCTGGCCGACTCCCGCGACGCCGCCGCGCTGGACGTGCGGCCGGGCGTGCAGGACGAGTTCCAGGCCGAGATCCAGGACAAGCTGGTCAAGGGCGTCTGGACGCAGGGCGGCTGCAAGAGCTGGTACCTGGACTCGAAGGGCGTCAACCGGACGATCTGGCCGGGGTTCACCTGGCGGTACTGGCTGCAGACCCGCAAGGTGAAGCCGTCCGACTACGAGCTCTCCGGGCGGGTGCCCGCCGGCACGCGGCGGTGAGACGCATGAGTGCCGAGTCCGAGCAGGAACAGATCGTGCTGCACCCCAGGGACGTCAAGTTCGACTTGGCGGACCTGCCGATGCACTGGGTGCCCGGCGAACCGCAGGTCACGCACACGATGAACGTCCTGCACATCACGCTGCCGGAGGGCGAGCGCTGGTTCGTCGACCTGTTCAAGCAGGCGGTGCCGCTGATCAAGGACGACCGGCTGCGCGAGGACGTGCTCGGCTTCATCGGCCAGGAGGCCATGCACGCCGAGGCGCACGCCGGCGCGGCCGACCACCTCGACCACAAGGGGCTGGACACCGGGCCGTTCGTCCGCCAGATGGAGTGGATCTTCCGGAAGCTGCTCGGCGACCGCGACCTGACCGGCAGGGCCCGCGAGGAGTGGATCGTCGAGCGGGTCGGCCTGGTCGCCGCGATCGAGCACTACACCGCGTTCCTCGGGCAGTGGGTGCTCGACGCACGCGCACTGGACGGCGCCGACCCGACCATGCTCGACCTGCTCCGCTGGCACGCCGCCGAAGAGGTCGAGCACCGTTCGGTCGCCTTCGAGCTCTTCCAACACCTCGACGGCCGGTACAGCCGCCGGGTGCGCGCGATGTTCGTGGTCACCCCGGTACTGGCCTGGGCCTTCGTCCGCGGCACCCGGTTCCTGATGCGCAACGATCCGACCGGCGCGAAGAAGGCGAGCTGGCGGGAGTTCCGACGGGCCAGCAAGCTCGGCCTGCTGCCCACCGGCCGCAGCCTGCTGCGGGAGATCCGGCCGTACTTCAAGCCGTCCTACCACCCCTCGCAGACCGGCTCCACCGAACAGGCGGTGGCCTATCTGGCGAGCTCGCCGGCCGCGCGGGCGGCCGAGTCGGCGCACTGAACGGAGTGACCGGCTTGACCGAACTACCCAGGGTGCCAGCGGACCTGCGCGGGCGCGCGCACCCGGACCGGATGATGCGACCGCTGGCCGCGGTGGCCGGCGCCTACCAGCGGCTCAGCCGGTTCAGCGGGCGCAGGCGGCCGCCGATCGTGCCGGTGGACCGGGACCTGCGGCTGGTCGTGCAGCGGACGCGGCGCGAGGCGGAGGACGTGGTGAGCCTGCGGCTGGCCGCACCGGACGGCGCGCGGCTGCCCTTCTGGCGGCCGGGTGCCCATCTGGACCTGCTGCTGCCTTCGGGCAGGATCCGGCAGTACTCGCTGTGCGGGGACCCGGACGACCGGACCGGCTACCGGATCGCGGTCCGCCGGATCGGCGTTGAGGACGGTGGCGGCCGGGGCTCCATCGAGGTGCACGAAACGCTGCGGCCGGGTTCGCCGGTGACGGTCCGCGGGCCGCGCAACGCCTTCCCGTTCGTGCCATACCGCTCGTACCTGTTCATCGCGGGCGGTATCGGGATCACCCCGATCCTGCCGATGGTGCGGCGCGCGGCGGCGCTCGGCGCGAACTGGCGGCTGGTGTACACCGGCAGGACGGCCGCCTCCATGCCGTTCCTCGACGAGCTGTCCACATTGGACGAGAGCAGGGTGTGGATCCGGCCGGACACCGACTACGGCATCCCGGCATCGGGCGCCGAACTGCTGGAGGGCGCACCGGAGAACGCGGCGGTGTACTGCTGCGGGCCGGCCCCGATGATCAGCGGGGTCCGCATCGACGTGGCAGGGCGCGGGACGCGGGCGATGCATTTCGAGCGTTTCTCCGCACCGCCGATCGTGGACGGCAGGCCGTTCCGGGTGGCGCTGAACCGCAGCGGGCGGGTCCTGGACGTGCCCGCCGACCGGTCCGTGCTGGACGTCGCGCGGGCCGCGCTGCCGGACGTGGCCTACTCCTGCCGGCAGGGTTTCTGCCGGACCTGCGTGGTGCGGGTGCTCGATGGCGAGGTCGAGCACCGCGACGGCGCGCTGACCGACGCCGAGCGCGAAGAGCAGATGCTGATCTGCGTGTCCCGCGCCAAGGGCGGCACACTCGTGCTCGACATCTGACCCGACCTTTCCGCAGGTCAGCGCTCGTGAGTGAAAAGTGTTGCCCTGGCAACGGTTTTCACTCACGAGGGCTAGCGGAGCAGGTCGAGGTCCAAGGCCTCCTTGGCGAGGTTGAAACCGTCCGGCGGGATGCCCTTGGACGAGTTCAGCCAGCCGCCGCGGCCGCGGGGGCGGGGCCCGTCCCCGACGAGCAGTGCGACGTAGCAGCCGTAGTCGATGGCGAACCCGTCGTAGAGCGTGCCCGGGCTCTTGCGGTCCGCGATGCCGCGGCGCAGCACGTGCAGCAGGCGCGCGTCGTAGAGCTCTTCGACCAGCTCGTGCCGGGCACCGGTCAGCTGGCCGAGCAGGAAGGTCCGGGAGTGCCTTCGGCCGACCACCTCGTCCACGAGCCCCTTCAGCAGCCGCCGTGCCGGGGCTTCGGCGCCGAGCGCGGCCTGTTTGTCGCGCAGGTACCAGTCCCTGGCCGCCAGCCGCACGTCGCGCAGGCCGATCGGCTGGTCGTGCGCCTGCTGGGCGGCCAGCGCGGCGATGTTGATCGCGTCCCGCGGCACCCCCTCGGCGGCCCGCACCAGCTCGGGAAAGGCGTTGCGGGCGAAGGCCTCCTCGATGAAGGCTTCCACGCCGGGCGGCGGGTCCGGGATCATCGTGCGCAGCCTGGCGTCGGCGTGGTTGAAGAACAGCTGCCCGAAGAACGCCTGCGCCCTGGTACGGGCGTCGTCGAAGATCATCAGATCGTCCAGGCTGACCGCGGAGGCGGCGTCCGCACCGACCTCGATGCCGAGCTGGTTCCCGTCCGCGGTGCCCTGCCGGAACCGCGAGCGGTGCTCGATGGCCGCGATCTTCACCGTGATCCCGGGTGTCGGCAGCACACTGCGGCGCAACAGGTCGGCCAGCAGCGGCTGCAGGTCTAGCGGGACGCTGCTCCACTCGTCGAGCAGCAGCCACAGCCGCGCCGGGGCCAGCGCCCGGGTGACCGCCCGCAGCGCCCTGCCCAGCGGGCCGAACACCACGTGGTGACGCTCGGTCCCGGTGCGCCGCAACCGGCTCTCCGCGCTCACCGAACTGCGGCTGCTCATCGAAACCTTGGCCGACGGCGACCCGGCCAGCTCCAGCCCGAGCGAGGACTCCGCCGAACCGCCGACCCTGGTCTCCCGCTCCACCTCGCCGACGACCTCCACCGTGGTGGCGGACTCGGCCAGCGCGTCCAGCGCGGGCAGCAGCCGGTGATCGCCGACCTCCCGGTCGACGGCCACCGAAAGCAGCTCCTCGTGCATCGCCTCCAGGGTGTCCACCAGCAGGTGGGTGCCGCGCACGGACGGGCTGAGGTCGCCGTCGGCGTAGATTCCGCCCGCGCTGCCGATGGTGCGCAGATCGAGGTACACCGCCAGATCTCCGGTGTGGTCGACCAGCTCGCTCAGGTGCAGCAGGGCGTGCGTCTTACCCGCTCCCCGCCGCCCGTAGATGATCTGGTGGTCGCTGGAATGCAGCATCGCGGAAAAGGAGCCGGCCGCGACGAAGGTGTTGCCGAGGGTGGCGCGGTCCGCGCTCTCCGCGCGACGCGGAATCCGCAACAGCGCCTGGTTCAGATGTTGCTGACGGCCGGCTCCCATTCGATCCAGCCTGCCGTGCCCGTGCGGCGGCGGGCAGCCGCCGCACGAGTGGCAGAGTTGATCACTGGCAGTTGCTCGGTGCTGGCACGCCGGCCAGCCGGTCGTTCAGGTAGGCCAGCGCGCCGGGCGCCCCGGTGACCGCGATGGTGACGTGCTCCCCGAGCAGATATCGCTGGTACTGCACCGGAACGCCCTGGCCGCAGTACTCGCGCACCAGCTTGTCCACCGGCTGCACCGGGGTCAGCTCGTCCAGGATTCCCTGGTAGTAGTAGATCGGCGCGCCGGGCTTGAAGCGGCCCATGGTGTTCTCCGCGATCACCTTCTTCACCGAGGGCACGTCCAGCAGCTCCGGCACGGTGACGTGGTCGCGCATCCGATGGAAGGCGTGCGACACCGCGAACTGCGCGATGCAGCCCTTTCCGACCTCCTCGAAGGCGGCTTTGCCCTTGTCGTTGAGCAGCTTGTCGGTGTCGATCTCCGGGTACGCGCGGCTGAGCCCGACCGCGGCGCCGAAGTAGATCCCCGACAGCGGGCCGCCGTCGATCTTGCGCGCCACGTAGTCCATGTCCGCGGGTACGCCACCGGCCGCGACCCCGGCGAACTTCAGCTCGGGCGCGTAGTCCGGCTGCAGCTCGTTCGCCCAGGAGCTGGCCAGCGCGCCACCGGAGTAGCCCCAGAGCACGGTCGGGGTGTCCGGTCCGGTGAGGCCCGCGGGGGCGAAGTTCTGCGTGGCGCGGATGGCGTCGAGCACCCCGTGCCCGGTGTTGATCGCCGCGGTCCACTGGGATTCGGGACCTTCGTAGTCGGCGGTGACCACGGTGTGCCCGGCGAGCAGCATCGGCGTCATCGCGGCCAGCTCGGCGGCCGGCACGTTGAGGCCGGTGGCCAGCGAGTAGGACGGGGCGCAGTCGGTGCTGAGCCCGTCCTGCGCGGTCTGGTAGGACACCAGTTTCCGGCCGCCCTCCGGTGCCGGGCCGAGCGGCTGCATGACGGTCGCGATGTCCGCGATCGCCTTGCCGTGGCTGTCCGTGGAGCGGTACTTCACCTGCCACGCCTGGAACGGCAGCGGCAGGGCCAGCGCCCGGATGGTGACCGGGCGGGAGTCCAGGATGGCGCCGGGAGCGACATCGGGGAACGGGTTCGGCTGGGCGTAGAACGGGTCGTCGCGCGGGTTCAGCGGCCAATCACCCGCTGACGCGGCCGGCTGGGCTGTCGCGAGCAAACCGGCCAGTGCAAGTGCGGCGGTGGCCAGCAGGGACGCGGCACGTCGTAGTGCCGCGCGAGATGCGGACATGAGAGCCTCCAGCTCAATACCACTTGGTATCGAATCTCTTTACCAGTGATGTGGCTCACAGTCAAGATCCGGTGTCAGCCGGTGATCGCGGCGATCAGCTCGTCGCGGCCGCTCGCGCCGGTCTTGCGGAACACCGCCTTCAGGTGGTCGTTGACCGTGTGCACCGACAGGTCGCGGCGGCGGGCGATCTGCTTCGGCGCCGCGCCGTCGCAGAGGTGCGCGATGATCTGGCGTTCGCGGGCGGTGATGCCGTACCAGTCGCAGAAGGCCGGGAGCAGCTGCTCGCCGGAGGCCGCCTGCACGACGATCGCCACGTCCCCATCAGTGTCAGATTCCGTGTCGGCTTCGGTGTTGGATTCGAGGACCTGCGCCTGGCAGGTGACCCACCGGCCGTAGCTCGCGGGAGGCCCGCAGACCAGCGGCGGGAAGGCACGGGGATCACGACGATGCCGGCGCGCCTGCAGCGACAGCCCGGCGCAGAACGACGCGCCGGTGAAGTCGGGGGCGTGCTGGCGGCCCTGCAGCTGTGCCCGCCACCGGTGCGCCTCCGGGGTGACCGCCCGGACCACGTGGTCGGGGCCGACGATGAGCACCCCCGTCGGCAGCTTCGGCACGGCAGGGGCCAGCGGACCCGCGGTGACGTACCCGCGCAGGACGGCGATCAGCGCCGGCGCCAGCCGCGCCGCCCGCCGCGCGTCCTCCTGGCCGAACGGCATGGCGCCCTGTTCCCGCAGCAGTTCCAGCGTTCCCCACGAGCCGCGGGCGTCCCGCAGCTGCAGCCGCAGCTCACTGCCGGCTCCGTGCGCTTCGAGCAGGCGCCTGGTCGCCAGGTCGCGCCGCCCGTCACTGCCGGGACCGACCACCCCCACCGGCACCGGCCGCCGGTCCAGCTCCTCCGGCGAGCACGGATCGTCACCCGCGTAGGCGTTGAGCACCAGCTCCAGCCCGAGATCCGGCTCGAACCCGTGCCAGAAACCGAACGAGCCCGCCGGGCCGAACACCGCGGCCGGGTGGCTGCCGACCAGACGCAGGGCGTCGTGCGCCACAACGGACGCCACCGCCCGTGAGATCGCCTCGCTCAGCTCGTACCAGTCAGCGCCCTGGCTGCCCTGCCCTGCCAGCACGGACAACTCGCGCGACGGCAACTCCACGGACCTGGTCACCCGGTCAAGTCTGGGCCGCCGGTACCCCGATGGCAACGAAGTAGTGCCGGGGCCGCCCGATCGGGCAGCCCCGACGCTAGTTCCCGCTAGTTCCCGCTAGTTCCCGAGTGTGCCGGCCAGGATGGCCGCGACCTCGCCCGCGCGACCGGGCGACGCCGAAGCGCCATGGCTGCAGTCGAGCGAGTGCACGTCGAACGGGTTGTCCGGGGTGAGCGCGTCCGCCTGCCCGATCATCAGGTCCTGCACCGCGGGCGGCATGGCCTGGTCCCTGGTCAGCCGGAGGTAGCTGTGCGGGACCCGACCCCAGGTGTCCTTGTCGACGAGTTCGGTGCCGAAGTCCGGGATCTCGTCCGGCTCGAAACCGTTGAGCATCCCGAGCACCTGCTCATCGGTGCCGTCGGCGAGGAACGCCCGCTTCAGCACGGCGAGCACCTCGGGCCCGGCGGAGCGCCAGTTCGTCCGCACCACCCCGGATTCGGTGGGCTGGTTGACGAAATCGGTCGGGATGTCGAAGATCGCGCTGGTCGCGTACTCGGGTTCCTGCATGTATTCCAGCACCGTCCTGTCCACACAGCACAGTGCGGCGATGTAGACGATCCGGTCGAGCAGTTCGGGCACCGCGTTGCCGACCCCGGTCAGCACCAGCCCGCCCCGGCTGGCGCCGACCAGGATCACCGGCCCGTGCTCGCGCACCCGGCGCACCACGTCGATCACGTGCGCCACCCCGTCGGCGTAGATCACGCCCGCCATCGCCGACGGTGCGGCGGCGAAGGCTTCGAGGTCCTGCGGCGCCTGGTAGGCCGCCGTCAGGCCGGAGCTCTGGCCGTGTCCTGGCAGATCGACGGCGAGCGAGCGGTGACCGAGGAAGGCCAGTTCGCGTTGCAGGTGCGTCCAGGCGCGCGAGTTGCTGTTCGAGCCGTGTACTAGGACGAAAGTCGGAGTCATGCCGACAATTCTGGGCGGCACCCGCCGATCCGTGCTGTCCCCAAGTTTGGGGATATCGCACCCTTCAGGGCAGACCCCAAGGTGGAACCGGGGAGCCGGGGACCGGGCCGAGCCGGAAGTCCGGACGGTCGCCTTTCCGGTGCACCACGGCCTCTTCTCCGCGCCGCAGCTCGATTTCGAGGTCGCCGCCGGGCAGCAGGCGCCAGCGCTTCGGCCTGCCCCAGCGGTCCCGCACCACCGGCTCGCCTTCGATACCGGTCCGCAGCACGCAGCGGGCACCGGACTCGCTGCGCACGCGCACCCAGCGGGTCCGGCCACCTTCGCGGGACGCGCTCAGCAGGAACGCGCCCTCGGTGCGGAAGTCGTGCAGCGCGGCACTTTCCCAGGAAGGCGGGACCGCCGGGAACACCCGGATCACCCCGCCCCAGCTCTGGCACAGCATGTCGTGCAGCGACTGCGCGGCGGACAGCGGCGTCTCGATCACCGGCCCGGACTCCTTGTACATCGTGTTCGGCTGGATGAACCGGCGTTGCAGCTCGTCCAGGTAGAACGCGGCCTTGTCCCCGCGCAGCATCTGCGCCGACATCGAGGCCGCACCGGTGAAGGTGTAGCCCTGCAAGGCGCCTTCGAAACCGACCCAGTGCCCGAGCGAAGTCTCGATGAGCCGACGGTGCTCGGGCTGCTCCCAGGTGATCTCGTAGAGCGGGTACACCTGCAGCAGGTGCGAGTAGTGCCGGTGCGACTTGGCGAACGGCACTCCCGCGCCGATCATGTAGCCATTGGCGTCCACCGGGTAGTCGACCAGCTTGGCGAGCACCTCGCGCCAGCGTTTCGCCAGCGGGTCGTCGATCCGGAGCAGGTTCGCCGAGTCAAGCAGGGTCCGGCAGCCCCAGCGGAGCAGCGCCAGGTCGTAGGTGCAGTCCGGCGCGTTCACCCCGTACTCCGGGGAAAAGGTGAACGGCAGGTGCAGCTTTCCGTCCATACCGGGAGCCAGGAAGTGCAGGTAGTAGCCGATCGCCCCGCGCAGCAGCGGGAACAGCACGTCCCGCAGGATGCGCGGGTCCATCGTGTGCCGGTAGGACAGCCAGACGTTGTGCAGCGCCCAGGTGAGATTGCCGACCTCCGGGGTCGGGCTCTCCTGGCCGGGGATGCCCACCGCGAAACCGGAGGTCCCGCTGCCCGCGCCGTTGAGCAACCGCATGTCCGTGGTGCGCGGGATGCCGTAGGAGTCCGCGCGGTAGGGCGCCGAGACCTGGTCGCGCAGGTTCTGCCGGAACTCGTCCAACGCACGGGTGACCGCGTCCAGCTCGAGGTGGTTGGACCCGTGGATCAGCCAGTATTCCAGCTGCACGTTGAGGTTCCACCAGGTGGCCGGCCACGGGGTCGGTTCCAGCCACGGCCCGCAGGTGGCCATCACCGGCGCCTCCCGGCGCGCCGCGGCGGCCACCTTGTACAGCTGGATCCAGTAGAACGCCTGCAGCCTCCGGTCCGGAATGGACAGGAAGCTCCGCCGGTAGTAGTCGTGCCACCAGCGCCGGTGGCCGTCCGCGAGCCGGTCGAACGGCCTGCTCGCCTCGGCGAGCATCCGCAGCGCGGCACCGGCCGCGGTGCGTGCGGGATGGGACCAGGCGACCGCGGTGTACAGCGTGCGCGTGGAGCCGCGGACGGTCTCCCGCCACGCGGTCACGTGCTCGCCGCCGCCGAGCAGTGCCTGCACCGCCAGCCGCCGGTCACCGGAGGACTCCAGGGTGGCCGGCGGATTTGCCACATAGCCGGCGGGCGGCGGCTTGCCGAACTTCGGGTCGGTCCGCGGGCTGACCGCCTCGGCCGGGTGGAACACCCAGCGGAAGTCCCGCTCGCCCTCGGTCGGCCGCACCTCGACCGCGAGCACCGACTGTCCACTATGGATGATCGCGCGCAGGCTCAGGCCGCCCGCCGTGGTGGTGATGGTGCCGGACAGCTCCGCGTTCCACAGGTCCAGCCGCCAGTCGATGCCGGTGATCGCGCCGACCGGCTCCAGCGTGAAGTACCCGATCGGCAGCCTGGCCAGCCCGAACAACGAGCCGAACTCGGGCCGGTGGTCCTGCACCTGGCTGTGCTGCACGTTGAACCGCACGGCGTTCGCCCCCGGCTCCGCGTAGATCCCGGAGCCGAGAAAACCGTTGCCCAGGAACGGTCCCTCATACCAGGTCTTCGGCAGGCGCCGCCAGCGCAGGTCGGACATGGCCAGGAAGTCCGCCCAGCCGCGTTCGTCCCCGAACACGCCGAGGGGTACCGCCGGTTCCGCCTGAGCCGTGCCCATCGGCAGCAGCCCGGTGGTGAGGCCGGCCAGTGCGCCACCGAGCACCGTCCTGCGATCGAACTCGACCATGTTCTCCGACCTCCGATTTCAGCTGAGTCAGCCGGGCAGTCCCCATGCCGGTGCCGCCGCGTTCGCCGGTACGTCACGGGGCGCCAGGTCCGGCCGGTGGCCGCGCCTGGTCACCACCGCGGATTCGCCGCGTCGCAAGGGAATCTCGATGGTTTCGGCGTCCCGTTCCCGCCAGCGCAGCAGACGGCCGCGACGGTCGCGGACCTCGATCTCGCCGGGTACGCCGTGCCGCAACAGGAGTGGCTCACCGGCCTCGCTGTGCACCCGCACCCATTCGGTCGCCCCCTCCCGGCGGGACGCGTCCACCACGAAGGCACCTTCGGCCCGCAGCCCCTCGATCGACGCGTCCGCCCAGCCCGACGACACCGAGGGAAACACCTTCAGCACCCCGCCGGAGCCCTGCACCAGCATGTCCAGCACGGACTGCGCGGCGGCGAGCGGGCTCTCGATCGCGAGGTTCGAGCCCTCCCGGTACATCGTGTTCGGGGTGAGCTGGGTCTTCGCGACCACGTTGCCGTCCAGGAAGAACTTCAGGTACCGCAGGGCCTCTTCCGGTTCGCCCATCACCGAGGACATCGAGGACGCGGCCGCGTAGCTGTAGCCGTGCCAGGCGTCCTGCATGCTCACCCAGTGCGCGAAGCTGCGGCTCATCAGCTCCCGGTCGGCCGGGTTGTCCCAGCGCTTCTCCCGCAACGGATGGAGCCAGAGCAGGTGCGAGAAATGGCGGTGTGAAGCCGAAAGCGGCACGCCGTCACCGATCAGCACCCCGGCGGCGTCCTGGTGGTACGGCACCAGCCTGGTCAGGATGTCCCGCCAGACCGGCTCCAGCGGATCGCTCAGCCGCAGCCGCCGGGTGCTCTCCAGCAGGGTCGCGCAGCCCCAGCGGATCAGCGAGAGGTCGTAGCTGCAGTCGGCGGCGTCGGCGTACTCCGGCGAACGGGTCAGCGGCAGGTGCAGCCTGCCGTCGGTGCCTTCGGTGAGGAAGTGCCGGTAGAAGTTGACCGCCTTGGTCAGCACCGGGCGCAGCACGTCCCGCAGCACCGCGTCGTCCATGCTGTGCCGGTAGGCCAGCCAGACGTTGTGCAAGCCCCAGATGAGGTTGCCGGTCTGGTCGGTCTTCGACGTGCTGCCGGGAATCCCGACCGTGCGGGTGCCGCCGGGCCGCAGCCGCCAGTCGCCCGGATGCGAAAGGGCGTAGGTCCGCCCGTCCCGGTAGGCCGGCGGCACGGACAGTTCGAGGTTGCGGTGGTCCCGGCGGAAGGTCTCGGTCACCGCGTCCAACTCGGCGTGGTTCGCGCCGTTGACCAGCGGGTAGGCCACCTGGACGTTGAGGTTCCACCAGACCGCGGTCCAGCTGTTGCCGACCTCGGGGAACCACGGCCCCCACTCCGCAACCACCGGCCCGTCCGCCCTGGTCGCGGCCGCCATCTTGTACAGCTGGATCCAGTAGAAGGACTGCACCCGCTTGTCCGGCACCGAGACCAGGCTGCGCCGATAGAACGCGTTCCACCAGCGGCGATGCCGGTCCACCAGGTGGTCGGGATCGGTGGCCAGCGCGCGGCGCACGGCCCGCACGGCGTCCGCGGTCGCGGTCCGCTCCGGGAAGCTGTAAGCCACAGTCGCGGCCAGCAGCCGTCTCGTGCCGGAGCGCCGTTCCCGCCACGCCGTGGTGTAGCCACCGCCGGCCAGCATGGGCTGTTCGCTGTACTCGACCGGTCCGGCGCTGCCGCGGGCCGGGTCGGGATTGGCCACGTAGTCCGGTGGCAGGCGGATGGTCCTGGTGGTCGCCGAGCGCAGGTGGGTAAACGACCACGCGGCCGCCTCCTCGCCGGCGCTCGGCGTGGTGGACACCAGCAGCACGCTGCTTTCGTTGTGCACCAGCGCGGAGAAGGCCACGCTGCCCCGGGTCGTGGTGATGGTGCCGGACAATTCGGCGTTCCACAGGTCCAGTTGCCAGTCGACCGCGGTGATCGCGCCGGCCAGCTCCAGGGTGAGGTAGCCGATCGGCAGCCGGGACAGGCCGATCGCCGCCTCCCAGTGCCCGCGCTGGTCCTGCACCTGCGAGTGGCTGAGCATGAACTTCAGCGACCGCGGGGTGGCGCCGCCGTAGACCTGCACCCCGAGCCTGCCGTTGGCCAGGAACGGACCGGTCTGCCAGCCGTCCGGTAAGCGCTTCCACAACATCCGCGCATCGGTCGCGATGCGCTGATGAATCCCGACCGCGGCAGCCTGACCGATGGCCTGCCCGGCGGCCGGTGGGGCGGACCACCAGCCGCCGAGCGCGGCCGTCCCGGCAACCACGGAGGCGCCCCTGAGCAGGGTTCGCCGGGAAAGCTCAGGCACTTGGGCCTCCACAGTCATACTATGTTTCAGCACAGTGTCAGCTCATCAACGAACTGACGCTCTGCATGTTTGCAGAAATATCCCCGTTTTGGCCACCACCTTCACCCATAGAGCCGCACATACATCCGATGTCTACCGTCAGGCGGCCAGCTCCAGTGCCGGCCAGTCGTCGAGGTCGGCGCGCAGCTGCCGGTCGTGGGTGGCCACCACCACCGCACCCGGCGTCCGGCGGATCGCCTCGGTGAGTTCGTCCACCAGCGCGATGGACAGGTGGTTCGTCGGCTCGTCCAGCAGCAGCACGTGCGGCGCCCGCAGCAGCAGCATCGCCAGCGACAACCGCCGCCGCTGCCCGGTGGACAGCCGCGCGACCGGACGGTGCCGGTCCGCGGCGGAGAGCAGCCCGAGCTCGCCGAGCCCGACGATCTGCCCGGCGCTCAGCGCGCCGTGCAGCACCAGCCGGTCCGCAAGCGCGGAGTACAGCTCGGCCGGGGTTCGGTCGTGCTCGGCGAACTCCGACTCCTGGGCGAGCAGTTCCACCCTGGCCGACTTCGCCCGCCACACCGAGCCGGACGCCGGTTCCAGCCGCCCGGCGAGCACACCGAGCAAGGTCGACTTACCGGCACCGTTCGGGCCGGAGACCACCAGCCTGTCCCCTGTGGACAGTGCCACGGTGTCCGAACCGGACAGCGCGAGCCGTCCCGGCACCACCACACCGGCCGCGGTGAGCACCGCGCCGAGGCCCTGCTTCGGCAGGTCGGGACAGCTGAACCGGAGCGGCTCCGGCGGCCGGGCGACCCGGTTCGCGGTCAGCTCGTCCAGCCGCCGCCGCACGCTGTGCAGCCTGCTCGGCGCGTGCGTCGCCCTGCCGTGCTTGTTGTGCCCCTTCTCCGGCCGCCATGCCGAGATCAGCCGGTTCTCCGCGGCACGCAGGTCCTGCGCGAGCTGCTCGGCCTCGGCGCACTCCAGGGCAAAACGCTGCTGCCAGCGCACCCGTTCGACGGCCTTCGCCTTCTTGTAGCCGGAATAGCCGCCGCCGTAGACCACGGCCGCGCCGTCGGCGTTGGGATCGAGGTCGAGCAGCGAACCGCAGACCTGCTCCAGCAGCATCCGGTCGTGGCTGACCAGCACCACCGCGCCGGGGTAGCCGCGCAGGCACTCGGTCAGGTAGGCCAGCCCGCCCGCGTCGAGGTGGTTGGTCGGCTCGTCCAGCAGCAGGATGTCCACCCGCTCGGCGAGCAGGCAGGCCAGCCGGACCCGGTACCGCTGGCCCACCGACAGCTCGGCCAGCCGCCGGTTCCGGTCGCTCGGCGCGCCGAGACCGTCCAGCGCGAGATCGGCCCGTCGCTCGGCGTCCCACGCCTCCAGCCGTTCGGCCTGCGCGAGCGCGGCGGCGAACCGGTCCTCCGCACCGGTTTCACCCTCGGCCAGCGCGACCGAAGCCGCGTCCAGTTCGGCGAGCGCGGCCCGGACACCGGCGAGCGCGACGTCCAGCAGCGAGGAGATCGTGTCGGCCTCCTCGAAGGGCAGTTCCTGCCCGGCAACGGCCACCGAGCCGTGCCGGGTGACGGTGCCACCGTCCGGTTCCAGGGTGCCGGCCAGGATGTTCAGCAGCGTGGTCTTGCCGCTGCCGTTCTCGCCGACCACCCCGAGCCGGCGGCCGGCACCGACGGTCAGCGACACGTCGGACAGCACGGCGCGCGACTCGAAGCCCTTGCTCAGGTGCTCGGCGCTCAGATGGGCCCGTTTTCCGGGCAGGGTTACAGGATTTTCCTGGGACAGCAAGAGTTCTACTCCGATTCAGGGTACGTGAAAAGAACACGGGGCATCGACGCGAGAAGGGCCGGCCCGAGAATCAGAGGTAGAACTGGTAGCTCATGAATCCAGGTTAACCGATCACTCGAACGACCGTCACCTGGTTTTCTCCGGGCAGACCCAGGTATCCGAGCGACCGGCGGGCCGATGCTGGAAGATGTGCGGATGCAGTTGTCGCGAACAGCGCAGAACTCCCCCGCGTTGACGCCGGAGCAGGTGGACAGCCTGGCCACCGTGCTGGATCTGGTGCGCACCGGAGCCGCGCGCACCCGCCCGGAAATCGGCAGGCTGGCCGGGCTCGGCCGGACCGTGGTCACCCAGCGCGTCACCCAGCTGACCGACTGTGGGCTGCTGGAGGAAGGGCCGCTCGGGCCGTCCAGCGGCGGCCGGGCACCGCGCGAGCTGCGCTTCCGCGCGCGGGCCGGGGTGGTGCTCACCGCGGAGCTCGGCGCGACGAGCGTCGGGGTCGGCGTGGTGGATCTGTCCGGGACGGTGCTGGCGGAGCTCGAGGAGCCCACCGACATCGCACTCGGCCCGGAGATCGTGCTCGGCCACGTCGAGGAGCTGTTCGTGCGCCTGCTCGACCGGATCGCCGCGGACGCGGGCGGCACTCAGGCGGAGGTCTGGGGCATCGGCATCGGGCTGCCCGGCCCGGTCGAGTTCGCCACCGGCAGGCCGAGCGCGCCGCCGATCATGCCCGGCTGGGACGGCTACGGCGTCCGCGACCGGCTGGCCGTCAGGTTCTCCGCGCCGGTGTGGGTGGACAACGAGGTGAACGCGATGGCGCTGGGCGAGCTGCGGGCCGGTTCGGCCAAGGGCCAGCGCGACATCCTCTACATCAAGATCGGCACCGGTATCGGCGCCGGCCTGATCTCCGGCGGGCAGCTGCACCGCGGCAGCCAGGGCTGCGCCGGCGACATCGGGCACGCCGCCGTGGCGGACGACCCGCAGGTGGTCTGCCGGTGCGGCAACACCGGCTGCCTGGAAGCGTTCGCCGGCGGCGCCGCGCTGGCCAGGGACGGGCTGGCCGCCGCCGAAGAGGGCCGCAGCGAGATCCTCGCCGCGCGGCTGTCCGAGCAGGGCGTGCTCACCGCGGCCGACATCTCCGCCGCGGCGCAGCGCGGCGACCGCACTTCGGTCGAGCTGCTGACCAGGGCGGGCCGGTTGATCGGCAGCCTGCTGGCCACCCTGGTCAGCTTCTACAACCCGGCGCTGGTGATCATCGGCGGCGGCGTGGCCGGCGCGGGCGACCTGCTGCTGGCCGCGCTGCGCGAAACGGTCTACCGGCGCTCGCTGCCGCTGGCCACCAGGGAGCTGCGGATCGCCAGGTCCACGCTGAGCGACCAGGCCGGTTTGGTCGGCGCCGCCTGCATGGCGATCGACGAGCTGTTCACCCCGGAACGGCTCGCGCACTGGGTCGGTGCTGGTTCCCCGGCCGGCCGTCCCGATCTGGTGCACATCCCGCTTCGCACGCCGCTCGCGTAGTCCCCCGCCTGGCCGACGCCCGGCCAACTCAGTGGCCGGGGCGCGGAGGCGTGTGTACGGTAGTGAACATGAGTGTTCACATCCGACGATCGACGATCGCACGTGAGCGGCCGTCGACGCTGGAGATCGCCGCCGACGTGCTGGTCGCCGACGCCACCGCGTCGCTGGCCGAAGTCGCCAAGGCGGCCGGGATCGGCCGCACCACCCTGCACAAGCACTACCCGACCAGGCAGGCGCTGCTGGTCGCGGTGGCGCACGATTCGTTGCGGCTGCTCGAAAACGCGATCGAAGACGCGAGGCTGGACGACCAGGGCGAATCGGCGGCGGAGGCACTGCGCCGGATGATCGAGCTGCTGGTGCCGCTGGGCTCCCGGATCGCCTTCCTGCTGCGACAGCCCTCACTGGACGCCGAAGTGGCGATAACCGAGCGCTTCGAACGCGTGGAGGAACCGGTCAACGCCTTCGTCGAGCGCGCGCAACAGGAACTCGTGCTGCGCCCGGAACTCCCGGTGTGGTGGGTGGCGAACTCGCTCTACTCCTTCGTCTACACCGCCTGGGAGGGCATCACCCTCGGCAAGCTCGCCCCGCTGGACGCGCCGGGGCTCGCGCTGGACACCGCACTGGCCGGGCTCGGGTACCGGCGATGACCACCAAGCACCGCACGGAAACCCGTACTTGAAAGGTAGGGAACAGTGATGGCAATACTGGCCGACGCTCGCCTCGGTGCCAAAATCGAACTGGAACGCGCGGGAACCTGGTTGCTCAGCCTGGCCGGCGACCGCGTCGCCCGGCTCGGGAAACCGCCGTGGCGCAACGATCCCTACCGCGTCTACGCCGAGCTGCGGGCCGGTGAACCGCTCTACCGCAGCCGCACCGGCATGCTGGCCGCGTCCGGGTACGAGCTGTGCAGGCAGATCCTGCGGGACCGCCGGTTCGGTGTGCAGACCACCGCCGGCGAGTACCCGGAGGGGTTCGGCACCCTCGAAGACTCCCGTGCCCAGCTCGCCCCCTCGTTCCTGGAACTGGACCCGCCGGAGCACACCCGGCTGCGCACGCTGGCCAGGCCCGCGTTCAGTCCGCGCAAGATCGGCGGCTACCAGCCCGCCGTGGAACGGATCTGCCACGACCTGCTGGACCGCGCGCTGGCCAAGGGCGAGTTCGACCTGAAGGCCGACTTCGCCGCCCCGCTGCCGATCGCGGTGATCAGCGAGCTGCTCGGCATCCCGGACGCGGACGCCGACCGGTTCGCCCGCTACGGCCGGATCCTGGCCGCGTCGCTGGACGGGATCAGCTCGCTCAAGCACGCGATCGCGCTGCGCGACGCGACCGGCGAGATCTACCGGCTGTTCGAGCGGCTGAGCGAGCAGCGCGCGAAGGACCCCGGCGAGGACGTGATCAGCCAGCTCACCCTGGCGCACGCCGAGGGAAAACTGAGCATGCCGGAACTGCTGTCCACCTGCGAGCTGCTGCTCATCGCCGGATTCGAGACCACGGTCAACCTGATCGGCAACGCCACCCTCGCCCTGCTCGCCGACCCGGCGCAGTGGTCGGCGCTGGTGGACGCCCCGGCGGAACTGGCCGAGAAGGCGGGCGACGAGACACTGCGCTACGACCCGCCGGTGCAGCTGACCGTGCGGCTGGCGCACGAGCAGCTCGAGCTCGGCGGGCGGCGGCTGCGCGAGAACACCCCGGTGATCGTGCTGCTCGGTTCGGCCGGTCGGGACGAGCGGGTCTTCGCCAGGCCGGACGAGTTCGACATCACCAGGGAACCGGAACAGGACCATCTGGCCTTCTCCAGCGGAATCCACTACTGCCTCGGCGCACCGCTGGCCAGGATGGAGGCCACGGTCGCGTTGCGGGCACTGGCCGAACGGCTGCCCGGACTGCGCCAGGCTGGCCCGGTTCGCCGGCTCGGCTCCACGGTGATCCGCGGGGTCGACCGGTTCCCGGTGCGCGCGGTGCCGGCCGGGGTCGGCGCGGCTACTTGATCATGACGTGCGCGGCCGCGTTGGCCTAGGCTTGGGCCGTGCCCTCAAGTGAAGAACCCGCCAGCCGCGTTTACGGCGGCCGTTCCGCGGCCGACCGGCGGGCGGAACGCCGGGAGCGGCTGCTCACCGCCGGGCTGGAGCTGTTCGGCACGGACGGCTACGCGGCCAGCTCGATCGAAAAGCTGTGCACCGCCGCTTCGGTTTCCACCCGCAACTTCTACGAGGAGTTCGCCAGCCGCGAAGCACTGCTGATGGCCCTGCACGACCAGATCATCGAACGCGCGGCCACCGCGGTGGCCGAGGCCTTCGCGGAAGCCGAGAACGCCGGCCTGCGGGCCAGGATCGAGCTGGCCGTGCGGGCCTACATCAACACCACCGCCAAGGACCCGCGCTGGGCCCGACTGTCCTATGTGGAGGTCATCGGGGTCAGCGACACGGTGGAGCAGCACCGGCTGGCCTGGCGGGAGCACTGGGTGAAGCTGCTGGTGACGGACGCCGAACGCGCCGTCGCCCGCGGCGAGGCCAGCCCGCGGGACTTCCGGCTCGGCGCGATGGCCCTGATCGGCGCGGTGAACGAGCTGGTCTACCACTGGTCGATCGGCGGCAACCAGATCCCGCTGGACTCGGTGATCGCCGAGGTGGTGCGGATCGCCACCGCGGTGGTCAGCGACCCTTGAGCACGTCGTGAGGAAAAGCGGGTAGCCGGGCGGAGTCCAGCCAGGAGGCGAAGAACTCGGTCAGCGGCTCCCCGCTCACCCTGGTGGCCATTTCGATGAAGGCGGCGGTGGTCACCGTGCCGTGCCGGTGCTCGCCGGTCCAGGCCGGCAGCAGGGTGAAGAACCGCTCGTCCCCGATCCGGCGGCGCAGGGCGTGCAGTGCGAGCGCACCCCGCTTGTACACCTGGACGTCGAACATCCGGCTGACACCGGGGTTCCAGATGCTGACGTCCGTCGGCGAAGCGGCCACCTTCGCGTACCACTGCCGGGCGACGGCGTGCGCGGACTCGCCGCCGGACGCCTCCGACCACAGCCATTCGGCGTAGGTGGCAAACCCCTCGTTGAGCCAGATGTGCCGCCAGTCGGCGACGGTGAGGCTGTTGCCGAACCACTGGTGCGCCAGCTCGTGCACGGCGAGGCGCTCGTGGGTCCGCCTGCCGTCCACGTGGTTGGCGCCGAACACGGACATGCCCTGTGCCTCGATCGGATCGTCCAGCGGGTCGTCGGTCACCACGATCACGTAGTCGCCGAACGGGTAAGGCCCGAAGAACCCCCGCAACACGTCCATGATCTCGGCCTGCCTGCCGAAGTCGCGGGCGAACGGCCGGCGCAACCTGGCCGGCACCGCGGCCCGCTGCGGCACCGGGCCGCGGGCGAGCTCGATCTCCTCGTACCGTCCTATGTGGACACCCATCAGGTAGGTGGAAGTCGGCTCCGGCCGCTCGTAGACCCAGGTGGTGGTGCTCGCCCCGTGCCGCCGCGAAACCAGGTTCCCGGTCACCAGCACGGCGTACGGCGAGGACGTGGTCAGCGAGACGCGGTAGGAGGCCTTGTCCGCGGGATGGTCGTTGCACGGGAACCAGGACGGCGCGCCCACCGGCTGGCTGGCCACCAGCGAGCCGTCGGTCAGCTCGTCCCAGCCGATGTCGCCCCACTGGCCGCCGATCGGCCGCGGGTTGCCGACGTACCGGATCTCCACGGTGAACTCGGCACCCCGCGGCAGCGACCTGGCCGGCCGGACGTGCAGCTTGTGCCCACCGCGGGTGAACTTCGCCGCGCGCCCGTCGACCAGCACCCGGCTCACTCGCAACCCGGCGAGATCCAGGCTGAACCGCGACAGCGACTGGGTGGCCACCGCGGTCAGCACGGCCTGCGCGGACAGCCGGTTCGGGCCGATCCGGTACTCCAGGTCCAGCTCGTAGTGCGCGACCCGGTAGCCGCCGTTGCCGTGCGCCGGCAGATAGGAGTCACCGGAGGTGGCGGCGCCCGGCTCGGGCGGGAATGCCTTCGGAATCAAGCCCGGCGCCCTCCGTGCCACACCGAGATGGGGTTGCCCAGCCAGCGCGAGTCGGCCGGTACGGCGTCGCCCCTGGTCACCAGCGAGCCGGGGCCGACCGTGGTCCGCGCGCCGATGCTGGCGCCCGGCAGCACGATCCCGTGCGGGCCGAGGGTCGCGCCCTGGTCCAGTGCCACCTCGCTCATGCTCATGATTCGATCATGGAAGAGGTGGGTTTGCACCACACAGCCGCGGTTGATGGTCGAACCGTCACCTAGCGAAACCAGATCCGACTCGGGCAGCCAGTAGGTCTCCAGCCAGACGCCGCGGCCGATCTTCGCACCCATCGTGCGCAGCCACATCGGCAGCAGCGGGGTCCCGGTGATCGAACCGACCAGCCACGGCACGGCGAGCACCTCGACGAAGGTGTCCGCCAGCTCGTTGCGCCAGACGAAAGAGCTCCACAGCGGGTGCTCCACCTCCCGGAACTTCCCCACCAGCAGCCATTTCGCACAGGTCGCGGTGGCCGCGGCGAGCAGGCCGGCCGCGAGCAGCAGCAGCCCGGAAACCAGCGCGGTCACCGCGAGCCCGGCGGCCGCGTACACCGCGGTGAGCGCGCCGAGCAGCAGCACGACCAGCGCCACCCCGCACATCACCGGCACGATCCGGCACAGCTCGACCAGCGCGCGGGCCAGCTTCAGCCGCAGCGGCGGGTGGAAGGTCCGGCTCGCGTCGGAAGTCCCCACCGCGCGCCGCAACGGCATCGGCGGCATGCCCAGGTACGACGAGCCCTTCTTCGCCTTGCGCGGAGTCGAGGACAGCACCCCGACCAGGCCGCGTTTCGGCACCGCCCGGCCCGGCGCGGTCATCCCGGAGTTGCCGAGGAAGGCCTGCTTGCCGATCCTGGCCGGGGCCACGTGCAGCCAGCCGTGGCCGAGCTCGTAGGTGGCGACCATGGTGTCGTCGGCGAGGAAGGCCCCGTCGTCCACCTGGGTCATCTTCGGCACCGCGAGCACGGTGGACGCTTCCACCCCGCGGCCGACCTTCGCCCCGAGCAGGCGCAGCCAGACCGGGGTGAACAGGCTGGCGTACAACGGGAACAGCCCGGTCCTGGCCATGCCCATCAGCCGCTCGGTGGCCCAGACCTGCCAGGCCACCCTGCCGTGCACCGGGTGGTAGCCGGTCACCATGCCGACGCTCAGCGCCCGCACCCCGGCCAGCACCAGCAGCGCGTACCCGCCGAAGTAGGCCAGCGTGGCCTGCGGGACCACGGCGAGCGCGGCGCCCGTCGCGGCGGAGATGGTGGCACTGCCGGAAATGGCCGCACCGAGCATCAACACGCCCGGCACCGCGGCCAGCGCGGGCAGCAGCCCGAGCAGCAGGGACGTGATCCCGTAGACCGCGACCCAGAACCGCGACCGCGGCGGGCGGCTCGACGGCCACTTCAGCGCGTCCTTGGTGGCCCGCTGGGCCGGCGAGCCCGCCCAGCGCTGGCCGGCCGGTACCGCACCCCGCACGGTGGACCCGGCCGCGATCTCCGCGCCCTTGCCGATCCGCGCGCCGGGGAAGAGCGTGCTGCGCGAGCCGATCCTGCTGTCCGCGCCGATCCGGATCTTGCCGATGTGCACCAGGTCGCCGTCCACCCAGTGCCCGGACAGGTCGACCTCGGGCTCCACCGCGGCGCCACGGCCCAGCTTCAGCATGCCGGTCACCGGCGGCGGCGAGTGCAGGTCCACGTCCTTGCCGACCTTCGCACCGAGCGCCCGCGCGTAGTACGTCATCCAGGAGGCGCCGGAAACCCCGTCCGCCCCGGTGAATTCGGCCAGCCGCTCGGCCGCCCACAGTCGCAAGTGGACACTGCCGCCCCTGGGGTAGCTGCCGGGGCGAAGGCCGCGCAGCAGCAGCCTGGCGCCGCCGGCGGCGAGCGTGATCCGGCCCGCCGGGCTGAACAGCACCAGCCAGGCAACGCCGATGGCGGCCCATGGCGCGGTGGGCGCCCAGGACACCCCGGTCATGGCCAGCACGTTGGACAGCGCCGCCAGCAGGGTGGTCCAGCGAAGGCCGACCAGGGTAAGCAGCGGCAGCAACAGCAGCGTCTGCACGACACCGGTGCGCCGCGGGGTCGGGGTGATGTCGCGGCGCCGGGATTTCGCGCCGTCCAGCGCGTCCAGCACGGTGGCCAGCGCGCCGAGCTTCGGGTGCTGGTAGATGTCGGAGACGGAGACCTGCGGATGCCGGGTGCGGATCCGCGCGATCAGCTGGGCGGCGGTCAGGCTGCCGCCGCCGTGGCTGAAGAAGTCGGCCTTCGGGCTGCTGACCGAGACACCCAGGATCTCCGCCCAGCCTTCGGCCAGCCATGCCTCGGTGGCCGAGAGGTCACTGGCCGATGTGTCCACTGTGGACAAAGGCCATGGCAGCGCGGCCCTGTCCACCTTGCCCGAGGTCTTGGTCGGCAGGTCCGGCACCACCGCGAGCAGCGGGACCAGCGCGGCGGGCAGCTGCTCGCGCAGCAGGGCGGCGGCCTGGTCGTGGTCGAAGGCGGTGTCGGTGGTGTCAGTGGTGTCGGTGGTGCCCGGCACCACGTAGCCGACCAGCACCTGGTTGCCCGCCTTGGTCCGGCGGATCGCGGCGGCCGCGCCGACCACCCCCGGCAGCGCCTGAAGCGCCGCGTCCACCTCGCCGAGCTCGATCCGCCGCCCGCCGAGCTTGACCTGCTCGTCCGCGCGGCCGAGGAACAGCAGCCCCTCCGGTTCGGCGCGGACCAGATCACCGCTGCGGTAGGCGCGCTGCCAACCCAGCGACGGCAGCGGCGCGAACTTCTCCGCGTCCTTGGCCAGGTCCAGATACCTGGCCAGGCCGGCGCCGCCGATCACCAACTCACCGCTCTGCCCCATCGCCACCGGCTCGCCGTGCTCGTCGACAACGGCGAGCTGCCAGCCGGCCAGCGGCAGGCCGATCCGCACCGGCTCCTCGCCGGTGAGCTGCGCGGCGCAGGCGACCACGGTGGCCTCGGTCGGGCCGTAGGTGTTCCAGACCTCGCGGCCCTCCACGGCGACCCGCTCGGCCAGCTCCGGCGGGCAGGCCTCGCCGCCGAAGATCAGCAGCCGGACGTCCTCCAGCGCGTCGGCAGGCCAGAGCGCGGCCAGGGTCGGCACCGTGGACACCACGCTGATCCGCTGGGCGACCAGCCAGGGACCGAGGTCAACCCCGGTGCGCACCAGCGACCGCGGCGCGGGCACCAGGCAGGCGCCGTGCCGCCAGGCCAGCCACATCTCTTCGCAGGACGCGTCGAAGGCCACCGACAGGCCGGCCAGCACCCGGTCACCGGGGCCGATCGGCTCCTCGGTGAGGAACAGGCGCGCTTCGGCGTCGACGAACGCGGCCGCCGCGGCGTGCGAGACCGCGACGCCCTTCGGCTTGCCGGTCGAGCCCGAGGTGAAGATGATCCACGCGTCGTCGCCGGGGCCAGGGCGGCCGGGCCTGCCACCTGCGGTGCCCCGCAGATCCAGCGCACCGCCGTCACCGAGCACGGCGCACACCTCGGCCTCGGCGAACACCAGTTCGGCGCGCTCGTCCGGGTCGTCCGCGTCCACCGGCACGTAGGCCGCGCCGGCGGAGAGCACGGCGAGAATCGCGATGTACAGCTCGGCCGTGCCGGAGGAGATCCGCACCCCGACCCGGTCGCCGGCACCGATCCCCTCGGCGGCCAGCCGCCGCCGGACGACGTCGATCTCCTCGGCCAGCCTGCGGTAGCTGAGCACGGTGCCGCCGGCGTCCAGCGCGGGCGCGTTCGGATGCGCGGCCGCGGTCTCGGCGAGGATGTCGATCAGGGTGCGCTCACTGGCGGCGAGGCCGGACCAGAACAGAGCGCGATCGGCCAGCGGCGCCGGAGACGGCGCCACGGTCACCTCGGCGACGCAGGCCAGCGGGCGGGAGTCGGCGGTCAGTGTCACAGCGACCGCCCCTCACCTGGGGAAACAGCGGATTTAACGGACAGCGTGGAACCCAGGTCTCGCACCTGTTCCATCACTCACCTTCCGGGCGATGTCATTCGGGCTGGCTCCGTCGAATGAGGCGCCCGGCTACAGACCGTTCAGAATACGCGTGGTAAACGGACGATATCCCAAGGGTCTCAGTTTAGTGTCGACCATCACCGGCCAGGCGTTACGCGGCGCCCACGCTCCGGGATCGGCCCAGCGCGATTCGCTCGGAATCGGCTCTGCCGTAGAGCCATTCCCGCAGCACCCGCACTCCCGACATGTCGTGAAGGGCACCTTCCCTACGTTGAAGGTAGGCAAGGTGCCCTTCACGGACAGCGCGGGAAGAGAAGGGCTACTTGGCTTTGCGCGGCTTCTTCTCGCGGACGCGGACGTTGATCCGCACCGGGCTGCCCTCGAAACCGAACCGCTCCCGGAACTTCCGCTCGATGAACCGGCGGTAACCGGCCTCCAGGAAACCGGTGGTGAACAGCACCAGCGTCGGCGGCCGGATGCCGGCCTGGGTCGCGAACAGCACCTTCGGCTGCTTGCCGCTGCGCACCGGCGGCGGGGTGGCCGCGATCAGGTCCGAGAGCCAGCCGTTGAGCTGCCCGGTCGGCACCCGCTGGTCCCAGGAGGCCAGCGACGTGCGCAGCGCCGGCGCGAGCTTGCGCACCGAACGCCCGGTCAGCGCGGAGATGTTCACCTTCTCCGCCCACGGCACCCTGACCAGGCCGCGGTCCAGCTCGCGGTCAAGCTGGTAGCGCCGCTCCTCGTCCACCAGGTCCCACTTGTTCATCGCCAGCACCAGCGCCCGGCCAGCCTCGACCACCATGGTCAGCACCCGCAGGTCCTGCTCGGAGACCGGCTCGCTGGCGTCCAGCAGCACGACCACCACCTCGGCCGCGTCGATCGCGGTCTTGGTGCGCAGCGAGGCGTAGTACTCGGTGCCGCTGGCGGTCTGCACCCGCTTGCGCAGCCCGGCGGTGTCCACGAAACGCCAGGTCTGCCCGTCCACCTCGACCAGCGAGTCGACCGGGTCGACCGTGGTGCCCGCCACCGAGTCGACCACCGCCCGCTGCTCGCCGGAGAGCTTGTTCAGCAGGCTGGACTTGCCCACGTTCGGCTTGCCGACCAGCGCGACCCGGCGCGGGCCCATGCTCGGCTCGCCCTCGCGCGGCGCCTCGGGCAGCGCCGAGATGATCGCGTCCAGCAGGTCACCGGAGCTGCGGCCGTGCAGCGCGCTCACCGGATGCGGTTCGCCGAGCCCCAGGTTCCACAACGCCGCGGTGTCCGCCAGCAGCCGCTCGTCGTCCACCTTGTTCGCGGCCAGCAGCACCGGCCGCTTGGACCGGCGCAGCACCTTGGCCACCGCCTCGTCGGTGGTGGTCGCACCGACCGAAGCGTCCACCACCAGCAGCACCGCGTCCGCGGCGGCCATCGCGAGCTCGGCCTGGCTGGCCACCGCGGCCTGCAGCCCGGTCGCACCCGGCTCCCAACCGCCAGTGTCCACCAGGGTGAACCGGCGGCCACCCCACAGCGCGTCGTAGGCGACGCGGTCCCGCGTCACCCCCGGCACGTCCTGCACGACCGCCTCGCGGCGGCCGAGGATGCGGTTGACCAAAGTGGACTTGCCCACGTTGGGCCTGCCGACCACGGCCAGCACGGGCTGCGCCAGCTCGGCTTCCCCATCCGCCTGTTCGCCGTCCACCGCCACGTCCAGCGCGGTGAACTCCGACTCGTCGGACCAGGTGCCATCAACCTCGGTCATTACTTCCCATTTCCCTTACGGCGCAACAATTCCCTGCGCCTCACGACTGTGCTCTCTGGGACGCGCTTCCGCGTTCACGTCCTCCCTTGCGAAGAACGGTCAACTTGGTGCACCTCCCGCCACTCGTCAAGCGACTTCACCAGCGCAGCGAGCTCCCCGCGCAGCCGTTCCGTCGCCTCTTCCAGCCCGGCCCTGCCCTTGCCCACCTCGACGGTGAACGGGTCGCCGAACATGATGTCCACCCGCGGCCGGAACCGCCGTTTCATACTGCCCGCCGGACGCAGCGTGCCGCGGGTCGCGATCGGCAGCACCGTCGCCCCGGAGGCGCGCACCAGCCAGGCCGCACCGCGTTCCGCGTTCGCCACGTCCCCGGAGCCACGGGTGCCCTCCGGGAAGATGCCGACCAGGCCGCCGTCCTTGAGCACCGACACGGCGGTCATCAACGGCTTGCGGTCCGGCTCGCCCCGGCGCACCGGCACCTGGCCGAGCCGCCGGAAGAACCAGCCGAGCGCACCCTTGAACAGGGTGTCCTTGACCAGGAACACCGAACGCCGCGGCAACATTCCGAACAGCAGCTGCGGCTCGATCATCGTGCTGTGGTTCGCGATCACCACCAGCGAGCCGGTCATCGGCACCCGCTCGCGCCCGTGCAGCCGCACCCGGAACGCGGGCCGCACGATGTACCGGCCGATCAGCCTGCCGAACTCGTGGATCCACGGGGTGGCGTCCTCCGGCAGGCGGGTACCGGTCCGAGCGGTGGCATCGGTGGCACCGGTCACGGCCTTGCCTCGGAGCCCACCGGTTGCACGCAGCCGCTGAGCATGCCGCGCTGGCTGGCCAGCTCGCACAACGCCACCAGCACCTGGTCGATCTTCAGCTCGGAGGTGTCCACCCGCACCGCGTCCTCGGCCGCGCGCAGCGGCGACACCGCTCGGCTGGAGTCGAGCCGGTCGCGGCGGTCCACCGCGGCCCGCACGTCCTCCGGTGCGGCGGTGCGCCCGGCGGTCGAATCCTGCGCCCCCCGCCGCGCCGCCCTGACCTCGGCCGAAGCGGTGAGGAAGATCTTCAGCGGCGCGTCCGGGGCCACCACGGTGCCGATGTCGCGGCCCTCCACCACGATCCCGCCGACCTCGGCGAGCACCTGGTCGATGATCCGGCGCTGCTGGGCGACCAGCAGCTCGCGCACCTCGGGCACCGCGGAGACCGGGGACACCGCGTGGTTCACGTCGTCGCCGCGGATCGCGGCCGAGACGTCCGCGCCGTCCAGCGCCGCACCGGGCCGGTCGGGACCGGTACCGACCTCCACCGTCACCCCGCGGGCCAGCGCGGCCACCGCGGCGGCATCTGCCGGGTCGATCCCGGCGCGCAGCACGGCCAGCGTGACCACCCGGTACATCGAACCGGTGTCCAGGTAGCCGGCCGACAACCGCTCGGCGAGCTTGCGCGCCACCGTGGTCTTACCGGTACCCGAAGGCCCGTCCATGGCCACCACGCCGCGTAGGGCTCCCGCCACCGATCCGCTCCCTGTCCACTCGCCTTGTCACCTGCGGTGGTCTATTCTGCCTGGCCTGCTTCACCGGTGCCCGGGCCGGTCGGCTTCAGCGGCCCGCGCCTGGGTTACCGTGGAGATGTGAACGTCGAAGTGACTCCGCTGCCGGGTATCGGCGTGCGCAAGGATTTCGCCATCCGCAACGGTAGGCGGGTCGGCGTGGTCACCCAGCGCGACGGGCAGATCGAGCTGATCGTCTCCAAGTCCGACGATCCCGACGCCTGCCTGGCGTCGCTGCCGCTGACCGCCGAGGAGGCGGGCGCGCTGGCGAACCTGCTGGGCGCACCGCAGCTCGTCGCGCAGCTCACCGAGGAGCACCGCGACCTGCCCGGGATCAACACCAAGCAGCTGCCGATCAAGACCGGGTCCCCGTTCGACGGGCGCACCCTGGGCGACACCGCGATGCGCAGCCGCACCAGCGTGTCCGTGGTCGCGGTGATGCGCGCCGGCCAGGTGCACCCCTCCCCCACCCCGGACTTCACCTTCACCGCGGGCGACCTGCTGGTGGCCGTGGGCACGTCCGAGGGGCTGGAGCACGCGATCAAAATCCTCAAGCACGGCTGAGCCGCCCGTGGACCACACCGCACTAGAGCTCATCCAGCTGGGTGGGGTCTTCTTCGTCCTGGGCGTACTCGGCAGGCTGGCCGGCAAGATCGGCATGTCGCCCATCCCGCTCTACCTTGTCGGCGGGCTCTGCTTCGGCCAGGGCGGGCTGATCCCGCTCGGCGACATCGACGAGTTCACCTCGCTGGCCAGCGAGATCGGCGTGGTGCTGCTGCTCCTGCTGCTCGGCCTGGAGTACTCCGCGGCCGAGCTGTTCACCGGGCTCAAGCGGTCCTGGATGGCGGGTGTGCTGGACATCGTGCTGAACGCCGCGCCGGGCGCGGCGGTCGCGCTGATCCTGGGCTGGGGCCCGGTTGGCGCGCTGGTGATGGGCGGGGTCACCTACATTTCCTCGTCCGGGATCATCGCGAAGGTGCTCGGCGACCTCGGCCGGCTTGGCAACCGGGAGACCCCGGTGGTGCTGTCCATCCTGGTGTTCGAGGACCTGGTGATGGCGCTGTACCTGCCGATCCTGACCGCGGTGGTGGGCGGGGTGAGCCTGCTCGGCGGCATGCAGGCGGTGGGCATCTCGCTGCTGGTGATCACCGTGGTGCTCGTGGTCGCGCTGAAGTTCGGCCGGTACGTGTCCGCGCTGGTGGACAGCCCGGACCGGGAGGTCTTCCTGCTCAAGGTGCTTGGCGCCGCGCTGCTGGTGGCCGGGCTGGCCTCGGCCATGCAGGTTTCCGCCGCCGTCGGCGCCTTCCTGCTCGGCATCGCGATCTCGGGCTCCACCGCGGAGAACGCGACCCGGCTGCTGGAGCCGCTGCGGGACCTGTTCGCCGCGGTGTTCTTCGTGGTGTTCGGGTTGAACACCGACCCCGCCTCGATCCCGCCGGTGCTGGTGTGGGCGGTCGTGCTGGCGGTGGTCACCACGCTGACCAAGGTGGCCACCGGCTGGTGGGCGGCGCGGCGCCAGGGCATCGGCCGGATGGGCCGGGCCCGCGCCGGTGCGGCGCTGGTGGCCAGGGGCGAGTTCTCCATCGTGATCGCCGGGCTGGCCGTGGCCACCGGCACCGTGGACGGCCAACTGGCCGCGCTCGCCACCGCGTACGTCCTGCTGATGGCCATTCTCGGGCCGACCGCGGCCAGGGTGGTCGAGCCGGTGGCCCGCGCCCTGCAGCGCAAGACCTCCCGCGCACCGGCCACCGTCACCGGCTGAACCTCTAGTCCCATCGGGTGGATCTGCGGGAAGCGCCGCACTGTGCACGGCGGAAGTCTTACTTTCGATCCCACGAATACCTGAGTTCACGGGTGAGGGGTCGCCATGCCAGGGGGAGAAAGCTTCCATGTAGAGCCCGAAGAACTGCGGGGATACAGCGGGCTGCTGGAACGCAGCACCGGCCATTTCACCAAGATCCAGCAGCACGCGAAGGACAAGGGCGGCGACACCAGCGGCTTCACCGGTCTGCTGGCCTTGCTCGTCCCCGTGGTCGACGGGGTGGTCGGTCTTTACACCGACGCGCTGAGTTCTGCGACCGAAAAGCTCTCCAAGGTGAAGACCAATCTGGACACCGCGGCCGAACAGTACGAAAAGAAGGACGCCGCGACCAAGGCCGAGATCGGTAAGTTCACCGCGCCGATCGACGACGTCGTGGCCACCGCGCCGAAGACCGGGGGCGCGGCCTGATGGGTTCCTACGCCGACGCCCAGGACCCGATCGCGCTGCTGGGCCGCACCCCCGCCGCGACCGGGCCGACCGTCGAGGACGCGGTCCGGGAGGCCGGTTTCGAGGTACAGGCGGTCGACTGGGTCTGGCAGCAGGTGGTCGGCGAGAGCCTGGTCGACTCCATCATCAAGCCGATCACCGGCGACTTCGAGAAGATTTCGCAGCAGGCGGCCCAGTGGGAGAACGTCTGCGACGCGCTGCAGGCGATCCGGAACAATCTCAACACCGGCCTGCAGGAGCTGGGACCGGCCTGGCAGGGCGACGCCGCGCAGGCCTTCGAGGGCCTGATCGCCAAGGAGTGGACGGTCGGCATCGAGGTCGACGCCCAGGCCGCCAAGCTCATCGGGATGGCGCTGAACAAGGTCGCCGAAGGCTCCAAACGGGCCTGCGACCAAGCGCTGAACCTGATCAAGAAACTGGTCGACAAGCTCATCGAAGCGGCCGCGATGCTGCCCATCCCGGTGGTCGGCTGGGGCCGCGCGGTGAAGCTCGTCTACGACGGCATCCAGATCTACAACGCGATCATGCAGCTGATCGAGGGCATCAAGGCCATCATCGAGGGCGCCCAGCAGGTGGTGCAGGGCATCCAGAAGGTCGGCAGCGCGCTGTCCAAGATCAAGGATGTGCGCAGCCTCAACGACGCGATCAACGTCGCCAACGAAGCGGGCGAGGGCGCCGCACAGACCAAGGGCGGCGTCGACTCGGTCCGCGACGGGGCCGGCGCTGTCCGCGACGGCGCCACCTCGGCCTCCTCCGCCGCGCACAGCGCACACGACAACGCCACCGGTCTCCGCGACGAACGCGCCGCCGCCCGGGACACCACGCCCAGTTCGTCGGGCGACGGCAGTACGGATCCGGGCGCCAACTCCGGGCGGGCCGGCGACACGAACGGCGCAGGGCCGGCCCGAACCGATCAGGACGGCTCGCTGCGGGACAACGCCAGCGAGCCAAAGGACACCGCGCAGGAGCCGGTCGGCCGGTGCGGCCGCAAGGAACCGATCGACGCGGCGACCGGCGAGATGTTCATGGTCCAGACCGACGTCGACCTACCAGGGCTGCTGCCGCTGGTGCTCAAGCGGGTGCACGTCTCGTCCTATCGGGCGGGCCGCCTGTTCGGACCGTCCTGGGCGTCCACTTTGGACCAACGGCTCGAGTTCGACGAGCGGGGTGTCTGCTACGCCGGTCCCGCCGGCGTGATCCTGGTGTACCCAACCCCGGCGGAGGACGGCGACGTGCTGCCGGCCGAGGGTGCCCGGTGGCCGCTCGCACGGACCGGCGAAGGTGGCTACACGATCACTCAGCCGGAAACCGGCCACACCCTGCATTTCCCGCCCGCGACCGCGGGAACCGCTCCGATCACGGCGGTGACGGATCGCAACGGTCACCGCATCGACTTCGAGCACGACGACACCGGCACCGTCACCGGCGTCCGCCACTCCGGCGGCTACCACGTCGGGGTGGACACCGAGAACGGGCTGGTCACGTCGTTGCGCCTGCGTCAGCCCGCCGCCGAGGACATCACCCTGGTCCGGTTCGGCTACCAGGACCGACGGCTGACCGCGGTGACCAACTCCTCCGGGCAACCCCTGCGGTTCCACTACGACCACGCCGGCCGGATCACCCGCTGGGACGACCGCAACGGTGAATGGTACGGCTACCAGTACGACCACACCGGCCGCTGCGTGCGCACCGAAGGCTCCGGCAACGTGCTCACCGGCACCTTCGAATACGACCCGGACAACCGGGTCACCGTGGAGACCGATTCCTTCGGGCACGTCACCACGCACCACTTCGACGAGCTGCACCAGCTCATCCGCCAGGTGGACCCGCTCGGCAACGAGACGCGCTACGAATGGGACGGGCACGACCGGCTGGTCGCGGAAACCGACGCGCTGGGACGTACCACTCGCTACGACTACGACGAAGCAGGCAACCTCACCGTCATCACCCGCCCGGACGGCAGCCAGTCGCTCGCCGAATGCAACGACCTCAGGTTGCCGGTGAGCACGATCGACCCGGACGGTTCGCGCTGGCGGCGCGAGTACGACGAGCGAGGCAACCTGCTGGCGTTGACCAACCCGGCCGGCGCCACGACGCGCTACACCTACGACGAGCGAGGACATCTCAGCTCGGTGACCGATGCACTCGGCCACATCCGCAGGGTGACCACGAACGAGGCAGGTCTGCCGGTCGCGGTGACCGATCCGGCGGGCGCGACGAGCCGCTACCAGCGTGACCGGTTCGGACGGGTCGTGACGATCACGGACGCGATGGGCGGCACGACCCGTCTCATGTGGACGATCGAGGGCAAGCTGCTGTCCCGCACGCTCCCTGACGGCGCTACCGAGAGGTGGAGCTACGACGGTCAGGGAAACCAGGTCGACCACATGGCCCCGCACGGCGCACTCACCCGGATCGAAACCACGCACTTCGATCTGCCCGCGGCGCACACCAGGCCCGACGGCACGCGCCTCGAATACAGCTACGACACCGAGCTCCGGCTGGTTGGCGTGCGTAACCAGCAGGGCAGGGAATGGCGCTACGAATACGACGCGGCGGGCAATCTGGTCGGCGAAACCGACTTCAACGGGCGCACGATCCGCTACCGGAACGACGCGGCCGGGCAATTGCTCGAGCGCGTCAACGGCCTCGGTGAGGTCACCAGGTTCACCCGCGACACGCTCGGCAACATCGTCGAGCGCCGGTCCGGCGACACCGTGGCCGGCTTCGAATACGACCCGGCTGGCCGCCTGCTGCGCGCGGTCAACGCCGACGCCGACGTCCGGTTCCAGCGCGACGCGCTCGGCCGGGTGCTCTCCGAAACGCTCAACGGGCGCCGCATCACCTCTCGCTACGACGAGTTGGGGCGACGCACCGAACGCCGCACCCCCACCGGGAGCGTGAGCAACTGGGAGTACGACGCGGATCGGCGGCCGACCGCGATCCACACCGGCGGTCGCACCTTGACCTTCGGCTACGACCAGGCGGGGCGCGAGACCGAACGGGTGCTGGACACCGGCGCGCTGCTCGCGCAGACCTGGGATGCCAACCACCGGCTGACCGGCCAGACGCTCTCGGCCATCGCCGGGGCGCCCGGAACCGGCCCGGCGCGAACGGTCCAGCAGCGGCGCTACCACTACCAGGCAAGTGGTCAGCTGACCGCGATCGAGGACGATCTCGCGGGGCCGCGAAGGTACGACCTCGACCAGACCGGACGGGTCACCGGGGTGAACGGGCCTGGCTGGTCCGAGCGGTACGCCTATGACGCCGCTGGAAACCTCACCATGGCCGAATGGCCGAGCCGGGACGGTGACGAGCTCGGTCCGCGGGAGCACACCGGCACTCTGGTCCAGCGCGCCGGCAACGTGCGCTATCAGCACGACCGCCAGGGCCGGGTGGTACTGCGGCAGAAGAAAAGGCTCTCCGCGAAACCCGACACCTGGCATTACGTCTGGGACGCGGACGACCGACTGGTCGAGGTCGTCACACCCGACGGCACCCGCTGGCGGTACCGCTACGACGCGATCGGCAGACGAATCGCCAAACAGCGCGTGGCACCGGACGGTTCCGTGGCCGAGCAGGTGGACTTCGCTTGGGACGGCTCGGTCCTGGCCGAGCAAACCCACGACGGCACCCGGTCGACGACGTGGAACTACCAGCCCAACTCCGCGCGGCCGGTGACCCAGGTCGAGCGCGGGCGCCGGCCCGACGCCCCTCAGGAGTGGGTCGACCAGCGCTTCTACTCCATCGTCACCGACCTGATCGGAACCCCGACCGAACTGGTCGATCCGGCGGGCGAGGTGGCCTGGAAATCCCAGACGACGCTCTGGGGCAGGGCGCTCACCGAGCTGACCGCCACCGCCGGGACACCACTGCGTTTTCCCGGCCAGTACCACGACCCGGAAAGCGGCTTCCACTACAACTACTACCGGCACTACGACCCCGCGACCGGTCACTATGCCTCCAGCGATCCGCTGGGACTGGCGCCGGGACCGAACCCGCATGCCTACGTGGCGAACCCGTTGCGCCAACTCGATGCGCTGGGTCTCGACTGCGGAGACGCCGACCCGGATCCCGAGCCCGAGTTCCCCGCGTACCTGAACCAGAACCACAACGGTGTCGGCGGCCACGGCATTTATCACGGCATTGTGGACGGGGAACCGAACTACGTCGGAATCAGCAACGATATCGAACGTCGCGGTGGTGAGCATGGCGAGAGATTCGAACGACTGGAACAGCTGAACACCCAAGACATGACCCGAGGTCAGGCCCGCGCCATCGAGCAAAGCTACATCAGCGACCATCCGGAGTGGGAGAACGCCAGAAATGAAATAGCCCCACATCGCGATATTCATGACCCAGCGGTAGAATGGGGACGTTGGTGGCGTCGACAGAATGGCCTTGAATAGTGGAGCTGGACACGAACTTCAAGTACCTGAAGCGGTCGAGCAAGAAACCGCAGCCCGGTGACGTGTTCACCATGTTGCTACCGGACGAGCAGTATCTGTTCGGCCGGGTGATCTTTGCGGAACTGCCACAGGGGCGCGCGCCCATGCCAGGTGCCTACCTGCTGTACATCTACGACGCGCGAGCGACGACCAGGGAACCGCCGCTCGACCAGCTCACGCCCGACCGCCTGCTTATCGCCCCGGAGTACACCAACCGGATGGGTTGGACGAAGGGAGCTTTCGAGACAGTAGCGCAGGCCGAGATCGGCCCGGCGGACCTCCTGCGCCAGCATTGCTTCTGGAGCGCCAGTAGAAAAAAGTACTTCGACGAGACCGGCAGCGAGATCGCGGGACCGGTGGAACCCTGTGGTAGCTGGTCGCTCGGCAGTTACCGAGCCATCGACGACCTCGTATCCGATGCCCTCGGTATCAAGCGTGCCCCGGTGAAGTAGCCAACCGGCTTTCGGTCGACGTGAAAGGCAGATCATGACCGGTCCTGACTCCTGGAAGACACCGGAAATCCGGGCCGCCGAGGCGAAGCTGGCGGCCGCCGAGGCAGGGCTGGAGCAGGCGATCTCCCGCGCGAAGGAGGTCGACCGGAACATCCCGAAGACCGGTCTCTCCAAACAGGACATCGAGCAGATCGAGGCCTTCGCCAAGAGCAAGGACGCGCCCAAGGAGCTTCGCGAGCTGCAGAAGCGCATCGACGACGGTGACCTGTCCTGGCAGGACATCGCGGGCGGGCGGCACCTCGACGATCCGCAGGTGCGCAACGCGCTTTCCGGCAGCACGCCGGACCTGCGCCGCGCGTACACCATGATCCAGGAGGGCGACCAGATCGACGACGTCATCGAGTCCGCCCCGCAGTCGGCGTACCGCAGGTCGGAGCGTGCCGACGACGAGGACGAGGACAACGGCGAAGAGGACGGCGGCGTCCTCCGGCGGGAATGGTAGCGGGCTAGCCGGCGAGGGTGTCCAGGATCGGCTGGCCGTACTTGGCCAGCTTGTTCTCACCGACCCCGCTGATCGTGCCGAGCTCGGCCAGTGTCGACGGGGCCTCGGTCGCGATCTGCCGCAGCGTCTTGTCGTGGAAGACCACGTACGGCGGCACGCCCTGTTCCTTCGCGGTGGCGGCCCGCCAGGCGCGCAGCCGCTCGAACACCGGAGCCGCCTCCGCCGGCATGTCCACGGCCTCGGCGGCCCGGCGCGGCTTCGCGGCCCTGGCCACCCGCTCGGGCTCGCGGCGCAGCCGCACCTCGCGCTGCCGGCCGAGCACCTCGGCGCTCGCGTCGGTGAGCACCAGCGTGCCGTAGTCCCCTTCGACGGACAGCAGGCCCTGTGCCAGCAGTTGGCGCACCACTCCGCGCCACTCGGTGTCCCGCAGCTCGGTGCCGATCCCGAACACCGACAGCGAGTCGTGGCTGTGCTGGGTGACCTTCGGGGTGGTCTTGCCGAGCAGGATGTCGATCACCTGCCCGGCACCGAACTTCTGCCGCCGCTCGTGCTGCAGCCGGTACACCGCGGAGAGCAGCTTCTGCGCGGGAACCGTGCCGTCCCAGGATTCCGGCGGGGTCAGGCAGGTGTCACAGTTGCCGCACGGCGTGCCCTGCTGGCCGAAGTAGTTCAGCAGCTGCACCCGGCGACACTCCACGGTTTCGCACAGCGCCAGCATGGCGTCCAGGTGCGTACCGAGCCGGCGGCGGTGCGCGGCGTCGCCCTCCGAGGTGTCGATCATCTTCCGCTGCTGCACCACGTCCTGCAGCCCGTAGGCCAGCCAGGCGGTGGACGGCAGCCCGTCGCGGCCGGCGCGGCCGGTCTCCTGGTAGTAGCCCTCCACCGACTTCGGCAGGTCGAGATGCGCCACGAACCGCACGTCCGGCTTGTCGATGCCCATCCCGAAGGCGATCGTGGCGACCACGACCAGGCCCTCTTCGCGCAGGAAGCGGGCCTGGTTCGTGGCGCGGGTCCGCGTGTCCAGCCCCGCGTGGTACGGCACCGCGGTGATCCCGTTCTGGGTCAGGAACTCCGCGGTCTTCTCCACCGAGTTCCGCGAAAGGCAGTAGACGATGCCCGCGTCTCCGGCATGCTCGGTGCGCAGCAGGTCCAGCAGCTGCCGCTTCGGCTCGTTCTTCCCCACGATCCGGTACTGGATGTTCGGCCGGTCGAAGCTGGCCACGAAGTGCCGGGCGTCGCCGAGGTTCAGTCGGGTCGCGATCTCCGCGTGGGTGGCCTCGGTCGCGGTCGCGGTGAGCGCGATCCTCGGCACCTCCGGCCAGCGCTCGTGCAGCCCGGACAGCGCCAGGTAGTCGGGCCGGAAGTCGTGCCCCCACTGGGAGACGCAGTGCGCCTCGTCGATGGCGAACAACGAGATCTTGCCGCGTTCGAGCAGCCGCACGGTGGACTCGACGGTGAGCCGCTCCGGCGCCAGGTAGAGCAGATCCAGCTCACCGGAGAGGAAGTCGGACTCGACCTGGCGGCGCTGCTCGAAGTCCTGGGTGGAGTTGAGGAACCCGGCCCGCACGCCGAGCGCGCGCAACGCGTCCACCTGGTCCTGCATCAACGCGATCAGCGGCGAGACGACCACCCCGACGCCCTCGCGCACCAGCGCCGGAATCTGGTAGCACAACGACTTCCCGCCGCCGGTCGGCATCAGCACGAGCGCGTCCCCGCCGCCGACGACGTGCTCGATGATCTCCTGCTGCCCTCCCCGGAACGAGTCGTAGCCGAAAACGCGATGCAGCACCTGCAGCGCGTCGCTGGTCTCGGTTCCGAGGGAGGTCACCGCGCGATGGTAGCGAGCCCGGCCGACAACCCTGATCCGCCCCGACGTCGTGAGTGAAAAAGGTTGCCGGGGCAACACTTTTCACTCACGACCCCCGGTTATAGCTCGACGGAGCGGTAGAGCGAACCCACCTCGGCCCTGGTCAGCGCGCGCAGGGAACCGGGGCGGCCGTTGCCGAGCTGCACGGTGCCGATCGAGGTGCGCACCAGCTTGCGCACCGGGTGCCCGACCTCGGCCAGCAGCCGCCGGACGATGTGCTTGCGGCCCTCGTGCAGCACGATCTCCACCAGGGTGCGGCCGGCCTGCATGTCCTTGACCCGGAACTCGTCCGCCTTGACCGGGCCGTCCTCCAGCGTCACCCCGGCCTTCAGTCGCTTGCCGAGCCCGCGCGGCACGGTGCCCTCCACCTCGGCCAGGTAGGTCTTGGCCACCTCGAAGGACGGGTGCATCAGCCGGTGCGCCAGGTCGCCGTCATTGGTCAGCAGCAGCAGGCCCTCGGTCTCCGCGTCCAGCCTGCCGACGTGGAACAGCCGCTCCGAGCTCTCCCGCACGAAGTCGCCGACGCAGGGCCGCCCCTGGTCGTCTTCCATCGTGCTGTGCACTCCGCGCGGCTTGTTCAGCGCCAGGTAGACCAGTGCCTCGTCCAGGATCACCCTGGTGCCGTCCACATGGATCACCGAACGGTCCGGGTCGACCCGGCGGCCGAGCTCGCGGACCGTCTTGCCGTCCACGGTCACCCTGCCCTGGGTGATCAGGTCCTCGGACGCGCGGCGCGACGCAACCCCGGCCTTGGCCAGCACTTTTTGCAGCCGGACGCCTTCCGGTTCGCGCTGGGATTCAGATGTCATCGATCGAGTCCACTTCGGGTAGCAAGGGAGCGATCGCAGGTAGGTCGTTCAACGACGAGAGCCCAAGCCGCTCGAGGAACAACTCCGTCGTGACGTACAGGGTGCCACCCGTCTCCGAATCGGTTCCGGTCTCCTCGATCAAGCCGCGCGCGACCAGCGTCCTGATCACCCCGTCCACGTTCACCCCGCGCACCGCGGCGACCCGCGCCCTGGTCACCGGCTGCCGGTAGGCGATCACCGCGAGGGTCTCCAGCGCGGCCCTGGTCAGCTTGGAGCGCTGCCCGTCCAGCAGCAGCTTCTCCACGAACGGCGCGTAGGTGTCCCTGGTGAAGAACCGCCAGCCCTCGCCGACCCGACGCAGCTCGATCCCGCTGGCCCGCTCGGTGTAGGCGGTGGCCATGGTGCGCAGCGCCACGGTCACCCTGGCCACCGGCTGCACCACGGCGTCGGCTAGGGACTCCTCGCTGGCCGGCGAGTCGACCACCAGCAGCAGCGCCTCCAGCGCGGACTCCAGCGCCTGGTCCGAGGTGACGTCGGGCAGCGAGTCCTCGGCGGACACCGCCACCAGGTCCGGATCCTCGGCCCCTGGCTCCCCGGTGGGCTCCGGCTCGGCTTCCGCCGCTTCTGACGCCTCGGCCTCGACCGGCGCGTCGTCTTCCGGCTCGCCGGGCGCGTCCGCCACCGGTTCCGAGCTCTCGAAGCCGGAAAGCTCGTCCAGGTCGACGATCGGCTCTTCGCCCTCGGTGCCGTGGGTGTTTTCGGTACTCACCCGTACTCCTCATCTTCAACGCGGGCACGATCGAGCTCCGCCTCCGCGGCGGCCTGCTCGACCGAGCCGCCGGTCCAGCGCACGTGCAGCTCGTCCAGCGCCTCGGTCTGCTCGAACTGCACGGTGGACTCCCGGTAAAGCTCCAGCAGCGCGAGGAACCGCGCCACCACCTCCAGGGTGTGCGCGCAGTCCACCACCAGCTCGGTGAAGGTCGCGGTGCCCTTCTCCGCGAGCCGCAGCCGCAGCACCGCCGCGTGCTCGCGGACCGACACCTTGCCGGCGTGCAGATGGTCCAGCGAGACGGTCGGCGGCGGCTTGGGCCGGAACACCGAAAGCGCGATCTCCGCGAACTTGTCCGGGGTGACGCCCAGCATCACCTCCGGCAGCAGGCCGAGATACCGCTCCTCCAGCGCCACGGACCGCGGGTAGCGGCGCAGCGCGCCCGCCTCCAGCTCGGCGAACAGCGCGGCCACCTGCTTGTACGCCCGGTACTGCAGCACCCTGGCGAACAGCAGGTCCCTTGCCTCCAGCAGGGCGAGGTCGTCCTCGTCCTCCACCTCGGCCGCGGGCAGCAGCCTGGCCGCCTTGAGGTCCAGCAGGGTCGCCGCGATCACCAGGAACTCGGTGGTCTCGTCCAGGTCCCATTCCGCGCCGAGCGCCCTGGTGTAGGCGATGAAGTCGTCGGTGACCGTGTGCAGCGCGACCTCGGTGACGTCCAGCTGGTGCTGCGAGATCAGCTGCAGCAGCAGGTCGAACGGGCCTTCGAAGTTGGCCAGCCGCACCTTGAACTTCGGCGACGCCCCGGCGGCCTCGGCGGCCGGGGCATCCACGGCGTCCGCCAGTGCTTCGGTGATCGCGTTGGCCTCCGGAACCGCTGGTACCTCCGGGGGCACCGCCTCGGGTTCCCGCTCGACCGGCTCCGGCTCACCTTCGCCGGGTGCCGGCTGGTCCATCAGTTCGTAGCGCCGGGGGACTCGGCTTCCACGCCACCGCCGCGCAACCGTCGCACCAGCACCGAGTCCGCGCCGTTCTGGTCGAAGTCGGCGAGCAGCACCGCGACCGCCTCGCGGACCAGCCGCCCGCGGTCCACCACCAGCTCGTGCGACCCGCGCAGGGCGAGCCTGGCGTGCTCCATCGCGAGCAGCTCGTCACCGGACACGTAGACGGTGATCTTCGCGTCGTGCTTCTGCCGGCCGGAGCCGCGGCGGGCCGCGGAACCGTTCTGGGGCAGCTGCTCCTTGCGGCCGTTCGAGCTGGCCTTCTCCCGCGCCGGCGGGGGCTGCTCGGCCGGGGGCGGGGTATCGAACGCCGGGCTGTTGCCGGTCAGGCGGAAGAGTTCCGAAGCCCCGGGCAGGGAGGCTCGCCTGCTCACCGGGCGATCACCTCACGGGCCAGCGCGCGATACGCGGTCGCGCCGGCCGATTTCGGTGCCCAGCTCGTGATCGGCTCCCCGGCCACTGTGGTCTCCGGGAACCGCACCGTGCGGTTGATCACCGTGTCGAACACGGTGTCGCCGAATGCCTCCACCACGCGCGCCATGACCTCCTTCGAATGCAGGGTTCTCGGATCGAACATGGTGGCGAGAATCCCGGTGATGTCCAGTTTGGGGTTGAGGCGCTCCTGCACTTTCTCGATGGTGTCGATCAGCAACGCAACCCCACGCAGACTGAAGAACTCACACTCGAGCGGGATCACCACGCCGTCCGCAGCGGTCAGTGCGTTCACCGTGAGTAGCCCGAGTGAGGGCTGACAGTCGACAAGAACATAGTCGTAGTCGTTCATCACCGGACGAAGCACCCGGAGCAAAGTGTGCTCGCGGCCGACTTCGGCCACCAGCTGCACCTCCGCCGCGGACAGGTCGATGTTGCTCGGCAGCAGGTCGACGTTCTCCACCCTGGTCTTGCGGACCACGTCGGAGATGTCCACGGACCGCTCCATGATCACGTTGTAGACCGTCTGGTCCAGTTCGTGCGGCTGGATGCCGAGCCCCACCGAGAGGGCACCCTGCGGGTCGAAGTCCACGAGCAGCACGCGGCGGCCGTACTCGGCCAGCGCCGCGCCGAGGTTGATCGTCGAGGTGGTCTTGCCGACCCCACCCTTCTGGTTGCACATCGCCAGGACCGTGGCCGGGCCGTGCCGCTCGATCAGCGGTGGCTCGGGGATCTCCCGGTACGGCCGGCCGGTCGGGCCGACCCGGTCCTTGTCCTTTTCCTTCAGTTTGCCGCGGGTTTGAACGTCTGGCTCCGGTATGTCTGGCTCACCCTCGGTCGCGATGGTGAGATTGTTGAGGTTCGCTGCGGCGGAACTTGCGGTCGCGGCCAACCTAGCCGGCGGCTGGGGTGTCGACATAGCGCGAAAGCTCCTCGTAGGCGGGGTCTTCGGCAGACTATTCCGGCGCTGTCAGGCTCGCCAAAGCGGCTCGCCGGGCACTAGAGCACTACTTATCCCATGGATAGCCGAAATCCACCCGAAAGGTGGGCGGGGAAACTCCTGGCTAAGCATGTGCACGGGGGTGGGCCGTGGCGTACACCTCGCGCAGCGTGTTCACCGTGACGAGGGTGTAGACCTGGGTCGTGGTCACCGACGCGTGCCCGAGCAGCTCCTGCACCACCCGTACGTCGGCGCCGCCTTCCAGCAGGTGGGTCGCGAACGAGTGGCGCAGGGTGTGCGGCGAGACGCTGGCGGAGATGCCGGCCCGCTCGGCGTTGGTCTTGAGCACCTGCCACGCGCTCTGCCTGGACAGCCTGCTACCGCGCGCGTTCAGGAACACCGCGGCGGTGCCGCGCCCCCTGGCCGCCAGCGACGGCCGCGCCCGCACCAGGTAGGCGTCCAGCGCCTCCACCGCCGGCCTGCCGATCGGCACCAGCCGCTGCTTGCCGCCCTTGCCGTCGAGCAGCACGGTGCGTTCGCCGTGGTCCACGTCGTCGAGGTCGAGGCCGACCGCTTCGGAGATCCTGGCGCCGGTGGAGTAGAGCAGTTCGAGCAGCGCGCGGTCCCGCAGCGCCCTGTCCCCCTCGGCGGGCGGCATGTCGAGCAGCCGCAGCACGTCGTCCACCGGCAGCGCCTTCGGCAGCCGCTTGGCCGCCGCGGGCGGGCGCACCTCGCGCGCGGGATCGTGCTCGGTGAGGCCGTCGACGTGCGCGAACTTGTGCAGCCCCCGCACCGCGACCAGCGCCCGCGCGGCGGAGGATGCGGCCAGCGGCTGGTGCTCCTCGCTGCCCTCGCGCAGCACCGCGCCGAACTCGGTGACCGTGGCCTCGGTGATCACGTCGAACGCGGTGATACCGGCCCGCTCCAGGTACTCGCGGTAACGGCGCAGGTCGCGGGCGTAGCTGTCCAGGGTGTTGCGCGCGGTGCCCCGTTCCACCGCGAGGTGGTCCAGGTAGGCCGCGACCGCCTCGGCCACGCTGACCCGACTGGTACCACCGACCTTCGCCACGCGCACACTCTAGGCACTTTCCGGCCGGGTGGGGTGGTCATCCGCGGGTAAAATGCACCGATGTCGAGCCAGCCCGATCCGGATGCGATGCGGGTCGGGACGGCCGAGCGCGAGGACGCCAACCGGCTGCTGGCCCAGCACTTCTCGGACGGCAGGCTGTCCGTACGCGCCACCGCCGCCGTGGACCCCGGCCCCGAGGCCGGCGCCGAACATGGTGCCGGCCTCAGGAGCCGGCGCGCTCTGGTGCATCGCCGACGGCCGCCCGCTGGACGGCTGACCGGCGGCTCAGCGCGAAAGACGCGCGGCGAACGAGCTGGGCCGATCGGGCCAGTGGGCGTCCACCGGGCGGGACTCGGCCACGCCGGAGAGCACGGCGTGCGCGGCGAGCACTCCGCCAACGGTGGCCCCGTTGATCAGCTCGCCCGCCAGCGCCATCCGGACCGCTTCGGCCATCGGCACCTTCCGCACCACCAGGTCCGCCTCCTCCTCACCGAGGATCTCCCTGTCCACTTCGGACAGATCTCGGGCGAGGAACACGCGCACCACCTCGTCGGTGAAGCCCGGCGAAGCGGCCACGTCGACCAGTGTTTCCCAGCGCCCGGCGCTCAGACCGGCCTCCTCGACCAGCTCCCGCTTCGCCGCCTCCACCGGCAGCTCGTCGGCGTGGTCGATCAGCCCGGCCGGCAACTCCCACAGCCGGTGCCCGAGCGGGTGCCGGTACTGGTGGATCAGGGTGAGGGCACCATCGGCGTCCACCGCGGCGATCGCCACCGCGCCGAGATGCTCGACCACCTCGCGGCGCGCGGTGCCGCCGCCGGGCATCACCACCTCGTCCACCCGCAGCCCGACGACCCGTCCCAGGTAGACGTCCTCGGTGGCGGCCACCCGGAACTCGTGGCTGCCGGGTTCGCTCACCTGGCACCCACCGGCGACTCCGGCAGCTCCACCGGGAGCCGGTCCGCGGTGCGGTACTTGACCGCCGCGTGCACGAACGCGCTGAACAGCGGGTGCGGCCGGGTCGGCCTGCTCTTCAGCTCCGGATGCGCCTGGGTGCCGACGAAGAACGGGTGCACCTCGACCGGCAGCTCGACGAACTCGACCAGCCGGTCGTCCGGGGAGGTCCCGGAGAAGACCAAGCCGGCCGCACCGAGCTGCTTGCGGTAGCTGTTGTTCACCTCGTAGCGGTGCCGGTGCCGCTCGGAGGCCTCGCCCGAACCGTAGGCCTTGGCGACCTGCGAGCCTGCCTTCAGCTTCGCCGGGTACGCGCCGAGCCGCATGGTGCCGCCCATGTCCCGCTCGCCGGCGACCACGTCCCGCTGCTCCGCCATGGTGGAGATCACCGGGTGCGCACTGTCCTCGTCGAACTCGGCGGAGTTGGCGCCCTCGATCCCGGCCAGGTTCCTTGCCGCATCGATCACCATGCACTGCAGGCCGAGGCACAGCCCGAGCACCGGGATGCCCCGCGTCCTGGCGTAGCTGATGGCGCCGATCTTGCCCTCGATACCGCGCACGCCGAACCCGCCCGGCACCAGCACACCGTCCACATCGGACAGCGCGGCGGCCGCGCCGGCCGGGGTGGTGGCCCGGTCCGAGGCGACCCAGACGATCTCCACCTTGGCCCGCTGGGCGAACCCGCCGGCGCGCAGCGCCTCGGTCACCGAGAGATAGGCGTCCGGCAGATCGATGTACTTGCCCACCACGGCCACCCGGACCGTTTCCGAGGGGTTGTGCACCCGGTCGAGCAGATCGCCCCACACCGTCCAGTCCACGTCCCGAAACGGCAGGCCGAGCCGCCGCACCACGTAGGCGTCCAGCGCCTCGCGGTGCAGCACCTTCGGGATGTCGTAGATGGACGGGGCATCCGGGCAGGCGACCACGGCCTCGGTGTCCACATCGCACATCAGGCCGATCTTGCGCTTGAGGTCGTCGGGCAGGTCCCGGTCGGCCCGGCAGACCAGCGCGTCCGGCTGGATGCCGATGTTGCGCAGCGCCGCCACCGAGTGCTGGGTCGGCTTGGTCTTCAGCTCGCCCGACGGCGCCAGGTACGGCACCAGCGAAACGTGCAGGAAGAAGCAGTTGTCCCGGCCGACGTCGTGCCGGACCTGGCGGCAGGCCTCCAGGAAGGGCAGCGACTCGATGTCGCCAACGGTGCCACCGACCTCGGTGATCACCACATCTGGCTGCAGCCCGGTGCCGTCGGTCTCGGCAACGGCCATGATCCGCGACTTGATCTCGTCGGTGATGTGCGGGATCACCTGGACGGTGTCGCCGAGGTATTCCCCGCGCCGCTCCTTGGCGATCACCTCGGAGTACACCTGCCCGGTGGTCACGTTGGCCGAGCCGGAGAGGTTGCGGTCGAGGAAGCGTTCGTAGTGCCCGATGTCGAGGTCGGTCTCGGCACCGTCGTCGGTGACGAAGACCTCGCCATGCTGGAACGGGTTCATCGTCCCAGGGTCCACATTGAGGTAGGGGTCCAGCTTCTGCATCGTGACCCTGAGTCCACGAGCGGTCAGAAGCTGACCCAGGCTCGAGGCGGTGAGCCCCTTGCCCAGAGAGGAGGCGACGCCTCCGGTGACAAAGACATACTTGGTTGTCCGCGGCTGAAGTCCCACGGGCTTCCACCTTATCGCACTGGGCGCCGCGCGCTCGGTAGCCTCGGCTGGAGAGTCCTGCCGATCGAGGAAAGAGGCGTCGTGCCCGAACCAGCGGAACCGCGAAACACCTGGACAGCGCCGGTCGCGCCAGGGCCGCTCAACGCGGTAGTCCAGGTGCCCGGCTCGAAATCCATCACCAACCGGGCCTACCTGCTGGCCGGGTTGTCCAGCACCTCGACGCTGGTGCGCACCCCGCTGGAGTCCAGGGACACCGTGCTCATGCTGGACGCGCTGGCCGCCATGGGTGGGAGCTACCAGCCGGGCCCGGACGGCGTGCGGATCTCACCGCTGAGCACGGAGGGTGACGCCCCGGTCGCGGTCGCGCTGGGCAACGCGGGCACCGTCGCCAGGTTCACCCCCGCGCTGGCCGGGCTGGGCAACCGCGCGGTGCGCTTCGACGGCGACGAGGCGATCCGGCGGCGGCCGGTGGCGCCGCTGCTGCGCGCGCTGAGCGAGCTGGGCGTCCAGATCGAGGACGACGGCCGCGGCGCGCCGCCGTTCACCGTGCACGGCAAGGGCCGGGTGCGCGGCGGGAAGGTGGACCTGGACTCGTCCGCGTCCAGCCAGTTCCTCTCCGCCCTGCTGCTGGCCGGGCCGTCCTTCGACGAAGGTGTCACGGTGCGACTGGTCGGCGGGGCACCGCCCAGTGAACCGCATATCGCGATGACCATCGACCTGCTGCGCCGGTTCGGCGCGGAGACCGAACGTGACGGCACCGAGTTCCACGTCGGCCCGGCTCGGCTGGCCTGCCCGAACTACACCGTCGAGCCCGATCTCTCCACCGCGGCGCCGTTCGTGGCCGCGGCGGTGGCGGCCGGCGGCACGGTCCGAGTCACCGGCTGGCCGGAACGCACCACGCAGCCGGGTGACTGGCTGCGGAGCCTGCTGACCGAACTCGGCCAGCGGGTGGAGCTCGGCGCGGACGGGCTCACCGTCACCGGCACCGGCGAGATCCCCGGCGTCACCCTGGACCTGCACGAGGTGGGCGAGCTGACCCCGGTGATCGCCGCGCTGCTGTGCTTCGCGGACGGCCCGTCGGTCATCTCCGGGGTGGCGCACCTGCGCGGGCACGAGACGGACCGGCTGACCGCGCTGGCCACCGAGCTGTCCGGGCTCGGCGGCGACGTGACCGAGACCGAAGACGGCCTGCGGATCACCCCGGCCCCGCTGCACGGCGGCGAGTTCCACACCTACGACGACCATCGCCTGGTGATGGCGGGCGCGGTACTCGGCCTGCGGGTGCCCGGCGTCCAGGTGGAGAACCCGGCCACCGTCGGCAAGACCTTCCCCGGTTTCGTCGACGCCTGGACCACCCTGCTGCACTCCTGACCCCGGTCCGTGAAGGCCACCTTGCCTACTTTGAAGGTAGGCAAGGGGCCCTTCACGGCATGTTGGGGGGTCAGCTGCCGGGTTGGTCGACGCCGGGGGCGGGTGCCTCGGCGTTGCCGGCGATGCCGTAGCGGCCCGCCTTGCCGTCCAGCTGCTCGCGCAGCGCCAGTATCACGGTCACCCGGCCGGCCGCCGTGTCCACGTTGTCCACAGTGGACAGAATCGAGGTGGAGGAGGTGTCCGCGCGCGCGTTGCCAACCGCGCCGGTGCCCTCCGCGGACGCCGGGTCGCCGGCGAGCACGGTGCCGGCCCCGGCACGGTCGAGCTGGGTGGAGAACCGGGCGACGGTGGCCGCCCGGTCGCCCGCGCCGTCCCCGGTGGCCTGCCCGCCGGTGAGCACGATGGCCTGCTGGGCCGGTTTCACGCCCTGGCTCGGCCGGACGAAACCGCCGTCGGTGAGCCCGCCGAGCGCGGCCGCGAGCTCGTCCGGTGTGGACTGCGGCTGCGCGGAATCCTTGTTCAGCAGCAAAACCGAGCCGAGCAGGGCACCGGCGAGGGTGCCGGGGTCACCCGCGGTGGGGAACTGCACCCCGGCGGGCTGCAGCCTGGTCACCACCTGGCGCAGCTGGTCGGCCTTCGCCGGATCCGCGAAGGCCTCGGTCAACTGGACCTCGCCGGTCACCGAGGCACCGGCCTGGCCGACCAGGTCGCGCAGCGCGTCCCGGTCCGCCGGCTTGGCGTCCTCGGTGGTGATCAGCACGACCGAGCGCTTGTCCAGCGCGCCCTGCACCACCTTGGGGCCCATCGCGCCGGCGAACGAGTCCGCGTCGGCCAGCCTGGCGTTCAGCGCGTTGCGCTGGGCTTCGAGGTCGGCCACCTGGTTGCCCAGATTGCTCTTCTCGTCCGAGAGCCCGGAAAGCAGCGAACCGTTCAGCGCCGTCGAGCCGAGCACGACCCCGATGGCCAGCGCCAGGAACGCCGCGGCGATGGAAACGATGTGGTAGCGCAACGAAATCACGTGAAGAGCCCCTTGACCCAGCTTGCGAACGAATTCCAGGTGTCCCCGGCCCAGTCGAGGTAGACGTCGCCGACGTCGGAGACCAGCAGCGCGGCCACCACGACCACGATCGCGGCCACCACCAGCAGCACGATCGAGCCGACCGACACCCGGCTGCGGTGCAGGGTCGCGACCGCCTTGCCGTCCACCAGCTTGGTGCCCAGCTTCAGCCTGGTGAGGAAGGTGGACGGGTTGGAGCCGGACCGGCCGTGGTCGAGGAACTCGCGCAGGGTGGCCTGGAACCCGACGGTCACCACCAGGCTCGCCTGGTGCGCGTCGGCCAGCAGCAGCGCGAGGTCCTCCGAGTTGCCCGATGCCGGGAAGGTGACCGCGCCGATGCCGAGGTCCTGGATGCGGCCGACGCCCGGCGCGTGCCCGTCCGGCTGCGCCGGCACCACCACCTCACCGCCGCTCTTGAGCGTGTCCGCGTCGATGCCGAGCGGGTCGCCCACGATGATGTCCGGCCGGTAGCCCATCGCCCGCAGCGAGTCCGCGCCGGCGTCCACCCCGACCAGCACCGGCCGGTGCTCGGCGATGTACTTCTTGAGCTGCTTCAGATCGTGCACGTGCCCCTTGCCGGGGGCGACCACCAGCACGTGCCGGTCCTTGAGCTGCACCCGCACCTCGGGCACGCCGACCCCGTCCAGGATCAGCGTGCGCTCGCGGCGGAGGAACTCGATGGTGTTCGCGGAGAACGCCTCCAGCTGGCTGGACATCCCGGCCTTGGCCTCGATCATCTGGTCCGCGACGCTCTCCCGCGTCTGCACCGTGCCCGAGGCGACCTGGCGCTCACCGAGGTAGATCCCGCCCTCGTGCAACCGGACCTTGCTGCCGTCCTTGATGCCGCGCAGGACGTCGCCGCCGACCCCGTCGATCAGCGGGATGTCCGCGCCGAGCAGGATTTCCGGCCCCAGGTTGGGAAACCGCCCGGAAATCGACGGGGACGCGTTGACCACACCGGCGACCTCGGCGGCGACCAGCGCGTCCGCGGTGGTCCGGTCGAGGTCGAGCTGGTCGAGCACGACGACGTCACCGGGCCCGATCCGGCGCAGCAGCTCCCGGGTGCGGCGATCAACCCTGGCCACCCCGGTGATACCCGGGAGGGCTTCGTTGTTCTTCGTGAGCAGGCCGGTGAGCTTCATGGCACTGATGGTGACAAATGGACACCTGTTGATGCGTCCGCCACGCCGAAGGGACGGCTTACCTCTTGTCGTGCCCGGACAAAGCTGCTAGGCGGACAAGCTCACTCGAAGGTGTGGTTCGGGCGGGTCAGCTGACCCGCCCGGACGCTCTCGCGCCACCCTTCTTCTTCGTCGCGCGCGCAGCTCCGGACCGTTTTTTCGGGGTGGCGGCCGCCTTGTCGGTCTCCGCCACGGCGAGCAGCTCCTCGGCATGGGCCCGGCCGGTCTCGGTACCGTCCATTCCGGCCAGCATCCTGGCCAGCTCCAGCACCCGCTCGGACTGCTCGAGCACGCGCACCCCGCTGCGGGTGATGCCCTGCGCGGTGCCCTTGTCCACCACCAGGTGCCGGTCCGCGAAGGCGGCGACCTGGGGCAGGTGGGTGACCACCAGTACCTGGTGGCTGCGGGCGAGCCTGGACAGCCGCCTGCCGATCTCCACCGCGGCCCTGCCGCCGACCCCGGCGTCGACCTCGTCGAACACCAGGGTCTGCACGGTGTCCGCGTGCGCCAGCACCACCTCGATGGCCAGCATCACCCTGGACAGCTCACCGCCGGAGGCCGCCTTGTGCACCGGCAGCGCGGGCGCGCCGCCGTGCGCGCGCAGCAGCAGTTCGACGTCGTCCACGCCTTCCGGGCCGGCATGTGCCAGCGCACCGTCGACCAACAGCGCGTGCGGATCGGACTCCTCCGCGCGGCGCTGGCGGACGGTCACCTCGATCTCGGCCTGGCCCATCGCCAGCCCGGACAGCTCCGCGGTGATCTCTCCCGCCAACTCGCTCGCCGCGGCCGTCCTGGCCTTGGACAGCACGGCCGCGTGCCCGGCCAGCCGGGTGGCCAGCTCGTCCCGCTGCGCGGCGAGCGCGGCCAGCGCCTCCTCCGAAGTGTCCATTGTGGAGAGACGGGTGCCGGCGTCCTCCGCCCAGGCGAGCACCCCGTCCACATCGGCCGCGTACTTCCTGGTCAGCTTCTTGAGGTCGGACTGCCTGGCGAGCACCTGCTCCAGCCGCTCCGGATCGGCGTCCAGCGCGTCCAGGTAGTGACCGAGCTCGGCACCGACGTCGGAGAGCAGTACCGATGCCTCGACCAGCCGGGGCGCCAGCTCGCGCAGCACGGCGTCCTCGGCACCGGCCAGCCGCCGCTGCGCCTCGCCGACAAGGCCGAGCGCGCCGGGCAGGTCCGGGTCGGCGTCCGCGCCACCGGACACCGCGGCCTGCGCGCCGGTGGCCGCGGCCCGCAGCTCGTCCACCGCGGCCAGCCGGTTGACCTGCTCGGCAAGTTCGGTGTCCTCACCCGGTTTCGGGTCCACCGCGGCGATCTCGTCCAGACCGTGCCGCAGCAGATCGGCCTGCTGGGCCAGTTCCCGCGAGCGGCTGGAGCGCTCGGCCAGCTCGGCCACCACCCGCAGCCACTGTTCGCGGACGGCGTGGTACTCGGCCAGCGGCTCGGCCACCGCGTCCCCGGCGAACCGGTCGATCACCGCCCGCTGCTCGGCCGGGCGCAGCAGCCGGAGCTGATCGTTCTGGCCGTGCACGGCCAGCAGCTGCTCGGCGAGCTCGCCGAGCACGCCCACCGGCACCGAACGGCCGCCGAGGTGCGCCCGCGACCGGCCGTCGGAGCCGACCGAACGCAGCGCGATCACGCTGCCGTCCTCGTCGATGTCCGCGCCGGAGTCCCCGATGATCCGGATCGCCTGCTCGGCGCCCACCCGTTCGAACCGGCCCTCGACCACCGCCTTGCCGGAGCCGGTGCGCACCTTGGACGCCTCCGAGCGGCCACCCGAGAGCAGATGCAGGCCGCTGACCACCATCGTCTTACCGGCGCCGGTCTCCCCGGTGACCACCGTGAATCCCGGGTGCAACTCGAGCAGGGCGTCCTCGATCACGCCAAGGCCCTGAATACGCATCTCGGCCAGCACGACGCCAACCGTAGCGGTCCACCCCGACCTTCCGCTGCCCGTATCGCGATGAACAGTCCATTACCTTCGCCGTCCAGAGGCAAAAGGACCGGTCATTCCCTGGCGTGCCGCTCCCGCCAGCTCTTCACCGGCAGCGAGAACTTGTGCACCAGCCGGTCGGTGAACGGCCCGTTCCACAGCCGGACCAGCCGCACCGGCACCCGGCCGCACACCACCTGCACCCTGGCGCCCTTTGGCAGCTCGATGTGCCGCAACCCGTCGCAGGTCAGCACCGCGGACGAGCCGTCAGGGTCGATGCCGACCGTGATCACCGAGTTGCGGGAGACCACCAGCGGGCGGGAAAACATCGCGTGCGCGTTGCTGGGCACCACCAGCAGCGCCTCCACGTCGGGCCAGATGATCGGCCCGCCGGCGGAGAAGGCGTAGGCGGTGGAGCCGGTGGGGGTCGCGCAGAGCACCCCGTCGCAGCCGAACGAGGAGACCGGCCTGCCGTCCACCTCGATCAGCGCGTCCAGGATCCGCTCGCGTGAGCTCTTCTCCACGCTCGCTTCGTTCAGCGCCCAGGTGCGGGCCACCTCGAACCCGTCCACGGTCACCATCACGTCGATGGTCATCCGCTCTTCGACCTGGTAGTGCCCGTCCACCGCCCGGTGCACCGCGTCGTCGAGCGCCTCCGAATCGGCCTCGGTGAGGAAGCCGACCCGGCCGAGGTTCACCCCGAGCACCGGCACCCCGGCCGGCCTCGCCAGTTCGGCCGCGCGCAGCAGGGTGCCGTCACCGCCGAGCACGAACACCAGCTCGGTGCCGGCCGCCGGGTTGTCCTCCGGCGCCACCACCACGCACGGCGCGCCGATCCCCCCGTCCGGTTCGATCAGGTCGCGCACCTCTTCGTCCACCACCCGCAGCCGGATGCCGGCCTTTTCGAACCGCGCGGCCACCGCTCGCGCGGCATCCCTGGTGGTATCCCGGTCCGGGTGCACGACGAGCAGCACCTCACGATTTCCGGTCACTGTGGCCCTTCCGCGACCGCGGCTCGGACGAGTCCCTCGACGTCTTGCACGCCGTCCACAGTGGACTCGTCCGGCGCGTGCCGCAACCAGATGAAGTATTCGACATTGCCGGACGGTCCCGGCAGCGGGCTGGCGACCACACCGCGGGTGGCCAGCCCCAGCTCCGCCGCGGCCGCCAGCACCTCCAGCACGGCAGCGGCCCGCAGCTCCGGGTCGCGCACCACCCCGCCGCTGCCGAGCCGTTCCTTGCCAACCTCGAACTGCGGTTTCACCATCGGCACCAGATCCGCGCCACCGGCCGAGCAGGCCAGCAGCGCGGGCAGCACCAGGCGCAGCGAAATGAACGACAGGTCCCCGACCACCAGGTCGACCGGGCCGCCGAGCCGCTCCGGGGCGAGGTTGCGCACGTTGGTCTTGTCCAGCACCACCACGCGCTCGTCGGTCCGCAGCCGCCAGTCCAGCAGCCCGCGTCCGACGTCCGCGGCGAACACGGTGGCGGCGCCGGCGCGGAGCAGCACATCGGTGAACCCGCCGGTGGAGGCGCCCGCGTCCAAGCAGCGTTTCCCGGTCACCGAAAGACCGGCGGGGCCGAAGACTTCGAGCGCGCCGAGCAGCTTGTGCGCCCCCCGCGAAGCCCAGTTCGGATCGTCCGCCTCGCGCACCAGGATCGGCGCCCCGGCTTCCACCCCGGTCGCCGGTTTACCGGCCACCATGCCGTTCACCAGCACCTTGCCGTCGCCGATCAGCGTGCTCGCGTGTTCCCTGGACCGGGCGAGGCCCCGCCGCACCAACTCGGCGTCGAGACGCGCCCTACGGGGCATGATTCACACCTTGTCGATGCTGGACAGTGCCACGGTGAGTTCCGTGTGCACCGCGTCGAACCGCTCCACGTGCTCGGCGAGCGGCAGTTGGTCCAGCTCGTCCAGGCCGGCCACCGCCTCGTCGATCCCGGCCCTGGGGTCGGTCCGCTGCGGCTGGGCCTGATCGGCACCGGGCGGGGGGCCGGGCACCGGTCGCGGCATGGGGTCGTTCTGCTCCTGCACCCCCCAACGCTAACCGATCCGCGGCCATGGGGTGGCAGTCAGGTGAGGGCCAGCTCCACCAATGCCGCAGCAGCGTGATCGCCACTCGCACGGACGGTAGTCACGCCGGTCTGCCATGCCACCCCGCAGAGCACCCGCAGCAACGCCGTGGCGTCCGCGGCGCCGTCACCGGTGGCCACCAGTGCACCGTCCTCGGCGTGCACCTGCCAGCCCGGCTGCGGCCCGATCGCGAGCAGTTCGGCCGGCTCGGTCAGCGCGCTCAGGTCGGCGGCGAGGTAGCGGGCCCGCTCGGCGGGAACCGCGGCCAGCAGGGTGGCCGGGGTCGCCACGCCGGTGAGCACCACCAGCGCGTCCATCCCGGCCGCCACCGCGCCGGCGATATCGGTGTCCAGCCGGTCGCCGACGACCAGCGGGCGGCTCGCACCGGCCGATCCCGCGGCGGTCTCGAACAGCGGAGTCTGCGGTTTGCCCGCCACCGCCGGCTCGGTACCGGTCGCGGCGCGCAGGGCCGCCACCATGGCACCGTTGCCGGGCAGCAGGCCGCGCTCGGCCGGCAGCGTGACGTCCGCGTTGCAGGCCACCCACAGCGCACCGGCCCGGATCGCCAGGCAGGCCTCCGCGAGGTCGGCCCAGCCGGTGTCCGGCGAGTGACCCTGCACCACGGCGGCGATGCCTTCCCGGCCCGCGCGCACGGTGCGGACCGGTTTCAGGCCGACCGCGGCGACCTCGGCCGCCAGCGAGTCCGTACCGACCACGAGCACCGTCTCGCCGACGGCGACCCGGTCCCGGAGCACTCCGGCCGCGGCCTGCGCACTGGTGTTCACCTCACTCGGCACCCCGGCGACGCCCAGCGCGCGCAGGTGCTCGGCCACTGCCACCGGCGCCTTGGAGGCGTTGTTGGTGACGAACCGGACCGGGACATCGCGCTCCCGTGCCGTCTCCAGCACCTCGGCGGCACCGGGGATCACGTTGACGCCGTGGTAGACCGTGCCGTCCAGGTCGAGCAGCAGTGCGTCGTAGCTGTCCAGCAGCGAGTCACTCATCGGTGTCTTCCGGGCCGTCCTCGGCGAGTTCGGCCACGCGTTCGGCGGCGTCCGTCTCCTCGTCCTGGTCGGCCTCGACGGCGTGCAGGAACCACTGGACGGCCTCTTCGCGCCTGCCGGCGGCGGCCAGATTGTCCGCGTAGGCGTAGAACAGCCTGCCGCTCCACGGCTCGCGCTTGGCCGCGTCGAGATCCGCGCCCTGCAGGGAGACCACCGCGGCGTCGACCTGCCCGAGATCCCGGCGGGCACCGGCGGCGACGATCCGGAGCTCGATCTGGATGTCCTTCGGCAGCGCGCCGGTGTTGACCTCCTTGGCGAGGTCCAGCGCGCGTTCCGGACGGCCGAGCGCGCGTTCCGCGTCCGCGATGATGGCCACGTGCGCGTCGGTCCTGGTCATCCGCCGGACCGCGCGCAGCTCGGACAGGGCTTCCGCCCAGTTGCCGGCGTGGTAGGCCACCAGTCCGAGGGCTTCGCGCACGATCGGCACCCTGGATGCCTTCGCCTTCGCGTACTTGGCGTGCTCGAGCGCCGCTTCCGGGTCCTCGTCCATCAGGCCGCCCGCGGCGACCAGGTGCTTGCCGACCGTCTCGGCCAATGCCTTCGGCAGGGTGCGCAGTTCCTGGCGCGCCTCGGCGTCCAGGTCCGAGAACTCGATGCCCTCCGGCAGCTCTGGTGCTTCGAGCAGTTCCCTGGCCAGCGTTTTGTCGTCCACCGGACGGTCAGGGCGGCTCTCGAAGCGGGGAGGCCGGGAGTCGCGCCGGTCGCCGCCGGTCCGTTCCGGACGGCGGTCGTCGGTGCGCCGCTCGAAACGATCCCCGCCGCGCTTGTCGGCGCCGGGAGCACTCCGGCGATCGTCCCTCGGCCCATTGCTCGACCCGCTGCTCGACCCGCTGCTCGACCCGCTGCCACGACGATCGTCACGCGGGCCGCCACGCCGGTCATCCCTCGGCGTGCCACGCCGATCGTCGCGGGGACCGCCGCTGCCACGGTCGTTCCTCGCGGCCGTACCGCGCTTGTCGCCCCAGGAGCCGCCGCGTTTGTCGTCACGGGGCGCACCGCGCCGATCGTCCCTGGGCGCACCGCGCCGGTCGTCGCGCGGCGGGCCGTCCCTGCGGGCGCCACGATCCGGACGGGCAGCACTGTCCCGGCTGTCCCGGTCCTTCCAGGCGGGCCTGTCCTTCGAACCGCCGTGCGACGAGCCGGAGCGCCGGTCGTCCCGTGGTGCGCCCTGCCGGTCGCCGCCACGGCGATCCTGGCCACCGGTGAAGGGTTTGCGCGGGCCCTGGCGGTCACCGCCGGCACGCGGCGAGTCGCCACGGCCCCGGTCGCCTCTGTCACCACGATCGGAGCCGCCGGCCGGCCGGCCGGTGCCGCGGTCGTCGCGCCGCGGCCTGCCCGCGCCCCCGCGGTCCTTGGGGGGTTGCCGCCGATCCGGCGACGAGCCGCGCTGGCCGCCACGTGCTCCGTCCGGCCGGTCGCCGCGGGGACCGGAATCCCGACGCGGGCGAGCGGACTCGGCGTCATCCTCTGAGTTACGCCGACCGAACTCGGACACCTGGCCTCCTACTGACCCATGAAAAATACCTCAGACGCACGAAAGGCCCGCTAGGGAGCCAACTGGCAACCCTAGCGGGCCCTTCGGAAAGGGTGTTCGGCGGTGTCCTACTCTCCCACACCCCTTCGGGTGCAGTACCATCGGCGCTGGCAGGCTTAGCTTCCGGGTTCGGAATGGGACCGGGCGTTTCCCTGCCGCCATGACCACCGTAACTCTATCAACACCACAACCCCGCCCACATAGTTGCTGCGGGGTGGTGTGGTGTTTCAGAGCTGTAGAGCGGATGCGTAGCATGTTTGTGGGCAAGTCCTCGGCCTATTAGTACCAGTCAACTCGATAACACCTCACGGTGCGTCCATTTCTGGCCTATCAACCCAATGGTCTCTTGGGGGCCTTAACCCACAAAGGGGTGGGAGACCTCATCTTGGAACAGGCTTCCCGCTTAGATGCCTTCAGCGGTTATCCCTTCCGAACGTGGCTAACCAGCCATGCCACTGGCGTGACAACTGGCATACCAGAGGTTCGTCCGTCCCGGTCCTCTCGTACTAGGGACAGCCTTCCTCAAGTCTCCTACGCGCGCGGCGGATAGGGACCGAACTGTCTCACGACGTTCTAAACCCAGCTCGCGTGCCGCTTTAATGGGCGAACAGCCCAACCCTTGGGACCTACTCCGGCCCCAGGATGCGACGAGCCGACATCGAGGTGCCAAACCATGCCGTCGATATGGACTCTTGGGCAAGATCAGCCTGTTATCCCCGGGGTACCTTTTATCCGTTGAGCGACACCCCTTCCACCAGGTGGTGCCGGATCACTAGTCCCGACTTTCGTCCCTGCTCGACCCGTCAGTCTCACAGTCAAGCTCCCTTGTGCACTTGCACTCAACACCTGATTGCCAACCAGGCTGAGGGAACCTTTGGGCGCCTCCGTTACTCTTTAGGAGGCAACCGCCCCAGTTAAACTACCCATCAGGCACTGTCCCTGAACCAGATCATGGTCCGAGGTTGAGATTCCCAATTCGACCAGAGTGGTATTTCAAGATTGACTCCACCACCACTAGCGTGATGCCTTCACAGTCTCCCACCTATCCTACACAAGCCGAACCGAAAACCAATACCAAACTATAGTAAAGGTCCCGGGGTCTTTCCGTCCTGCCGCGCGTAACGAGCATCTTTACTCGTAGTGCAATTTCGCCGGGCCTGTGGTTGAGACAGCCGGAAAGTCGTTACGCCATTCGTGCAGGTCGGAACTTACCCGACAAGGAATTTCGCTACCTTAGGATGGTTATAGTTACCACCGCCGTTTACTGGCGCTTAAATTCTCAGCTTCACCCCCCAAAGGGAGTTAACCGGTCCTCTTAACGTTCCAGCACCGGGCAGGCGTCAGTCCGTATACATCGAATTGCTTCTTCGCACGGACCTGTGTTTTTAGTAAACAGTCGCTTTCCGCTGGTCTCTGCGGCCAACTCACCCTAGCCCGCACGGGGCTTCAAGTGCTTTGGCCCCCCTTCTCCCGAAGTTACGGGGGCATTTTGCCGAGTTCCTTAACCACAGTTCACCCGATCGCCTTAGTATTCTCTACCTGACCACCTGTGTTGGTTTGGGGTACGGGCCGTACATGTTCTCGCTAGAGGCTTTTCTCGGCAGCATAGGATCACCCTACTTCACCTCAACGGCTACGCATCACGTCTCAGAGTATACGAGGTACGGATTTACCTATACCTCCTCCTACACGCTTACACCAGTACTACCATTCACTGGCGGAGCTACCTTCCTGCGTCACCCCATCGCTTGACTACTACGGAATCAGATCCCACGCTCCACACCACAACTCCACCCGAAGGCTTCACCATGATGCTTTGGGTGGTTAGTATCAACCGCCTCATCAGGGACGAACATACACGGGTACGGGAATATCAACCCGTTATCCATCGACTACGCCTGTCGGCCTCGCCTTAGGTCCCGACTTACCCTGGGCGGATTAGCCTGGCCCAGGAACCCTTGGTCATCCGGCGGCAGAGTTTCTCACTCTGCTTTCGCTACTCATGCCTGCATTCTCACTCCCACACCCTCCACCACTGGTTCACACCGTGGCTTCCCTGGATGCAGGACGCTCCCCTACCCATCAACACGACTACACAACAACGCGAACGTTGAAGCGGATCTCTTGTGTCAATGACACAGCTTCGGCGGTGTGCTTAAGCCCCGCTACATTGTCGGCGCAGGACCACTTGACCAGTGAGCTATTACGCACTCTTTCAAGGGTGGCTGCTTCTAAGCCAACCTCCTGGTTGTCTGGGCAATCCCACATCCTTTCCCACTGAGCACACACTTAGGGGCCTTAGCTGGTGTTCTGGGCTGTTTCCCTCTCGACGACGAAGCTTATCCCCCGCCGTCTCACTGCCACACTCTCACACACCCGTATTCGGAGTTTGGTTGATTTCGGTAACCCGGTAAGGCCCCTAGACCATCCAGTAGCTCTACCCCGGATGTGAAACATGTGACGCTGCACCTAAATGCATTTCGGGGAGAACCAGCTATCACGGAGTTTGATTGGCCTTTCACCCCTACCCACAGCTCATCCCCTCAGTTTTCAACCTAAGTGGGTTCGGGCCTCCACGACGTCTTACCGTCGCTTCACCCTGGCCATGGGTAGATCACTCCGCTTCGGGTCTAGACCACGCGACTACATTCGCCCTATTCAGACTCGCTTTCGCTACGGCTACCCCACACGGGTTAACCTCGCCACGCAGCACTAACTCGCAGGCTCATTCTTCAAAAGGCACGCCATCACATGTCACCATGCTCTGACGGCTTGTAGGCACACGGTTTCAGGTACTCTTTCACTCCCCTCCCGGGGTACTTTTCATCTTTCCCTCACGGTACTAGTCCGCTATCGGTCTCCAGGAAGTATTTAGGCTTACCGGGTGGTCCCGGCAGATTCACAGCAAATTCCACGAGCTCGCTGCTACTCGGGAACACCAAACAAACACACAAACCACAGCTTTCGCGTACGGGACTCTCACCCACTCCGGTCACCTATCCCAAAGTGTTCCGCTAACCATGGCGCGCATCCGAAGACCTGTCAGAATCTTCACGCTGGGTCCCACAACACCGCACACACAACGCCTGACAACTTGACATGCATACGGTTTAGCCTCATCCGCTTTCGCTCGCCACTACTCACGGAATCACGGTTGTTTTCTCTTCCTGCGGGTACTGAGATGTTTCACTTCCCCGCGTTCCCTCCACACACCCTATATATTCAGATGCGGGTAACACTCCATCACGAGTGCTGGGTTTCCCCATTCGGAAATCCTCGGATCTCAGCTCGGTTGACAGCTCCCCGAGGCATATCGCAGCCTCCCACGTCCTTCATCGGCTCCTGAAGCCTAGACATCCACCATGTGCCCTTAACAACTTGACCACAAAGATGCTCGCATCCACTCTACAGTTCTCAAACACCACACCCACGAAACAACAACTCCGAAGGATCAGATGACCCCAAGGCGTGTTGCCTCAGGACCCAACAGCATGCCAATGAACACCAACACCCACCAACCCCGCATCACGCTTTCCACGACCCCAAAGGGCCAGTACTCACACGCGCAGGCATCACCAGACGCCGGCATCAACCAGTAGTTCCA